>CANRMA010000007.1 GCA_947631625.1 uncultured Lachnospiraceae bacterium | reverse complement strand
TTTCTAATTGAACACTCAAAAAGTGACGGATAACTAAAAATTATCCTTTAAAGGCAAACTCAACGTATAACTTTTTGTTATCCATTATAACATCTAACAACTCAAATAATTAGCAATTTTTGCTCAATTCCAAACATTTTTTGCCATATTGTGACATTTAATGCCATTCATTTCTATTTGCTCTTATATTACCCCATAATTTTCAACCGGATCATAGTCCAAGTCCATAAAATTAAATACCGCTACGGACAAAATACATTCATATACCCCATCAATCCGCATCAACATCCATTGTCTCAAGCAGGAAACTTACCGGTCTGAAGCCATCGTTACATGAAATCATGGCAGACTTTTTGTTTTTCATCCACCCCTCATAAAAGTCTTCTCCGCCATGGGCAAGCGCCATAACAAAAGCAGACATGCTGTCCCATGCGCTGTCACAAAATCCTTCCGGTTTCTGCCAGCCATTTGCGATAAATTCCTGTCCGACCCTCATATCACAGGCATGTGTTATCGGATTTTCGTATTTTTTGATCAAATCTTCATAACAAGCTCTTTTCATCACAGTGATTTTCACTTTTTTCATAACCGGTCTCCACATTTGAATATTTTTATGAATGTTATTATACCATTTTATCTTTTTCCCGAAAATGATATATTTACAAATCTACAATATTTACAAATCTACAATCTACAATATTTACAAATCTACAATCTACAATATTTACAAATCTACAATTTTTACAAATCAATGGATGATGCAATTAGCAACTGTTGAAAGCTGTTTCATCAGTGCGCCATATCCTATTCATTTTGTGTTATAATATTTTATATAATTTTATTCCCTTATTTTTTAATTACGGGTATTCATAAATCCCTATGGAACAATATAACACAAACGGAACATTAAATTAAAACCCGCCGATCATAAACTTAATGTTTCTGATATTAACCTAGATTTTAGTATGGGAGGCACGATATGGACAATTATGAAAAGGCCGTTGCCTTTTGGCAGCAAAAAAATATTACCACAGACGCAGAACTTGCGGAGGCTCTGAACGGTCATAGTATTGCCTTTGCATATCATTCCGGAAAGATTGAAAATGACAACATCACTTTCAACGACACCAGGGAAATATTTGAA
Organism: uncultured Lachnospiraceae bacterium; assembly: GCA_947631625.1. Lineage (GTDB taxonomy): Bacteria > Bacillota > Clostridia > Lachnospirales > Lachnospiraceae > UBA3282. The sequence continues at coordinate 134,010 of CANRMA010000007.1, read as the reverse complement.
CATGACGGTGTAACTTCTTATACCGGGGATTTGCGTACTCTGTTTGAGATCAGCAACGCGAAAGAAGCGAACGAATTTCTCCTTTCCTCTTTCAATATAAAACGACCTCTTGACGAAACCCTTATAAAAGACTTTCAGCGACTTTTAACCCAAAGGACCTATGATACGAGGCGATGGCAGCTTGGTGAACGTCCCGGCGAATACAAACTTCATGATTATGTAACCGGCAGAAATGAAATCGGAGCTTCCCCGGAAGATGTGCGGGAAGAACTGAACGAACTGATTTCAGAGCTAATTGACATTCCGAATGAAAAAGCATTGACCGCTGCAGCATATTTTCACGCAAAGTTTGAAAACATCCATCCCTTCGCAAACGGCAACGGAAGAACAGGCAGACTGTGCATGAACTATTTTCTGCTCACGCACAATCACCCGCCTGTTATAATTCACGAGGAAGACCGTAAAGTTTACTATGCCTCATTGGAAGCATGGGATGAAAAACAACAATTGGAACCCCTTGTTCAATACCTGAAAGAACAAACTTCAAAAACATGGGCAAGACAGATACAACGATATGAGAACCGAAAAAATACTTGACAGCTTTAGACTACTGTGATAGTCTGTAGATGAGCGCAGACTATTGCAATAGTCCGTTGGCATACGTACACAATCTCAATAACGTAAGTCCATCGTTTCGCAAATGCCTAATAAAAACAACCAAGAAAGGAGCCTGTCATTATGAAACTATTCGACTCGGAATTAAACGTCATGGACGTCCTCTGGACCAAGGGCGCCATGCCTGCCCGCGATATTGTTGATATACTGTCAGCGAGTATCGGATGGAACAAAAACACTACTTATACCGTTATTAAAAAATGTATTGAAAAAGGCGCAATTGAACGCGAAGAACCAAACTTTTTATGTAAACCTCTTATTACTAAAGATGAAGTTGCAATGAATGAAACCGAACAGCTGATCGACAAGATGTTCGGCGGTTCAAGCGAGCTGTTTTTTTCCTCGTTCCTAAAACAACAGGGGCTGTCTGAAGCCGATGCCGCGCGTCTTTATAAAATGATCGAGGAGGCCAGATAACCGTATATGATTTATGACTGTCATGCATACACGCATACGCGAAAAGTTTACTATTTCGGCCGTTAGGGATTCACAGTACGGGCAAAATGAAAGGTTAATATACAAAACAAGATCGGAGGACTAAAATGATAAATTTCAGAATGAATATGCCTTTTTATTTAATGGGATTTTCCGGAAGCATTATGATATTGCTCATATCGCTTCTTCGCATAATATTAAAAAAACGGCTGCCGAAGTTTGTTTTTCCCATACTTTGGTTTGTCGTACTGCTGCGTCTGCTCATTCCTTTTTCAATAAGCACCCCTATAAGTCTTAAACTTCCCAATTGGGCGTCGTCCGTTTCAAATACCGCAATTACCGACGCCATTGAAACAACTGCATCCAACACTGAATTTTATGCTGCATACGGCGACATATCAGAAGAGCCCGATCACTTCAACTCTGTAACCGATACAACACTTCCCGGCACCGGCATTACGGAGGAGACCGCTGAAAATAATACTGCCGTAACCGAGCAGACTGCCTACATGCCCGGAAGCGAAAATTCAGGCACATTTCAGGTAGATAAGCTCATTGCGCTATATTGGGCGGGTTTTATAATAACATTAGTTATTTTATTATGGCAAAAACACCGCTGCGATATTATGCTAAAAGACAGCCTGCCTGTTGAAAATAATGATTTAATAAACAGTGTGTTAAGCGAAATGAACATTAAAAATGTGCGCGTTTTTACATGTGACGGGCTTGTTTCGCCCATGGCGCGCGGGCTGTTTAAGGCCTCAATCTATCTGCCTGCGCATATGAATTTTGAAAATACTGTTATGCTGCGTCACATAATCACTCATGAAGTCATGCATATTAAGCATGGCGATAACAGGCTTAAAGCTCTGATGCTTGCCGCGCTTATCTTAAACTGGTTTAATCCTTTGGTATGGCTTTTGTCAAGATTCTTAAACTCGGATCTGGAAGCAGCCTGCGACGAGGCGGTACTTGATTATTATGATAATGATGATGAAAGAAAGGCTTATGCCCTGAGCCTGCTTGAAATGGCGGTAAGCCGCAACCGTCCTGCACTGTTTTACAGCGCCTTTTCAAAGACTGAAGTAGAAAAAAGGATCAAAAATATTTTAAATTATAAAAAGGCCACGGCGTTGGCACTTGCTGTTGCAACAGCGTTTTTACTATGCAGCGCTTCCGTTTTTGCCGCAACCTGGCAGGCGCCCTTTTCACCGTATCTGAGTTCATTCTGCCTGAGCAGCAACTGCCGGTGGGGCGTAAGCGTAGAACTTACGCGCGACGCCGCACTGGGAAATAACGCTAAGGAACGCGCGGAAAATATAATAATGTCGGTCCTAAAAAATGACGTTTCGGGGCGTTCCGATGTTATTAAAGCTCAGATAAAAACCGCGCTGTCCGCAGAATTTAACGTAGAAGAAAATGTATTTGATGTTAAAACAAGCCTTTGTCTTGATGATACTGAAAGAAATGAAGAATATGAAAAATGGGGACTTACGCAGGCTGACGACGGTTTTTTTGTATATAAAGATAAACCGATAAAAACTTTATCAGACAAAACGCTCGGACTTTATCAGACCAAAGCGGGTGTGGTTGACATAACTATTGAAAGGGATACACAGGGATATATCGTAAACCTTATGGCAGATTATGAGTATTAGATGTAAAATACACCACCTGATACTCACCCGCTATCATTTTAAGCATCTCCATGGCGCCTTTTGTCTTTTCCTCATCCAGATTTACAAAGGGATCGTCGAAAATGACAAAAGGCTTTTCACCTTTATACATAGCGTCTATAAGGGCCATTCTCATGCAAATTCCGGTCATGTCTTTATAACCTGCACTCAAAAAAGCGGTATCCCTGGGCATGCCCTGCTCTATGACCGACATTTTTAAGTTTGCGTCCAGTTGATAGTTTTTATGCTCAATATCGCACATGCATTTAAAATACCTGTCAAAACCGTCCTTAACAGGTTTTGTGTATTTAGCCGTAAGCGATATCTTGGCCTGCTCTAAGCATTTCTGCGTCTGCTGCATTATGGTCAGCTTTTTATCCTTATTTGCATAAAGTTCCTGCAGATCCTTAAGACGATTTTCAGCCTCCGTAACCTCATCCCGGCTTTCCTGAAGCTCATAAAGCTGTCTGTCATATGCAGCCATATCGGAATGGTATTTTTCCAACTCTGCCGATATATCGCTCAGCCGTTCCTCTATGTCGGCAAGTGAAGCGTCGTCTTCAAACGGATCTTCATTCTTGATCCTGTCTATAAATTCGCGGTTTTGGGCTTCGTATTCCGTCTTAGCCTTTACGGCCTCTTCATATTCATCTTTGGCAGTCAGATATGCCTTACCCGCAGACTTCATGGCGTTTAGAAGAGCCGCCATATTACCCGTTTCAGCTTTGAACCCAACCTTCCCGATAAAAGCCTGCAGTTTCTCAGAACCGTCTCTATACTCTTCATAAGCCTTCTCGTTATTTTCTTTTCTGTTCTTTAAATCTTTATACTGCTTTATCTCTTCCTCAAGCTTATATGTAAGGCTTATATAATGCATTGCCAGATCTTCGCTTTCTAACGGGCTTTCCGTATCTCCTGCGCCGCCTGATCTTGCCGCTTCCGCTCCTTTGTCTGCACAAATGCCATATCTGTCAAAGAATGCCCCCACCTCCCTGCACAATTCGTTATACTTCTTCTCAAGCCGCGCTGTCTCGCCATTCCGGGCTTTTTCCACAAGCTTATCATACTGTTTTAAATCTTCCCTGAGGCTGTATAAAGCGGGCGCAGGGTTATCCACGTCATAAAAAAGCCCGTATTTATCATAAAATCTCTTCGCCTCTTCTGCTATATCGTTTATAAGTTCCTCATCTGCTTCTATTCCTTTGACAAGCTTATCATATGCATTTTCGGAAAGTTCCCTCTCATCTTCATCCTCAGCCTGCCTGCCGCCCGCATGCTTAACAAAAAGATAAACTACGGCCAACACGATCTCCATATCGACTGCTGCCCCACACGCTATCAAAGCCGATCTCCCTGCATTTGCCAAAACAGCATTAAGATAAACAAACAGACCTGTGCAGGCAACAACAATAAGCCCTGCCAGGGCTGCAAACACGCCTCTTTTGCGCTTCCCTGCCGCGGCTTCCGCAGCCTCTTTCTCTTTCTTTTTGACCGATATAGTCAATCCAAGCATTTCAGCTGCCGTTTTTCCTGCATTCAGCGCATTTTTCTTCTCACTCATCACAGTCAGGCTTTTGGATATCCGGTCTATCTCTTCCCCGGTCGGCGGCGCTTCGTTAAATCTTTCCCTGAGCTTATCAAGGCTGTCCCTTTCATCTTTGGTAAGTCTGCTTTTTTCAATATCCCATCTTAAAGTACGGATTTCATCTGTCCCTGATTTTATCGCTTCGATCTCTTCCACGGCAGGAATACCTTCGGCGAAGTGTCTTTCTGCCCGGGCAAGCCTCTCTTTTTCCCCATCGTCCGGGCTTTCTCCGTCCAGTTTCTCCTTCAACACCCTTATCCGGTATTCCAGATCTATATATTGGTCTATTTCGTTCTCCTGCGGCACTCCGTTCGGAAATCCGGCCGCGGTCTGCTCATAAGCCTCTTTCTTTTTCGCTTCTGCCTCGCAAAGATGCTCATATTCTTTCTTTTTCACCTGCAGATCCTTATACGCGCTCAACGCCTTCTGCTTTACCTGAAGTTTCTTTCTCTCTTCTTTTAAAGCCACGCCTGCCTCATGAAGCCTGTTCTTAAGCTCCATATATTTCTCCATCGAGGCATCCAGGGCTTCTCCCCTTAAGCTCTCCTGCTTAAGCTGTGCGATCTGCTCCTTTAATCTGTAAAGCTCGCCCGTCTTTCTTGTCTTGGAAAGGGCGTTTTGCCCGTCCGCAAGCTTTTTGGCCACAGTTTCGTAATTATTGAGGTCGTCGGTATTGTCCGCCAGATTACCCAGTCTGGCATTGATACTGTCCGTAACTGCGGTCGTACAGTCATTTTGCGATATGTATATGCTCCTTGCAAAAGAAGCTCTGTCAATTCCAAAAAGTTCTTCTCCTATATTGGCGGAAAAGTCATCCGACTCCAACCCGGTTTCCGCGTCCTGAAGCCTGAATTCATCGTCTTTTTCCTTTGTCCCGAATATCCTTGAGATGATATAAGTCTTCCCGGCAGTTTCAAAAGTAAGCCGTCCTCCGTAAGCTCCCCCCTGCCAAGGCTTATAACGCTGCCTTTCGTTTTCCACAGGGTTTCTTTTTCCCTCGTTATCGAAGCCGAAAAACATAACTTTAATAAAAGCGGCAAGAGAACTCTTCCCCCAACCGTTATTTTCACAGATCACCTTTATTCCCGAAGGCTCCTCAAAGTTAAGAGAAACCCCGCTCAGTTTGCCGAAATTTTCAATATAACAGGATATCAGCCTCACTTACGCCTCACCTCCCGTAAGAAGTCTTATGCCGCAGCGTATGATATCCGCCTTTTCTCCGTCGGATATCGAAGCGTCATTCATGACCGTCCTCACAAATTCGCCCTTTAACGAGATATCAAGGGCATATGCCTCATAATCCACATGCGGTTTTGTTTCGTCGTATATTTTAAGAAAATAGAAACTGTCCTCAAAATGTTTGAGTAAAAAGGAAATATCTATCTCGCATTCCAGATTGACTTCTCCGGTCAACACGAATTTCATAAGACTGCTCTGACTGTATCGGTCATTCGAAAGTTTTGTTTCAATGCGGCTTAACACGTCCATAACGGTATCACAGCCCGTCACGTCAATTTCAAGCGTATAAACCTTCCTTCCCGCTATCGGCACAAAAGTTCTTGTGAAACTGCGGCCTGCGGCATCAATATCAAGCAGTACAAAGCCATGCTCCCCACACTCGTCAAAACCTCTGCCCTCCAGACAGCCCGGATAGCAGTATATACCTCTGCTGTCCAGACGTTCTTCCTTATATGAATGGATATGTCCAAGCGCGAGATAATCTATCCCTTTATTCCTGAGCGCCCTGATATTGACCACTTCGGTCTTATCCTTATCCGAATGTTCGCTCTCCTGTCCGTGAAGCATGACTATATTAAAATCCTCCGGATTCAGTACAAGCGACTCATAGGCATCGATCTTATTTTTCTCATTCAGTTCTATCGCGCTGACCGTTACTTTACCGCCTGCCTTATCTTCAAGGACGTAACTGCTCCACGTTTCCTTGAAAAGTTTCAGATTTTCCGGTATTTCTTCAACACCGTCCAACAATCCGCCCACCCCGTGGTTTCCCTGAAGATAAAAAAATTCCGTTCCGGGGTTTTCATATATAGCTTTCCATACGGCGGCCAGCGCGGTTTTTGCGACCTTTTTCTTATCAAATAAATCTCCGGCTATAAGTATGGCAGCAACATTCGCATCTTTGGCATATTGTATCATTCTGTTAAATGTAAGCAAAAGTTCATTTTTTCTCTCTTTTGCCTTATCGCTGCCGAGGTTGGCAGTCATACTTGAATCCAGATGCAGATCCGCGCAATGTATAAGCTTCATCTTTAATCCTCCGTTTCGCCAAAAAGCGGACATCATAAAAGCAAAGCTCTGTTACGGCTTTGCTTTTTCATATAAATTCAATATTCTCTTACAGCGCGCCTTCCAAAGCTTCCGAAATATCTTTTTTCATGGCAAGCACTGCCTCCCTTGAAGCCTGCGCGAAATTCTCCGCTCCAAATTTCGAGTACTGTTCCTGTTTATACGCCGCTATAATACCTCTGGAAGAATTAACTATAGCTCCAAGTCCGTCTTTATTAAAGAAATGTACAAGGTCGGCGCCCTTGCCGCCCTGCGCTCCATATCCCGGAACCAGAATAAAAGTCTTTGGCATGAGCTTTCGCAGCGCTTTACCCTGCTCCGGATAGGTTGCGCCCACAACCGCGCCAACATTGCTGTAGGCATTGCCCATACATTCCCCGCCCCACAAAGCGACCTTTTCGCCCACAATTTCATACAGCGGTCTGCCGTCTATCAGCCGGTCCTGAAACTCTCCGCTGCTTGGATTGGAAGTTTTGACCAATATAAAAATACCCTTATTTTCTTCTTTACATACTTTAACAAAAGGTAAAACTCCGTCCGTACCGAAATATGGATTGACCGTCACAAAATCTTCGTCAAAACCGCTCAGCTTAGCGGAACCTACCTGTGTTTTTCCCAGATGGCCCACCGCGTAAGCCTCGGAAGTGGAACCTATGTCGCCGCGTTTAATATCGCCGATAACTATCAGGCCTTTTTCTTTGCAATAGTCCACAGTCCTCTTGAAAACAACGAGTCCTTCGATCCCAAACTGTTCATACATTGCTATCTGCGGCTTGACTGCCGGGATAAGGTCATATATATTATCTATGATTTCTTTATTAAACTGCCATACTGCCTCCGCGGCGCCTTTGAAAGTCTCTCCGTATTCGTCAAACGCCTGTTTTTTCAAATGATCCGGCACATAACCAAGCATCGGATCCAGTCCGACCACTATAGGCGCGCCGGTTCTCTTAATCTTTTCGACTAACTGATCGATCATCTTGTTTCCCTTTCCAATACGGCATACGGAAATTTGCGACGTTTTTCCTGCCTTTTATCAAAGTTTCTGTCCTTTAAGGTCATTTAATACAAACTGGTTTTCGATATAATATTCAAATTCTTCTCTTTTTACCCACTTATACTCTCCGTATTCCTCCGGCAGAATGATATTGTGCTCTTCCTCTTCCGGAATGGAACATATATATGCTATGCCTATACAGTGAGTATCCGCTATCATGTTTGACCATGTGTATTCAATTTTTTCTATTTTACCGTCTATTGAAAGCAGCTCATTGATCGCGCGTAAGACGGCGTCATCAGGAGCTTCGCCATGATTTACTTCCGTATCAATGAATTCCCACACAAATGGATCGGGAATACGGTCATCCACCCATCTTTTGATCAAAAGGTACTTATCATCTCTTTTAATTATTCCTTTTACACGAACATATGTATTTCCCATAAATATCCACCTTTCTTCAATCTACTATATATAGTATCATTGAGGAATTTTATTGTCAATATATACCATGTCATGATTTTATCTGATTTTACTTTTACAGCATATCGCCGCGTTTCATAGCTTTAAATTTAGCTTTAAATTCAGCTTTGACTTAATTTACCTGGTCTTAAGAAACCGGTATTCCCTTATCGCTTCCTCGTCGTCCGGATAAGACTTAAGATAATTGCTCATAAGCGCCGCCGCAGTCTTAAAGTCTTTCATATATTCATAGGCGACTATCTCATTGAACTTAAGATTCTGCATGAGTTCATTTCCTTCAATATTCATAGCCTCCTGAAATGACGACAGCGCAAGTTCATATTCACCCATCTGAATTCTGCACAGCCCCAACTGATTGTAGATCTCCGCCTTGGTCTGGTCGGCGATCGTATAGTCATCATATATGCTTGCCGCATAATTATAATCACCCAGAGCTTCATAAGTCCTTCCAAGGTACAAAGCCGCTTCATAATCTGACGTCGTCTTTATCTTTAACAGATAGTCTTTGGCCTGCTCATAATCTTCAAGATAGTAATAAATACGTCCAAGATCATAATTATCCATTGACTTTTCATTATCTGCCACAGCCTGCTGCAGATACTCCCTGCCAACTTCTTTATAACCGTTATCGGTCAGTACGTTATAAATATTGATAAGACGGTTATAATCATCGCCGTCCAACGCTATGGCGGCGTCAAAATCAGTCTTGGCATTTTCATAATCGCCGCTGTAAAGTTTCACACAGCCCCTTAAATAATAGGCTTCTTTTTCTTCGGGCTTAAGAGCCAGTATGGCGTCATAGGTATTTATAGCCTCATCGCTTTGCCCATTGCGGTAATAGGCCGTGGCAAGATAATAACTGATATCATAATCCATACTCCTCGGAGTTCCGTCGCTAAGCTGCAGCGCTCTTTCAAAGTATGCTATGGCCTTATCATAATCAGACAGTCCCATATAAGCCAGTCCAAATCCCCGGCAGACCTGCCTTTCATCCTCACCCTCCGCCAACGCCGCTTCAAAAAGCTCCAACGCCGAGTCATATTCCAGATTTTGTACGGCTTCCATTCCCGCCCCAAGATTATCGGCCTTCTCTCCGGCGCCGCAACCCACGCACAGCATACAAACAAGCATTCCCACAGCTGCCGCCCGCAATATTTTCATTGGTACTCCTCCTACAACATTCCATATACAATATTCTACCATACATAAATCCCGCAGCCAATATCTAAATCAGATTTCCACACGCCAAATCCTTAAGAATTCCGAAAAATTCCCTTACCATATTATTAATCAGAAAAAAAGCGTCAGAATCCGCCGCTATTCCGCAAATATTCTTTATTCCCATATGTTTGGCCAGACTCACTCCCCGGAATACATGAAAATTATTGCTCACTATCCCCACGCTGTCACTGTCTTTATTGATAAATACTGAACTGTAGGCTATATTTTCCGAGGTGTCGGTGGACTTGTCCTCCATTATTATGCGGTCTGCGTCAATTCCTCTCCCCACAAGATAATCCCGCATTCCCAAAGCCTCACTGAACGGCTCGTTATATCCCTGTCCGCCGGACACTATACACATGGTGTCCTCATTCACGACCAGGTAATCATATGCCTTATCGAGACGGTATTTAAGCGCTGACGACGGACCTTCTTCCTTAACCTGCGCCCCCAACACGATAATATAATCAAGTCCGGGTCCGCCTTCAGAACCGAAATATGACAAAATAATGCCCTGAACAAATGCAAATATAATAACACCTGTTATTAATGCTGTTAAAATAACTTTCCTTACGCTTTTGGGTAATTTATCCCATACTTTAAAATAATTCATGACTGCAAGCACGATAAAAGCCGCGCCGCATAATCCCCAGAAATAATAAAATCTTCCGCCTGAGCGTATGCCGAATACCGCGCCTCCGTATCCGAAACAAAGCAGTCCGAGTAAGACCGGTATCGTTACTTTAATTTTTAAAATACTCCCAAACACTGCATTTTTAAATAATTTTCCCGCCATTTCCATCCCTTTGCAATATGATGATAATTATGGTCCTGCCATGCCGACCTTAAATACTGCCGCATTTATCAGATCAAATATTTAATATGGATATAAATATGCCGGTTCCTTCAGCGCAAAAGAACCGGCATCTGTTCGCTTCAAAATAGAAACTTAATGTTAATATCTTATGTTATTTTAGCCTTCCATATGACTTTCTATACAGCTTATGATCTTCTCCTGTACCGGTAATATATCTTTAAGTATGTCTCTTGCTTTTTCGGTATCCCCGGCGCGAAGCAGATCCACTATCTTAGTATAGGCTTCATATATCGGCGTAATAGATAAATTTCCCGATGTTCCTTTGATCGCATGTGTCCTCTCTATTACATCATCACGATCGGCCACGTTAAAATCAGGCTGTACACTATAGGTATTTATGGCTTTGACAAATGAACCTAACAGCTTAGTGTATAGCTTCTCATTTCCGTTAATACGCTTAAGTCCACCGTCAACGTCTACACCCAATCCTCTCAGTTCGTCAAAAAGATCCATTAATATGCTCCTCTCTGTATGTCAATATCTGTATATCAATACTTTCCAAAGTCATCTCCAAGTGAAATTATCTGCTCATTGGCGCTTGATGTCGCAACAGATGAATATGAGGAACCCTTATACACGGGAGATGCTCCTGAACCCAGATTATAAATAGAAAGCATTTCTCGCATTCTGGAAGCCTGATTTGAAAGTTCCTCACTGGCAGCCGCGCACTCCTCGCTTGTAGCCGAGTTAGTCTGAACTACCTGCGATACCTGGCTGATAGCCTGCTCGATCTGCGCCACTGCAGTCGCCTGATAATTAGATGACTCTGCGATTCCGTTAATGATAACCTCACTGTCTCCGACTACTCTTGTGATCTCTTCCATAGCCTTAGAGGTATTATCAACTATCTTGGAACCGTATGTAACTTTATTGATCGAATCTTCAATAAGATCCGCTGTCTCGGCAGATGCCGCGGCGCTTTTCGCCGCAAGGCTCCTTACTTCCTCAGCCACGACAGCGAAGCCTTTTCCCGCCTCACCGGCTCTTGCAGCCTCAACGGCAGCGTTCAGAGCAAGAATATTGGTCTGGAAAGCAATATCATCAATGGTTTTAATGATCTTTGAGATATTCTCGGACGACTTGTTGATGTCCTGCATTGCATTCATCGTATCCTGCATCTGTTTATTTCCACGTTTTACGTCATCAATAGCCTTTGTAACAAGCGCAGCCGCCTCATTTGCGCGTTCTGCATTCTGCTTTGTTTTGTTTGCGATCTCGTCTATGGAAGCCGTAACCTCTTCAATAGCGCTCGCCTGCTCGGTAGAACCCTGAGCCAACGCCTGTGATGCGCTTGCTACCTGTGAAGCGCTTATGGTAACCTGTGAAGCCGCCTCATTAATATTTGAAAGAGTTTTATAGCTGTCTTCAACCATCTTCTTTAATGAATTACCCAAAAGATCTTCTCCGGAACTGGGTTTGACCGAAATGGTCATATTGCCGCCTGCAACTTCCTGCGCAACATGAGCCTGATATTTAATATTGTCGATCACTTTACCGTACTTATCGATAAGATCTCCCAATTCATCATCGGTATGTTTTACGAGTTCAATATTATCCACACGTCCGAGCGCAACTTCGCCCGCCACATCGGAGAGAACTTTTACAGATCTTGAAATAACTTTGATGATCGATGTAGAAACTGCAACCGCGATTATAATGGATATAACCAGTATAACGGTTGAAAGTATGGCAGCATTATTGGCGATCACCCTCTGTCTGTCGTCCGCCTCTATGTCCGCCACCATCTGAATGGCCAGAATCCCGAATAATGAATTGAGCATAGTCAATACAACGGGAATACAAAAACCTACGATCAATCTTGTCTTTATTTTTACGCTTTTCATTCTCCGCACCTTCCTTTATCCTTCTTCATTTATTCTTATAAGACATTCTTTTACTGCTTATTTGATCAGATTACCGATCACTCTTCCTCATTCATCTCATTGGCCTGCTCTACAACAGACATATCTTCATCGTTCAAAAGCTTATCCGGATCTAACAGCAGTTTGACCGAATCACCGACTTTACCAATGCCATAGACATATTTATTCTGCGCAGACTTATCCGCGCGGCCTATAGTCGGCGGGGGAAGTATATTTTCTTCTTTGATCTCCACCACTTCGGCAATCTTTTCAACAATGAGTCCTACCATCATAGACTTTATATTAATAACAATGATACAGGTTCTGTCATTATACTCAAAAGGCTCCTGCTTAAAACGCAGCCGCACGTCAACTACAGGGATAACCTTACCCCTGAGATTGATAAGCCCCTTGATATAATCCTCTGTTTCCGGAATTGCGGTAATCGCCTGCAGCTGGATTATCTCATTTACATACTGAATCTCCAGACCGAAATACTCATTTCCGGATTTAAAGGTCATATACTTGCCCTTCTGCGTATCATGTTCCTTCTCAGCGGCCTTATCTTCTTCAACCTGTCTCTTTAATCCACTCATTTCCTCCATTAGACATACCGTTCCTTTCTATATATTTTTATATCACCAACATATTACCGAACTCACTCTACCAGGCCGGCAGCATCCAGTATGAGAGCTATGCTTCCGTCGCCAAGCTGCGTACAGCCGGACAGACCTTTGACCTTCTTAATATATGAAGGAATCGGCTTAACCACGATCTCCTGCTCTCCGACCAGGCGGTCGACAAAAAGACACACCTTCCTGCCCTCGACTTCAAGTATGAGCATGACTCCGTCTTCCACTTCTTCTTCATACTCTGCAAGTCCGTACCACTTTCCAAGCCGCAGCACCGGGAAACACTCGCCGCGTATCATTATATATTCCTCACCGTTAGGTTCGTGGATCATCATATCCTTCGTCACTCTGACGAATTCATTGATTGCTCCCGTTTCCATGACAAAAGAGGATTTGCCGACTTCCATCACTATTCCGTCTATGATCGCAAGCGTAAGCGGGATCTTAAGACTCATGATGGAACCAAGTCCCTTCTTACTCTCTATCTCCAGAGAACCGCCTATGGCCTGAATGTTCTGGACAACCACATCCATTCCCACGCCCCTTCCGGAATACTCGGTAACAACCTCATTGGTGGAAAAGCCTGGCAGGGTTATAAACTGAAACACCTCTTTGTCAGTATATGCGCTATCCGGTTTATTGTCATCCAAAAGTCCCTGACGCCTTGCCTTGGATATTATCTTATCCCTGTCAAGACCGCCTCCGTCATCTTCCACGCTGATCCAAACCTTACCGGCCTCCGTCTTGGCCGACAGGGTGACCCGTCCTTTTTCAGGCTTGCCGCTCTTTTTGCGGTCTTCCTTGCTCTCAATTCCGTGATCTACGGAATTTCGCACAATATGCATCAACGGATCGGATATATGTTCTATAATGTTCTTATCCACTTCCGTCTGCTCTCCGACCATGACAAACTCTATGTCTTTGCCCAGTTTCCTGGAAACGTCGAAAACAATGCGGTTCATCTTCTGGAAAGTATTCGCAAGCGGAACCATTCTCATTGACATAATAACATTCTGCAGATCCGTAGATATCTTGGAAAGCTGCGCCGCGGCCTTGTTAAAATTATCAAGGTTAAGCCCCGGCACTTTAAGATCCGGATTTTGCAAAACAACCGATTCCGAAATAACAAGCTCCCCTATAAGTTCCATCAGCTGATCCATCTTGCTTAAGTTTACGCTGATAAAAGTGGCTTTTTCAGCTTTAGGTTTATCCTTTGCAAGCTTCTTCTGCTTACCTGGCGCCTTGGACTGAATAACGAAATCACCGGGAGTTATCGCAGGCTTGGCCGGTTTCTTTTCTTCCGCGCCGCCTTCCGCCATTCTGGCGTCGATCTCTTCCACGCTCGATTCAAGATCGATCTTTGGAGCCGGAGCCACAAACTCCATATCAAAGCCCTGCAGAAACTCATTCGCCGTACATTCCACGATATCTACTTTTTCGATGTCGTAGCCTACGCCGATGATCTCTCTGATCTCTTCTTCACTGCTCTGAGCCTGCAACAGTATCTTAAAGCCCTCTTTAAAGATCGTCTCTGCAGAATCAGGATTGGAAAGAATATCCTCAGGAGAATACAAAAGATCCTCCGCTATCTCCTTCAGGGCATATACAGCCTTGTATGCATGGATATTCACCATCTCAGTGTCTGAAAAGAAGTAAATATATATTCTGTAAAAGCGGCTGGCGCTTGTCGCCATAGGCGCGATGTAGAACTGTTTGGGTTCTTCATGCACATTCTGAGGCGGCTCTTTCTCCTTTTTGCCATTGGGGGCGCTGCCGCCGCTTTCGTCTTTTATCTTATCCAAGAATTTATCAAGTTTCTTTATGATCTCACTGGCATCGCCGTCCGCTGAATCACCGTTGCGGATCTTATCCATCTCATTAGAGATAAAGTCCGCGACTTCCAGTACATGATCAACCAATTCCAGGTGAGGCACATGTCTGGGATGTGATTCTCTCAAAAAGTAAAAGACATCTTCCAATTTATGCGATACAGCCGTGATCTCATCAAACATCATGATACCGGAAGAACCTTTAATGGTATGCATGGTCCTGAATATTTCATTTATGCTGTCTTCATCAAAACAGTCGGCATCCTTTTGTTCCAGAACCATATCCTGGAGCTGCTCAAGCAGCTGCCCGTTCTCGAACAGATACATATCTAACATACCGTCTGTGCTAAAATCATCCGCCATATACTTCTCCTTTCCCACATAATTTATTATAGCATTTGCGAAACTCTCTCTCAACGTATATTGATTGTACAGATTTAACAAACACCATTGCAGGCGCTCTGAGCGCGTCGGCACTTAGCGAGGTATTTTCGAGCTTAGTGCCGCTGCTGCGCTCAATGCAGCGCAAGCGTGCCTGCAAGGTTTTGTTAAATTTGTACAATCCCGATAACGTAAATCATAGTTTCGCAATTACCTAACAATTTATTATAATTCTTATATCAGATCAAGTCCAGCTTTTTAAGCGCCTGCTCAAACCTGTCCTGATCTATGGGTTTACCGGAATATATGGTACAGCCCAGTTCAAACGCCATTTTGACATTGGCCTCGTCATTGAGGGCAGTTGTCATAATAACCTTTACAGCCTTATCCTCAGGAATGTTTCTCTCTTTTTCCAGATTACGGATACCTACAAGAGACTGGTATCCGTCCATAACAGGCATCATAACGTCGAGACATACCAGATCGTAAGGCTCTCCGTCTTCCAGGGCCATCATGAACGCGTCTACAGCTTCCATTCCGTCTACGGTAACATCACATTCGCCGTACTTGGAAAGAAAATTAACCATAAATTTACGTGTTACAAAATCGTCCTCAGCTAATAAAATCTTCATTTTGTATCTCCTTTACATTTTATTTAACAACGAATATGTCCTTTTGGGAATATCGTTTAATTTTTCTTTATATTCAACAGCTCCCAGTTCGTACGCCACCTTAGGCATGCCATAGACCACGCAGGTGGACTCATCCTGCCCTATGGTCCTTGCGCCTGCATTCCGCATGGCCAGAAGCCCTTTGGCTCCGTCGCCGCCCATACCGGTCAGTATAATGCCAAGCGCGCCTGCGCCCGCAGTTTTTGCCACTGACTCAAACAAAACATCTACCGACGGGCAGTGTCCGTTGACTTTCGGCCCCGGTTTTATGTCAACCTGATAACAGCCGTTTACCTTTACAAGATGCATATGCCT
The DNA here is from genome assembly GCA_947631625.1 of uncultured Lachnospiraceae bacterium. Classification (GTDB taxonomy): domain Bacteria; phylum Bacillota; class Clostridia; order Lachnospirales; family Lachnospiraceae; genus UBA3282. The sequence continues at coordinate 118,064 of CANRMA010000007.1, read as the reverse complement.
GTCTCCGCCCGGCGCGATCAGCATGTGCCCCGGAAGCACCCTGTCGCCGGTCACGGCCTCTTTAACCTGTATACGGCATTGGTCGTTAAGCCTCTTGGCGTACATTTCCGTAAACTTCGGCGGCATATGTTGGACGCATACGATTCCCGGTATGTCTGTCCCAAATTCCTTCACCACGGAAAAAATGGCTTCGGTCCCGCCCGTTGATGCGCCGATAGCCACGATCTGATTGTTGTGGGATACCAGCGAATGTTCCTGCTCCTGCTGCTTCATTACCGTTTTCTTGATATTGCTTATTTTAACGGTGGAAGCGATCTTTACTTTTACCAAAAGTTCGTTTTTAATAAAATCCTCAAGCTGCGCCCTGCCTGACAGCGAAGGCTTTGCCACGAAATCCACGGCTCCCGCGTTTAAAGCATCGAACACTTTATCGCTAAGAGAGCTTATTACCACCACCGGAAGCGGGTACTGCGGAATCAGTTTACGCAAAAACTCTATTCCGTTCATCCTCGGCAGTTCCACATCCAAAGTCATTACATCCGGCCTGTGCTCCAGAATAAGATCCCTTGCCTCAAACGGATCTCTCGCTGCGGCAACCACTTTTATTGCAGGATCTTTACTCAGATTTTGTATCAGCAGTTCTCTGAATACTATTGAATCTTCTACAACTAATACCTTGATCGGCTGCATATATCAATTACCTTCTCTCTTTCTGAATATCGACGGCTGTATGATCTGAAAAGGCGTATGATTCCTGTCAATGCTTTCCGTAGTTCCTATAAAGAGATAACCCCCCGGCTCCAGTATATCATACATCTTTTGAACCAGCTTGCGTTTGGTCTCGTCACTGAAATAAATCATTACATTGCGCATAAATATCACATGCATCTTCTTCCTGAACGGAAAGGGATCCATAAGATTAAATTTCCTGAAAAGAACTTCATTTTTAAGTTCATCCGTCACCTGATACTGGTCTGCGCCATCTATAGCCCTGAAAAAGTGCCTTCTCCAGTTATCGGGCAGCTTTTCAAGCTGTTCGGCGCTGTATATCCCAAGCATGGCCTGTGAAAGCGCTTTGGTGGAGATGTCGGTCGCCAATACCTTAGTGTCCCACTGACCTCTCTCCAATCCGAAAAAGTCCATAAGAAGCATCGCCAACATATACGGCTCTTCCCCTGTTGACGCCGCTCCGCACCATATGTGCAGATCCTTCGTATCCGCATTCGTCTTCTTAAGCCACGGCAGAACCTCCTTACGCATAAAATCAAAATGTTCAAATTCGCGCATAAAATATGTATGATTAGTTGTTAAAAAATTAACAAGTATCTTTTCCTGAGTTCCGGTGATGTCCGTCTCCACCGCATCCATATATTCGTGAAATGAATTCCAACCGTTTTTTATCACATAATTCTGCAGTCTTCCGCTGACTATAACCTTTTTGCTTCCAAGCTCTATGCCGTATCTGTGCTTCATAAAATACGAAATTCTCTGCAGCTCATCATCTGTCATTGTCAATCCGCCATTCCCCCTGTTGCAGTATGGTAACTAAAATCAACAAAACTGCCTTGAAATTTTATCGCATATATTAAAAATCTCATTACCGAATTTTGCGCCTGCTTCGCCGCGCATGATCTCGAGTGCCTCTTCCCTGGTATTTAAACCTCTTTCGGTAAGTGAAGTATATCTCTCCATTACGGCTACTATCTGCGCCGCAAGAGGTATCTCATCACCCCCTATACCCTCGGGATATCCGTTTCCGTCCCATCTTTCATGATGATAATGCGCAATGTCGATGGCAGTGCTTATGAATTCATTATAATCACTGTTCACGTAAAGATCGCTTATAAGCTTTGCGCCTATATTGGTGTGATTCTGCATTATGACGGCTTCCTCGTCGGTAAGCAGGGATTTTTTAAGTATATCGGTAGGAATGCCTATGTATCCGATATCGCAAAGCGGCGCCGCCAGTTCTATGGTATCAACATATGTGTCCGATATTCTGGACTCATATAACGGTGAAAACTGCATACCCTGAGCGAGTATCCTGCAGTTCTTGCGAAGCCGGTCCATATAGCCCGCCTCATAATTGGCATTTTGTATCGTTATATTCATTAAAGCGTATAAAATATTACGTTTTTCCAACTCCATCTGTTGGAGCTGCTCAGAAACCGACACCTGCAGTCGCCTGTTCAACTCCATGAGTTCATGTTTGGCCTCATACAGACTAAGGTGCACCCCCACTCGGGCCTGAACCATTTCCGGAATAAAGGGTTTGTTTATATAATCTTCCCCGCCGAGTCTGAAACACTCCACGATATCATCCGGATTGTCATATGCGGATATGAAAAAAACAGGTATATTCTTGGTATCGGGATCCATCTTAAGCCTGCGGCACAGTTCATACCCGTCCATAACAGGCATGGAAATATCAGTAAGTATGATATGAGGCCTGTTATCTTTTATGATCTCAAGCGCATGCTGTCCGTTCTCCGCAAGGAGCGGCTTGCAGCCCATCTCCTGTATTATCTCTTCCAGAACCAGTCTGTTCGCCTCAACATCGTCAACGATCAGAACCGTCTCACCGTTTGGCATGATATTCTCATTAAACATGTGCGCACCACCTTCTACAGAAATTTGTTCAACTCCTCATATTCGGCATTGACCTTCTCATAATTTCCTTTCTGTACCGCCATCTTCAACTTGAGAATGACACGGGAAACCTCGCGCGGAGCGCCTTCCGAAAGCTGTCTTATGGTATCCATGAACATCTCGGCTTTCTCCCAGTTCTCCATTTCCACACACAAAATAAGTTTGGAAAGATTTTTCTTAAGAGTCTCTATGTTTTCAGGAGTGCCATATACTATTACATTATCTGTGCTGTCGTCTTCATCTTCCGCCTGGGACAACTTAAAAATCGCAGGCCTTGCCGAACCCGTATCTTCCTGAGAAAGCGCGAGGTTTTCCTCCTCGGTCACGCCTACCCATATGGAAAAAGAAAATGTGGTGCCTTTATTTTTCTCTCCTTCCGCTTCTATCTTTCCGCCCATAAGCTCAACAAGCTGCTTACATATATTGAGCCCCAGTCCCGTGCCTCCGTATTTTCTGGAGATCGAAGCGTCTACCTGTGAAAAGCTCCTGAACAGCTTATCCTTATCGGCCTTATCTATGCCGATGCCCGTATCCTTTACGATAAAAAACAGCTCTATACGGTCTTTGACTCTTGCGGTCCTTACCACTTCCACCGTGATCTTACCCACGCTCGTGAATTTAAGCGCATTGGATAACAGATTATTGAGTATCTGCACGATCCTGAGCTCATCGCCTATGATATTCTCCGGTATCTGCGGAGAAACAGTCATAAAGAAGCCCAGTCCCTTCTCCGTTATCTTATTGATATGCTGGGCCTTCACATAATCAAGCATATTCCTGAAGTTAAACTGCCTGGGCTCCAAAGTGAACTTTCCGGCTTCTAATTTGGAAAAGTCCAGTATATTGTTTATTATCTTATTCATATCGCCGCAGCAGCGTTCTATGAGCTTAAGAGAGCCGAGCGTCTTCTCATCCTTCACAAATTCAAGCAGTTCCCTCACATTGCCAAGCACTCCGTTGACCGGCGTGCGCAGCTCATGCGTTACATTGGCCACAAATTCGGATTTGACTTTAAGCGCCTGTTGGGCCTCTTCCCTTACATGCTCTATTTCACGGCTAAGATATTCCTTTTCCAGCGTATCGTTGGCCATGCATATGTAATAGCCGTCAGGATTGTCGCTTTTTATTATCTTGGTCTCTACCGGAAAACAGGTCTGGTTCCTGCGGTACGCATTCAGATTCTGCATTTCGTGACCAAACGGAAAATAAGTTTCAAAACCTATCTCCGCAGACTGAAACGTATTGGGAAAAATATCGCTGACATTTCGGCTGCAGATATCATCGCCGTATTCGAGCTTTTTTTTGGCAGAATCATTGGCATATACGATATTTCCGATCTGATCAAATATAAAAATGATCTCCAACGCATCGTCGATCGGAAATGCACAGTCTGCGCTCCAATCCATATTCCCACCCCCATACAATACAAAAGGCAGCAAAAAACTTTACGTCCCTTTACTGCCTGTATGTAAACTATCATGTAAAATCAAACATATTAATCACTTCTATGATATTGAAAAAATCCTGTTTGGCAAGTTTAAAACACTCCAGAACATCAGGAGCAAACTGACCGCACTCGCCGTTTATTATCATATCATACGCCACATTGTTTGCATACGCGCTCTTATATACTCTGGGGCTCACAAGCGCATCATATACATCTGCGATCGCAACCGCCTGCGTATATATAGGTATATCTTCTCCTTTAAGGTGATCCGGATATCCTCTGCCGTCCCACCTCTCGTGATGATATCGGCAGATATCGTATGCATAACGATAAAACTCCGTTGATTTGTCCTTATAACTTCTTTCAAGGATCTCGCAGCCTATCGTCGTATGTGACTTCATAACCTCAAATTCTTCCGTGGTAAGTTTGCCCGGTTTTAACAGTATCGCATCCGGAACACCTATCTTACCTATATCATGCAGAGTCGAAGCTCTCGCTATTTCAATGATATTCTCCTGAGTGATCCCATACTTAGGGAAGTATTTCATGAGATATCTGAGTATTATTCTCGTAAAATACTTTATACGCCTTGTATGTTCTCCGGTCTCGGCGCTTCTCGCCTCAACAACGGAGCTGAGCATCTCTATCATGAACTCATTGTTCTCGCGGATCTTCTTATCCTTGGCAATAAGCTCTTCTTCCTGCTCTTTAAGACGCTTCTTCATATCGCGCTTATTCTGATAAAGCTCTATGATATTCTTGCTTCTTCTTTTAACAATATGGGGATAAAACGGTTTATGTATGACATCGGCAACTCCGTATGAATATGCCTGATCTTCACTGTCTAACGCATCCTCACTGGTGATGAGTATGACAGGTATCTCCTCGAGCAGATCATGCTTATGCATGTAATCAAGTACGCCGAAACCGTTCATGACGGGCATTACAATGTCCAATAACAGAAGGTCTATGTCATTATCCTTCTCAAGTATGTCAACTGCTTCCTGTCCATTGACCGCTTCAGTCAGTTTATATTCTCCTTCGCTAAACATTTCTTTGAGAATTTCTCTGTTTACCTCTTCGTCATCAACAATCAGTATCTTCTGAATATCCGTCTTCATACTATACTCCCCACTATTTAGTATTAAACAGGTAATTGTGAAGCCCTGACTAAATTCCATGTCCCGACAATAAACTTCGCAATTGCCTGAATATTGAAAATAAAAATGCTAACACACCACTAATAAAATAACACCTTTATACCACAATTGTCAATAACCGTAGCGCAAATTCCACGCAAATTCCACTCTGTTTTAAACAGAAATTCCTCTTCCGCCCTGTGTCGGAATTTAATCGGTTTCCGAGGAGCAGACCGGCCTGCAGTCCATATAGACCGCATATACCGCAAAGCCTATACACGCGCCAAGGCAATTGAGTATTATGTCATCCACGTCAAAGGCCCCGAATGCGCTGAAAAGCTGAAAAAGTTCTATTCCCGACACAAATGCGAACGCATTTAAAAACACGCAGCCCAAAGTCTTAAGATTGGGATTTAATGCATTTTTGGAATTAAGAAGGGGCAGCAGCATGCCAAAGGGAATAAACGCAAGCACATTTCCCGCCAGATTTTCAAAACTGTTAAGTCTGTCGGCATAATCTATATACATCCTGATAGTCTTAAACGGCGTAAAGTTGGCGCTTGCAAGTCCCTCAAGGATCACATCCGAGCGCCACGAATGCGCTATATCCATAAGCTGTCCGTACGGATATTTGAAAACAATAAGTTTTATAAGAACGATAATATAAAGAATAAAAATAAGCTTAATACGTTTTTGCACTTTAATCTCCTATCGCGCAGTTTCTGCTTAATATATATATACTAATCCAACCGTCGGAAATTGTTAAAACCTTCAATTAAAATTTCCACGCTCTTTTTGGTCGTTGCAAAAACTCCCTCTTCATAGAGATTTACGATTATTATCGCTATAGGCAGCACAAGGATAAGACCTATGACTCCCGCGGCCCTGTATCCTATATATAACAGGATTATCGAAGGTATCGGTTCAAAACCGATGGAATCCCCGACTATCTTAGGCTGTATTACCTGGCGCACTATCTGGCCTATACACCAGATTATCAGCAGACCCACGGCCCTTTTGTACCTTCCTCCGATTATCTCTATCACGGCCCACGGCAGCATCACCGTCCCCGATCCGAATACAGGCAAAAGGTCTATGACCGCAATGCCAAAGGCTATCAGAAATGCGTAGTCTATCCCCAGTATCATAAGACCTGCAAACAGTATGATATATATCCACATTTCTATCTTGAACTGAGCCTTAAAATAACCCCCAATCGCATTCCTGAAACTTTTTCGTATAAGATTTATCCGGTAAGAGAGCGATTCCGGCATATATTTTTGTGAAAACCGTGAAATATAAGCCTTATCCGCCACAAAAAAGTATGAAGACAGCAGCGTCATGATCACAGCCATAAAAATATCCGGAAGCTGCTTGGCAAAATTCCCCACTGCCGTAAAAGTCGGAGTTCCTATACTCTCTATGATATTGGAAAAATAATCTTCAAGCTGATTCCCTATATTCATAAGCCGCTCCTGCACACTCAGGGGCAGTTTTGTATACAGACCGCTCATATTCTCGCCGACTCCGTCAAGTTCACTCTCAAGATTCTGCCACAGATCCGGGAGTTTGCCCGCAAAGTCAACCGCCTCATGCACAAGCTTCGCGCCCACGATATATACCAAAAGGATCACGATAGCCAGAACCGCTATTATAACAAACGCAGAAACCGCCTTTCTTTTTATTTTAAGCTTCTCTTCAAGCAGCCTTACAAGCGGCGAGGCTATAAGCGAAATGAGCCAGCCGATTATAAAAGGCATAAAAAATATTATGACTCTTGGCAGCAAAAATATGCACAATATCAGAGTGACCAATGCAGTCAATATATTGAGTATGGCTTTTACATATATCAATCTGTTGTTTTCCATAATACTTCTCCCTCTTACTGCTGCTCTTTCAGGGCGTCTATAAGTTCATAAATATCGTCGCGTCCCTGCTTGGTAAGGGCCGAATAAGGAATGACAATAGTGTCATTTTCAACGACAAGCGTGTCACAAATAAGCCGTATCTGCTTATTTATCTGACTTTTCTTGATCTTATCCAGTTTGGTCGCGATTATGACCGGCTTGTGTCCCCTCTTCACTATCCAGTCGTACATGATACGGTCGTTTTCCGAAGGCGCATGTCTTATATCTATCAGAAGAAAGACTGCCTTGAGCATCTTTGACTGATACAGATAATCCTCTATAAGCTTGCCCCACTTGGCTCTTACTTCCAAACCGGCCGTCGCATAACCATAGCCCGGCAGGTCTACGAAATATAACTCTTCATTTATATTATAATAGTTGATCGTCTGTGTTTTGCCGGGTTTTGAACCGGTTCTGGCCAGTGATTTACGATTCATAAGTCCGTTGATCAGGGAAGACTTACCAACATTACTCTTGCCTGCAAATGCAATCTCCATAAGCTTATTATCGGGTATTTTACTCGTAATACCGCAGACCTTCTCGAGATTTACGCTCTTTATCACCATTTTGCCACCACTTCATTCCTTTCCCGTGCCCGGCCCGAAATTCCCCGGATGTTTTATCACTTCACGAATGTTTTATCACTTCACGGCCGTTTTATCACTTCACGGCGTTTTTCCGAGATACCGAAAACGCCGCCGTATCTCCGGCGACGTTTTTCTTAACATAAGGGCAGCCTGCAAAATGCGGCAGCCCGTGTTTACATTTATAGTCCCGTTATTCCGCCTGCAGCAGTTTTTCCCTGTAATTTACAATAGGAGCGCTCTTTCCCTCCACAGCCTCTTTGGTAAGTATACATTCCGATATATTATCATCTGACGGAATTTCGTACATTATATCCATCATGACTTTTTCCATGATGGAACGCAGTCCTCTTGCCCCGGTCTTTCTCTCATAAGCCTGTTGGGCAATGGCATTGACCGCCTCGTCGTCAACGCTGAGCTTGACCTCATCAAACTCAAACAGCTTCTTGTACTGCTTGATAAGCGCATTTCTGGGCTCTTTTAATATTCTGACAAGCGCTTCTTTATCAAGTCCTTCCAAAGTTACGGTTATGGGAACCCTTCCGATAAATTCAGGGATAAGCCCAAACTTCATCAGATCCTGCGGCGCCGTTTCCTTAAGTATGGCGCTTAAATCTTTACTGCTCTTCTCAACTATCTGGGCATTGAAGCCTATCGAATTCCTGTTAAGTCTCTCTTCCACGATCTTTTCCAGACCGTCGAAAGCTCCTCCGCATATAAAAAGGATATTGGTAGTATCGATCTGCAGAAGCTCCTGATGAGGATGTTTCCTTCCTCCCTGTGGAGGAACGCTTGCTACGGTACCCTCGATTATCTTAAGCAGAGCCTGTTGTACGCCCTCTCCCGAAACATCCCGCGTAATTGAGACATTCTCGCTCTTTTTCGTGATCTTATCTATTTCATCTATATAAATGATCCCATATTGCGCGCGTTCAATGTCATAGTCCGCCGCCTGAATAAGCTTTAAAAGAATATTCTCAACATCTTCGCCTACATAACCTGCTTCGGTAAGCGTAGTGGCGTCTGCGATCGCAAACGGTACGTTGATTATCTTCGCCAGTGTCTGCGCAAGATAAGTTTTACCCGAGCCGGTAGGCCCTATCATGATTATATTGCTCTTTTGAAGTTCAACATCGTCGTCATCTGCCAAAGCAGTAACTCTCTTATAATGATTGTATACCGAAACCGCCAGTACCTTCTTCGCCTCTTCCTGACCGATCACATAATCGTCAAGAAATTTCTTGATCTCGGCCGGTTTAAGAAGATTTATCTCCATCTCCTCACCGGTATCGTTTTCTTCCTCAAATTCTTCTTCAATGATATCTGCGCAGATATCCACGCATTCATCACATATATATACATTGCCGGGACCGGCGATCATCTTCTTAACCTGATCCTGGGCTTTATTACAAAAAGAACATCTTACCTTATCGTCAGATCTTCCTGCCATTTCGATCAAACCATGCCTTTCTTTTTATTCACATTCTATTTCTCAGCAGTCTCAGCAGCTTCAGCATGATTGGTTATTACCCGGTCTATCAGACCGTATGCCAGGGCCTCCTTTGCGGATTTCCAATTGTCACGCTCTGTATCTGCTGCTATAACCTCATAATCCTGCCCGGTATTCTCGGCCAGTATCCTGTTAAGCTTCTCCTTAGTATACAAAATGTGTTTGGCTGCGATCTCGATCTCTGTCGCCTGCCCCTGAGCCCCGCCAAGCGGCTGATGTATCATTATCTCTGCGTTGGGAAGCGCCATTCTCTTTCCTTTGGCTCCGCCCGCAAGCAGAAAAGCGCCCATACTGGCTGCCATGCCGATACATACGGTAGATACGTCGCATTTTATGAACTGCATGGTATCATAAATCGCCATACCCGCAGTTACGGAACCACCCGGGCTGTTAATATATAAGTGTATGTCTTTTTCAGGATCTTCAGACTCAAGGAACAGCATCTGGGCAACCACAAGGCTTGCCGTCGTCTCATTCACCTCTTCTCCAAGGAAAATGATCCTTTCCTTTAAAAGTCTAGAATAGATATCATAAGAGCGCTCGCCTTTAGAGGTCTGCTCAATGACATAAGGTACTAATGGCATAATGATCCCTCCGTTTCAATATTTATATGCACATTTACCGTTTATATATTTGCGTTTTTGCGTTTATTGCTCTTTTGTTTTTAATATTTTTGTTATTAATATTTTTGTTTTTATTATTTTTTGTTTTTATTTCTTTTTTATTTTTCGGGACTTTATTTCTCTTTGGCGTTTTTAACGACGAACTCCGCCGCTTTCCTTACCGCAAGATCCTTCTTTATATTTTTGATCTCTTTTTCGCCAAGCATTTCTTTGACTTTGTCCGGTTCAAGCTGGTAAGCTTCCGCCATGACTTCTATCTCTTTATCGTAATCTTCATCGGTAACTTCTATATTCTCCGCAGCTGCAACAGCCTCCAATACCAGTCTGGACTTGATCCGCTTCTCAGCCTGAGGCCTGACCTGCTCCACCATCTTCTCATAGCTTGTTCCGCTAAATTGAAAATACTGCTCCATTGAAAGGCCCTGCATGGTGATCCTCTGCGCGAACTCATCCACCATCTGCTTCTGCTGTGTCTCTATCATTGCATCAGGGATGTCCATCTGCGCTTCCTCTATTATAGCATCAATGACAGCGTCCTCTTTTGCGTCCTCTGCTTCTTTTTTCTTCTTCTCTTCGAGGTTTTTCTTAACGTCTTCCTTATATTCCGCTAATGTATCAAATTCCGATACCTCGCTTGCAAACTCATCGTCAAGCTCAGGAAGTTCTTTTTCCTTTATCTCCTTAACGGTACATTTAAAGAGAGCGGCTTTGCCCTTAAGATCATCTGCGTGATAATCTTCGGGGAAAGTAACGTTTACTTCGACTTCTTTACCGATCTCGGCGCCGATAAGCTGTTCTTCAAATCCCGGGATAAAAGCTCCCGAACCTATGGTCAGCGGATAGTTCTCGCCTTTGCCGCCGTCAAACGCAGTTCCGTCAACAAAACCTTCAAAATCTATAACGGTCATATCCCCGTCTTTTACAGGTCTGTCTTCAACCGATATATTTCTGGCATTGTTGTCTCTTTCTCTCTCGATAAACTCGTTTATCTCATCCTCAGTAACTTCAAGATCGGCCTTATCCACTTTGACGCCTTTGTATTTGCCAAGCTTGACTTCCGGCTTTAAAGCGACCGTAGCGGTAAATATAAAAGGTTTGCCCGCTTCGATCTGTGTCACTTCTATCTGAGGACTCGATACGATCTCTTCCTCACATTCGTCCAGAGCCTTTTCATAAGCGTCCGGGATAAGGGTATTTGCCGCATCTTCATAAAAAATTTCTTTTCCGTACATTTTCTCAATTATCTGACGCGGAACTTTGCCCTTTCTAAAGCCCGGGATACTGATCTTTTTCTTCTGCTTCTGATAAGCGGTCTCTATCGCTTTCTCAAATTCCTCAGCGCCTGACTCAATGGTCAGCTTAGCCATATTCTTCTCTAATTTCTCCACCTGTATACTCATAGAATGGTTTCCTCCTTAAAATACCGCTGCAACATATATAATAATCGGAAATCCCATATATTGGTTCCGGTCACAGTCATTTATGAATTATAACACAATAGTTTGGAAAATACCAGCACTTCTTTAATTTCTAATGCTTTTCATATGTTTTTAATAATTTTTTAATAATTGTTGAGGTTTTGGGGAAGTTTTATGCAGATCCCGTCAACGGCTTTCGCATCGTCCTCCCTGTGGCTTGTTATGATAAGCGTCCTGCCTTTTAACCTTTCCAATATATAAGCCGCGGCCTTTTGGCGGTTTTGCTCGTCAAGACCGTTAAAAGGCTCGTCCATTATTATCACATCGGCGTCCGAAAGCACCGCCCTTAGCAGAGCGCAGCGTCTTTTCATACCGCCGCTCAGCTCTTTTACGGGTTTATCAAGACAGTCGGGCGGCAGGATACGGGCCGCCTCTTCTCTTATATACGCGGCGGCATATAAAGCGCTGTTATAAAAATCGCCGTCATAAGGGGCTTGGGCCGCCGCCATAATATTTTTTATTGCGTCATATTCCTCAAAAAGCCTGTCTTCCTGAAAAACCATGCCCGCATACGAAGGAAGTCCTTCCATAGTTCCCTCGTCCGGACTTTCAAGATTGTTAAGCAGCTTAAGAAGCGTCGTCTTCCCTGCCCCGGAGGGCGCGGTTATGCAATACCTCCCCCCTCGTTTAAATATATACGAAAAACCGTTTAAAACTTTTTCCCCGCCGTATGACTTGGATACCCCGTGAAGTACGATATCCCGGTCTTTGTAACCTGTCGCATTCCGCTTCTTACCTTTTTTCATGCTGCCGACCGGATATGGTCTCCACGCATCAAAGCGTTTAACAAGATACAATACCGCTTTTTCAAAGATATACCCCAACAGTATTATCACAAATGTCCATGAAAATACTCCCGCGGTGTCCAGATAAATCTTGGACATATATAATCTTTCTCCGAGCGAAAAAGCAGGCAGGCCAATAATTTCCGCCGCGACTCCGGACTTTATGCTCATCCCGAGCGCTATTTCCAGGCAGCTTATAAGGCAGGGCATGAGCGCCGGTCTGTATATGAACAGAAATCTGTTTATTTTCCCGATATTCAGAACTTCTGCGGCTTCCAACAGACTTTTGTCCGCGCTTTTTAAACCTTCCAGAGTATTAACGTAAATGTTGGGCAGCACCACAAGAAAGCTTATGCAAAAGGACAGCATATCGGAGCCGAACCATATGAGCGCAAGCACCGTAAATGAAACAACAGGTATGGACTTGAGCGTCGCCATGAGCGGTTCCAGAAACGCCTGAATAAAATCGCTCCTGTAAGCCGCGCTTCCCGCCGCAAGTCCTGTCAAAAACGCCGCCACAAAGCCTGAACCTATCCTAAGCGCCGAACACGCCGTTATCTTCCAGAAATCCGCCGTTATCATATTCCCAAAAAGCTCTGAGGCAGCCTGCAGCGGCCCTACAAGAAGTATATCATTGTCAGTAAGAAACGCCGCCGCCTGCCAGATGCAAAGCCAGAAAAAAACGATCGCGGGCTTTGACCTGACGGTCTTCTTATTCTTTATCTTTTCATCGGAATTCACAAAGCACCTCTTTACGGAATATAGTAAAAATCATCATCCGGCAGCGCCCCTCCTACAGAAGAAGCGTCCGCCTCAAACAATACCTCCAAATAGCCCGACAATGCCTGCTTCATATCTTCCGCATCAATATATACAATGTTGCAGGCAGGTATGGCTTTAGCCGCTATGGGTGCTTTTTCCACTATACCCTGCGCCGCCACAAGTTTTGCCGCTTCCTCCACATTTTCATTGGTATAAGCGGCGCTTTCTTTGTGCTGCTCCATAAAACGCTTCACGGCTTCCGGATTTTGTTGTAAAAAGTCATCGTTTACAACGGTTACTCCCGTCACAAGACTGCTGCCGTCCTCCCCCTGAATGTCGGCCCACTGCGCGGTCATATCAATTACCGCCGACAAAGCTTCATTCTGTGTACAGGCCGCAGTTACAAAAGGCTGTGGAAGAAGCCCGGCGGCTTCAGGATCCTCGGCAAGCAGCGCCGCAACTTCGGCGGCCTCCGATCTGTATTCCAAAGTAAGATCCTGCGTCGAAAGCCCGTTTTCCGAAAGCAGATACTGCAGCACAAAATCCGGCGTAGTGCCTTTTCCCGTCAGATACAGCGTCTTTCCCTTCAGATCTTTCATGGACTCTATGGTATCATCGCCCGATACTATATATAAAACGCCCAATGTATTAATATCTATAACCGAAACCTTTCCTCCGGTCTTATTATAAAGAACGCTCGCCACATTGGCAGGCACAAGCGCAATGTCCAGATCTTTGCCCGTAAGCTTCGGCAAAAGTTCATCCGCCGCCGAAGCCATTGTAAATGTATAATCATCTTCAGTTTCACCTTTCCCGGCAATATCCATAAGATGTACAAGCCCCATCGAAGTAGGCCCTTTAAGCGAACCTATCCTTACATTAACGCCCCCGTCGCTTTCATATGTATTCCCGCACCCCGTGATCAGGCCCGCTCCTAATACCAATGACATTATCAATGCCGCAATATTTTTTTTCACAATTCCTCTCCTCCTACGGATTATTATCATTTGCGAAACTCTCTTTCAACGTATATGGATTGTACAGATTTAACAAACACCATTGCAGGCGCTCTGAGCGCGTAGCGCAAAGAATTTGCGCTTATACTTTGGCGAGGTATTTTCGAGCTTAGCGCCGCTACTGCGCTCAATGCAGCGCAAGCGTGCCAGCAAGGGTTTTGTTAAATCTGTACAATCCCGACAACGTAAATAATAGTTTCGCAATTATCTAATTATTATATGAAAAAAGCCATGTAAATGAATTGATCATTCACACAGCCTTTTTCCTATTCATTAAAAAACAGGTGTTATTTCATCTGTTCTTCCTGTTTCTTAATCATTCTACGAACCATCTCACCGCCGATAGAACCTGCTTCCTTAGATGTGAGGTCACCGTTGTAACCCTCTTTTAAAGTAACGCCTAACTCTGAAGCAACCTCTGTTTTAAAACGATCCATAGCTGCCTTAGCTTCCGGAACTTCAACTCTATTACTTCTGTTACTACTTGCCATTTTCTTTCACCTCCGAAAATACATTTCATCTTTTATCTATATTTGAGATAAGCGACTTGAAACCGCTTATCCCGAAATATATTTCTGTCTAAGCGTGTTCGTATCACTTATCTTGATGTTAGTATAAACGGAATGATAAAAAATATTTTGGTAAGTTTTAGTAATGATGATTTGAATTTATTTATATACAATGGTCTCCTTCATTTCAAGGGCCGTCTTATCGTCCTTTAATTCTCTCAGTATCGTAAGGGCAAAAGGAATCGCGGCTCCCATTCCGCGGCCGGTTATCACGTTGCCGTCAGCGACCGCCGGTTCAGCCGACACATTCGCGCCTTCAAGATGGCTCTCAAATGTAGGATAGGAGCAGGCTTTTCTGCCTTTTAAAATGCCACGGCGCCCCAATATGCTCGGCGCGGCGCAGATTGCGGCAACATATTTTCCCGTATTGAAGAATTCGTCTACCTTATTCATAAGAGGTTCAAAAGCCTCAAGATTTTTGGTTCCCGGCATACCGCCCGGCAAAACCAACATGTCAACCGTATCAAAATCCACCTCTTCAAAGAACTTGTCCGTTTCCACGGCTATTTTGTGCGAACCGACCACCTTTTTTTCACCCGTGACGGATACCATGTCGGTCCCAATGCCTGCCCGGCGCAGGACGTCCACTACGGTCAACGCTTCTATTTCTTCGTAGCCCGTTGCAAAAAAAACACATACTTTACACATATTATTACACCTCATTTCCATATATTTATAATATTTATAATTTATGATACAATATACACAAAATAATCAATTCGGCAAAAGCAAAGGAGACACGGCTTTATGGAGATAGAACGCAAATTTACGGTAAAGACCATACCGGTCAATTTGGATCAATACCCTTTTCACATCATCGAACAGGCTTATCTGAATACTGACCCTGTTGTCAGAATAAGAAAAGAAGACGACGACTACTATCTTACCTACAAAGGCAAGGGTCTCATGTCACGAGAGGAATACAACCTTCCGCTGAATGAGAGTTCTTATTATCATCTTCGTGAAAAAGCCGACGGCAGCATAATAACCAAAAAGCGTTATCTCATTCCACTCGAAAAACCGACATTCGTGTCAGATTTCCAAAAAAGGATTGACCAATCCGGTCATTCAAATATAGAGCTTCGCATAGAACTGGATATTTTTGAAGCTCCGCATAACGGCCTCATAATAGCCGAAGTGGAATTCCCTGACGAGGAAACCGCCAATGCCTTTCTTCCTGTGGATTGGTTTGACCAAGACGTCACAAACGACCCAAAATACCACAATTCCAACCTTAGCAGGCAGAAAATCTGACTCTGTCTGCTATAATCTTCCGTACAATCCGGTCATTTTTTTAATGCGGGCGGCAAGCTCTTCATCAAAGGCCCCCGGCAGCATTCTCCACTTCCAGTTTATTCCGAGAGTCGAGGGTATATTGATCCTCGCCTCGGCTCCAAGGCCAAGATAATCCTGCATGGGAATGATACAGGTATCGGAAACGCTGGCCATGGCCGCCCTTATAAATTCCCAGTTGATATCTTTGTTTTTATTTATATTGAGGTATCTTTTGGCAAAACCTTTATCATGCCTGTTAAGCGAGCCAAACCAGCCAAGCACGGTATCGTTGTCATGCGTTCCGGTGTAGACCACACTGTTCCTCGTATAGTTATGCGGCAGATAATCGCTATCTTCCCGTGAATCAAAAGCAAACTGGAGTATCTTCATTCCCGGATACCCGGTCTTTTTCACAAGCTTCAGTACCGAGTCGGTCAAAAATCCCAGATCCTCGGCGATCACTTCTTTTTTGCCAAGCTTATCCTTCATTGTCCTGAATATATCGTAACCGGGCCCCTTTTCCCAATGACCGAACTCTGCGGTAGGATCGCCGTAAGGAATGGAATAATACTCATCAAAGCCTCTGAAATGGTCTATCCTTACGACATCATAGAGCTTAAAACAGTATTCCAGACGTTTCATCCACCAATCGTAACCCGTCTTTTTATGATAGTCCCAATCGTACAGCGGATTGCCCCACAACTGCCCCGTGGCGGAAAATGAATCCGGCGGGCAGCCCGCAACCGCAACAGGCCTTAAGTCCTCGTCAAGCTGAAACAGTTCGGGAGCGGCCCATGTGTCGGAACTGTCAAAAGCCACATATATCGGGATATCTCCGATTATCTTTATGCCCCGGCTGTTTGCATATTCTTTTAACGCAAACCATTGCTTAGTAAAAATAAACTGCTGGAATTTATAAAAATCCGTCTCTTCTTTGTATTTCTCCCGATATCGGCAGAGAGCCTCTTTCCTGCGAAGCCTTATATCCTCGTCCCACTCTATAAAGCTCACGCCGCCGAAAGAATTTTTAACGGCCATGTAAAGCGCATAATCATCCAGCCAGTATGAGTTAGTCCTGACAAACTCATTATAGGCCTCATCGTTTTGAATGTCACTGTTTTTGAACGCTTTTTTCAGCACTTTAAATCTGGAAAGATAAATCTTCTCATAATCTATATATTCGTCATTATCCCCAAAATCGCAGCTGTCGCAGTCTTCCTTCGTAAGATATCCCTCTTTAATAAGAGCCTCCAAGTCGATATAATAAGGATTTCCCGCAAATGTCGAAAAAGACTGATACGGCGAATCCCCGTAACCTGTGGGGCCAAGCGGCAATATCTGCCAGTACGTCTGCCCCGCCTGCTCCAGCAAATCTATAAATTCATATGCCTGCCCGGAAAAGGTCCCTATCCCATATTTGGACGGAAGACTCGACACAGGCAGCAACACGCCGCTCTTTCTCATACATGTTTCCCCCGATCTTCTAATATAATTAAGTATAACTATTTTATCCGCGCTTTTCAATCATAATAAAGCATCCTCTTAAAGACTCCGGACTCAAAGATATGGTATTATCTCTTTAACAGAGTCAAATACAAGATGCGGCGCCGCGGCGGCCCCGACGATATCATCAAGTCCTGCCTCGCCGCTTAAGACCAGTATGCTCTTAAGGCCATTGTTCACGCCGGCCGCGATATCCGTATACAGCCTGTCTCCGACCATTGCAATTTCTTCCCTTGGAACTTTGACGCGTTTTATCAGATAATCAACTATGTAGCTGTTGGGTTTCCCTATTATGCAGTCCGGATAACGGAACGCCGACGCATGTATAAAAGCATGGATCGCCCCTATATCCGGAATAAAACCGGTCTCCGTGGGACAGTTATAATCCGGGTGCGTGGCAATATAAGGAAGTCCGTCTCTGACAAAATCGCAGACTTTGCGCATCTTATCATAATTCAGTGAAGTATCAAACGCCGTAACGACAACTTCAGGGGATTTATCGTCCAAGACTATCCCAGCCCGCTCAAACTGTTCCTCAAGCATGCCGTTTCCCAACAGGAACACTCTTTTGCCCGGAAAATTCTCCTTAAGATAATCAATCGCCGCCTGCCCTGATGTAATGATCCTGTCTTCTTCCACATCCAGTCCCATTCTGTGAAGCTTTTCCACATATACGGCAGGATTTTTGGACGAATTGTTAGTGAGAAAAACATATGTTCTCCCCGAACGTTCGATACTGTTCAAAAAATCGACCGCTCCGTCGATCCATTTCTCTCCCAGATAGACCGTTCCGTCCATATCCAGGGCGAAGCACTTTACATTCTCTATAATATGCTCATTGTCCTGATTTATCCCATAAATATTTCTGTCCATATCCGCTCCGGTCCTTTCCGAAACTTATGTCTAAACCAATTTATTTCTTAATATCTTAAAACCAATAAAATGCCACCCTGTTAAGTATAACGACATTTCCATTTCGCCGCAAGCTGTTTTGCATACCTTTTTAACACCTTTTTAACATAATGCGCATGCGATGCGCGGTTGCATTCGACTTTACATTATGCTACTATTAGAATATACAGGATCACAGTGAATAAAGAAAGGTCAAAGCCCATGAAAGAACAATTATATACCATACCTTTAAACGACGCCATAAATGCAGACGACGAATGTCCTTTCTGCTACATTGAAAGAAATGTTGAGCAGGATCTTCTGGATTTCACTCTGGGTCCGGCTTCTTCCTATATGGAAAGCGATATCCGCGAAGCTACCGACAAAGCGGGTTTTTGCCGCGAGCATTTCAAAAAGATGTTTGACTACGGCAATACCCTGGGTAACGCGTGGATTCTCAAAACCCACTATATCCGCATCAATAACGAAATGAAAGCGCAGTTCAAAAGCTATACGCCCGGCAAAACTTCTCTCAAAGATAAATTTAAAAAGCATGCCGAAAGCAGTAATCCCATCGGCTGTTGGGTCAAAGAGAAAGAAAAGTCCTGCTATATCTGCAATCGTTTTGCGGAAACTTATAAACGTTATATCGATACTTTTTTCTTCATGTATAAAAAGGATCCCGAATTTGGCGAGAGAATCAAAAATTCCAAGGGTTTCTGCCTCCATCACTTCGGAGATCTGTGCGACGCCGCCGAAACAGCGCTGAATGATAATGAAAAAACCGCTTTCTTCGATATGATGTTCGGGCTTATGGAAAGCAATATGTCACGGCTTGCCGAAGACGTGGCATGGTTGGTTGAAAAGTTTGATTATCTGAATAAAGACGCAGACTGGAAGAATTCCAAAGACGCCATCCAACGCGGCATGCAGAAATTAAAAGGAGGCTATCCTGCGGACGCCCCCTATAAGAAATCATGATCCAATCACTATATCAGATCGCATCCAAAGAATGGTCGATACTGTCATCATACTCTTCATCTTCATCGTCAAAAAACTCTTCGACGTCTGCTTCGGTCTCTTCAGCCGCTTTAACATCATTGCCGCCCTCTCCTACGATCTTGTCGGTCGTCTCAGCCTTGGCGGCGTTTATACCTTCTTTAAACTCGTCCGCTTTCTCTTCAGCCTCATCGTTCTTCTCCGTATTTTTGCCAAGATCCAGATCTACATATTTGCGGTCCTCGTCATCCTCGTCTAAATCCTCGTCAAAGTCGTCAAAATCATCATCTTCATCAAGATCACCGTCAAGGTTATGGTCCTTCTTCGTCAGAAAATAATATGCGCCCGCCGCAAAAGCGCCCAAAGCTGCCGTAGTCATTAAAAATTTACCAAATTTCTTTGCCATGTGGAAGTCTCCTTTCACTTTCCCCGTTTCTTTTTCACCTACCAATATATTAATACTATTTTGCTGAAATGAAAAGGGAATATGTGCAAAAAAATAAATATTTTTTTATGCTCTGCCATACTGCCACAATATCTTGTGGCTTAAAAAAAAAGACAAACTAGTTTTTTTAAATTATTGAATATCGTCCTTTTTTATGCTATATTAAAGTTCGACTAATAAAGTCAATAATCGCCAATTTTTGCTTACTTTACTTTATTTATTATTTTTATTTTTTTATTATTTTTATATTTCTATTATTTTTATTTTTTTATTATTTTTATTTTTCTATTATTTTTTATTTCTATTTATTTTTATTTTTAATTATTTTTATATTTGTAAAACAGAAGGGATTTTAAATGAACGAAAAATTTTTTGATCTTAAAAAAGAAAAACAGGACAGAATGATCAACGCTGCATTAAAGGTATTTGCGTTAAACGGATATAAACATGCCAGCACTGACACTATCGTCGCTGAGGCAGAGATCAGCAAAGGGCTGTTATTTCACTATTTCGGAAATAAACTTGGACTCTATGCTTTTATATATGACTACAGTGTCAGATTTATGAAACTCGAATTGACCAATGGAGTCAATGAGTCAAAGGATTATTTCGAACTCCGCCGACAGATCGAACTCTCAAAAATGCAGGTGCTTAAAAGCTATCCTTACATGCAGCATTTTCTGGATCGCTGCAAATCGGAGGATGTGAGCGAAGCGCTGACCGCCACTTTGGAACAGCGCGAAATCATCTCTCAGACTTATGAAGAGATAATGAGCCGGGTTGACAAGAGCCTTTTTGCGGCAGACGTGGATTATGAAAAACTGGACTCAATGCTTGAATATACCATAAAGGGTCTTATGAACGAACGCTTCGGCGAGGCGGCTTTCAACCCCGAAATGCTGTATGAAGAGATATCAGATTATCTGGACATGATGAAAAAACTCGTTTACCGTAAAACTAACGCCGCCGGGTAACATTCCGGCGGCGCTATTATTGCCAAACTTATTTTTTCTTATCTGCTTCTTATATTTATGCTTATTCATTATGCATATTCATTATTCTTATTCCTTATGTCTATTCCGTATACCTATTTCTTATACCTATTCTGTATACCTATTTCTTATACCTATTCCGTATACCTATTTCTTATACCTATTCCGTATGCCTATTTCTTTGCAGCGTTTCTTTCTTTTACTTTCTTAACCAACATTTCCTTAACGTTTCTTGCCTTATCTTTCATACGCGGATTGGCGCTGGCTGACGTAAGTATTCCCGAAATCAGGCGGTTGGATACGTCATACTGCTCAAAACGCATTGCCGTTACCGCAATCAGATAATCAACCGTGGTCTCATCCATACCGCACATGGGAAAGCTCTCCGTCTGTCTTGCCGAAATAAAGCCTTCAAGGGCGTTATGAAGGAAATTGTTTTCCTCATCGTCTATTTCTTTTTTCTTCTTTGCATATTCGGGATCGGCAGGATCGAGATTCTCGCCTTTGCCACGCAGCAGCCACGCCGCCTTTAAACATATATAAGCTTTCTCGCTTGGTTTGGCCTGCTTGACTATGGCATTGGCAAGCGTCAGCTTATAGCGCTCCAGGGCCTCGTCATAATTGTAAGTTTCCTTTACGACATCCTCCTGTGATTTGAACGACGCCGAGATCTTTTCCTTTATATTCTTTGCCTGCGGTGAAGTGACAAATTTGAAAAATCTGCTGAGCGCAGCATAACCGCAGTGCGGACACATTATAATATCGTATTTTAACAGATCCACCTGATCGTATTTAGGACGAAGATCCAGATCCGTACCCGCAAGCTTGACCTTTCCTACCTTAACTGTCCTTGCCTTGAAATCCGTGTCGCATATAGGGCAGTTAAAAGATTTATCAAAAAGATAATCCTGTTCCTGCATTACAGGCGCCGCCGCCTTGCCATCCTCGCCTTCACCGGCCTTCTTCGGTTCTTCATATAAGTTCATATTTTCCAGATTACCCAGTCCAAACTGACCTAATCCCGATAACAAATCTGCCATTTGTAAATCCTCCCGCTTTCTTATTTTCTGATTCTTAAAGTTATCGATAATATGTCACCGTTCCCGTCACTTGGGAAGCGCATAAGAGCTTTTCAGTGAAACGATCCTGTTAAAAACAAGCCCGTCTTTTCCGGAATCCTTGCAGTCCACACAGAAAAATCCCTGTCTAACGAACTGGAAACTGTCATATGCAGCCGCATTCGCAACGGAAGGCTCGATCCTGCAGTCGTTCAATACCGTCAGCGAATTGGGATTCAGATTAAGGCTCTGATCCTCGTTATAAACGCCCTTTTCTTCATCTATGATATTCTCATATAACCTTACCTGCGCTTTTACTGAGGCTGAAGCAGATACCCAGTGTATGGTTCCCTTAACCTTGCGGCCGTCGGGGCTGTTCCCTCCTTTGGACGCCGGATCATAAGTACAGTGGACAACCGTAACATTTCCGTTTTCGTCCTTTTCGTAACCTGTACAGGTAACAAAATATGCATGCATGAGTCTTACTTCGTTTCCGACAAAAAGCCTGAAATACTTTTTCGGCGGTTCTTCCATAAAGTCGTTCCTGTCAATATACAACTCTCTTTCAAAAGGCACTTCCCTGAAACCAAGACTCTCGTTTTCCAGATTATTGGCTACCGTGATCATCTCGGTCTGCCCTTGCGGATAATTGTCTATAACAAGCTTTATGGGATCAAGCACTGCCATTACACGCGGTTTTTTAAGTTTAAGGTCCTCTCTTATACAATACTCAAGCATTGCGTAATCCGCAGAGGAATTTGCCTTGGAAACACCGCACAGATCCACAAAACGCTGTATGGACTCCGGAGTAAAACCTCTTCTTCTAAGCGCCGCTATGGAAACCAGTCTCGGATCGTCCCAACCGTCAACTATGCCGTCTTCGACCAACTTTTTAATATATCTTTTACCGGTGACCACATTGGTCAAATACATCTTCGCAAACTCGATCTGTTTGGGCGGATGCTCATATTCAAGCTCTTCCACAACCCAGTTATACAAAGGCCTGTGATTCTCAAATTCCAACGTGCAAATGGAATGTGTGATCCCTTCGATCGCATCCTCAATTGGATGGGCGAAATCATACATTGGATATATGCACCACTTATCGCCCGTATTATGATGTGTCAGATGAGCGACACGATAAATTACCGGATCTCTCATGTTAATATTGGGCGACGCCATATCTATCTTAGCCCGGAGCGTCTTCTCGCCGTCGGCAAATCTGCCGTTTTTCATATCTTCAAACAACTGCAGGTTCTCTTCCATGCTTCTGTCGCGGTTGGGATCATTTTTACCGGGCTCCGTCAGAGTGCCTCTGTACTCGCGCATCTGTTCGGCGCTAAGATCCGACACATAAGCCTTGCCCTTTTTGATCAATCTGACCGCGCCTTCATACATTTGATCAAAATAATCGGACGCAAAAAACAGTCTGTCTTCAAAATCTGCCCCCAGCCACTTTACATCGGCTTTGATCGACTCCACAAACTCATTTTTTTCCTTGGTAGGGTTCGTATCATCGAAACGCAGATTGAACTTGCCGCCATATTCCTTTGCCAGACCATAGTTTAAAAGTATGCTCTTGGCATGGCCTATGTGAAGATAACCGTTAGGTTCGGGCGGAAATCTCGTGTGTACGGTATCATACACTCCTTCCGCCAGATCCCTGTCAATGATCTGTTCAATAAAGTTTCCGGAAACCGCTTCTTCTTTTTCGTTTTCTGCTGCTGTCTTCTCAGTTTCACTCATAATCAATGTCGATGCCGCCGTGTATCAAGCGTCATCTGCTACCTCCTTTAGCGGCTGCTAGCCATTATGCCAAATGAATTTCCACTGCCATTATTACTATATTACCATAGTCGCGGTAAAATATAAAGAAAAATTTTTCTGCCTGATGTTTTTGAATGTTTTTGGCAATATCCTTGAAAAATGTTCCGGTATCTTATATAATTTTAATATAGATCAAAGAGGTTATGGCAATGCGCCATGATCTTAACAGGTAATTGCGAAACTAGGGTTTACGTTATCCAGATTGTACAAATTTAACAAAACCTTGCAGGCACGCTTGCGCTGCATTGAGCCTCGCAGCGGTACTAAAGCTGCAAAATACGCAGCTTAAGTGCCGGCGGCCTCATAGCGCCTGCAATGGTGTTTGTTAAATCTGTACAATCAATATACGTTGAGAGAGAGTTCCGCAAACGCCTGATAATCTTAACAGATAATTGCGAAAATCGCTCTCACAACACAGAATTTAGTAAAAATATACAAATAAGGGGTGACTCTGCGCCCCGCAATGGAACCCCGTTTTGTATATTTTTTGCTAAATTCGGAAGCTTTAGGGAATGTTTCGCAATTACCTGATAATCTTAATAAGCAAAGGAGATTACATATATGAGATTAGTTACCCGTTCCGATTTTGACGGTCTGGCATGCGGCGCTTTATTAAAAGAAGTCGGCATAATTGACAGTTGGAAATTCGCTCATCCCAAAGACCTGCAGGACGGTCTTGTCGAGATAAACGAAAACGATGTGCTTGCAAATGTTCCTTTTGTGGAAGGCTGCGGTCTGTGGTTCGACCATCATTCAAGCGAGCATGAGCGCAATGAACTTGCCGGGAAATACAAGGGAGAAAGCCGCATCACCCCTTCATGCGCGCGGATCATCTATGATTATTACGGGGGAAAAGAACGTTTTTCACATTTTGACGATATGATGGAAGCTGTGGACAAAGTGGATTCAGGCAATCTGACGATCGATGAGATACAAAACCCTACAGGTTGGATACTTATCGGTTTCCTGATGGACCCCAGAACAGGCCTCGGAAGATGGCGTAACTTCACCATTTCCAATTATCAGCTTATGGAAAAGCTCATGGAGTGCTGCCGCACGATGAATACGGAAGAAATACTTAATCTTCCCGATGTTAAAGAGCGTATCGCGATCTATAACGAACAGGATTCCAAGTTCAGAGAGATGGTCAAAGCCCACACACGTGTGGAAAAAGACGTAATAATATCAGATCTGCGCGGCGTCGATCCTATTTATTCGGGAAACCGTTTCCTTATATACAGTATGTACCCCGACCAGAACATCTCGGTCTGGATCGTAAACGGCAAAGGCGGTCTTGGCTGCTCCGCGGCGGTGGGCTACAGCGTACTCAACAGGACTTCCAATGTCAATGTCGGAAGCCTGATGCTCAAATACGGCGGCGGCGGGCACAAAGCTGTCGGCACCTGCCAGTTTTCCGATGAAGAAATGGACGAAAAGCTTCCCAAACTTATCGATGAAATAGTTAATTATAAACAAGCCTAAGTTTAAAGCGGCGGATATATGCGCTGCGCTCTTTGGCAATTTTTACTTATCTTCAATTACGATCATAACGGACAAAACGGACAAAAGCCCCGTAAATGAACGGCCGCTTCTGTCCGTTTTACTTTCTGATACATATTATGCCGCTTAAAGTTTCACCTGACCGCGGACCATAAAGCTATACTATCTTTATCTCCGTTCCAAGCGCAAACGAATATATCACTTTCTCGATTTTGGTGTCGGATACATCAGAACTCTGCTCTTTTCCCTCCAAAATCTGCTCTATTGCTTTGGCATAATAGCAAAGCTGGGTTTTGTATCTGTCTATAAGCTCCTGCGGAGTATTGACTAAGTCAGTCTTATAATCCAACACTACATACTTACCGTCTTCTTCAAAGAAAACGTCGATAATACCCTGAATGAGAACGGTTTCCTGCGGCGGGAAAGACTCATTTAACCTGTCGGCTGACAGGCCGAGCACAAAAGGCTGCTCTCTGTAAAGACTTCCCTTTCCGGCGGCCTTTATCATCCTGCGCGCAATATCGCTTTGTAAAAAGGCTGCGATCTTAGATACCTGCACCGCATCATAATATGCCCCTGACAATCTCCCTTCTTCAAGCATACGCTTCATATCGGAGCGCACGGTTTCTTCAAGCATACGGATAATATCCGAAGTTTGAGAAATATTTTCAGCCGCAGCGGTTCCTTTGACTATATTGGTCAATGCATTAAAATCCAACAGCTCCATAACTTTATGATAGGCGCTTCCCCTGTCCGTTCCGCTGACGCCTGTGTCATTTTGTATAAAGGACGGCAGATAGGGAACTATCGTTTCCTCTTCGTATAATCGGAATGAATAATCCGTTTCTTCATGCATTCCGGCTTTCTTAAGTTCTGACACAGTTGTCTTTGTATACAGATCCTTTAGATTTTCATATGGATATCTGTATGAAAATTTCTCTGACATTAGTGTCATAATTTTCTCATCGACCATATCGGGATCGGCCGGCTGAAGCAATCTTCTGCGGTTATCTTCTCTCCTTATAGTCTCGTCCAGCTTATTTTCCAACGTGTCCTCGGGCTTAACAAGCGATACCGTTAAACTCATATCTTCATCATGGCATGGATTATCTTTATCAGGCTCTATGCCAAACCCGGCAAAAATTTCATCAAAACACCGGTTCCGCGCCGCCGCACACAGCAGGATATCCATAAAACTTCCCGCCTGCAAAAGCCTGTCATACGAAAAACTTCTTTCTTTTATGTTTAGAATAAACTGCAGAGAGCTTATCTTCTTTTCCGGATTTTTTAATACGCCGGTCAGAATAAGCTTTTCTTTTGCCCTTGTCATCGCCACATACAATATTCTGAGTTCTTCCGCCAGATTATCTTCTTTAAGCTTTGCTGCTATGTAATTACGTCTTAAATTCCTGCTTTTTATCCTGAGCTTCGGATCTACATAATCAGTCCCGATCCCAAGCTCCACATCCATCACCAGTCCGGCATTTGTATCCATGTTGTTAAAACCTTTGGCAAGCCCTGCGACTATACATATGGGAAATTCCAGGCCCTTACTTTTATGAATGCTCATAATACGGACCACGTCGGCGTTTTCATCCTGCAGGCCCGCCTCTCCGTAATCCACGTCGTATTTTTCCAACTGCTCCATATATCTTAAGAAATGATACAGACCATGATAACTTGTCTTACGGTAGTCCGCTGCCTTTACAAGCAGCATTTCCACATTTGCCCTGCGCCTGTCGCCTCCTGCCTTCGCCGATACATAATCAATGTATGAATATTCACGGATAATGATCTGCAAAAGTTCATCTACGGGCACATAAACCGCCATATCCCTGTATCTCTCAATTTTTTCCAGAAATGCGCTCAGCTTTGTCCGCAGCTCATCTCTGACAAGTTCGGGACTGATGCCGCTGTTAAACTCACCTTTGGAATAACTTACGACAGCATCGTAAAAGTATCTTTTATCCGGAAAGGCCGCTTTTACAACAGCCGCCTCTTCATTCGTAAAGCCGCCGAAATATGAGTTAAACACTCCATAAAAAGGGATATCCTGAAGCGGATTGTCAAGCATCCGTAAAAAATGAAGCATCTGCCTGATCTCCAAAGCGTTAAAATATCCCGTCTTCGACTCAATATGCACAGGTATGTTCTCTTCCTCTAGGACCTGCTTAAATTCTTCGTCCCAGCCCGACGTAGCGCGAAGCAGAATTACTATATCTTTATAAGACGCCTTACGGTATACGCCCGTCTCGTCATCCTTTACTCTGAACGTTCTGACAAGTTCCCTGATCTTACCTGCAATACCGTATGCCTCCTGCGCCCTCGCTCCTGTCTGTCCTGCGGCGTATGGCTCCTGCGTTCCGGCGGCCGTCTGTCCTGCGGCGTATGTATCCTGCATTCCTGCGGCCGTCTGTCCTGCGGCGTATGGCTCCTGCGTTCCGGCGGCCGTTTGTCCTGCGGCGTCTTTTGCTTCTACGGTATTTTTTCCCTTATCTTCCTCAAAAAGCAGCAGTTCCGTATCATAAGACAGACCGCCTTTTTCTTCATCTGCTTCCGGATAAACCGCCCCCGGATAAAGAGCGGCGTTGTCGTCATATTCTATACCGCCCAACTCCTTTATCATTATCTGTGAAAAAAGCGCGTTGACGCTTGTAAGCACTTCTTTACGGCTTCTGAAATTCTTATGAAGATCTATGCGTACGGACGTTACGTCCGCGGCCTTATCTTCTTTCGCATAAGCGTGATATTTCTCCATAAAAAGCTCCGGTCTGGCAAGTCGGAATTTATATATACTCTGTTTTACGTCCCCTACCATAAAACGGTTGAAACGTCCATCCTCCTCTCCTGAAATTGCTTCCAGAATAAACTCCTGTACCAGATTGCTGTCCTGATACTCGTCTGTAAGTATCTCTTCAAAATAATCTCTGAATTCTTTCGCCGTCTTTGTCGCAGTAATATCCCCGTTCTCATTTCTTTCTATAAGTATCTTAAGCGCAAAATGCTCTATATCATCAAAATCCAGTATATTCTTATCCCTTTTAACGGCGTCAAATTCTTCCTTAAAGGAAAGCGTCAGCCTGACAAGCGCGCTGACTGCCTTCCCACAGGCTTTCATCTGACTTATGACCTCCTCTTTAGACTGTGCGAAATAATATTTCTTTATAAACATCAGCCGATCTTTTATCTGCGCTCTGGTATCTTTGACCAGTTCACGCTTTCCCGGCGAAACGGTATCATCTTTTTTGGAAGGAAGCCTTCCAAAACCAAGTGAGTCAAAAATCAGATATCTCTCTTCATAACTTCCGGCCCCCAGCGCCTTCTCAACCATAGCCTTTTCCTGCTCCAACAAGCCTGCGTACATATATGGACCGTCGCCCGTTTCACACAAAGAAATGCATTGACTTATCTGGTCAACAATTCCTTCGAGCATAAGCGTTGTCTTATCCATCAGATCCTGTACCCAGTCAAGCTCTGTCAGGGTATCCGCCCCTGCATAATCGTTATCTCTGTCAAGCAGCCACTCTTCCGGGAACGGATTGCTCATTGCAAACTCATAAAGTCTGAAAACCGCATCTTCTACAGCCTTATCGCTGCTGCCTGTGCTGAAATATTCCATGCAGTTTAAAAAATCTTCATCGCCCTTTGCATAAGACTTCTCTAACACTGACGCCATAACATCGGCTTTTATCAGTCTTATCTCCCCTTCATCCGCAATCCTGAACGCGGGATCCAGACCGATGGTATAGAAATTATTGCGTATCACGAACAGACAAAAGCTGTCTATCGTTGTGATCCGGGCATTATGTAACAGCGCGGCCTGCTTCTGCAGATGTTCGTTTTCCGGCTGCAGGATAAGCTTATCGGCTATGGCATTGCTTATTTTCTCCCGCATCTGATCTGCCGCCGCCTTGGTAAAAGTCACTATCAGAAGCCTGTCGATATCCGCAGGCTTCTCTCCCTCACTTACCATCTTAACTATGCGCTCGACCAGAACAGCGGTCTTTCCGGAGCCTGCCGCCGCCGATACAAGAATATTACAACCCCTTGTGTCTATTACTTTCTGTTGTTCCTCAGTAAACGCAATTCCCATCTTTCTTTATTATGCTCCTTATTACGTTCCTCATCAAGTTCCGTTTTCATACGCTCAAGCGCTTCTTTTCCCGATAATTTATCAAACTTCCGCGCCTTATAACCGTAAATCTCGCTGTCAAATCCGCAGATGCTTTTATAAGAACAGTATGCGCATGTCCTTTCACCGTCATTTTCACACGGATTGACCGAGACGGTACCGTTCACAATTTCATTCCCCAACTCTTTTATCTTTAAATTTACATAATCTGACACAGTTGTCATTTCATCTCCATTTATGACGCTTGAGTAAGTTGAGAAACTACCGTCTTTTTTCCTCTCCAAAGGTAGGATATCAGACTTATCCACAAAATCCTTATCCAACAAACTGACAACCTTATCATCGCTATTGACCATTCCGGTCATCTTAAGTTCCTGCAAAAGTTTCTTATTAAGCTCCTCAGGGGTAAGCTTCTGCCCGTCTTCGATCATAGGGTCCGCAATATGATAGTACAGCATTGCCGCAGGCACTATCTTTTTATCCGGATATTCATTATGAGCCATTTCAACTGCGGAATTCATATAGACCACAAGCTGCAGCTGCAGCCCGTAATAGAGCGCCGCCAGATCAAACCTGCGTTTGCCGGATTTATAATCTATGACCTTTACATATACCGTATCGTCCTCAACACAGGTATCTATTCTGTCGATCCTTCCGCGCAGCTTCATTTTTTCATTCTCAGAAAGCGCAATATTGACCGATTCCAGTCTGTCAGCCATGGAAAAAGACATTTCAAAGTGTTTCGGCAAAAACGAGCCCTTCTTCAACTGAACCTGCAGAGTATTTATCGTCTGCCTTAATATACGCTTTATCCGTTTAAGCAGATACTGATTTCTGGCATTGCTGTAAAGTATGGTCTCACCGTAATTTACGGCATATTCCTCGACGGCTTCGTCAAGCAGCCTGCCGCTTTCTTCCTTACTGATATCAAACCAGGTATGACCGCTTTCTTCAAGTTTTATTGCAAACAGCTCCAGTACCCCGTGAAATACGTTTCCCATATCCACATTTTCAAATGTGTACTCATTCCTCTCTTTTAAAGACAGACCATACTGAAGAAAATGCGCATAGGCGCAGGCGGCGTATCTCTCCAATCTGCTGACACTGCCCTGCAATATGCTGCCGTACAGAAGCCTTGATATATCTCCGGCCAGCGGAATGTCATGATATTCCTCGAACGCTGTATCCGCCAAACGTTTGGTCAGATCTTTATATTCGGAATTTTGATAATATCCGTGATAAAAAGTAAAAAGATTTCTTTCCTCAGCCTTATCAAGCCTTCCGGCAGCATAATCCCTGAGCAGCCCCGCCAAAGCTCCGATACCGTCCCTTGCATTTGCAAGCTGACGGACAAACTCCCTGTTCTCCGGACAGTCTATCTCTAACTGCGCAAAAAGCTTCCTCACGGTCTCTATAAGATAAGCCGGCCGCAAACTCTTACCGTCATTCCCTACTTTAGCATAAGACAGATAAAGCTCATCCGAGGGTTTGGTCATATTAAGATATAAATAAAACCTCTGAATATAAATCTGCTGTCTGGGAGTAGGCGCAAGCTCAAAGCCTGAAGCCTTTATAAATTCCCTGTCAATATCGGAAATTATACCGCCTTTGCTGCTGTCTTTGGGAATGTTCCCATCATTTATCCCAAGGAAAAACAATACTTTTACCTGTTTCAACCTTGTCCTCTCGATATCTCCGACCACTATCCTGTCTACATTCTGAGGTATCGTTCCTACCGATATCTCGGCAAAACCTGCATCCAGTATATCGGCAAATTCCTTAAGGCTCATCTCTTCATCATGCAAAAGCGCGTCTATCTGGTCCAACAGGTCAATAACAAGCGCATAAATCTGGGCGTATTCATTTGCCCTTACAAGATCCAAAGACGCTTCAAAGTCTTTTTCAAAACTCTTAAGCTTAAGCTGTACCTCATTCTGCACAAGAAAATCATACAATGCCCGCACACACTCGCCCGCGGTGCCGCAACTGTTAAGAAGAGGCGAAAGTTCACAAAGCAGCCCTTCCCTTATACTGTTATAGGCCGCCAACATCTGAAGGTCCTCTTCTTTATCCCCTTCTTTATATACAAACGCCTCGCTCCAACGCTTCCTTCCGTTTATTCCGAACCTGCGCGCATAATTCTCCAGTCTGTCGATCCCGGATCTGTCAAACCCGCACATTCCCGTCCTTAAATAATGAAACACCGACTCCCTGTTGAAATCTCCAAGCACTATCTGCAGCGCGCTGCGTATATATTCGGTAAAAGGATTGTAAAGTATCCCCCTTGTCTTATCCATATACACAGGAATGCCGAACTTGGCAAATTCCTCTTCTATATAATTTTCATAGGTCTCCATATTACCGGTAACCACTGCAATATCACGGTAATGCAAACCATTCGCTTTTCCGTCCCCATCCTTAAGCAGCCTGCATATCTCTATGCAGGTCTGTCTCACCTCTTCTTTGGGCGTGGAAGCCTCAAACATATGTATATGCTCTGTCTTGCCTGAATACTCCCGTACCGGATATCTGAACAGAGACTGCTCAAGATGCGCAAGCTCCGCAGAGCCAAATCTCGGCAGCCTTCCTCCTTCTTTTCCACGGCATATAACTTCAGGCATAAGGCCGCTTCCTGCCTCATTAGCCAACTTCTTTAAATCTGCGACGGTTTTCTTACTTAAGTGAAAAAGCTTCTGCTCCCCGTCCATTAAATAAGGATTTTCCCCGGTATCTATTGTAATTGTTACAATGACTTGTTTGGTCAATCGTATAAGTTCCTGTATCACGCGGTACTGTATGGGCGTAAAGCCCGTAAAACCGTCAAAAGCGATAACGCAGTTTTTAATAAGCTCCGATTTAGGGAGCGCCTGCCTTAAACTGTCTAAAGTTTCTTCGGTCGTAATATATTTTTCCTGTATATAAGATAAAAAGCTGCCGTAAAGCAACTCCAGATCTTTTAACTTATAATAAAGAGCTCCTTGCGTTTTAGCGCATTCCGCTATCTGCGAAAGTTCCTTTACGCCTATACCGTACTGCATAAATTCTGAAATCGCGGATTTTACCTCATGTATGTAGCCTATTTTATTGAGATGACTGCCGATAACATTAAGCCCGCTCTGCTCACTCCGGGCTATCTTACGCAGAATAAGGCTTTTTCCGGTGTCGTCAAGAATGGGGCTGTCACTGCCGCCCACCTCTTCAAGTACCCTGTGTGTCAGCCGCCCGAAACTTAAGACATCAATATTCATAATACCCTTGTTAGGATGCTCCAGAACCAGGTCCATCTGCGTCTGCATGGTGAACTGATCCGGGACTATCAGTAAAAAATTGCAATGCGGATCATTAATAGCAGCTGTTATTATATATTCATGCAGTTTTTTGCTCTTTCCCGACCCTGACCCCCCAAAATAAAACTGTAATGACATAATTATCCGAACCTTTCTGCGGCTTAAATAAGACGCTGAAGTAAGCGGCTTCAATTAAGTGGCTTAAATAAGCGGCTTATTTAAGCCTATTAATTAAGCTTCTTCATTGCGCTCTGATATTTCTCAACGCTAATTCCAAGACTCTCACAGGCTTTCTGCAGGTCCCAGTTAAGATTTTTCATTAGGGCGTTTACGCTGCTTATCAGGGTTTCCGCACGTCCTTTCTCACGTCCGGACTTTTCGCCTTTTGCTATTCCTTGCTCTTCTCCCCGTTCTATTCCCATCTCATAAATATTCATACTGACATCCTCCCATTCTTCGGATTTCCTTACATCTTCGACTATTCTGTCCAAATCCAGTATGCGTTTGTCACGGACCGTTATGTCCGGATTGGTCATCGTAGTGTTTTTCATATACTGCAGCAGACTGACAAGCTCCGGTCTTCCGTTCTTACTGCTCATATTTAAAAATATCTTCTTCGTTCCGTCGTCAAGCGGCAGATCAGGCACTTCCTCACATCTCTCGCTGAATGTATATTTTGCCAGGTCTTTACCAAAAATAGTTTCCCAGAGATATTTCTGTTTAAAGATGGCTGTCATACATATAAAACTGTAATATACATAAAACTGCAATATACATAAAACTGCAATGCACATAAACTTATACATGCAGTACATAAACTTGCACATGTAAAACCTTTATATGTAAAAGCCCGTTAAGATATATAAGACTCTTAGATTTTCTTTGCTTAAAGACATTGTAGCATATTCATATTTTCAGCACAAGTATTAACTAAATTTTGATAAAAATTTATCTGTATGCAGTTATAATATGATTCTGTGTCATAATCTTTTAATAACGCTTTATAAGGCAAGCATTTGACGGATGGCGGACTTTCCTATTATACAAAAAAAGCGGCAACCCGCAAAGATCGCCGCTCTATACTTTTTAGTTATTTTATCCAAAGCCGGACTTATTCAAACGGAATAACGGCTCCGTCATATGTATCGTTAATGAAGGTCTTGATCTCATCCGACTTAAGCACGTCAACTAGCGCAACTATGCCTTCGTTGTTCTCGTTACCTTCTTCTACCGCAATTACATTTACATAAGTCTGAGCAGCCTCCGAATCCGAACTCTCGTATGCAACGGAATCTTTAGCTACTGAGAAGCCTGCTTCCAATGCATAGTTACCGTTAAGAACCACGAAAGCAACTTCATCTTTTACTCTGGACACCTGCGCCGCCTCAAGTTCCTCTATCTCTATGTCGTTGGGATTTTCGGCTATATCGTTTACGGTAGCCTCAAGTCCGACGCCGTCCTTAAGAGTAATGATGCCGTTATCCTGTAATAACAGAAGCGCTCTGGCCTCGTTAGTGGTATCGTTTGGAACCGCTATAACGTCTCCGGCTTCAAGCTCGCTTAAATCGCTTTTGGTGCCGGGATAGATTCCGAAAGGCTCATAGTGTATGCCGCCTGCATTTACCAGATGCGTGCCCTGCTCCTCATTAAAGGATTCAAGATAAGGAATGTGTTGGAAATAGTTAGCGTCAAACTCGCCGCTCTCTACTACCAGGTTAGGCTGTACATAATCATTGAATACCGTAACTTCCAAGTCCCAACCCTGCTCAGCAAGAAGCGGTTTGGCTTCTTCCAGTATCTCTGCATGGGGCGTGGCCGAAGCTGCGACCGTAATCGTGCCTTTTGACTCAGTCTGCGCCGCATCACCAGCGGTATCTTCCGCGGCTCCTGTATCTGTTCCTGCTTCTGAACCTGCGGTATCCTCTGTTGCTCCCGACTCTGCTCCTGCTTCCGAATCCGTTGCCGAACCGGACTCTGCTCCGTCCTCCTGAACCTCTGCACTGCCGGCCTCATTGGAATCGCTTCCGCAGCCTGTCAGCACTCCAAAGGCCAATACTGTCGCAAGTAAACCTGCAATAACTTTCTTTTTCATAATACTTCTCCTCCTTTTATTTGTGTGGTATTTTATAACACCCTTTATATAAAGCAGCCGTATAACCTCTGCCTCATACCTTCCTCTTATCCAGTTTACCGGCAGCCTTCATTCCGACTGTCTGGAAAATCTGAACCAATAAAATCAAAAGTATTACAGTCACTATCATAATCTCTTCTTCATATCTGTAATACCCGTAACGTACCGCGATATCTCCAAGTCCGCCTCCTCCAACGGTACCGGCCATAGCGGAATATCCTAGTATGGTCCCAATAGCTATCGTCGCGCCCGAAAGCAGGGAAGTTCTGGCCTCCACCAACATAACCTTCCATATGATGGTAAAAGTGCCCGCGCCCATACTCTGCGCCGCTTCTATCACTCCTTTGTCTACCTCGTTCAAAGACGACTCGACCATTCGCGCTATAAAAGGCGCCGCCGCAAGAGTAAGCGGCACGATGGTCGCCGTGGAACCATAGCTTTTGCCAACTAACCATCTGGTAAATGGAATGATAAGTATAAGCAGTATCAAAAAAGGTATGCTTCTTACTATATTCGCAATTACGTCAAGAATTTTATATATTACCGTATTGGGTTTGATTCCGTTTTTATCGGTTATGGCAAGGATTATACCCATCGGAAGCCCCAATATGTATCCGAATATGGTAGACGTCAGTGTCATATACAGAGTATCTCTTATGCCTTCCAATATCATAATAACAACTTCATTAGTCCACGTACCCATAGCCTTCAGCCTCCTCTACCGCCAGACCTCTGTTTATCAGATAGTCTTTCATTTTCTTTTGCACTTCCTCATCTTCCGGAAGCTGTAAAATCATTTCCCCTCTGGCTATACCCTCTACGTTCATAGTGTCCGCCTTCAAAATATTGACGGGACAGCCAAATTCCAACACCATATTGGCTATTACAGGCTCAAAAGACGAATTTTTTGAAAAAACTATACGTATACAGCTTTTGGTCTTCATAATTTCGGTTCGGGCGTCTTTTACATCCGCCCCTGCGCTGCCCTGCGCAGCCAAACCTGAGCCTTCATGCACAGACGCTGCTTCGCCTTTTCGCGTATCCGGGCCTGCATCGTCGCGGCCTCTGACTATAAGTTCTTTGGCCGCCTGAGTTTTGGGATGACTGAAAATATCAAAAACCCTGCCCTGCTCTACCAGATGACCTTTGCTTATAATTGCGACATGTGAACAGATTTCTCTGACCACAGCCATTTCATGTGTTATAATAACAATCGTTATGTTATATTTTTCATTAATTTCTTTTAGCAAAGTCAGAATGGACTGCGTCGTCTGAGGATCGAGCGCGCTTGTAGCCTCATCACACAGCAAAATCTTGGGATTGCCCGCAAGCGCTCTAGCAATCGCGACACGCTGCTTCTGTCCGCCGGATAATTGGGCGGGATAGGCTTTGGCCTTATCGGCAAGCCCCACTATCTCAAGCAACTCCTTAGCCCTGACTCTGGCGTCTTTCTTTTTAACTCCCGATATCATTAAAGGAAAACAGACGTTATCTATTACACTTTTCTGCATCAGAAGGTTGAAATGCTGAAATATCATCGCAATCTCGCTTCTTTGTTTACGCAGCTCCTTATCCGACATCCTGCTTAGATCTTTTCCCTCTATTTCCACCGTACCTTCGGTCGGCCGCTCAAGGAAGTTAAGACATCGGACCAACGTACTTTTGCCGGCTCCGGACATTCCTATTATCCCGTAAATGTCTCCCGCCTGTATGGACAAATCTATTCCCTGAAGCGCTTCCACCTCGGCGTCTTTGGTGGTAAATACCTTGGTCAGCTTCTTTACTTCGATTATTCCTGCCATATGTAATCCTTTCTTATCCTATAAATTTATGGTATATATACTATCTGTTATCTCCACAAAAAAACAGGTGCATGAGCGCGTTCATCATACACCTGTGCAGCTTATTTTGCGGCTAAGTAAAGTCAGGCTTTATGACACACACGAAAAACATCCATGCAGACATTCATTTGCATACCGCAGCACATCATCATATTCGTTGCAGTGATATTATTGTTTCTCATTGCGTGTCTCCTTTCTTTTCATATAATTTTAGGCATTTGCGAAACTCCGATTTACGTCTTTGAGATTGTGCAGATTTAACAAAACCCTTGCTGGCACGCTTGCGCTGCATTGAGTCTCGCAGCGGTACTAAAGCTGCAAAATACGCAGCTTAAGTGCCGGCGGCCTCAGAGCGCCTGCAATGGTGTTTGTTAAATCTGTACAATCAATATACGTTGAGGGATGGTTTCACAAACGCCTACATATAATTTATTAGGCGATTGCGGAACGTTCGCTCGCTCTTAATGTCACAAACCATTCCCTACTTGTTCCGTAGGTTTTGTATGAATTATATCATACGCTCATATACAGCTCGTGTCAACCCCTTAATTTAAATTATTTTAAAAATTATAAAGCGGAAGTCATCACTTTAAAAACGTAAATTATTCCGCTTTAAAATCTTAAACCGATACGCCGATAACTATCTGAGTTTCCAGATATCTCTGTTATATTCGGCAATCGTCCTGTCTGATGAGAAGAAACCTGCTTTGGCAATATTTACAAGCATCATTTTTCTCCACTTATCTTTATCCTCATAATCGGCTATCATTCTGTCTTTGGTCCTGATATAATCTTCCAGATCAAGAAGGGTCATAAACCAGTCTTTGTTCAAAAGCTCGTTGTAAAGCCTCTCAAGATTTTCTTTATGACCTGCTTTTAAAGCTTCCTTACTTACGATAAAATCAACCGCTTCTTTAATAACAGGGCTCTTTTTGTAATAATCCTTGGACACATAGTCCGCTTTTTCATAATGTTTAATGACTTTTTCTGATTTTTCGCCAAAGATATATATGTTGTCGTCTCCGACAAGCTCGTTGATCTCCACATTTGCGCCGTCGGAAGTGCCCAGAGTAACGGCTCCGTTCAGCATAAATTTCATGTTTCCTGTTCCTGAGGCCTCTTTGGAAGCTAAGGATATCTGCTCCGAAATATCGCAGGCGGGAATCATTTTCTCCGCATAGGATACGTTATAATTCTCTACCATAAGCACTTTCATGTAAGGGCTGACCGCCGGGTCATTATTGACGATATCCTGAAGAACAAGCAGCAGATGGATTATGTCTTTGGCTATCACATATGCCGGCGCGGCCTTGGCTCCGAAAATAAAAGTAATCGGTCTTACAGGCTTTTTGCCCGCTTTTATCTCAAGATATTTATGAATGATATACAGCGCGTTCATCTGCTGACGTTTGTACTCATGCAGCCTCTTGGACTGAATATCAAAAATGGACTCGGGATCGAGCTCCACGCCCTCAACTTCCTTAACATAAGCCGCAAGTTCTTTTTTACGGTTCATCTTTATTTCCGCGAGTTTTTCAAGAACTCTGCCGTCATTCTTATAATCCAGAAGTTTATTCAGCTTTTCTGCGTCCTTTTTATAGCTGTCGCCTATAGTCTCAGACAAAAACTGCGCAAGCTCATGATTACATGACAGCAGCCACCTTCTGAAAGTGATGCCGTTAGTTTTGTTGTTGAATTTCTCAGGATAAATCTTATAAAACGCATTTAACTCAGTATTCTTAAGTATCTCCGTATGAATAGCCGCCACGCCGTTTACCGAAAAACCGTAATGGATATCGATATGGGCCATATGTACCCTTTTATCCTTATCGATTATCTGTACTTTTTCATCTTTATACTTGGCCGCGACTCTTCTGTCCAACTCCTTGATGATGGGAACAAGCTGCGGCACGACCTTTTCCAGATATTTAAGCGGCCATTTTTCCAAAGCTTCGGCCAAAATGGTATGATTGGTATAAGCGCAGGTCTTGCTTACGACCCCTATCGCCTCATCCATGGAAAACGCTTCTTCGTCAACAAGTATACGAATAAGTTCGGGAATCACCATGGTCGGATGCGTATCATTGATCTGGATCACGGCATGATCGTACATGGTATGAAGCGCATATTTCTTTTCCTTCATTTCTTTTATAATAAGCTGCGCGGCGTTGCTTACCATGAAATACTGCTGATATATACGCAGCAGGTTGCCTGCTTCATCGGAATCGTCAGGATATAAGAACAGCGTAAGGTTTTTCTCTATGTCCTCTTTATCAAAGTCTATTCCGTCTTTGACTATGCTCTCGTCCACAGACTCAATATCAAAAAGCCTAAGCTTGTTTATGCCGCTGTCATAGCCGATAACATCTATATTATAAAGCCTGGAAGTTACTTTTTTATCGCCAAACGCCACATCGAATGTTACGTCGGTCTTAGTCAGCCATGAATTTTCTTCGATCCAGTCGTTTTTCTCGGCATACTGAAGTTTATCTTTATATACCTGTTTAAAAAGCCCGAAATGATAATTAAGCCCTATACCTTCGCCGGGAAGTCCCAAAGTTGCGATAGAATCAAGGAAACAGGCGGCAAGACGGCCAAGACCTCCGTTGCCGAGAGAAGGTTCGGGCTCCGCCTCTTCAACCTCGCTTAAATTCTTACCGTTTTTTTGTAAAATATTTTTCACTTTATCGTATATCCCCAGATTGATAAGGTTATTGGATAAGAGCTTGCCTATAAGAAATTCCGCAGAGATATAATAAACCTTTTTCTCACCTGCAATTTCCCCGGATACGGACATAAGTGTCTTTGTCAGGGTCAAAAGGGCATAATAAAGTTCTTTTTCGCTGCACTGCGCAATGCTTTTGCCCCAAAGCCTGGCTGTATTTTCCTCAAGCTCCTTTTCCAGATTCATCAATAATACATCTCTTTTCAGGTTACTGGCCTGTGCCATAATACTACCTCCCGTTTTTATATATTTTGAGTAAATTCATAATATTTGATACCATTTCGCAATTACCTGCAATAATATTTATAATTATAATATTCAGGCAGCTTATAACCGTCAATTATTTTCATCGCTTTCCTCTTCAATATTAGTATAATAAGCAAAAGCGAAACTTCCGATACCTGAGGTGCAGGCGACCGATACCGAGGTTCTCTGCATAATGACCTGTTTAAACGGCACGCAGCGCAAAATCTCACGGCGTATAAGCTCCTGCTGCTCCACGCTGCAGCCCGCATGAGAAATAAAAACGATCTCCGTATTTATTTTAGATTTATGCCTGAGATTACTCCTTATAAACCGCTTCCATGCATTCTCCAACCTGCCGCATCTGAACCCGATCACCTTATTTTTGCTCTTATATATCTTAAGCACAGGGTGCAGTCCCAATAAGATAAATATCTTCGCATGGAACTTGTCTATATAGCCATGATCGTAAAAGATCTGCGCGGAAGGCAGAATAAAACGGAAACGTATGTGTTCCTTTATCATAGCCACCTTCTCATATATGTCAGTAACGGAATAACCGTCCATGGCAAGCTTGGCCGCATACAGAACCGTAAGAGCCTGTCCGCATGAAATCTGCCCCGAATCCAGTATATGAACATGATCAAAGCCTTTGGCCGCGGTCTTCTCCACTTCAAAACTGTCGCCGACATTTCTGGCCATGGATATATGTATTACCTCTTCGGCCTGCGTAAGATTGCTTGAGAAAAATTCCTCACATTCTTCTACCGAAAGTTTGTCCGCTACGGCGCTGCTTGTAGTGGCCGTCATATAACGTATGAGATTATCCGAAGATATCTCCACCGTATCGGCAAAACGCCCCTTTTCTGTCTTTATATACAGATACATCATGCCTATATCGTATTTTTCGATATAATAGTCCGGCAGATCGCTTACGCAGTCGGTTGTGATGCGTATCCTCTTTTTCTTATTCAGTCTTACCTGCCTTGCGCCGCCCTCCATTATGACCTCATCTTCGTTTTCCGTACGGTACTCGACTATATCGGAGGGAATGAATTTAAGTATTTCAGTTTCTAAAAGCTCCCCCCGGATAGGCTTCTCCAGATATCCGTTAAAGCCTTCGTCCAGATACTTTCCGCCCGATTCCGACGCGGTATTGGCGGAAAGCGCGATAACCGCGGAATCACGGCACAGAGAATTTTCCTGTCTGCGCAGCCTTTTGAGAGTCTCCACACCGTTCATGACCGGCATCATATAATCCATGAGGATCACGTTATAATATTTTTTCTTAGTCATCTCAAGACACTCTTCGCCGCTGTTTGCAATATCTACCCTGACCTTCGTCTCTTTGAGCAGCTTGCTCTCGACCAGGGAATTCATGTGGTTGTCGTCCACTATCAAAATACGGGCTTCAGGAGCCATGAATTTAGGCTTGTACTCCTCAAGCAGCGCGGCGTTGTGGGTTAAGAACCTGACCTTTCCGATCGGAGTCGGGTCAACGACTACCTGAGGTATCACAATAGTAAATACGGAACCTTTGGTATAGATACTGTCAACCATGATCTCCCCGTCCATCATATCCACCAACTGTTTCGTTATGGAAAGCCCCAGACCGCTTCCTTCTATTTTAATGTTCTTATGCTCGTCTGCTCTTTTAAAAGAATCATATATATGTTCCAGATCCTCTTTACGTATGCCT
This sequence comes from uncultured Lachnospiraceae bacterium, assembly GCA_947631625.1. Lineage (GTDB taxonomy): Bacteria > Bacillota > Clostridia > Lachnospirales > Lachnospiraceae > UBA3282. Next base: position 77,047 of record CANRMA010000007.1, on the reverse strand, counting down.
ATTCCCGTATCGCTGACCGAAATCTTAAGCCCTATGAGGCCGCCTTCATAAACTTCCGTGCCAACCGCCAACGTGACCGAACCCTCGTTAGTGTATTTGACTGCATTAGTCAATAAGTTGAGCGCGACCTGTATGAGTCTCTTTACGTCTCCCGACAGCGCGGACGGCAGATTTTCATCTATGTCTATAATAAACTCAAGCTTCTTCTCGGCTATCCTGACTCGTATCATATCTATCAGGTTCCTGAAAAGCTCCACGGTCTTGTATTCCGCAGGAAGTATCTCCATCTTCTTCATTTCAAGCTGAGAAAGATCCAGAATGTCATTGATGAGATTTAAAAGCATTTTGCTCGCGCTCTGTATGCTGAGGGCGTATTCCTTAATATCCGTCTCGCCGCTTTCCCTCAGTATCATCTCGTTCAGGCCCACAATGGTATTGATAGGAGTGCGTATCTCATGGCTCATGCTTGCAAAAAAGCTGTTATTGGCTTTACTTATCTTCTCAAGCTCTTCCTGCTGCTGCCGCGCAACTATACGCTCCTGCTTGAACATGTTCATCTGCGATTTGATTATGGCTCCGCCGCACAGTCCCACTGCCATGACCGAAAAAAACGAATCCGCATAAGCCGCCGCCATAGAATCCATCGAAACTATATATTCCGGATGATAATACGCATACAGATACGTCCCGGCGTCAACAACTATCGCCAGTATCAGGAAGAACACCATCCTTTTGCCGTAAAACATAGTAAAAATATATAAAATGCCGAGCGCAAACCACAATGTCGAACCGCTCTCAAGACCGCCGCCCAACAGAAACATCTCCGGAAAAACGATGACTATTATGACTATCGCCACGATCATCGCCGCCAGATCGACTTTACGGTATTTAAAAGTCATTATCAGCACTGTAACGAAGACCCCCATAAGAAGTATGAGAGGAACCAATATCTCACTCGTATTATTGACAAAAAGGGCTTCGATCACTCCAATTATAAGGGCAATGGCGCCTATGAGCACGACCATTCTGAAAACACGCTCCCTGAGCTTGTATTCTCTTCCGTAAAACATATCGTACAACTTCTTAAGCATTACGCCATCCCCCCTTTCTCCGCTTTCTTAAGTTCACTGCCTATATTCGTCACGCTGTCAAGCGCCGACATATAATCCGACTTCTCTATCTTCTTTATGACGATATCAAGCCTGTCTTCTAAAACTATGCCGTGGTATTTATATTTGCCAAGCTCATTTACCACCGCAAGCATATCCCCGCCGTTCAATGAATACGCCGCATCCTCGAGCTTACCGCAGAGCAGGTCAAACTCTTCGTCTTCCAAATCAAAAATTTCTTTCCGTGACCCGGTTCCTGAATCATTTCCTGAAGCAGTCCCGGCAGCATTTCCTAAATCACTTCCCGAAGCAGTCCCGGCAGCACTTCCTAAATCACTTCCCGAAGCGGTCCCGGCAGCATCCTTTGATACGGCGGCATTATCCGACGTGTTATCAGGCCCTTCTCCCGTTTCGGCATTGACATTACCCTGAACCGCGTCATTCGAACGTATGTTCTTACTGTTTTTTTGCAGCCTTTCGTTTATGATCTCAGACTGCGCGATCTGTTTCATAACGCGGCGGTGTTCATCCAACATTGCCTGATGATTCTGCGTTATATATTCAATATCCGAATTTCTGCCCGCGCTCTCAAGAGCCTTGGCCATTTCAAAAAGCGGAATCGCTCCGATACTCTTCATTGTACTCTTTAGGGCATGTACCTTGATAACATAATTCTTCCAGTCTTTGTTCTCATACAGCTTCTCCAAAAGACTTCTTTCATCCGCGCCTTCTATGTAGCAGTTTTCAAGCACTTCCAGATAAGCGCTCTTAGTTCCGCAGTAAAGCAGTCCTTTTTCCGTATCAAGATCGCCTATTTCAAAAGCTTTTTCCGTTTCACTTTCCGGCTCTTTCTCCCGTGCCGCAAGAGTCTGGTTCACAGACTTGACTTTTTCCGTTTCATCATCTTCATGCACATCGGGCGCATCATGAAATATCAGCTTCTCCTCCGGAAGATTACGCTTGAGCACACGCTCCAACACCGAGATCTCAAGCGGTTTCTCTACAAAATCGTCAAAGCCTTCTTCAAGAAACATTTCCCTGTTGCCGGGCGCAGCGTTGGCCGTCAGCGCGATTATAGGCACCTGCTGATAATAACGGCCGACTTTCTCGCGTATGCAGTGCAGAGTCTCTATACCGTCCATCTCAGGCATCATATGATCCATGAACACAAAATCGTAGTTCATGTTTTCTATCAGTTCAAGCGCCTCATAACCGCTAGTAGCATATGTGACCTTGATCTGATATTCTCTTAAAAGACCTTCCACAACACGGATATTCATGCGGTTATCGTCAACGACAAGCACATGCGCGTCGGGAGCCGTAAATTTACCCTGACGCACGGCCTGTCTGCCGCCCGCGGCTACCCTTCCGTTCAATATGGAGACCACCGACAATATGTAAAAAGGCTTATAAAGCATGATAAGGTTGGGATTGGCTATATACTTTTCATTGTAACGCTCTATGACCACAATGATCTTGGTATCCCTGCGGGCAAGCTCGTCAAAGTATTCCGTATCCTCCTGATACTCTTCCAGACTTATGAAAATATGCGTAAACGGCTCGATCTCTTCCCTGCGCTTTAATTCCGCCAGATTACGGCAGGCATGGCATTTTACGCGCAGCTGTCTGACCAGATTCATGATAAGCGCGGTATATTCGTCGCGTATGGTCATCATATCGAACTGCTCCATATCAAAATACGCCGCTATGTTTAATTTTTCCCTGTCTATGACTTCGACTATCGGTTTTTCGTCAACAACTTTCTGCGGCACCACAAAGTTAAACCTGCTTCCCTTGCCAAGTTTACTTCTTACGGTGATGGTGCCTCCCATTTTCTGAACAAGCTCCCTGGAAATTGCAAGTCCCAGTCCTACGCCGCCTTCCTGGCGGTTCCTGCGAGAATCCACCTGCGAGAAACTCTCGAACACTTTTTCCAGAGCCTCGTCGCTCATGCCTATACCGGTATCTTTTATGGATACGCATAAATTTACGCCGTAATCTTCTTTTCTGGTATGTATTCTTATGATAATACCGCCCTCATTCGTAAACTTGATCGCGTTATTTACCATATTCATGATAACTCTTCGTATCTTTTTCTCATCGCCAAGCATTCCGCTTGGGATGCCGGCGTCACAGTCCACGATCAGCTCGACATTCCGGTTTTCCTTGCGCGCCATTGCCATATTTATAACGTCATTGATCGTAGAGGTAATATTGTAAGCCTCTTCCTCTATATCCATCTTGCCCTGCTGCAGCTGTGAGAAATCCAGAATATCGCTGACCAAAGACATAAGATTGTGTCCCGCGTCCCTTATATCCAGAATTTCGTCGCGCATCTTCTCCGGATCATGTTCTCTCAGCGTCATCTCGCTCATACCACAGATAGTGTTTACCGGAGTACGTATCTCATGGCTGACATTGGCAAGGAAATCATCCTTGCTCTTCTCCGCATCGACCAAAGCTTCCAGAACCTGATACATCTGCTCGTTTCTTTCGTTGCGGCTTCTTATCCAGATATAAAGCACCAGTTCCTCGCAGAGAATATTTCCGATATGCGAAGACAGATTTAAAAGCTCTTCTCCCGACATACCGGCAAAAGAATTAAGCGCCACCGCATGATAAAAGGCTATAAACACCCCTGAAATAAGCGTAAGCGCCAACAGATCGCTGAAACTGTAAAATGAAACAAGCAGCACCGCCACCATAAAAGTCGGGATCGCATCTATAAGATTTTCAACATGGACAATAAACATAACTACTATTATCTGCATTATAATGGCGGTAAACGTCGCCCTTATGCGGTAATTTCTGTACTTGCCCAGATACATGGTCCATGCAGCCGCCATCATAATGACAGCGACAGCCGACATCCACGCCGCATTTTCCATTCTGAGCATGCCTATGCACAAATTCAACGCATATACGGAAAATAAGATCAAATTTATACGCTCGGTATTTTTCTGATTCTGCTGGGCTTTCTTAAAATATTCCAAAACGATTCCTCCTAAACATGCAGATAACACATGTTATTTAATGCATGTGCCTGTATATTTTTTTCATTATATTAAAGATGTCAGGATTGTATTTCCTGCCGGAATCTTTCTCCATGATCTCAAGCGCGTTTTCTATGCTGTACGCGCCCCTGTAGATACGGTCCTCGGTAATGGCGCAGTAGTCGCTTACAACAGACACGATCTGCGCCGACAGCGGGATCGCATCCCCCGCTTTGTTGCTTGGATATCCGCTTCCGTCCCAGTTCTCATGATGATAATGGGCTATGTCCGCCGATATCTGCAAAAAGTCATTGTAATCGCCCGTATCCCTTATATCCTCAAGGATCTTGGCGCCTATAGTCGTATGCGTGTGCATTACTTCCATCTCTTCCGGGGTCAGATCGTCCTTTTTCTGTAATATATCCGTCGGTATCGCCACATTTCCGAGATCGCAGAGCGGGGTCGCAACTTCTATCGTATCAATGAAAGAATCGGATATCAGAGAGTCGTATATGGGCGAAAGCTGCATTGCTTCCACAAGCACACGGCAGTTATAACACAATCTCTCCATATGGTTTACATCATAACAGGCGTTCTCTCTCGCCACTCTGATCAGCGCATAAAGAACATTCTTCTTTTCCATCTCAAGCTGATGAAGCTGCTCATTGGCAAAGCTTTTCAGCTTCCTGTTCATATCCGTCATCTCGCCTATAGCATCATACAGCCTGAGATGCAGCTTAAGCCTTGCCTTTACTACTTTGGGAATAAAAGGTTTGGTGATATAGTCCTCTCCTCCGCAGTCAAATCCCCGCACCACATCCGAAGGATCGTCAAAAGCGGAGATGAAGATAACCGGAATATCCCTTGTTTCAGGATTTCCTTTAATAAGTTTACATAACTCATATCCGTCCATTTCAGGCATCGCTATATCGAGAATTGCTATCTGAGGATGCAGCCTCTCTACTATTTTAAGGGCCTGAGTGCCATTTTCAGCCAAAACAGGCTGATATCCCATCTCCTGTATGATGTCGCGAAGAACAAAGCGGTTGTTCTCCACATCATCCACGACAAGTATTCTGGCAGTTTCTTTTACGGTGCTTTCCTGTGACATATCTTAAATCAGACCTTTCATTGATTAGTTAGTTACGATCATGTAAATTTTGTCTAAATCCCATATTATAATAATTTATAATAATTACCCGGCTTTTAATTACCCGGCTTTTAATTACCCGGCTTTCCATACAGCTTTGTTAAAAATTTAACAAACTTAGGGTTTAATTTCTCATTAAAAGTTTACCACACAAATAATCTATTCTCAACCAATTTTTTTAACATAAAAAGACATAAAAGGCATATAAGTCATACAAAAAGACCGGATAACAATGTACCCGGTCCTTTGATATATTTATTGATATATTTATCGATATATTATCAGTATTACGGCTTATCCGGCCAAGATCATCTGCGTACAAGATGACGGGGAAGCCCGTTTACGAACAAAGGCTGAAGCTCGCCCATGATAAGCGGTCTTGCATATTTCTCATAGCCCTCGTTAAGCCCTTTGCCGTCAGCCGTTATCCACTCATCGGGAACTTTTCTCTCCACATTAGCGATAGCGTGAATGTCATATGCGCTCGTACCGCACTGATAAGGAGCGTCACCGTTTCTGTCAAGAGTGATCATCATGCCGGTCTTGCCGTCCTGCGCAGCCATGACCGCATCATAACCAACCTGAAACGCCTCGTTGATATCCGTAAGCGAAGCAAGATGCGTAGCCGCGCGCTGCAGGGTGGAAAATTCTACGGCGCGAGTCTTAAGTCCCGTCTCCTGCGCAATCTTATTGGCAAGCATAACAGCCGTTCCCGACATCTGCTTGTGGCCGAAAGCGTCTACCGCAACTTCTTTTCCAAGCTCGCACACATAACGGCCGTCCGCAATATGAACGCCTTCCGAAACCGCTATTACAACGGAAGACTTAGTTTCCGCCAGATGCTTAACGTCTTCCATAAATTTATCCATATCAAATACTTTTTCCGGAAGATAAATGGCGTCCGGACCGCTGCAGTCGTCTCCCTTTGACAAAGCCGCAGCCGCGGTAAGCCAGCCCGCGTTTCGTCCCATTATCTCAACGATGCAGATAGTAGGCTTCTTAGCGCCGAAGGATTCATTGTCGCGAATGATCTCTTTCATGCTGGTCGCTATATATTTTGCAGCGGAACCGTATCCCGGACAATGATCCGTAATAGGAAGGTCATTATCAATAGTCTTGGGAACGCCCATAAATCTCTGAGGTTTGTTATGAGCCGCCGCATAATCGGAAAGCATCTTGACCGTATCCATTGAATCGTTGCCGCCTGCATAGAACAGACATTCGATGTCATGCTTTTCCATTATCTCAAATACTTTCTCGTATACATCTTCGTTTCCTTCAATCTTAGGCATCTTAAACCGGCATGAACCAAGAAAAGCCGACGGAGTCCTTTTCAATAATTCAATACCGGTCTCGTCGTCCAGATATTCTCCTAAGTCTATCATCTTATCCTGCAAAAATCCCTCAATACCATGAACCATACCATAGATCTTCTTAACGCCAAGCTTCTTAGCAGCCGAATATACGCCCGCAACAGATGAGTTTATTACGGCCGTAGGGCCTCCTGACTGTCCGACAACAATGTTTCCTTTCATTTCTACATCTCCTTTACATTTTAGTTTCTGCTTTACGGATTACTTCCGATACCGTCATATACGAATATCTCCCCCGCGACATAAAAAATTATAACAAAATTTTCCTGCACTGACAAGGGTATGTGTACGACTTTTCCTGAATATATCCATTCCGTATCCATGTCAGGCTGCGGCAGCCGGATTCACCATAAGATACGCGAAATATGCCGCATAACACAGCAAAAGTATGACTCCGCCGCTTCTTTTTAATTTTCTGTCCTTTACCACGCACAGCCACAATAAAACTGCAGAGAATATGCATACGACGGAATCGATCAAAAATTTCCGTTCATAAATAACAGGTGTTATTGCAGCCGCTATTCCCACTACGAACAGTATATTGAAAAGATTGCTTCCGACTATGTTGCCGACGGCGATATCCGCCTTGCCTTTGACAGCCGCGGTGGCGGAAGTCACAAGCTCCGGAAGCGAAGTTCCAAACGCCACTATCGTAAGCCCTATGATACGTTCCTCCATTTTGAAATAATGCGCAAGCCAGGTGGCCGCATCTACCGTCACATCGCTTCCCAACACTATGAGTGCGCCGCCCACAAGGATAAACAGCAGCAGTTTAAAAATATTCTCGTCTTTGGCCGGATTATCGTCTTCCGCAGCAGCCTCAGCCTGTCCTTTTCTTGACATTTTATAAAGATAAAAAAGATAAAGCCCCATGCAAAAAAGCAATATAATCCCGTCTATCCTTCCGACCGTACCGTCAAAGAGCCCTATGCCTACAAGCAGCAGCGAAGCCCCAATGACCATGGGCATTTCGTATTTTACGGTGGAATGCTGTACTGCCAGAGATTGAATAACGGATGTTATTCCAAGTATAAGAAGAATATTCAAAATATTGCTTCCGACCACATTTCCTATCGTGATCTCCGCGCTTCCCTTAAGAGCTGCGGAGGTGCTGACCGCCGCCTCCGGAAGACTTGTACCCATAGCCACTATCGTAAGTCCTATAACAAGCTGCGGTATCCCGAATTTCTCCGCCACCTTGCTTGCCCCGTCCACAAACCAGTCGGCGCCTTTCACCAACATGACAAAACCTGCCACAAGCAGAACAAGTTCCAGTAATAGTCTCATTATTATCCTCCATCTTATTTTCAATATCAGACGATTGCAAATCCCATCGTTCACAGTCAGATCAACCTCAGGCACAATAGCGGTGATCTTTTTCATCTAAATATTTTAAAGCCTTTGGAGGAATTTGGCAATATAATACTTTAAAATTACGCTTTTAAATAGCGCTTTTAAATGACGCTCTTATATTATGCTTTTAGATAATAAATGAAATATTAAAATGCGGCTCCTGTAATATTAAAATACGGCCTCCCGAATTGCAATATTCTGCCGCTTATGTTATCATTACTAGATAATTGCGAAACGCTGATTTACGTTCTCGAGATTGTGCAGATTTAACAAAATCCTTGCAGGCCGCTTTCGCTGCGTTGAGCGCAGTAGCGGCACTAGGCTCGAAAATACCTCGCCAAAGTATAAGCGCAAATTCTTTGCGCTACGCGCTCAGAGTGCCTGCAATGGTGTTTGTTAAATCTGTACAATCAATATACGTTGAAAGAGAGTTTCGCAAATGCCTAAGTAAAAATATACAAATAATGGGGGAACTCTACGCCCCACAGGGAGAAAAACGCATGTGGACAGCCGATAACTGGAAAGATTATGAAGTATTAGACGCCTCAGCCGGAGAAAAACTGGAACGTTGGGGGGACTACCTGCTTATAAGACCTGACCCGCAGGTCATATGGAATACCGACAAGACTCATCCCGGTTGGAAAAAAAGGAACGCGCACTATCATAGAAGTTCCAAAGGCGGCGGAGAGTGGGAATTTTTTGACCTGCCCGACGAATGGAGCATACATTATAAAGCGCTGACCTTCAACCTGAAGCCGTTCAGCTTCAAACACACCGGTCTTTTTCCGGAGCAGGCCGCCAACTGGGATTGGTTTTCTTCCTTAATAAAGGACGCCGTTAAAGGTTCAGGAAGACAGATCAAGGTATTGAACCTTTTTGCCTACACCGGAGGCGCTACCGTAGCCGCCGCCAAAGCGGGCGCAAGCGTTACACATGTGGATTCCTCCAAAGGCATGGTTACATGGGCTAAGGAAAACGCCGCCGCATCCGGACTCGCATCGGCTCCGATACGTTGGCTGGTTGACGACTGTGTAAAGTTCGTGGAAAGGGAGATACGCCGCGGCAACACCTATGACGCCATTATAATGGACCCGCCCTCCTATGGACGCGGCCCCAAAGGCGAGATATGGAAAATAGAAGAAAGCATCTTCCCCTTTATACGGCTGTGCGCCGATATTTTATCGAAAGATGCTCTCTTTTTCTTAATAAATTCATATACAACGGGTCTTCAGCCTGCCGTTTTGTCCTACATGGTCAAAACCGTTATCACACCGAGGTTCGGCGGCCATGCGCAGGCAGATGAAATAGGGCTGCCTGTCAGCTCAAACGGACTGATACTGCCGTGCGGAGCCGCATGCAGATGGCAGAACCGATAATGCTTATCGCCAATAATGCTTGCCACCGATAATTCTTACCACCGATAATGCTTATCAATAAAATCAATAAATAGACTATTAATAAGGATGATTGCCCATTGCTCCCAAACCGATCGCTACGACCACAATGGCCAAAACCAGATACAGCGCCAACACGACTCCCAACATGATCAGTATAGCCTTGAAATAATTGGATTTACTCTTCTTTTCATTTTTGCTAAATGCAAATACAAACATAAGTATGATGTTGACGCAGGGTATCATCATAAGCAGCTGTATTATCAGCCACTCGCTTACTTTTACGGGTTCTTCCAGATCCGGATCGGGCGCCGGTTGGTACGGAATTGAATAACTGTTGTTATTTTTCTCATAAGTATTTGTATTGTACTTATACTGTGAAAAATCATTGCCGTTATTATTATATTGATCGTTTCCGTAAGTGCCGCCTGAATATGTCGAACCGCTATAATTGCCGCCGCCAAAGGCGTTGTTGTTCGACCGGTCGTTCGGCTCGTTTGCGTCGGCATATGCCCGGTTATCCGGACCAAAGCCATTTTCCTGACGGTCGTTGCCGCCGTAGTAGTTGTTGTTATCATTCATGTTACTGCCGCTCATGTTGTTACCGTCCATGTTGTTACTATCCATTTTTTTCCTCCCTCATGGTATTTTCTAACCTGATCAAATAACGGTTAAAACGTTTTTTAATGTATTTCCGTCATTTTTATCATATGCATACTGTACAGATACACGCATACACATATACATATACATATACATATATTATTTTATCATAATATCCCCAAATCGAATAGTATTTTTTCGTAAAAATCTAAATAATGCGACAGTATATTATTTTCATAATAAACATACGGTTCACGATTCGGAAAATATATATACATCCGACATACATACAGCGCTAATAAAATAACAATCGATATTATAAGGAGCGGTTTTATTCCCTTTGCTGCTTTACCTAATATATATCGGCAGGCAAAAAAATAAATAACAATCGCTATTATTGGAATCCCCATAGGATTTATCTGCCATGACATGGCGATCCTTCCCGTGATCAAATACCTGAACGAACGGGTCAGTCCGCAGCCTGCGCATGGAAATCCGGTCAGAATGACCATAGGGCAGGATGTATCAAAAATGATATTGGCTGTTATGAAATATATTCCTACCATTATCATTGCAGGAAGATACTGTTTTATATCTTTATAAATACGGGCCGCGACAGCTTTCATAATATATATCTTATCCTTAACTATATCTTATCTTTAACTATATCTTATCCTTATCTTTATCTTATCTCTATCTTTATCTTATCTCTATCTTTATCTTATCCTTATCTTATCCTTATCTTTATCTATATATCTTATATATCTTATCCTTTTACTTCCGTGTTTATATCTGCGCATATATTATACATTGCTATTGTTAAATTGTGATTTAAGTTCTGTTTATCCGAACAGAACCAGTTTAAGCTTATATAAAAATAACAAGTGTAATGGATAGAACAGATAATAGCAGGCCTTAGGCAGCTGTCTGCCCTTCTTTCCTGAATAAAAATAAATAAAACAAAAAGCAAACAATCCATACAGCTCGCTTATTCCGAGTTCCATATACCGCTTTACGCCAATGCCGCGCCCCCAATACCGCACCACATACACCATGACTATCCCAAAATACAATGCAATGCCGCCTAATACAAACCGATAGTTAAATGAACGTCTGCCGACATAAAATGCCACGATCAGCAAAACACCCATGAACATATAATCAGTATTAAGCACAGCAGCCGCAACACAACACAATATCACACCGTTTATCTGTAAAAAGATCTCCCCTTCAAACTTTTTTATCAGACACAGGGCCAACACGCCAAGATACAGGGTAAAATATATATTCTGCTTATCTTTATAGAAAACTTCCCCATAAAAAGCCAGGTCGAACGGAATTTCCGAAATAAATGCAAAAAGCCCCAGTCTTAAAAGATAATTTCGCATATTATGAGTATGTATAAAGCCTTCGGCAATCACGAAAGCAAAAATAACAAATGATATTCTACCTATCGCCCTGCCTGTATCGTATATCCCATCGGCCTTACTCATGTCCAGTCCTTCGGATACACCGGCTTCTATGTACGCATTGAACACTATTGCAAAAAAATGGTCAATAAACATTGTTATATATGCAATATTTTTTAATACCGAACCGCTAACGGAATAATATTTCCTATCCATATAAAATACACACTTTCCGATATGTCAATTAAAATATGGCCATTAGAATATGACACTTGTGGTTATATTAAATACCTAATGTTATTTAATATATGGACCACCGCACATTCAATGCAATCTATGCTACTTTCATTATGATCATATCTTATAATAAATCAGTTAAATCATGACATAACTTTTCCACGGCTTCTTCCCCGGTGGCCCAACTCGTGCAGATGCGCACTGCGCTGTGCGTGTCATCTATACGCGCCTGATATTCCAGTACATAATCTTTACCCAAAATGTCAAGAACCTTATCCGAAAGGATCGGAAATATCTGATTAGTGCTATTTTCCACATAAAAAGGTATTTTTTTATCACGCAGCGCGGCGCGTATCTTCTCCGCCAAAGCTATTGCATGACGGGATATTTCCATATACAGGCCGTCTTTAAATAACGTTTGAAATTGAATTCCAAGAAGCCTTCCCTTGGCTAACATAGCGCCCTGCTGCTTAATTATATACCTGAAATCTTCTTTTAATGTATCATTTGTTATGACGACGGCTTCACCAAACAAAGCTCCTACCTTGGTTCCTCCTATGTAAAAGACATCGCACAGCCTTGCCATGTCCGCAAGCGTAACGTCGTTTTCGGGTGAAGCCAGTCCATACCCGAGTCTCGCGCCGTCCGCATATAATAACAAGTGATATTTATTGCATGCTTCCGCAAGTTCGGTAAGTTCTTTAAGCGAATACAAAGTTCCTAACTCCGTGGGTTGGGAAATATAAACCATACCCGGACGCACCATATGCTCGTGAGCCTCGTCGTTTATATGCGCAAGGCAGGCATTTCCAACCTGCTTTGCACTGATCTTTCCTTCCTTTGCTTTAAGCGTAAGCACTTTATGACCGCCTGCCTCAACAGCTCCGGTCTCATGCACGTTTATATGCGCGCCGTCCGCCGCTAGCACTCCCATATGAGGACGCAGGGCTGCCGCGATCACAGTCGCGTTGGTCTGGGTTCCGCCTGTCAGGAAATGAACCTCGGCATACGGGGCCTTACATTCCTCTAGTATGAGCTGCTTTGCCCTGCTGCAATATTCATCGCAGCCATAACCGGCCGTCTGCTCCATATTTGTCAATAACAGCTGTTGCATAATTTTTTCATGAGCGCCTTCATTATAGTCACAATTAAAATATATCATTTTATACGGCCTTTCCCTGTTAATTATCTCTATATATCATCACTGTAAATTTCTTCTTCGACTTATCTCTGATGATTTATCTTAGAATATTCATTTGGCTTATCCTGATGTTTTCCCTTAGGATTATTCATTTGAATCATCCTGATGGTTTCCCTTAGAATTATTCATTTGGATCATCCTGATGGTTTCATTAGAATTATTCCCACGACTTATCTTCAATGTTTTTCTTTGATAAACGTCGAACATAAGTTAAATCAGGATTTAATGTTCTGGTTAATGTTTTGTCGGCATTTGGGTTGGTATTTGGTTTGGTGTTTGGTTTGGTATTTTGTTTGGTGTTGTTTGGTGTTTGGTTTTGTGTTGTTTGGTGTTGTTTGGTGTTTGGTTTTGTGTTTTGTTTGATGTTTTACTTTATCATCACTCGGCTTTTAAAATAACTATTGTTATCGAATAAAATTAGTCCTGATAAACTCTTCCCGCTCAGGAAGACCGTACTTTTCTTTCCCAAGAGCTATGCTTTTCATAAGAAACGTCATATTGGCCGCCAGTGTTCTCATGGTCTGCAGACCTTCCAGATCTTCAGCCGCCTGCCCTGCTTCCCTGCCATGTATGCTGTTCCAATACTGGCTTGAAGCTACCGGCATACCGCTTATCGTAAAAAACTTGTTAAGCTCGTCAAAAGTCGCCGACAGTCCGCCCCTTCTTGCACAAACTACGCTGGCGCCTACTTTCATGGTCTTATCAAAAGACGTACTGTAAAAAAGCCTGGTCAAAAATGCCACTAGGGTTGCATTCGCTGAACCATAATAAACGGGACTCGCTATTACAAGCCCGTCACAGGCCTCAAATTTAGGCGCAGTCTCATTTACAATATCATCAAATACGCATTCTCCTTTTTTATAACAGGTATTACATGCAATACAGCTTCTTATATCCATATTACCGATTTGGATCGTTTCAACATTTACTCCCTCTTTGTCAAAAACCTTTTCCATCTCTTTAAGCGCTACAGAAGTATTTCCGTTAATTCTCGGACTCCCGTTTACCATTAATACATTCATTTTTCTGCCTCCTTATATAACGTTTGTTATCATAAATAATTGCAAAACTCGTTCTCAACGTATATTGATTGTACAGATTTAACAAACACCATTGCAGGCGCTCTGAGGCCGCCGGCACTTAAGCTGCGTATTTTGCAGCTTTAGTACCGCTGCGAGACTCAATGCAGCGCAAGCGTGCCTGTAAGGTTTTGTTAAATTTGTACAATCTCGATAACGTAAATCATAATTTTGCAATTACCTTCATTTGTTATTAAATATTTTTTATGGGTTACACCTTTTGCATGGCTCATATCCCTGCGCGATCACACTGTCTCTGCTTTCCGACGTGTCTTTACGGTTAGTGGTCGGCAGACTGCTGCAGGAAGGTCTGTGGAATTTCTTCGTCTTTACATTAAGAATATATGTAATTTCAGACGTATCCGACGCATTCTCCTGAACCTGAGATTTTTTTACTTCTGCCGCGCTGTCACGAACAGTCGTTGTTCCCGACGCCCCCGCCTGCGCAGTCTTAGATTCCGCAGCCGCGCTGCTTCCGGTCGGTTCCCCGGAGCTCTTGGCGCTGCTTCCGGTCGATTCCCCAGAGCTCTTGGCGCTGCTTCCGGTCGATTCCCCGGAGCTCTTGGCGCTGCTTTCGGTCGGTTCTCCGGAGTTCCATGTGTCAGACGGCGGCACATTGAATGTAATATCTTTGCCGTCAGATGTGGCTATTATACTTCCTTCCTCGTCCGTCCTGTACAGCTTAACGCCCCTTGCCCTTAACGTATTTAAAGTTTCCGCGTGGGGATGCCCGTATGAGTTTCCCTCCGCACAGCTTATTACGGCGTACTTTGGTTTAACCTTACGCATAAACTCCGCCGAAGTGGAAGTTCTGCTTCCATGATGCCCCACCTTATACACATCGGCAGTTATGTCAAACCCGCTGTTCGAAATGTCTTTTTCGGCCTCTGCTTCAGCGTCTCCCGTAAATAAAAACTTATTGTCCCCGTTCTTCACTATCAGCGCGATTGAAGCGTCATTCGGGTTATCATACTCCTTATCAGGCGCAAGTATGGTAACCGCTGCAGAGCCCAGACTAAACTCATAGCCCACCTTTGGCGTGGAATAACTCAGCTTTTTATCATCTAGCGCCTGTATAAGCTTCCGATAAGTTTTATTGTCTTTTTCATAATTTGAAATAAAAACTTTATTTATCTCAAATTTGGTAATAATAACAGGCGCGCCTCCGATATGATCCGAATCCGGATGAGTCAGTATCAGATAATCCAACTTTTTCACAGACTGCTTTTTTAAATAATTCTGAATTGCCGTTCCCTTGGTATCGTCTCCCGTGTCTATCAGCATAGAATGATCGCCGCATTTTATCAGCGTGGAATCTCCCTGACCTACATCTATGAAATGCACTTCCATTTTATCCTGCATAAAAACTTCCGGTTCAGAACCGCCTGTCTGCTGCGTCGCCTGAGCCTTGGGCGCAGCCTGAGCTTTTTGCTCAACACACGCCGCAAGCGTTATAATAACTAGTGTTATTATAAGGGTTAATATAACTCTCATTGATTTTTTCATAAATGCATTCCTCACATTCTCGCCCGTCATGTCGCAAATCGCTCCTTATTTTATATATTGACGGAACAGCCTGTTTTATCCTTTTTATATTCTATCACACTCCCCCCTCTCTCTGCAAATATGTATGAACATTTTCTGATACTTTCGAGTTTAACCTTTTCACTTTGATCTTTTTATAAATATCAAAAACTTGGATGTAAATTTTGATGTAAATATTAATAAAAATGTTTAATCTTTTACAAAAATATGTTATGCTAAATTATAGGTATTGTAAACTTTTGTATACGAACAAGGGGGATTATCAGTGCAAAAGAAGCGCCAAACCAATTTTTATAATGAAGATAAAGAACTGCTTCTGTCATTTATGGATAAAGCGATAGAAGGCGATTTCTCTCAGATCGATGTGTCGGGTTTTCACGATACGGAGCTTGCCGATAAATATAACATATTGTTGGACGCATTTTTAAAGGCGAACAATAATTTTGTTATGCGGCTCAATGATTCAATGAAAAAAATCGGCGACAGTTCCTGTGTTAAAGAGATGTTGGAACAGGTAGATGCACAGACGGAAGCCATAAGCGGCATGAGAACCTCCAGTCAGGAGCTTGAGGACTCGATCCAGAGCATTCAGGGCGCCGTTTCCAATATTCAGGGGAATGCGCATAATGCAATGAGTACCTCCCAGAATATAGTCAGGGATATGCAAGGCAGCGTTAATATCGTTGACGAATCAGTCAAACAGGTGCTTTCGATCAGTGAACAGGTTTCCGATTTCAGGGAAAAGGCCATAAAGATAAACGAGATAATCGATATGGTCAAAAAGATCGCCAGTAAAAGCGGTCTTCTTGCGCTGAATGCTTCTATTGAAGCCGCACGCGCCGGGGACGCCGGCAGAGGCTTCGCCGTAGTCGCCAACCAGATCAGGGATCTTTCCGCAAATACTACTTCTTCAGCGGAAAATGTGGTACAGTACGTATCCGAGCTGATGGACGGCATATCGACGCTGTATGAGTCCGTTACCACCACTACCGATCATCTTCGCATGGGCAACGAAAGCGTACACAAATCCATAGAATCCATTACAGGAATGGCGGAACAGCTTGATTCCATAAGCGCCGAGATAGACAATATTTACGGCGAGATCAATACGCAGTCTTCGCTGACCAAAGAATTCGTTTCGTCGATCGACTCCATTGCGGACAGTTATAACGTCCTGTCCGAAGAGTGCGTTGGCACGGGAGAACATCTTTACCTTATATCCCGTGATATAGACCGGGCAAGAAGCGATATGGCAAGGCACAATTCCAAGATCACAACCCTTGACTGGATAACCGTATTTGAGATCGATCACCTTATCTTCACGTGGCGTTTATATAACAATCTGGCTGATTTTGAAAGGCTTAAGATCACGCAGTTAAACAACCCCGAAAGCTGTAAATTCGGTAAATGGATGGCGGCGCAGACCGATGAACGCATAACCGGATCATCGTCATTCAAAGAGGCGTATGCTCTTCACAGGCAGCTGCATGATTACGCCTGCGCATCATGGAATGCCAAGGACAATAACGACCGCGAAGAAGCTCTCAACCAGTTTAATCTGGCCTATGAGACTTACGGCCGCTTCACGAAGGCGTTGGACGGCTTAAGAAAAGTTATACGGGCAACAGGCGATAAAGAAGAGACAAGCATTAAGATCATGTCTAAATAGCTTGCAGCTAAAGCAGTCAAAAAGGTGCGCAACAAACTGCGCACCTTTTATTAAGCCTGTTTTATTCTTTTCTTCACGAGTCCTTCGACTGCTATTTTACAAGCATTTCTTCCCGCTCCTCAAGCCATTCACGGATCGTGTCTATGCTGACTTCGGTCATATCTGCGATTTCTTCGCATGACGTTCCTTTATCATAAAGCTTATATGCCATTTCTCTGGCTTTTTTCATCTCTCCTGCTGAAATTCCTGAATTATATCCTTTATTATATACCCCGGCACTCAAATTGCACACGTTCTGCACCTCCTCGCTTATTTCCCTGCTAACGCTGATCTTAAACTCATTCTGCAGTGTATAAAGTTTTTCATCATAGCTTAAATTTATGGAGAATATCTTGCTGAGAAGCCGTATAGCGTTATCTTCACTTTTCTCTCCTTTGCTGCCAAGACGCAGCACCACTACCGTCATCAGGTCATAGTCTTCTTTATTCTCACGTAAATCTCCTCTTATGCACTTCTCAGTAAATGAATACCTGTTGATTGTATCGGAACGGAGATTTGCCGTATCTTCACAAATCCATATGCTGACAACTTTCTTAATCTTGCCATACTCCTGATCTTTAAATATTGTACCCCGCTGTGAGGATATCATTCTCGCCGCATAGTATATTCCCCGCTTCGGGATCGGATAACCGGGAGTATCGTCGCTTTGAATTTCCACATTTACAAAGATTTCAATCAGTTCTCCACTCAATGGAAGCGCCGCAAGGAAACGGATGTCATAATAAACCGTGCCGTCCTTTTGGGATTTATCAACGGTAGGAAGTCCTTCCACCTTGTCATCTCCGCTCATCATTTCAGAACCTGATTTTTTATCAGGATAAGATTGATAAAACGGTTGATCCGTTGAGTACGGTTGATCCGATGGGTACGATGGATACGGTTGGTTCGATGGATACGATTGGTACGATGGATACGGTTGGTTCGATGGATACGATTGATCCGGATGATCCTGATGGACCGCTGCTCTTTTTATCTCCGGCTCGCCTTCAATGAACTTCTCCGCTATTTCCTGCACTGTGTATTCTGCATACTCGTCAAGGGCGCTTTTTAAAATATACCCCAACACCGGTTTCTGAGCCACAAAATTCCTTGCCGACTCATCATACTTATAACCGGCGTTTTCGTCCGCCACCTTTAAGTTCTGCGCAATTTCGCTTGGTATGGACACAATTGATGTTTTCTTGTTTCCGGATAAGTTATCGATTTCTCTCTGCCCGGATGAATACATGTTTCATTCCTCCTTGTACAAAATCGACAACGTATTCTCTCCATCCGTACTATTTATTTTATCATCAATGTTACTTTAAAGCAATATAGCTATTAAACTATATTTTAATCTATATGTTATACTGCTTTTAATCTGCATTGTGGTCTACATGTTATGCTGCTTTTAATCTGCATTTTAATATACATGTTATGCTGCTTTTAATCTGTATTGTAATATACATGTTATGCTGCTTTTAATCTGTATTGTAATATACATGTTATACTGCTTTTAATCTGTATTGTGATCTAAATGTTATACTGTGCTTAATATGTATTGTGACCTACATATTATGCTGCTTTTAATCTGCATTTTAATATACATGTTATACTGCGTTAATCTGCATTGTAATCTGCATGTTACTATTCTCGTACTGCAGGAATGAAGATGGTTTGTTAAAACGCATTAAAAATGCATTAAAAACGCATAAAAAACAGCATTGTCAAGGTTTCCCTTTTCAATGCTGTTTTTATTTGATATCTTACTATGCTTCAAGCTTATCTGCAGCTCATTATCTCTTTAATGTTTGTCTAACGTCGTTGTCTCCATAGTAAGCGTCTGCATTACCTACTGCACTTACAGTTACCTCATACCTTGCGATTACTTTTTTAGTGATTTTGGAGGTAACTTCAATGGTTGTTGTTCCTGCTTTAAGCGCCTTAAATGTAGCAGTATAAGAACCTGCATTAGCCTTTACGGTTGCAACCTTGGTATTGGTGCTCTTCCATGTGAGGGTATCGGTCTTTTTTATTCTTGCCCAAATATTATCCTGATCTCCTTCCAACGGAACGTCAAGTGTGTATATATTGCCGGATATAAGAGACCGACCATCATATTCCATACTCTCCAAAGTATCATTCCATGTACCGTTAATCACATTAATATCAGTATTACCATAATACCAACCGTCGATCCAATACAAATCCGGCTTCCAATTTCCATTATCATCCCAATATCCATCATCCTCCCAATATCCATCATCCGCATCGCATTTACTTGCAACAATATTGGTAGTCTTGATGTTCAGATTAGCGGGCTTCGACTCTCCGCCGCCGTTTAAGTTTACTACCGTCACAGTCAGCTTATACTTGGACAGGATATTAATAGCCGGATAATCACCTGAGTTAAACTCTTTTAAGTAAATATACTCTTTGGTCTTGCTATCATAATCATTAGCGTACTCAGGAATTTCAATCTTACTGCATATCACGCTGCCTCTGTCATCCTTAAGCTCATACTTAAATGCCAGATCATTATCGTCATCTTCGTTTATACATATAGGATAACTGAATCTGACTCTGAACAGATCGTCATAAACCGTATCCGCCTTCAGTTTTTTAACAGGATCTATTGCACTCGTGGTTATCTTTATTGTTGCAGGAGCGCCGCCGTTTGCCTTAACGGTTTTATCGGTGACCTTGAGTTCCAATGTAGCATTAGGTTTAAGCGCTATGATATAGGCAGCATATGTATCACCATATTCATCCGTACTAGTATCAATACTAAAGTTAGCATCCGATGTTTTATCAAGCTCAAGTCTTGGCGTATGGTGCGCATAATTTGCGACCTTTTTCTTATTTTCCTTATATGTAAGGTAATCACGAAGGTCTATTGTGTCGCCGACTTTCATTTTAATAGCGCCACCGGTTATGCTGTTGGGCGAAGCTTCGATATACAGTTCTATATCTTCATATATGCCGCTCTTTGTATCCGTCACACGGATAGACACATGTCCTGCGCCCTTGAATGTAATCTTACCTTTATTGTTAATGCTTGCAATATCATTGGACTTGCTATAAATCTCTTCCTCTTTCTCAGGGTCATAGTCATAAATGTTATATTGAAGCTTAGGCTCATCATATGTTCTCTTTAAATCAGAAGAAAGCGGAAGCGATCTCCATATATATCCGCTATCACCTACATTTGAATCTGTATATTTAGCCTTGAACTTTGCTTCTACCTGCAGCTGTACGGACTTATCCTTGAAATCTGCATGCCATTCATCATAATCTTCATCATAATATATATTATCCGGGAAGGATAAACTTAAGTCTTCAACCTGAGGTTTAGTAGTCTTGAAAGTTTTAACCGAACCTGCATGGGAAAGTGATACCCATACGCCGGTATCAGTTTCGGAACCGGCAACTTTTCTAACATTACTTACATTACGCAGGTATAGCGTATACTCAACACCCGGTTTAAGTTTAAGGCTGTCAACCCATGCTACATGAGAAGTTACTCCTTTTTTGTCAGTCGGTTCACCATTCTGGCTTGCCGCATATACAAATGCGCTGTAGTTGCCGTTCTTTACTTTACTAAGTTCAGATTCAAAATCTTCTACCTTTTTCTTACCTTCAAGTATATAGATCTCTCTCTTATATCCGTTAGCGGGCTTTTTATAGCTTACGGTTACCCGAGGATCATCTGTGCCTACTCTCACATTGGTAAGTTTTGAAATCTTAACTGTTGCAACGTCGGCTACATTGATCGTTACCTTAGCAGTCTTGGCGCCGTCGATATGTTTCTTTACGCCATTTACAAGGCGGCTCGGATATACAGTTACCGTAGCTTTACCTTTAGACAATGCGGTAACTTTTCCCTTAGAGTCAACATATAAAACACTGCTGTTATCTACGGAATAATCCAGGCAGATAATGTCATTCATCTGGAACTTGGCGATCTTTACATCAAGCTGCTGCGCATCACCGACAACCATCTTCTTGGACGGTCCGTTGAAAGATATTGATTTAGGCGCTTCGGCTTTGGTAAAGTCCGCCTGCAGCAAGCTGCTGCTAAAATCAAACACATATTTCTCGGTATAACCCGCAGCCCACATGATCGTGAACTCTTTTTTGTCATGCTCCGACGCATCAAAGGCTACGTCGATATACGCCAAATTGCGATACATGTAATTTGAGGAATCGCCTGTTGAACTACTTATAACCCAACCTTTGTTATTGGCAATAAAATTTTTCTCTATTGCGTTCAGAGTATCCGCATCTATAGTTCCATCTTCATAATCAGTGCCTTTAAATTCCTCCGGAGCATAGAGTCTTGCCGTCAATATATTGCCTTCAAGAGCCTCTCCGTCCTTAGTTACTATATCAGAATCATTGGGCCACTCAGCTTTATAACTGTAAGGAACGGCCTCATTAGTAGTTACCGTATGCGTATAGACTCCATCAGTCAATACAGCCTCATCTTTAATTTCTGTATTTTTTTCTACTATTGTTGCTGCTTTTCTTGTAGGAATAAACGTCTTACGATCTACTGCAGCCTTATAGTCCCTGTCCCAATATCCCTCATGCCAGTAGCCGTTCTCTTCATATTCATAATAACCATACTCAACAGAACCGTCTACATAGTATTCTCCGGAGCTCTTAAGCATTGTATTATAAGATACCACTGTTGAATCGCTGCGTTTATATAAATCCCAATAGATGTAATCAATAACATCAGAATCTCCGTCCACAATGCCTTCAACATCATAGTGGTCAATAATAATATCATAATCATCTTCATACCTTCCGGCATAAACAGGGTCTTTTAATACGGGAGTGATCTTAAGCTCCTTTTGGTTAATAATATAAGGTGTTGTATCAGTAAATCCGGTTCCTATATAAGTATCATCTGTCGCCACCTCTATTACAAGCCTGTACTCGCCTGCGTGGATCGCTCCTTCAAGGGGATACCACTCATCATACTCATACTTATTAGGATCGTTAGAACTGAAATCACCTGTAACAAGATAATATTCAATATTGACCTGATCGGTCACTTCTGTTTTTCCATCCTCTTGTGTGACTACTACAGCCTGTTTTATGGCATTAACATCGAACGGTTGGCCATCATACTCTTTGGTCTTTACCACTTTGTCGATATCTTCGGTAAGATAAGCATTAAGTTTTTTGCCTTCCGTGGCTTTAACGGTAATGGCCGACGTCTCATTAGCATAATAGTCATAATTTACTATGTTATTATACTTATCATACTTACGGCCAAAATTATAATTCCTGTCGTAATTAATATTAGCAACGCCCAATCTGTATTCGGCATTAACTTCAAAATAAATCTCATAATCAGTATCTATCCCGGTCCAGACATCCTTACCTTCTACAGTTGATTTTTTCTCTACATAGAAATAGTATCCCGGATCGTAGTACAAATCGCCTGAATACTCTTCCCGCACTGCTTCCGTAAGTTCTGCAATAGGAGCTTCTCCTTTTACAACATTTGCATTACCTTCCGCATCTTCCGTAACGGTTACGGGATATACCTCAAGGCTAAAATACGTTGCCTTATCTTCTGCATTAGAATTTTGTAATTTATGAATAAACTCATAAGTTGACTCTACCTGAGCATCTGCCTTGGCATACGCCTCGGTTTCAGCGTTAATTACTATTCTTACATCCTGAGGTTTTACTACATAATATACATAGGCAGGCTCAGCGGCGTATGACTCGTTCGTGTCATCAGTATAGGATATCGCAAGTCTGTATACACCTACATTCATAGGGGCTACGCATATATCTACATTATTATAGTTTGCCCTTCTCCAAATATCATTTTCAACAGGCTTTCCTTCCTCTAGCGTAACACTGGAATTAGACTGCCACTCATACTTAAGCTCGCCGTTGGCAAACGTTGCTTCCGCGCCGTCAGCTTTAGTAACTGTCGCCTTCTTATAATCAGCTATTGAAGTATAGATCCCTTTACCGTCATAGGTCTTAATGACAGGGTTCTCAAGCGTTGCGCCTGCGCCTTCATTAAGCAGACCGTCAACGTTTATCTTAACTTCCGTAGCAGCTTTTAATGTTATTGCTTTGGAATATTTATCCTTAATATCGTCGGTCGTCACAACCTCATAATTCTTGAAAGAATAATTAACGGAATCAACATCCTGTGTATCATTACGATCTTGACCGTCATAGCCTTTACTATAAGCCGCGAATTCATCCGCAAATACAACTCTGTAAGAAACATTACCGTCTGCGCTGATTGTCAGCCTCTCCTCATCATCAACATCTTCCCATGTTGTGACAGACTCTGCAGCTGCGGCTTTTGTACCTTTCTGCACTTTAAACACAGGTACATAAGGTTTGCCGTTATATGCGCCCCAGAAATTTTCACCAACCGTTTTTTCGGCAGGTGTTTCACCGCTAACGTCATAAACTTTGGCTTCCAGGTATTTTACTACGTTTTCAGCAGTAATGCCTGAATAAAATTCAGTATTTTCAATTACAGGCTCGATTGCAAGAGAAACCTTATTTATAACGACTTTCAGATAAACGGGGTCTGCATCGCCATATGCCTTATCCGCGTCAGTATAACTCAATTTGTAATAGTACTCTCCTGCATCGGTCGGTTCATAATCTATATCCGAATAGCCTGAATAAAATCCATTCTGAACACACCATGTTCCCGTGATTTCGGCTCCGGCAACCTCTTTCTTATTATCGCCTTCGCCATATATCACTTTGGCCGTGTACTTGGTTTTTACGTCAGTTTCCGCATTTACGGGCTCTCCGTTATATGTCTTGGTAAAAATCACCTCAGGAGCCGCGCCGTCAACCAATACTTCATCTTTATATGTAATTTCTATGGTTGTATTGACTGAGCCGGTCAAACTTATCCTGAAAGAGTCTTTGGCTGCTTCATAGTTTGCCTTAACATCATCTTTCAAGGTAACTTCCGTCTCGATGACGTAGTTTACGCCTTTTTTCAGAAGATCGGCGTCGCTAAGCTTGGAAGCGTCGTCCGCATTTACAACATTAAGAGACGCGCCTGAAATATAGTCGCCTTTATATACAACCTTCTGCGCTTCTCCCTCGCCTTCATATTCTCCTCTGTCAACTTCTTCACCGTTTACATAAAACGTTATGATCTCGTTTGCTTTCTTTACCTCTGCTGCGCTATCAGCAGAATCAAAGCTTAAATTCGTAACTTCCGCCGTAATAACAGACTTCTTGATCTCCAGATCAAGGTTTACCGGATCAGCTGCCGTATATGATCCTTCTTTAGCATCTGCCGAAATGACCAGTCTGTACGAACCTGCCGCATCAGGCTGCGCCTTCTCGCCTTCCGTAGCTTTGATATCAGTATAAGCGTCGTCAGCGCCTTTTACCTTCCATGTGTACTTAAGGTCATCGCTCTTATTAAGCGGTATCTCGCTTCCTTCGCTGTCTGTATAATAAGCTTGGAGCGGATATTTATATGAATAATTGGAATAAACTTCACTATTTAAGACTCCACTGATATTTTCCGTAAGGTCTTCAATATCCTTAATGCTATGATAATCCGCCGTAAGTGTTCCCGCAATCTCATCATATTTATAATTCGTGTATGAAATTGCTTCCTTAAGCGCCTCTTTATCCAGACTTATGACAGCCTGGGGAAGCTTTGCCGCTTCATTCTCAGATTTCGGGCTCGGATCCCCCTGTGAATCTCCACCCGACGCTTCTTCATCCAGAACCGCGTCTGCATCTGCGGCGTCTGCATCTTCTGTATTGTCTGCCGTTGCGCTGTCATTACCGTCTGCGTCATCTGCATCAGTGACATCTGCGGTGTCCTGTGAGCCATCGGCAGTTTCGGCTTCAACTGCGTCCTGCGAGCCGTCGGCAGTTTCGGTTTCAACCGCGTCCTGCGCGCCGTCGGCAGTTTCGGCTTCAACTGCGTCCTGCGCGTCGTCTTCGGACGTCGCAACGGTTTCATCACTTTGTTCCTGCGCCGATACGGCTTCCGGCGCAATCTCTGCTGCGAGCGCTGTGCCTGATACCGTCTGGAACATCATAGATGCGCTTAACAGCATAGGAAGCACACGCTTAAGCAATTTGTGTTTCACCATTTTCATAATCCTCCTTGTAATATTTTTTGAAAATCAACTTATTATATATCAAATACCGCATTTAGTCAACTAACTAAATACTTTATCAACCTTATGAAAACATACTTTATAGTAGACTAAGGTAAGGCGTCAGAATAACGCCTGCCGAAATTATCCGACAGACGGTCGAAAAGGAGGTATTCTCATGGTTGACTTTGGAAACGTTTTAAAATCATTACGGATTCAAAATCAATTGACGCAGGCGCAGCTTGCACAGAAACTGGGGCTTACCAAATCAGTTATCAGCGCATATGAAACGGGTATACGCATGCCCTCATATGACATACTTATATCCATCTCCAAAATTTTCAAGGTCACTACCGATTATCTTCTGGGACTTGAAAAAAGACATGACATAGACCTGTCAGGACTCACTGAGGAAGAGATATCCGCTCTGCTCAACCTTATTTATGCCATGAAACGCAGGTGAGCCGATGCGGATATCCCAGATTAAATAAAAAATTTTGGTAATATATAAATATAGTTAAAGATTTAAAAAATTAAAATCAACTAAAGTATTACAATCACTAAAGTATTATAACCACTAAAAGCATTAAAATCACTAAAAGCATTAAAATCGCTAAAAGCATTAAAATCAATAAAAGCATTAAAATTACTTCATAACTTTATTCATCCGGTTTTATCACAATCTCACTAATCACTATCCCGTTTGCCCCATAATACAACTTTATGTAATTATTGATCTCGTTTATGAGTTCGCCAAGGCGTACCTTTTCTGTTATGACCCGGCCTTCCGTTCCGGTCATGCTGACCGTGCCTTTTAAGTTATTGTCAAGGAAGACCGATATGGGCAGCTGCGCCAAAGCGCCCAGGTCTGATTTAAGTGAAAGTGAGATACTGTAATCCCCTGATCTGTTCACTCTTATTCCGAATACGTCCGCTTCTCCCATCTTAGGGTGAAGCAGGGAACCGTCGATCACGATTTCGTGTGTTTTTTCATCTGCTTCATAATAGACCGGATCAGTCAATGAATCGGGCTGCGAAGCCATAGTATCGAGCGCTTCCTGCTCTTCTTGGGAAAGTCTGCCCTCAAGACGCAGGATGGAAGGGCTTTTTAATATGAAGCCCAATATATTCATGGCGTTTCTCTGCAGCTGTCCCCTGGTTATATACCCGATCCCAAGCTTTTCTTTCATATCGTCATTCTCCGGATTGGAAGCCGAATCCCTTACGCACATGTATAAATCGTTCTGCGCTCCTGCCATCGGAGCCTTTACATCTCTTGACGAGTGTGCCGAACCTTCATAATTGGCCTCCGCCCACCAGTCGCTCATCACTATTCCTTCAAAGCCCCACTCTTTTCTTAATATATTCGTACACAGCTCATAATTGCCCGCCGTCCAGATACCGTTCACGGGGCCGTAGGTCGTCATCACTGAACGGACTTTTCCCTCTCTGACTACCATTTCAAAACCTTTAAGGTAGATTTCGCGGAGCGCCCTCTCGGAAACGACGGAATCCGCCTTTCTTCGCTCTTTTTCCTGATTGTTGGCGCAAAAATGCTTGATAGTGCCCGCAATGCCGACACTCTCCATTGCCTCTATCTGAGAAGCCGCTATTTTTCCCGTAAGATAAGGGTCCTCGGATATATACTCAAAATTCCTGCCGTTTAAAGGATTACGGTGTATGTTCATTCCGGGCCCAAGCAGGGCGTCGATCTTATTGAGCCTGAGCTCCGTTCCAAGCATTTTAAACAGCTCATAGACCAGTTCCCGATTAAACGTGCAGCCAAGCGCAGTTCCGTTCGGCAGGGAAAAAGCTTTACTGCCGCAGTCCATTCTTATGCCGGAAGGCCCGTCCGAACAGCAGGCCGCAGGTATGCCAAAGCCTTCAAGTTTATCAGTCACTCCGCCAAAGGCCGCAGCCGTTCCCGCGGTCACGCGCATACTGCACATACCCTCGCCGCGGAATATATTGATAAGATCGTCGTCGTCAAGCTGCGCGGTAAAATCCTGAAGAGACACCTTGCCGTCAAGGACATCTATAAGCTTATAACCTTTATCCCCGGTATATTCAAGCTCTTTTACCTGCTCTTTATCTTCATAATAAGCTGCCGTAAGCGACCGGTTCCTGAGCGGTACGTCTTCGGTTGTTATTCCAAACTTTTCTTCCTTATCTATAGTTTGAGTCAATACAGCGGGCCTTAGCCGCTTAAAAGCTTTGGAAGGCGCAAGCTGCTGCTCAAGCTGCTCTACCACCTCCAACTCCTGTCTGAAACTTCCGCACAATACCGCGCTTCTTACATCTTCTCCGATATAAAATTCATAACAGCCTTCTTCCAATACATAACAGTTGTTATGCCCGGTAACCCCGCTGTCGTCGTATGATGAAAGCGTATATTTATCAATAACTAATGTTATTTTTTCTTCCTCTTCCGGGCCAAGCTCCGCTGTTTTGGCAAAAGCTACAAGTCGCCTGACCGGGTTGCCAAGCCTGCCCTGCGGCACTTTTACATAAACCTGCGCTACTTCCCTGCCCGCGCAGGTACCCGTATTCTTGACGACTGCCTCGATAACACACTTTCCGCCGCCAGATGACGCCGCCCCTTCACTCTCTGCAGCATTATTGCCTGACTCTGACGCCGCCATATCCTCCTGCGCATGTCCGCAGTCTTCACCCAGCGTCTGCGTCAGCTTTCCTTCTATTGAAAAAGACGTATAGGACAGACCGTAACCGAACGGATACAGCACCTTATCTTTTGCAAAAGTCTCAAAATACCGATAGCCGACATAGATATCCTCCGTATAGAAATTCCTCACATCGCTGCCAAAATCAGCAGTCGAAGGATAGTCATCTATACTCTTTGCGATCGTATCTGTAAGCCTGCCGCACGGATTGACTTTTCCGGTCAACACATCAAGCGCCCCGTTGCCGCCTTCCTGACCGCCCTGCCATACGTAAAGCACAGCCTGCGGATGAAATTTTTCCACAAAACTCATGTCGATAATGTTTCCGACATTCAAAATTATGACACATCTGTCAGTATTTGCGCATACGCCTGCTATCAGCTTTTCTTCTTCCCGGGTCAACAGAAAGCTGCCTTCTTGGGCGCTGTTGTCCTGATCCTCTCCTGCCGTCCTTCCGATAAAAACAAGCGATACGTCAGCTTCATGGGCTATCTCAAGCATTCTGTCAGTAACGGGCATTTCCTTCTGACTCCACGGCACGCTGCCCCAACCCTCGCCTTCATCATACGGATTGTCTTTTATCCACTCTTCATATATGTCAAGCAGTTCTTTATTTAACGCAATATCGTTATTATCTTTAAGCGCGTCCAAAATACTTACCGTATACCTGGTATTTACCAGACCGCCGGAGCCCAGTCCGCTCTTATAATAATTAAAGGCGCTGCGGCCGAACACCGCCGCCTTATCGCCCTTCTTAAGCGGAAGCGCGTTATTTTCATTCTCAAGCAGCACGCAGCCTTCGGCAGCGGCCTGCCTTGCCAGTGCGGCATATTTCTCCATATCAAGTTTAAAATTCGTTGACGATACAGACATATTGGGTGCCCACCTTTCGTTTATGTGTCAGCAGATTTCGTGATTACGCGTACAGATCCTCCAATGTTAATAATACCACATCCTTATTTTCCAACCCATCAAACCAATCCGTATATCCGCTCAATGAAAAAAACAAATATTTGATAACTTTGTATTTGGGAGAGAGCAGACGCGCCCTCCGCAACAGGTTGTCGCAGACTCCTTTATCAATTTTTTCATTCTTGAATTTGCACTCTCCTACCACCGCAGTCTTATCTGTTTCTGAAATTGCCACAATATCTATGTCCGCCGACTGCTGTGACTTTTCCCCATCGGCATTTTCTATCAATTCCGTACCCCACCATGCGCCCGACTGTGTGATAAAACTTCCGAAATGGCCTTGAATGCCCTGCTCAAGCGTATAATACCTGCACATATCTTCAAAAACGCTTCCCATAAACGAATGCAGCTTCGGCTTCACTGCTTTTTCATAATAGATATCACCCTGTCCCAGTTCTATGACACTGTGCGCCTTGGGGATAAATTCATACCAGAATTTAAACATATGATCCTTTAATACATACTGCGTTTTCTTTCTGTTTTTCTCCTCCGTAATACATTTCTTCTTTTCCACAAGACCGACGCTTATGAGTTTGTCAAGAGAATAAAGCACAGTCGGCTCTTTTTCACGCACTTTCGCCGCAATATTATTGACCGTGTTTTCGCCGGACGCAATCTGCTCGATAATGTTATTCACCAATGTAATATCCGAAAACTCCTGTGTCAGCAGGTTCCGTGTCTCGTCATATAAATAGCCGTCCGTGCAAAAAAACAGTCTCTTTATATTATCGTCAAGACTCTTGCCTCCGTCAAGCATGGAAAGGTATTTGGCGACGCCGCCTGTTATTCCGTAGCAGATTGCCTTATCCTCTGCCGAATATTCCGGCACAAAAAGAGCCGCATCCCTGTAAGGAAAAGCTTCCAGTTTGATCTGCGAATCTCTCCTGCCAAACAGCGGGCTTTTTTCGCTCATAACTTTGTTTTCCATAAAGCTGAGCGAAGAACCGCACAGTATGATCATAAGCTGCCTGTCTTTCCATTCTGTGTCAATATATTTCTGAATAACGGAAAGCAGGGCTTCGTCTTTTTCAGCCCAGTATGGCAGTTCGTCTATCACAATGATCAACTTTTCCGGCGGCATTTTTTTACTTATAAAGTCAAAAACGGCTTCGTATGTTTCAAACACCGCGTTACTAACCACAGGGTCCAACACTTCTGCCGCCTGTTTGGAAAACAGTTCAAGATTTCTCTGCGCTCCGACTTTTGTGGCAGTATAAAAAATCGCTTTCTTATCTTTAATAAATTCTGCAATCAGCGTAGACTTGCCAATACGCCTCCTGCCATAGACGATCGTCATTCCAAAACCGTCTTTGTCATACAACTCCTGCAAAGACCTTAATTCGCGCTCCCTTCCGATAAACATCTGCAACGCCTCCGCTCCGGTAAAACATTTTATTCAAATGAATTTTATTAAAATCATTCTAAATTAATTATAACATATTTCTCCTGCGTATGCTAATAAATTTAATCGCCAATATTCTTAATCAAGTATCCTTAATCAAATATTCTTAATCCCTGCCGTTGGTCCGCGCGCCCCCAACACAAAAGCAATGCCTACCGGGTACGTCAACCTCTCCCCGATAGGCATTTACGCTAATTAAATATCGTATATTATTTAATTCCGGACCGCAGATCAATAAAATAACACACGTTATATATCAACCCTTAACACTACCCATTGCAACGCCCTGCACAATGAACTTAGACAGGAACAGATATACGATTATTACCGGTAAGATAGAGAATGCGATCATCGTGTAAACCTGACCCATATCGAATTTCAGCCAGTCGGCGCTTCGAAGCTGCGCAATAAGTATAGGCAGCGTCTTCTTGGTATCGGTCTTAAGCACGAGAGCCGGAGTGAAGTAATTGTTCCAACTTGCTACGAAACTGAAGATCGCCTGTACCGCTATGGCGGGTTTCATGATAGGCGCAACTATCGTATTGAAAGTCCTGAATTCGCCCGAACCGTCGATACGCGCCGCTTCTACAAGTGAAAGCGGAAGCGCGCTCTCCATGTACTGTTTCATATAAAAGAATGTGCTCGGAGAGGCTATCGCCGGAACTATGAGCGGAATGAACGAGTCATTTAAACCCATCCTGCCGATCAACTGCAGGAAACCAAGGGCGGTTACCTGTGTAGGTATCATCATTATCATAAGTATGAATGTAAACATTACTTTCTTTAATTTAAAATCATATACATGAATGGCATATGCAGTCATTGCAGAGAAGTAAGTACACAGTATGGCGCTGCAGCCCGCTATCAAAAAGCTGTTGAACAGACCGTTCCAGATAGGCAGCGCCGACGCCGCTCTTCCTGCGCTCAGATTTTTCCAGTTATTCCATAAGTTGGTGCTTGGTATGGCGGTAAAACCTCTGGTCAGATCCGCATGCGTTCTTGTAGCATTGATAAATAACACATAGAACCAGAACAGGCACAATATTGAGATCAATACAAGCACGACATATGCGATCGCGCGCCTTGCTGTAATGCCCAGACCTTTTTCTACTTTTGGTACTCCTTTATTCATCTCATTATCCCCCCTTAATCCGGTTTCTTGGTTGTGAACTTAAATACGATAAGGCTGAGAATTCCGGTGATGATGAACAATACTACCGAAAGCGCACCGCCAAGTCCATAGTTCTTGCTGAACAGGTGTTTGTTCAGATACATGATAAGGGTCATCGATGAACGCATCGGCTCACCTGTACCGTTTGTCAGGATCTGAGGAACATCGAACATCTGCAGACCGCCTATCAGTGATGTGATAGCCACATAAACCAGAATAGGCCGCAGCAGAGGCATCGTTATCCTGAAAAATACCTGTCTTGAAGTTGCTCCGTCCACCTCGGCGGCTTCAAAGAGCGATGTATCTATACCCATCATGCCGGCCATCAGCAGGATGGTTGTATTTCCAAACCACATTAAAAAGTTCATAAACGCTATAAGCGTTCTTACGCTCCATGCATTTGACATAAATCTGAAAGGCTCTGAAAGTATCCCCGCCTGTATCAGCATGGAGTTTATCGGGCCGCCGTCTGCAAACAATGTAAAGAATAACATTGAAAAAGCGGAAGCCATGATAAGATTGGGCAGGTATATTACCGTCTTAAAAAATCTCTGTCCCTTAAGCCTTAAGCTCGGATTGGAAAACCATGAAGCCAAAAGCAGTGAAACTATGATCTGAGGCACAAAGCCCATTAACCACATTATCATTGTATTCTTAGTATATAAAAGCATATCGCCGTTGGCGAATATCGTCTTGTAATTTTCAAGACCGACAAAATTCGGTCCGATCTGAGTCAGACCCGAACGATAATT
Organism: uncultured Lachnospiraceae bacterium; assembly: GCA_947631625.1. GTDB lineage: Bacteria > Bacillota > Clostridia > Lachnospirales > Lachnospiraceae > UBA3282. The sequence goes on along the minus strand of CANRMA010000007.1, from coordinate 44,780 downwards.
CTCATAAAAACTGTTATAAACCGTACTGATCAGCGGAATAAGCTGAAACAATATGTATACTACCACAAACGGTATCAAAAATATATAACCCCACTTATTATACCGTACAACCTTCCCTTTCTTAGCAGTCTTCATATCCACCCTCCATTCATACAAAAAACATATGATGTTTAAAAATCCCGCCTGCCCAATAAGGCAGGCGGGCAATTATCATCCTTTGTTAAACTTTTAACAATGAATTATTCATATAATAAATGATCTCACATAATCAATGACTGTTCACACTATGAATTATTCAACTGTCAACTCAGGATATTTCTCAACTATAGCTGTATTAAACAGTTCTAATGCTTCTTCATATGTAGCATTTCCGTCGAAGTAGTTCTTCATAGCGTTCTGGAACTCTTCGTTACAGCCCTGATCGTAGTTGCTCAGGTTGGAAAGGTCGATGCTGCCTGCGCCTGCGCAGTACATAGGAAGAGGATTCTGTCCGCCAAGGATCTTGCTGCTGTATTCAACTTCTGAACCGTCCTCGCCGGTAACTTTCTTCTCGCCGCTTGCTAAAGCTTCCATAGCAGGTTTGTTGTTTACAAAGTCGTCGTCTTTGATAACGATGTCTGTCATGATCTCTTCGTCAGTTGTAAGTTTAAGCATAATGTCTTTGATGGTGTTTACGTTATCGGTACCTGTAGCTGCGCAGATCCATGTGCCCCCCCAGAAGAAGCCCTGAGGACCTGTAGCTGCGCCCCAGTTTCCTGAGTTACCGATTGAACCGGGCTGATCTGCTGCCATTGAGAAGTTTACTAACCAAGCGGGTCCAAAGTATGCGAATACTTTTCCTTCAGGATAGAAACCTTTGCTCCAGTCATCGCTCCAAAGTTCTGCGGTAGTAGTCTCGCCTGCGTCTACCATAGCCTTTGAATCTTCAACCCATTTTGAGATATTCTCATCGATATTTACTTTACCGTCAACAACCCACTTAGAGGTTACGTTGTTGGAATATACACGATATGTATCGTTTACCGTAGATACCATTTTGTAGCCTGCGTCCTTCATGGTTGCAGCCGTCTCATAGAATGTATCCCAGTCTTTTACATATTCCTGAACTTCATCAGGATCGTCTGTTCCAAGAACTTCCTTAGCTACTTCACGGTTGTAGAACATAACGCCGGGGCAGCCCTGCCATGAAAGACCCTTCAATGTTCCGTTGGAATCCGTAACAACGTCCTTGGTATACTGATACTGATTAGCAAGATCAGCGTCTGTGATGCCTAAATCAGCAACAGGCATTGAGTAATCGCTGTCTACATATTTAAGCGCATAGTCAGCCTCGATAAGGAAGATATCGATCTTGTCGTCTGCTGCTGCGCTTTCCTGATTTAACAAAGTCTCATCAAGATTGTTCTGATAAGCGTTGTCATCATTAGGCGTGATGTTCCAAGCTACGGTGATATCGCCGATGCTTCCCTTGGACTGATCGGATGCGTCTTTCTCATATCCCGGATAGTGGTCTTCAACACGTCTCTTGAACTCATCGTTCCAACAGTAAATGTTAAGGACTTTACCCTCATCTGCCGTATCTACTGCGGTATCTGCAGGTGCCTCCGCAGTTGTGTCCGCAGGCGCTTCTGCTGTCGTGTCTGCAGGCGCTTCCGCTGTTGTGTCTGCAGGCGCAGTTGTATCTGCAGGAGCCTGTGTGTCTGCGTTGCCGCCGCATGCCGTAAGCATTGTGCTTAACATAGCTGCGGTAAGTAATACGCTAATAGCTTTTTTCTTCATTACTTTTCCTCCCTTGATTTTAGTTAAGTTATTTTTTATATTAAATCTGATTCTTCACATATACGCATATATAAGCCGTTATGGGGCGTCAACATGTCATTTATATGAAAGATCAAAAATAATAGCAAATATAAAATCCTTCTCACCGGACCGCTTTTCCGACGGTCTCTCCATTACATACCTCACCGCTTATTATAACAGGTTCGATGACGGTAGTCCTGGGTTTCTCTATCAGGCTTATTATCTTCTCGCCCGCCTGACTCCCTATACTGTCCGTATTCTGTTTAAGCGTGGTAAGCTGCGGCTCTATATAGCTGCCTATCATGATCCCGTCATATCCTGCAATGGAAATATCGTCAGGGACTTTTAAGCCCAACTTCTTGATGACATTTAACCCCCCAAAGCAGGAGAAATCATCAGGATAAATGATGCAGGTGGGCGGATCGTCAAGCCCCAGAAGTTGTTCCGTAGCCTCTTCCGCCTTGTCAATATCTCTGTATGAGCCATGTACGACATATGAATCCGGCACTTCCATATGAAGTTCCTCGGCCGTCCTGTAAAAAGACGTCAGCCGGTTTCTGGTTACCGAAGTGTCGTTGCCGCATATATAAGCGACCTTCCTGTGTCCCATCTCATATATATATGTAAGAAGGTCTTTCATGCCCTGAACATTGTCCGATATCACCGCTATCCTGTTGTCAAAAAGATGATCGATCGTAACTACCGGTATATCGCTGTTGATAAGCTCCGCCACTTCATCGTCGTAAAAGTCCACACAGGCTATGACCACTCCGTCAAAACCGCGGTATCGCACATGGTTCAGATAACTCGTGCGGTTAGGCCTTTCGTTGCTGCAGTTTATAAAAGTCATATCATATCCGTGGGCTTCGACGGTCTTCTTCAGGCTGTCAAGCACCGAAGCGAAATAATCATGTTTAAGACCGTTGTGCGCTTCGTCCGCGAAAAGGACTCCTATATTATAACTGCGGTTTGTCTTAAGCGCTTTGGCCGCCGAATTGGGAAGATAACCCATCTCCTCCGCGACCTGCTTGATATGTCTTTTGGTCGATTCCCCGATGTCCTTGTGACCGTTCAAAGCCTTACTGACTGTCGCTACTGATACCCCGCAGACAGCCGAAATATCTTTTAATGAAACCATATAGATTTTCCCCCGTCCGCAAAATATACATTTTCAGAAAGTCAGGTCAAACAAAATTTTAAAAGTTTAATGTAAAGCAATACATATTGTCAGCAATTGCAATACATATTGTCTGCAATTAGTCTGCAATGCTTACTTAATCGTTTTCGTAGTTTTATAATAAAACTTTCCCCGTAAATTTGCAAGATATTTTAGGCATTTTCTATATTTTCAGTAAAATTTCACATATTTGCTCCGTTATTTTGTATACTTTTTTGGAATAATATTTTTCCGTGCCAAAAATTATCATTTTTTTCTTATTAATATATTGTTTTTTCAGATCATCTTCTGTATAATCAAAAGTACATTTATGCAGGTTTTGAGGGATTTTAAGTTTTTCCCAAAATTTACTTAATCGTTTTCTTAAACCATCAGAACCATCTGAAAAACAACTAAAATTATGGAGGGCACTTTGGAATTATGAAATTTGGATATTTTGACGACAGTAACAAAGAATATGTGATCAACACTCCCAAAACCCCGCTCCCCTGGATAAACTATCTTGGCTGCAATGAATTTTTCAGCCTTATATCCAACACCTGCGGCGGCTACAGTTTTTACAAGGATGCGAAGCTTCTGCGCATCACAAGGTACCGTTACAATGACGTGCCTGCCGACATGAACGGAAAATACTTCTACATAAAAGACGGCGGCTGCGTATGGAATCCCGGCTGGCAGCCCGTCAAAACAGAGCTTGACTCCTATGAGTGCCGCCACGGCATCGGCTACAGCCGCTTTACCTCTTCCAAAAACGGCGTTGAGGCCTCCGTTTTAAGCTTCGTTCCTATGGACGATAACTGTGAGATAAGCAGACTTAAGCTCACCAACAATTCTTCCGAGACCAAGCAGCTTACCGTCTTTTCATATGTTGAATGGTGTCTGTGGAATGCGGACGACGATATGAAGAACTTCCAGCGTAATTTAAGCACCGGCGAAGTCGAAGTCATAGGTTCCACCATATATCATAAGACCGAATACCGCGAGCGCCGCAATCATTACGCAGTATATTCCGTAAACGCTCCGATAGACGGTTTTGACACAAGCCGCGACGATTTTCTGGGCGCATACAGGGGCGCCGACAACCCTGAGGCTGTAGAGAACGGCAAGTGCGGCAATTCCGTGGCAAGCGGCTGGTCTCCCATCGCGGCGCATCAGATCAATGTAACGCTTGAACCCAACGAGAGCAGATCTTTTGTATTCGCGCTCGGTTATGTTGAAAATCCTGAAGAAGACAAGTGGGAAGCTCAGGACGTCATCAACAAAAAGCCCGCCAATGCTTTGTTAAAAAAATATCAGACTGACGAGGATGTAGACAAAGCTTTTGCAAAGCTTGGCGAATACTGGGACGGTCTTCTTTCCAAATATACGATCAAATCTTCCAACGATAAGGTTGACAGAATGGTAAATATCTGGAACCAGTATCAGTGTATGGTTACTTTTAACATGTCACGTTCGGCTTCTTATTATGAATCGGGAATCGGCCGCGGCATGGGCTTTAGGGATTCATGTCAGGATCTGCTCGGTTTCGTACATCTTATCCCGGACCGCGCCAGAGAAAGGATAATCGATATCGCCTCCACGCAGTTTCAGGACGGAAGCGCATATCATCAGTACCAGCCCCTTACCAAGAAGGGCAACTCCGATATCGGAAGCGGTTTCAACGACGATCCTCTGTGGCTCATCGCAGGAACAAGCGCTTATGTGCGCGAGAGCGGCGATATCTCCATATTAAAGGAAATGGTGCCTTTTGATAACGATATGTCAGTAGCGGCGCCGCTTATGGAGCATCTTAAACGTTCGCTCGACTATATAATCAATCACAAAGGTCCGCACAACCTGCCTCTTATCGGCCGCGCGGACTGGAACGACTGTCTGAACTTAAACTGCTTCTCCAAGCATCCGGGCGAATCCTTCCAGACTTTCGGGCCAAGCGAAGGCCCCGTGGCGGAGTCGGTATTTATCGCAGGTATGTTCGTTAAATACGGAGAAGAATATGCGCAGCTTGCAGAGCTTATGGATATGCCGGAAGAAGCTGCCCGCGCAAGAAAAGAAGTGGAACTTATGACTCAGGCGGTACTCAAGGACGGTTGGGACGGAGACTGGTTCATCCGCGCCTATGACGCCGAAAGCCGCAAAGTAGGTTCCAAAGAATGCGACGAGGGTCAGATCTACATTGAACCCCAGGGCTTCTGCGTTCTTGCGGGTATAGGCACAGACAACGGCCTTGCGCAAAAAGCCCTTGATTCCGTTAAAGAAAAACTCGATACCAAATACGGCATCATGATACTCCAACCGCCGTATACGCGCTATCATCTGGAACTTGGCGAAATTTCGTCATATCCGCCGGGATACAAAGAAAACGCAGGTATCTTCTGCCATAACAATCCCTGGGTATCCATTGCGGAGACAGTGATAGGCCGAGGCAGCCGCGCCTTTGAGATATATCAAAAGACCTGCCCCGCTTACGTCGAAGAAATAAGCGAGATACACAGAACGGAGCCATATGTATACTCACAGATGATTGCCGGTAAGGACGCCAAATTCCACGGCGAAGCCAAGAACAGCTGGCTTACGGGTACCGCGGCATGGACTTTCGTAAATATATCACAGTACATCCTGGGAGTATACCCTACGCACAAAGGACTGTCCGTAAATCCATGCGTTCCTTCGGATTTCGGTGATTTTGAGATTACCAGAAAGTTCCGCGAGGGCGTTTACAATATCAAAGTCGTAAACCCCGATCATGTAGAAAAAGGCGTAAAGAACATCACTGTAGACGGTAAGACCGTTGAAGGCTGCGTAATTCCTTATGAAAAAGGAAAGACTCAGTATGACGTGGTCGTTACTATGGGATAACAACAGGAATACGTTTCGCAATTAAGAGGCATGCCTTTGCGGGTATGCCTCTTTTTATTCTTTATATATTTTTTAAATTTAATCAATTAGTGTCAACTAATCCGGTCAGCCGACTCAGTTGATTCAGGCAGTTCAGTTAAGATACCTGGTATTCAATCTGAACATACTGATAAGCTTCCTGAGCGTGCTTGCCTGTTGGCTGAGCTGTTGGCTCGTTGCCGCGCTCTCTTCCGCGGTCGCCGAGTTAGTCTGGACTACGCTTGATATCTGGCTGATCTGTTCTTTGACCTGGAATACGAAATCAGCCTGAGTACGCGCCGCGTCCGCAATCTTATTGGTAACCTCAACAATCTCGTTAGCGCCCGAAACGACCGACGTAAGCCTTGAGGCGGTTTCGTTGGCTATCTTCGTACCATGCTCCACCGCTTCTATGGAATGCTCTATCAAAGCGGCAGTGGTCTTGGATGCCTCGGTGCTCTTGCTTGCCAACTCTCTTACCTCTTCGGCTACGACCGCAAAGCCTTTGCCCGCCTCTCCCGCGCGCGCAGCCTCTACTGCTGCGTTAAGGGCCAGTATATTGGTCTGTGCGGATATATTTTCAATAGTTTTGATTATCTTGCCGATCTCATTGGAACTGTCGTTAATATCCTGCATGGCGCGGATCATTTCCTGCATCTTAACATTGCTGTCCATGATCTCCTCGCTTACCGAAATCACCTGATTGTTGGCATGTACGGCATTTTCGGCGGTTGCTCCTACCTGCTCTGAAATATCATTCATATTTCTCTCAAGATCTTCCACGGAGCTTGCCTGCTCGACCGCGCCCTGACTTAAGGCGGTAGCCCCGATCGCCATCTGCTCCGCCCCGTTCGTGACCTGATCAGAGCTTTCTATGATCTGCGACATTGTGCTGTTGAGCTTATCCAGAATATCATTAAGAGACTCTTTTATCTCTATAAAATCGCCCACATAATCAAGCCTGGTTCCGACCGTAAGATCTCCCTGCGCTATAGACTGAAGCACCGTGGCGATCTCTCCTATGTAATCATTCAGTCTTATCATCGTATTTTCAAAAGTATGCGCCAGGAAACCTATCTCATCATGAGAATGAATGCTTTCCGCGGTCGATTTTACTTTATTTCGGTTTCCAAGATCACCCTTTTCCATTGTCTGCGCCAACTCGGTAAGTTTGTCCAAAGGTCTTGTAACCGTATGTTTCACATATAACGCAAGCAACAGAACGCTTATAACGATCAGACAGGCGCCCAGTCCAACCGCCGCCGCTATCGTTTTATTGGTCTGCTCGGAAGCTTCCTCCATAGATATTCCGGCGAACAGCAAACCGTCAACTTCACCGTTTTCATTAAATGTAGGAACATACGAACAAAGGTGGTCTTCTCCGAGGATCTCAGCCTCGCCCACATAAGCCTGCCCCTTATCTATAACGATAGAGGCTATATTGTCCGAAAGCTTCGTGCCTACCGCCCGTTCGCCGTCCTGTAAGATCGTGGTATAAGCACGGACATCGCCTTTAAAGATCGTAAATTCACAGCCCAACTCTTCTTTCAGCGAATCAAGCATCTGCGTCGGATCCGTCAGCTGCGAAGTATAACTCTTAAGTTCGTTCTCCAGTACATTGGTTCCGGTTACACACTGATCTTCAAGCATACTTGTAGTCAATTTCTTAAACATTGATACGGTAAGCTGAAGCACCACAGCCATACTGATAATGAACAGTCCTGCCACGACTACGCTCACCTTTCTGCCAAGATGCAGAATCCTTTTATTTCTTCCATCTTTCATAATAAATTACCGTGCCTTTCTCTGTATCGGACATTTATGCCAAAACACAGGCTTTGCCATGCCAATTTAACAGTATCTCAATTTATTTTAACGATTTTTCATATAAGTTGCAATAGAAACTTTAAAATCAGAGGCTTTAATTTAAAGAAGCGGCGTTTTTATGTATTGACAATTATGGATATAACGTGTATAATGAAATTAAATTGTGTGCAATTAAATTTTGTGGAGAGAAACGGAGGATATGGATATGAATATTTATGATTACAAAGTAGAAGACGCTTACGGGGTTGAAACTTCTCTTAAAGACTATGCGGGAAAAGTGCTCCTGATCATCAATTCCGCAACCGAGTGCGGCTTTACACCGCAGTACGACGCTCTTCAGGACATGTTTGAAAAGTATGAAGGCAGCGGTTTCATGATCTTGGATTTTCCGTGCAATCAGTTCGGACATCAGGCTCCCGGAAGCAATCAGGAGATAGTGAGCTTCTGTGATTCCAGATACGGCATAACTTTTCCCATTTTTTCCAAGATAGAAGTAAACGGCGACAACGCCTGCCCTTTATTCACTTATTTAAAGTCTCAGAAAAGTTTTGCGGGTTTTGATCCCGATCACCCTTTAACGCCCATGTTGGAGAGCGCGCTTAACAGAATAGATCCCGGTTATGCGGGCAACAGCGATATTAAATGGAATTTCACCAAGTTCTTGATCGACCGTGACGGCAATGTTATAGAGCGTTTCGAGCCTACTGCGGATATGGCGGAAGTGGAAGCAAAGGTGGCGCAGCTGTTGTAAAGGCTTACGGGTTTCACCATTGCCTGACGGGAATAATAATAGCAAGGAGTTGTGATTTTGTGTCGGATAATAAATATGATCGCTTAAAATTAAAAAATCAGCTGTGTTTTCCTCTCTATGCCTGTTCCAAGGAGATCATACGCAGATATAAACCGTATCTTGACGAATTGGATCTTACCTATACGCAGTACATTACCATGATGGTCCTGTGGGAGCAAAAGCAGCTTACCGTAAAAGAACTGGGAGAATTCCTTTATCTGGATTCGGGCACTCTTACGCCGGTGCTGAAAAAACTTGAAAGCAAAAAATACATTGTGCGCAATCGATCCAAGGATGATGAGCGAAGTCTTATAGTCTCCATCACCGAGGCCGGCGAAGAGCTGAAAGAACGGGCCGTACATATTCCCGATAAGCTTTCCTCCTGTGTCGATATGTCAGAAAAAGAGGCAACGACTTTATATAAGCTTCTATATGAATTACTGGACAAAATGTCCTGAATCTGGGAACAGATTCATTATCATGAATCTGTTCCCTATATATCCTCGCCTTCATAGCCGACCATTAAACCGCCTTTTTCAGCATAAAAGCTGCACAGCGCGGTACAATGGGTGATACGTACATCCGCATCCGGGTAATCCTTATGCACAAGATCGGAAAGGCTCTGAGCTATCTGGGGATTAAAACAATGCGCCAACCTTACCTTTCCACCGTTGTACCCGTATTTTAACATTTCCTCATAAATACTTGCAACCGCCTGCGACTCACCGCGGCTTTTATGTAATACCTGCATGGCGCCTTCGCTGTTGGCCTTTCCTACGATCCTGACTCCGAAAACCGCCGCGATACGGGCCGCTGCCGGGCTGACTCTTTTATTTCTTGCCAGATTATCCAGATTTTTAAGCGCAAACAATGTATGTGTCGTCCTGCAGTATTTTGTCACTTCCTGTGACATTTCCTTAAAACTGAGTCCCGCTTTGACTACGTCTTCCATTTTTTCTATTATAAGCTCAAGCTCCGGTCCCGCAGACAAAGAATCCACTATTAAAATATTGGCGTTTTTATGGGAAGCTTTATAACTTGCTTTTGCATGCATCGCGGTTGAAAAACTGTTGGAAAGCCCGCTGGTGATCGTTACCGCCAAAATCGTATCGGCGTCTCCGAACGCTTTTATCCAGTCCAACATGTGCGGGCATGACGTTCCCGAATTGCCGACATAGTCCTGAAGGTAAGACAGCATTTCAGCAATATCCGTTCCTTTTATATCAGGGAATTCTCTCTCAGCTGTCACGACCTTCAACGGAACACTGACAAAGTCAACTCCTTCTCTTTCAAATACATTTGCGGACGAATCCGCAACAATCCTACATTTCACGCTGTTTTACCTCATTGGACATCATATTTGCGATATGCAAAAAACTTTCATTACATTACAAAATAGCCCGTTTTAAGGCTATAGATGATATTATATCCTGTTTACAATGTCATGTCAACAGCGTAATCCTGCCCGGACCCACCTACAGTAATCCTGCATAAATCTTACACAAAAAAATCATTCCATTTCAGATAATTTATGCTATACTATAGACGAATGTACATAAAAACATATATAGTCTGACATACCGCTAAGACATAACCGACATAAACGCCGCCGGACTCTTATCTGTTATGACGGGAGTTCTGCAGCGCGCAATTCACACATTATCACCATATTTTTACTATGGCAGGAGGTACATTATGAACGAAAAACCTGAATGGCGTGAACGCTTCAACATAGGAGTGGATTTTATCGATAAGGACCATAAACAGCTTTTTTCCATTATGAAAAGGCTGCTCAATATGAGTAAAGACGAAAACAATAAAGACTGGATAAGCACGGAAGGCATCAAATATTTCAAATATCATGTGACGGAACATTTCGCAAGGGAAGAGGAATATATGCAGTCGATCGGCTTCGAAGGCTATACTCTCCATAAACGGCTGCATGATACATTTAAAAACAAGACCCTTGCCTCTCTGGAGCTTGAGTTAGCAGAGACTAACTGTTCTTTGGATTCCGTAAGGCATTTTCTGGGCGTATGCATAGGCTGGATGACTGCGCATACCCTGACGGAAGATTGTGAGATCGTCGGCAAAACGATAGGCGGACGCAAGAGCAAGTGGGGCAACCTTCCCCCCGAAGAAGTAATAAACGCCCTTGAGCATACGATAATAAAAGTGCTCAACGGTATGTTCAGACTGGACACCCGCATCGTCAGCGACCAGTACGGCGGAGAGAATTTCGGCACCGCGCTTTTTTATAAACTGTCATATAGTACCGAAAGGGGCACCGAACATGATGTGATACTGATATATGAAGAGGAATTTTTGATAAATACGATAGGTCAGATGTTGGAAATACGCTTTAACGGCATAGACGACCTTATCATCAACGCCGCGCGTTACATTTCCATACAGTTTATGGAGACCATCATATCGGCTTTTCCCACTCTCGGACTGGTCGGTCTGGAAAAAGAAAGTCTGCTTACATATGACCAGTTTTTAAACTTTTTCGATATGCAGACTCCCGAATACAGCCTTTTGTTTAACACGGGAGACGGTTACTTCGGTTTCTGTATGTTGGTTCCGAGCAAGGATGTGGACGAAGATTTCGACATCACCATTTCCGCGGAGAATGCGACCAGGGAAATAAAACATTATCTGGAAAAAGCCCACATAGAAAAGAAGCCGCAGATCTTAGTCGTGGACGACTCGGACACTGTCCAGCATGGCATGAAAATGTTATTAAGCGGCGACTACGACGTAGTCCTTGCCGGCTCGGCCGCTTCCGCTCTTAAATGCATAGGCAGGCATAAGCCGGATATGATAATTCTGGATTACGATATGCCTATCTGCGACGGCAGGCAGGCTTTGGAGATGATCCGTTCGGACGAGGAAATGGCCGATATCCCCGTCGTCTTCCTGACAGGCAGGGGCGATAAGGAAAGCGTAAGCAAAGTAAGAGATTTAAAGCCCGCCGGATATCTTCTAAAAACCATGAAAAACGAAGATATAAAAATGACCATCGACGGTCTTTATGAGAAGATCAAAAAGGACAATGCACCTGCATAAGAATTGCAAGACTTTATCAAAGTTTACAAATTCAGGCAAAACGCATTTAACGTATATTGACTGTGCAGATTTAACAAAACCCTTGCAGGCGCTCTGAGCCCGCCGGTTCTTAGGCTGCGTATTTTGCAGCCTTAGCACCGTTGCGTGGCTCAATGCAGCGAAAGCGGCCTGCAAGGGTTTTGTTAAATCCGCACAGTCAACAAGCGCAATAATTTTTTAAATTCTTCTTCCGACACGGTTTCGTTGGAAAAGCCCGCTTTTTCAAGTATTGCCCTGTATTCTTTTGCTTTGCTTTGGTCAATTTTCCAGTATCCGTTAGAAATAAGCCAGGATATCTGTTCTTCGTAATTGACCATATTAGTCAATTCTTTTTGTCTTCCTGCGATTTTCTCTATATAATTCCGGTATCTGACTATCAGTCTGCCGTTTAAGTCAAGTTTTCTGTAATTATTTAAAGCTATGGCTTTTTTTATGATAATGCGACCTGTAAATGCGATCGTGAATATTACGGCCAGTCCTGCCAATATCCTTGCATACAGCTGTCTGGTACGTTCGTCAAGCCCTGTGGCGGCGTCATCTTCGTTGTCGCTTCCCGCTTCCGCATCATCGTCGGTTCCTCCGCCGAGGAAATCCATAAGCCGCTGCCAAAGGCTCTCGCCGGGCTCTTCTTCGTATGAGACGGGCGTTACGTCCGCTACTATCCAACCTTCTTTTTCATCATAAATCTCCACCCATGCATGGGCGTTGGCGTCCGTCGCGTCCACAGACACGACCGCATTTGTCATAAGCGGCGAATAGCCGTCGTAATAATCCTCATACACGGCGTCCTCTATTATCTCTCCCCGCCCCGCTATATCGGCCGGATCGATCGCGTAGCCCTCCACATATCTTGCCGGAATACCCAGATATCTGAATATCAGCGTGGCGGCGCTGGCAAAATGAGCGCAGTAGCCCCTCTTATTTTCCGACAGAAAATAATTCACAAAATCTTTCCTGTAAGGGGTCATTCCCGGCCGCAGCGTGTAAGGTATGTTTTCCTGATAATACGACGCAAGCCCTCTGACCGCTTCGTCCGGGTCTCCGGGCTTAAGCCCCGCTTCTTTTACAAATTCCGCTATCACTTCCCTGTTCTGCTCCGGAACATCAAGCCATCGCTCTGTGGCCTCAGGACTTTTCTGTTCTGTTTCGATATCGTCGGCCTCAGGACTCTCCTGCGCCGCCACGCCCCCGTACAGGCGGGGATAAAATACATATTCTTCAATCCGGCCCGGATATATTATCTTGTCGGTATCTTCGGAATAATAAGGCAGATATACGCCTGCCGCCGCCGCGACATTTTTTATTTTGATGACTCCTTTGGCGGAATAAGCCGCGCCGTCTTCATAGTTTTCCTTAAGTCTTGCGGCGTCTTCGTCTTTTTCGATCATAATCCTGCCGTTTGCGTCGGTCAGTCTGCTCCAACTGTTACCGTAAGGGTTATAGGTTCCTCCTTCAAAAGTTTTTAAATAGATCCTCTCGTCCGAATACGGCGCAAACTCGACAGTCAGGTCCGTCTCAAGGTCCAGCCTTACCGAACTTACTCCGCCCAGAGTGCCGTTAGTCAGTCCGCCATTGCTCGGATAAAAATTAAATAAGCCCATGATACCCAGTATGGAAATGTTTTCGACCGTATCCAAAGTGCTTTCTTTTAAGCCGCTCATTCTCCCTCCATAAGAATATTCTTCCTCAGGATAAAAAATATACGATAAACCGATAATGATTACGTTTATCGTCAATACCACCGCCATCACCTGAGCCATTGTCTTAGCCGAATACACATAACTGATCTTTCGCTCTTTGTGCTCAAATTCATACACTTTATTGTCCGACGTCAGTTTATAATGGCCGCCCTCTTTTATTATGTAAACCGAAATAATGCCCGTAATAAGCATAACCGCGTATATTATATCCGGCTCCCGCTCCAAATATATCGGTATGAGCAGCAGTCCCACACTTATAAAAGCCGCCATTCTATAGCGCATCCTGCGGGAAATAAGTATATTGGCAATAACGCAGCACACACAGCCTATAAAGCACATCGAGACCGTCACGGCCGCATACCTGTTGCCCACCTGTTCGCCGTAACTTCTCATTGCGCTTGTGTCAAAAAATACTGCCGCGCGTTCCGATATCGCATTCGCTATAGCATAAAAGCCGCTGTTTACATAATTCCCCAGAGCGCTTCCCGTCCATATAAGAAGCAGCAGCAATATGAGATATCCACACTTTTCCCACACCTTATTATAGTAAAGCGACACACTGAACATGGAAAAGATAAAAACGGATACATTCAGTACAGGCGCGGAATACTCCATATCAAGCGCAGACAGAAAACACCCGATCGCGCCCATTACGACCAGATATACAAGCGCGCCCTTAAGAAAAAGCGTATGCCTGCGGTCTTCCTCATCATAAAAAGAAGACAGATCCACCGTTATCCCCTTTGACGGATACACTTTATTCTGTTTGATCATCCCTCTTTTTTGTTCCTTCACGCCGACCTCCGCAATCTGCTTTGTACGTCACTTTTCATACAACAGGGCCCCCGCTTCCCCTCCATGCGCGCCTATGTCAAGATATGCGTCCGTATACGGAAAAGTATTTGCCATGTACCTGTAAATATCCCCGCCTGTCCGAAGAGAAAGCGGCGTTTTTAAAATGTCATGGTAAGCCCTGACTAACTCCTCGTCCGCCGCACAGCCATACTTTTCAAAACAATGATCCGCATTGTTCCAACACAGGATACATACCGCAAGCCGCTGTCTTATAAAGCTTTTGGCATATACAATTCCCAGTTTAAGAATTTTCTGCGCAAGTTCATCATTCCTCACAAAATTTAGCAGGATCACCATCTCGCTCCCCGCGACCGAAACCCGCTCCTTGACCATGAGCTTACCCTGTCTTGCCGATATTTTCCAGTGTATGTCGCGCAGTCTGTCGCCGGCGGCATACTCCCTGATATCGCTGACCTCGCTGTGATCGCTGCCTTTTTTGGAACTCTCGTCCGTCTGCGCCGCCTTGTCGGTCAATCCCGATATATCGGGAAACTCTGCGTCGGCTGTCTCAGGCGGCAGCGCAAAGACCTCGCAGGAGATATTCATTCTTTTCTCCAGACACACGATCCCAAGCATATCGCACACCTGCAAACGGTCGCTGCCTATAATATATCTGCCGATATCCTCAAAGCGAAGCGGCAGCCTGAGCATGCTTTTACCGCGCATCTTAACCGGCAGCTGCGCCGTCCACTCCGCGCCGTTCTCCAGAAAAGTATTGGACATGGAAAGCCTGACCTCGCCCTTAAGCGCCGCCGTCCATGTCGGGTTTTGCAGCCTGAGCTCCATTATCGTCTCTTCGCCGCAGACCGTCCTGTCCTTACCTATGCCAAGTTCGGCAGTCACATTTTTGCCCATTATAATAACACCTGCTATCGAAATGACAAGACACGCCGACATTATAATTATCAACAATAAAAGAAAATAACTCCGGAAAAAGCCATAGAGAAAAACGACAATGGCAGCGGTAAACAGATAATTCATCAGCCCGAACGGCCTGAGTTTAAAACGTATTTTTTCTTCCATAATCCAATCCAATATGAGCCGTATACTCATCAAAACATCGATCCGTATATAAGTCGGATCTTAACTGCGATCTCCTTACAATAACCCGGAATGTCACGATCTAACAGCGGGGACTTTTCACGCTTAAGATCAGTTCCTGCATACACGAAAATAAATCCTTGCCCTCGGCGCGCGCCTTTGCGCCAAGTTTAACGCGGTGTCCGAGTACATCCGCAACGACGCTCTGCACATCCTGCGCCGTCACAAAATCCCTGCCTTCAATAAACGCCATCGCCCTCGACATACGAAGCAACGCTATCCCGCCCCTGGGACTTGCGCCCACGGCAAAAAGCGGATGTATCCTTGTGGTCTCGACCAGAGAGACTATATATTCATAAATCGCATCATGCACAAAAACCTTCTCCGTCTCCTCGCGCAGCGCCTGAAACTCTTCAAGAGACAGAACCTGTCTTACTGAAGAAACCTGTTTCCAGACCTCATCTTTTAACATGGCAACCTCTGACTGATGCGCAGGGTAGCCCATTGATAAACGTATAAGGAAGCGGTCAAGCTGCGAATCAGGCAGCATCTGCGTACCCGAAGAACCTGTCGGGTTCTGCGTCGCTATAACTATAAAAGGCTCCTCAAGCTTTCTGGTCTCGCCCTCAATGCTCACCTGCCGCTCCTCCATAACCTCTAACAGCGCCGACTGCGTCTTAGGCGAAGTCCTGTTTATCTCATCGGCCAGAAAAAGATTGCAAAAGACCGCTCCCTCGCGGAATTCAAACTCGCCGCTTTTATTATTATACATGGAAAAACCCAGTATATCGCTTGGCAGCACGTCCGGCGTAAACTGCACCCTGTGATGATCGAGCGACAGCGCTCTTGCAAAAGTAGTCGCAAGCGTGGTCTTGCCCACCCCCGGGATATCTTCCATCAGAATGTGCCCGCCTCCAAGCATCGCCGCCAGCACCTTGCGCACTATGATTTCCTTGCCTTTTAATACATGATTTACTTCATTCTGAATGTCGATAAGTTTTTCCTGATACATCAGACTGAATTCCTCCGAATGATATAATGGTAGGTAATTGTTAAACTGTGATTAAGGATTACGAATCTGCACAGATTCTTACGTTACAGAAATACAGAGACATTTCGTTTTACATATTCTGCGTATATTATTTTCTACTATATATATTACTGCATCATCAACATTACAGTCAATATGAACTCATCATCACTTTGCTCTATTTCAATATCGCCGCGGTATTTTTGCGACGTTTTTCTTATGTTGAAAAGTCCGAAGCCATGTCCGCTTTCCTGTTTGGTTGAAACAGGCAGGCCGCATCTTTCATCAATTATCCTCTTATATGCAATACTGTTGCGTATCTCCAATATGTAAGCATTGTTTTTAAGAAAAGAGGAAAAATAAACATGCCCCTTTTCACACTCGGACGCTCCCTCTATGGCGTTGTCCAGCGCATTATTGATTATTATGCTTATATCAAAGACATTGAACTCTGCGTTATCGACGTTAGGATAACGGAAATCTAAGCTGCATCCTATGCCGAGATCGTCCGCCGCTTTTTGTTTCTCTTTTAAAATGATATCTGTGATGGGGTTTCCGCTTTTTATATCTCCCAAAGCCGTTTCATCTATGCTGTCTTTGAGTCTCTCGACATAGCTCAGGGCTTCCTCATTTTCCCCGCAAAGCTTCTCAAGGACCGTCACATGATTTCTCATATCGTGCTTAAGCCCTCTTATATCTTTGTATAATTCTTCAACTTCATTTATATGCCGCTCCATATCCTCAGCCTGCCTTAAAAGCACGGCCTCTTCCTTCTCCTGCCTTTTTGCCGCCTTAATATCCTGATATACCTTAATAACGGTAAGCATTCCCGCAAAGGCCATAAACTGATAGACGAGCAATATTATATCATAGCCGCGATGATTTACCCATAAATACTGCTTTACGTCCATCGCATATACATCTATGAAATATCTGAACACCCATCTTCCCGAAGCAAACGAAATAAACGGCACAAGTATGAAAATTGCTTCCGCCTTAGTCATAGGCTCGTCCTTGTAAATGTATATTTTATGAAATAATTTTATAAAAACGAACTTCGACAAAACTTCAAAAATTATACTTAACATTTCAAGCGCCGCTGTCGCCGCAAAAGACACGTAACCTTCGCCCGCGGTACCGGGAATATAGAGCAGTATTTTCGTAAATATATCAAGTAAAAAAGAGACCGGTCCCCATGTTATCCATTCCGTCAGATAAACGGTTACCGCAAGAAACAGTTTCTTCCATATGTCCTTTTTATCCGGAAAATACATTGTGGCAAATATCACTGCCGAAACTATCGCATCACCCACGCTTCCGTTTATATCAACGGGCGCAATAAAAAATATCATCAGCACAGTTATGTAAACCAATCCCACCCAAATGCTGCTTCTTTTTTTAGGAAGAAAAGGAAATACAAGCCGATAATAAAAATATGCTCCGACAAAAATATGAAGGACATTGGCTGTCTGCGACAGTAAATTCCAATAAAAATCAGGTATTATCATTCTTTTCACCATTTTCATACGTATTTTTCATGCATACCTTACACAAACCGGCATACGAAATACCGCCAATTTAATTATATATAAAACGCGCCCGATTAAATATAGAAAATGTTGTAAAATGTAAAATTTATGTTGTAAAATGCAGAAACTTGCCTGACAAGTGTAAAAGCTTGGCTGTAAAGTGTAGGTATTTGACTGCCAAGTGTAGAAGCTTGCTATAAAGTGTAAAAGCTTAGTTGTGAAGTGCAAAAATTTGGCTACAAACTGCCATAGCTTGGCTGTAAATAAAGTTATTCCTAATTTAGCGCAATAAGTATATTATCAATGAATAATTCAACCCACATCCTGCCATAATATATTTCATAAATTTAACCGACTAGCTATATTCCATGCCTGCCGCCCGGTAATATAAATATAGCTATTTACTAAACAATAGGCAATTTCGAAACACTCTCTCAACGTATATCGTTCAACGCAGCGAAAGCGGCCTGCAAGGGTTTTGTTAAATCTGCACAATCTCAAAGATGTAAATCAGCGTTTCGCAATTGCCTGTTACGAAACAAAATAATAAGGAGACAACAATTAAAATGGATAATAAAGAATTTACCGCATCACTTGCAAAGAACACTTTAGACGATATTCCGACTCCCAAAAGCGACGCAAAAGATATAGTCGGTCTTGTCAAAAGCAGCGGACGCATAACCGGATATCAGCTTTCTGACGGCCGCACGGTATCTAAACAGGAAGGCGTCGATCTCGCCAAAGCAGGGGAAATCAAGGGCGTCGGTATCGCGCACAGAAAAGACAGCGAATATCTAAAGACCATTCCGGACGGCACTGAAGGAAACAATCTTGGCAACCTTCCTTCCATATCAGGCTGACGTCGTTTCAGGACTGCCGCGTATCTTCCGGGAAAGCGCCGGGCGGCAGGCTCCGACAGGCCTGCCGTCTGTTTTAACTACAAAACTTTTCTAAGATTGATCAATATCTTCTTCTCCATACGGCTTACCTGAACCTGACTTATTCCAAGCCTTTTGGCAACTTCAACCTGCGTCTTATCCTGAAAATACCTTAGATCAATAAGCTCTCTCTCCTTTGTGTCAAGCCCGTCAAGCAACTGTTCCAAAAGCATATGATTTAGAAGTTTTTCTTTTTCCGTATCTTCACAGCTTCCGTTATTTCCGCGCAGACTTCCTTCCAGAACAGAGCGTCCCACGCCGCCTGCTTCACCGACCACCTGGTCAACCAGATATATTTCATTGCCGTCCGACTGATAGACGGATTTGTATATGGATTCCACTTCCACATTGGCGTCCAATGCCATGACAATATCTTCTTTGCTAAGCCCTGTCTCATTTGACAACTCATTAAGCGTTGCATCCCTGCCTAACAGATGCGCCAGTTTTTCCGCAGCCTGCCTGATCTTCCACCCGTTCTCCTTAAGCGTGCGGCTCACCTTGACCATACCGTCGTCGCGCAGGAAGCGTTTGATCTCCCCCTGTATCATTGGAACTGCATACGTTGAAAATTTCACATCAAAACTAAGATCAAATTTATCAATTGCTTTCATAAGACCTATGCAGCCTATCTGAAACAGATCCTCGGCATCATAGCCCCTGTCCAGAAATCTTTTTACTATATGCCTTACCAGACCCAGATTTTCCTCTATAAGTTTCTCTCTTGCTTCTTTATCTCCTGCCTGTGAACGTTCAATCAATAAGGCAGTTTCTTCCATAGATGCGCTGATACTCCTTACATAATAAGTATTTAGGTTATTTTGAAGGTCAACCTATAGACCCGTATATCCAATCGCCCGTCACTCCTCCTCTATCCATGAAGCGGTTCCAAGCTTTTTAACCATATGTACGCTTGTCCCGTGTCCGGGCTCGGAAATGACTTCCAGATCATCCATAAACGCCTCCATAAAAGAGAACCCCATACCCGAACGGTCCAGCTGTGGTTTCGTTGTAAAAAGAGGCTGCATCGCCTTTTCAATATTTTCAATCCCCACGCCGCTGTCGCGAACCTCAACATCCAACACATCGTTTTTGATAAAACAGCTAAGCCATACCCTGTTATCGTAATTCTCCATACCCTCATATCCATGAATGATGGCATTGGTAACCGCCTCGGATACAGCCGTCTTAATATCCGAGATCTCTTCCAAAGTGGGATTTAACTGCGTTACAAACGCGGCCACCGCAGTCCTTGCAAACGCCTCGTTCTCGGAAATTGCCTTAAACTCAAGCCGCATTTCATTTTTAACCTGTGTATCCCGTTTTACGCTCACTATCTCTATCATATTTTCCACCCTTTCAAAATTTTATATTTATTTCCATTGTTCTCATTCCATGATCTCAACCATCTTATGTAAACCTGATAACTGCAATATCCTTTTTATCTGCCTGTCCGCATTTATCGCAAACACCTTACCTCCAAAAATCGAAATCTTCTTATATCTTCCTACAATGATCCCTATTCCCGAACTGTCCATAAACACAGTTCTTTCAAAATCAAACACTACGTTACCCACCTGTTCATTTATTATAAACTTGTCCGCCATTTTACTTATATAAATCGATTTATGATGATCGATCTCGTCCGGCATCCTTATCATAAGGTAATTGTCAATAACCTTAAAATCCTCATCCATATCATCAGACTCCTTTCATGCTCATAGAAAAAGAGAACAAGGAAACCCTTGTTCTCTTTCTTTGGTGTCTCGATATATAAATTTATCTAATTGTTCGTTCCGGCCTCAAGCTCCGCCAACGCTGCTGACGACTTGGTAGCTTTCACAGTTCCCGGGAACTGCTCTATAACCTTGTTGTATGCTTCGATCGCCTCTTCGGTGCGGCCCACATTATTGTAACAGTTTGCCAGGTAATATAACGCCTCTCCGTTGTGTTCATCATACAGCGACGCTTTTTCCAGATTGGGGATGGCCGCCTCGTAATCCTCACGTTTATAATCTTCATATCCCGCATTGTAGTAAGAATCCGCCGCAGACGGTCCCACTAATGCAAGGAGTGTGTTATACAGCTTCTCAAACGCCTCGGATTTCTCCGTATCCGCATCTTCAGGCATATTATCTATCTCGTCCAGATAATCCGCTACAGCCGCCACATTCTCAGGTTCCGTCAGATATGCATCCGCAGCGTTTATAAGGATATCGTAAGTCTGTATACTTCCGTCTCTGCCGGTAAAAGCGGCTATATCCTGCTCTAATGCAGCTTTTTCATCTTTAAGACTGTTAAGTTCCTGCTCAAGCTCATCTATGGTGGCTGTCTTTGCATCGGACTGTTCGCTCACCGTACGGAGTTTATCGTCTATCGTAGCTTTCTCAGCCTGTATCCTCGCCGGAAGAATAAGACAGACGGCTATCGCGATACCTATAAGTATGCCTATTCCCAGATTGAGAAGCGAGCCTACGCCTTTGCCTTCCTTAACATTCATGGGCTGTATTATGGTTTCATTTCCGCTCTGGTATTTTACAACCTCTTCCGTCTGTACGGTTTTTTTATTCTTGGTCTTCACGCCTTCTTCGGGCGTGAGCATCTCATCGACTTCTTTCATGTAAAGAAGCGTCATTGTATTGTTCGTATCTATCTGAATACATTTTGTAAGCTCTCTTTTGGCCTTTTCCCATTCTTCGCTGTTTATATAAAGCAGCGCCAACAGCTGATGCGCGCGCACGAATTTAGGATTCAGCGACAAAACCTTCTTGAGCTGTATGACAGCCAGATCCAGACTCTCCTGATTGCAGTAGGTCAGCGCCTGGTTATACTTTTTGATCGTCTGGTTTATCGTATCCAGTCTGGCCGGATTAGTCTGTATCATATTGATATAATCATCCGCAATGTTCTTCTTAGGCTGAAGATTCTTGCTTATGACCCACTCGCTGAGCGCCGCTACGACCTCGCCGGTCTCAAAGTAAACCAGTCCGAGCAGATTTCTTGCTTCCACATTATTTTTATTAAATTTCAAACACTGTCTCAAACTTGAAACAGCACCGCTTAGATCCCTGACGCTTGCCTTATCCAAACCATCGTTATAAAATCTGTTGGAAATGTATATTATCTTCTTATAGAGGGACACGTCCGCGCCGCAGCTGGTGCAAAAATCATGTTCAGACAGGGTACACCCGCAATTATAACATCTCATTTATGACTATCCCCTATTCTTTTACCGTCTTGGATTCCTTCAAAACTTTTACCATCAGATCCGCCATATCCGTCATGTCCTGATTATAAATTGCTTCCTCGGCATCTTCAACTTCAAGACTTGGATGAAATTTCTTCAATTCTTCTTCAAAATTAATCATGAGAGGTCCTCCTTAAAAGGGCTTTTACTTCGCCCGCCAAATATAATGAACCGACAATATACACTCTGTCTGCCTCCCCACGCCCTTCCGTCATATCAGTCATGGCGCTGTCCAAATTTTCGTATATTTTTGTGTGTAATCCTGTATATTGTCTGAAATAATCCGCCATATCCCGCGCCGGCAAAGCTCTTTTACCCTGCAATGCCACCACGCCGATCATATCAAACAGTCCTGAGGCTGCGATCATATCCATAACCTCGCGGTACTGTTTATCTTTTACCATGGAAAAAAGCAAACGCCTCTTTCCTTTGCAGCCATCCTGCGATACAGTCTGCAAAAAGGCCTGCATTCCGTCGGTATTGTGCGCCCCGTCCAGATAAACCGACGGCCCGATCTCTTCCATTCTTCCTTCCCAACGCATTTTCCTCACGCCGTTTATCAAATGCTCTCTTGTTATATATTCCCTGTCGGGAAGGTTTTCAATCACTGAAACTGCAAGCGATACATTTTCAACCTGATATAATGCAATAGTAGGCACACTAAACCTAATATAACCATAATAATTTGATTGGAAAGAAAAATCAATAGTTTTATGACTACTATTTACTTCTTTTATCGCCTCAGGCGATACTATGACTGCCTGCGCGCCCGCCTGCCCGGCAGCCCCGGCCAGAACCTGCGTCACTTCATTTCTTTTGTCCATAAAGACGGCAGGAACGTTTTTACGAAAAATCCCCGCTTTTTCTGTCGCTATTTCGGCAAGAGTATCTCCCAGATATTCCATATGATCATAGCCTATGGACGTAATGGCGCATATATCTTTATGTTTTACCGCGTTAGTTGCGTCTAACCTACCTCCAAGCCCTGTTTCCAGTATCATATATTCCACTTTATAACGGGAAAAAAGTTCGATCGCCATAAAAAAAAGATACTCAAAAAAGGTGGGATGATAACCCTTCTTACGAAGTCTGTCCGGCATGGTCTCAAGCTTTCCCGCCACACTTTTAAAGGCCCATACAAAATCTTCTTCGGAAACCATATCGTCATTTATTACAAAACGCTCGCGCATACTTACCAGATGCGGCGAAGTAAACATACCTGTGGAAAATCCCGCTTCACGCAGTATAGAACGCAAATAAGCACAAACAGAACCTTTTCCGTTTGTGCCCGCTACGTGGATAGTCTTGACTTTCCAATCCGGACTTCCCATACACTCCAAAAAACATTCCGTATCTTCCGGACTGTTTTTATCAGTAAATCCGGGAATATCCAGAATATATTTTTCTATTTCTTCATAAGTCTCAAGCAAATCAGTCATGTATGATGACACTGCCCTCTATCAATCCTTTATTGGCGTTATATTTCATAAAGCACGTGTTGCGCTCAACCACCATCTGTTCCGCATTTATGCATATGATAACGCCCCTGTATATATTACCGTCTATCTTGATCTCCGCTCCACGGCTCCGCTCAACCAGATCTTCAAGACTGACTCTGTCTTTGTCTATATCATCCAACTCAATGAAATATTTGTCTTTTAATTTATTCCATTCATTCAGCCGTCTCTCGGTTTCGGCGGAAGTATTGGAGCCGCGCATACGTTTCTCACGCAGCGCGTCGGTCATGGAATCAACCAACTCCGCTATCTTGGCTTTGATCTCTGTTTCCTTACGTTTGACCTGCAGAAGCTTCTCGTGGGTCTGAGCCTCATAACCGCAGTGGATAATGGTCCTTAACTCTACGTCATTGCCTGCGTTGCTGGCTTCCACTCCTCTGATAGCGTCGATATAGCCTCCGATGATCGCGCCTTTTTTACCTGTCGCTATAACTTTATCCTTGGCATATATATTTGAATTCATGAAAATATTGGCCTGCACCGTTCCGCCTGCCTCTACCGTCGTATGCTCTATAAAGTCCGCATACACGCTTCCCCTTGCGGAAACCTTGGATTTATTGCCGCCCTGGATGCCGCGTGAAAGCACGATATCCCCGCCCGCATAGAGATTTGCAAGGCTCGTCGAGCCGTGGATCTCTATATTCCTTCCGGCGCGGATCGTAACTCCCTCTTCAACATTGCCATAGATAATGATATCCCCGAAAAATTCCACTTTTCCGATGATCATATCCACATCGCCGGAAATCTCATGGACATTCTGTATATCTATCTTACCGTCTTTAACTTCTATCTTACCGTCATTCTGGGCATAATACACCTCATCTTCACGCCTTATGCCTTTTCCGCGCATAGGCGGCAGATCACGGTACATTTTTCCCTTCATTACAGTGCCGAGCACCGTACAGCCGTCAACGGACTGAATGGCCTGATGATATATCGCGACCTTCTGTCCCGCCTTAACATTCTGCAGCGCGCTCATATTGGTATAATCTACGGAACCGTCTTCCCTTACCTTGGGAACGCCGTATTCCTCAGGCGTAAAAAGATATTCAAAATAACCGTCTGCTCCATCCTGTATCTCGCGTCCCCGCGCAACAAGGATCTCCCTGTTGTACACGCGCTTCTTGATCATGGCCGAAAGGTTGGACTGATGATATCCTTCCACTACGCCGTGTCTTTCAAGATAGTCGATCAAATCTCTTTTTTCATAAGTCACACCGGGTTCAGGCGGCTCAAGATACAGCCACGCTTCCATCTCATCTTCAGTAACCCTCAGATATGTACCCTTGGATAAGACACTGTCTATCTCTTCCTCGACAATCTCCTCTTCCGGTTCCTCTCCGGGCGCGCTCATAGTTTCCTGTAATTTGGCCATGGCGCTTTTCAGCCTGTCTAACTGCTCTTCCGAAAAACTTGTTACCACGTGACTCACCTCCCCCTGTTGACCTTTATCTCTATTCTATAACAAAACGACCAGCTGTGCAAGTCTCTCTTTTACCTGCTCCATCATCTGTGTGTATTTCTTTAATTTTTCTTTTTCTTCATTGATCTTAGCCTCTGGAGCTTTGGAGATGAAACGTTCGTTGCCAAGCATACCGTTTACGCGCGCAAGTTCGCCTTCCAGACGCTTCTGTTCTTTCTTAAGCCTCTCGATCTCCTGATTTATGTCAACCAATTCCGTGAACGGAATATAAACCGTCGCATCGGGAACTACGACCGATACCGCATCTTCAGCTATACCGCTTCTATCAGTCTGAACCGTTACCGACGATGCAGACGCAAGCGAAGCGAAGAAAATCTTTCCGTCTTCAAATACATTTCGAACTTCCTCTTTGTCGCTGACTACAAATACGGCCGCCTTCCTGCTCGGAGCCACATTCATCTGAGTGCGAGCGTTACGTATGCCGCGCACTGCCTCTTTTATCAGATTGATCGCAGTCTCTTCTTTCTCAAACTTCTTATCATCAGAATAAACCGGCCAGTCGGATATCATAATGGACTCTTCCTCGTTCTGAATATTGCAGAAAATCTCTTCGGTTATAAAAGGCATGTAAGGGTGAAGCAGCTTCAACGCGTCTATGAGCACATTTTTAAGCGTCCAAAGCGCTGCTTTTCTGCCGGTTTCATTACCTTCGTCTTTGGCATAAAGACGGGGTTTGACCATTTCTATATACCAATCGCAGAACTCATCCCATATAAAATCATAAACTTTCTGGACCGCTATGCCAAGCTCATAATGCTCCATGTTATCGGTAACATCCCTGATAAGGGTATTTAACGTGGATATTATCCATTTATCCGCAGGCTCCAAACTGTCCTTTATCTCATCATATGAAACTTCCCCGTCTTTAGTTCCTGAAAGTGCCGCTTCCGTCCCGGCGGCAGGATTTTCTTCCTCGTCCATATTCATCATTATAAAACGTGAAGCGTTCCATACCTTGTTGGCAAAATTGCGGTTGGCTTCCACCCTCTCATAATAGAAACGCATGTCGTTGCCCGGAGCATTTCCCGTGATAAGCGTAAGCCTCAGCGCATCGGCGCCATACTTGTCTATGATCTCGAGCGGATCTATACCGTTACCGAGAGATTTACTCATCTTTCTGCCCTGCGAATCCCTAATGAGTCCGTGGAAAAGCACGGTGCTAAACGGTTTTTCGTTCATGTTTTCATAACCTGAGAATATCATACGGATGACCCAGAAAAAGATAATGTCATAACCCGTAACAAGCACGTCCGTCGGATAAAAATAATCCAGATCCTCCGTCTTATCCGGCCAACCCAGTGTGGAAAAAGGCCAGAGCGCCGAAGAAAACCATGTATCCAATGTGTCCGGATCCTGCGTAAAGCGCGTGTCGCCGCACTTAGGACATACCGACGGAGCCTTGGCGGCCACGACGATCTCACCGCATTTATCGCAATAATATGCGGGAATTCTGTGTCCCCACCATAACTGACGGCTTATGCACCAGTCTCTTATATTATCGGTCCAGTTAAAATATATCTTGTTCATTCTTTCGGGAACAAGCTTTATCTCGCCGTCCTTTACCGCTTTTATGGCAGGCTTTATAAGCTCGTCCATTTTAACGAACCATTGTTTTTTTATTAACGGTTCAATGGTAGTCTTGCAGCGGTCATGCGTTCCGACATTGTGGGAATAGTCTTCTATCTTTACCAAAAGGCCTTCGGCTTTGAGTTCTTCGACTATCTGTTTTCTTGCCTCATAACGATCCAGTCCCTCATATTTCCCGCCGTTTGCATTTATCGTCGCATCGTCGTTCATTATGTTTATCTCAGGCAGATCATGACGCTTGCCGACCTCAAAGTCGTTGGGGTCATGGGCGGGAGTGATCTTAACCACGCCGGTTCCAAACTCCATATCCACATAATCGTCTTCAACGACAGGAATAGCCTTGTTTACGATGGGAAGCCAGACCTGTCTGCCCTTTAAATGAGCGTATCTTTCATCATTAGGATTTATCGCTACCGCGGTATCGCCAAGCATAGTCTCCGGACGGGTAGTGGCAAATTCCAGAAATTCCGTTTTGCTCGGTTCTCCGTTTTCATCCACCAACGGATATTTAATGTGCCATAAATGGCCCGCCTGCTCCTCATATTCCACCTCTGCGTCGGAGATGGAAGTATTGCAGACCGGACACCAGTTTATTATTCTGCTGCCCTTATATATCCAGCCTTTTTCATGCATCTTGCAAAAGACTTCCGTAACCGCGCGGTTACAGCCTTCGTCCATTGTAAAACGCTCTCTGTCCCAGTCGCAGGAAGAACCCAGTTTTTTAAGCTGTTCTATTATACGTCCGCCGTATTCCTTTTTCCACTCCCAGGCTCTTTCGAGAAAACCTTCCCGTCCAAGATCTTCTTTGGAGATACCTTCTTCTTTGAGCTTCTCAATGATACGCACCTCTGTCGCAATGGAAGCATGATCGGTTCCGGGCTGCCAGAGCGCGTTATAGCCCTGCATCCTCTTAAAGCGTATAAGTATGTCCTGCATGGTGTTGTCAAGCGCATGTCCCATGTGAAGCTGCCCCGTGATATTCGGCGGCGGAATGACTATGGTAAAAGGTTTCTTCGTCCTGTCAACTTCCGCATGGAAATACTTTTTATCGAGCCACCTCTTATATATTCTGTCTTCTATGCCCTTTGGGTCGTATGTCTTTGCAAGTTCTCTGCTCATTAAGGTAAAAGTCTCCTTTCCCATATTATGAAAACGCCCTGTGCCGATACAATCAGCAAAGGGCGTTCCATAAATCCTTTGAAACGATCTCCCGGCTTTCTTCCATTTACTTTATCAAACTTGGGCTTAAGTGTCAATAGAGCCGAAAATATTTGAAATGATGCCACCGAACACATCTTCGATATCGTCCCAGAGCGCTCCGTCCTTCTCAAGCGCCATATTCTTAGGAACTATCTTAAATCTAAAGGTCTTAGTTCCGCTGTAATCGCCTATACCGCGTATTACCGCAACAGCAGTTCCTTTATTGATATTATTGGTGTATTCAACGATTTCATAATCTGTTCCCATTGTAAGCGTCTTGGGAGTTTTACTGCCCTTTACTTTAACGGTCACTTTCAGGTCGGCGTTTGTCAGCCTGATCTCACTTCCTGTATATACCTTAGCCGCTTTGTTTATTGTCTTATCTTTATTTAAAGTAAATTTGGCTTTGCTGATGTTACTTCCTACCGTAAAGGCGGTACCGTCCTTTGAAGTCTCTCCGGTAAGATTATTATTATCCTTAGCCGCGGCCTGCACATAGATCACGTCTTTTGCTTTAAGGACATCGTTCTTACCGACTTCTGTCTTTGTTTGGTCCTCGCCTTCTTTATATACTTTAACCGTATATTGTGAAGCTTTAAGTATGTTACCCTGTGTATCAAGTACCGTAGCTTTTACTTTGCCTGCTTTTATACCGTCATAAGCGGTTACTGCGCTGACCTTAAGCTTAGACATATCAAGCTTTTCAATAGCGAATTCCTTCGGCTTGGCTTTGCTCTTAAAATTGCCTTTACCTACGATCGTAAGCGTTCCTTTCGCGCCCACGCCTCTTACGCTTGCCTTTTTATTGGAACTGTATTTAACAGTATAGTCTGTACCGTTCCTAAGCACGATCTCTTTACTTTCTTCGCCGACTTTGACAGCTAATTTAACGCTTATGTCTTCTTTGTTGAGCACAGCGCCTTTTACGGAATATTCCGCCGCTGCGTTACCTAGTATCTCTACCGTTGCGCTGCTTATATCCGCAGGCGTTATCTTAAATGTCTTTTTAACGGACGTAACCTTGGCGCCGTTTTTCTTACCTGTTAAAAGAATGGCCGCGGTGCCTTTATTCTTATTATTTGACAAAGCAACGTTTGCGTTTATATATGTCTTCTGACCGTCTGAAACGGTATAATACTTACCGTAATTTTCACTGCTCACATCATTATCATAAACATATTTTACAAAGCTGCTCTGTCCTTTTAACTTAAGTTCAAAATCCGGATACTGCGCCTGTCCGTTATAAGTTACCGAAGCTATCTTATTGATCTTAGCGCCTTTAAGATCCGCTAAGTCTACACCCTCTGCAACAGTCGCATTCCCTGCGGCTATGATATCGAACGTTTGTTTGGCATCTTTCCCTGTATAGTTGCCTTTACCGGTCACTATGACTTCCGCTTTCTTTCCGGATACTTTGGTTTCTTTTACATTGTTCTTATATTTGACAGTGTAATCGACGCCTGCCGTCAGAAGCCTGCCTTTTCCGATATTGTAATCAACAACTCCGATATCGGGAACTATTTTTGCGCCCGTATAATCATACTCTTTCTCAAGGCCTACTATGACAAGACCGGCATTTACATCGGGAATATAATCGGGATCTGTATCATATACCGCCGTAAGCGTTATCACCCCGCCTGTCGCATCATCGGGATCTACGGTATAAGCGCCGCCCTCAAGAAGAGTCGTTCCGTCCAATGACCAGCCTTTGAATATGTAGCCTGCATCGGCAGTACACTCGGGAAGGACTATACTGTCTCCTGCCATTTTAACGGCAGTGTCAAATTTACCGCTGCCATGCGCGGATTCCCACATGATCGTATACTGCGGCTGCGTGAACTTCATACTGTAATAAACTACGCCTTTATCGCCCTCTGCATACAGATACCAGGTTCCTGCCTCACTTATATCAAATTCTTTAGTAGTTTTTGTCTTGCCCGTATCTATGTTCTGTGTGATCTTTGAAGAAGCATCGGCGCCTTTTTTCTCAAGCGCAAGCTTATATGTCTTTCCCGCTTCGGCCTGGCCCGACAATGCCATTTCAACATTCAGCGCGCCCGGGCCTTCAGTGGTAAACTCTATTACTTTTAAAAGCCCGTCTTCATTGCCCTGAATGCTTGTATCAGTAATCCTTACACCGTTAGTATATAAACCTCCGTCTTTAACCGTCATATAGTATTTAGGATTTTCACTTCCGGCTGTGCCGACTCCACCTTCAAGAGCATATATCGTAAAGCCGTTGACTTCGGTTTTTGACGTAATGTTAAATTCGCCTTTACTGTTCGGAGTCGTGCCTTTTCCTTCAAGATCCTTTGAACAATCCAGAGAAAGAAGCGTTTTATCCACCAAATTCCAGTGAGCGTAAACCGTATAGTTTCCTGTCAGTTCGGAACCGATTATTCTGGTTACAGGATTACCGCCTTCAGGCGCATCATACCAGCCTGCGAATACATAACCTTCTCTGGTGGATCTCTGTGTTATAACATATGTATCCGACGCCGATATCCTGACCGTCGCTACTGCCGAACCTCCCATTTCATTAAAAATAAGGGAGTATACAGGTACATCAGGCTTATCTCCTTCTTTCCATACGGCATAAAATCTTGCATCGCCGCTTACCGTGTACGGATATGCCACTTTATTCGTACAGTCAATATCAGTATACAGATCGCTCAGCGTATATCCGCTTCTGGTAAAAGAAGCGGGAACCATTGCCGAAACGGATTCATATGTTGTCCCGGCAAGAACCTGCGCTTCTTTGGCGTCGGGCGAATCGTCATAATTATATTCAAATGAAAGCGTATAATATACTTCCTCTGAACCCGGGTTGGTTACTGCGGCATAAAACAGATTTATACCGTCTTTTTTGGTTATCTTATGTATGCCTGCGGCAAGATTTTCTATCTTTACATGCGCCTGATCATCCGTAGTGCATTCATCACCGTCTACTTTTACTGTCTTACCTGTCTCACCGGATGCAAAAACAAGCTCAAGAGAGGCACCCTCATTACATTCAAATGATATCTCCGTCTTGCTCTCCATCTTCAAACAATCCGTATAGGTTTTATCTCCTATCGTTGCGGAACCTTTTGAATTTGAGTAGCTTCCATTAACCGTAAAGAAATCATCCGGATCATTCTCTTTCATGCCTTCAAAATACAATACATAATCTCCCGCGACAGTAACTCCGCCGCCTGTGCCGCCGGTTCCGCTTCCGCTTCCGCCGCCGACAGGTATTGTTTCCGTCTGCTTATCACCGCATCTTGTACACTCACGATGCTTTGAACCTTCTTCCGTATCGGTTGCAGCCTTATCGACCACCCATGCTCCATAGGAATGTCCCAACGCCGGAACTGTTTCTTCTTTTACCGCCGCCTTGTCGTCACAGGAAGGATCGGAACATTTATATACATTTTTGCCTCCCCCGGTACATGTTGCAGCAGTTGAAGCATCCTTATCCAACTCCCATGTATGATAATGTTTATTAGGATCATGGGGAGCGATCTTAATACTCTTAACATTTGTTTCTTTAAATACGGCTATTGTTCCCTTTGCAGGATCGCCGGGTTGGAAAGTCTCCGGCTGTATCATGTAACTGCCCTCAGGCAGATTTGTCACGGTACCGCTTCCCGAACATAAGTTCGCCCCTTCGTCATTTACAAGCACGCCGCTGACCTTGGCAGCAGAATCGTACTCTATCTCCACATCAAATTCACCATTTACCTTAAACGCATAGCCGGTTTTGGATATCTTCCCGGGTGTAAGGGTCGTCTCACTGCCACCGTTGATATTTACATCAACCGGACTGCTTACATATCTTGAAATCACCGAATATTCACTCTTGCCGATACTCCCGGCAGACATCGGAGTCCTCTCCTGCGCGCCGGTCTGCGCGGCTATGACCTGTCTGAGATCGGTAAAATCAGTCTGAAGTTCATAATTACCTGACGGAATATAAGAAAGAGAAGAATCAGTATCAAACTTATCATACTTGATCCCTTCCGCCTGGAACTGACAGTTATTCGGTACATAATCACTTTTATTTGTAACGACGGTTCCCGGTTCACCCTTATTCCATATCACGCTGGCAATTGAGTCATTATAACTCTTGATAGCGCCGCTTTCGACCGCCTGAGGGCTCTTACATGCATAAAACATGTTATACTCCGAGAATATATATGCATTGGCTCTCGTATTCATCGCATAGTCAGTCTGCATATCAAATACATTGTTATACATATGTACGTTGGCGTTACGGGTAAGAGGTCCCCTTGCCTTACACATATACCAGTAATTGTGATGATATGTCAGGTTAAACTGAAGACTGGTGTCTGCAGAACCTACAAGGTTGGTCTTGTGGCAGCTGTCAAAATAGTTATAGCTGCATGTAAAATACTGCCCACGTTTAAAATCAACCGAACCGTCGCCTTCACCCTTGTCCGACTCCGCCGGACTCGAAATATGCGGACAGTACAATTCATTGTTATGAATCCAACAATGTTCAACGCTTGCGCTTAATTTGGAACTTGTATTAGCGCTTACCTGCTGTCCTTCCATACCTACGGCGTCTTCGGGCGTATTGATAAATGTAAGGTTCCTTACTTCAAAACTCTTTCCCAGATCAGGGTCTGAAGACTGGGCTATATAATGAAAGCCCCAACCGTCTATTGTGGCATCATAACCAATGCCTTCAAGCGTGATATCTTTACCTGACTGGATACGCGCCATATGTCCGTTATCGCCTACGGAACCGCCGTAATCCGTTGAATTGTAAGCCGTAAGTCCGTCGATAAGACCTTCCGATGCTGCATTATAAGTACCCCTTTCATAAAGCCCTGTTTCGGATACCGTGCCTATAAATCTGACTACAAGCGGTGTGCCGTCCTTGGCAAGCTTCTTAATGATATCATTATTAGTATTAGGCTTTGTGCCGCCGTTGCTCGTTTTCCCGCTGCCGGTATTCTGTCCTACTGAGTTTAAG
Organism: uncultured Lachnospiraceae bacterium; assembly: GCA_947631625.1. Lineage (GTDB taxonomy): Bacteria > Bacillota > Clostridia > Lachnospirales > Lachnospiraceae > UBA3282. The sequence continues at coordinate 12,099 of CANRMA010000007.1, read as the reverse complement.
ATATTACCGATACCTTTAACCTTAGTACCGTCTTTACTCTGAACCTCTACATCATTTTTATTCTCATCCGTAACATAAAGGATGATCGCATTATCTTTTAATGTACCGTCGTTTTTATAGGCGCCGACGCCCGCAGAATAATTGTGATTGCTGCTTTTCGGGTCAAAATGGGCAAAACCCGAACGGTCATATGCGGTAACCTTGATATCGGATCCGGTCAGTGTGCTGACTCCGACTTTGACCGTAAGAGTATAAGTACCTGCTTTAAGACCCGGAATATCGATCCTAACGCCCCCCCCGCTCTCTCTTACAAGATATTTAAAGTCGTCGCCTGAAAGTTTTCCGTTCATGGTTCCTGAATAGCTTACTTCGCTGACGTCGGTATCTTTTACTCCGCTTATCTCGGCATAGATGCTTTCATTCCATCCGCCGACAGCCGAAAAGCCATCAACCTTTACATTTGACGTAATTGTCTTGGTCTTGGCTGCAGCTTCTTCTTCCGAAAGTTCCTCACCCTCCGAAAGTTCTTCATCTTCCGAAAGTTCTTCACCTTCTAAAAGTCCTTCATCTTCTAAAAGTTCTTCATCTTCCGAAAGCCCTTCATCTTCTGAGGGTCCTTCGCCTTCTTCACCTGCCTCTATACCGTCAGAGACAGCATCGCCGGAGTTTTCGGTCCCGGGGACCTCATCTTCCGAACCGGATCCGACCGGGTCTTCGCCATCCTGACTTCCGGTTTCAGTCTCCTGCGAGTCTCCCTCTTGTGAGCCTGTCCCATCCGCGCTTTCGGTGCCCGAGACCTCTTCTTCTGCGGTCCCGTCATCCGAAGCGGAATCTCCTGCAGTGTTTTTATCCAACGTTTCATCACCGTCCGCCGCCTGCTCCGACTCCGAAACCACGGCTTCGCCTGTCGGCTCATTCGCATAAACAGTAATGCCCGGCAGTATGGACGTTAATATCATAGCCATACTTAAAAGCACTGCCATTAACCTGTTACTGTGTTTTTTAGCTTTTTTCAATTTCTTACCCCCTATGTAATATTAAATACATAAAAATACTCCAAATATATTCTATCACAAAATAAAGGCGGATACATTAATTACAGGGTGTAAAAAACTGCCTAAATTTCACGCTGTAATTTATACAGTTTTACTTATCAATCAAACATCAGTTCATCCACCGTAACAAATTCAAACCCTTTTTCCTGCAATTTGTCAACTATGTCCAATGCTGCGGTTACGGTAGTTTCATAATAATCATGCATGAGTATTATATCGTTTTCTTCCGCCTTGGATACCACTTTATAAGACGTTCTGGCCGGATTGGTCGAGCACCAGTCAAGCGGGTCTATCGTCCAGAGCACGGGAAACATATTTAACTGGGTCTCAAAATTTTTATCCCACGAACCGTAAGGGGGACGTACATACAGTACCTCCTTTCCCGTAATTTCACTTATCACTTTGTTAGTTTCAACTAACTGTTTTTTGAATTCTTCTTTATTATTTGAACCAAGCTGTATATGGCTGTAAGTATGATTGCCGATAAGATGTCCTTCACTGCTCATGCGCTCGATGATGTCAGGATGCAGACTGGCATGTTCCCCGGTCACAAAAAACGTGGCTTTCACTCCCCTTTTTTTCAACCCGTCCAGAAGTTGCTCCGTATAGCGCGGATGCGGGCCGTCGTCAAAAGTAAGCGCGATCTTTTTGGGAAGTTCGCCATAGTCTTTTACCATTACCCTCTCTACACTTATACTGTCCTGCGTCTTAGTCTCTTTGGCCGCGGGCCTCATAACCGCTCTGCCTGTATGAGCTCTTCCAAGGCAATAAAAAAGCAGACTTACAGCAAGTATCACAGCAAAAATAAAAAGCCGCACTTTACGTTTGTTCATAAGTCTGCTCCCGGTCACTATTCAATTATATATATGCCCTTACCGCTTATTTTATTATCAGTCCGTCACCTTTTTGGTAAAGTTATAACAAAAGCCTTGGCATAACCGTCATTGCATTTCCGTTCAAGAGTAAGTTCCCCACCGTGCATTTTTACGATCTTATAGGCAATGCTCAGCCCCAGACCGCTGCCTCCCATGCTGCTCCTGGCTTTGTCTCCGCGGGAAAAAGGTTCAAAAATATGCGCGGCAAGCTCATCATCAATCGAAGCCGCATTGTCCGCTATGACTATTTTCACCGGAAAAACTGCCTGAGCATTTTCATACAATGATATTTTTACCTTAGTATTCTCGGCGCCGTATTTGACCGCATTGGTCAATATATTCGTTACAGCCCGCCCAAGCTGAACCCTGTCCATTTCAAAGAGTATTTCTTTTTCAGGTATGTTGATATCAGGCTGTATTTTCTTTTCTTCAAAATCGGAATAGATCAGGGCTATATTTTCCCTGAGCAGTTCGCACAGGTCCGCATTTTCCTTATGGAGCTTAAAACCGCTGCTGTCCAGCTTGACATATTCGAACAAAAGATTTATAAGTTCGTCTACCCGCAGGGATTTATTATATATCGCTTTAAGGTAGTCTTTTCTTTTATTTTCATCTGCGACAACATCATCAGCCAACGCTCTCGCATAACCGCATACGGTCGTCACGGGAGTTTTTATGTCATGGGCTATATCCGATAAGAGCAGGCTGCGCTGCCTGTCATATTCCGCTTTCTGTTCTTCCTGCGCCTTAAGCAGTTCGGCAACTTTGGAAGAAACGCTCCCGTAATACCAATAAGCGGATATAACATAGGGCAGAAGCGCGATCAAAAGCAGTACGCCGAATATGAATATAACCGCTATTCTGTATAAACTGACAACAAACTGCGGCTGCCCCTTTAATAAAGGCGAAGTTATATAAACGCCAAATCCGGCATTTATCTTTATTCCGAACACCGACTGCAGGATCCCGGATATATTATCCGGCAGAAACGACAGCAGCAGTATTGCGACTATTTCAAAAAGAAGCATCAATATATTGCCTTCATCGGTTCTGACGGTAAGAATCTCCAGATCCAGAATTTTCTGTAAAAAGGGAACCAGATACAGTCTGTAAAATGCGTTCAGAAGTTCCTCGCTTATAAAAATAAATAGCATTATCATCAAAAACCGCCGTATCAAAAACCATTTCAGCGACTGCACGCTCTCCTGTACGGAAGTCCGCTCCATATGTATCCTCCTTTTCCATACCCCCGGCTGACGCCACTTCTCCGGACGGTTGCCGTAACCTTAGTCTGCTACTCCTCCGGGCAATCGCCGCAACCTTAGTCTGCCGCTACTCCTCAAGGCGATAGCCCAGACCGCGTATGGTCTTAATATATTCGTTTGCATTTCCGCCAAGTTTGGCGCGAAGCTTGCTGATACACACCATTATATTGTTATCGGCGGCATAATACTCATCTTCCCATCCCTGCTCAAATATCTGCTGCTTGGTAAAAACCCTGCCCGGATTTTCCATAAAAAGCTTCATTATCTTAAATTCCACAGAGGTAAGCTCTATTTTTTTATCGCCTTTATTCAAAATGCAGGCGTTCAGGTCCAACTTAAGATCCCGCACACACAACATAGCCGGCTGCTTCTGCTTACCGCCGCCAAGCGAATAAAACCTTCGTATATTGGAATTTACCCTGGCCACGGCTTCAAGCGGCTTAAAAGGTTTGGTTATATAATCATCCGCGCCGAGGTCAAGACCGAGTATCTTATCCCCGTCATCGCTTTTGGCCGAAAGGATTATAACGGGTATGTTATTTTTCTCCCTGATGTTCTTAAGCACACGGTATCCGTCAATTCCCGGCATCATTATGTCCAGTATCACAAGATCCGCTTCCATCCTGCCAAGTATTTCCAATGCCTCCGCGCCGTCGCCCGCTTCCTCTGTCTCATACCCGTCCTTTTCCAAATAAAGCCTGAGCAGATCACGTATTTCCGCTTCATCGTCCACAATCAAAATCTTATATGACATCTTACTCCCTCACTTTTATAAAACTGTCAGGTGATTGCGAAACTATCCCTCAACGTATATTGATTGTACAGATTTAACAAACACCATTGCAGGCGCTCTGAGGCCGCCGGCACTTAAGCTGCGTATTTTGCAGCTTTAGTACCGCTGCGAGACTCAATGCAGCGCAAGCGTGCCTGCAAGGGTTTTGTTAAATTTGTACAATACCGATAACGTAAATCATAGTTTCGCAATTAACTATTAAAACTGTTGCTTATAAAACTGTTTACTTCTGTTACTGCCGCCGTTTTTTCTTCATTGTTTTTTTCAAGTTCGCAAAAAAGTGACGCGCGTGTCAGTTTTGAGTAGGGCTGCACATAAAATATCTCCAATAATCCGCATGTCATCAAACCAAGTATATGCCAACCGATAAAAGACAGATCCAGCACAAATGCATTCCACTTATGTCCTTCCATCATCTCAGCGCTCAGATCAAGAACTTCTTTATAAGGCATATCCGGATTTAAGGCAAGAATGTATTCCACCATATAATACTGATATTTTTTGTATATGCCGGGAATTATAAACAGCAGACACCACAAAAATATATGCAGTTCACGGAAGAACATCGTCTTTACGCAGTTTAAATATGAATGATCGAACATATATGTCACTTCCGCAACATCGCTTTTATCTTCAATACATTTTAACATGAAACGCTTTCCCCCTACTATCAGCGGATCAAACAAAAATGCGTCAAATAATACCGCCAGTACAAACACGGCCATAAAAACAACAATCAACGCCGCTATAATAATAACACGGATATGTCCGTCATTCACATTATCGGTCTCAAGATATTCTCCTTTGTCCGATCGAACATATGTTTCCACTTCTACGTCAACGCCTGTTTTGTCATCAGCCGCATTCTCCTCGGTATATTCCGTACTGCCTCTGTTTCCCCCTCCCGACGCCGTCGCCGCAGGAACATAAGAATCTCCTATGATCAAAAGCATAAATGACACCAGGACTGCCTTCCAATAGTTTCGTCTGAGAGCCTCTTTGGCCTTTTGTTTTAAGTCTTTTCTATTCCACATGATGTACTCCTTTCTGTTGAGCAGTCAGGCATTTGCGAAACTCTCTCAACGTATATTGATTGTACAGATTTAACAAACACCATTGCAGGCGCTCTGAGCGCGTCGGCGCTTAGCGAGGTATTTTCGAGCTTAGCGCCGCTACTGCGCTCAATGCAGCGCAAGCGTGCCTGCAAGGTTTTGTTAAATTTGTACAATCCCGATAACGTAAATCATAGTTTCGCAATTACCCGGATCAGTTGTATTTACATCTTAAAAACATCTTAACAGAGATTTCTTAACCAAAAAGCAGTCAAACCTTAACATAACCTTATTATACAGATCAATGCGAATGTAATAAAATATGGCCGTTACGATGATATAAAACCCGGCCCTTCAACGGCCCTGCTTTGTTCATCATAACTGCCATCTTATCTCTTACGGGAAATTCATGCTGCCGATATACTTTTTTTCAAAGTCCTTCTCCCCGGCCAGATTTATGACCTTCACTTTAGAAAGTCTTTGGCTTAAAGCCGAGGCGTCAATGCGTCCCTGCCACAGCCCCCTGCCTATGTCAAAAGCCCCGGCAAGCGATGTGTTGCCTACTGAGACTGTGCAGTCCCGGAATTTTTCAGGCAAAAGACCTATATCCACGGCGTCATCTGTATCCAGATAATACCCAAAACCTCCTGCAAGGAAGACCCGACCTACCTTACTGTTGTCCGCCCTGCTGCACAAGATCTCAATGCCTGCCCTGACGGCCGCCTTCGCCATCTGCAGCGAGCGTATGTCAGCCTGCGTAATGTGCAATGTCATATCCATATGAGGATCGTATCCATATGTTTCATATAAAGCCTGCATACGATACGGACCGTCCGCTGCTGATACATCGCCCGCGCTGCCCGGATCATGCGCTGTCTGTACGCCGCTCATGCTGCCCGCCGCAGGAAGCGCGACCCAGACTCCCTCATCAAAGTATTCATCAGCCAAAAGCCCTGTCTCATCAATGATCCCACGCCTTAAAAGCAGCGCCGTGATCTTAACCATATCGCTTCCTATAATCCGCGCGCCCACGCCGCCCTCAAAAGCAGGCCCTGCGGCAGCCGCGGTCGCTATTACGCCGTTTCGGTCCGCTATAGCCATCTCTCCGTTTGTGCCTAGGTCTATGAAAAGAACAGCGTCTTCATTTATTTTCTCCCCGTCCTTTTCCAAATGCGAAATTCCCGGCAGTCCGCAATGATAAAGCCCTGCCGCTATATCGCCGCCCACGAAAGCCGATATACCCGGAGCTATATACACCGGAAAATCATGCCCGGGCGCCCTGCATTGCTGCAGTCCGAGTTCTTCAGGAGTAAACGGGCTCTTTCCAAGCCCTTTGGCGCTAAGCCCCATCAAAATATGCGTCATTACAGTATTTCCCGCAATGCACATACAACATATGTTTACGGTTTTGCCATGCATATTTAACTCGCCAAAACGCTCAACGCCCGCGCCAATAACTTCCCATACGCTGTCTTTCATTTCCCCGGCGCAGCCCTCTTCCGCCGCTTTTATCCTGGATAAAACGTCGGCGCCATATCTTCTTTGAGGATTCATCGCGCAGTAAGTGTCTATAACCTCACCGCTTTCCATATCCATAAGCTGCATGGCTATTGTGGTCGTTCCGAGATCTGTTGCTATTATATATTGTGATTCAAACGAAGCTGCCGCATGGCTTGATTGACCGGGCTGACCCGGTTGGCTTGATTGCCTTGGCCGATTCGGTTGACTTAGTTGGCTTGGCAGACTTGGTTGACTCGGTTGACTTAGTTGGCTTGGCAGACTTGGTTGATTTAGTTGACCGTATTGGTCAAAATTTTGTGAATATCCGCTCTTTTCCCCGACGGCTGCCACCGCGGTAACTATATCTATTTCACCCGTATTTAAAAAATCCACACGTATACAACAGTCACTCTTCGGCTTTGCCGCACAGGCCAACCGCCAACCTTCACGAAGCTTTTCCGGAGTAAAAAACTTTCTGTCCAAAGCTGTAGGCGCAGGCGCGCCTTCCGTAAAAAGCAGCCTGCACCTTCCGCACACTCCGCGTCCGCCGCAGAATTCTCCCGTCATCGGCACATTCTTCAATAAAGTTGACATTAGTGTCATATTTATATCGTGAAACAGCTCCATTGCCTTTGAACATTCTATTTTATTTTTATTATCATAAAAAACCGTTACTTTAACTGTTCCCGACAACTTAGCGTTCTCCTGCATACATTTTTAATATATCCGCGTCAGCTTATGAAATGCAATCATTTTATAATTGCGGTCATTTTATAATTTCCACAAGTTCATACACTCTTTCTTGCGTATATTCCGCTCCTTTAATATAGCTGTATGCCGCTGCTTTTGAGGAGTCCGGACTGTCCGATTCCGCCTTATCCATAACTTTTTGTTTATCGGCTATCCATTTACGCTGTTCTTCCGTAAGCTTATTCATCTCATCATAAGGAAGCACGATCTTTAACACGCTCCACAACTGATTAAGACTGTAATCCCACAGATCATAGAGAGCCTTGGCATTTTGTTCATACTCGTCTTTCGTAAGATTTTCGTTTTCAAGTGTGATATTATAGCCTTTTGCAACGTCCGCAGTGTATGCGAGATCTTCAAGATACTTCTCGGCGTAATTCACACTGTAAAAGCCTTCTTCCTTATTTTCATTATACAGGCCGACATACGGAAGCTCGTCCATCTGCTCACCGCTGCTCAGATCATTTAAAGTCATCTGCACCCATGAAAGATAACCTTCGGGAAGGTCCTTTATCTTCGTTCCGGGCAGATAAAAAATAATATCCTTCGCATCTTCCAACCCGTATACTTCCGTATATTCATATAAGGTTCCGTCCAATATCTCACTCGTTCCCGGCTCATTTATATACTGAATGTCCTCTATCTGCGTCTTATAGGTCAGATCGTCAACCTTTTCCAGTTCCCCGAATTTTCCCGTAAAATTACACCAGTATATCGTTCCGTTCGGATAGCCGTTTCCGGTTGAACCCATATCCGAATCATGATAAAGTCCCGCAAAAGATCCGTCTTCGCTTATATCAAGATCCGTGCTCCAACCGCCTGCTCCACTAAGAAAAGAAAATTTAAGCGTCTTAAGTTTCGCATATGAAAATTCTTCCGCCGTGCCGTCTGCGTCGTTCTCAGCGCTGTCAGCATTAATTCCTGCAGCGCTTTTTTTGCCGTCAGCGTCTTCTCCTGTTTCGGCCTGTTCGTAATCATAGTTTCCGTCTGTTACCGTATTCGTGATATCAATACTTCCTGCCGCTTCGGATTTATCACCGTCTTCATTTATGTCATTTTCTTTCCGTGCGCCGCCGTTGGCCTCAGCGTCATTCTCATCGTTATCCTGATTGTTATTCTCAGCATCATTTATCACATTTGTACTTTCCGTATTTACGCTGTCTGCTTTCGCACAGGCACATAAGCCGCCCAACATAAACATCAGACATGCCATGCATAATCTTTTAACAACCTTCATTTTCATAGCTTTACGATCCTTTTTATTATTATTTCACATAGGCAATTGCGAAACTATGATATACGTTACCTGTATTGTACGGATTTAACAAAACCTTTGCAGGCGCGCTCGCGCTGCGTGCCCGGGCGCCGAACCTGAACATGTTTTCAACACTACACAAATTGGTTCTTATCCTTATCGTAATAGCGGTCAATCTTGGACAGTTTGCCGACAATCTCTTCCCTGTCGATATCCATATCGTCACACATGGACTCGAGACTTGAATAAAAATCTCTAAGCTTAAGATTTACAAAACTAAGAAGCATAAACGGATCATTAGGTATCATAAAAACTCCCCCGATATGTTTTGTCATTTATCTGTAATCTTTTCAGATCATCATTTTGCGGTAAGCATCTTGATAAGCGGCTCCCTGACGCTGTCATAGTGTTCTTCAGTCAGCCCGAAATCCATATTTTTATAAGTCCACACAGCGAAGTGTATGTCATACTCTGCAAACACCTTCATTATATCCTCAAACCACCTGAGCGTGTCTTCGACCGGAGCCCTGTCTATTACTCCAAATTCACCGCAGTACAGCCTTACGCCTGCCGCCCCGGCCGCGTCCACCGCCTCTTTGACCATTTCGGTCAAAAATTCAGGCCCCATACTTTTGCTGCGGGCCACAACCACGTCCTTGCCCTTATAGCCTATTATTTTCGATATTTCCCTGTAATAGTCCATGTCAGAGGGATAAAAAACATCCATATCCTCAGGCATATTCGGCACCCAGTACGCTTTCTGATGAGTAAAAATAAGAGGCTCATACATATGAAATGTATAGATCACGTTTTTATCCGCAGGCTTATCCAAAAGTTTAAGCGTTCTGGCGCTGTTCCACTGTATACCGCCATATATGACAGGCGTGTCAGGCGCGTATTTTCTGATCTCTTTCATAGCCATGCCGATCAGTTCATTCCAGAGCAGAGCATTTTCCTCCTCTACCACCTCGTTTAAAAGTTCAAAGGCCACATGATCCCTGCCGCCATAACGCCTTGCGATACGCCCCCACAGATTTATAAATCTCTGCTTCAGCCCTTCATCCGTAAAAAGATTATTCTTATCAGAATCGCCGGCATCATTAAAATCATAGCCGTAAGCCTTATGCAGATCCAACACTACATCAATGCCCGCGTTCTTACACCAATCCATAAAATTGTCCACAAAGGCAAGTCCCTCTTCATATTCGGAACCGTCCTCACACTCCAATACCTCATAATCCACAGGCAGCCTTATATGGTCAAAGCCCCAACCTGCGACTTTTTGCACATCTTCCTCAGATATAAAAGTCCGATAATGCTCCAATGTGTGCTCGCACTGCGACAAATATCCGCCGAAATTAAGCCCGCGTTTTAAGTCCATGTCATTCCCCCCAATACTTTTCAATATACATTTTTAGAGTCTCTGCAACTAAATATGATCATAAAAACATTATACACAATTCCAATTCTTATTGCACTATAAATTTACACCCTATAATACACCCTCTAAATTTACATCTTATAATTTACACTATCTTATATTTGCGCTATCTTATATTTGCACTATCTTATATTTGCACTATCTTATATTTGCACTATCTTATATTTGCACTATTTTATATTTACACTATCTTATTAATTTACCCCAATCAATAATATACAACTATTATATAAATATAAAGTATATTGCGACTTTCATTTTCATAAACGAAAGTTTGATTAAAATATATCAGTTTGCCGTTATCTATCTAAGCTCCATGCTCACGCTGTATTTTCCGTCCTGCGCCTGTATGCGTGCCATGCTTCCGCTTATGAGCGGCATCATGGGCGGAATATGTCCTATGTCCGCATCCATAACTACGGGAACGTCATATTTTTTAACCACCTCATACACAGCCCGGTACTGGTCAAGTCCCATAAGCTCCTGACCATGACATAACGGCCTGCCTATGATAAAACCGCTGCAATGCTTAAACCAACCCGCATGTTCCATTTGCCACATTGCCCGGCGTATTCCCATTACATTCAGATCACACGCCTCCAAAAACCAGAGTATGCCGTCGTCTTTATATTTTTCAATAAAATTACAGGTGTTATCATATTTCGTGCCAAGCAGATTCACCAGACAGTCCATACAGCCGCCAAGCAGCCTGCCGCCAAAAGCCACTTTTTCATCGGGAAAACATCTGACTTTTGAGGGCTCCGTCACATTGTAAGGCGCAAGCGGATTTTCTTCGTTTTTTAAAGCTTCTTTTTCCCACTTATCATAGCCTTCAAATTCAAGTTTCTTCCCGCAAAGCAGCGCCATAGCGTCGTCTATCGCCGGATGCGCGGGCTCCATGCCAAAAGCTGCCGCGCAGGGCCCATAGATTGCCGCTGTATCGCATATGGTAGTGAGCAGAAAAGTCATATTGGTATTGTCCGAATATCCCATATACCACTTGGGCGGCGCTTTCTTTATCCTGTCAAAATCGACATAATCCAAAATTTCGCACATCAGTTCTCCGCCGCCGCAGGAAATCAGGCAGTCGCTTTCTTCATCACAGTAAAACTCCACAAGCTCCTTTGCGCAAAGACGCGGCGTATTGCTTATGCCTATTCCTTTTTCCACATAACAATTAGGTCCAAGCCTAAGCCTGAACCCGTCTTTCTCCCATTTCTTCTGCGCGTTTAAAAACGCACTCTTATAAGGCTGCGAGGCACACCCAAAAGAGGGCGCCACGAAGCCTATTGTCCCGTTCTGTTGTAAAAATTCCGGATATCTCATTTTTTGCCGCATTCATCCTTTCTTAATTTTATATGTTATTAGGCATTTGCGAAACTCTCTCTCAACGTATATTGATTGTACAGATTTAACAAATACCATTGCAGGCGCTCTGAGCCCGCCGGTTCTTAGGCTGCGTATTTTGCAGCCTTAGCACCGTTGCGAGGCTCAACGCAGCGAAAGCGGCCTGCAAAGGTTTTGTTAAATCTGCACAATCCTGATAACGTATATCATAGTTTCGCAATTAACTATTTTATATGTTATATAATTGCAAAACTCATTCTCAAAACGTAAATTCTGATAAGACCTATTTCTTATCATTTAATAACCGTTATATTTTATCTTCAAAAAGTCTGCAAACCCTTGAAAATGCCATACATAGCCGTAAATTTATAGCAAATGAGTTTGCCCTTAGACTCTGTGACGACCGAAGCGGAGCGGAGACAGAAAAACCTGTAACATATTGTGGATAGGGCAGAAAGAACTGATTGAAATGCTTTCAAAAATTTTAAGAAAAGGTATCTTCTTAGGATTGACTGCCGGGAAGCTGGAAAGGATTAAAAACTACTCCCTGCTCTGAATGTGCTTTAATTCCGGTATTTTATTCCAACATCTTATATGGGTATATCGGCAGAAAAACTAACCTAGGCATAGGGAGGCTAATACTCGCCTGCCTCCCTGACAATAACTTCCTCCAAGTCGGGCCAATACGTATACCAGTCTATACCTTCTTCCTCTGCCTTCTGCTGCATTTCAGCGTCAATGTTTAGCTTTCTTATTCCTTCTATTC
>CANRMA010000006.1 GCA_947631625.1 uncultured Lachnospiraceae bacterium | reverse complement strand
TGCGGAAAATTCACCGGGTGCTGCTCCATCTTCTTTGAAAACAGCATCGGGGCAAACAGTCCCAAAAGGATTCCTGCTAGCGAAACGACAATACCAACATTGTGCGGAAAAAACAGGCTTGCCAATATGATCGTCGACCGGAGCGCCAGTACAACCGACAACAGTCCTGCGGAAACGGTAAACGGAACAAATGAGGATTCCCAATCAGTCACCATTGAATTTGCGAGGATCAACATCAATCCCATCTGTACGAACAGCATCACATGATCCAAAATACCGTTCGTGCCATAGCGGTTCGTAAATACGGTTTGGTACATCCAAGTATTGATCAGTATGATAAATGTAATGACGAAAGTAAAAAATACAAAAGGTTCAAAAGTTCCGCCTTGCAGATCATGTATCAGTTCGGTTGAACGGGACACCGCGAAAACGAAAACCAGGTCATAAAACAATTCTGTTAATTCCACTTTTTATCAATGTTCTTTTCCATTAACCCCGTCACCTCCCTCCTTTTGCCGTCGAAGCATTATAAAAGCTTAAAAGCGTTTTCCTGATAAATCTGCTTTATCAGTTCTTGATACTTTTCATTGTTTTCAAAATGCTTTTTCTTAGCTATAATCACTTTTGCGGGCGAGTGTGGAAAATCACTCCCGTAAACGATGTGACTGTCGTCCGCTACCATCCGCAGCATATCGAGCGCCACAGGTTCGGGATCTCCTGCGATATCGAAATAAAGATGCTTAAATTCTTCCTTCGCATCCACCGTTTCCATCATGCCCATAGATGCAAGGATGCCGGAAACACCCGTAAACCGCTGAAGCATATAAGGCAGGAAAGAACCGGTATGCGGCACCACAAACCGAATGTTCGGAAACCTTGTCATAATGCGGTGTGCAATCATATTTAAGACTGCTCTGGTGGTATCAGCCGGATATTCATAGAGAGCCGCCACCTTGCCTGTGATCACATTTTCCGGGCGCTGCCTTGCGCGGCAGGGGTGAATGATGACCAGCGCGTTTCTGCGGTCCAGTTCTTCCATCAGCGGATCAAAGGAAGGATCGCCTAAATATACCCCATTACTGTTTGTCACTGCCTTGACGCCGACAGCGCCGAGCGTGTCTATTGCGTAGGTTGTTTCCTCTATGGCGCCGTCCACACAGGGTAGCGGGAGGACAGCGGCAAACGCAAATTTTTCCGGATGCTCCGCACACAACTTTGCGGTGGATTCATTGATCCGGCGAGCGGCAGCACAGGATTTTTCATCATCCCCATTGTGGATATGCGGTGTCGGAACGGACAAAACCGTAAAGTCGATCCCCGCTTCCTCCATAAATTGCATCTGCGCGGAGGTGCTCCAATCCGGCAGAGGGAAACCGTCCTCAGCCATAGGATCAAGCCCTAAAAATTCCATCTCCCCACGGAACACATCATCTACCGGGTGCGCATGGAAGTCTACGCACCTATGAAAATCAACCTTTTCATGTATATTCATAACATTACTTCACCTCCATCATTTTGTTGAAATATCATTGGTTTCCAGCCACGCTGCAATGTCGTCCGGCAGACTGCCGCCGCCTGAGTAGTGAACAGACAGAGGTTCTCCCATGACCGCATCGGGAGCGAGTTTCGCGATTGCCGTAAGGCTCTGTCCGAAACGTCCGCCGCCGTGACTGCAAAACGGAATAATTGTTTTGCCTGAAAAATCGTATTCTTCTAGGAAAGACGCAATCGGCATGGGAATGGACGCCCACCAGTTGGGATACCCCAGAATGACGGTGTCGTACTGCCCAAAATCTTCCACCTGATTCTTGATCTCCGGTCTTGCCTGAATGTTCTGGTCGTGCTGAGCCTGATCGAGTACGGTATTATAGTCATCAGAATAAGGAGTCACAAGCTCGATCTCAAAGAGGTCTGCGCCGGTCTGCGACTGAATTTCCTCCGCAATCCCTCTCGTATTGCCGCCCCATGAAAAGTAGGCAATCAATACCTTTCCTCCAACCCCGGTCTCCTTGTCCGTCTGCGCGCTGATAATGGTTCCTGTTCCGTTCACGGCATTCCGGACAAGCCGGATACCCAGATTGAAACTTCCCTGATCCTCCGGCATAGCGGCGCGGTAAGCCGAGCGCATATTTTTGGCAAAGTCATTCCAACCTCCGCCGCGGTAGACACGCCGCGTCCCTGTTTCCGGACCGGTGGGATCGGTATCTCCGGATGCGTTGTATTCGCCATAGTAGTCCCACACCCATTCGCTGACGTTGCCGTGCATATTGTAAAGCCCCCACGCATTGGGAGAAAAGCTGTCCACGGCAACCGTTGTCTGCCGGTACTCGCCGGGTTTTGTTGAGAGGTTTTCCTGCGAAAAATAGTTGTCCTCAATCTCATAAGGATAATGGCCGTAGTAATTGGACTCTTCCGGACTAATGGAAGTTTCCGTGTTAAAGGGCGTCACCGTCCCGGCGCGGCAGGCGTATTCCCATTCTGCCTCGGTGGGCAGCCGGTAGCCGCCCGCGCTCCTGTCCCATGTGACAGTTCCGCCGTCAACCGTATACGCAGGCGTAAGGTTTTCTCTCTCACTGAGGGCGTTGCAGAACATGACGGCATCCAGCCACGACACATTCTCCACCGGCAGATCGTCCCCGTTAAAATTGGAGGAGTTTTCTCCCATGATCTGCACATATTCACTCTGCCTGACCTCATAAGGGCTGATATAAAAATCACTGACTGTTACGGTATGTTGTGTCTCATCTGCCGAGCGCCACGGTTCATCCTCCGGACTTCCCATCGCAAAGCTGCCGCCGTGAACCAACACAAAGCCATCTTCTACGGTAACTGCCTGCTGGCTGGAATCGCCATCCGGCGCCTGTTCCTTTTCCTCTGTATTGTCACCCAGTGACTGTGCAAAAGAGTCTGCCGTATTTTCTTTTCTATTTGCGCTGCCTCCCTCTGACGGCTCTGCCTGACTGCCCTGCCACGGCTCACCTTGGGAGGGCAGATTCAGCCCTGCCGCAACAAGGATGCAGACAAATACCGGAACAAGTATCGCTATGGCTTTTAAACCATGCCCGTTTGCCTGTTTCTTTCCAGATTTCTTACCAATCCTGCAAAGCAGCTTGTTTATGTAATAGGCTGCCGCCGCGAACAGGCTCATCATAGCAGCAGTTTCCGCAAAATAGACGGCTGCCGTCTTTGTCTCATCGAACATCACAAAATGCGTCTGCAGGAACAGATAATCCGTCATGTGCTGCACGATGAAAGCGTAAATTCCATATACAGCCAGAGCAGCGGCAGCAAGGCGGAGAAAACACGTCCTCGCTGCGCTTTTTTCTGTCAGATGGAACAACCTTCTGCCCATCCCCATAAACAGCTCTATGTGCATTCCAAGATGCGCTGACATAAGGATCAGTCCCCAATGGGAGGCAAACAGGTGAAGCTGCCTTGCCAAGATCATCCCGCCTTTTATATGCAGAAAGCGAAAAACAAATCCCGACATCATGATACCGCTGACACACAATGCGATCATATCAAGCAGGAGCAGCAGATCAAGCGCCGTGCTAAAAGTGCGGGACGGTGTATATTTCCCTTTGAGGAAACTTTTCCACCAACCCAGATTCAGAAAATGGTGCGCAAGGAACAACACCAGCATACCTGTGCCAAGCCATTCATGGATTTCCTGCCCGGTAAGTATCTCTGCCATCAGAAGCGGAAGAAGAACGAGCATGGCAAGGTCAATGATCCGCTTCAAAATCTGTTTTGACTGCTTCATAATAATCCCCATTCCGGAGCGTTTTCGCGACGGGGCGACGCGAATCTCAAATTCGCGTCTGCCATCAGGGGAATTTGTGACGCTCCGGCACAAATTCCCGTGTGAGAAATCAGCACATCAGTGTGATTTCTCACACTATTCTCCTACACTTATTTGATCCCAAGCCCGTCTGCCCATTCCATAACATCCTCGGCAGAAAAACGCTGTCCGTCAAGCCATACAGCATTGTCCGCAGCCTCCCGAAGCGCCGAATCGCTGCTGCCAAACCCGCTGCTTGCGGAAGTACAGAATGCCGCCAACGTCTTGCCGGAGAAATCGTAGCTTTCCATAAAGGTACTCATGATCCGCGGCGCTTCACCCCACCATATGGGATAACCTATAAGCACAACATTGTACTGTTCCATATTTTCCACGGAACCGGAAATTGCGGGACGTGAATCGGAATCATTCATTTCTACAGACGAACGGCTTTCGGAATTGCCGTAGTCCAGATCCTCGTCCGTATAAGGCTGCTCCGGTACGATCTCATAGAGGTCAGCGCCAAGTCCGTCAGCGAGCTTCTGCGCCACGCCCTCAGTGTTGTTGGTGGCGGAGAAATAAGCTACCAGAATCTTACTGCCCTCTGGCTCACTGGCTGGTTCAGAATCAGAACTGTTCGAATCGGATTCCTGCGTTATATCTGATCCAGAGGTCTGCTCCTGCGTCTGAGATTTTTCCGCTGCATTCTGTGCCAGTTCATTATTTCCGTTGTTGTCTGTCGTTCCCCTGCCTCCGGCACAGGCGGCAAGGGACAGTACCATCAAGGCTGCGAGTATAATTGCTGTGATCTTTTTCATTTTATTTCAATCCTCCATATTGTTTTTCATCCACCGGCTCCAGCCATTCATTCGAGCTGTTTTCACCCGGCACTTCAATCGCCAGATGAGAAAACCAGCTATCTGGTGCTGCGCCATGCCAGTGCTTAACGCCTGCGGGAATATTGATGCAGTCGCCCGGCTTCATCTCCACGGCTTCTTTTCCCCACTCTTGATAGTATCCTCGCCCTCCGACGCAGATCAGGATCTGTCCGCCGCCCTTGTCGGCGTGGTGTACATGCCAGTTATTCCGGCAGCCCGGCTCAAAGGTCACATTGAAGATGCCAATCTGCTCTGTCGATACGGGAGCGAGATAGCTCTGTCCCGTAAAATACTGCGCAAAGCCGTCATTCGGTGCGCCGATGGGGAACAGGATCGTGTTCTGGTATTTGTCCTTTTCTGTCAATTCCGCCTCCGTCTCTTTCCAGACATCCTTCGCCAGACGGAACACCGCCCATGCCTTGGGCCAGCCCACATAGAAGCCCACATGGGTTACGATGGCGGCGATCTCCGCGCGGGTTACGCCGTGGGCCTTGGCATTTTCCAGATGATAGGTCAGCGAGGAGTCCGTGATCCCGGAACTCATCAACGCCACCACGGTAATGATGCACCTTGTCTTCAGGTCAATGTCCTGATTGTTCCAGTTCTCCCCAAAGAGAATGTCGTCGTTAAAGTGGGCAAAATCCGGCGCGAAGCCGCCAAGCTGATCTCTGCCCGCAGTCTGTGTGATTTTTTCCATTGTAAAATCCTCCTTTTTCTTGAATCTATTTCTGTTATCTATTTTCTGCCGGATGTTTTAATAGGTCTGCGTCTTTGATACCATGTTCACTAATGCCAATACCGTAAACCATTCTGGGAGAATTGCGCAGCAATTCTCGTGACGCAGACCGCCGGGTCTGCGTCTTTTATACTACATTTCCCGCTTTCTGTTTCCCATTCTGTGCCATCACGCCTACCAGCGCATGAGGCACATATAATTCTTCCAGATAGTCGATCTCGTCCTGCGACAGCTCCAGATCCACCGCCTTTGCTGCGCCGTCCACATGGGAGAGCTTTGTCGCGCCCACCACCGGAGCAGTCACTTTTGTCAAAAGCCACGCCAGCGAGATCTCCGTCATGGAAACGCCCCGCTTGTCAGCCAGCTCGGCCACACGAGCGATGACCCGGCCGTCCGCCTCCGCCGTGGCGTCATATTTGAATTTTGCATAGGTGTCCTGCTCCAGACGCTTCGAGGTCTCGCCGGTGCGCTTGGAGAGTCGCCCTCCGGCAAGGGCGCTGTAGGGCGTCATGGCGATATTCTGGTCGGCACAGAAAGGCGCCATTTCCCGTTCCTCCTCGCGGGCAATCAGGTTATAATGCCCCTGTATGGACACAAATTCCGTAAGATTATGTTCCCTTGCATAGAAGTTCGCCTTGGCAAGCTGCCATGCAAAGCAGTTGGAAATGCCGATGTACCGAGCCTTTCCAGCCTTGACCGCATCGTGCAGCCCTTCCATGATCTCCTCCATCGGCGTATGGTAGTCCCACATATGATAGATATAGAGGTCTACATAGTCCATGCCGAGATTGGCAAGGCTCTGATCCAGATAAGTCTCGATGTGTTTCTGTCCGCTTATGCCCGCGTCGATCTCCTCCTGCGTTCGGGGCGTAAACTTGGTGGCGATCACCACATCGTCCCGCTTGGCAAAGTCCTTAAGCGCACGCCCGACGTACTGCTCGCTAGTGCCATTCTGATAGGCAATGGCGGTGTCGTAGAAATTGACGCCGAGATCGAGGCCATGTTTGATAATCTCGCGGGTCTGTGCCTCATCCACCGTCCAACTATGCTGTCCGGTGGAAGCGTTGCCAAAACCCATACAGCCCATGCAGATACGGGAAACCTTTAATTCTGATTTTCCTAAATTTGTGTACTTCATTGTAAGCCCTCCTATCTTTTACATTTCATTTTGATCCTGCTGATCATTTGCCTTCATGATCTCCTCTAATGTTATATTCTCGTTGCGATACCTCGCATCAGGATTTTTTTCCGGCATATTTACGCTGACAGCCTTTTGCGGACAGGCATGAAAACAGGCAAGACAAGTCTGACAGTCCCGTTCATTCAGAACCGCTCTGCCATTTATCATCTGTATGCAGCCTGCCGGACACACTCTTTTACAAATTCCGCAGCCTACACACTTTTCTGTAATGTTGATCAGTTTTTCCCATGTATACCCCGGCAATCTGCCCTTATTGGCAAGGAACTGCCGATGGACGTCCCTGTCATAATCCGTAACCGAAGAAAAACCGCTCTTACCAACTTCGATATCCTGTCTGACAGATGCAAGCTGCTGTTCTACCTTTTTATCCATTCTGGCCTGTTCCTGTACATCAAAACTCGGCCAGTTATCCACCATTAAAACAACATTGATGTACTGAGGATGGATCCCGCACTCCCTGCATAGCTGATATGCAAGTTCGGATGCGCCGCCATGACGGTTCCCATAGGTCAATACCATATAAAAGTAATCTGTCTGATTTTCCAACGTAGTGCCTGTGGTATACTGATTCGTTCCTCATCTAACTTTTTGGCTGCATAAAGACTATTGCCTGTTCCGGTAAAGTAGAAGATCATACTGTTTTCCTCCTGACTTGACTGTTATTTAATCCTTCAGCAGACCTCTCACACAGTTGTATGTGATTTCATAAATGGTCATAAACACATAGTTTACGCCCGCCTGCTCCATAGCCGTCCGTTGTTTCTTATTGACCACCGTATACGGATAAATCCCGAACATGAACGGGAAAAAGGTGTACAGAAAATGCTGTTTCTCTGCTATCGGCATCTCCGGGAAATACTGCTCCAGACAGCGCATGACCGCCCGCAGCGAGCCTCCGTAAGCCACCTTAAACTCCGTGAGCCGCTCAAGCCGGCTGCTGCTCTCCAGATCATAATGGTTCATCGACATAATCTTGAGAAGCTGCTCCCGCTTCTCAAGAGAATGAGCCAGTTTATCGGCAAATTCATCCTTGGTAAGCGTTTCATTTTCCTCCATCATCTGATCCAGGTCGGCGATCCAAAGCTCATTTTCCCTCTGCAGTAAAGCGAGGAATATTTCTTCTTTTGTCTGAAAGTAGTTATAAATCGAAGTTCGGGTAAAACTTGTTGCGTTCCCGATGTCTTTCAAGGTGATTTCTTTGAAACTTTTTGTCTTATAAAGTTCCTCACAGGCATTGATGATTTCTTCCTTTCTTGCATTTGTAAGTTCCAGCGATCCCTTTGGCATCTTGTTTCCTCCTTGTTTTTTTCACATAAGGATAGCTCGCAAAACGCGGCATCCTTACATAATCTCATCCACAAGATTGATGGAAAGTTTCTTCGTTTCCTTGATCTTACCGTTAATGAAATGAGGCGCAGCAAGGCTTACCATCACACGGTCATGCCCGATGATCCCCAGATGCCCTGCTAACGTCCATGTGGGTTTATCACCGTTCATCGCGCCGATCACCGTGAGCGGCATAGGATAAAGCGCAAGCTTGGAACCAATATTTTTCTTCATAGCGTTATTCCCTCCGTCTTTATTCTGACATCGTGTCAATATGAAGTGTAGCACTATTCTGACACTATGTCAATATACTTTTAAAAATTTTTTTCCATTGTTTTCCCATTTTCTCATCATCATCTTATGAACATCTTACAAAAGATATTTAAAGTAAAATACTGCCAGGAACACTCTCTCCCCGACTGCCATACAAGAATTTGACGGATGTAGGACTTTCCTACTTATACAAAAAACACCGGACACATTTCTGCATCCGGTGTCTGCCGTTTCCGTCCTTGAACGGATGTAGGCACACAAAACGCTTATGGAACGATTCCTTTCCAACGCATTAATTAAGCGTGCCTGTCATTTCTTATCATTCACTTTTAGAAATACTGTCGGCAATTGGAATGATCTGGTTAAGTATATTGGACATACCTTCAAATACAACGCCTTTTAAATTCTCATGATGCTTAATATCTGAAATGCAGTCCGCCACGCGGTCGTAAGATTTCTGGGAACCTGATACAAAGTCCTCGATACGTTTTACCTCATTCTGCGAATCCTTCACGGATTCATATACTTTATCACATACCTCATCCATACCTGAAGCAGAATCCTGAACCTCTCCGACGAGATTAAACGTCGCCTCAACCTGATGATAAGTGTCTTCCAACGCATCCTGTGAAGATTTTATTGACTGATTGAGTCGATCAGTTCCATTCTCTACACTCACAAGACTCTTATCAACATCCGATATAAGAGACTTTATCTGGTCCGAAAGACTGCGCACTTCATCAGCTACAACAGCAAAACCTCTTCCTGCTTCTCCTGCCCGCGCTGCCTCAATTGAAGCATTAAGTGACAGCAGGTTAGTCTGGTCTGCCACCGCAATAATACCCTGCATACATTGTTTAATATCCTCGACAGAACTTTGGAGGTCGAGAAAAACTTCGTTCATCTGCTGAAAATTGGACATAACCTGATCGGAACTCAGCTTCAATGTGTTAAGTTCGCCCTTAACGGATTCAACCGACGTGAAAATATCATTTTTTACATTCTGAAAACGCGTCGCCTCCCGGGCTGTATTTTCAAGCGCTCCCTTAGAAACTTCAATGATCCCCGACAGATTTTCTATCGATTCCATTACTTCCCCGAAATTCTCCTGAATATTCTGTATCCTGGTCTGTATATGTACTTCTTCTTTTACGATCTCATTATATTTTTCGCAGACATAATCGGTTCCCACCACGATAGGCTTTATCTTTTCTGCGACGTTTATATGAGGTTCTTTAACTATACTCTGAGGTTCTTCTTTTTTTCCAAATAATCTGATCATAGCTTCCCTCCAAATGTTTAATCAAATGCAAAACCTGACATGGTCTGATTAACATGCTGCGTGTTAAAATGTTCTCCAAGACCGACAAGCCCTGCGTGGCTTCCTAACGTTCCCATGCTCTCAAGATACTTTTCCTCAAAGCGCTTCTGTTGGAACAGTAAATGGCGGAAAGCGCAGTTGACCGAGAACATTCCCTGAATATGCGGAAAATCCGATTTAATCCTGCTAAGCGTTCCGCTTACGATCTCATCCATATCATCAAGCGTCATCATTGTAATGATGTCCATATAATTTACTCTTTTATAACACTCAAAACCGCCGTTTTCGATCGCTTCCTTGAGAGAGATAATGTAGATCTCATCTCCGATGACACGCCCAAGCGGATTTTGGAATGTCTGATCAGACGGCGCTATCCCATTTAATCCGAGGGTCTCTGCATATACCTTCTGCGCAGGCTGTCCGTCCAGTTCAAAAAGGGCGTTGCGCTTAGGATCGACTTTGGTCGCGACATAGCTCGGGCTGTCCGGGTATACACTGTAAAGGTTTTCCTTATACGCTTTAATCTTACCGCCTAAATTACGTATAAGCATGTATACACAGGCATCATTATAAACATTCCCGTTGTATACAACCGTATCTTCCCATGCCGTGCCTCCCACAATAGGAATTTCCTTCGGTATCAGCTCTATATTCATCGTTGTTATAAGTTCGGCGTCATTTCCCGTTGTAAAATCCACACAGACCGTATTATCTTTACCCGCGCCGATCTTTCTCACGTTCTCTTTAAATGACTCAATACTCGCAAGCGGCATGGTTCCTACATTTCCTATCACACCCGCTACCGCCTCCACACCGTCATATCCAAGAACAAGAAGACCGTCTTCATACACGCCTTTACCGGCATAACACTGTCCTACACAACCGATCGAGGCCACATTCGGAAACATGGCGCAGATTTTTTGCGCCGCTGCTTCAATAATCTGTTTATCAGCAAAAAAAATGATGGCTTTGGGATTTTTAATGTCTCTTACCGCCTGCTCAACATCACCGTTCTTGCTGTAGCCGTACATTTGCTTCATTTATCTTTACCTCCGTTTCTGGAATGCTTATATTAATGACGTCATTTCATCACTATAAAATGTTATCCAAGAAATATGCATAACAAAACCACCCAAAACGCATCAAAAATATAATCATTTAATAATCAACGACTCAATGTTCATATATATTATTATACATAACTTGTGAAAAATCACAACAAAAACATTTATATTCAGTCAAAATGTACAATGATAATTTTCAAATAAAACATAAGCAGACGTAACCATTTACGCTTCTTCCAACAATTTCCGCTTCCTCTCGATCATTTCGTCGATCCTCTCAATATAACCGGCCACTTCCTTCACATTATCGCACCGTCTGATAAGGACGTTCTCACTTCCGTCCTCCATAGTCCGACGGGTGACTTTCTTGGTAATAGTGCCTGCGCCAAGAGCAATAATGGTCTGTTTCTCCTCCATGATCAGAATATTATAAATCCCGTACTTGCCTGCCCTTGCGTAACCCACATTTTCAAAATTTCCGGCCATATTCTTCTGTCTGTAAAGATAATAAGGAAACATTGACATACGCCTCGCTCCGTCGGCCGCTATCCGTATCATCTCTTCCGTATTATGTAAACTTGTTATGCCGTTTTCGGCCACCCAGCCCTGCATGGCTGCGGCGCGTTTAATGGCAAGCGAGTGAACGGTAAGACTGTCAGGAGCAAGTTCCTCAACAGCCTCTATGGTATGCATTACATCTTCTTCGTTTTCATTCGGCAGCCCCAAAATCATATCCATATTAATGTTATCAAAACCACATTCCCTTGCGATATGAAAGGCATCGACCACCTGTGATACCGTATGCTGCCTTCCTATCAGTTTCAGGGTTTCATCTTTCATTGTCTGGGGATTTACGGATATCCTTGTCACGCCATACTTTTTTAATACTTCAAGTTTTTCTCCTGTGATACTGTCGGCCCGCCCCGCTTCCACGGTAAATTCCTGTAAACCTGATAAGTTAAAAGATGATTTAACTTTTGTCAGCAATCTCTCCAACTCAGGCGCGGAAAGTGAAGTCGGAGTGCCTCCGCCTATATAAATTGTATCAAGCACTTTATTTTTATATGCTTCTGCGGCATAATCCATCTCTTTTTCCAGCGCGCTTAAATAGTCCGCAACCCGCTCCTTCCATACTCTGATCGGGAAAGAGGTAAATGAGCAGTACAGGCAGGTAGTAGGGCAAAAAGGTATGCCTATATATAAGCTGTATCCGTTTTCATAATGAAGCGTTTGAAGCAGCTCTTTTTCACGCTTTGCGATATCAATGCTTAAGTTTATTTTTTCGCCGCTCACGAAATGCTCTTTTTGCAATAAATCCGAGATTTCTTTCTCGTCCTTTCCCTGCTCCAACATCGACATGGCTATCTTAGTCGGACGGATGCCCGTAAGATTGCCCCACGGAAGGGTCGTTCCTGTCTCTTCGCTCAAAGCTTTATATAAAAAACGTTTGAAAGCGTTTTTATAGTCCACTGAATCATAAGTTGAGCCGTCATACTCCCATTCATACGTATGCTCGTCCGGAAGATATGTCTTAAATACTACTTTGCCGCCACAAAAATCAAGCCGCATGGCGGGATTTTCTGACAACAGTGTCATATTTTTAACAACTGAACCCGGCGTAAGTATCTTTACTTCTTTTTCAGGATAAAAGGCTTTTATCAATGAATGTATATCATATTCAAATTTGGCTAAGTTGGATCTTACTATGAACATTATGTATTTTTCCTCTGATATTTTAGTTTATTTTAGGCGATTGCGAAACACTGATTTACGTTATCGAGATTGTACAAATTTAACAAAACCTTGCAGGCACGCTTTCGCTGCATTGAGCGCAGTAGCGGCACTAAGTTCGAAAATACCTCGCTAAGTGCCGACGCGGTCAGAGTTCTGCAGCCGCTTATCAGTATATTTTACTATCGGGCTCGTAAAAAGTAAACAGGGAGCAGACATACAACTTTTGCCCCCTGATCCTTAACCGTCGGTAACCAAAACGCCTATATCTTATTAAACGGCTCCTTATAACACGCCGCGCTCCCAAGCTCTTCCTCTATCCTTAGAAGCTGATTATACTTGGCTACCCTGTCCGTCCTGCACGGCGCTCCTGTCTTGATCTGCCCCGCGTTTACGGCAACTGCCAGATCCGATATGAAGGTATCCTCAGTTTCTCCTGATCTGTGGGATATAACGGTTTTATACCCGTTTTTATGCGCCATTTCGATAGCTTCCATTGCCTCGGAAACCGTACCGATCTGGTTGACTTTTACAAGGATCGCATTGGCGACATTCAGCTTGATCCCCGCATCCAACCTCTTGGTATTGGTCACGAAAAGGTCGTCTCCGACAAGCTGTATCTTTTCTCCCAAAGTCTTGGTCAAAAGCTGCCAGCCGTCCCAGTCGTCCTCAAAAAGCCCGTCTTCTATAGAAATGATCGGGAAACGCTCTACCAGATTTTCATAATAAGAAACCATCTCAGCCGCGCTTCTTCTGACTTCCTGACCTGTCATTTTGGATTCGCCCGGAAAATAATATGTGCCGGAAGTCTCTTCATACAGCTCACTTGCCGCCGCATCCATTGCGATCTTAATATCCTGCCCGGGCGCATATCCTGCGGCTTTTACCGACTCTACGATGAGCTCTAATACCGCCGGAGCATCAGGCAGCGACGGAGCAAAACCTCCCTCGTCCCCCACGCCTGTAGATAAGCCTCTCTGGTTACAGATCTGCTTAAGATTATGATATATCTCCGCACATATCCTCAATCCGTCCGCAAAACTTTCCGCCTGCACGGGCATGATCATAAACTCCTGAAAATCGACGGTATTGTCCGCATGTTTTCCGCCGTTTAAAATATTCATCATGGGCACCGGCATCAGCCTTGTATGCGCGCCGCCCAGATATCTGTACAAAGGAAGTCCAAGCGCCGTTGAACAGGCTTTGGCGCAGGCCATTGACACTCCCAAAGTGGCATTCGCCCCAAGATTACTTTTATTGTCCGTACCGTCCTGCTCTATCAGGATACGGTCTATAAGTTCCTGATCAAGCGCATTTACTCCAAGCAGAACGTCCCTTATTTTAGTGTTTACATTATTGACCGCTTTGGTCACTCCGAGACCGAAATATCTGGTTTCGCCGTCCCTAAGCTCCACCGCTTCAAATCTTCCTGTGCTTGCCCCGCTTGGAACCGCCGCCCTTCCGATGATCTTTCTTCCTTCGGGCTCCATATCCACCGTGACTTCGGCTTCTACCGTCGGATTTCCGCGGGAATCCAAAATCTCCCTCGCATGTACGTCACATATGCGCAATACCTGTGTCATAAATAACCTCCTTGATGAACTCACATTCTGAGAAAATATATTTTCCCCCAGTATTCCCAAAAAGCTTATTTTTAATACCGGTTGAAGCAGGTTCGCGCCAAATCATAACAGATTTTTATATTTTAATATTCTTTCATTTTGATCTCAACACGGATATCCTTATTAACAAGTCCCGAAAATACATCTTCATCGCTCTTACTGCCCGCTACGCTTCCGTAATGAATGGGTATCGCAGCCTGAGGCCGGATAATATTCACAAGTTCAGCCGCTTTTTTGGCATCCATTGTAAATTTCCCGCCGATCGGGACCATGGCTACATCGCACTTTACTTTGGAAGCCTCATCAGTCATATCGGTGTCGCCGGCCACATATATCGTCACGCCCTCAACCTCGAACAGATATCCTACCCATGCGTTTTTCTTCGGGTGAAAAGGTTTTAACCTGTTATATGCGGGTATCGCTTTAATAGTCATTCCCAGACTTTCTTTCATTCCGCCCGGAACTATTAAATGCGCTTTGCCGTCCTGAAGCTGTACGTTTTGAACCACATTCCTCATGCTTTCAGGCGCAAAAAGCCTTGTACCGTTCTTTTTAACCTTATCTATATCTTCTATGGAAAAATGGTCAAAATGTTCATGTGTGATCAAAATAATGTCGGCATCATGAGGTTCGCCCTTGATCTTATAAGGATCGATATATATTACCTTATCCGATGATGTAATCCTTATGCTGCTATGATGCAGCACCTCAATATTCTTAGTTATGTCAACCATTTTTCCTCTTTCCTTTCTAAATACAATATAATAGGCGATTGCGAAACTCTCTCTAAAGATTCCGATACTTAGTCAAAATATAAAAAGGTTACCCGCTACCTCACGATAGCACCGCATAGCCTACGCTTAAGAAAAAAGTGTCGTGGGTAATACAGCAAAAGCTGCACTCATCTCTGAACGGATAACCTCCATATATTTTAGCATTTTGTTTGGGATTTCGCAATACTGTCTTTATCATATAACTTTACCTCATATAACTTTAACGACCGCCGACCGTCAGGACTTTCAAAAGCCCCGTCAGTCAGCGGCCGCCGTTTTTGCGCATTATCATCATTACTTTAATTTATTCCCTTACTCATTATGGATCGCCGCCAGAGGACTTAATTTCATGGCCCTGAGCGCAGGGAAAAAGCCTGCTATCATCCCCACCAATACAGCAAATCCCAAAGATACCAGCGCAAGCCAGATAGGGATATAAGATATTGACGAAAGGTTCGTATATTCAGCGGCTCCTGAGGCGATTTTATTAATAACGCCTGATATTGAATAACTCAGTATCAGACCGATAATACCGCCTATGAAACCGATAAATCCGGCTTCCAACAGGAACAGGGTACGTATATTGCGCAGATCGCAGCCAAGAACTTTCATAACGCCTATTTCCTTGGTCCTTTCGTATATGGACATCATCATAGTGTTCGTGATACCGATAGCCGCCACAAAAAGCGAAACCGCGCCGATCCCGCCGAGCACCGCCTGGACATAGCCCATGGATTTCTGGCTTGACTCTATCCACTCGGCATTGCTGTTAGCCTGATAACCCATATCATTGAGCGCGGTCTGAATCGCGGTAACATTTTCCATCTCGTCCACGTCTACGGTAAGACTGTTGTAAAAAATCTCTTTATACGGCTTGCCCGTTTTGGTAGAAGGCTGCCCCGGAATAACTTTGTTTTTAAATATCTTTTTAAGCTCCGGCATCAGCTTTTCTATATCGCAGACCGTATACCAGCCATACTGTGTCCAACCGTCCTCCGAAGCCTGCTCGACTCCACAGGTATTTATAAGGTATTTCTTGGGCGGAGCCACCACATTCTCAACGTCTCCGGTATTCTGCGACTGCCAATATGCGTCCGTATCAAATATCACGAAAATAGGATCTTTCATAAGGTCAATGTCAGGCAGTTCGTTTGTCTCCCAATAACCCGAACCTGTCTTTTCATTATAAAAATCCTGAATGACCTGGGAACCATAGAAGAACTTAAGTTCCTCGTCCTGCCTGGAGGGCAGGGCGCCCTCGCCTACCGTCATGCCGAGGCTTTCTATCGCCTCTATCGGCATTCCCTGTATCTGCAGATAGCACATATAGCCGCCGTATTTTGCAAGCGCCGACATTTGAAGCACAGGATATACATTTTTGACATGATCCATTCCCTTAATCGTTTCAATCAAAGCATCGTCCAACCTGAGCGGTTCTTCCTCAGACGTATTTCCGCCATAATAGCTTGAATCATAAACCGTGATCTGCGTAAGGCTGCCATAGGATTCGTATTCCGCCATCATTGAACGGCTGAGCCCCAGGCCGAGCGATATCATGACGACGATCGAGGCAACGCCTATCACAACGCCCAGTACAGTCAGTATCGTCCGTACTTTTCTCTTCCATAGGTTACTGCTGCTCATACGCAGTAAATCAAGGAATTTCATATCCAATAACCATACCTTTCTTACTATTTCATTCTGCCGCCCTCTCAGTCGTCGGACGGAGCATTGTCATTGTCTTCCTCAATGGCCAACAAATCATCGGCTAACAAAGCCGCTTCTTTTTTCTTTTTCTTAATGCGCAGGAATACGAAAATGCCTGCTCCCGCCGCTGCGATCATCACTATTATGACAATGGCTATCACAACGCCTTTTTTGGACTTGGGAGCTTCGCCTTCCATTCCTTCCATGCCTTCTCCCATCATATCGTCTCCCATATATTCGTCAAAAACTTCTTCCGTAACAAACAACGTAATCGTTTTCGTATCCGTAGTCACGTTGCCGGCGTCGTCTTCATAGGATATCTCCACATTGACGGTTCCGTCGTCCATGGTAGCCGCCATTCCCGTTACCATGACATCAACGTTGCCTGTCGCTCCGGACGCCAGATTTCCCACGAACGCTGTCGCTTCTTCAATGGAGTCGGCTTTAAATTTAACCTGTGTATTATAAAGCGTGGTCTTTCCGGTATTATAAATGCTGAACATTACATTGGACTGCGAACCTACCGTTATATCGGACGGAACGACTTCGGGAGTGCTTATGTCGTAACGACTCTCCTGTTTTACCGGAATGGACACGCTTGCCGTATCCGTAAGGTCAAACATGGAACCTGCGTCATATTTCATATTCACTTCAAGTACATACGGCTTCTGCGCCAGATCGGCTTTGGCCGTCATCTCTATGACTATATCCGCGGCCGTATCCTGCGATATGCTGTCCATATATACCGAGCTTGAACCGGAAGTAGGAAGAAAAGCCGAATATGTGTTCGTTTTGTCCTCTCCTTCGACCGCCGCCTGCATATCGAACAAAACATTGGTAACAGGAACGTCTTTTGAGGTATTCTTTACATGAATGGTCAGTACAAAAGTGTCCCCCGCAAAAACTTCCTTGGGATTGGTCTCAAAACCCGTGACCACTATCCTGGGCTTGGCATTGCTTGTCTCTTCTCCGTTTCCGCCTATGTTTCCGTTACCCGGCTTGCCTATGGTGCGTACATAGACCGTCAGCACCGCAGGCTCCTCGGCGCGAATGCCGCCTTTTGTGTAAGACACGTTGAATTTAAGAGGATAATAACCGCTCATGACATCATCTCTTGCGGTAAAATTAAAGGTAAATTCCCTACGGTTAGCCATTGCAGCCTCATAGGTATCGTTTCCCGGAATAAACGGCTCCGTCTGAAGATAACTCGATTTATCAGGCACAAAAGGCCATTCAGAGACAACGGTGGACGTCTGCGGCTCAACTATCAGATCGTTTAACTCTTCGGTTCCGAAATTGATCACCGGAAGAACTATGGAAACCGTATTGCCGTAACTGACCGTAGGCGTAGCCCAGTTATCCCCGACCTGCAAAAACTCGCTTGTCGTAGAGCTTACGGTCGCCACAGCCGCCGACTCCAGACTGCCTTTTACCTGCGCAACATAAGACCACAGTTCGTCAACCGTCATATCCGTATAGGCGATATAATAAACCGCGCTGTCAAAAACCTTCTGCATTCCTTCCAAAACCTGCTCGTCCGGATTATAACGGACCTTGAGACTGTTCATATAATAAAACAGGTCTTCGTCCGCATCCGACCTGTCGTTGTCGGTTATGATCCTGCTGCCGTTATCAGTCGTCTGAACCGTGTTATTATTGTTATTATTATTATTGTTATTACTACTATCATTATTATCATTTTGACCGCCGCTCCCCCCGGTTTCAGACGCTTCCGCAATAAGCGCCGCCGGAGCCGCAAACGCGCACAGCCCCACTATCCCCATTATCGCCAATCTTTTCTTCCAACTTCCTTTAGAACACATCAGATATCCCCTCCGTAAATATATTCTTTCAGGCATTCACTCTTTATACGCAATTTCGCCCATATCTTTATCCCTGTTATCTTCAATCTGTATTATCTTCCCGTCTCTTATATGCAGTATCACATCCGCGAAACCGGCAAGGTAATTATCATGCGTGACCATTACAAGCGTCTGGTTCTTCTCCCTGACGATCCTTTTCATAAGGTTCATGACCTCGACGGAAGTATTGGAATCCAGATTTCCCGTCGGCTCGTCCGCAAAAATAATCTCAGGCTCAACCACCAGAGCCCTGGCTACTCCGACTCTCTGCTGTTGACCGCCTGACATCTGATTGGGCCGGTGCTTTTTATGTTTGGTAAGCCCTACCAGATCCAACATATCTTCCGCTTTTTTGTTGCGTGTCTTTTTATCAACACCCTGAAAAGTAAGAGGAAGCGCGACGTTTTCTATCGCATTCATCGTCCCCATAAGATTAAAAGACTGAAAAATAAAGCCGATATGCTGTCTTCTGAAAGCGACAAGTTGATTCTCAGTCTTTTTCTCCATATGCTCGCCCGCTATGATTATCTCGCCTTTGGTCGGCTTCTCCAGTCCGGCCATCATATTAAGGAGCGTGGATTTGCCTGAACCGGAAGTTCCGACTATCGAGCAGAAATTTCCTCTGTCAATGGTAAAATCCACACCGTTCAGCGCCCGTACCCTAGTCTCGCCCACACGATATATCTTGTATAGGTCTTTTACGCAAATTACGGGGTCTTCCTGTTTCATTTATAATCCTCCCGCGCTCAAATTATGATAAGATTTTACGTCTTGCTCAAACTGTGCTTATTATACTCCATATATTGTCAAAATGATACCGTTTTTGACATAATTTTTCTTAATTTTTTTAGAATAAATTCAATACATTATCCGGCGTTTGCCTCAAGAATATCTTATTATCGTCCTATTATTTTTATTATTAATTTTGTAAATTATACAGGCAAATTACGCCGCATTATTTCTGCGGCGTAACTTTAGTCCTCTCTATTACGAAATCCGGTACTTTTCCGTTTTTAAACGAAAAAGTCTGATAACCGTTCAGATACGGATAACCATTGTTTTCCTTAAACGTTATAGTAACATCATAGTCGTCATCTTTGAAAGTTCTTCTGTCCTTATACCATAGACTATACATGGAATCGGGATATATGCTGTCGGCTACGCGGGCGATCTCCTCAGGGTCCGTGATATCTATTGATACATTATGCAACTGTGCTGCGGCGGGCGGATCATTGATATAATATTCTTCTTGAGACTCTCTGTTGTGATTAATGACCGACATAGTCAATACATCTTCCGGCCTTATCTCCAACGGATACCATGCATTGTTTTCTTTAAGATAAGCGATGGTATTTTCATATTCTTCATATATCGGTATTTCTATACGCATATAGCTTATGCCGTAGAACATATTTATATAACCGCAGGGCAACTCATTTCTGATAAGATCGTAATCATAGATTTCCATATCCTTTATTATGCAGTCTCTTAACTCAAGTCCTTTGCCTGCGGACAGATAGCTTTCCGTAATGCCGTTTGAATAGGAAAGTTCAAGATCTGAGCGTTTGAACATCTCATCTTCCTTTATATATTGGAACCAACCTTCTTTATATTCTTTTGATCCTATTACTCTGTTCAATAATTCCCTGTTGGAGTCGTCGTTTAAATCTATCATGAAACGCCTTGTTACCGTCCTGCCCGACTTAAGTCTGTACAAAACGTTCACGTTCATAAGATCTCTGTCGTAGTTAATATCACGTTCGTCATACGCCTCCATTAAAGCCTGCCCTTTTTTCGCCAGTCCGACGACGGCTTCAACATCTTTTATGAACATATTTTGGGAAATATACTCCCCCCTGCTTATGCTTCTTCTTAAATCTTCGTCACTCCAATCATAAAAGTTGTCGGAATATCTATCAACGCCGAAAGCCACGCTGTCCAACTCGTCAGCCTCAGGCACATAAGCGTCATATCTGAATATATCGAAATAACAGGCGCCAAATATCACGACCGCAACAATAACCGAAACCACAGTCGCAGCAAGCCCCTTAAACGCACAGCGTATGTCAAATTCATATATAACTTCCATCGCGCCCGCGCACAGGATACTGCCGAGTATCAACCCGGCCGCAGTTATCACAACGTTGTGGTAAGTAGCATCATATAACAGCCCCGCCGCTATAAGGCCAACCGTCACGGAAATGACGACTTTAATAAACGGCTTTATCTTATTAAATACTATCGCTCTGCCCGCAGCCTCAAGCGGACGTTTGATATAACAAAAATACGCCAAAGCTCCTATGACAAGCGCCGCTGCAAAATATTTGACGCACATAGGCAAAACTATCGAAACGATACCTGAAAGCTCTTTTATCCGCCTGCAGCTTCCCACCGCCACAACATAGTCCGGCAAAATTGCAAATTCTTTGTACTCATAGAACTCATAGAAGAATAAGTCTGCAGTCGCATCGAAGAAATATTGTCTGTAAGTCATAAATATACTGAGCCATACTCTTCCTATAAATAAAAATACCAGAACCGCCATAATGGTAACGGCGATATGACCCGTCAGCATGACCGCAAGGATTGCGATATTATAAATCACCAGAAACATGACAAAGTTCAAAAGCGACGCCAAAGCGCACTCCGCCACCGCCCTTTGCGAAAGCGCCCCCTGAGCGGCAGCCGTCAGCAGCGCAAGCAGTATACTGAATATAAACGGGATAACATAGGTCAGTATCCCATTTATGTAAACCACTGCAAACCTGCTTTTAGCCGAAACGGGAACGCTGTAATACATATCGATCTTTTTTCGGTCATACAGATATGAAAAGCCCTGTATTCCTATAAACACTGCCAGAACCAACACAAGGCAGGGGTATACTATGCCCTGAAAACCGAGGGCGTCTTCAACAGCGCCGTTCATTTCCTTTACATACTGCTCCACAGTCGCATAGACTCCGTTGCTCTTATTCGCCCTGATACGGCTTAGATATACGGTAAGTATGCCCTCATAAGCGATAAGCTGTGTCAAAAAGCTTACCACCCACGTAAAGACACGCCTTTTATTATTTTCCTTAAGTCTAACCGATAATAAGTTTTTTGATGTCATAACCCACTACCTCCGTTTCGCTTATAAATATCTCTTCCAAAGATAATGGAAGCACCTCAAAAAACACTGTGTTCACAGTTGAAAAATGCGCTATTACGTTTTCTTTCGTACTTCTAATCGTTATTGTGCTTAAAAGCCCCCTCTTTTCGTTTTTTACCACATCAAGCTCTTTGAGCGCTTTTTCTTCGTCCTCACTGCCCGAAAAGACACACTGTACCTTCTGGATATTGCACTTCATATCCTCCAAATCTTTGGACAGCAAAACTCCGCCCTTATGTAAGAGTCCTACATGATCGCAGATATCTTCAAGCTCTCTCAGATTATGAGACGCTATTATAGGCGTAAAATCGCCATCCTGCATCTCCTTGGCAAAAATGCTTTTTATGCCCTGTCTCATCACAGGGTCAAGGCCGTCAAAGGTTTCGTCGCACAGAAGATATTTAGTATGCGCGCATATTCCCAGAAGCAGGGCCAGCTGTTTTTTCATTCCTTTGGAATAAGTGCTTATCTTCCTGCGTCTGTCAATGTTAAAGTTCTCCAGATATCTGTAAAATTCTCCCCTGTCAAAGTTTTCATACAATCTGCCATAATAACATTCCATTGTCTCTGCGCTGCTTCCGGAAAAGAAATAAGGCTCATCTGCAATAAAAAAACAATTTCTTCTTAGCATTAACATTATCATAGACAGGCATATCGTCAACGGTGATCGTTCCTTCATCCGGCTTCAACACCCCTGTCATTATACGAAGCGCCGTACTTTTGCCCGCGCCGTTCGTCCCTATCAGCCCGAATACCGTATTTTCCTTAATCGTAACACTGACCGAGTCTACAGCTCTTACGGAATCAAAAGTCTTGCTTATGTTAAACATTTCGATCATTTTGCTTTTCCTCCGTTATACTTTCTACATTGTTATATTTGGCATTGTTAATCTGTTCAATTATCTCTTCCCTGCTTATACCGTACTCTATCGCTTCCTGAACAAGATTAAGTATGTCTTTGAGATAGCTTTTTCTGCGCTCGGCCAAAAGGTGTCCGTTATCTGATACGAACCCCCCCTCCCTTTTACGGTGTATATAAAGCCTTCCCGCTCAAGCTGCGAATATGCTTTCTGTATGGTATTGGGATTTATTGACAGTTCCATTGCCAAATTCCTGACTGACGGCATCTGCTCATCGGGTGAGAGCGCGCCTTTTAATATCAGAGTCTTAAATTTCTCAACGACTTGCTCATAGATTGGTCTGGTGTCTTTATAATCTATGATAATCATATATTACCTCCTTTCGGCGGATTAGTCTTAGCGAATAATTACATAATACTATTCAAAGCTTCCGACTTTAGGAAAAATATACAAAACGGGGTTCCATTGCGGGGACGCAGAGTCACCCCTTATTTGTATATTTTTCCTAAAGTCTATGTTGTGTGAGAAAGTTTTGCAATTATCCAGGGTCGGTCTTTAAGTGTTTGCGGAATGTTCTTTCACAGCATCGGAGTTATGCAATTATCTAATACATATCTTGCTTAGGTGTACTATTTATGTTAATACAGTTAGTATACATTGAATATGACGCGGTGTCAAGTGCTGGAATGTATTTTTTTGCCATTTTTTTGAGATTTATTATAAATTTTAAACGTTCTACTGCACGTCAAAGAATGATCTTAAGCATGTTGGGATGAGGCGTTGATTTGATGTATGATTACATATATGATACAATAGGTATTAAGTTTTGAGTATTAAGTTTTTAGTATTGAGTATTTGTTATTGAACATTAGATTTTAAGTGTTAAGTATTGGGTATTGAACATTAAATTTTAAGTATTGAGTATTGGGTGTTGAATATTACATTTTAAGTATCGGGTATTGATTATTGAATATTACATTTTAAGTATTGAGTATTGGGTATTGAACATTAAATTTTAAGTATTGAGTATTGGGTATTGAATATTACATTTTAAGTATTAAGCATTGGTTATTGAATATTACATTTTAAGTATTGAGTATTGGGTGTTGAACATTACATTTTAAGTATTTGAGTATTGGGTATTGAGTATTAATGACAGATTATAAAATTCAATATTCTTAATAAAAAACACTGAGGGTAAGATATATGAATGAATTAATATCACAGGCGGCAGAGTTAATTAAAAATTGCGATACGATTTTGGTCGGCGCAGGTTCCGGTCTTTCTACATCAGCCGGTTTTACTTATGACGGTGAAAGATTCAAAGAATATTTTGGTGATTTTATAGAAATGTATCACTTTAAAAATATGTATGAGGGCGGATTTTATCCGTTTGAGACATTGGAAGAACATTGGGCTTATTGGAGCAGATATGTTTATATAAACCGCTTTATGTCTCCGCCTAAGCCCGTTTATGACCTCCTTTTTGATCTTGTAAAAGACAAGGACTATTTTGTACTTACCACCAATGTTGACCATTGCTTTCAAAAGGCAGGCTTTGCAAAAGAGAGATTATTTTATACTCAGGGGGATTACGGCCTTTTTCAATGTTCCACTCCCTGCAGTCCCTATACCTACGATAACGAAAGCCAAATAAAACATATGGTACGCGAGCAGAAAAATATGCGCATCCCTTCTAAACTAATACCGCTCTGCCCAATCTGTCAAAAGCCTATGACTATGAATTTACGCGCCGACGATACTTTTGTTCAGGATGAGGGTTGGGAAAGCCATGCAGGATATTATAGTGATTTTATATCCCGACATAATGCAGACAGGATAGTACTGCTTGAACTGGGCGTCGGCTACAACACCCCCGGCATCATCAAATATCCTTTTTGGCAGATGACGGCAAATAACCCGAAGGCAGCCTATATCTGCATTAATTACGGTGATGCGGTCTGTCCGGAGGAAATTGCGAAACGCAGCATTGTGATCGACGGGGATATCGGGGATGTCATAAAGATGATTCTCAATCAAACGTAAATATCGCCGAATGGAGAAATAATATGAATCAGGAAGAAAAACTGGACTATCTTATAAATACATTATGTCAGGAAGATGCGCAATACAGGCATATGGCTGTGCCAAATTCAGAAAAACGTCGCATATTTCGTTCTCTCATGAATATCCGTATGCCAAAACCTATAAGTCAGGATTTTTTACGGATACAGGACGAATATCTGAAAGAGGAAAACCTTTCAAAAGGCATCGTGAATATAGACGATATTCCTACCGTTAAGGAACAATATCAAAGCGGCGTAAAATATGCAGACAGAATCTCGATATGGCAGGGGGATATCACAAGACTTGCGGCATCCGCCATAGTAAACGCCGCCAACTCCAAAATGCTTGGCTGCTTCATTCCCTGCCACAGGTGTATAGATAATGCAATCCACAGCGCCGCAGGCATTGAGCTTAGAGAAGAATGCGCCGCTCTTATGAATGCACAGGGGCATGATGAGCCCACCGGCAGCGCCAAGATTACTAAAGGCTACAATTTACCGGCCTCATATGTGATCCATACGGTGGGACCCATTGTTTATAATACCCTCACGCATCAAAACCGTGAAATGCTTAAATCCTGTTACCGCTCCTGCCTTGAGCTTGCAGACCGCCACAATCTTGAAAGTATCGCCTTTTGCTGTATCTCTACCGGAGAATTTCATTTTCCTAATGATATAGCCGCCCGCATTGCTGTGGATACTGTTACGGAAGAACTTGAACGCAATAAGATATCGCGTGTTATTTTTAATGTTTTTAAGGACGAAGACAGGCGTATATATGAAAATATACTTGCCTAACGCTTCCTCGCCTTACCCGTAATGCTCTCAACGACAAGCTTGAATACCTGAGTATGCTGCATCAGCGCCCGATCAATCGTAAAATCCTCTTTATGGTAGTGCTTCATAAGTATACACAGAGCATCATATTTTTCTTCATCGGACAGCAGCTCTATATGTCCCGTTCCGATAACGCTCTCATATTCCATAGTGCAGCTTTTTCCCTCATTATACATAACAAGCCTGTGCGCACAGTCCATTTCAAAGCCCGCACGATTATCCGCCTTTATCAGTTCGTATTTTGTGCCTTCCATAGCTCCGTGAAAAAACAATTCCACTCTTTCGCCTTCGACTTTCATTCCGAAATTCAGTGGCAAAATATACGGATAACCGTTATCATTCAGCGCTATCCTGCATACGTCGCACTTTTCCATAACGGCGACAATATCTTTAAAGTCCTTAATCTCCCTGTCCGTACGCCTCATGGTCAAAACTCCTTCTTACTTTTAACTGTACAGATAATTGCGAAACGCTTATTTTACCAACAGCGATTTACCTGTCATCTCTTTGGGCTGTTCTTTTCCCATAAGCTCTATCAGGGTAGGCACGATATCCGCCAGACAGCCGCCCTCGCGAAGTTTATATGAAGGATCTGCATTAACCAGTATGAAAGGCACCGGATTGGTAGTATGTGCCGTAAAAGGAGCTCCTGTCTCATAATCTATGAGCTGTTCCGCATTTCCGTGGTCAGCGCATATGAACATAACTCCGTCCACTTCCTTAATGGCATCAACTGCTTTACCTACACATTCATCCACCGCTTCAACTGCCTTGATTGCAGCAGCTTCCACTCCGGTGTGTCCCACCATGTCAGGGTTTGCAAAGTTTATTATGATCACATCATAAGTTCCTGATTTAATTGCTCCTACCAGCTTATCGCAGACTTCATATGCGCTCATCTGGGGTTTTAAGTCATAGGTCGCAACATCTTTGGGA
The DNA here is from genome assembly GCA_947631625.1 of uncultured Lachnospiraceae bacterium. Classification (GTDB taxonomy): domain Bacteria; phylum Bacillota; class Clostridia; order Lachnospirales; family Lachnospiraceae; genus UBA3282. The sequence continues at coordinate 119,205 of CANRMA010000006.1, read as the reverse complement.
GAATTAACGAGAATTCTGTCCTCACCTGCATTCGGTTCTTCCACTCCGCCGTTAAAAAAGAAAGTAACATGCGCATATTTCTCTGTCTCGGCGATTCTCGCCTGTTTCAGGTTATTGGCAGCTAACCACTCTCCGAAAGTATTGGTAACGGAGATTTTGTGGAAAGCAACCTCCTTATTGGGAATAGTCGGATCATAATCCGAGAAACATACATAAGTAAGCTTAAGTCTCTTTTCCCTTTCAAAGCCTGTAAAATCGTTGTCACAGAAGCTTCTTGTGATCTCTCTTGCCCTGTCGGGTCTGAAATTAAAGAAAATCACAGAGTCATTATCTTTAATCGTTGCAACGGGCGCGCCGTTTTTCATGACTACGATAGGCTTTACGAACTCATCAGTTTCCTCTTTATCATAAGACGCCTGTATGCCGCTTACCGCGCTGTCTGCTGCTGCGCCTTCGCCTTTCGTAAGCGCCAGATACGCTTTCCGAACTCTGTCATAGTTATTATCCCTGTCCATTGCATAATAACGTCCCGTAACGGTTGCGATCTCTCCTACGCCTATCTTTTTCATCTCTGCTTCAAGGTCTTCTATAAAACCTTTTCCACTCATAGGAGGAGTGTCACGGCCGTCCATGAAACAATGTACATAAACCTTCGATAAACCGTTTCTTTTTGCAAGTTCCAAAAGCCCGTATAAATGAGTATTGTGGCTGTGTACGCCGCCGTCCGACAAAAGACCGAACATATGAAGCGCCGAATCGTTCTTTTTGCAGTTATTCACCGCATCTAGCAGCGCCGGATTTTCAAAAAATGTTCCGTCCTGAATTTCTTTGGTTATACGGGTAAGTTCCTGATATACTATACGCCCCGCGCCCATATTAAGATGTCCGACCTCTGAGTTTCCCATCTGCCCTTCGGGAAGCCCTACCGCCATACCGCTCGCATTTCCTTTAACAAAAGGACATTCGGACATAAGTTTGTCCATAACGGGCGTTTTTGCCTGCGCTACCGCATTTCCTTCTTTTTTTTCATTCAGGCCGTAACCGTCTAAGATCATTAATACTGTAGGTTTCTTTGCCATTTTCCTTATCTCCTTTTTATATGAATTACTTAATAACTGGTCTGCCACTCATTTTCTCCGCCCCAGTCGCCGACAGACACGGTCTGTGTACCTTCCTCCGTCGTGGTCGTGGTGTTGAAACGGTAGTTCATCTTCACATCGGTGCCGTTCTTTAAAACATTGCTGTATTCATAACTTATCACATATTCTGTATGCGGATAATACCCACCGTCCATAGAAGCGGGCTCATATGATATCGTCGTCCGCTGCTGCCCGTTGTCAAGCTGCTTTGCTCCCCATACGGAAATAACGCCCTGCGCATCATCATAATCATTATATGCGGGCCAGAAAAAACCAAAGCCATTCTGAGTCTTATGCAGCACCAACCGCTCTTTATTTACGGGAATGGTTGAATTTCCCTCCCAACAGCCGCTTTCACTGTTTATGAAAGCATCCCTGATCTTTACATAAGTATCGCTTACTATGAAATCCCTTATACTTTCAAAGTTTTCTTTTTCAAAAGCTTCAAACACATCGGCAAAAACGCCTTCAACTTTAAGGGCCTGAGATATACATTTAATAAGCCCGTCTACATTATCATCTTTGATCACGGAATTTATATCCCCAAGCAGTACGGCATAACTTCGCAGATTATCCATACTGATATGGACATATTCCATATCTATGACCGCATATTTTGTTAAAATTTTAACGATCTCTTCCGAAGGCGCCTTATCATATAACTCAAGCAGCGCCCTAAGCTGCGCTTCATACTGCTCATACAAAGAACCCTCTCCTGTATTCTCAGGACCGGCAGTCAAAAAAGAGTCAGTTAATATATTGTCCGGCAGCGTATCTTTATATAAAAAATTTTTGAATATATTTTCATTATCACTGCCTTTATAAAGCCTGTCATAACAGGTATCGAGAAGCGACAGCGCATCTTCGTTATTATTTTCAAGCCGTAGGACCTCAATACATTTATCTATGGTATCGGGAGTACAGGCTTTATTATTGATCTGCGCGACAGCTTCGTTCAGGGTAACGACACAGTAATAGTGCAAAAGGCCCTCGTCCTGAGTGTTCTCCCAACCTTTATAAAGGATCTCCCTGGCCGAAACGCTGTTCTTCTGCTCCAGATCATTCTGAGCAATGCCGCGGTATGCTTCCGTTGCAGTGGGATCGATCTCAACAGCTTCTTCATAAGCGGCGTTCGCCTTGACATAGTCTCCGTTTAGCGTAAACTTATCTCCGGCGGACATCTTTACGGATAACCTGACTCCAGGGATATTCCATATCAATACTCCGGCTATTGCACATATTATGAGCGCAAAACCCGACGCTATAAGAAGCCTGTAAAGCCTTACCTTCCTTCTTCGCTTTTCACGCTGTACCGCCCGAAGTTCATCCCGCGTCAGGTTTTCTTTTTTCTGTTCCCCTGCATTTATATTACGCATATCCTCCCCCGGAAACATTTATTTAAAATACTCTCTGATAACTTTTAACAAATATACCCAGCTACAATACTATCACATCTGCTATTGATTTACAAATGAAATATGATAAAATAATTTTGTAATATAAGCAGCATATTGTGATACCTCGCTAATTGCCGACGCGCTCAGAGCGCCTGCAATGATGTTTGTTAAATCTGTACAATCAATGTACATTGTAAATACGTTCCGCAATCGTCTATAATACTAAAATATATAACAGGAGTCCGAAAATGTCCGACACTCTGACGCTTACTTACAACCAAAAAACTTACGCGATCCCTTATACCGTTATCAAGAGCAGCCGCAAAACATATTCCATTACTGTTGATGAGGACGCCTTAGTAATATTCCGCGTGCCTCTTCGTACCGGCGACAGTCAGATAATGCAGCTTGCCCGGGAAAAAAGCCGTTGGATAATCAATCACTATACCAAAATGTGTGAAAAAATCGACTCGGATAAAGAGTCCGATCTTACGGATAACCAAAGACTTGCGCTGGAAGCAAGGTATAAAGAAGCGGCTCGCTCCTATATACCAAAGCGGACCGCCTATTATCAGCCTATGACCGGAGGCACATATACAAGAATCACCATACGCGACCAGAAGACCAGATGGGGAAGCTGCAGCAGCAAAGGAACCCTCTCCTTTAACTGGCGTCTCATGCTTGCGCCTCCTGCCGTTCTGGACTATGTTGTAGTCCATGAGCTCACCCATCTCACGTATATGAACCATTCCAAAGAATTCTGGCTTGCGGTTGAAAAAGTCTGCCCCAATTACCGCCTCCTGCGCAAATGGCTCAAAGATCACGGCCATGAACTTAAACTGTAATAAAAAACTACCATAAGCGCTTAGCTCTTGCCCTTTTTCTTTGTTTTGATCCTAAGAGATGAATACAGACCGTTTATTTCGGCTTCTCTTCTGTCGTATGGTTTCGACTTTCCCTTGGAAAATCTGCCCTTATTCTTGTCTTTATCCCTGTATTTACTCTTTTCTCCGGATTGACTATCTTGGTCAATCTTCTTTTTGGCCGACTTCTCACCGGCCGTCCTGCCGGTCTCTCTCCTGCGGGTTTCGCTCTTTTCCTTTCTGCCGCGCGAAAAGCGCTCTGAACGCGCGCGTTCGGGCTTAATATCCTCTATATCGTCCCCAAGCTTCATTTTCATAAACGCCGCCGCATAGGAAAGCAGATCGTATTCCCCTGCCGCCACACGCGCTTCTATGAACTGTACAGCCTTGGATATATCCTGTTGCGCGATGACCGCTTCCGCCTCATTAAGTATCTTATCCGCCTTTCTGACCGTGATATCTGTCGCCGACGGGATCTTCCTCTCTCTTATCCTGGTATGACAGATTCTTTCAATATCGCGTATCTTGCGGATATCCCTGCCCGTTGCAAGGGTAAAAGAACGTCCTGTCTTACCGGCGCGGCCTGTCCTGCCTATCCTGTGCACATAATATTCTATATCTTCAGGCACGTCATAATTAAAGACCGCCTCCACATTATCGACGTCAATACCCCTTGCCGCCACATCTGTAGCTATAAGCACCGCCGCATTTCCGCTTTTAAAAAGATTCATAACGGTATCCCGCTGATGTTGGGAGAGGTCGCCGTGCAGTCCCTCCACCGAATAACCTCTTTTCTTGAGGTTCTCTGTCAGCTCGTCCACCATGCGCTTGGTATTGCAGAAAATAAGCGCTCTTGCAGGGTTATAATAATCCATAAGTCTGCACAGCACCTCTTCTTTATTCTTGTGCTGTACAATATAATATGCCTGTTTAATGAGAGATATGGTGATCTCCTTAGGCGTCATCTTTAAGAAAACCGCATCCTTCTGATACTGTTTAGTAATGTCCAGGATCGGCTTTGGCATGGTCGCCGAGAAAAGCGCGGTCTGCCTCTCCGTCGGCACTTCCTTAAGTATGGTCTCTATATCCTCGCGAAAGCCCATATTCAGCATTTCATCAGCCTCATCAAGCACCACGGTGGTTATGTTCTCCATCTTCATGGTGTGACGGCGCATATGATCCATAACGCGTCCCGGCGTGCCCACAACGATCTGTACTCCTTTTAAGGCTTTGATCTGCCTTGAAATATCCTGTCCGCCATAAATAGGCAGCACCTTGACGCCATGCATATATTTTGAAAATTTTCGCAGCTCGTCCGCAGCCTGGATCGCAAGTTCTCTGGTGGGACACAGGATTATTGCCTGCAAATTCTTATTCTCAGAATTTATCTTTTCAAGAATAGGTATGCCGAATGCAGCTGTTTTGCCTGTTCCGGTCTGTGCCTGCCCTATTACGTCTTTTCCCGATAAAAAAACGGGAATGGCCTGTTCCTGTATCGGCGTCATATGATCATAACCCATTTCCTCAACCGCGCGGATAATGCGCTTGTCGATCCCGGAATCGCAATACCGCAGTCCCGGCTTTTCACTTTCATTCTCCGTATTTTCCTGATGGTTTACATAACTTGTCTGTTTGAATTCTTCCAAATCTTTACCCTCACAATCCGTCGATAATCGCAAAATTCCTTTTCACGATCATCTGATCATTATTATTCTTTTCTTTGGCAAAAACAATCTGCATGCTCTCACATGCAGATTTTAATATTACCGTGATATTCTCCTAAGCCAACTCACAGCCCTGTCCTTTATAAGACATTCACCATGCTCACTCAGATAAATGAGCTTTTCCTCAGAAGGAACCACAAGTGTTGCAAACTCTATGGCCTGCGCGCTTATCTTGTTAAAGTTCTTTCTTGAAAGACGCTGCTTCTCGATCACCAGATAATAAATCTCCCTGTCCTTATATAGATGACTGCGTACAGACAGCTCAGACGGTATCGCCGCACAATACCGCATGGCGTGATTCAACGCGGAAAAAGCGAATATGCGGCAGCTATCTTCAAAGCCCCTCTTACGCTTATTGGAATCCGCCAACGCCTTGATGGCGTCGCTCATGGCTTCAGTGTCTATTCCCGCAAGCACTTCCTTAATATGTTCAAGCATATTCTGAAAACCGGCTATACCCGCGTCCGAAAACGTTATCACAAGTCCCTCATCCCGGATAGGCGTGATCTGCATTGCTATATTATCGCCCTTCATACTGTACCCGACTTCATCATGCGCTCTTTCAACTATGTCCCGCAAAAAACCTTCGCCTTTTTCGTTCCGCTCAAAGATATCGGCAATGGTAAGTCCGTACTCTTCCATATCCTCTCCCGATATTATACACTGAACGGTCGCCTCATTAATTTTCTTATATTTCATTTATCTCAACTACTTTCTCTCCGTATATATGTCCGTTTCTTACAATGTTCACATTACAACTCCCCAATGAAAAATCTGCAGTGATATCATATGCGATCCTGTATCATGATATCATATCCCATACCTATTGTATCATATCTGCTTTAGTTATGAAAGAGCAATTCGCAGTTTGTTATCAATTTCCATCGCATAATTTTTCAGAACACACACCAATACGCAGTATCGCCCTCTATTACAAGCTGCTCATCCGCATCGAAATGATCCCAGTCCTTATCCTTAAAATATTTATCCCTTATGGCCGCAGGCATATCCGTTTTCTCAAGATCCCTGCCTGTTACCACCTGAATTATGGATACAGGCACCTCGTCTATCGTCCTTGCGTTTACAGGAGCGGAGATATCCGAAAGCTGACTGTAACAGGACGGCGCATATGCATCTTTCATAACCGCCAGCTTTGTCACCTGTATGCCGCTCTCCTTCTCATACTTAAGTATCTCTTCATAGACCATATTAACATATACTTCATCAAGGGCATTGCTCACCAAATGATCCGTCACGATAAAGTCCGCAAAAATAAAATGAACAAACAGATAAAAAACCCCGGCTAAGCCCAAAAGCCTATGCGTTTTGGCAAAGTCACAAAGATAAGCGCTTACAAGCAGCAGTCCCTGCGCCAAAAAAAAGCAGAAAGAAAGTCTGGGCGGAAAAAAGAACTCAAATGAGGCAAATGGTATAACATACAGCAGGGCAAAACTTCCCATGCATACCATTAAAAGAAATACCGCGCCGTCCGCCTTATGCTCTTTAATACAATAATAAATCACCGCCGCCAAAATCATCATCTCAAAGATGAACGGAAGCCATAATCCCGGAAGCATACCGCCGCCGCTTTTGTTAAGCAGGACAAAACTCCCGAAAGCATCGGAAAGCTTCTGCGATATATCCCCCAATCCCGATACCTTTCCGGAAAGCGGTATTATATCAAGCTTCTCCAATATCCTTATACTGATAAGATCCAGTCCGCCCATTGCCATACACAGCATAACCGCAGTGATCTCACGCAGCACAGCCTTTATCGATAAATGCATTTTTTCATCCGCCAGTATGTAAAAAGCCGAAAGTATAGCCGCAAATACTACTGAATTTTGATAAAAACTTACCGCTATTGCGTACATCAATATCGCTGCAGGATATTTTTTCCTGAAATAAAACAAAACTCCCAAAGCCGCCGCAAAGTAAGCCAAAGCATAGTATATGCTGTATTCGCTAAACATTAACAGCTCGGCGAACTGGACATTCAGGAACACGAACCCAAGGCCGCAATAAAAACCTGCCTTCGCCAATTTATCGTCCGGCGCATATTTTTCAAACAAAGACCGGACCGCATACATTGCCGCCGCCAGGATCAATAATGACAAAAGTATCGTAATACTGATATTATCGGTAGTTCTGAGACCGAACTTAAGCAGCGCATAATCGATCAGAGCCGCTGCATACCGCCCTCCCCTTATCCTTGTCATAACGTCCGCGTCGTCCACTACCATATGATATACGGTGTCATAATTATAGCTTTTTCTTAAAAGCCCGCCCCAGAAAACAAGCAGCACGGATAAATTTAAAATATATCCCGGCAGACCTTTTTTAAGCCGCTCCTTAAACCTTACAAGCCTTTCCATAATTTGCCTTTCAAAGTTTATATGATAAAGCACAAAGAGCTTTCCGGACATCAAAAGCGGAAAGCTCTTTTGAATATTTGCAATTTGATCAATCATTGATGATGCGCACTACTTTAACCGGAGATCTGTAAGTTGCATTGGAGATCTTGATACCCGTCTTGGGACTGCTTGCATGTATGACCTGCCCGCCTCCTATATAGATTGCTACATGGTTGATCCTCTTACCGTTTCCGTAAAATACCAGATCGCCCGGCTTCGCTTCCGCAAGCTTTATCGTCTTACCGCAGCTTGCCTGAGATCCCGAGTAGTGAGGCAGGCTTATGCCGAACTTCTTAAATACGCTGAGCACAAAACCCGAGCAGTCGGCGCCTTTGGTAAGACTGGTGCCGCCCCATACGTATGGATTGCCCAAAAATTCCTTGGCATACTGACACAGATCAACACGCACGTCAGATACACCCTGCCCGTATAAAAGTTCAGTCATGGTAATCGCAGTAGCAAGTTCAGCATCCACTTTTACATATTCGGCGCTGACATACACTTCTTCGTCGTCCAGATATACTTTTATCCAATCCCCCTCGGACTCAACTACTTCAAGACGCTCTCCTCTGGGAACCTGTGTGATAACTTCCGACTCAGTACTCGCCTGCGCCCTTACCTTAAGGCCGTCTGCCGTAACCGTCGCCACGGTGGCTACAAGTTCTTCCGCCCTGTGCTTTGCCTGCACTCCGGTAATAAGGTAATCACAGCTTACATAGCCTTCTACCTGGCCTGATTTTATATGCGCCCATGTATCGTCCGTATCCAATACTTCACACGCCGCGTCCTTCGGAAGCTTACCTACAAGTTTTCCGTCTTCCGCCGCAACGGCTCTTATATTCAGATTATTATCGACATTAGCTATACCCAGATTGGTATAGCCCCAGTTGGCATTCTTGGCGTCTTCATACGCCTGCGCATACTCTTCTCTCGTCTTATCGGCTTCAACCAAAGACGATATGCCTACAGGCTCTCCAAGCGCCTTGCTCATTGCCGAGACTTCTCCCGACTCTCCGTTTACATCTGTCTTTGTATCATTCTGATCGGCGCCCTCTGCCGCATCGTCGGCGTTATCCGCTGATCCGTCTTCATTCCCGTTGTTTTCGTTATCTTCATTCGTTCCGATATTTACATCCGGCTCACTGCTTTTTGCATCACCGTTGCCTGTAACGCTGCCTTCAGTGAAGCTTCCCAATGAACTTCCGTCAGAAACCGAAAACTCATCCGCTTCCGTCCGGCTTGAAAGCTGCCCTTCATCCTTAACGCTGTCGGCATCTGAAATATTTCCGATCAGATCCGCGCCGGCGCTCAATCCTTCAAGCACAGACTTAGCCGTCTGTGAGCTTGTGTTTTCATTCTGTATCTCAACCTGCGCATAAGCGTCAGTCTGCGCCGCCCATATGCTTATAGGCTGAACCAACAGCGCTAACGCCATCAAAAGGCACAATTCCTTATGCTTCATTAAAAAATAACCTTACCTTTCCGCTTACCTGTAACTTACTATTTTATATATTATAAGTTTTTATTCTTTGTAACAAAACAATTAAGTTTTAGATTATATTTATTACATAATTGTTACAAATATTACAAATGTGTTGTTATTATAGCAAGTTTATTATATTATGTCAAGTAAAATATATATCTTCCCGTCAGGATATACGTCCTCAGACTTTCGAAACAATATCATGGCGGCCGCTTCCTCAGCCGTTTTTACGGATACGCCATATGCTTATAAGCAGAAGCCCTCCGAAAAAAAAGTAATAAAAGATCCTCGATCCTATGCTGTTGCGCGGTCTGGCATATCGGATATCATCCCTGTAATACATCTTGACCGTGTCTGCGTCATGCTCAGGAATATAAGCTGACAGATTAAATATATAATACTGTCCGTTTTCATCCATATACCTTGCGTAAGATCTGCTGTTTTCATAATAATGGGCTTCTATCACTTTGGCTCCGTCCACGAAGCGTATCTCCTTAATGTGATCATTTACAAGATAGATCACCATAAAAGCCATGATAACGCACAGAACTTTCCATATTCCCGTTCTGAATCCACGCTCTTTTTTTTCATCGTACACATGTTCGCTTCCGTCGAAGCCGTCCCATGAGTCGCCCCAGTCATATTTCATTCGGGTAATTTCCTTTCCGCATATAAGCGCGATAACTGATCATGTATCCATACTTACGGTCGCAAACGCTATATTGACCGCATGCGCCGCGATCCTCTCCAGTCCGGAAGTAATATCCGAAAACAGGACTCCCGCTTCCGGCGTGCACTCATTATTGGTAAGCCGCTCGAGATGTTTCTTCTGCAGCTCTTTTTCTTTCTCGTTGATCGCTTCTTCCAAATGGTTTACATCCTCTTCATGTTCGTCGGAACCTTTTACAAACATTTCCATTGAAAATCTGAGTATCGTGTTGACCATATCCAACATGCTCCCAAGCTCTGACTGCGCTTCTTTGCTTATGGAAACATTATCATCTATCCTGTCCCTTGCAGCATTGGCTATATTTTCCGCATGATCGCCTATCCTCTCTATATCGTTCACCACATGGAAAAGAGCGCCTATGCTCTTAAGATCTTCGATAGGCAGGGTAGCCTGATTTATTTTTACCAGATAGTCTGAAATGGCATGACTTAAAAAATCGATATTCTCCTCTACCGCATGCACTTCTTCTATTTCCTCTTCGTCCATCGTAACAAGCGCATTCATCGCGCGGTTTAAATTTTCGCTTGCCAAAGACGCCATGCGGTCAAGTTCCTTGATAACTTCCACTATTGCCGTAGCCGGATTAAATACGACCTTTTCGCCTATGTACTTAAGCTGATGGCTCTCACGGTAGCCGATCTTTTTGTCGTCGCCGGGCACTACTATGTAAGTAAGTTTAACAATGGCGCCTATGAACGGCGACATTATTATAACCTGAAAGATCTTAATGGATATATGGGCGTAAGCCACGATGCGCCCCGCGTCATTATTGGCCGCCACGGCAAGCGCAGCCACAACTTTATCCACTCCGAGCATAAATATTATAAATACGATAACGGTTCCTATCACATTAAAGATCAAATGGATCGAAGCCGCCCTTTTAGCATCCTTTTTACCGGTAAGCGACGCAAGCAGCGCAGATGTGCAGGCGCCTATGTTACAGCCCAGAATGATGAACATGCACATATCAAGCCCCAAAAGCCCCTGATTGGCCATAAGCACCATGATACTGACAGTGACCGAAGAACTCTGGATGATCGCGGTCAGGACCGCTCCCAGCAACACTGCTATAATGGGAGACTCAAGAGAAGCGAACATATTGAGCACGGCCTGAGAATCCTTCATTCCCGACATAGCCCCGGACATAGCGCTAAGCCCCATGAACAAAATGCCGAACCCTATTATTATCTCCGCAAATTTAGCCTGCTTCTGCTTTTTACAGACCATTGCCATTATGACGCCCGCCAATAAAATAACGGGTGCTATTTTTTCTAATTTAAAGGAAACCAAAAGCGATGTGATAGTGGTTCCGATATTGGCGCCGAATATGACCCCCGCCGCCTGATAAAGATTCATCAGACCTGAGTTTACAAAACTGACCACCATCACGGTACAGGCCGATGACGACTGAATGATCGCAGTGAAGACAGCTCCTACCAGAATGCCCGTAAAACGGTTGGTCGTCAGTTGTTCCAATATCTGTCTGAGTTTGGCGCCGGCAACTTTTTCAATGCTCTCGCTCATGACTCTCATTCCGAAGAGGAACAGGCCAAGTCCGCCCGCCAAAGAAAGAATTATCTCCAGACTCATGTTTATCTCATATCCTTCCTTAGTATTCACCTGCATAAGCCTACATAAAAACAATATACATATATAAAAAACAATATACATATTTATTTTATGATAAATCTTCCTCTATGACAAGTATTAATTTCTCTGCCGCTGCTTATTGCCGCTTCTTATGAAACTGCCTTCCGGCTCTTATATCGTCGGCCATCTGCGCTTTCAGAGCCTCCACGCTCTCAAATTTCATTTCCGGCCTCTTAAAGCCCAGAAGTTCCACTTTAAGCTTATGGCCATATGCATAGCCGTCATAGTCATACAAATAAGTCTCCACACCCGTCGTCTGCTCCGAAGCCACTGTGGGCTTGCAGCCTATATTGGAAATGGAATTATATTTAACGCCGTCCAGATATGAATAAGAATAGTACACTCCCGCAGGCGGAAGAAGTTTCTCTTCGGGCGGCGCGATATTGGCTGTCGGCATTCCAAGTTCCCTGCCCAGGCGTCTCCCGTGCAAAACCATACCGCTTACGGAATACGGTTCGTCAAGAAGCGCCGCAACTTTGTCTATGTCGCCGTTTACAAGAAGTTCACGTATAAGCGTGGAACTTATTTCTTTGCCCTCAAAAGTAACTTTATCGATAATATGAGCCCTATAGCCGTACACATCGGCCATACGCTTAAGAAGCCCGGCGTCTCCGGCTCCTTTATCGCCAAAAGATATGTCTGTTCCCGCCGCTATGACCGCCGCGTTCAGCCTGCCTGCAAGATAATCTTTTATAAAAAGTCCGGGCGGTGTGACGACAGTCTCCGCATTCATCGGGAACTCTATCAGCACATCTATGCCAAGCTTATCAAACGCCTCTCTCTTTTCATCCCTGCTCATCAGGCCTTTAAGCGTCCTGCCCGCAAAATAAGCCTCCGGCGACGGTTCAAAAGTAAAGATGACCGCTAATATTCCCTGTTCTCTGCTTCTCAATATTTCGTCAATAAGTTTACGGTGTCCCAAATGCATTCCGTCAAACTTACCGATCGCGACCGCGCTTTTACCTTCTATATTAAATTCCGTCAATCCCTGTATGATCCGCATGATAAAACCGCGCCTTTCTCTTATACAGCTAAGCGCTGCTATGGATTGGGCCGATCCGTAACAATAAACATCCTGACCGGCAAAAGTTGTTTTGTCCTGCTTTCAAAACGGTATATCCCATAAAAATGATCGCTTTCATCATAAACTCTGAGATTTTCCCCGTCATTAAGGCAATCAGTTATGTAAACCATATTTGTCAGCAGGCCGTTCCCGTTCTCAAGCAGCCTTTTAAATTCAGGCATGACTTTAACCACGGCGTACTCCGTAAACATTTCGTCGGGTGAGACAATATGATCCTCAATCCGTCCTTCGTGCACAAGTTTCTCCACCTCATCAAGCATAAGAGCATCCTGTATCGCAAAACGCCCTACCCTCGTTCTCACAAGACTCTTCATGGCGCCGCCGCAGCCTGCGCGCTTACCGATATCATCGCACAGCGTACGGATATATGTCCCCTTGGAGCACACCACTCTGAATTTTATAACGGGCTGTTTCATTTCAAGGATCTCTATCTCTTCTATGTTTACGCTTCTTGCCTTACGCTCCACTTCCCTGCCCTGTCTCGCCAGTTCGTATAATTTTTTACCGTTAATCTTAAGCGCGGAATACATGGGCGGTATCTGGTCATATGTTCCCTGAAAAGACTGTATTATACCTGTTATTTTCTCATCTTCCAGAACAGTCTTATCTATGGGCTTATCGCTTTCCGAGATAACTTTCCCCGACATATCCTGCGTATCCGTGGTCATACCAAGATAAAGCTCTGCTACATACTCTTTATCCTTATCGGTAAGCATATCGCAAAGCTTCGTTCCCACACCCAGACACACCGGAAGCACCCCTGTCGCATCCGGGTCCAGGGTTCCCGTATGTCCGATCTTTTTCTGCCCTAAAATCCCACGCAGTCTGGCTACCACGTCATGCGACGTATAACCGGCTTCTTTGTATATATTTATGATTCCGTGATACACACTGATCTTGCCTTTCTGAAATCCGAATGTTTATATCCGTCCGTTTACCGCTGACTTAATCGTTTACATTTTATTGTCTGCTGCCTTATACGTTTTTTTACATTCAATCGTCTACCGCTTAACTTAATCGTTTACATTTTACTTCTGCTGCCTTATCCGGTTTTTTACATTCAATCGTTTACCGCTTAACTTAATCGTTTATAGTTGACTTTTTAGATTTTTCCTTCAACTGCTCCTCGATATACACAGACAGATTGTTGATAACATCATGATATGTGCCGCTCATGGTACAGCCCGCGGCCCGTACATGTCCGCCGCCGCCAAACTTGAGCGCTATCTCAGACACATTTACTTTTCCTGCGGAACGCATGCTGACCTTGTATTCCATAGGCTTGGTCTCATACATAAAAACCGCGCACTCAACGCCTTTTACCATAAGCAGCTGATTTACTATACCGTCCAGATCTTTAGGCTCTACCGTATAAAATTCCATGTTTTTCCGGCTGACTTTACTTACTATACATTTGCCGTCCAAAAAACGCATACTCTCCAGGATCGCCCTTCCCATTATCTGGCTCTGGTGATATGTTTTTTCATAAAATGTCTCGCTGATAAGCTTGGAAAAATCAAATCCAAATCGTATAAGTTCAGACGCGATCTCAAGCGTTCTCGGTGAAGTATTGGAATACTGGAACACTCCCGTATCATGTATGATACCTATATATAAGGCTTTGGCTATATCTTCATCAAGCCGTGTCACATCCATCAGCTCATAAAGCAGCTCGCAGGTGGAACTTCTTTCCGGTTCTATAAAATTAAGGTCTCCGCAGCCGTCATTGCTGATATGATGATCTATATTTATCTTTTTCCCCGCATTCCGAAAAATCTCTCCTGCCTCTCCAAGACGCTCTAAATTGCAGTCCAATGCGAAAAATACGTCATATTTTATATCTGTGCTAAATTCCGAACATATTTTATCTATATTGCGTATGCAGGCGAATATATCGGCTGGCTGCTCTAAGTAGATGTCTATCCTCGCTTTCGGCACAAGCTTTCTAAGATACATATACAGCCCCATGACCGAACCGACGCAGTCACCGTCGGGACGCACATGACCCGCTATCCCAATGGTCTTCGCCAACTTTGCTTCATCTGCTATATTCATTTAATAAAGGCCTCCCCTACGACTTATTTACTTCGTCAATAAGTTTCGACATACTGACTCCGTATGCGATCGATTGGTCCATTATAAAAGTTATCTGCGGAGTATTGCGCAGATTGATTTCTTTTGCAAGCTGATTTCTTATATATCCTTCCGCACTGTTTAAACCCGCCAGAGTCTCAGCTTGGACTTTCTCATCTCCAAGCACGCTTATCCATGCTTTACAAGTCTTAAGATCAGGCGCCACCTCCACGGCGACCACGGAAGTAAGTTCCCCGATCCTGGGATCTTTGAGCCCGCCTCTTATGATATTGGCAAGCACACGCCGGACTTCTGAATTTATGCGGGTATTTTTAACACTGTTTTTACGCATATATATCTCTCTTTCTCAGGACTGCGGCTTTAATTTCTCGGGACTTCCACCATAATATAAGCTTCTATTATATCCAGTTCCTTCATCTGGTCAAAGCCTTCAAATACAAGACCGCACTCAAATCCTGCCTTAACTTCTTTAACATCATCCTTAAATCTCTTAAGAGAAGCCAGAGCGCCTTCGTAAATCTGTTCTCCTTCTCTGCTTATACGTATTTTACATCCTCTCTGGAATTCACCGTCAAGCACATATGAACCGGCGATATTACCTATAGCGGAAGCTTTGAATATCTGGCGCACTTCCGCATGACCGATGATCTTCTCCTCATATATGGGATCGAGCATACCTTTCATGGCGGCTTCGATATCTTCTATCGCCTGATAGATCACCTTGTAAAGCCTTACGTCCACGCCTTCCCGCTCCGCTATTGACTTTGCGGTAGCATCCGGCCTTACATTGAACCCTATAATGATCGCTGATGACGCAGAGGCAAGCGTAACATCGGATTCGGTAATCGCGCCTACGCCGCCGTGTATACATTTAACAACTATCTCATCATTGGAGAGTTTTACAAGACTTTGCTTTAAAGCCTCTACGCTTCCCTGTACATCTGCTTTAACAATAAGGTTAAGTTCTTTCAAATTACCTTCCTGGATCTGATTGAACAGATCGTCCAGAGACATCCTTGACTTAGTATCTGCAAGCATCTCTTCTTTATGCTGAGACATATAGGTATCTGCATAAGATTTTGCGGATTTATCGTTTTCATGTACTATAAACACTTCTCCTGCGCTCGGCACATCGGAAAGTCCCAGTATCTCTACAGGCATGGAAGGAAATGCTTCTTTTACTCTCCTGCCCTTATCGTCGATCATAGCGCGAACTTTGCCGTGGCTCGCGCCTGCGGATATAAAGTCTCCTACATGGAGAGTGCCTTTCTGTACGAGAACCGTTGCCACAGGTCCGCGGCCTTTATCAAGCTCAGCCTCTATTACAAGACCTCTCGCGCGTCTGTTCGGATTGGCTTTAAGCTCAAGAATATCCGCAGTAAGAAGTATCGTCTCAAGCAGATCGTTTATTCCTTCTCCCGACTTGGCGGAAACAGGAACAAATTCGGTCGAGCCGCCCCAGTCTGCCGGAATAAGCTCATATTCCGTCATTTCCTGCTTAACCCTGTCAATATTGGCATTGGGTTTATCTATTTTATTGACCGCAACGATAATTTCAATGCCTGCTGCCTTGGCATGGTTTATAGCCTCGACGGTCTGAGGCATTACGCCGTCGTCAGCCGCTACCACCAGAACAGCTATATCCGTCGAATTGGCTCCACGCATACGCATAGCCGTAAACGCTTCATGTCCGGGCGTATCAAGGAAGGTTATCTTCTGATTATTTATGGTAACCGTATATGCGCCGATCGCCTGTGTGATGCCTCCGGCTTCCTTATCTGTAACATTGGTTTTACGGATAGCATCAAGCAGGGAAGTCTTACCGTGATCGACATGGCCCATAACACAGATCACAGGCGGTCTTGGAACCATCTTGCTCTCATCTTCCTCTTCTTCTTTGAGCAGCTCCTCTATAACGTCTACCTTAACTTCCTTTTCACAGATTATCTCATAATCTATTGCAATATTTTCCGCATCTTCAAAACTGATCTCCGAATTAACGGTCACTATCTGTCCCTGCATAAAAAGCTTCTTAACAATGGCTGAAGGCTGTATCTTCATCTTCTCCGCAAGTTCTCTTATCGTCAGAGACTCAGGAACGGTAATCACCTTAATCTGCTCCTCAACAACAGTCTCCACTTTCTTTTCAGGCTTAATAAAACGTCCGGGTTTATTGCGGTTTTTAATATTAACCTCATCCTCTTCGTAGATCAGATCTTTGCGCGAACGTTTATCCTTCTCCTGTGAGATACGGCGTTTTTCTTCATCCCTATGCTTCTCGCCTTCCTTGATGGGACTCTCCGGCATAAAGTCTTTGTTGTTTGAACCCTTCTTAAATCTATTATCCTGCCCGCCGTTTCTTCTCGCAGAGTGGTCATTATTGCCAAAAGACCTCCCGCCATCCTGCACAGGTCTGTCACTCTTATTGCCGATCTTATTGCCGCTATAGGTCTGGTGGCCCTGAGTCTGGCTCTCAGTTTTGCCGCCTTCATTGTTAATATTTTCACGAACTTGTTTTTCCTGAACTGCTTTCTGATTCCGGACATTTTCTCTTTCCCTGTTCTCTGCTTTTTCCTGCTGCCTGCGCTCCATACGGCGCTCATATTCCTGTCTCTGCCTTACCTCATAAGGTTCCGCGGTAACCTGGCTGGGTTTGCTCGTAGGCCTTATTATCGTATGATGTTCAGGCTGATTTACTTTACGCTGATCCGAACCCATCATTCTTTTATCAGGCATTCCCTGTCCGGGTTTTCCCTTAGTCATCTTGGAATGCTGAGGATTGCTTACAAAAATTATCTTCTTCTTTTTCTTTGGAGCTTCCGGCGCGGTTTTTTCTCCCTGCGCTCCGGACACACTCTTAGCTTCTGTCGGTTTCTTTTCTCCAGATTCGGCTTCTTTATCGATTTCTTTATCGATTTCTTTATTGATTTCTTTATCGCTTTCCTTATTGGTCTCTTTATCGTTTTTTGTTTCCGCGCTTACGGCTTTTACGTCCTTAGTTTCTTCCGGCGCCGCCTTAACCGCTTCTTTTACGACCTTAGGATCATTTTTTTCATCTTTTTTAATGCCGTTATCTTTGCCGTTATTTTTACCGTTATCTTCCTTGTGAGCCTTTTCATCATCGCTTTGGCCGAACTGTCTGCGCGCCAGTTCAATACACTCGTCTTCTATCGAGCTCTGTGGAGCTTTAACCTCATACCCTTTATCCTGTAAAAAAGCAACAATTTCCTTGCTCTGTCTGTCTAACTCTTTTGCCAGTTCATATACTTTCATTTTCGCCATGCTCACTACCTCCGTCTAATCTCAATTCTTCCAAATATCCCCGTATCGAATTTGCAAACCCCGCGTCAGTAAGCGCAAGAGAAGTTCTCTCCTGCTTTCCCATCGAATGTCCCACAACCTCTTTTGATCCGAACTGATAAATGGGCACTTTATAATATGCGCACATATTGCGGAACTTCTTTTTCGTATTATCCGAAGCATCCTCTGCAACTATTACCATATATGCCTTTCCCGATTTTACCGCACTCTCTGTTGCAAATCCTCCACTGACGACATTTCCGGACCGGGTCGCAAGGCCAAGCATGGATAATACCTTTTTATTTATTATCTCATGATCCATGCGCATTCTCCTCAAACTCCTTTTCCAGTCTGTCATATATCTCATCCGGAATACTCATTTTAAAAGAACGCTCTAATCCCTTATTCTTCCTTGCTTTTAAAAGACACTCTTTATCCATGCAAAGATATGCCCCCCTGCCGTTCTTCTTACCGGACGTATCCAATATGATCATGACCTCCATGGTCCTAAGCACCCGCATCATATCCTTTTTATTCTTCATTTCCCTGCATCCCACACACTGACGCATCGGTATCTTCTTTTTACTTACCAAGACCTATCTACCCCTTATTGTTCATCGGTATTTCATTCATCTTCATACGATACGCCGTCATGCAGTTCACTTTCAAGATCATCGGCGTAAGCGCCTTCTTCATATTCGTCTTCATTATAACCGTCTTCATTATAATCGTTTTCATTATAATCGTTTTCATTATAATCGTCTTCTTCGTACTCATCTTCGTCATAGTCGTCATACTCGTAGTCTTCATATCTGAAGCCCGGAGCATCTTTGGCCTGAGTCTCGCTCTTTATATCGATCTTATATCCCGTAAGTCTTGCAGCCAGTCTTGCGTTCTGCCCTTCTTTTCCGATCGCCAGCGAAAGCTGATAATCAGGCACTACCACCTTGGCAGTCTTTTCATCAGGATCAGCGAAAACAGCTACTATCTTAGCGGGCGACAGCGCGTTCTGAATAAAGTTTCCGGGGTTTTCATCCCAGTTTACTATATCTATTTTTTCACCGCGCAGTTCCTCTACGATAAGATTAACTCTGGCTCCGTTCATTCCTACACAGGCTCCGACAGGATCTACGTTGGGATTGTTGGAACGCACGGCCATCTTGGTACGGCTTCCGGCTTCCCTCGCTATGCTCATGATCTCCACCGTGCCGTCTTTTATCTCAGTCACTTCCGTCTCAAAAAGCCTCTTCACCAGTTCGGGATGTGTCCTGCTCACAAGAATTCTCGGTCCTTTAGGTGTATTCTTTACTTCCAGGATATATACCTTAATTCTTTCGGTAGGTCTGAAGACCTCGCCCTTAACCTGCTCGTTTTCATTCAATATCGCATCTGTCTTGCCGAGATTTATTGATATGTTTTTGCCTATATAGCGCTGCACTATGCCCGTAACTACGTCTTTTTCCTTCTCATAGTACTGATTATAGATAACGCTTCTTTCTTCCTCACGGATCTTCTGCAAAATTACGTTCTTGGCGTTCTGTGTCGCAATACGTCCGAATTCTTTGGATTTGATCTCTATATTTACAATATCGCCAAGGGCGGCATGTTCCGAAACTTTCACGGCGTCTTCCAAAGAAATCTGCAGGCAGTCATCTTCAACTTCCTCTACTACCTCTTTTTGCGCATAGCAAATGAAATCACAGGTTTCTCTGTCAATCTCGACTTTAATATTATCCGCCTTGCCAAAATGATTTTTGCAGGCTGTGAGCAGAGAATTCTCGATAGCATCAAACAAAGTCTCCTTGCTGATATCTTTCTCCTTTTCCAGCATATCCAATGCTTCCATCAATTCCTTATTCATTTTTGAAATATCCTCCTTGTGGTTAATCTAAAAATCAAGCGCCAGCCTTATGATCGCAATGTCCTTTCTGGCAAATATCTTCTCTTCATCATCAACTGATATCGTTATCGTGTTGTCGTCAAAAGCTTTCAAGACGCCGCAGAACTCCTTCTGCTTATCAATGGGCTTATATGTCTTAATCTCCACATCTTCGCCTATGCTCCCGGCAAGATGTTTATCTTTCTTAAGCGCCCTTCCAAGCCCCGGACTGCTGACCTCAAGTATATAAGCGTCTTTGATAAAATCTTCCCTGTCCAGTTCATCCGAAAGCGCGCGGCTTACCATCTCGCAGTCATTGATATTGACTCCTCCGGGTTTATCAATGTAGGCCCTTAAGTACCAGTCGCTCCCTTCCTTAACATATTCAATGTCATAAATCTCAACGCCATACCGTTCTGCGATCGGCGTAAGCAAGGTTTCTGTTTTTTCTTCATAAATCTGACCGGCAGACATTTACTCTCCCTCCGTTCACAAGTAAAAGAGTGGACTCGCAAGTCCACTCTAATCATTACATAATATACTGTACTTTGGCTATTGTATCACTAAAATCACAAGATTGCAAGCGTTATTTGCAATTCAGTAATTCCGCAATTCAGTAATTCAATAATTCAGTAATTCAGCAATTCGGTAATTCAGCAATTCAGTTCAGCCACGATCATTTGACCGTTACAGTCAATTTATAAGTCACAGGCTTTGCATATGACGCACTGCGCTTTGTGGCTTTTTCCCACAACTGGCCTTTATAATACACTTTAAATACAAGCTTGTACCTGCCCTTTTTAATATAGGCGCTGCCGTCAAAAGTAATGCCTGTGAGCAGGCCGTCTTCAATCACTGGCGTAATGCCTTCCGGGATCTTCCTGTTGTTCTCCTTATCGTATTCCACTTTTTCGATAATCCCGTTATTGCCTGTCAGCCTTAAGTCAGTATAATTATTGCCTGAATTGACATATCTGTAAAATGCCGGTTTTGCAGATGCGCTGAGACGGACCTTGCTCTGCTTTGGCTTTATAGTTATATCCTTGGTTTCCAATACAGTTGGGGCGGCTTCGGCGCTATGCGCGTTCTTAAGGGTAAATTCCAGTTTAAAAGCATATTTCATGCCTTTTGTGAAAACCGCCTCCTCTTTGGCAGTTATCGTTACCGTAGAATCATCATTCAAAACCGGTTCATTAAAATATTCCGCAGCGTCAAGCACGGACTGTGAAATCTTTGACGCGCGTTTAAATCTTACGGACCTGATCTCATCAACAAAATTAACCTTCCTGACAGTATAAGTGACCGCCGAAGAATCACGGTTTAAAACATCTATGTTTCCCTTCGCCTTAAGGCTTACGGAAGCCGCCTTATCCGTAATCTTAACCGTTATGGCGGCAGAATTTTTGCTGTCTTTATACTCGGCGTCTTCGGCAGCGGGATCCGCTGCTAAAGCTCCGGATACATATACCGGGGTGCAGATAAATTTATACGTCTTGCCGGCAGGCTCTTTTCCGTCTTTTATCTTCGCCTCAAGCATGCCTTTTTCAGCATTATAGACCAATGACACATTATCATCGGGATTTACCGATCCGGTTGACGAAGCAGGTTTACATTCAATATCCGTAAGCTCCATATTATACTGCGATATATTTTTTATGGATATATATGCTTTTTCCCCGCTCATCCTCTTATTAAGACTTACCTTGGACACGGCAGGTTTTAAAACCGCTCCGGCATTTTCTTTATCAATAGTAAATTTAACACTGCAGCAAACATCCGAAAAAGCATTCTCACCGTCCTGCGCAGACACCAATAAAGGCATTGTATAAGTTCCGGGTTTTATGCTGTCCTTAAATTCAACTTTAATATTTCGACCGTCGGCGCAGGATACATTCTTTATGAGTTCCGCCGCCTTTTTATATGATGTTTTCCCATCATCCAATCTGATCTCTTTTATATCTTCAACGGTTTCTTTTTTCTTCGAAGTTATCTTATTATCAAGCGTAAATTCAAAATATTTATCCTGATCTAGCTTATTGTAATTAAGTCTTATCTGTGATTTCGAGGCTGATAAAACAGGCGGTTTATCGGATATCTTAATTTTTATGTTCACTTTTGACTCTTCATATCCTTGAACCCTGACATTTAATTTACCGCTTAAAACAGGCTTACCTGAAGCTGTCCTGACAAAGTCCTCATATTTTCTTTTTAAATAAAGGGCGCCGTCTTTTATGTAAAAATTTTGTGTAAATCCGTAATCGCCCGCATCCTCTATCCCAAGTATCTCCACACTGCCGCTTCCAGACGTCACGCTTATCGGATATCCGGCATTGGGATATACGGTATTGACAGTTATTGCCTTCAATGATACCTTGGGTTCGGCATCCACTACTTTAATCTTAATATCCACTAAATCGGCATATCTCGCATTTCCGCTGCCTTTGGATACTATCCTGAGCTTTCTGGTATATGTTTTGTTTAAGATCTCCTTATTGGCAAGGCTTATATTAAAACTGTCCGTTCCCGATACACGCTCTATTATAAAGTCGTCTTCCTGTTGTACAAACTTAACTTCTGCTATTCTGTTTTCAAGTATCGGACGTACGGAAAACGTGACCGGCTCAGTTGCTTTTTTATTTATGGAAAATGACACTTGTGTCATATATGGTTTGTGTTCAGACTCTTCCATAGTCTCATACACATAGTCTACATCTATATTTTTCTCCGCTGCCTCGCTGACTTCCTTTCCTTTCTGCAGGACAACAGCCTTAACCGTTGTAGCGCCTTCCTCGCTTATAATAAAAGGTTCTTCATATTTTATACCCTGTTCGGGAGAAGGCGCGGTACCGTCCAAAGTGTAATAAACCTCCGCGTCTTCGGGAGACAGGATCGTAACAAGCTTTACATCGGTTTTATCCATCTTCATATCTTCTTCAGATATCACCGGAGCGGCGGACTTTCCGATAACTATCTCAGCCTCGTCATATACGTCTTTATATACCCCCTCGTCATCATGTCCAAATATTTTTAAGGAATATGTGCCCTCCTTATCGAAAAGCAGACCTTCTTCCGGCAGTTTCCCGCTTTCGACATTCGGGACATCACTGTCTATCGTATAGTATAATACGGCTCTTTTCGGTATCACGACCTCATAATTTACCGACACGCCTCCGAACACAGGGCTTATATTTTGCTCAAATATTACATTGCCGCGCGCCGAGACAGCTATGACTTTATCCGCATATCTGGACGGATCAAATACGGAAGTTGCGCGCACAGTTATACTTCCTTCCGAAATCGGGATAACGAGTCCATCCGCAGTCACTTTTGCATACTGCTCATCTTCTGGATACGGCAGGGAAAATATCACCTCCTGGCTGACTCCCTTAGGATATACTGACGCAGTAAGCTGCAGCTCTTCCATATCCGCAGTAATGGAATCACCTCCGGATATACTTACGGCTACATCGTCATCGGTGACTTCCTTATACATACCCGCATATCGGATATGTTCCCCGGTCTGCGACGGTTCAAAACTGTCGCGCAGATCAATGACCGCGGCCGCCCCCGGTGCAAGACTCAGACTGCTGCCTACCGATGACGCCGATACACTCTTTGAATTTATTGACTCCGCCCACTCTTCACCGCCAAAACCATACTTTCCTTCTGCATTTTTCAAAAACAAAGCGGCGCGGAAGTTAAACAGCAATTCCTGCGCGGATATCCCAAGTTTATCGGCAATAACCGTTAAAAGATCCGTCGATTCGTTTAAATCATTCATTGTATCTTTATATATGGTGCTTCCGTTTTCATATTGGATACGTATGTACTGACTGAAAAGATAACTCAGCGCATAATTAGGCAGAGTATAATTGCTGTTCCACTTAATCAAAGAGACCTTCCCCGCCGGGATATCACTATAACTGTTATAATTGGAAATACGGTTTGAAGCTTCACCATAGCATAAATGTGCCGCCGCTTCGGAATATGCTTCATTCAGCCATGTGGGAATTTTTAATTGCAAAAAACTCTCTTCGTTATCCCTGCACACCGAAAAATTGATCATATGCTGCAGCTCATGTACCATAGTCCGCTTGCTCTGTGTGGGATTTAAAGTATTCGATGACGTATTCCTGCTCATTCCCTGCCACGAATCTATATGAAGGCAATCAATTTTATTGTTGGTACTGTTTTTATAATTTATATTAAGATCCGCAGAGAAAAAATATCCGGCGGTATATGAGCTTCCGCTCATACCGTTCCCGTTGATGTCATAACATAAAAGCGCTGTTTTTCCGTCGTTGTCGCCATATTTTGCTTCCACTGTATCTTTGGAACCAAACATTTCGGTCATTTTAGGGAACTGGACGTCAAATTCCTGTGCAAGCTCACTCATATAAGCTTTCATCTTGTCCGCATCTTCAACATATATGTCATCATCGGCCGGCACCCATACCGTAGCATACTCGCTGATCGCAACACATACGCAGTTTACTTCGTTATATGTGTTATTTGATTGATTGTTTAGATAAAAGATACGCTCTTCGCCAACTTCATACTCGGTTGGAGCCGCTTCCTCATCAGACAGATAAGAAACTCCGTTCTCATCCAAGACCGCTTCCGGCAAAAAAGAGGCGGGATCTATAAGCCCTCTTCCATACTCATCATAATCATAAATATCACTGCCGCTTTCCGATACTGCAGCAATTCCTGACGAATTTATAAAACTTTTATCCGAAGAAGCAATATCCGCTGACGTAAAACTGCCTGCAGTTTCATTTTCCCCGGTCTCCTGTATATTAACATTGGCCACAAGAAGACAGTCGCCATCATACGGCTCCTGCATATCAATGAGAAAACTCTGCGATGTTGATTCGGATGGGGTTTCAGCATCAAAAGTTTTATCTGACTCTTCCATTATGTCAGAGTTTTGGGCATTATCTGTTTCCTCTCCGTCAGAACTCTGTCCTTCTTCATTTTCTTCTTCATTTCCTTCTTCTATATTGGAACTCTGATCTTCTCCGGTTCCTTCTTCCGTATTGGAACTCTGATCTTCTCCGGTTCCTTCCTCCGTATTGGAACTCTGATCTTCTCCGGTTCCTTCCTCCGCATCAGGGTTCTGATCTTCCTTGGTTCCTTCTTCCGTATCAGGTCTCTGTTCTCCTACGGTTCCTTTTTCTGCTTCAGGATTACTGTCTTCTTCAGTTTCTCCTTCTGCATTGGAACTCTGACCTTTCCCGGTTCCTTCTTCCGTATCAGGTCTCTGTTCTTCCACGGTTCCTTTTTCTGCTTCAGGATTACTGTCCTCTTCAGTTCCCTCTTCTGCATTGGAACTCTGACCTTCCCCGACTCTTTCTCCTGATTCAGGGCTATAATCTTCTTTGGCACTTTCTTTTGTATCATATTCGTCGGCCGTAGCGCTTTTAAACCCTGTCATTATGTCAGAGTTTATATTGTAATCCCATTTCGACTCCAATGGCATTGCATATGAATTTATCTCTACACTTGAAATAAGTAATGCAAATATCAGCAAGGCAGATATAATTCTTTTATACATTTTATCCCCCGTTCCTGCCAACCTGCAATTCCTGAAAGTAAACAGCCCAAGCCTTTGATGTACACGGTACAGGCACATATCATTCAGATATTTTACGATAATTGTCCAATTCCCGTATATTATAGCATATTAATTCATCAGCGCAATAAAAATGTTTAAAAAAAATCACAAAAACCTCTTGCAATTTTATCCAATTTATAATAGAATAAACAAGTGCACTTTATATGGCTCGTTGGTCAAGCGGTTAAGACGCCGCCCTCTCACGGCGGAAACAGGGGTTCGATTCCCCTACGAGCTGTTGACTGTTTATGAACAGCCCAACCCATAAAAGTTCTTGGGATCAACATTTATGTTGGTTTCAGGAATTTTTTATTTATAAAAAAGAGCCCGCTATACTTTAACGCTTTCCGCGTCTATAGTCTTATTCATACTTCCCATCTTATAACCGTTCAGATCCATGGTTACATAAAGAAATCCCAGTTCTTTAAAATAACTTGTGACAGATTCGGATATTTCCGGACATATTAGTTTATCAAACTCACTTCTTTCTATTTCAATTCTCGCAATATTCCCATGTATACGGACACGCACCTGTCTAAAGCCCATATCGAGAAGCTTCTGCTCCGCCCGTTCTACCATGTAAAGTTTTTCCTTCGTAATCGTCTCCCCATACACAAAGCGTGACGACAGACAGGCAAACGACGGCTTATCCCATGTTTGCAGTCCCATCTCCTTCGAAAGCGCGCGGATCTCTTCTTTAGTAAGCTCTGCCTCCCGCAACGGACTTTTGACATCCAATTCAGAAACAGCTATAAGACCCGGTCTGTAGTCTCCGTTATCATCCATATTGGATCCTTCCGCTATATACAAAATGCCCCGCTCTGCAGCGATATCCCTGATTTTGGTAAATAATTCACGTTTACACAGATAACATCTATTGGGGGGATTCTGACTGAAGCCGTCTATATCCAATTCTTCTGAATCAACTATGATCTGCTCTATTCCTTCCGACACGCAAAAAGCTTTAGCTTCTTCCAACTCACGCGCCGGGAAAGAACACGATCTGGCGGTTACTGCAACTGCCCTGTCTCCCAAAACTTCATGCGCGGTCTTAAGAAGGAACGTTGAATCGACTCCGGAAGAAAAAGCAACCGCCACGCTCCCGAGTTCTTTAAGATAATTCTCCAAATGCCGCTTTTTTTCATGTAATAAATCCATACTTAATAACCGGCCTTTCCCTAAAGATGAAAAATCATAATTTTTGCAGGTCTTTCCGCACTTCTTCAAAACTCATGCCTTTATCTTTTGCTATTCCTGCAATATCGTCATATTCATATTTTACCCGCGACACTCCGTAACCCGAAGATACCTTTCGACGTACTTCTCCATAAGGAGTCTGCACGGTTTCCACTTTGCGATCCAAAATATACCTATGGGTCAATGTTTCCCTGACTCCGATGGTAGATGTATGCGCAAATAATAATCTAAGCATATTTTCCCTGTTTTCTTCACTGCACATCACGCGTATCAATGTTCCCGGGCGCGATTTCTTCATACCTATAGGTATCGTATAAACATCAAGAGCGCCGCCTTCGAATAAACGTTCTGCCGCAAAACTGATCTCTTCCGCCGTCATATCATCCACATTGCAGGAAAGTTCGATCACTATATCTGTCTTATCATCAGTTTCACCTATCATTGCACGTACACAGTTTGCCATTTCAAAGTCCTTTTTGCCCATTCCGTATCCGACAGCCTGCGTTTTCATAACAGGCATATTCCCAAATCGCGTCGCGAAATGTTTCAAAAGAGCCGCTCCCGTAGGCGTGCAAAGTTCCCCTGAAACCGAGCCGCCATATATGGGAACATCCTTTAATATAAACGCAGTCGCCGGCGCCGGCACGGGCAAAATCCCATGAGCGCACTTGACATGACCGTTACCTACATGTATAGGTGACACCACTATCTCATCAGGCGCAAGTTCATCCATAAGAAGACATACCGCAGTAATGTCGGCGATCGCATCCATAGCGCCGACCTCATGAAAATGAATATCGGTTACGGGTACGCCGTGTACATGACTCTCTGCTTCCGCAATCAGCTTATATACGGCAATCACATCTTCACGCACTTTTTTTGAAATATTGATACTGCTTATTATCCGTTCAATATCACTCATACTACTGTGAACATGTCCGTGTTGATGTACATGGTCATGGTCATGTGCATGTCCCGGCTCATGTTCATGCTCATGTCCGTGCCTGTAATCTTCGCTGCGCTCTTCCATACCATTTACCGTAACTGAAATATGTGTCCCGGTAATTCCGCATTTTTTTACCGACTCTTTTTTAATGTCAACAGCCGGTATGCCAAGTCCGTTTAATTTCTCCATAAAACTGTCAGGGTCCGGCAGAAGTTCCGTAAGCGCCGCCGTAAGCATATCTCCTGCAGCTCCCATTCCACAGTCAAGATATAATGTTTTCATCCAATGCTCCATTCTTCATATCAGACTTATCTTTAATATAAACAGAAATTCATCAGTTTCACATACAGCACAATCGCGGCTCATCGCTTCTCATACAGTACGACCGCGGTCCTTCGCTTCCATATGATTTATCATGCTTGCAAGGTATCCGGCGCCAAAACCGTTATCAATATTTACTACCGAAACCCCGCTTGCACAGGAATTTAACATGGATAAAAGCGCGGACAATCCGTTAAAAGAGGCCCCGTAACCCACACTTGTAGGTACGGCGATAACAGGGCAGTCTGCCAGACCGCCTATGACACTGGCAAGCGCCCCTTCCATTCCGGCAATGGCAATTATTACACTAGCCTGCATTATTTCATCCTTATGGGACAAAAGTCTGTGCAGCCCCGCCACACCCACATCATAGAGACGTATTACCTCATTTCCAAGAACTTCGGCAGTAAGCGCCGCCTCCTCGGCCACAGGTATGTCGCTTGTGCCTCCCGTTGCAATAACCACTGCTCCTATTCCGTCGGGAGAAGGAAAATCGCCTATAACGCCTACTTTTGCATTGGAATAATATGCCAATGCATGAGACTGATCTATCTTCTGCGCCGCCTCATGTGAAAGACGGGTGATCAGAATATTCTTTTGCCCGTTTTTCTTCATCGTATCAATGATACCTATCATCTGCTCAGGAGTTTTACCTGCGCCGTAGATTACTTCAGGAACTCCCTGACGCACTTTACGGTGCAGATCAACTTTTGCAAAACCTATATCTTCAAACGGCGCGGTCTTAAGCCTTAAAAGAGCTTCATCCACTGACAATGTACCGTTTTGTACTGCCTCAAGTATCTGTTTTGTTTCGCTTTTCATCCGCCCGCTCCTATATATTATTTTTTACTTCCTAAAAGCGCTTCCTTCACAACACCTTTGGGGTCTTTTATAAAAAGCCGCGCAAGCCATATGATAAGACCAAGCGCCACTACCGACAGACCCAGATACAAATCATTTAACATATCTGCCGGCGCCGGCGTAAAGTATTCTGCGCGGAGGCTTGCATACTCATAAATTGCATCTACGAGCCACATAAGCGAAGCTCCCCAATACATCCAACACAAAATCCCGACTTTCATCTCATCTTTCGGAGCGTTCCTGTACCAGACGACTGTAGAAATGATCGCCGCAAAAACCGTAGTCAATAATGTCATTTTACATCAATTCTCCTGTTTTTATTTATCTGTCTGCGCGCTTAATGCTCTCTTCTCAATAACGGAAGAAACTGCTACCATGCCGCCCCACACAATGGTTATGAGCGCCGCCATAGTCACACCGACCGTTCCCATTTCATGAAGCATTTCAGCCGCAGCCGCAGGATCTGACGCCGCGCTTAAGAACGGAAAAGAAGGTATGATCTCTCCATGCCATACATGCTCAAACGCAAGCAACGCTGAACCGCCCCAAAGCAGGTTATTTAACCACTTAACTTTCTTAGAAAAAGGAACCCTCGCATTCATTTCAAGATCTGCGTTTTCATTCCCTGACGCATGACTCTCACATGCTCTTTCTTTTGACTCCATAGATTTTGCCGCAATTGTTGTAATGACTGCCTCAGCAGCCGGTACCATAAAACATGCCATTTTTGTATCCTCCTTAAATTTAATTGTTAAACAATAAATTCCTGCCTTCAGGAACTTTCATTGTCATAAAAAAAGGCACACGTTATACCTTTTCAAAGGGAACGCATACCTTCATAGTACACATATAAAAAAATACAAATCTATCCTTACCCGGCACTTCTGTACCTTCATGCAGACTTCTGTCTACATTTATATATTTTAAATTATCGGAAATGATTTGTCAAGTCTGCAGCTTTACATTTACCTATGGCAGCTTACATTTACCTGCAGCCATTCACCTGCAGTTCCATTCGCTTAAGTTTTTATATCCGCTTCTAATCCTCCATGTAATTCTTTTCTTCTGTTCCGAAGCTGCTTAAGCTTTTTATACACGCTATATTTCTGAAAAGCATTGTAATTGGCATCTTCATCCGGGCCGCTTTCAAATTCAGCTTCACATTCATTTTCATCTTTTTCCGCGTCCATGCATGTACTTCCGTCAAATGCCCGCCAAAGTAAGTTTTCCCTGACGGTTTTTTCAGGGCAATCCTCGAACAGCTTCTGCAGCTTTCTTGGGTGGTATACGCGGTCTGAAAGCCTGTCGATCTGCTTTATCCCTTCCTTTATTCCGGAAATGCTGCTGCCCGTTATGACTGCTTTCTGAAAACTTTCCAGCCGCAGCATTTCGTCTTTTATGTCACGCCGCCGCTGCCTGCACTCTTTTAACAAAGCCACCATGCGAATACTGTCATCATCGTCCATATCATATAGCTCTATATAGTGCATTATGTCACACAATTGCATATCAATATCCGACAACGCCGCATTTAATTCATTCTGATATCGGTTTATATTAGTGACGATATATAGAAAATATTTAAGTAAGCCACTCCAATCAATTCCTTTGATATCATCATTATCTTCTATCGGTACGGCAGCATAAAAATTATCTCTTCTGCCACCGCCGATCTTCTTATCGGCATCCACACAGCTAAAAACTCCTGCCGTTTCCCTACTCTGCGCCACAACCAACTGACCGCTGCTGTTAATGCAATAATAATTACCGTTTCCGTCCATTATATGGCACATCTTATCTATACAATCCACACTTCCCATAAACCGTTCTCCTTTTAATTTATTTCATAGTCCAATAATTACGAAATTTCGTTTATGTTTTGATTATATAAGATAAGATGTACAATAAAACGGACTTTAAATCCGCGCCGGACATTTATACAAAAAACCACGCACAACGGGAAACCGTGAAATGCTATCTATTGACAGTACACTCTTATGCATTCCACTTTGCGAATTCTTCGTCAGTACATTTTACATAGTGGCTTCCTGACACCGGATGACGTGTTCCTTTATTATAATCAATTCCCGACGTTTTATAGTCATAACTTTCGGCAATGCGCTTTTTCTCCACTACCGGGTTAGGCGCCGGGATTGCTGAAAGAAGGCTCCTCGTATAAGGATGAACCGGATGCTCAAATATTTCTTCGGTAGTCCCGGTCTCTAAGAGGTGTCCAAGGTGCAGCACCCCTATTCTGTCCGAGATGTATTTAACCATGGAAAGGTCATGCGCTATAAAAAGATACGCGGTTCCCGTTTCCTGTTGGATATCTTTCATAAGGTTCACAACCTGAGCCTGTATGGAAACATCCAGCGCGGAAATACACTCATCGGCGATTATAAGTTTAGGGTTCATGATAAGAGCTCTGGCTATCCCGACACGCTGCCTCTGACCGCCTGAAAACTGATGCGGATATCTGCTTGCATGTTCGGGCGCAAGACCTACTTTCGCAAGGATCTCCTTTATCATTTTATCACGCTCGGCGCGACTGCCGTACATATGATGTATGTCCAGACCCTCTCCTATAATGTCGCCGACTTTTTTACGCGGATTAAGAGACGCCATAGGATCCTGAAATATCATCTGCATCTGTGTGCGCAGTTTATTTTTATCATCTTTGCCCATCCTGCCGCTTATATCCATATCGCCAAATGTTATCTTGCCGGAAGTAGGATCATACAGACGGATTATGCTTCTTCCTATCGTGGATTTGCCGGAGCCTGATTCTCCGACCAGTCCGTAAGTTTCTCCGGGATATATCTCAAAGCTTACCCCCTCTACCGCATGCACGGTAAAGCTGCTGCTTACTTTAAAATATTGTTTCAGATCTTCCACAACAAGAAGGGGCTTTACTTTTTCATTATTCGCCATGTAAGTTCGCCTCCTTTTTCATTCGCTCAATACGCAGGGCAAGCTCTGCGGGCATTTCCGCCTTGGGCGCCCTTGGGTCCAAAAGCCATGTTGCCGCAAAGTGGGTATCCGTAACCTTGAACATGGGCGGCTCCGCCTTATCGTCCACTTCTAGCGCGAAACGGTTACGCGGCGCAAAAGCGTCCCCGGCTTTTTCATTTAAAAGATTTGGCGGCGAGCCCGGTATTGTATACAGGCGTTCATCGTCGGTATCAAGATCCGGCATAGCCGACAAAAGCCCCCATGTATAAGGATGTCTCGGATCATAAAAGATTTCGTTGATGGCGCCTTTTTCAACTATTTTACCGGCATACATGACGTTTACGTAATCCGCCACTTTGGCCACCACGCCTAAGTCATGAGTGATATATATGACCGATATGCCGCGTTCTTTCTGGACACGTCTTATAAGTTCGATTATCTTGGCCTGAATGGTAACATCCAACGCGGTAGTAGGTTCGTCGCAGATCAACAGATCGGGATTGCAGGCAAGCGCAATGGCAATGACCACACGCTGTCGCATGCCGCCCGAAAGTTGGTGCGGATAGTTTTTCATGCGTTTCTCCGCATCTTCGATACCTACTTCTTTGAGCAGTTCCACAGCCCTTTTCCATGCCTCTTTTTTGGGCGTCTTAAAATGCCATATCATACCTTCCATAAGCTGTTTGCCTATCGTCATGGTCGGATCGAGACTGGTCATCGGGTCCTGAAAGACCATTGCTATTCTCTTGCCGTTTATATGGCGTCTTATCCATTTTTTATCCTTGGTAAGTATGTCAACCGTCTCCGCGCTTCCGTCTTCATGATGATAGGAAAATTCAATACTTCCCTGATTTACGGTGGCATTTGAAGCTAAAATGCCCATAGCCGCTTTCATCGTAACGGATTTACCGGAGCCCGACTCACCCACAATAGCCACAGTCTCACCTTTGTACAGATCTATATTGACTCCTCTTATCGCATGTACTTCTCCCGCAGTCGCCTTAAAGGAAATGTCCAGGTCACGTATTTTTAAAATCTGTTCTCTCTCTTTTTCCATAACTTACTCCTCCCTACATTTCCTTAAACTTCGGATCTAATGCTTCACGCAGTCCGTCCGCCACCAGGTTGAAACTGAGCATCAAAAGCGCCATGACGACAATGGGCGGTATGATTTGATAGGGATGTGTGGTAAAGCTGTTAAAGCCCTCGGAAATCAAAGAGCCGAGCGAGCACTGCGGCACAGGTATGCCAAGACCTACGAAGCTTAAGAAGGCCTCGGTAAAAATCGCCGTAGGAATTGAGAACATTACCTGCGTTATTATCGGTCCTATAATATTGGGAAGCACTTCTTTAAATATTATAAAAAAGCTGCCTGCGCCCAAAGTTCTTGACGCCAACACAAACTCCTGTTCTTTTAATTTCAGCATCTCGGCGCGGGCTATCCTGCTCATACCGACCCATTCGGTCAACATAAGAGCAAAGATAATAGTCAGCATACCCGGCTCCAACACTAACAAAAGCAGTGTTACGATAACAAGTCTGGGTATTCCGTTTGCGATCTCCAGTATACGCTGCATGATCATATCCGTCTTTCCTCCGAAGTAGCCGGAGATAAGGCCGTAACTCATTCCTATTATCATATCGATCAGGGCGGCGGCTACCGCTATTATCAAAGATACGCGCGCGCCTGACCATGTGCGTGTCCAGATATCACGCCCGAAATTATCGCTTCCGAACCAGTAATAAAGATCGTTCAAGCCTTTTTCTTCATAGTAATTTATTTTCATGCTGCCCGTAGTCGTCTTCATGCTTTCGCTTCCGTCAAATATGCCGAAACGCTCAAGAGCCGCAATACGGGGCGCAAAATTTTTCTGATCTAAGTATTGCGTCGAATAACTAAACTCATTCATCTGAGGACCTATGATCGCAAAAACCGTAATAACCACGATGAGCGCCAGACCTATTACCGCGCTGACCTTTTTAAAA
This sequence comes from uncultured Lachnospiraceae bacterium, assembly GCA_947631625.1. Classification (GTDB taxonomy): domain Bacteria; phylum Bacillota; class Clostridia; order Lachnospirales; family Lachnospiraceae; genus UBA3282. The sequence goes on along the minus strand of CANRMA010000006.1, from coordinate 85,568 downwards.
TATCTCACAAAAACATCTTTCCAGAAGCCCTGTGAAGCAAAGTTCTCATCTATGCCTATTTCTTTTGCATTATTTTTCCACTTAAAATCTGCATCCACCGGAGTATAGGAGACGGTTCCGTTTACTGTTGCAGCGGCATTTTTTCCTGACATATCAGTCCCCTCCTTTCTTGGCCAAACGGATGCGCGGGTCGATTATGCCATAGAGGATATCCACTACAAGCATAATTATTATGTACATGGCCGAATAAATAAAGCTAAGCGATATAACAACATTGTAATCATTAGACTGTATTGCGTTTACAAGCAGACTTCCGACTCCCGGGATCGCAAAAATCTTCTCAACTACCAACGAACCTGTCATCAGATCTACGATCAAAGGCGCAAGCACGGTAATGATAGGGATCAATGCATTCCTGAGCGCATGTCTGAAAATTAACGCAAAACCGGAAATTCCTTTACTTTCTGCCAACAACATATAATCGCTTCCAAGCACCTCCAACATCTCGCTCCTCGTAAAACGGGCAATGGACGCCATGGTAAACATTGACAGTGATATACTTGGCAAAACACTTGATTTAAAAATATCATTGGGTGAAAAAAGCATCGGAAACCATCCCAGTTTAAAACCGAAATTATAGCTTAATGCAAGCGCAAAGACGTAGGATGGCACAGATACGCCGATTACCGAAATCACGGTAGCCAGTGAATCCCATATGGTATTATGCTTAAGCGCCGCAACAAGTCCCAACAGCAGCCCCAACACGGCTCCTATAAGCACGGCATAACCGCCTATGCTTATCGAAATGGGAAGACGGGTCTTAATGAGCTGTGAGATCGGCGTATTCTTGGATATATTATAACTTACGCCAAGATCCCCTCTAAGCATATTTCCCACATATTTAAAAAATTGTACGGTTACAGGCTGATCCAGCCCATACTTGGTGTAGAGAGCCGCACGCTGGTCTGCGTTCAGCTTTTCATCATTGAACGGTGAGCCCGGCATAAGCTGCATGAGTATGAACAATACAAGCAATATGGCCAGCAGAGTAAACAGCGCGGTAATAACCCTCTTTAGCGTATATTTCCCCACACGCATACCTCCTTAGTTATTTTTTTATTAAAAAACCGCACAAAAGTGAAACACTTTCGTGCGGTTCTCCGTCAAACATTTATTACTCTGTCTTTACGGCATTCTTATACACACGATTCAAAGCAACCGGATGGAATTCAATACCTGTTACCTTTGAAGAAAGCATCTCTGCGTTACACTGTGTATAAAGCGGGAAGATAACTGCCTCATCCATTACGATCTTCTCTGCGTCATACAGTCTTGCCCAACGTCCCTCGGCGTCAGTACAAAGATCTCCTGTAGTACATTCATCGATGATCGCATCATAATCTGCATTGCTCCACAGACCATAGTTGTTTGAATTGTCTGTGATCCACATACCAAGATATGTCATGGGATCTGCATAGTCAGGTCCCCAACGTGTAAGGCCAAGCTGGAAGTTACCGCTCTGCATATCTTCCACTCTCTGTTTCTTAGGCTCAACAACAAGGTTTACCGTAAGGCCGGGAAGAGTAGTCTCCCACTGTTCCTTAAGTACCTGCGCAACCTTCTGAGGCGCATCGTCAGCATCCACTACAATATCTACGGTAAGTTCGCTGACGCCAAGTTCTTCAAGACCTGCGCTCCAGTATTCAGCCGCCTTGGCTGCATCATATACACAGACGTCGGAATATCTGCTCTGATCCGCAGAGTAGTCGGAGCCGTCCGGACCTGCCGCAAACTGCATGGGAACTGCCGTATAAGTCGGTAACGAACCGTCTTTTAACACATCGTTTGTAATAGCTTCACGATTGATGGCAGTTGTAAGCGCCATACGGACATTTAAGTTTGCAAGTTCGGGCACTGCCGCAATATTAGGGCTCACATACCATAAATAACCTGCGCCGATCGTCAAAAATTCAGGATCGTCCTTCACCTGATCCACCTGCTCGCCGTTTACCAACGTGGTATCGAGCGCGCCTGTCTGATAGCTCATAAGAGCCTGCTGTGAATCCTGAATGACCTGATAGTTAAGGCCGGCTAACTGAACGCTGTCTGCATTATAATAATCTGCATTCTTGGTCAGATGGAAAGTTGTTGTCGCCGGTTCATATGAGTCCATGATAAATGCTCCGTTAGATAAAAGCGTATCAGGACTTGTCGCAAATGTATCCGCGCATGAATTAAAGAACTCTTCATTTACCGGATAGAATGTCGGGAAATACATCAAAGATAAGAAATAGCTGACCGGAACATTCAGTTCTACCTGAAGTGTGGAATCGTCCACAGCTGTCGCTCCCAGTTCGCTCTTATCCATTTCGCCTGCGATGATCTCAGCCGCATTTTTGATCTGGCCGATATCACTGAGCATATACGCATACTCAGACGCTACTGCAGGATCTACGGCTCTCTGCCATGCAAATACGAAATCGTTTGCCGTTACAGGCGCGCCATTGCTCCATACGGCATCGCTGCGGATATGGAATGTGTAAGTAAGGCCGTCCTCTGAAACATCATAGCTTTCCGCTATCGCCTCTACTGCCTGTCCGTCTGCATCCATCTGCATAAGTCCGTCAGTAAAATCCGCAATAACCTCAAATGATGTTCCGTCTGTCGCCTGCTGAGGATCAAGAGACTCAACAGGAGTTTCAAGCATAATGTTCAGATCCGAACTGCTTGCCGTTGCGCCTGAAGCTTCCGCTCCGTCTGCCTGCGCGGAAGTATCCGCCGATGCAGTGTTGTCTGCCGCTGACGTGTCTGCAGCGTTATCGGCCGCCGTTCCCGCATTGCCTGAGTCCGCGCCGCTGTTTCCACAGCCCGTCATGCTAAGCATCATGGTAGAAGCCATTAATACAGCTACTACTGCTTTTGCTTTTTTCATAATCGTTTCCTCCTCGTATAATATAAATAAGGGCATACTTTTATTTAATATGCCCCATTGCCATGAATAGATAATATCATATTGTATACAAAAATGCAAGTGTATTTTACAAAGAAGAATTTTACCAAGGAAGGATTTTGCTAAAAAATTTTACTGAAGGATTTTACACAGACCTATATTGCACTCAGCAGTAATTTAAGACTCTTCCTCCATAAAATACATTCTGGCGCCGAAATCTTGATAGTATCTCACCTCATCATTATAACCGGTTCCTCCGAACGCCTGTTTTAGGCGAACTCCGTTATACATAAGCGTATCGCCGTACACATACATATCTTCTTTTTCTCCGTCCATTTTAACAAATTTTGCAATTAGATTGTGCGCAATCGAATCCTGTTTTATATGAACGGGCGATACGGTGTTTACCAGATCGCCGAAATCTTTTATATTATATTTAAGCGTACGGTTATAAAAGTGATACAGTGTCTCCGGCTTAAGGCCTTTGGCTCTGAAATAGTGGAACTGGGTATTTGGCGCCGCCAGCTTCTGCATTAAAAAGCCTACCGCGCTCTTACCGTCTTTGGACACACAGGTCCATTCCATTTGGTTCCCTGTCAGGTCCGCAAGCACGCCGCCCGATGAATTTCCCAAATCAAGGAAGCTCCGTCCTCTGTAAAAATTGCCCCACTGCAATACTTCGCGCCACTTTTTATACAGTGCTATCTGCTCTTTCACCGCTGCCAGTTCTTCTTTTTTCATATCGGAAAAATTACATTCATATCCACAGATGCCAAAAGCCGCGACTGCGAATCTTGTTTCCAAAGGCGTTATCCTAAGCGTCTGGTGGTTCGGGCAGGAGGATACATGCGCGCTTATAACCGACATAGGATAGCCGTAGCTGTATCCGCTCTGTATCTGCGCCCTGCAGAGCGCGTCGGTATCGTCGCTCGCCCAGATCTGCGGAAAATAGCAGAGTATGCCTAAGTCAAAACGATTGCCGCCCGCCGCGCAGCCCTCGAATAAAATATTGGGAAAACGTTTGGTAAGTTCGCTCATACAGCGGTACAGACCAAGTACATAACGGTGCGCAAGTTCTTTTTGTCTGTCGGGCTCAAGCGCCTGTGAAAAGTAGTCCGTAAAAGTCCTGTTCATATCCCATTTCACATACGATATTTCCGCCGATGAAAAAACTTCCGTCATTTTCTCTATGATGAAATCCTGAACTTCAGGACGGCTTAAATCAAGTATTCTCTGACAGCGTCCTTCGGAATGCGGTTTGCCCGGAATTTCGATTACCCATTCGGGATGCTCTTTATACAGCCTGCTGTTTACATTTACCATTTCGGGTTCCACCCAGATGCCAAAATCAAGACCAAGCGCTTTGATCTTTCTGCCAAAACCTCCAAGTCCGTCCGGAAGCTTTTCTTTATTAACGTCCCAATCGCCCAGAGAATGTTTATCGTCATTCCTCTCTCCAAACTAGCCGTCATCCATTACAAAAAGCTCGATTCCTGCTTCTTTTCCCTCTTTTGCCAGTGAGAGAAGCTTCTTTTCCGTAAAGTCAAAATAAGCGGCTTCCCAACTGTTTAGCAATACAGGTCTGGTCTTTTTCTTCCACTCGCCCCTTACAATGTGCTCACGCACAAAACGGTGCATATTCTGACTAAGACCGTTATATCCCTCATGTGAATAACTAAGCGCTGCCTCCGGCGCTTCAAAATTTTCACCGCTCTCAAGCCGCCACCTAAAAGTCGCCGGATTTATTCCGGTGACAATGCGTGTTTTGCCATAACCGCTTACCTCAACGGCTTCGTAGTGATTACCGCTATATATAAGGTTAAAACCGTAACACTCTCCCGCATCCTCCGAAGTATTATCTAAAGCCAGCATCACAAACGGATTGGCGCGGTTAGACGAAGTTCCGGTCAACGAAGAGTTGATGTGTCTGCCGGAAGTCATTCGAACGTCAGTTCTCCTCATTTCTCTTGCCCATGCCCCGTTAAAAGTAATAAATGAAAAATCCTGCATATCAAAATCTAACTGCGCGCTCATCAGCCTCTCCACGCAGACGGTCTTAGCGCTTTCGTTTATGAGTCTGGCGCTTCTTGATATAACGTCGCAGTCTTCATAAACATAATAATAAAGTTCAAGCTTTATATTATATTGTTTATCCGATAACACAACTGTAAGCTGTTTGGCATTTCCCGTTTCATCATAAGATGAAGGCAGGGTTTTCAACGCTTCTTTTCCGTCAATTATTTTATGATCCTCATATAAAAAATCGCAGGTCAGGCTGCCGTCTGCATGCACAAGCTCCACAAAAGGCTCCCGTATATCGCCTTTTCCGTAAGAAGACATTTCAAGCTTTATATCTTCGAGAGAAAAGTCGGTATGCTCATTGTCATAAACATTGGTATTCCCCGGAGCAAAAGAATGTTTTTCAAAAAGAGCCTGCGCACTGTCTGCATCCAGCGTTATCTTTCTTCCGTAGTATAGATGCTCCAAATGTCCGGTCTGCGTCACCCTGAAAGCATAGGTTGTATTACGAGTATCAAGTATAAATAAATTCTGCTCTTCCCTTATCATTTTACAATCCCCGCTGTTTTGTCTGTTCTATACGGGCTTTTAATTTCGCCCTTTTGTTTTATTATCCGACTTTTAGGTAATTGCGAAACTCTCTCAACGTATATTGATTGTATGGATTTAACAAACACCATTGCAGGTGCTCTGAGCTCACAGCGCAAAAAATTTGCGCTTGTCCTTAGGCTGCGTATTTTGCAGCCTTAGTACCGCTGTGAAGCTCAATGCAGCGCAAGCGTGCCTGCAAAGGTTTTGTTAAATCTGTACAATCTCGATAGCATATATCAGAGTTTAGCAATTACCTATATCTTAGAATCTTACTTTCTGCGCTCTTTCACTTTTTCGGCGATCTCCGCCACTTTTTCATCAGTAAGTATATACTTTTTGTGGAACAAAAATACCGCGATCAAAAGCCCCGCTATCGGCACTATGGTCATAGTCATTCTAAGTCCCACGATCGAGGAACCTGCCACCGCTTCCGCAGCAGCCGCCGTATCGGATGTATCGTTGCTTAAATTAAATACGCTTAAGCATATGGATGCGATGAGCGCCGCGATTCCCGACGCCAGTTTCACCACAAAAGTCTGCATGGAAAAAATCACGCTCTCATCCCTGCTGTTGTTTTTTAATTCTCCGTAATCCACCGTATTTGCAAGAAATACCGTTGTAAGCACAGACAACATTCCGTTTGCCGCAAAGATAAAAAAGCCCGGGATAAAGAGCAAAAACACATTGGACATATTTGTAAACGCAAGCACTAACAGCGAAACATAACCTAATATCGCCATTGCAAAGCTTACATAAAATACCGAAATTGCGTTCATAAATTTACGCAGTATGGGGAAGAAAAGCACCATTGAAAGTATCTGTATCGCCCCGCCGAAGGTATTGAATATCGTATAGCTATTATACCAGCCTTCCCCTCCAAAATCATACTTAAAGAAGTATATAACGAGATTGGAGGTAATGTATATGGAACAGTTTATAAGCACTATTGTAAGCACTACCGCCATAGCCTGATCGTTTGAAATAAGCGCTTTAAACATCTGTCTGACAGTCGCGGTTTCCATATCGACCGTAGACTTTTCTTTGATATTTATACAGGTGATCGTTATAAAAATAACAAAGATCACCGCTATTATGAGCGCAAATAATTTAAACCCTATACGTTCATCGCCTTGTCCCAGTTTAAAGACACAGATCATAGTTATAATGGTTATGATCGCCGAACCGACTCCCGCGCAGGAACGCGCGAGTGTGGAAAGGCCTTCTCTCTCCCTGCCGCCTTCCGTAAAAGCAGGGATCATAGACCAGTATGGAATATCCATCATAGTATAAGTCACGCCCCATAACACATAAGTAACCGCCGCGTAAGCCACAAGTCCCGCTCCGTTCAATGCCGGCGGCGCCGCAAACATAAGATATAGCATGACCGCATTTAAAACAGTTCCTATCATAAGCCACGGACGGAATTTACCGAAACGGGTTTTGGTCTTGGCCACTATAACTCCCATAACCGGATCATTGAATGCGTCGAACACACGCGCCGCCATAAGTATTATTCCCATAGCGACTGCGCTTACGCCCAATATATCCTGATAATAATAAAGTATATAGCTTGCCGAGAGCATATACACCATATCCTTGCCTACTGCCCCCAGACCGTATGAGGCTTTTTCCCATATTTTAAGTTTCATGCCTACTCCCCCCTCGTATTTTTTTCCATAGCCAGTTCAACAACGCGGTATGCTCCGTCGTATATTCCTGCTGCCTTGTTTTTTATGATATTGTCGCACATATCATTGAGAAAATTCTTATCCTTGATAAACAATCTTATCATCTGTATAGTATGCGCAATATCTTCACATTCAAGCGTACCTTCCCCAAGTTCCGCGGAATGTATCGCTCCCCACTGCTCATGGCCGCCCACACGTTTTATAAAAAGCTTAGGCACCGGATAGAACGCCAGTTCGCTCGGCTTGGTAACAAGCGCGTCGCAGCTTCTCATAAGCAGATTGGTACAATATACGGCTTCAAATATATTCTCATGATAAAAACCATGTATGCCTTCCACATCTTTGCTGAGGGCTTCGTTTGCAAAAGCCTTAGTATTTTCCCAATCGTTAAAATGCTCTGTTGCAATAGTCGAAAGTTCGGGTATTTCCTTTAAAAGTTCTTCCCAGACGTTACGGTAATCTCCCACATTTATATATAGCGCCGCTTTTTTCTTTCTGATTGCAGGAAGCAGATACTTTATGATAGCCGCAAAGATTTCTTTCTGCGCTCCGGCCCCGCCTATGGTAAGCAGGAAACGCAGGGGCTTTTTATCCGCCTTGCGCTTCTTACGCGCCTCACAGTCGGCTTCTATATTACTTACCAGTTCATGGTCTATATAATGTCCCGTATAAAATAAATCCTCCTCCGGCATAGGTCTTAACACCGATTTGCCCTTCATACCGTTCAGTATACGATATCCCTGATATGCAAAATGAGTCTGAACAGTGTGAATACTGCCCTCCGACAAATGAAGCGCCATTGGCCAGTTATCCGGAATGGCATTTACAACTCTCTCCATGCCGGCGTGTATAGCTGCCTGCGCAGGCCATACGTGAGTTGCGATAACCGGAATTTCGTGTGGTACATTACGGTAAACCGGAGCCATTAATTCGGCGTTTTTCTGGTCCGCCGCATTGTAGCTAAGCTTACGGAAACCCTCGTAATTGATAGGCTCCCAGACAAATTTGTTAAAAAGTCTACTCTTACCGGACAGTCTTGAACCCAAAGAATACAAATCATTCTGTGCGCTGATCACGCCTGTGCAGGTAGTCTGTTCAAATGAATTTAAGTCCATCCAATACGGCACATAACCCATTGAATTGGCAGCGGAAGCGATCGCCATAGATATACGGTAATGCCCGAAGCCCATACGGATGTTTCCGACTATAAGACCTTTTTGGGTATCAAATCCTTCACCGTCTGCCTGCGCATCCGAATCCACATTGTCGGGAGTCGAAAGCTTAATATCCTTAACTCCGAGGATATCACCTATATGCTCGTTTGGACTGATCAAAACAGGATAGCTCACCTGTGTATCGTCGCCAAATTTCCTTGCATACCTTTCTTTGGATCTTAAAGCCTTTTTGTAGGTCGTCTCCGCAACCGGATTCCCAAATATTTCTCTTGATCTTTCTTCCATTTCATTACCCCCTGTATTATAATTAATGATAATTAAATCGACCTTTTTATTGTTTTGCCCGTTCTTTACCGTTATCCGCCAGAATACCGTCCATAATGATCCCGACTACTTCATTCAGCGCATCGATATAAGTAATATCGTTATTTATGAGTATATCCCTTTGAAAAAACTGCTCCAAAGAGGCTTCAAGCATCATTTTTACTATGGGTATATGCACATTACGTATACAGCCTTCTTCGATACCCTGTTCAAGCAGCGCTATCGTTTCCTCCCAGCCGCTCTCAAGTCTTATTTCCACCTGTTTATATATCGCAGGATATTTGTCCTTTAACAGATACAGTTTCCGAAAATCCACATTCCTGTAACTCTCCGGCATAACGCCCAGTATACGCCTTATCTTCTCTTTTGTGGAAAGCGTTTCATCTGCCGCGATACGCCTCTCGCTCTCCTTGATGTGATCGAACATATATTCGACCATATCGTAAAACATGGACTCTTTATCGCTGAAAACCGTATAGATAGTCTTCTTACTCATTCCGAGTATCTTTGCGACATCATCCATTGTAAATTTCAGACCTTTTTGGTTAAACGCCTTAATGACGCCTTCCAATATTGTTTCTCTGATCTCCATTTATAATCCCCAACCTTATATGTTTATTCAGCAAAATATCCCATGCGGCAGAAAATAATCTTATATAAATAAACTTTCCGCAGTTATATGTAAAATAATTTAGTATTTTAATATTTTGTACTTTAATATTTTGTTTTTTAATAGTTTATTTTTGATGCGGAAACTATTTTTTAAATTTTAGTTTCCTATATCATATCAATTTTAAGTGATTTTGGCAATAGTTATATTTGATAATAACAGCGACCAAAAATTGGTAATTATATATATTTTCAAAAAATACATCAATCACAAGTTATGAAATTTTGTAGGTTATAAAATTTGCTCTTGTTTGCGATGCAATTATACTTTATACTATTATCGTATTAAAAATATTATATAAGGCAGTCTAGTTTCCGTAATATGAACATGCTTGTAAAGTAAACACTATCGTTCATACCTACACTATAGTATATCTACCATGGCGTGGTTCAGATTATTCCACTACTAGGCAATACCCAATTGTCAACCTTTGCAATCTCTGTTTGCTAATAGAATATTATGACGTTATTCAAAAGTTGCGTTATAAGCACGATTTGCAAGCAGCATATATTATATTATGAAATTTACTGGAACATCCAAATCTATAATGGACAAAGTATGACGTGGTAAACAAGTCTAAATGGATATAATATTTAGAATATGCTCATAATTTAAATGGGATGTAGTCAGTGTAATTGCGCATATTAATAATGGAGAAAAATAATGAGCAACGTTAATACATTAATTAAGTGGCCCGGGGGCAAAGCTCGTGAGATCAAATATATTGAACATTTAATTCCAGAATATAATCGTTATATTGAACCATTCTTCGGCGGCGGTGCAATGTTCTTCTACTTAAATCCTAAAGTTGCAATAATCAATGATATCTCAACAGATTTAATTGACTTCTACACATTAGTCAAAGAACAAAGCACCGATTTTAAGAAATTCCTTCTTGATTATTGTGTTTTATTTGATGATATATTAAGTTATTGTGACAAAAGGTATAATAGCTTATTGTCTATATACAGTGGTATCAAAGACAAAAATGACAATTGTGAAACAGAGTTGAATAAGTATGTAAATCAACTCTTTAACAGCTTAACGGCCTATGCTGTAAATGACCTTATAAAGGACGATTCAAAATATAAAAAAGAGTTATATTCAAATGCCTTGGATAAAATGCATCGAACAATAAAAAATGAGCAAAAGGCACCTTTCAGTGATGAAGATTTAAAAGAAAATCTTATAACCGGTTTCACAAGCGGCACATATATGTATTTTAGAAATATCTACAATGATATTCTATTAAATCGTATTGAAACGGTAAGCAAAGAATATCGCATTGCTAACTTTTATTTCATTCGAGAATATTGTTATGGTTCCATGTTCCGATACAATAGTAAAGGTGAATTTAATATACCATATGGAGGCATGTCTTATAACCGAAAAGATTTTAGGGCAAAAGTAAACGATATTTTTAACCAAAATACAAAACAGCTTTTTTCACAGTCTGAAATTTATTGCAAAGACTTCGATGAATTCTTTGCATCAGTTGAACTAAACGAAAAAGACTTTATGTTTTTAGACCCCCCGTATGACACTGACTTTTCCGACTATGAGGGTAAAGATTTCACACAGATGGATCAACAGCGTCTTGCAAATGCTTTAAAAAGGACAAAAGCACAATTCATATTAATAATCAAAAACACCGACTTTATTTATTCTTTATATGAAAAAGATTTCAATATACTTTGCTTTGACAAGACCTATACATATAATGTACGAAGCAGAAATGAACGTAATGTTGAACATTTAATAATAACGAATATGCCGGTATAAAGCATTACTGCCGCTCCTGCACACTAGCAAGTGCGGCATCTTTTATTTGAGCTGCTTTTTTAAATCATCAATTGAAATGGGCCGTTTTCTATCATGATGAATCATTCTATGACAGTTCGAACATAGCGGTATAACTTTTTTCACAGCCTCTGACATATAAGACTCGAAGCCTTCATCTGAGTACTGATACACAGGATTTTCATGATGTATTTCAATAAAATCTTTCCCGATGTCACCGTACCTATTCTCAAAGCAAAAACCACATACAGCGCAATAAATTTTACCATCGAGTTGACGATAATGCTCAATTGCTGCAGCCCTAAGCTTTTTAGAACGTTTCCTAACTATAGTTTCTTTGGAAGAAATTTTGCCTTCAACAACCATAGCATCTTCGCTGTATACATAAACTTTACGTTTTTTGCCATATGTTTTTTCAACAGCTGAAACTAACTCAACTACTTCGTTTGATAAAAATTTATTAGAAAAAAGGTATTCAATCTGTTCAATGTTTTCAGCCAGATATTCTTCTCCCTTCGCTGTAAGAGTATATTTCCCAACAGAGTTTATATCAGTATAAATATTCATCTGGTTACTATCACGATGAGATTTTAAATTACGTACTTTTTGAGAAAACTTTGTGTCGTTGCGACCAGATAGAATTGCAGCATCTTCTCCCATTGGGTTAAATACTGCTGTGAGTTCCTTGATTAAATCTGATGTTGAAGTTGCCCCATCCCTTTTTATTATATAAAGAGTTGGGAGAATTAAAGACTTTTCTTCTATTCTCATAATGAGTTACCCCCCATCCGTAAACACGCTGCATCATAGTATTCTTTGACAATTTCACAACCGATAAATTGACGACCACATTCTTTTGCGGCAACTCCTGTGGAACCTACACCCATAAATGGATCAAATACTATATCACCCGGATTAGAAGCAATATTAATAATATGAGATAATAGTTTTACCGGCTTCTGTGTTGGATGTTTTGGATTTCTTAATCTTTCCGGCGGCATGCAGATTGGTGTCTCAAAGAAATTATGCATTTTATTTTGTGTTGAGAAATTCCATTTATGGCCTTTATTCCATAAACAAATTATCATTTCGCAACTATTCAAAAATCCGTTCTTATAAATTTTCGGTGCCGGGTTAGTTTTGTGCCAGATAAAGAATTGAAATGTATCAAACTCGCTGTCAAAGACCTCATGCCACTTACCAATTAAGTTATAGCTTGTAAAAACAAATATGTTACCATTGGGTTTTATTATCCTTTTGAAATCATATAAAAAATCTTTTGGCTCCAATGGTACATTGTCCCAATCCGCAATATCATTATTTAATGCATTCCTTCCGGGTAGAGGAATATTTCCGGTAGAGTACTGAGCAATATTGTATGGCGGATCAGTAAGTATTAAATCTATAGAATTGTTTGGAATACTCTTCATATACTCCATACAATCTTTGTTAATTAATCTTAACATTTATTCTCCGATACACTCACTTATCATATCGTTAATGTGTTTATTTAAATCTATTTCCTCTAATGCCTCACGATAAATTTCCGTGAATTCCTCATAAGTTATTTCATCAGGAAGAATTCTTTCCCAAAACTTTGCACCAATCAAAAACATTGATGGATAATTTAAGTGCTTTTTTACTGCACCAGTCCATGTATTTCCTTCGCCATCTTTGTTATAGAGAGTAGCAAAATAAGCCTTGCAATTTTCTATACCCATGTCCACATAGATTGTTAATAGTTTTTCAACGTTTGACGGAGCATTCGAGCTGTCCAAATCACCACCAGCCTTTAATTCCATAATATTCCACGTTGTACCATCATAAAAAGCTAAGTCAACAGGCTTAATATGTATCTGCCTACTACGATATTTTAAGGCAAGCGGCAGGAGGATTGTTTTGCATGTTGCATGTGTTACCTTACTTTCCTCACGTTTCTTTCCTTTACCGGTTGCTTCATTGTTAGCTCTAAAAGAAGCTATTTCCCCTCTTAAATCACCATTGTGGGTATCAACATCTGTCACAACAATTTGACCAGAAACAGTAGATGGGTCGATATTGTGTTTCAAGTTGCGGGGATTAACAATTGATGGCACATTCTCTTCACCAAAAGTCAGTCTTGCTATACGCTTTGCACATGTTTCAATAGCAAATCCGCTTTTTGATTCAAAACTGCTTACAAAGACCATGCTTGCAGTTATTCTTTCATCCATTTGACTTAAAAGGAAATTATTAACCTTACGTTTATAGTTATAGTAAAAATCCGCTTCAATAAGCTTAATAAGATTAGAGAATTCTTCTATAACAATTTGCTTAATTTGATTTCTCATAATTTTTACCTTTCTTCTATAAAAAGTCTGTATGTCTCAATTCCAAGGGCATCTGCAATTTTTTGAACGTTATCTAAGGCAATACTACGCTGAAAACGTTCAACGTCACTTATATAAGTTCGGTGTAATCCACACATCTCGGCAAACTTCTCTTGAGATACGCCAAGTTCATTTCTATATTTTCTGAGATTTGTCCCAAATACTTTTACTATATCCATCTTGGCTTACACCTCCAAATATTGTAATATATTCTATTTTGCAGCAGACAAAAAATCTACAGACAATAAGTGTAGTATTTGATAATAACAACCATAAAACCATACTAAAGGTCTTATCTTTCAGTATGCTATTTAAAAAACTAATATCTCCATTTGTTCATGTTAAGTCTTGAAAACATTCAACTCCATATCTTGCCTTTCACATTCTTACACTACTTTATATACTCTTATAACAGCCCTATCATGCGTAGGCTGTCTTCTTAATTCAGATTGTAAGATTCTATGTAATACATTATGTCACATAACTATATATCTATATCCGCCCAAGTCTGATTTAAGTCGTTATAGTATCTCTGCAGACCTAGTGCAATATATGAAAAATGTTGTAAATACTCACTCCATTGCTTTAATATCATATGAAAATATGGGTTTCAAAATAATTTTTTTCTGCACAGTCCAACCACCTCATATTATATCTTTTTTTTCAAAAATCTTATTAATAATACAATTCTCGATTCAACCTGAAAATCCGGATGACTGTTTAACAACTATCTATATCATAATTATACGCATTATATTGTAGGAAAAACTGATTATAAAATTATTGTGCTTTTTAGTTAATGCATTTACGTTTTAAAATGGTATTTATATAACCCCTTTTTATCCTGCTCCGGCATAATTATAAATTGCATAATTACATCAGACATTTTATATACCATCTTACATTTTAAGAGGTGGCAAAACCATATTAATTTTATTATAATTGAGTATTTATTACTTAAAACTTTCATATTATGAATTAAAAATATTATGAACCAAAAGTAAAACCCGGAGACTCATCATGAAAACAAAGATCAGCAGTGAACTCATAATCGCCATACTTATTCCCGTTGCCGTCGGAACACTCTCGGCGCTTTTAAGCGGCGGCACGACCATTTACTCTCAGATCAATAAGCCTGCTATAAGCCCTCCCGGTATAGTTTTTCCTATCGTTTGGACTATACTTTATATTTTAATGGGCATATCGTCATATCTTATATACGTTTCCGACAGCCCGTATAAGAGCGAAGCGCTAACGGTATACGCGCTCCAACTTTTCTTCAATTTCTGTTGGAGCATAATATTCTTTGGCGCCAACCGCTTTCTGTTTGCATTTTTATGGCTGTTAGTTTTGATCGTTCTGATTGCGGTTATGATATACCGCTTTTATAAGATAAGTCCGACGGCAGCATATCTTCAGATACCGTATCTGGCATGGTGCCTGTTTGCGGCCTATTTAAACTTTATGATATACAGGCTAAACTAAAGCGCTGAGATCAATAATTACTGCTTTTTCCTGTATGCAATATACATAGCCGGCACAAGTAAAAGCGCTGCCGTCCCGTATACAATAAACAGTATCGGGACGGCTCCGGTTACGTGCCCGCCTAATTGATACAGATCAAAATATTTAAGCTGCTCATTCACCTGCAGCAAGCGATCCGGCAAAAGTCCCAGAATTTTATTTATGACCGGACTGTCTATGTTGCTTATAAACGAAGGAATAAAGATAAGTACAAACGGCGCCATGACCGCCAGAACCGACGACCTGGTTCTGGCGGATACATACATAGCCAGAAAGCACATAAACAGACCGCCCACATAGCCTCCTGATACGGTAAGCAGATAAGCCTGCCACATCTTTATATTGTAAAAGCATTTCCACCCGCTCATGTCTGCCTGAATGGGAGAGTTCCAACCGTCGGTCCCCAAATACATTAGCACAATGGTTGAATATAGAAGCAATATTATCCAGTATATTATTGTATAAATATTAAATCCTGCTTTAATTTTTGCCGCAACAGCCTTATTTCTTCCGTAGTATGAGGAAAAAAATACCGGATCAGCTTTATAGATAAACTCGTTTGCAAAAATTCCGGCGACAACATATCCTATAATAAGTACCGTAATCATGATAATCGTCGGCGAATACTCCAAAAGATTTACAAAGCCTTCCATATAGTCATAGTAAAACGGCGTCTCCAGCTCTTCATACTGCTTTATAAGATAAGCCTTTTCCGCTTCGGAAAACATATATTTCGTCTCATCTTTTTCAAGCCATTCCTTTAAGAGCCTTATCCGGTTCTCATAAAAGCGCGGCGCATCTTCAGGCTTCAGGCTGTCTGCCCTGTAATAATCATATTCCCTGAACCCCGAAGCAAATGAATAATTCAAAAGATCGCGTATCCTGCTGAAACCTTGTTTCCAACTATAAGCTATATTGTTCATATGCCAATCCTTGGACTGCGCTTCCGGAGTCTGTTCTATGCGGATATTCTCCTCAATTGCCTGCCGCAGCTTATCCTCATCCAGATACCCTTCCCATTCGTTTATCTCATGGCGCAGCTTAGATACAGCAGCATAACCGGTTTCCTCGATTCCCTTTTCATTCACATAAACAACATCCGTGGCAAAAAAACAGGTCACAGCCAATAATAACAGAAGCGCTAAAATTGCAGTTTTTCCGCCCTTTTTTGAAAATACTTTTTTAATCTCATATCTGACCATATTGTTCACCTGCCGTTTCTCCAAAATAATATAAAAATACATCTTCCATTACCGCAGTCTCCAACACCGCATCTTCCGCAGGCGGTTTGGCGGACAGTATGCGAAGTTTCGCTTTGCCGCCCGATACCATATCACTTTCGGTCCTTACATTAGCAATCTTATACAAATTAAAATATGATGAGATTTCTTTCTTTGGCACCTCTATACTCCATACCTTTATCGGCAGGTTTTCGATAATTTCATTCACAGTTCCGCTCATAGCCAGCTTGCCTTTTTGCATCAAAAGTATCTCCTTTGCGATATATTCCACATCCGAAACTATGTGAGTCGAAAGCAGCACTATCCTCTCCTGCGCCAATTCGCTTATTAGATTTCTGAACCTTATCCTTTCATTAGGGTCCAGTCCCGCCGTAGGTTCGTCTAAAATAAGCAGCTTGGGGTCGCCCAACATAGCCTGCGCTATCCCCGCTCTCCGCTTCATTCCGCCGGAAAGCTTCTTCATTTTTTTATTCCTCTCTTCCTTAAGTCCGACCTGCTCGATCAACAACTGCGCCCTCTTCTTTGCCACCGTATTTCTAAGTCCCTTAATCGAAGCAATATACATCAGATAGTCCCACAAAGTAAAGTCCGGATAATATCCAAAATCCTGAGGCAGATAGCCAAGCGCTTTTCTATACTCTCCCCCAAGGGCAGAGATATTTTGACCGTTCCATAACACTTCTCCCCTTGTTGGCTGTATCAAAGTACATAACATTCTCATAAGCGTTGTCTTGCCTGCTCCGTTGACACCTAACAGACCGTACACTCCGTTTGTCATAGTATAAGAAAAATCATTTACCGCAACTATATCCTGATAATTTTTTGTAAGACCTACAATCTTTAGTTCCATATTTAAAAATCTCCCTCCCACAATTTATCAAAATTTTTCTGCCCTCTGACAATACAGCAGACCATATACAGTATTGATATTATAAAAATAATGAACCATAGCGGCTCGGAAATAAGACTATAAATCCTTTCATTTATCACAAACTCTACCCATATGGCAGACAATATGCAGCAGATTATAGCCGCTTCCGTATCCGAAATATTCTTTTTACTGAATAAAGTTTCAAAACATATACCACAGTTCACGTTAAAGGGTATCAGAAAATTAATTATAAAATCCGCCGCTCTTATTCTCTCATTAAAACAGACTGCCACGCCAAACACACTGACCATTGCCAAATCCACCATTGCAAATACTAAAATTCTCGCCGCATATATCTGCCTCAGGTTATAATATGAAGATCCTTCGACCTCCATAGCATTGGCATTTTTATTTTTCCATAATTCAGGCACAGCCAGAATCCCAAATAACGACGCTGTTATCGCCATACCTTTTTGCACATTCCACCCTATATCGATATAATTCAAAACATACCACAGAACGGCCAGAATAAGCCCTTGCGCCACCCACAGACGTTTTTTGATATAACCGCTCTGTATGCGCAAAAACTCTAAATGACTGAGCGTTGAATTTCGTTCGTTTTCATAAAATGCTTCTCTTGATCCGGATATTACTTCCCTCAAAAATAAACCCTCATCCCATTCATATAAAGGACTGTTTAACATCCGCGATCTACAAAAACTTTTAATCAATCGGTCTGTTTTGTATCTATTCATATCTACACCCCTTCCTTTTTTAATAGTTATCAGGTATTTGCGAAACTCTCTTAACGTATATTGATTGTACAGATTTAACAAACACCATTGCAGGCGCTCTGAGCGCGTCGGCACTTAGCGAGGTATTTTCGAGCTTAGTGCCGCTACTGCGCTCAACGCAGCGAAAGCGGCCTGCAAGGGTTTTGTTAAATCTGCACAATCTCAAAGATGTAAATCAATGTTTCGCAATTACTTATTAATCGTTATCATTTCCTATATACAACGCCAACAGCTCCCTTGCCCTTTTTATCCTGTATTTTACCAGCGGAAGCCCTATACCCAGTATCCTCGCTATATCCTTCTGGCTCAACTCCTGCATAAAATATAATACCGCCGTTTCTTTTATTTCTTCCGGAAGTGAATCAAAAGCGCTATGTATGTCCAACCGTTCGATTATGCCTTCAATTTCGTATGCATTTCTGTTATACCCTTTACAGCCTGACGATATTATTCTTTCGGGCTTTGCATAATCCAACTTTGCATAATCCGGCTTTTCGCAGTCTGACTTGGCGCCGTTAAACTTTTCCGCCGCATAAACCCCTTCCATACTGACTTCCGTTACGGCCCTGCTCTTTTTCCTGTAATAATCCTTACAGGCATTGCCCGCTATTACATACAGATAATTCAGCGCTTTTCCGGAATGAACATATTTGTCAAAGTTTGTGAAAAATTTAACAAATGTTTCCTGCGTTAAATCCTGCGCATATCCGCGATCGTTTATATGGAACAGACAATATCTGAATATGGCCGGATAATACTTTCGCACAAAAGTATCTATTGCCGTCTCGTTCCCCATTTTCATTTTCTTTATCAGGATATAGTCCGAGTCCATGTCTTAACTTCTCCTTGACGGTGTTTGCATTTATTACAGACCATCTATATAGTATAACGAAATTATCTTAAGAAAAGATAGGATAAATTGAAATATGGCAGCTTATGTTTGAAATATGGCAACCTGTGTTCATGATAGTTGTAAAAGAAAAACTATGAAGTATAATAACTTCAGAGTCAACGATTCATACATAGGCGACTGCAAACCTGTTATAAAATAAAGCTGCAGGATCACTTAGGATTCATGACACCCAAAAAGGAGAGAAAACATTGAAAATAGAAATCATGGTCGATGACAAAGCAGACGACCTGCACATTTTAGTTACCTGTAAGCATTTGACGCCGGATGTCGAAAAGCTTCTGGAAACGCTGCGTATGATGAATCATCAATTAACGGCAAGAAAAAACGGAGAAATTTATCTGCTGAATATTGCAGAAGTCATTTATATAGAAAGCATCGATCGGAAATGCTTTGTTTATACGTCGGATGAGATTTACGAATCCGATTTCCGTCTTTATGAATTAGAAGGACAACTGGAAGGTTTTGGATTTTTGCGAGTAAGCAAGTCATTTTTGATCCATTTGCCTAACGTACAGTCCTTAAAAGCTGATATCAATAGAAAAATACGCATTACTATGTCAAACGGGGAACAAATTATAGCATCCAGACAGTATGCGGATGAATTAAAAAAACGATTAGGAGTGATATGATTATGGAAGAAAAAAGAACGATCTTGGATTATCTGGCGCAGGTGATGATCATATTTGGTTTTACCATGTTGATACTGAATATTTTCTGCCTTGCGTTCGGTAACTCCGCAAGCGATGTTTCAGCAATCTTTGCATTGGGCGCGCAGGGAATCCCGATAAATGTTTCCTTTCAGTTTCTATGCGTTTCCGCTCTGCTTACGGCGGCACGTTATGTTTTCTTTACAGACAGTATAATTAAAAAAATGCCCGTCTGCTTAAGATGCATCTGCATGCTGACTTTTGCGGTTATTATAATCGCAGCTTTTATTATCCTGTTTGACTGGTTCCCGGTAGATATGTGGCAGTCGTGGCTTATGTTTTTCTGCTGCTTCGGAGTCTGCTTTGCCGGAAGCTGCCTTTTTGTGACGCTCAAGGAAAAGACAGAAAACAGACGTATGGAGGAAGCCTTACGCCGCCTTAAAGAAACGGAGGAAAACAAAGTTTGAAAGTTGAATATCCAAATTTTGCTCGGAATGTGTTTCAAATGCCTTTTGAATATACTGCTGCTCCTCCGTATGCATAGTAGGAGTAGCCAAAAGAATTTTCTTCATAATTTTGCCGCCTTTCAATACTTCAGCATACTGTATACACACTCTGATAATGTTAATGCAAGAACAAGGTTAATTACCTTATAATGTTTTTGATATGTTTTCTGTATCAGTACACCCATTCCAATCCAAGTAAGCGTTGCCGTTGTTCCAATCGTAGCTATTATAATCTCAAACAAAAGTAAAACCCATAAGGATGTGCTGTAATCCGTAATATACCCTGTCAATGCGGTAATTCCAAACAAATAAATTTTTATATTAACAAATTGTAATAAGAAACCTTTTATAAATGACGCTGATTTTTCTGTATCGCCTGTAGCGGTTTGCTTAACGCAATATGAATTGCCAGCCATAAAATATAAGCAGCCCCTATGTATTTCATTATGCCAAGCATATTCGGCAAAAAGGTACTAACCCCGAACACGAAAATTGCGCATATAATCTGAACAACATAATACCCTAAGAAAATTCCTCCAAAAAGTGGCCTTCCTTTTTTAACGCCATAGTTTGTTACTGTGTTGAGGGCCAGAATGTTTCCCGGTCCCGGAGTAAAGGCATTGATAATAGAATAAATTAAAAAATTACCTAATACATAAATTGGCATTTGTATGCCTCCCTTCCGTTTTTATAGTTTAGCACGGAATATCATGTAATAGGTAATACCTGTTTTATATGTCATTGTATAGGTTGAACCTATGGTTTGCTTATGTTTTGTATTGTTTCAAAGCCTCAACATAAATCTCGCCTAATTCTGATAATGTTTTATCCTTGTTCAGTATGTATCCAATATGCATTACCTCATTTTCCTCCAAAGGAACTGAAATTATAGATTCTCCTTGCAGATATTTAGGAAAAATGCCACTTGAAATTGTATAACCATCCAGTCCGATCATTAGGTTTACAATAGCCGCGCGGTCACTTACCTTGATACTTCTCTCGGCAGGTTCATTGCTAAAAAGTTCTTCTGAAAAATTGGAAGATTCATATGTTCCCTGCACAAAACTAAGACGAGGATATGGTTTCAGATCTTCCAGCTTGACAGATGCGCATCCTGCCAACGGGTGGTCTTTTCTTATAAAAATATGAGGCGTTGCAATAAACAATTCAAAAAAATTCAGATTGTATTCTTCAAACAGCTTCCTCAACACATTTTCATTGCTATTACAAAGATACAGAATTCCCAAGTCACTAAACCTGTTGCGCACATCTTCTATAATCTGGTAAGTCTGTGTTTCATTCAGAATGAATTCAAACCTTTCCTGTCCAAAACGCTGTATTAATTCTACAAACGCATTTGTTGTAAAGGTATAGTGTTGTGTGGAAACACAAAATCTCTGTTTTGCAGGTTTTTTATCAATATATTTTGATTCCAGAAGTTCCATCTGCTGAACCACCTGCCTTGCATATCCTAAAAATTCCATTCCCTCATTTGTCAGCGCCACGCCTGTCCTGCATCGATTGAAAATTATTACTCTGGCTTCCTTTTCTACTTCTTTGATAGCGCCGGAAAGACTCGGCTGAGAAATATACAATTCTTTTGCCGCTTCTGTAATGGAGCCTCTTTCCGCAACGATTATCATATATTTTAATTGCTGTAATGTCATACTTCCTCCAATACTATGTTCCTTATCTCTAATTGGTATCTATTATTTTCAAATCAACTTATCCCTATTCTGTCCATTGTAGAGAAACCTTCTAACTTCCATAACCAAATCATCCGAATTATCATCTATTACGACATAATAAACTACATAATTCTCTACATAAATACGATAATAGGGATACTTACGCTCCCTGACAGAATGATATGGTTCAAAAGATTCTGCCACTGGAAGACGCTCCATAATAGCCGCTTCTACTTTATCCAATAAGTCATTTGCAGCTATGGGATTCTTTAGTACCTCAGTAATATAAGTGACTTTTTCATCGAGATCTTCGTAAAAAAGCGGCAGATAACTCAATCTGTACTTTTTACTGCTCATTGATTTTCCTCCGCAGATTCCCAAAAACCTCCTCATGGCTCATCCGCGCCGCATCCTCTGCTGCAAGTCTGTCCGCTTTATCCAATGCCGCTTCTACCCCGTCTGTCAATCTCGAATATTCCTCCAGACTAAGCACCACCATTACGCCATATCCGTTTTTCGTCAAATATACAGGTTCACCCGTATTTACAATTTTCTCAATATCCGGAAACTTATTTCTTAAATCAGAAACAGGTCTAATCTGCAACATATACATTCACTCCTTATCAAAATTTTATCTAAATTATATCATTTTTATTCTACTCTACTATACCACAAAAAGCAACGGTTATTACAAATATTTCGTATAATTTAAAATTGCATTATATAACAATACTGCTCAAAATTGATATTATTTTATAAATCTATGTAATATTTTACTTATATGGCGTGTCTAATAAATAAAAGGAGGTGAGCAAAATCAAAATGCCAGAAGAACAATTTTTAGAAAGACTAATGCATGAGTATGGAAATGAACTTCTGCGTACTTGCTACTTGTACTTAAAAGACTATCAGCTTGCGGAAGATGCTGTTCAGGAAACTTTTATAAAAGCGATGAAATCCTATGACTTATTTGAACACAAATCAAGTGAAAAGACATGGTTAATGCGTATTGCTATCAATTGTTGTAAAAATGTAATGAGAACAAATTGGTTCCATATGCGTCAAAATAATCCTGAAAATCAAATAAATAGAATTAATAATGACCCAATAAATGATTTTTTAGAAAAAGATAGTGTGTCAGCGGCTATTATGACTTTGAATGCAGATGACAGGAAAATTATTTTACTGTACTATTACCAAGAACTGTCCGTTAAGGAAATAGCCATAGTTATCGGAAAATCAGAAAATACTACTATACAGCGTTTAAACAGAGCAAGAGGCAAAATTAAAAAATTTTTAATGGAGGCAGGTTATGACTAAAAATAGTATAAAAAGTATTATTGATTCGGAACTTAGACAGATAGAACTGACAGATGAAATTAAAAACAATATCAAAAGCAAAGCTGTTTATCACAAATCCAACCGAATGTGGAAAGGTCTTGCAGCTTCTATTGTAATCATTGTTTTAGGAGGAACTACTGTTTATGCCGGATACCACATACTGAACAAAGTTTATGTAAATGAGGAGATATTGACCGAACTGGATTCTATGCAGATTGTGCAAATGAATGAATTGGATGCTATGCCTAATGAATATGGAATTATTAACAAGGATTACCGCGATTATAACGCAATAAAAAATGATTTAGGAGTAAAGCTGTTAGATACTGATCTGTCTTTTGACAATCCCTATATGCTATGTCGGGTTATGACAGACACAAAGGATTTTGCAATTATTACAGTGAAAAATTTTATTCTGGGTGACACAGGCAACTATCAATTCATTGAATCAGAAAATCGATATTCGTATAGTCATGGAACAGAGTTTTTTTCACCGGTTTCACTAACTGTTGATCTAATCCTAAGTGAATCTCAAATGAGTAATGGCTGGGATTCAGATTATCTTGGACTATACGAATTTGTAGAAAGTTATACATCAGATCAAGGTTATAAGGTAAATATTATTAAAGACACAGTTGATGAGGAAAATATGGAAAATTATGTTTCTGAAAAAGCAGCGATTTTTGTAGCAAATGGTGTCCGCTATTCTTTAAAAGGAAGGGTTTCCATAGACACCCTAAAGAATATTGTCAATACTATGAAATAGCCATAAGGTATAAAGAAACAAGAAAACAGGCTGATATTTCCGGATAAAAAGAGGACTGGCATATCCAATGTTCTGCCCTTACCTGTATTATACAGGGATTTTTTGGCATGTCAAGGGACTACCCAAAGAATTATATAAAAGCGTATAGATTTACTATGCGCTTTTATGCTGTAGTCTCTTGATAATCCCTATATGCTATGTCGGGTTATTTTACCATATTTTCTTTAATTTGCCTTCTAAATCATAAAAACTATTTGCTGTTTCAACATCTTTAAGCGTACATTCCATATCATCTCGTAAAAATCTTAAAACACGCATTCCGACATCCATAGCCGGTACAAGGTTCTTGTTCCTATCATCAATAAAAAGACAATCTTTAGCTTCCGCTCCTATTTTTTCAAGAGCAATTCTATAAATTTTTTCAGACGGTTTACGACAACCAACATCACCACTTATTATTGAAAAATTAACTACTTCATTTATCCCATATTTCTTTCTTAAATAAGAACTCCATTCGCTTACATCATTGGACAGAATTGCTAAGTTATAGTAATCTCGTAATCTTGTCGCAACTTCAATAAACTGCTCATCAATTGTTAGACGTGTATCAAGATACTCTTTTTCTATATTTATGTAACTATCACCATGAGCAATTCCGGTCATTTCCCAGAATCTTGCTGAGGAAATATGTCCTAAACTTGCTTCCAAATATACCTCATTTATCTTATCTTTGCTAATATTCTTATTAATATCCTGTATAAACGGAACCAATAAATCATTAGTGTCATCACCCACTGTAAAGATAACGCCCATAACATCAAATATAATCCACTTTTTATCTATAACACTCACCACATTCATACTCTACTATTTTACTAATAATTTCTCGACAATTTCTATACCATACAGTATGTTAGCTATTGTAATATTTTCATTTGCTGCATGATTACATTAATCAGATTGTGAAAATTGAATAATATACTTTATTCCGCGAATGTCTTGTAATTTATTTATGGGTAAATATGCACTACAAAATTGTTATTATTTTTCTTCCCTAATATGCAATGAACATTGAAAACTTTCCATGCACTCTAAAATGAGTC
The DNA here is from genome assembly GCA_947631625.1 of uncultured Lachnospiraceae bacterium. Lineage (GTDB taxonomy): Bacteria > Bacillota > Clostridia > Lachnospirales > Lachnospiraceae > UBA3282. The sequence goes on along the minus strand of CANRMA010000006.1, from coordinate 60,588 downwards.
CAATTTGTTCATCGCTCATATTATGGCAGCAGAACTTCAATATTTGATGCTCTCTTTGTGAATCTACTTCACGTCCATATTCCAAAATCCAAAAGTGTGTATCCATCCAATCTTCTGTTTGCTCAAGACAGTCAAACCGCCAGTGTTTATCATCGCTTAGAGAATCATTTTGCTGCCACCCGGTGAACAGTTCTTTAATTTTCAGGATTATTTCGTCAAGCGGAAGCGCTTGCAATGCTTTCAGCTTTCCTTTCCCCAAACGATATTTTTCAAATACCTCCCTGTCATCCATGACAACACCCTGTTTATATTGCCAAAAGATAAGATCGACATCACGTACAGAAGGATATTTTCCGTGGAGCATAAAATAGGCCGTTTCTTCCAATGTATTGTGGCTCCAGTATTCGCAGCACTGCGTCTGCAAATCCTCCGCACTCCAATCTATACCTGTGAGTTTTTGCATTTTTTCTGTCTGCTTTTTGGTTGGTAAGTCATAGGAATCTGATATCTGTTCTATCAGTTTTTTGACTTTTTCAAAATTTTTATCCATCATTTCACCCTCCCTTTCAAATGCCGTTTGTATTACCGATATTTTATCATATCCGCTTGTTTTTCTTTTTCAATCCAATGAAATACTGCATTGGAGAATATAACGTCAACAGGTTCCGGAAGAACAAAATTTGTGGCATCTCCTTGTACAAACTCGATTTCAGAAATCAAGTATGGAGCTGCCTGACCTCCTCTAAAACAGCGATTTAGTAATTATTCTGTTATGCTTTTTCAGATTAACCGTTTTATCATCATATACTCATTTACAAAAGTATCATCTTTCATACGTATGGCATCCTGTTTTACCCCCGTAATGCGAAAACCCATTTTCTCATAAAGACTTCTTGCTCTGCTGTTTCCTTCTATAAAATCAAGCTCGATTTGACGTATACCACCGCGTTCTTTGGCTATCCGTATCATTTCCTCAAACATTCTCGTTCCGATTCCAAGATTCCAGCACTCCTGCAGAAGCGCTATCGCAACAGAGGCTCTGTGGCGGTCTTTTATTCCACTATGAAAAGAAAGCTGACAATTTCCTGCTACTCTACCGTCTATAAAACAGGCTATCATCAATCCATTTTGACTGAAGTAGTCATTATTAATAAATGCTTTTTCCTCTTCAAGCGTAAAATCCTCAAACTCTTCCGGATATTTCATCAAATAATCCGTCTCGCCGGACGCCTTGATGATGAATTGCAGCATTCCCTCCGCATCTTCTTCACAGGGGCTCCGAAAAAGCGCCTCCCGACCGTCTTTTAATTTAAACTTTTTTTCTTCAAAAATCATTATCTTCCACCTCCAGACATCAGCAGATGCGGCAGCTTATCCCGCCAGACAGATAAGCCTTGCATATTTATTTTCTGAATCCTCTGCGACTCTGATATTTCCCTGCTGTATATGATAATCGATTCTATTGGCATACCACCAATCTCCCACACCCAGTCGGTAACAGCCCAGAATGTCTCCAATCAGTCTTGCTTCTTTGACCGGAGCACCTGTAAGCCTTTTTAATATCAAAAAATCATAAAAATCCTCCGGTACTCCGACGACCTTTCCGTTTATCACTGCCCTAAGCGGGCTGTTATCCTCTACTAGCCTGCTCCACAGTCCGGCATACATTCGTACTTCGTCTCCGGTCAGTGTCTTTTCAAAGGGCAGAAAACCTGCAAATTCCTCTGCTGCGACATTACCCCAATTACTGTAAGAAATAATTACATTTTCCCTCTCGACATACTCCGGAAGCCTCACCGCATGAACTTCATTTTCATATTTAAGCAGCATATGACACAAACTGTAAAAGCCACATATGGAATATGGCGCATCGCTGTACCATATCCTAAGCGCCTCACCGTCTTTAAGAAATTTTTTCAACCGCCGCAATTCATTTATATAAACATCTGCGACCTGTTTCAGTTCCTCTTCCGTTTCGGCAAACCTTCCATACTCATACCGGACAAACAGGGAGAAGATCAGTTCCTTTCGATATTGGCTGTCCACAGTCTTTTTAATATCGCCTATATCCAAATTGAATCCAAGACACACCACTTCCTCCGCCGTCCCTTCCACCCAGCCGGTAAAAGTAAAAGGTTTCTCAGGCGGAGTTTTTTTACCCGCTGTCCAAACAGATGTCGGCCCGTTTACTTTACCGGTCACTACCGTATTCTTAGCAGCTTTCATAGAAGCAGCTTCACTATCGCCAAACAAAACCTCGATCATGCCTTTTCCTCCCCATTTAAAAAATTTTAATCCATTTTCAATATATACCTAAGTTATACCGACTGTTTGACATCCTCATCCGGCACCGTCTTATCCGCCTCTTGTTTAAAGCTTTGAACAGCCTTCACTGCCTGCGGGATCGCAATGTTGGTTCCCGCTCCCGCCACACAGCCGCCCGGACAGGCCATACCTTCGATCAGGCAACCGTTCATCTTTCCGGCTTTTGCCAAAAGCAATATCTTACGACACTCTGCCAGACTTTCCGCATGTTGTATTTTTACCTCCGTCTCCGGATAATATTTCTTAATACATTCTTCAATGGCGCTTGCCACTCCGCCCGCTACACCGTAACCTCTGCCGGCTGCCGTAGCGTCGTTAAGCGAATCTAACTCCTTAATCTCATCAAGCAAAATTCCTTTAGCCTCAAACATACCGGTCAGCTCTTCAAAAGTGATCACAAAATCAACATCGGAGCGCACTGTTCTCCTGCTCGCTTCCAGTTTCTTGGAGGCGCAGGGCCCGATAAACACTACCGAGGCATCCGGGTGCTCTTTCTTGATAACTCTGGCGGTCGCTACCATTGGAGTAAGTTCGTTACTGATTTTGTCAATAGTCTCCGGAAACAAGGTTTTCGCCATGACAGACCATGACGGACAGCAGGAAGTCAACGCAAAATCCTGATGTCCTGTCGCCACTTCCTTAACATAATGCTCGGCCTCAGCCATGCAGCCCATATCGGCTCCGATCGCCGTTTCATATACCTCAAAAAAACCCAGTTCTTTAAGCGCGGTCTTAAACTTGGCAGGCGTTACACTTGGTCCGAACTGACCTGCAAAAGCGGGCGCTACCTGAGCTATGATCTTTCTTCCGGATTTCATGGCCCTGATCAACTGAAATATTTGCGACTTATCCGCAATAGCGCCAAACGGACAGCTCACCATACATTGACCGCAAGACACACACATATCACTGTCAATATAAGCCCGTCCGAAACGGTCTGACTTAATGGCATTCACGCCACAGGCCGCCTTACAGGGGCGTTCCTTATGACAGATCGCGTCATAAGGACATATTTCTTTACATTTGCCGCAGCGTATACATTTTTCCTGATCAATGACAGATTTTCCGTCCACCATGGATATAGCGCCTTTGGGACAAACGCTGTGACAGGGATGCGCCAGACAGCCCATGCAGGCGTTGGTAATTTCAAAATGATTCTCCGGACAGGCATTGCAGGCTGACGGTATAACCTGCATAAGAGGCGGCTCATAATATTTCTCATCAATATTGCTTTCTTCAAGCCCCTCCGTAAGATGTCCCGGATGTTCTCTGTTTTCAGGTCTTAGGCTCATGCCCATAGCCAGACGTATTCTTTCTCTTATAATAGCCCTGTCCCTGTATACACTCTCCCAGTACTGGGATTTTTCATAATCCACTATCTTATAAGGCAAAGCCTCCATATCATCTTTCAGATTCGCAGACGTATAAGCCAGATTGGCTACCTCTTTAAAAACGCGTCGCCTACGCTTACGGACAGGCGTATCTATCCCTCTCATGTCACTCATATGTATTTCTCCTATCTGCTACAATATATTACTGGTCCGGTCCTAAGTAATCATATCCCGTCCTATCTTCAACACCTCTGCTATCGGCAGTATCAATAACCCGCAAAAGAAGTTGCTTATCCCATGAATAAGGTCAAACGGCAGTCCCGCCGCTATCCACGCCAACATTCCTTTAAAGCTCAATCCATACAATACCGCCTGCGCGGGTGCATACAAAACTCCGAATAAAAATCCATGCGCCGCGCATACCGACATATATATAAAAGGCCGCGCCTTTTTAGGCATATTTACCGGCAATGCCATTACTGCCGCCCATAATATCGCCCATACGTACAGATAAGGCAGCCACCATGTGGCAAAGCCGCTGAAAATGCCGTCCAAAATTACAAAGACATAAATCGGATACAACGCTTTTTTCCTGTATACAATGGTAAACGCCGTAATAAATACTCCCAGCAGATGTATATTAGGAAGCATTTCCATAATAAATTTGGAGGCATACATAACTGCCCCCAACATTCCGAACACAACTATTTCTTTAATCGTAAGTTTCATATTTATTCAACCTTAAGGGCGTAACTCTCCCCTTCCGTTATCTTTGTCAAATCCACTCCCGACGAAGCGTATTCTCCGTTAACGTAAAATGCCCAGTATACTCCGTCCTTATCATAATCGGCTGTTATACCGTTCACTTTTTTGATATAAAGTCCGTATTCTCCTTCGTCGCCTTCGATCAGACCAAGTTCTATGAGCGCCTCGCCTACAGTCTCCTTATCGGTATGGATCTCAAAATAAGTCTCGTTTCCGTCTTTATCGGCTACCGTAAGATCAAATACCGTATTGCCGGTTCCAAGTATATTTTTATCCGTTTTTTCGTCAATATTGGTGTTGGCGGTTTCTGTGGCATTTTCATTCGAAGCCTGAGTTTCTTCCGTTGGCGATCCAGTTGATCCGAGGTCCTCATCAACTGCCTGTGTATCGATTGATCTGACGTTCTCATCAGCTGCCTGCGTATTGGCTGATCCGACGTTCTCTGCGGCAGTCGCAGAAATGTTATTATCACTATCCGTAATAGCTAAGCCGCAGGCGCCGAGAAATACGGTCGCTGCGGTTATAAACGCCGTACATAAAATAGTTAAAGCCGTTTTTCTGTTCTTTCTCATCTGCATTCCAATGATACTCCCTGTCTTTCGTTTATTCAATGGATAAAAATCATTACCGCTTACACATTCCCGTTGTTTAGGCAGATTTAGGGTCTGAGTCCCATTCCGCCTTCAAGCGTAAGAGTTTCTCCGTTCATATATTTAAAATCCGGAGAAGCAAGCTGTACGCACACACGTCCGATCTCGTTTTCGGCATCTCCGTAATGGCCTGCCGGCGGCATCTTCACATTTTCCTTAAACGCCTCAGGATAAGCCTTCTCAAAATTCTCAAGCTGCGCGGTCCACGCCAACGGACATACAACATTTACGTTTATGCCGTCTTTTCCCCATTCGGTAGCCGCTACTCTGGAAAGGCCTCTGATTCCTTCTTTGGCCGCCGCATAGGCGCTCTGTCCGAAATTTCCGAAAAGTCCCGCTCCCGACGCAAAATTTATTACCGACCCTTTAGTCTCTTTAAGATGGGGATAGCAGGCCTTCATATAATAAAACGCCGCATAAAGGCCGGAATACAGCGCTAAGTCAAACTGCGCGGTGGTATGCTCTGCAAGCGGCACTCCGGAAGCGGAAGCCTGTGCATTGTTTATAAGCACATCTATCCTTCCAAAAGTATCCATAGTCTTATTCACCACGCCTGCCGCCACTGCCTCATTATCGGCGCCGGCGCTTATATCGGCCTGAAGGGCAAGCACTTTTATACCGTACTTTTCCTCCAATTCTTTTTTAGCATCCTCCAATTTCTGCATATTTCTTCCCGTTATAACGATATTTGCTCCCTCTTTTGCATAGGCCGTCGCAATTCCGTAGCCAATGGAGCCGCATCTTCCATCAGAAAGCACTGATCTCCCTCCGCCTGTTATAATTGCTGTTTTTCCTGTTAAAAATCCCATAATATCTCTCCTTTCGCAATTTCTGCTATATATTATAACCCTAATTAAAAGCTTCAAACCTCTCGATCATAACTGCATATTGTTCTTTTATTTTAAGATACAGTCCAATGGTGCTCTCCTTTTCTTTCTCAAATTCCGCAATAACTTTATCGTAATTTCGCATAAGTATGTCTACTGCATTTTTATTTATTTTATTGTTCTCCGCATCTTCGGTCATTATCTTTTTGATCAGATCGCTGCTGAAAGCTTCCTTATAACTCCGCTTTCCGTAAAGCGCGCTGAGTATGTCCGCCACTGCTACGATCTGCTGTGGCAGTGTGAGCTGATCTCCCGTCAGTCCTCTGTGATAACCGCTGCCATCCAACTTTTCATGATGTCTTACCGCTATCTGCAGCACGTCATTATCCACAACTCCTTCAAGGATCATCTCTGTGATCCTCACATGCGCCTTCATGACTTTCATCTCATCATCCGAAAGCCTGCCCGTGGACTCTAAGATATTTAACGGAATGGCGATCTTGCCAAGGTCATGCAGCAACGCGCCATAATACAGATCCCTCAGATCCTTGCCGCTAAGACGCATCAACCTTCCTATCTGTTGCGCAAAATTAACTGTCGCCAATGTATGTACCACAGTATGCTCGCTTCTGAAATCAATCGTGTATACAAGCATTTCCAGAAAACCTCTTTTGTACTGCTCGCTGAACGCTCTCTTGGCAAGCAGCTCCGACAGTTCTTCTCTGTATGTTCCGTCTACCAGCTTCGCCGTTATTCCATATTTCGCTTCCGCCTTATGGAAAAGGTCAAGCGCGGCTCCTGAAAATTTGGTATCACGATGTAGGGCAAAATAATCTTTCTCCAGATTTTCTTCTCTGAGGTGTAAAAAGGTATCCATCTTGTCCGCCAGATTAAGATACTCAATAATATGTTTGTACTTGCTCTGTATCAGACCATAGCGGTTATAGTCCAAGTGATGATACAGCACTATCTCCGCTTTATCGTCCATAGGGGATAAATATTTGAGAAAAAGAAAACCGTAAATAGAATGAGGCCACAGATTTTTGGTTTCAAAATCAGTTACATTTTTTACATTGTCCTCTTTGTACAGACCAATATCATGCAAAATCCCAAGCATAGTATAATCGACCAGTTCCTGCTCGGTATACTGCTGCTCGTACTCAAGCATTTTATACAGAATATATCCGGTGATCTCACCGTGGTTCATGATCTTGGCATTTATTATGCCAAGAGTCTTTTTAATGATCTCGTATACATCTTTACTGCCTATAACGCTCATTCCCGTTTATCTTCCCTTCTTATGGAAAACCGCCCTGATATATTACAGCCCGGTCATCAACTACAGTCCGAATTAAAAACATATATCATAGCAAATATATAAACTCACACACTCACTTATTTATTATAAACTATAATGGGAAATTTTGCATTACAATTTTAATCTTATTAAATCTTATTATGTCTTATTCAGTCACAGCTTTTTTGATCTCTGCGACCGCGCTTTTAATAAGCATTCCGACATTAAGTTCCGAAATGCCTGCGATTATGTTATCACAATGATTAAAGGGAATGAGTATCCTCTTTGCGCTACTCTGCGCGACCGCGAGCGCCATCTCAGGCGTGACTTCCCCAAGAAGCGAATCGGCTATAACGATCCCCACGGGGCCTACTATTATATCCGCCCTGCGGCAGCCGACAATTACTGCGTTTTCACCCGTTGCCGCTTCGTCGGCCCCTGCTTTTAACATTGCTGTCGTTGCGGCAGTATTGGTCCCGACTGCAAGCACAACTGCAGAAGGCATATCCTGCTTGACAGCAGCTACCAGTTGTTTCCCTATACCGCCGCCCTGAGCGTCAATTACCAATATCGTCATCGTGTCCCTCCATGACTTCCTGCGCCTCTTTAACAGCTTCCTGCGCCTCTTCCACATCCTCAGCCGGTCCGATACCCGATTTGTCCTCTTCTATCTGCTGTTTCATCTGCTGTATCTTGGCGTCCTGCGTAATGGCGCGCATTATAAGATTTATATCCTCAGGCGAGAACATTCCGATAGCCTTTGAAAGATCTGCTATATTGTTCCTGTTTAAGATAAGGCAGCCGCCTTTGGAAAGCGGGATAGTTATGCATTTATCCGGATCACTGGTATCTCCCAGGCGCAAAGCTTTATACTTTTTATCACAGACAAATGTTACTCCGTTATATTCTATAATTCCGTTTTTTGCAAGATGTCCATAAGGCACCCCTGCATCCATCTCCTCTGTACGCCACTGCCGCAGCGCCTGTTTTTCAATCTCCTCACCGGTTAAGCCCGCCGCTTTATCGACATCCTGATAATGATTCTTAGATGCTTCAGCTCTTTGCTTCGTTGTCTCAACTATATCGTCTATCTGCTTATCCAACACCGACATAAACTTCTCCCATTCTTTCAGGGAATACTCAGAACTTCCTATCATAAATTTAGTATCGCCGTTTTTTATCCTGTCCTCTATAAAATCATAGAACTCGGCCAACGCTTCTTCCATAGTCTGTTCATCAATGTTTTTGCCTGCCGTTTCTCTGCCGTAAGCATTTTCAACCGACTTTTTGCCCCATGCTTCCAAAGCAGCCTGTTCTATGGGATTGACCGTATTGTCGGCTATTTTATCGATCGCCGCCTCATAACCTCTTATGCTTCCGTCATCAGCCTTACATTCTATGTATACGCTGCGGTTTGCAATATCCACCTTTGCGGCAAGCGTGTACCCTTCTGTGGGAAAAGCTTTCACAAAATCGCTGTTCTGATAAGAAAGCTGCCTCACATCACAGCTGGTAACAGAACTCACGTTTACAATATCTTTTTCATAATTGTCCGCATTCCTTACATTACGGTATGCATAAGCCCCAGCCGATACCGCGGTTCTCTGATATGCGACGTTTTTCTGAACATTCTCATCTTTACCGATAATGTTATCGGCAAGGCTGTCATGAAATGCTCTGCTGCCGTTTTTACTGTTTACTTTGGCTCCGTTCCCGCCTTCATAATAAGTCTGTTTTGAAATACCGTTTATATTCATGATTCATCCTCCATGTTTACTTTCTGACAATTTTTCCTTAAGCAGCTGCCTGCCGCGCCGCAGATTGGTCTTGACCGTATTCTCCGGAATTTTCAATATCTGTGAGATTTCCTTTATGGAATAACCTTCGTAATAAAAAAAGTAAAGACAGTTCTTATATTTATCCGGAAGCGACAATATCTCCCATAGTGTATCGTCGTTACCGGTATAAGGCAGACAAAAATGCAGCTTATCACTATCCGGTATCTTATCGATACTGACTGTCCGGCTGTGCCATTTACTTTTTATGATATCTTTACAGATATTGATAGTTGTGCGGACAAACCACGCTTTCTCATGCTCGTCATTTTCGAACTGCGGCTGATACTTAAGCAGTCTCACAAATACTTCCTGCAAGACGTCCTCCGCATCGGCATGCCCTTTCATCTGCGTGAACGCCACACGATATACAAGAGAATAGTAGTCTTTAAAATATTTTTCAAATATTTGCCTTGTCATATTGTTTTACAGCGCCATAAGTTAAGATTTCTTCTCAAACGGCGCACATATCTATCCTCCTACATACAATACGAATCAAGATGTCAAAAAGTTTCACGAATTTTTCATTGGCGTAATTTCATGTTTTTAACGTCCCGTCTGCTCATTATATTTAAGCTTCTTAATTAATTTTTTAACCTCTGCCATATCTATAGGTTTGGACAGATGTCCGTTCATACCGGATTTAAGCGCATTCTGCACATCCTCTGCAAAAGCGTTGGCCGTCATTGCCACGATAGGAATGGTCGCAGCCTCCGGGTGGCTGCTTAAACGTATCTGTTTTGTAGCTTCGTAACCGTTCATGACAGGCATCTGCACGTCCATAAATATTGCGTCATAATGCCCTTTTTCGGAATTTACAAACTTCTCTACAGCTTCTTTTCCGTTTACCGCAAATTCACACTTTGCCCCTTCCATATCAAGCATTTCGGATAAGATTTCGGCATTAAGCTCGATATCCTCCGCTACCAAAAACAAAAGTCCCTTAAGCGGATCATCTTCCTCTCCCGCTGCGGCATTTGCATCGGCATTTGATACAGTGTATTTGTCATATTCGGCATTAAGCGTATTTGTTGACGTTTCGCCGTCTTCCTGTGTGTCGGGAAGCGCAAACGACAATTCCACGGTAAATGAGCTGCCTTCGCCTACCTTACTGTCGACCCTGATAACGCCGCCCATCAGATCCACCAGGTTCTTGGTGATCGCCATTCCAAGGCCTGTTCCCTGAACGGTGTTGGTGACCGAACTGATCTCTCTAGCAAACGGATCAAATATCTTTTCCTGAAAATCTTCACTCATGCCTATACCGTTGTCTTTTACGATAAAACTAAGTTTTACATACTGAGGCGACGTATGTGGGAGATTTTTTACAAAAAATTCGATCTTTCCGCCGTTTGGCGTATACTTAACCGCATTGGATAAAAGATTTATCAATATCTGATTAAGATGAAGTATGTCCCCCATAAGCTTATCGGGCAGACTTTCCTCAACATCCGTAATAACCGTCTGATGTTTGGCATTGGCCTGCGGCATTATCATGGTCTTCAGCTCATTTATAAGCTCTGACAGACTGAATTTATCTATATTAAGAGACGTTTTGCCGCTCTCTATCTTACTCATGTCAAGCACATCGTTTACAAGATTCAAAAGATGTTTTCCCGATGAAGATATCTTGGCAACATGTTCACGGACCTTAACCGGGTCGTTTGCATCTTTATCCAACAGAACTGTAAGCCCTATTATTGCATTTAACGGCGTCCTTATATCATGTGACATATTTGCAAGGAAATTACTCTTGGCCTGATTGGCGTTTCTTGCCGCGCTGAGAGCCTCCATAAGGTTTTTATTCATGCGGATCTCCTGAGTGCGGTCGGACATTACAACTATATATTTCTCAACTCCCTTAATATTCATATGATATACGATATCCCTATACCAACGTTTTTCCCCCGTGCGTTGGTGGATATGCTCACGCTCCCACTGAGCGCTCTTTTCATACGGTATCTCTTCAAACTCTTCTTTAGTTATAAGCGGCATCCCCTCCACAACGCAATCCGCAAGATTTTTTACATCCTTCTGCACGAGCTTCGGGTGAACGCCAAGCAGCCTCTCCACGTTTGGACTTATATAATCTACCGTCCATGTTTCTTTATTTATCATGATAAAAATATCATCCACGTTATTGGAAAGCATATCGAACAACTGTTCTCTATATTTAAGTTCCAATATACCTTTCTTCTGCTGCTTATGATTAAAGTACACAAGCTGCACTATGATTATAGCGGCTATAATTAAAAATATCTTAACGAGTACGTCGATGGTTCCCCTCTGTATCTGCAAAAGACTGGCGCTTGCCACGCTCTCGGGCACTATCCCAAGCAAAATACAGTCGTGAAAACCTACTGGCTGATAATAAATATAATGGCTGATACCGCCAATGTTGCAATGAACGAGCCCGGAAACGCCATTCTCCCAATCCATATGCATGCGATTAATGTTTTCTTCACTCAGGTTCGAACCGTCCTCCAGATACGACAGATAATTGCCCAAAACGCTTCCTCCGTTTTGAGTTGAAAGCAATACGTCGCCGTCACTATGTATGACAAAGCACTGCGATCTGCCGTTAAATGCATTCACATTAAAGGATTTTACCATTTCCTCGTTAGTATAGCCTATAGCGATCGTATCATAATCAAAATTTTTATATCTTCCTCTGTCTGTCGGTATGGCAAAAACAGTTACAGCCTGTCCCGATGGAACATTATGGCTTATTATCACAGAATCTTTTTTCTCCCAGAATTTCTCTAAAGATCCCTCGATCTTAACGCTGCCTTTTTCACCGCTGACCGTGGTATATTCTCCGTCTGAAGACATAAAATAAAAATCCGAAAAATTCCAATAGCTTTTCTGGTTCTGAATAAATTCTTCAATCTCAAAATTGTCTATATCGCCGTATCCGTTTATATAATTATCGCAATTTTCAAGAATAGCCCAGTTTTTCATGACAAAAGACTTAAATGAGCTGTTTACCTGTCCGTATATTTCGATCAAATGTCTTGTGCTGTCATCATAAATACGCTGAGAAACATAGCGTACATAGGTATATCCCATAATAAATATCATCAAAGCCAATATGCCCATGATAATTATGGAAATTCCCCTCTTAAACAAAGTCTTCATCAGCTCATATGCCTCCCTGACCTCTTTATCTCACGAATTTTATTTTAACACTCATGAAGGAATAGCGCAATGATTTTGCCGTTTAATTCAGCCTTTGACAAAATTTTAACAACCATAAATAATAAAACCCTGCAGACGTCTTTTGACGCTTACAGGGTCTTATCATAAGCATATTTAATTAAGTATATTTAATTAATTAAGCATATTTAATGCCAAGTCCTTACACGATCCCCTGTGCCTTCATAGCCTCGGCAACCTTAAGGAAGCCTGCTATGTTAGCTCCTGCAACATAGTTGCCTTCCATACCGTACTTCTTGGAAGCGTCGTCCAAGTTGTGGAAGATATTTACCATGATTCCTTTAAGTTTGGAATCAACTTCTTCGAATGTCCATGAAAGTCTCTCGGAGTTCTGGCTCATCTCAAGCGCGGATGTAGCAACGCCGCCTGCATTGGAAGCCTTGCCGGGGCAGAACAGCACGCCGTTTTTCTGGAAGTATTCTGTAGCGTCCAGAGTCGTAGGCATGTTAGCGCCCTCCGCTACTGCGAAGCAGCCGTTTGCAACAAGCGTCTTCGCATCTTCAAGATCAAGTTCGTTCTGTGTTGCGCAGGGAAGCGCGATATCACATTTAACGCTCCATACGCCTTTGCCTTCATGATACTGCGCGCTCTTTCTTGCCGCCGCATATTCGGTAAGACGCGCGCGTTTTACTTCTTTTACCTCTTTAAGAAGCGCTACATCGATTCCTTCAGGATCGTAGATCCAACCTGTGGAATCTGAGCAGGTAACGGGCTTAGCGCCCAACTGCTGCGCTTTCTGAATCGCATAAATGGCAACGTTTCCTGCGCCGGATACAACAACAGTCTTGCCTGCGATGTCTTTGCCGTTGCATTTTAACATTTCCTCTGTCAGATATAAAAGTCCATAGCCGGTAGCTTCCGTTCTTGCAAGTGATCCGCCGTATGTAAGGCCTTTTCCCGTAAGAACGCCTTCATAGAGATTGCGGATCCTCTTATACTGTCCGAACATGTAACCGATCTCACGTCCGCCTACGCCGATATCGCCTGCAGGTACGTCGGTGTCTGCGCCAATATGTTTACATAACTCTGTCATAAAGCTCTGGCAGAACGCCATAACTTCCCTGTCTGATTTGCCCTTAGGATCAAAATCGGAACCACCCTTGCCGCCGCCGATCGGAAGACCTGTTAAAGAGTTCTTAAAGATCTGCTCAAAGCCAAGGAATTTGATGATACCGAGGTTTACTGAAGGATGGAATCTCAAACCGCCCTTGTAAGGTCCGATAGCGCTGTTAAACTGTACGCGGAAACCGTTATTGACCTGAACCTGTCCCTTGTCGTCTACCCACGGAACGCGGAACTGTACGATCCTCTCGGGAACCGTAAGTCTCTCAAGCAGCGCATCTTTTCTGTATGCCTCCTCGTCAGCTTCGATAACCACACGCAGAGATTCAAGCACTTCTTTTACCGCCTGATGAAACTCCGGCTGCGCAGGGTTTTTGGATACAACCAGTTCATAGACTTCATCAACATATGACATTTTATATGTCCTCCTTTAGATATGATATAAAATTAAAAAGCCAAAGACAAATGTCTTCAGACAAACGCCTTTAGCTTAAAAGACTCCTTTGTCCTTTTACATTATAGTATGTGATTTCAAAATCTACAAGACTGATTTTTTGTACGCATTTATACAAAATTTATGTCGGTTTTTATATAAATTGTACAATGATACTGTTATTTTAGTATAATTGTATACAAATATATTGATGATTTAAGTCACTTATCCGATGACTATTATCTTACCCTGTCTCTTTATTATTCCGTTACTTACATCACAGATACTCCCGCATCTGCCCTATGCCCTTTTCTTCGAAATCCATAAATTCCTTTGCCAGTTCCACCGCCATATCCTGCGCGCCCGCGCTATGCTTAACTGCCTTGTAAATATTGGTAAGGCCCCGGCTGCTGCCGCGGATCATCATTTCCGCCAGACGGCTAGTGCTTATGTTGGTAAGCGTTCCCATGTGAATGCTGCCCCGCAGCGCCATATCCGACAACTGACTGTTTCTGTATGTCGCATTGCCCTCTTCCATAAGCATTTCCACAGCGTCATTATGAAGCTTTGCATAACCAAGCGACCGCCTTGCCAGATCCTTTGTAAAATCATCATCCGAAGACTTATCCAACAGCGTGTCTATGGTAGTCATCGCCATCCGGGCATTTCTCTGTACTTCTTTAAGTAAAACGATATCATCCTGTTTCATTTATATTCTCCGTATTATGACTGTTATTTTAAACAATAAAAGCGCGCTCCGCAAACTTATTATTGTCATTAAAAAAGAGTATAGATATTACTCTATACTCTTTAATATTGACACATTTGATCTGTTTGATACGGTTATTCCACAAATTCGGATTTGACGTATGCGACCTCGCCGTTATATTTGATCTTGGTCCAACCGTCAGCCTGCTTCATGATCACGTCAAGCTTCTCGCCTACATAAGCCGTTGCTACCTTTTCGCTGCTTTCACTGGCTCCTTTTCTGATCCTTACATTTTCTTTAACGGTAACCGTTCCCGTTGTCGTTAAATCGTTATTATTTTGACTGTCTGACGTATTCCCGGCATTGCTGCCGTCGCCGCCGTCACCGTTGCCGGTTTCCGCGCCGCCTTCACTGTTTGCGGCAACTTCCTCAGTTTCAACGTCTTCCAGATATTCGCTCTTTATATATGCCTCGCCGCCGTCATACTCGATTTTGCTCCAACCGTTTTCTATCTTTTCTATTAATGTAAATTCATCGCCTACTGCGGCCTTGCCGAGCCTGTCTGCGGTCTCGCTGTCAGACGAACGGATATTCACCACATCGGTTGCTTTTACTTTGGTCACAACCGTCTCGGTTCCTGACGAAGAACTTTCGTCTGTCTGTTTAGCGTCGCCTTCACTGCCGTTATCGCCTTCGCCCGACTCTTCTTCGGTCTTTGCGAGTTCCTCGCCGATATTCTTCTCGACCTCTTTACTTATATCCTGAATAAGTTTACTGAGTTCCTCATCTTCCGCAAGCATGTTGTTGTATTCGGCCGTGATCTTATTGTGCAGATCTACTACGTCGTCCTGCAGGGAAACTATGCTGATATAGTTAAGCTCGCTTTCTTCGCCTTCACCGTTCTTTTTGATATATAAGTTCCCGTCTTCGCCCTGATATACATAATATGCCGACAGTCCCGGAACTTCTTTATCGCAATCCACAAATTTTACTTTCGAACTTACATATACGACATAAGTATTTTCCTCAGGCCCGTCCTTATAATATATATCTATGGTCGGATATGACTCGATGTACTTACTCATCTCCTGTATGCGCATTACAACCTTATCGTCGATATTTTCAACCAATCTGCGTACGGTATCGGCGTCGCCTTCCACCTGCGCGTTATAATATTCATTTATAAGTTCCGCTATCTCGGGATTGTCATTTTCTTTAAGAGGCACTTCCGGAACCGCGTCCTTATCCTGCGTCTCATCCTCCAACGTATTGTTTGATATGACATCTTCCTGTTTCTGCGCTTCTTTCTTATTTGCGCTAACCGAAATAACAACTGTCAATATAACGCATACTGCCAATACAACAGGCATAACGATCTTTGCATTTTTAACGAGCCAGTTTCCAAAAGCCTCTATCTTAGATATAAATGGCTCCTTTTTATCATTATTTGACGTACTCATGATCAACAACCTTTCTATTGTTTAAAACGGTGGTGTAAAACGGTGATACAATGCACCCGACAGGAATCGAACCTGCATCAAAGGCGTCGGAGGCCTACGTTCTATCCGTTAGACTACGGGTGCATATATTACAAATTTGTTAAATCACCAAAATAATCATAACATAAGTAGAACGTATTGTCCAGTAAACAATAAAGACATGAAAAAATTCCCACAGAATTTTATCCGCAAATCACTTAAAAACTGCTATTTTCTCTTTAAATCTGTCATAATAGTAGACATTATACGACAATATCTCTTCCGGTTCAAGCTGGGTATCATTTACTTCCCTGACCATATCTTTATAAAAAGATGCCTCAGTCAGACCATCGTCAGGCAACAGTAAAACCTCATGCACGGAACTTGGCAGTATGATAAGATTTTTATTCAACTCTCCGGAAAGCTTTTTAAGTTTTTCCGAATATAAAAGGACCGCAGCGCCAAAGTGCTTATCCTTGCTGCTGAGCACATACATCGCAGGGAAACGTCCATTATAAACAACCGGATCCCCCTGTGTAATACCTATTGCCGTCGCATCCAACAATATATTATTCCGCTCAACCGCAAATTCCTTTATAAGCCGGCTTATCGGTATCACATCCTCAGGCTTAAACTTCGACATATTTACGGCCGCCGCTTCATACAGATCCGTACAGTTAATATCCCATGTACTCATATGGCTGTTCCTTATGAGGATCGAAGCCTGTCCTAGCCCCATACAGTCATCCATCATATAATAAAATACTATCGCAAGGTCATTCCATTTTACATGAGGGATTTCCGAAAGCAGCTTTACATTACTCTCCATATTGATGAGCTTATACAATATCCTGTCCTTCACCGACGCAAAGCGGGTAAAAAAGTCCATATCCAGCGTTACTTCCCTGTAGCTGCGCTTATATATGCTTAAGATCTCGTAAATTACCTCGCCATATGCGCGTCCGGCCTTATAAGCCTTATACAATTCGTCAATGTATATGGCAGGCGCTGCATTACTTCCTCTTTTATTTATCATAATGCTGTGCAGATATACATTGTTATTTTTTAAAACCTCTTTATAAACCGCATCATATTCACTGCCCAGTATCTCCGTTATGGATACGCAGGCATTGCGTCCAAACTCTCCTATTGTAGTATAGTTCACATTGTCCTCTCTTTCCATTCTCTCCGGACAATATGTTTTTACAAAACAGATCCCATCTGAAAGGATCCGCCAAACTTCAGTTTCTTAATAAGATAAAAAGACAATGGACATAACGATCCATTGCCTTATAGGCTTTAAGAAATGAACTTATGCAGTACACCCTATACTCTTGACAGATACTCGCCTGTTCTTGTATCGATCTTTATCACTTCACCCTGATTGACAAACAAAGGCACCATAACCTTGGCCCCTGTCTCAACGATCGCGGGTTTTGTAGCGCCCGTAGCGGTATCGCCCTTAAAACCGGGTTCGGTATCCGTGATCTCAAGTTCCACGAACAGCGGAGGTTCAATCGCAAACACGTTTCCGTTATATGAACATACCTTGACCATTTCATTCTCTTTGACAAACTTAAGCGCATCGCCTACGGTATCGCCGTTTAATGCAACCTGGTCATAAGTTTCGGTGTCCATAAAGTTGTACAGATCGCCGTCCGCATATAAGTACTGCATATCTTTTCTATCAATACGCGCCTGTGGGCATTTCTCGGTAGGCCTGAAAGTTTTTTCAACCACGCCGCCGTTGATCACGTTCTTCAGCTTGGTCCTTACAAAAGCCGCGCCTTTACCGGGCTTTACATGCTGAAATTCCATGATCTGGTACACGTTGCCTTCATACTCAATAGTAATTCCATTCCTGAAATCGCCTGCTGATATCATAAAACAATCCTCCTGAAATTTTCACAATATAATTCCTATATAGTTTATACTATAAAATCTCTTTTTTCAACCTCTTTAATAAAAAAAGACAAAAAAAGGCAAAATATTTGTCAGAATATCTCAGGCATTATTCTGGGCATTATAAGCGGCGCGCACTGCCTTAGCCAACTGATCTGCGCAGGAAGTGGGCCTTCTGCCGCACAGATTGCCCTTAAGCTTACTTTCGATCTGATCTACGGTCCAACCGTCCACAAGCGTCGCTATCGCTTTCAGATTGCCGTTACAGCCTCCGACAAAGCTTATATTGCTGACCACGTCTCCGTCAATGTCAAGGCCTATCGTCTGCGAACATACGTTCTCCGTTTTGTAGTCGTAATGCATGATTTTTTCCTCCTTTTTACATATTATCATTGATCCTGTCGATCACAAAATCTATCGCCATAAGATATCCGTCAAGTCCCTGCCCGTATATCTGCTTATCGCATGCGGGCGCAGTCACCGATACTTTACGGAAATCCTCACGCTCCATTATATTGGAAATATGTATTTCCACTTTGGGCATATCGACGCTTGCAAGCGCGTCATGTATCGCATAACTGTAATGGGTATACGCGCCCGGATTGATCACTATACCCTGCGTTTTATCAAAATAAGCATCCTGAATCCTGTCAATGATAGCGCCTTCATGATTGCTTTGGAATACCTCTATCTCGCAGCCTTCTTTTTTACCCTTTTCGGCTATCATGTTAAGAAGATGATCATAATCCTGCGTTCCGTAGATATTCTTTTCCCTTATGCCTAAAAAATTCAGATTCGGGCCGTTGATAACCAGTATTTTCATTATAAATCAGTCTCCTCCAACCATATAAGTTTAATAAGCGATTGCAAAATGCTCTCTAAAACTTCCGAATTCAGAAAATATACAAAACGCTGTTCCGTCGCGGGGACGTAGAGTCGCCCGTTTTCTACGCCGTCCTGTTTACTATTTCATCCATTATGCTTTCAAAATCCCTGCCGTCCACATCCACGATAATATCTGCCGCTCTTTCATATACAGCCGACCTTTCCTCCATCAGCGCCCGTATCTTCCCCATCGGATCGCTGCCCTGCAGAAGAGGTCTGGTCTTATCATTCTTAAGCCTGTCATAAATAGTATCGGCCTTTGCCCGAAGATAAACGACCGTCCCAAGTTCCTTTAACAGCGCATGATTCTCTTCCCTTATGGGAAGGCCGCCGCCAACTGAAATGATCCTGTCATTTGCGGTATCTGTCAGTTTTCTGAGACAGTCTGTTTCCAGATCCCGGAAATACTGCTCTCCTTCTTTATCAAATATTTCGGATATAGTCCTTCCCTCATCCTTTTCTATCAACTTGTCCGTATCAAGCATCGGACGCCGCATACGATATGAAAGCCTTATCCCGACCGTCGTTTTCCCGCTTCCCATAAATCCTATTAAAATTATATTATTTTTATTCATGTTCATCTGCTCTCTCATGCCCTTTGGCATTCTTTTCAAATAAGTATATCACAGACCCATTTCCCTTTTTACCACATCGAACACATAATCCGCATCATCGGTCGAAATCTTAACATCATTCCAAAGTTCATATGCATCTATTCCCTGATATATCAACATCTTAAGCCCGTTATACGCCCTGCCGCCAGCCTGCCTTACAAGTTTCATAAAACGTGTATTGAACGGTTTGTATATCAGATCATAACCCGTATGTACCTTTTTATAAAAAGCCTCATCCTCTATGACGACCTCTTCATCGTGGGGTTCAAGTCCGACCGACGTTGCCTGTATCGCCAGATATCTCCTGTCGGGCAGCTTTGCATGATCGGATAAAAGTAAGGGAAGACTAACCTCCCTGCCAAACGCTTCGTTTATTTCAGCCGATACAGCCTGCGCCTTCTCAATGGTACGGTTCAGTATATATACCTTCCGAGCCTTCTGCTCTGCGCAAAGATAAGCCACCGCTCTGGCTGCGCCTCCTGCTCCAAGCAGGATTATCTCCTCGCCTTCCATAGATATTCCTTCGCTTGACATGGCGCGCTTTAAACCGCTCATATCCGTATTAAAGCCCTTATATCCGCCCCCGGCGCGCACCAGAGTATTGACGGCCCCTATCCGCGCGGCAAGCGGATCTGCGTCGGTCAGGTATTTAATGACTTCGCCCTTGTAAGGCACTGTCACATTCATTCCGAGTATGTCAAGAGCATAAGCTCCCTTTATCGCAGCTTCCAACCCTCCGTCTTCTACTGCAAAAGGAACATATACCAGATTGTGTCCAAATCTTCCGGCAAGAGTATTATGTATAAGAGGGGAGATCGTATGTTTTATCGGATTTCCTATTACGCCGCAGGTTCTGGTCTGTCCGTCTATCATTCTTCCGTTTCCTTTCCGCATGACAACTTCCTGCATTTTCTTTTATAGAAAAACAAAACTATTTTTTCCAAAATACGTTTCAGCACTATCTGTATCTCTTCTTTGGGATGAATTGGTTTGACCAGATAAGTCAATATGCCTGCTTTTCTGGCTCCCCATATATCGGTAAAAAGCTGGTCTCCCACAAACACAGTTGTTTCCCGGTTCGTTCCCATCATTTCCATTGCCTTTTCATATCCTTCGGGAAAAGGCTTATTGGCCTTAAAAATATATTGCGAACCCACTTTATCACTGAAAGATCTTACCCTCGGCTCCTTATTGTTTGAAAGTACGAGAGTCTCATAACCTATTTCCTTTAATTTCCCGAAAAGTTCAATGCTGCGCATATCGGCAGGAGCCCCATGTGGAACAAGCGTATTGTCTATGTCAAAAATGATCCCGCGGAAGCCTTTTTCATACAGCCCCTTATAATCTATCTCGTAAGCCGAATCCATATATACGTCAGGATAAAAACATTCCAACATAAGCTGTCAGTCCCTTTCGGATATTTACAACATAATAACTATACCATATTTTTAACCAATATAAAACAGGTTGGGTAAATTTTTAAATTATCGGATCTTTTGCATGATAAAGACGCCGCACGGTCAGACTGTATTCCAATGAACCGGAACAAAAAAGGATATTCCGAATCGTTTATTTTCAGAATATCCGTTCTTTATGCCGGTCAAGCTCTCCCATTATGGCAGACTTTATATAACTTTTCCATATATAACGCATATAGGATCGGGCATTTTAATATATCCATACCTTATATATGCATTTTGGGACCTGTCATTTCTCAGCAGTATCCAATACCTTCTTGAGCTCGTCCATAAAGGTATTGATATCTTTAAACTCACGATATACAGAGGCAAATCTTACATAAGCGACCGCTTCCAAATCTTTAAGTTTATTCATGACAAGTTCTCCGATGACCTGACTGGAGATTTCCTTTTCTTCCCTTGCAAATATTGCCGTTTCGACATCGTCCACGAGTTGGTTTATCTTATTTGCGCTGATGGGTCTTTTATGGCAGGCGCGGAGCACGCCGGCTTCGATCTTGCTCCTGTCATATGTTTCCCTGTTGTTATCCTTCTTTATGACGATAAGCGGGATCGTCTCGATCTTTTCATACGTCGTAAAACGCTTCTCGCACTCGTCACAGACACGGCGTCTCCTTATGGAATTATTCTCCTCAGCCGGTCTGCTGTCTATTACTCTTGTATTTTCATGACCACAATACGGACACTTCATCTTACAGCCCCCTATTAATTAATCTGACAGTAATATTATCACATATGATTTTTATTATGTCAACTAATTTATTAAATAACAAACTTAAAAAGGCTGCACGCCCTGCATTTATTAACGAAAAACCTCTGCCATAACTACTTAATACAGATATCCACTATTATGATGTCCGGACCTATCTGTTTAATATCCTTGTAACAGATCACATAATCGTCATCATTACCAAAAAAGCACGACAGCTTATTATTTCCCGATACGATCAACTTAAAGATCTTCCCTGTACACTCATCAAACTCAAAATCCGTGACCCTGCCGAGTTTCTGGCAGTTTTTTAAATTTATGACTTCTTTTTTCTTAAATTCCGAAAACAGCATAATGATCCCAAGACCTGCCCTTTTTATTATTAAATGCAGAAAATCAAAAAGTGCTACCGAATATCCGGCTATCCGGCTGCTTTAATTTTATATAGACATAATGATTATCATAACATCATAAAAACATCATAATATCATAACAACATAATAATATCATAACAACACAATAATACCATAACAACACAATAATATCATAACAACATCATAACATAATCATAACATAATTAAATAAACCAATTGCGTTTAAATCCTTTTTGATATATTATTATTAAGTAACTCATAATACATATATGACTAAAATGACTAAATCAACGATCAAATACATTCATCTGAATGCTGATCAGATCAAGAAAGGTTCGGCCACGGAATGAAAACAAAGATTTTTATAGACGGAAGCGAAGGCACCACAGGCTTAAGAATACATGAGCGTTTTGAAGGCAGGGACGATATAGAGCTTCTCCCAATCGCAAACGAGTTAAGAAAAGACCCGGCGGAGCGTAAAAGGCTTATAAACGAATCCGATATAACTTTTCTGTGTCTGCCGGACGCGGCGGCAAGAGAAGCGGTAAGTCTTGTGGAAAATGAGAACGTAAAGATAATAGACACATCGACCGCGCATCGTACCGAAAGCGGTTGGGCATACGGTTTTCCCGAACTCTCTTCAGAGCACAGGGCCGCCATTAAAAACGGAAAAAGGATCGCAGTTCCGGGCTGTCACGCCACAGGCTTTATCTCACTTGTTTATCCCCTGATAAAAGGCGGCATACTTCCTGCCGACTATCCCGTATGCGCATTTTCATTGACGGGCTACAGCGGCGGCGGTAAAAAGATGATAGCCGAATACGAGGCGCCGGAAAGGCATTCCGACATAGCTTCTCCCAGGGAATATGCCCTTACGCAGCAGCACAAGCACCTAAAAGAGATGAAAGCTGTCACAGGACTTGACAACGAACCTCTCTTTTCCCCCATAGTCGCCGACTATTACAGCGGAATGGTCGTCTCGCTCCCTGTTTATGCCCGGTATCTTAATAAGCGCAAGACCCCCGGTGAAATGACACAATATTTCGCGGATTATTATAAAAACGAACAGTTCATAACCGTGTCGGAAAACGGAAACGAAGACCTGTACGGAGGTATGCTTGCCGGCAACAGCCTGAGCGGTTACGACGGGCTGAAAATTTACATAACCGGCAACGACGACAGACTCGTACTCTCCTCCCAGTTTGACAATCTTGGCAAGGGAGCTTCAGGCGCCGCGGTCCAGTGTCTGAATATCCTGATGGGCTGTGAGGAAAATAAGGGATTAGTCCTGACTAACTAATTTAATTAGCAATAATTTCCTATATCATAAATGAATAATTCTTCCTCTTTCGCACATGCTTTAAACATAGATAAAGTAAGCGAAAAAGGAAGGATCATATCATGGTTCAGGGAAAAGTTGAAATCTGCGGCGTCAATACCGCAAAGCTTCCGCTGTTAAAAAACGAAGAAAAAGAGGAGCTTTTCAGAAAGATAGAAAGCGGCGACGACGAAGCGCGGAAAGAATATATTAAAGGAAATTTAAGACTTGTATTGAGTGTTATAAAACGTTTTCATTCCAGCAACGAAAATGTTGATGACCTTTTTCAGATCGGCTGTATCGGACTTATCAAAGCTATAGACAACTTTGACAGCAGTCTGAACATAAAATTCTCGACGTATGCCGTGCCGATGATCATAGGAGAGATCCGCAGATATCTGCGTGACTCCAACAGCATACGCGTCTCCCGTTCCTTAAAAGATACCGCATATAAGGCTATTTATGCCAAAGAAAATCTTATGCGGAAAAATGCCCAGGAACCTACCATAAGCGAGATCTCATCGGAAATCGGAATTTCCCAGGAAGACATCGTCTATGCCCTTGACGCTATCCAAAGCCCCATGAGTTTGTATGACCCGATCTATACCGATGGAGGCGATACGCTCTATGTCATGGACCAGATAAGCGATAAAAAAAATAAAGAAGAAGTCTGGGTAGAACATATCTCTTTAAGCGAGGCCATGAAAAAACTGAGCAAACGCGAACATGAGATCATAACCCTGCGCTTTTTTGAAGGCAAAACACAGATGGAAGTCGCAGAAAAAATAGGTATCTCACAGGCACAGGTATCGCGCCTTGAAAAAAACGCCCTAAAAACAATGCGGAACTATCTCACCGCCTAAGGTTTAATCTGCTTTTCCGTCCCCGCGGAGATTTGCTATATCGTAAGCCAACGTTATATCACGTTTACCGTACAGTTTAAAATAATTTTGCACAATTCGATCGGTCACAATACGTATATTGGCCTTATCGGCGCCCATAAGTATCACAACAAACTGGGAGCTGCTGTATCTGGTCCCGACGTCCACGCCGCGCAGGGATTTGATGATCGCCTGTTCCATACACTGCATGGCCTGCTCCATCTGATCAAGCTTAACATCTCCGCCGTCTGCAGAAAATAAAGTGAACAGTATCAGCTGCATCTCCTGGTCGTTACGCTGTGAATAATGCTGTACGAAGTCATAAACGCGCCCAAACTCTCCGTAATCTATCTGAAATGCTCCCTGATAGGAATTACTGTTTTCAAGCATATTTACCAGGCGGTTTAAATCCGCCTTTGACTGCTCGAGCGTCTTAATTGTGCTCGCGCTCTGGTAAAACATATATACGCACTGTTTATCGCTTTGTTTTACATGATAGAGGGCTTTGTCAGCCTTTCTTGCAAGTTCGGCGAAGTTTCCTCCGTCCGCTCCAAACAGACTCACGCCTATTGATAATTTAATATCATGCAGGATATTATGCTCTTTTTTCTTCTCTTCAAACAGCTCTAAAATCTCGTCTATCTTTTTCTGCGCTTCTTCCTGCGTTTTAACTCCGCCTATATAGTAAAGGAATTCGTCTCCGCCGATCCTGCAGACGATATCCTGCTGTGATACCTCTTTAAATATATCGGCGATCAGCTTAAGCACATAATCCCCCGCAAGATGACCGTACTTTTCGTTAATGTCCTTAAAGTCATCCAGATCTATCATCATTATACAGCCGCTGCCGTTTCTTAAGCTTTCGGTTATTTCCCTTTCGCCCTGCTCTCTGCCAAGCAGTCCCGTCAGATAATCCATTCGTGAATTTAAGCCGGTCTCTTCTTTAGTAACGCCGCCGTAGATCTTATCCGTATTAAATACCGGCATTGCCATGTCTTCCTGCGGTACCGACTTAAGCACTTCTCCTTCGTCCAAAAGTTCGAGGAAACGATCCACCAGAAACGGATCAAACTGAGTTCCTTTGCCTTTTAAAAGCTCCTGCCTGACTATTTCATCCTGTAATCTTTTACGGTATACACGATTGCTTGTCATGGCGTCATAAGAGTCCACTATGCCTATGATCCTTGCAACCATAGGTATCTCCTCTCCTTTAAGTCCGTTGGGATACCCCCTGCCGTCATATCTCTCATGATGGTATTTTGCCCCAAGGCTCACATTTGGGAACATCTTAATGTCTTTTAATATCTCCGCCCCCATGACGGTATGATTTTTAATAAGTTCAAATTCCACATCAGTAAGTTTAAACGGTTTATTAAGCACGGAATCGGGCACGCCTATCTTACCGATATCGTGTAAAAGCGCTATGTAATGTATATTCTGCACATCTTCCTCAGACCAGCCTATCTTTCTTGCAAGATGTTCTGAATAATACGCCACTCTCAAAGAATGACCCTTGGTATAATCGTCCTTGGCGTCTATGGTGTTGGCTACGGTTGTGATGGCCTGTATGGTAACGAGTTCGACTTCCCGTGTCTTCTCGTCAAGCCGTTTCTGAAGATTACGCCTGTATCCGTCCAGCTCTATTGTACGCCTTACACGATTTAACATTACCGTAGGCTCAAAAGGTTTGGTTATAAAATCATATGCGCCCAGTCTGAAACATTCCGACTCAGTTTCGCTCTTCCTGTCGGCTGTAAGGAATATGACCGGTATCTTTCTCCATTCTTCATGCTCCTGAAGCTGTTTCATAACTTCAAAGCCGCTGATCTCGGGCATAAAAATATCCAGAAGAATCAGATCCGGCGTATGCTTCTCCAGATACTTAAATGCCTGTTTGCCTGAATTAACACCCACCACTTTATATTCTTCCGTTAAAAGATTCTGCGCCGTTACCAGGTTCATCCTGTCGTCATCAACTATCAATACTATCTTTTTTGTACCCATACCTTCTCCCCACGCTTATATCTTATGTCTATATTATACTTTCTAATTAAGTAAAAAGCAATCGAATATGTGATAATATTCGACTGCTTTTAATATTTCCATTTAAGACGCCTTATTGCGTCTCTTTAAGCATCTTATTTTTAAGTCACCCATTACGTCTCTTTAAGTATCTCTTTTTTGAGTCGCCCCATTACGTCTCTTTAAGTATCTCTTTTTTGAGTCGCCCATTACGTCTCTTTAAGTATCTCCTTTTTAAGTCGCCTCATTATCTTCTTTTCCAGTCTCGAAATGTAAGACTGGGATATGCCTAAAAGTTCCGCAACTTCTTTCTGTGTCATCTCATTTCCGTCCGCGCTGCCAAGGCCGAACCTGAGTTTTATGATAGTCTGCTCTCTCTCCGAAAGTTTGGAAATCGCCTTGATAAGAAGTTTTCTTTCAACCTCATTTTCTATGCCCTGATAAATAACATCCTCGTCGGTTCCCAATATATCGGATAAAAGCAGTTCATTGCCGTCCCAGTCCACATTGAGCGGCTCGTCTATCGAAACTTCCATTCTGTGTTTGCTGTTTCTGCGTAAATACATCAGTATCTCATTCTCAATACAGCGGGAAGCATAAGTTGCCAGTTTTATATTTTTCTCCGGATTAAAAGTATTAATAGACTTGATAAGTCCTATTGTGCCTATTGAGATAAGATCCTCGACCCCCACTCCGGTATTGTCAAATTTTTTGGCTATGTATACGACCAGTCGCAGATTATGCTCGATCAAAAGGGCTTTAGCCTCATCCTCATATTCCGTTCCGAGATCTCCGATGATCTCATTTTCCTTTTCCACCTCAAGCGGCGGCGGCAGCACTTCCGCGCCGCCTATATAATGTATGTCTCCCTGTCTGTTTATAAGGAATCTGGTATCCTTACGCACCATTTTAAATTGCACTTTTCCGGGAATTGCCACTTTAAAAACCATTTCTTTTCCTCCTAGTTTTTTATTAAATCGGGATGTAATATCATCTGATATGCGCTATCTTTTGATATTCCGGTATTACAAATCGCGACTATGATATGTTTATATTGTATTTCTCCGTATTCACCCTCTATAACAAGCTCGGGCAGCTCATAGGCATCCATTATCCCACGGTTTTTTCCGACACTGCTGTAGGGAATGGCATGATATTTCTCAGGTGAAAAATATTCTTCTAAATCTTTGGCTGCTTCTTTACTTATGAGGCACACCGGCGCTCCGCTTATCGGCTCCGACAAATGATTGCCGGTATCAAGCAAAGCTTTAAGACGTATATCCTGTTTGCCGTTGCCGATATGTACCCACATTTCGCTGCTTTTATTGTTTTTACGTAATTTATTTATCGTAAAAACGATAAACACATAGCCGACGCAGCCTGACAGAGCGGCCGCCCCCACACTATATACAGGCGTTCCCTGATTTTTGCAGCGGCTTAAGAGCCATGATACCGTATTTCCCATAAAAAAACTGCCAATGGCCATTACCGCACAACATCTTATCAAAAGCACCGGTTTATAAACTCCAAAAACAACATATATCATACTCATACTGACAGGTATCACCCCGATCATAAGCCTTATCTTCATGGTAAACGGCGGCAGTAATATGACCAGACATATCATTGCGGCCCCAAGTAAGGCGCCGAGGATCATCCTTCCATGCGTGGCAGTACATTTAAGGATCTTTCCCGTGATCGATAAAAGGTAAAGATTCAGTACAAACTGAACCAGAAATACGCTGTCAATATATAATTTGTAATACACTATCCACCTCCTGTCTTCTGCTCAATTATATAAAAGCAGCCGTGATAATTTTGTCAAATTCAGAAACTTTTCCCAAAATATTTTATGACTTTTTTCGCGTATATATCATTTCGGCAAAACGTGTGACGGTATGGCCTTTTATAAAGCAAAAAAGAAGAACCGCATAAAAACGATTCTTCAATAATTATGTAAACCAATCTGTATTTTCATAAATAATCGGTAAAATATCCGTATAGAAATATCCGCCGCGTTACTTACGCTGCAAAAAGTTAGGCACATTCAAAGTCTTCTCCTCTACGGAACGTTTGATATCAGGCACCTTATTGAGTCCGATGGGCCTTGATGCGGATTCCTGTCCGCCCTGGGGAGTGACGGTCGTCTTGGAACCAAAACCTGACGCTCCGAAACCGCCTATTCCGACACCTGAACCACTGGGAGAAGTTTTACTCTGTAATGAAGTAGGCGTTATATATGCAGAGGGCTTGAAATTAAGTCCGCTCATGCCCTTTAACGCAGGCGCTTTTGCCTCTATGCCTGTCGCAATGATCGTAACATTACAGGTATCTGTCATCTTATCATCATACATTGCGCCGAATATACAGTTGATATCATCTCCGGTAAGCTCTCTGACATAATCGGCCGCATCGTTGGCATCGGCAAGTGAGATATCACCCGATACATTGATGATAACATCGGTAGCGCCTGAGATCGTCGTCTCAAGCAGCGGACTCTCCACAGCCATCTTGACCGCTTCGCTTGCCTTATCATCACCCTTGGCCGTACCGATGCCGATATGAGCTATGCCCTTATCTTTCATAATGGTCTGTACATCCGCAAAGTCCAGATTTATGACTGCGGGACGATTGATCAGATCAGTAATGCCCTGAACCGCCTGCTGTAATACCTCGTCCGCCTTCTTAAGCGCATCAGGCATGGTTGTCCTTCTGTCAACTATCTCAAGCAGTTTATCATTGGGGATCACAATGAGTGTGTCCACGTTATCTTTTATCTTCTCTATTCCGCTTAAAGCATTCTCCATACGAACCTTAGCCTCAAAACGGAAAGGTTTGGTAACAACGCCTACGGTAAGTATGCCCATATCTTTAGCAAGTTTGGCTACTACAGGCGCCGCGCCGGTTCCTGTGCCGCCTCCCATTCCGCAGGTAACAAACACCATATCGGCGCCTTTTAACGCTGCCTCAATCTCTTCTTCACTCTCTTTGGCGGCCTCTTCACCGATCTCCGGTTTAGCGCCCGCTCCAAGTCCCTTCGTAAGCTTCTCGCCAATCTGTAAAAGCTTGGGAGCCTTACACAAATGAAGCGCCTGACTATCGGTATTGATACCGATAAAGTCAACTCCGTCTATATTTTCATCAATCATTCTATTTACAGCATTATTACCCGCGCCGCCTACACCAACTACTATGATCTTAGCTGCGGATTCAGCATCATTAGTCTTAATCTCAAGCAAGGTAGCACCCTCCTTTAACAATTTACAATAACTCACAATATACTCAAATTAAACTCATATAGATTATCATATAATTTTTTTCACAATTTAGCAAGTCTATTTTGAGAATTTAGCATTATTTTATTATTCTTATTTTATTATTCTTACTGTTTTTATCATTCTTCCTGTTCAAAGCTTACTGTTTTGGTATCTTCCGTATACTCCCTAAGATCCAATGTCCCTTTTTTCCCTTCAAGATCGGGCAGCATATACTGCAGCAGCATGATCTTTTCATCCATATCGCCGCTTTTTCCGAGGGCTGCCTTCACTTCGCCAAATATGAGAGTCACCTGATAATCGGGAGAAAAATAAATCTTATCAACATTCAGATCATACTTGTCCATCATCTGGGTAATATTGAGCACGTCGGCAAAAACTTCACTGTTTTCCACAGGCAGCGGCTCATGCAGTATTATGTGTTCAAAATTAAGGCCCGTCACCTGCGGTATTCCTTCGGTCTTTTCCTCGGACGTCTCCACCACTATACCGTCTTTGTCAAAATAAATATACCTTCCCAGATAGGCGACACAGCCCGCTATCGCTTTTTCGTATACTATTATGCGGACGGTGTCTTTTGCTTCTATCTCCACATCCATGGTTTCTATGAACGGAATATCATCTATTCCCTTATCGCGGTATTTTAAAGACAGAAAAATCGAATTGTTTCCGTACCTGCCGTCCATTACCATATCCATTATCTCTTCATTGGTATAATGAATGTTTCCTTCTACATATACGGTTTTTATCGTATAATTCTCTATGATATATATGTAAATGCCGGCAAAGACGGCCAATATGACACAAAGGCTCACAGAAAGAACAGCGATCCGTTTAGTCCTGTCAAAGCGGACCTTCTGCTCTTTCTGCTTATCCTTTGCCGCATCATTTTTCATAAGCCGCAGATTAGGATTCTTCAATCTGATTTTTTTAACTTCATCCTTTCTGTCCATATGCCAGTCCTTTTTGTATGCTTTAATCCAGCTTTTTACATCTTACGCCCAATGCTCTCAGATCGGCGCATATATCTTCGTAGCCTCTTTCTACGAAATGACGGTTACAGACTATCGTTTCTCCGTCTGCCGCGCAGCCTGCCAGTATCAATGCCGCGCCGCCCCGCAATTCATTGGCATAGAGCGTGGCCGCGTTTAACTTATCGACTCCGTCCACAATTGCCGTATGTCCGTCGCAGCTTATGCATGCGCCCATTTTCTGAAGCTCCGGCACGATACGGAAGCGGTTTTCGAATATTTCCTCTTTTATGACGCTTCTGCCGTCCGCAAGCGTAAGAGCCGCCAGAAAGGCGGATTGAAGATCTGTCGGGAACGCGGGATAGCTTTCGGTACACAGTCTGGGAAGAGCCTTTCGCCTTTTATCACATTTTACACGCAGCCCTTCCTTATACCGCTTTATATCCGCCCCCATATTGGACGCCGCATCAATTACCGCGTCCATCTGTCCGCACGGCGCTTCTTTAAGGAACACCTCTCCGCCGCTGCAAAGACAGCCTGCCAGATAAGTTCCGGCAACTATACGGTCTGCCGGCACCCTGTATGAAACTTCATGCAGCTTTTCCACGCCATGTATCACTATTCTTCTGCTGCCTGCTCCCGTGATATCGGCTCCCGCCTTGTTTAAAAACTCGCACAGCGCGCCGATTTCAGGCTCTTTCGCCGCATTTTCAATAATCGTATTCCCTTTGGCGAGCACAGCCGCCAGTATTATATTTTCCGTAGCTCCCACACTCACAAACGGAAGGTTGTGTATGGCTCCGGTCAGGCCCTTCGTCTGCGCAACAAAGCCGTCTTCTTTCTCTTCTATGTCAACTCCCATTCTGCGGAGCGCATCAAGATGCAGATCTATCGGTCTTTGTCCAATAACGCAGCCGCCCGGATACTGCATGTAAACGCTTCCCGCTCTTGAAAGCAGCGCGCCGAGAAGCGTAAGGGACGAGCGCATCACGCCCACCGAATCCGAAGGCATGTCATTACAGGAAAAAGATTGTGAATTTATTATCAATGTATGGTTCTTCCGTTCTATATCACAGCATAAACTTTTAAGAAGCCTTAACATATGATGCACATCGCTGATCACAGGACAGTTTTCTATTTCACAGGTACCGTTTATCAAAAGCGTCGCCGCAAGGACAGGCAGCGCCATGTTCTTAGAGCCTTGTATCTTAACCTCGCCTTTTAGACAGTTTCCACCATATATCTGAATAGCATCCATATGAAAACCCCAAAGCAGATAATATATGACCTACTTTATCTATATGGAAAAAACCGTAAAAATCATCTTGTACTATAAATCTTTTAGCCGTATCCCCTTAGCCACGCTGAGCACCAGACCTATCTCCGTAAGCAGAAATACGACGGACGTGCCTCCGTAACTTATAAAAGGAAGGGATATTCCGGTATTGGGTATGGTATTGGTCACAACCGCTATATTAAGTATCACCTGAATCGCAATATGACCAAGCACTCCCACTACAAGCAGCGCGCCAAACAGATCCGGCGCATTGTTGGCAACTATCATAAATCTCCAGATCAGCATAATGAACATAAGTATTACCGCTATTGCGCCAAACAGCCCCAGTTCTTCGCATATTATCGAAAAGATCATATCATTCTGCGCCTCAGGTATGAACCCAAGCTTCTGCATACTTGCTCCCAGTCCTTTTCCAAGGATACCGCCCGAACCTATCGCATAAAGCCCCTGCAGGGTCTGGAAACCCTTACCGCTGGCATAGGCCTCCGGGTCCAGCCATGCAAGGATACGCGCAAATCTGAAACCCATATTCTCGGCGTCGCTCTGAGACATCTGTACTATGGCAAATACTAAAAGAGCCGCTCCCGCGATCACCACAAGTCCCCATATAATAAACCTTTTATAATCCGGACACGATACAAAAAGCATCAACACCGCGATACCCATGACTATAATGGCAGAACTCATGTTCGAGGTTATCTTCCAGAGCATGAGCGCTATGGGCACCGGCACGGCCAATACGGTATAAAATCCTTTCCGCGTCCTTATGCTTTTTCCCATCGAACATATCATGCTCGCCAGAAAAAGTATCATCCCAAGTTTGGCGGCCTCCGCCGGCTGTAACGATATACCGCCTATATAAAGCCATCTTTTGGCGCCGTTTGCTTCATGACCGAACGGAATTATAAGCAATATAAGTATTACCGAAACTATGTACCCAAGCGCCGCAAACCGCTCCCAGAAATGGTAAGGGATATTCGCCACAACAAACATGGCTATGATGCCAAGTATGGTCGCGGTAAGCTGCTTCCTAAGATACCAGGCGGAATCCCCGTCAAAATTGAGATTTGCCTCATAGGAGCTTGTGGAATACACCATTACCAACCCGAAACCCAGAAGAAAGATAACTATGAACAACAGGCTGTAATCCATATAATTCTCACTATTTGATTGTCTTCCTGACGATCTTCTTGCTGACACGCTGATTACTCCTTCAAATCATTTACATACTCTTTAAAGATGCGGCCTCTTTCTTCATAGTTTTTAAACATTCCCCAACTTGCGCAGGCGGGAGAAAGCAGTACCGCATCCCCTTCTTTGGCATTGTCTACACAGATATTGAAAGCCTCTTCAAAAGTCTGCGCCAGTATTATATTCGAAATACCGTATTTTTCTGCACATTTTGCAATCTTTTCCTTAGTCTGTCCTATAAGGCACAGGCATTTTACCTTGCCGTCGAAAGCCTGTATCCACTCGTCATACTCGCTTCCTTTATCATAACCTCCGCCTATCAGTATCGTAGGCTTAGTCATTGCCCTGATCCCCTGAATGGCTGCATCGGGATTGGTTCCCTTGGAATCATTGTAATAATCCACTCCCCGCTTTGTCGCCACGAACTCTATCCTGTGCTCCACCGCTTTAAAATTCTTTACGGTCTCAAGAATAATATTCATGGGGACGTCCATGCCCGAAGCTATGGCGATCGCAGCCATTACATTTTCCACATTACAGATACCCACCAGATTCATGTCATGGATATTCATCAGCTTTTCGGCAACTCCGCCCTCAGCCCTGTAAATATCTTCCCCGTCCAGATACAACCCATCATCAAGTTTTCTCTTCGATGAAAAATACACGACCCTTGCCGGGCAGTCCCCGCCGAACTTTCTTGTATATTCATTTTCATAATTCAATACACAGATATCTTCTTTAGTCTGGTTCATGGCAATGCGCTCTTTTACCGCGACGTAATTCTCCATAGTATGATGCCTGTTCAAATGGTCGGGCGTTATATTCAAAATAGCCGATACCTTTGGGTGAAAGGCTTCTATTGTCTCTAACTGGAAACTGCTTATCTCTGCTACCGTAACAGTATCGTCAGTTGACTCAGGCGCAGCTTCGGTATATGGGTTGCCTATATTCCCGACCACATATACGCTCTTATACCAGGCCTTCATTATCTCGCCTACCAGAGAAGTTGTCGTAGTCTTACCGTTGGTTCCCGTGATCGCTGCGACTTTGCCTTTTCCAAGCTCATAAGCAAGCTCGATCTCTCCCCATATTTTTATGCCTCTGTCTCTAAATTCAGACACAAATTCAGTATCAACGGGCACACCGGGACTTAAGACCACCAAATCAATATCCGCTTTTACCTCGGAAGGCAGCGTTACCGTATACACCGGGACTTTACGCATGCCCCTCGTTTTTTCGTCTGCCGCGCCCTTATTTGCAGTTTCTTCCTCCGCCGCTTCTTTCTCTGTCAATTCTTTCTCTGCCGTCTTTTTCTTTGTCGGCTCTGCTTCCCTCAGTCTCTCTTCTATCTTTTTTACCACATCTTCTTTATTCACCTTGTCGCTTTCGTCAAAAAGGACAGGCTCGGCTCCTGCCGCGCAGAGCGCCCGCACAGCGCCTATTCCGCTTATTCCCGCGCCTACTGCCAATACTTTTTTACCCGTAAGATCCATCTCTGTCATGCCTTTCATATAAATCTTATTATTTTTTACACTAAATTCCCATAAGCGCCACAAGACACAGTATTGCGGTCAGTATGGAAAAAAGCGCGACCACTCTGGTCTCAGACCAGCCGCAGAGTTCAAAATGGTGATGTATGGGCGCCATCTTAAATATACGTTTTCCGCCCGATATCTTAAAATAAGATACCTGAATAATAACGGACAGCACCTCTATCACATATATAAAACACACTATCGCCAGATAGACAGGCATCTGCATCATATACGCCGTGGCGGCTACAAAACCTCCAAGCGCAAGCGAACCCGTATCCCCCATAAACACGCTCGCGGGATGTACGTTAAACAGTAAAAATCCCAACAATGCGCCGACAACCGCGCAGGTGATCGGTTCTATGCCGCTATGCAGCCCGATCGCCACTACTGTAAAAAACGTCGCTATCAGTACGGTAACAGAGCTTGCAAGTCCGTCAAGCCCGTCGGTAAAGTTCGCCCCATTAACCGTGCCTATCACTATAAAAAACAGTATGGGTATGTTAAATACTCCAAAGTCCAGATATGTTCCTTTCATAAACGGGACCCGCATCGCAAGCGACACACCGGTAAAATGTGTGATATAATACGCAAACACACCGGTCACAATGATCTGCAGGAGCATTTTCTGCCATGCCCTAAGTCCCATTGACCGCCTGAGCACAACTTTGATATAATCATCCAGAAAGCCTATCAGGCCAAAACCCAACGTAACAAAAAGTATCGGAATTATGGAGGGATAATCTTTTACAAAAATGATCGAAGTGACCACAACGCTGATCAATATAAGTATGCCGCCCATTGTCGGCGTACCGTTCTTTTTCAAATGCTCTTTAGGTCCCTCATCCCTGACTGTCTGACCTATTTTAAGCCTGCGCAGAAAAGGAATTACCACAGGTCCCAACACCACGCTTATGGCAAATGATATAATGACTGACATAAGAATAGTTGCGTTCACTTACCCCTCACTCCTCTCAACATATGATCGTTTATTCCGCTTCCGGTATCAGTCTTGTCTTAAATATACTCATTTATTATAATCCATATTCTCCAAATAAGGAAGAATATTTTCAAAAAGCTCTTTTACGACCGGAGCAGCTATCTGACCCCCGTAATATACGCCCTGCGGATTATTTATTATGCAAAGCGCCAACACCTCGGGATCGTCCGCAGGATAAAAACCCAGAAAAGAAGCTATATACTTTCCGCTTCCTCTGGGAAGCGTCTGGCTTGTCGCGGTCTTGCCGCCTATACGTCTGCCCTCTATGTATGCTTTTTTCCCGCCGCCGTTTTCCACAACCTGCTCCAAAATATAACGCATGGTTTCGGAAGTCTCTTTAGACACCACATTTTTCCTGACTTTATATGTAAAAGATCTGCTCTCACCCGAATCAGACGAAACCACCCTTACTCCAAAATGCGGCGTGACGCGGTTTCCTCCGTTTACGACAGACGCCGCGGTAACCGCAAGCTGTATCGGAGTAATCTGAAACGACTGTCCGAAAGAGATCGTCGCAAGCTCCACCTGCCCTATGTTTTCTTTTTTATGCATGATCGTCCCCGCTTCCCCGGGAAGGTCTATGCCTGTTTTATCAAGCAGGCCGAACTTCTTAAAATATTTATAATAGTTGTCAACTCCGAGCCTTAATCCTATCGTCACAAAAACCGGGTTGCATGAATTCATGGTAGCCTCAACAAAATTCTCGGCTCCATGCCCCGCAATTTTATGACACCTGATCCTCCTGTCGCCCACCATTACATAGCCGGGACAGTTAAAATTATCATTGACCGTAACAACTCCCTCTTCAAGCGCGGCAGTGGCGGTCACTATCTTAAACGTGGAACCCGGCTCATATGTATCGTTTATGCAGCCGTTACGCCACATCCCGTTCAAAAGTTCCTGCTTCTTTTCCTCGCTCAAGCCTTCGGCATTAACGCCATCCGGCAGCGTATAAGGATTGTTCAGGTCAAATTCAGGCACATTCACCATCGCCATAAGTTCGCCGTTTCGCGGATTCATTACAATAAAGGAAACGCTGTCGGCCTGTTTGGTTTCCATGGTCTGTAAGGCAAGCTGGGTGGCGTAGCTCTGGATATTCATATCCATGCTTATATATAGATCATCCCCGTTTACGGGTTCGATCCGCTCCTCACCGGCTTTTGCCACTTCCACTCCCTTGGCATCGGTCACGGTAAGTATTGTTCCCGCCCTTCCCTGCAGATATTCTTCATACTTTACCTCCAGGCCGATTATGCCCTGATTGTCCCCTCCGGTAAAGCCAAGCACTTTGGACGCCAGAGACTCATATGGATAATAACGTTTATAATCCTCATCCACCTTGACTCCGGCAAGTTCATAAGCACGTATGATATCACCCACAGACTTATCCACATTGCTTTTTATCTTCTCTATGGACGAATATTTATCTACGCGCTTTCGTACATATTCTTCCGATAAACCGAGTTCTTTGGATAGCACTTCCGTCACACGATCTGCATCTTCAATCTGATTATGTATTACGGAAATAGTGCAGACCGTCTTATTATCGGCTATAACTTCTCCGTTAGCGTCAATTATCCTTCCCCTTGCCGCCTTTATGGTACGTTCCCTTTCATGCAGTTCCTTAGCCTTCTGCGTATAATATTCGGACTGAAAAACCATCAGATACACAAGCCTTGCTATCAGTCCCATAAAAAGCAAAAGGCAGATAAACATTACCGCCACGGTCTTGTTTCTGTGATATGTCTTATGGGTATGTTCCGCTTCTTTCATTTCGCAATATAACCTCATAAAAAGGTATTAATATAATTTATTACCGTTTTTATGAGGTTATTCATACGAACTTAATTCTTACTTAAGTAGGATTGTTATCCTCCGCTCCCGTATCTTTCGGCGGCTCTCCTACTCCGCCCGCTCCTTCTCCATCTTCCCCGATCGGCATGATCGTTGAATTTATGACAGCCCCGGTCTCAGGATCTACCAACGCGCCGGTAGCAGGATCTTTGGCATAACCGGTTTCCGGATCTATCGGAAAGGTTTTCCATATTTCTGAGTTCCCGCCGTCTTCCGTTTCGTCACCATCCGCGGTATCGCCCGCTTCTTTGTCCTCAGAACCGGTTTCCCCATTTCCGCCGTCTTCATCGGTTCCGCCCGCGCTGTCGGCATTATCATTTCCGGCGCCGCCATCCTGCACAGTTTCTCCGTCTCCGCCTTCAACGCCTTCTTCCGTATGCGTTTCATCATCTGCGACAGGCTGCCTTATCGACAGCTCCAAAGCCTCAAGTTCCGCTCTTTCGTCGTCGCTTAATTCTTCAGTCATAAAAATATTAAGATAAGGCAGGACCTCCGTCAAGACGGATCTGACTATTCCCGTTGCGAACTTGGCGTCATCCTGATACTGCACATTGGGCCTGTCCACCACGACGTAGATCGCTATCTGCGGATCGTCCGCCGGCGCATAACCCATAAACGAAACCACATACTCATTATTATTACGCGGCAGCGTTTCCGCCGTTCCCGTCTTACCGCCTATCATGTAACCTGCGGGTCTTGCGGTCTTACCGGTTCCTTTTTCCCCGGTAACTACCTGATTGCAATACTCCAGTATCTTCTCGCTTGTAGAGGGCGAAACCGTCTGCTTCAGCACCCTCGGTTCAATATTTTCAACCGTCGCTCCGTCGGCTGTCGTAATCTTGCTGACCACATGAGGCTCATAAAACTTTCCGCCGTTTATTAATGAACAATATCCCGTTATCATCTGTATCATGGTAGCGTTAAAACTCTGGCCGAATGAACCTGTTGCAAGTTCGGCCTGGCCTATATTGTCTTTATTGTATACAAGGGCCGCTGTTCTGGCTTCTCCTGCCAGATCTATATTAGTTTTTAGACCGAAACCAAACTCATGCTGATAATCCACGAATCTGTCTTTGCCAAGCTGGAAAGCAACATTCATAAGCACAACGTTGCAGGACCGCTCTATTCCCTCGGCTATGGTAAGTTCACCGTCCCCGTATGTGTTATGGCAGTGGATAGGCCATCCGCCTACCTCAAGGCTCCCATTGCAGACATAAGTTTCATTACCAGTGATCGCGCCGCACTCCAAAGCCGCCGCGACCGTAAAGGGCTTGGCGACAGACCCCGGCTCATAAGCATCCGATATGCAGAAATTCTTCCACAGCGCGTCAAACTGTCTGTATATGGCTTCGTTATCCATTGCGTCTATTTTTTCCTGTGTAAGATATTCTCCGGTCTTTTTACTCTTCTCATCAAGTTCAGGCATTCCTATAAGATTATCGGTATTTCGTATATCATTCAAATCATATACCGGATAATTTGCCATTGCAAGTATATTGCCGGTATTTATCTCCATTATTATACAGCCTACATTTTCGGCGCCGTTGCCTTCCCTGTAATTATCCTTATATTTCTCGTTGTAATCCTTAAGCTTCTTTTCGACTATGCTCTGAATATTGGCGTCTATCGTAGTCTGGATGTTATATCCGTCTTTGGCCGCCACCGTAGTTCTCTGCACGTTGGAATCATTGTTAAGATATCCGTATTCACGGCCGTTCGTGCCGCTTAAAATATCATTATAATATTCCTCAAGCCCATACATGCCCGCATTGTCGCTTCTTGTAAAACCGATGACGTCGCAGGCAAGGGAACCGTTGGGATACTCCCTTTTATATTCATCCTCAAACCATATCCCTTTGATCTTGGAACCGTTTTTTTCGTCCTTCTGCAGTTCCTTAAATTTCTCCACTTTTTCATATTCAACGCGCTTATCAAGCACATAATAGGACGACTCCGGGTGAGATGATATATAATCCCTGACCGGCGCCGTATCTATGCCGAAAGCGCTCTTAAGAGCCGCCAGTGTCGGCTCCAGATTATCTTTTTTATCCATAAGGACCTTGGTATCCAGAATTACATTGTACACCTTATTGCTTACTGCAAGCAGCGTGCCGTTAGCATCAACTATCTCCCCACGTTTAAAAGGTATCGTCACAGAATCATACTCCTGCTGCGACAATACCTGTTTTTTATACTTCTCTCCATTATCTCTGTTTATCAGGAACAAACGTACGCTAAGACCTGCAAAGGCCAACAATATAAGCACAAAAAGCACTAAAAGCTTTTTCTGCATCCTGATCGTAAATCTGCTTATACGTCCATACGACGTATTTCTTCCTGCCATACAACCCCTCCATACCGACTAAACCCGCAAGCTCTGCGCCAAGGCACAGATACGCCCGTATAAGATCACGGCAAAGCTTACGGAATAGAGGCCATCTGTTTCACATAATCACTGTTCTCACTTTTAAAAGTAATTATCTGCCCTTCACCGGCATATGTCATGCCAAGCTCCTGAATGGCTATTCTCCTTACCTCCTCAAGATCGACGCTGCTTGTTATTCTGTTATATTCTTCATCATTTGAAAGCTTAAGGTCGTTTAATTCCCTCTCCAAAGATGAGATCTGATTTAT
The DNA here is from genome assembly GCA_947631625.1 of uncultured Lachnospiraceae bacterium. Classification (GTDB taxonomy): domain Bacteria; phylum Bacillota; class Clostridia; order Lachnospirales; family Lachnospiraceae; genus UBA3282. Next base: position 20,723 of record CANRMA010000006.1, on the reverse strand, counting down.
GTCATTGGTAATATCAGCCTGAAGCTTTATATAATTGAATAATATCCATCCAACGGCAACTAAAGCGAGACTCAAAAACAAAACATAGCCTGCGCTCATATTTCCGGCTTTCTCCCTGTTTTTTCTGGCCGCGTTGCTTAAACGTTTACGGGGCTTTTTTTCAAGCTCCCTTGCAACGTCGAGTTTTCTGACCGTATTACCCTGTATGTAACTTCTTTCACGAACTGCCGCCATTTCTAAAATAATCCTTTCATACTCATAAATCAATATATTTATACAAATTACCCTATTAAAGTTTATACAAATTATCCTATTAAAGTCTGCTTTTTTCAAACACTCTCAGCTTGGCGCTTTTCGAACGTTTGTTCTGCTTCATTTCTTCTTCCGAGGGCAGAATAGGTTTGCCTGTTATTACCTTCCCTTTGGAAACCTGTCCGCATACGCACACCGGGAAATCCGGCGGACACGTACAGGGATTTTCATTTTTCTTAAACGCAGCTTTGACTATCCTGTCCTCTAACGAATGAAATGTAATGATACAAAGTCTGCCCCTCGGAGCAAGCATTTCAATAAACTCGTCCAACGATGACTTAAGCACTTCCAATTCCCTGTTACACTCTATCCTTATCGCCTGAAAAGTCCTTTTGGACGGATGTCCGCCAACAGCTCTCATTTTGGCGGGAATGGCCGCTTTGATTATCTCATTGAGTTCTCCCGTAGTCTCTATGGGCTTGTCCTTTCTTGCCAAAGCAATATGCTTTGCAATGTTTTTGGCAAATCTTTCCTCCCCATAATCCCTGATGACACGATAAAGCTCCATCTCGGAATAGCCATTTACAATATCGCTCGCGCTAAACGACTGCCTTTTATCCATACGCATGTCCAAAGGCGCATCATATTTATATGAGAACCCTCTTTCGGCATTGTCAAGCTGATAAGAAGACACTCCGAGATCCAACACTATCCCATCAGCCTTATCTATCCCAAGCTTATTAAGAACGCTTCTCATGTTGCAGTAATTGTCACGTATGAGCGTAACCTTTTCCCCAAACGGCAAAAGCCTTTTGCCGGCAGCCTCAATGGCCTCTCCGTCCTGATCTATTCCGATAAGCCTGCCGCTCTCTCCAAGCTCAGAGGCGATACGGTATGAATGCCCGCCGCCTCCAAGCGTTCCGTCCACGTAAATCCCATCAGGTTTTATCCTGAGATTTTCTATTGTCTCTTCCAAAAGAACCGATGTATGCTTAAATTCCATCCTGCTTCCTATGTCTTTCCCGCAGCCCGGATATCCCAAACTCAGATACCCAGTCCCAACTGCGCCATATGCTCGGCTATATCGTCCATATCATCATATGTTTCCATCTCTTCAAAGCGCTCTTTGCTCCAGATCTCTATTCTGCTCGCCACTCCGATAAGAACGACATCCTTGCTTAAGTCTGCAAATTCTCTAAGTACATTAGGTATCAGGATTCTTCCCTGCTTATCCACTTCTGCTTCTGCAGCTCCCGCCAGGAAAAAACGCGTGAATTTTCTGGCATCCTTATTTGTAAGCGGCAGCGATCGCAGTTTCTCTTCAAATACAGCCCACTCCTCATTGTCATAGACAAACAGACAGCCATCCAACCCCTTAGTTATCACGAACGTATCGCCCAAGGCTTCGCGGAACTTAGACGGGATAATGAGCCTGCCCTTAGTATCAACTGTGTGATTGTATTCTCCCATAAACATATACCAATCACCTGCCCAAAAGTGTCTGCCACGGTCAGTGCTCAGTGCAAGGGCTTAAAATTCACCACTTTTAACCACTTATTACCACTTTCCACCACTTTGTCTATCATTTTATAATAAAATATCACATATTGCAAGTGAAAAGAATGATTTTTTAAAATTTTTGAAGTTTTTGAAGTTTTTATATTGTCCTCGTTTCACAGACTGATGTAAGTCGGCTTCATTATGGATGTTCAGCCTCGTTTACCTCTTTTGCAAAAAAATTAAGACGCATAGATTATCTATACGTCTGCACAGATTATCTATACGTCTCAACTTCTATATACATATGCGTTTATCATGGTATATTATTAATTCAGTTTCTTCTTTGCATTTTGATATCTTTCAACGCTTATACTAAGGCTTGCGCAAGCCTTTCGCAAATCCAGATCAAGATTTTCCATTAAGGCATTTACATCTCTGATAAGAGTTTCGGCGCTGCCCTTCTCTCGCCCGGACCTTTCTCCCTTCTTAATGCCTTTTTATGCCTGCTGCTATGCCTTCTTCAATTCCCTCGGTCTTACCGCGCTCTATTCCCATCTCATAAATATTCATACTGACGTCCTCCCATTCTTCCGACTGCCTGACCTCTTCCACTATCCTGTTAAAATCAAGTATGCGTTTGTCTTGGACTGTTATATATGGATTACTAATCGTAGTGTTTTTCATATACTGTATTTCTAATGCTTAGCCTCCGCTTCCTCCCTGCCATATTATGTTGTAAGCAAGGAGTTTTCCAGAGATATTTCTGTTTGAGACAGCTTAATATGGTATCTTTATGATAAACAAATTATTATATCGAAGTATCAAACAGTTTACAACACTGTTTCCATATCTGTAAATTTCATTCCTTATAAACGCTTATGCTTTTCAGATGATAAAAATATTGCACAATACAACATATGGTATGGAATCTGAATATTACTTCATTATTTTTCTATATATTGTTTAGATATTTAAAATTAACGTTATTTCGCATATTTTTTTCTACATATACGGTATATGAAAACATTTGTATTTTCCTATCATATGAATTAATATTTATTTATGTATATATTTGAGATTTATTTTTATATGCATTCGATATGCATTTGCAGAGTGGCTCACTGCGGCTATGCGACTGCTTAATACGATCAACAACATAAATATTTTAATCACTTCTATTAATCTATTGATCATCTGTGAATAAGAAAGGCACACATCTATGAAAAGATCAAGCACCGCATCTTCGGGTTCTCCGAATAATGCCGAAACAACTAAGGTAAACTCTATGGCTTCAAAAAATATCAAAGCCATAAAAAACACCAAAGCCAAAATAAATGATAAGTCGAAAATAAATACAAAAGCCAATATAAATACCGAAGCTAAAACTAAAATTAAAAAGCACAAAACCAACTGGCATGAAGCGGCCGTCTGCGCTCTGAAGATCGACCTGCGCGATTACGCCGATCTGTTGAATTTCCAGACAGAGTATGTAATAGGGAAAAACTACTACCGTCTCGATCTGGTCATAATCAAAAAACTTACAGAACGGCCTATTTTAAAAACTATTGCGAAGAATTTTAAGAAGTTCAATATATTTGAAGTAAAAGGCATCGGTTCTGCCGCAGGCATTAACGCATATATTAAAGCAACCGCCTATGCCCTGCTTTATATAGAACAGGCCGGCAGAAAAGACAAAAAGCAGTATTCGACCATGGATGCCACTGTTACACTGCTGAGTTATCACTATCCCAAGAAACTGATAAATCATCTGATAAAAGATGCCGACACTCCCATAGAAAAACTTTCAGACGGAATATACATTGTTAAAAACGGTTTCATATATACACAGCTTATAGTAACCAAAGAACTGCCGCCTGAAGACTATCTGTATCTTCGCTGCCTGACCGATGATCTGACGGACGAAATACTGATAAATAGGCTTAGTAAAGATTTTAACGAACATCAGAGGGAAGAAGATTACATAAAATACATCAACCAGGTGACAGGAGTAAATAAAAGCAGGAAAGGAGACTCACTTATGATTTGTGAAGGCGTTTTAAATTTATTTGGTACAAGCTCGGAGGAGATCAGGCGCAAAGAAGCTGAGTATTATCTGCCGCAGATTGATGAATTGAAGGCAGATAACAAAAAACTGGCTTTGTCCAATAAACAACTAAACTCATCCAATAAGAAATTAACATCATCCAACAAACAATTAATTTCCTCCAATAATCTTTTGACTAAACAAGTCAATCAATTGAAACAACTTCTTATACAGAATAATATTGCATTTGAACTGGATGGTGCATTAGATGAAGAAAATTAGCATTATACGTTAATACAATTTGAAGTAAAAGGCATCGGTTCTGCCGCAGGCATTAACGCATATATTAAATCAACCGCCTATGCCCTGCTTTATATAGAACAGGCCGGCAGAAAAGACAAAAAGCAGTATTCGACCATAGATGCCACGGTTACACTGCTGAGTTACCACTATCCCAAGAAACTGATAAATCATCTGATAAAAGAAGCCGACACTCCTGTAGAAAAGCTTTCAGACGGAATATACATTGTTAAAAACGGTTTCATATATACACAGCTTATAGTAACAAAAGAACTGCCGCCTGAAGACTATCTGTATCTTCGCTGCCTGACCGATGAACTGACGGACGAAATACTGATAAATAGGCTTAGCAAAGATTTTAACGAACATCAGAAGGAAGAAGATTACATAAAATACATCAACCAGGTGACAGGAGCAAATAAAAGCAGGAAAGGAGAATCACTTATGATTTGTGAAGGCGTTTTAAATTTATTTGGTACAAGCTCGGAGGAGATCAGGCGTCAGGACGCCGAGTATTATCTGCCGCAGATTGATGAATTGGAGGCAGATATTGAAAAACTCGCTTCATCCAACGAGCAATTAACTTCCTCCAATAATCTTTTGACCAAACAAGTCAATCAATTGAAACAACTTCTTATACAGAACAATATTGCATTTGAATCAAGCAACACGCTAGATGAAGAAAATTAGCATATATTTCTACACTTTAATCATACCTGCTTATATATATGCCTTAAGCTGATATAACTCTTAAACATCTAGCTTTCATTAACAAATTTGCTCAAGTATTTATAAAAAATGATTATGCCATTTCTAATTTCATTTACTAATTATGGACTGCCATTTCCATTTTAATTTATTTAATAGCTTTTTTCTTCTTGTATAAGCAGCATATTTTATCAATGCTTTCTCTGTCCCATATTTCCTTCTATATATATAAAACCTACTTGTATTTCTATTACGTGCAGAAGATTTTATTGAAGCAAGATTAGAGGAATATGCATTTTCATCTTTTACTTCTACTTAGATAAAATCTTGTTTACATTTGTGAAATAGACGAAGGCCAGCTTCAGTAAAAATTGTCACAAGAGAAAGACCTAATTCCTGATCAATTGCAAAATCAGATGCAAACTTTTCACTTCCCCAGAAATCTGCTATTGAGATATCTGCAGATGATTCCATTCCTTTAAAACGACATTCATAGCAACAAGGTCTAAGATATAAATTTTCTAAGAAACCATTTAAAAATAAATCTTCCCTTATATTAAAGTAATATTGATTACTGTTCTTATCCTCAAAATAAAATTCAAAATTACGCCATCCATACCTAGACTTTGAACGAAAATTCAAATTTACTATCTCACTATTTAACTTTCTCTCTTTATCATGTATATAATCTTCCCACACTCCTGGCGATGGTACTCCATGACAAATAAACTCTACAGTATATAAATTTTCATAACTTATCCCTAAAAAACTTTTTAAACCTGCTACCTGACATGGGCATCCTGTAAATAAAACAGGTATATTCTTTACAAGTTGGTCTTTAATTATCTGATAAACCGTCCCAATTTCACTCTGAACGTACTTTGAACCAAACAGTTCTGGCAGTTCATTAATAGAATTAATTATAATATGATGTACATGATAGTTTTGTCCAATAACTACTCCACAAACTTTTCCACCCATATTAATTATATTGGAAGCAATACAGTAGAATGCTCCACCGGAAGAACTTTTTTCGACAATACTATTACTCCTACAATATCCACCAAAAAGCTTAATTATTTTATTTTTCTTCGGCATAGTCAGTATAGGACATGCATTGACGCACAGTCCACAACTAATACATAAATTTTCGTCTACTGTAGGGTAATAAAACCCATTTGAGTTTTTTTCCATCTTGATACACTGCCTTGGACATCTGTTAACACAAGCTTCACAACCGCAGCAATCTTTTTCTTGTAGCTCTGAATTAATACAATTTGTCATGTCGCAATAGCTTACCTCCGATTTTATGATAAACGCACATTGTCATCTTACATACAAATTTAAATCTCTGATATGCTGCCGAAGTCCACTTAGTTTTTCCAAAAAAATAATTTAACCTATCTTTTATAGTCAAAGAATGAGTACTAGCAAGTTCCTGATAAAATTGATTCATCATATCTTTCTGTGTATGCTGTGATGCACATTCCAATTTTGTATGCAAATACATAATATCAAGCTGATTATAATATGTTTCTTTTTTATCTTCAGGTATACTCATTCGTCTAATAATTTCAACTCTATTTTCTTTGTAACCATCAAACAATTCTAATTGACGCTGAAAATTTTGTGATCTTGATACACTGCTTCCATGCTCAACATATCGCATTAACGGGATGTCAATGAAGCCTGTTTTAAAAAAATACGATACCGGCATCATTAATTGCATATTTTGACCCCATGGTGAAATGTAAATCTCTTTACAACACAAACTTTCCCACAAATTTGTAAACCGTATCATATAACTACCTGTCCAGTTATTGGTTCTGGCAAATACTATATCTTCAAAAATATATTCATTTTGCTTTTCACTATTTTTAGTAACAAATAAGTATGAATTCTGTCCTAAGTTCTTTCTTCTAACATAATACCCATTGTTTCGTACCATGCCATAATCCAAGTGATTATCCAAAAACTCTGCTTTTAGTTTTATAGCATTTCTCATAATAATATCATCCACATCATAAAGCATTAGATAATCACCTGTAGCATATTTTAATGCATGATTGATGGCAGATGCTGCTCCACCATTGTCTTTTTTCAAATATACAAACTGATACCCCTTATATTCAATTTCTTCTCTATAATTTAAAACCACTTGCTCAGAATCATCTGTAGAACCATCATTTATAAAAATAACCTCTACATTACTATAATTTTGCGCCACTATACAATTTTTCCACTGTTCTAAATACTTAGATCCATTATAACAAGGCGTCATCAAAGTAACCTTACTTTGCTTTTTTTCTGATTCCATTCTTCACCATTTCCTTATAAAAACTGAATTCTTTTGTCCTGCATGTCATCATATAATACAAAAATCCACTTAGCAAACCAACCAGTAGTGCTTTTAATCCAAAAACCATCCATGAAGTCACTTGCATTTTTTGTAACAATCTATTAATAATGAAATTGATTAAAACTGCCGTTATAGCTGCTTTCAAATACCATATATAAAATTCTTTACTCGATGTTTTAAGTATTTTTCTCTGAATCAGCTGTGGATCTACTATAAAAACAGTCAAAAAATATGCCATAATTGTTGCGGCAAAAATGCCACTTAGTCCAAATTTAGGTACAAACAAAATCGACAAAATAATATTAACAAACGCAGTAGCAACTGTTCTATATCGCGTTTCCCAAAAAAGACCACATGCATCTTTAAACAATGTACAAGTATGATTTAATCCTGGAAGCAAAAACAATAATCCAATCATGAATACGGTTATATCATCCAATAAAAAGCTTTCTCCTGCCCATAAATAAATAAAGTCCTGAAAAAGTTGCATAAAGAATACAAAGCACATCCCATAAATAATTGAATTCATATATAGCATTCTTTTAAATATCAAATGCATTTTATCTGCACTTTCCGTTGCGTTTGCATTTCCTATACTAGCCAATAAACTGCTAAAAATAATAGCAATTATGCCACTGACGGCTGATACAATATACGCATAATTAGAATAATATCCTACCATAATTGTTCCAATAAATGCTGAAATTATAATGTTGTCACTTGATGTATATATCACAGAAGATAATTTAGTCAATGACAATGCAAAAACATTTTTCTTAAGTGAAGTTATTTCTGCAGCATCTAGCATATTATAATTTTCTGCTTTTATTATTACAGGATATTCTCTTTTTGCCAGACTTGCGATGGCCAAATTAGTAATCATATTACAAACTATCATAATAAGAAGGTATAAATAATAGTTTTTAGTAAGCACAATTACTATAATCTGTGCTAAGGCCATAACAACGTATAATATGTTTTTTGTATTATTTACAACATAATCTCTTTGGTCCGCGGTAAAAAGTACTTGATAATATGCCCCAAACCAATATGAAAATACAGTGTTTAATAAAAACATCAAATAAATAACATAATAACTGATTTCAATACTATTATCAAATTGCACAATATACTTCAATACAGGTACACAAATACCCCCCATAATTAATACTATAAATCCAAGAACAGCATAAACTCTTTTATACCAGTGCATATAGGCGGCAATTTTTTCATTATTATTCTCTGAGAATGGTTTATATAACTCAAAACAAATCGCATTACCAATTCCTAACTCAGCTATTGACAAAATCGTTATTACATTTAAAAATAATCCATCAAGCCCTAAATAAACTGCACCCAAATAATATATTATTATAGTCCTTATAATGAATTTAAAGACTAATTGAACAATTCTTCCCAACAAACCAAATACTATATTCCGTTTACTATTTTCTATTCTTGTTCTCTTCATTAATTTAGACTTTCTAAAACTTCTTTTTCCATATAAGACTGTTTAATATACCCAGGCATTATATCTTGCAGGTGATTTCTTATGTTGGTTTCATTATCCATAAGCCATTTAACTTCTCTCGTCAAAGCAGTTTTATTTTGAATTTTTTGCACAGGAAGAACATAATGTTCCTCGCTTCCGAATAGATCTTTTGCAATTCCCCTTGCCTTTTGTGAATATCCCAATACAATAGTAGGTACACAAGTTGAATATGCTGCAATAGAAGCATGAGTACGTGCCGTTATAAATAATTTACATCTACTTATATATCCCTTTAGTACAGAACAGTTATTATCTTCAATAAGAATTATACGATTAGTTCTTTTATATTTATCATATATTTTATTTAACACTTCGTAATCCCCATACCTTTTTTGATAAATAACATGAGGGATTAGAGCTATATGATAATCTGTATTTTCAAGAATATATTCTATCGCAATGCAATAATTTTCTAGCAGAATTCCGCGTTGAGACTCACAAGCTATTGTGGTAGGGCTTGCATTAAATCCAATAAAATTAGGTATATCATCATTATCATAACTAGGCCAAGGTAAGTTTTCTATATCGAGTATAAAGGCCGGGTCGGGATAAAGTTTAACATTCGGATGAAATTTACTTACAATATCATAAGTCAAGGTCTCTCTTGCACAAATAACATCATACTTCAATAAATCTTTCTGCATCTCTTTATTTGTTATGCTTTCTTCGTTTACCGATGCTCCCCATAGAATCGTTTTTAAACCCCTTTTTTTAGCCTCACTATGTAGCATATAAAGCCATTCATAAGAACCATTGCAATAATTATCGCCTCCTGCCGAAATTGCTATTTGACATTCATCATATGCCTTAAAAATATTTTCCAACCACGGTTTACTCTCTGCAAACTTATTATGCTTAAATAATACTCTCTCCGCTTTAGAGACTGCCCTATTCATCAATGTAGGTTTTCGAAAATACGAATATTCTACCCACTCACAATTGAGTGGCAATGGCTTTTCATATTCTAAATGTGTAGTAGAACAATATATTTTATCATATTTATCTTCAAGCATTTTTACTGTTGATCTCGTAATAGCTTCGCATCCGTGATTCTCACTGGTACCATTTGCAAATAAGATAATATTCACATTTCTTGCCTCCTAATTTTTTTTCGTAGTGGTGTCGCGAAACTTATAATATACAGAATAAACATCAAAAAAATATTTTCTTCCAATAACTTAGCACATTTAATTGCATTCAATTTCTTTTTTCGCGCAAGTTCACAATAGACAATTAATGTTTTTATCCTTCTCCATTTTCCTATATCACATTTTACAAATTCTTTTATATAAAAAGTATATCCTTTGAAGTTTCTCAAATAATTATTATCAATATTTTTTGACATTCCATCTGATAAATATTCACAATTATAAATAATTTTATTAAACCACCGAATTGTAAAACCGGCATTTGAAATTCGATTCCATAGTACACCTTTTTCAACATCATTTTCATTCTTAAATTCTGGGATTGGATAATATTTTTTTAAAACCTTCAAATAATATGCTTCTGCCTTATCCCCCAATAGCATATTTTTCTTATACCGATCTGTGTTTTTAAGATCTATGAAATCATTATTGCAACTAGGCCATGATTGGCCAATTATCTGACCATTTCTATATCCACGCAAACCGGCAACCCCGGCATACCTTTCACAGTCTGCTATTGTTTTTTCATAATAATCAATTAACTCTAACGCATTTTCTGTTAAATCATCGTCTGAATCAACAATCATCAACAGCAACCCATTTGCTCTTTCTATTGCATCATTTAATGCTCTATGTTGCCCGCCATTTTCTTTTACATAATAATTAATCTTTATTTTTTCTTCTGCAATACATTCTCGTATTACTTTATCTGTATCATCTTTAGAACCATCATTTATAACTAACCATTCAAAATTCTGAAACTTCTGCTTTATCAATGATTCATAAACATTTCTGATACAATATCCTCTATTATAAACAGGAGTAAAAACCGTTATTTTTACATTTGTCATTTAGTCATCTCCCTGTAATCATTTAGTGGTTCATCCCAACAATGGCCTGTGTCAATTGACCAAATTCCTCTTTTTGACAAATCATATGCTAATACTTTTCCGCATGGTCCTGCAGATATCAATACCATTGTATCATTTTGATCCAACACAAGCTCTAATATTTTATGCAAAATCTTATTTTCATCTTTAAAAGCATTTGTAGACGGTATTTCGACAAATGCTGTCTTAATTTGATATTTTTGTTCAAATTCCTCAGCATATTTTATATTATTATGTACAAAAACTATTTTATGAACGTGTGCATCTTGCCAAATATGTTCATATAATTCTTCAAGTCCTACGGAAAACAACCCTGTATTTCCATAGTGTACTTTTTTATCATAATACTTATTAAAATAATATCTTGTATGAGACCAACAAGACAACAGCAAACGCGACCTTATCATAAATCTTCCAGTAGATTTAATAAAGATATCTGGCATTCCTACAATATAGTTTACTTTTTCCTCACCTTCGATATATTCTTGAATAATTTGATTTAATTTGTAAGCCAAGTTCTCTGCATAATCTTGATAATGAATAGATTTACCTTCAATAATATCAAACTCACCGTCACCAAATCTTATAAAAGATTTTTTCTCATTAATTATGTTTAATACTGTCTCTTTAGGTGTCCAAAATATTGCATTTCTCGAACCATTATAAGATTTATAATACTGATAAAACATTTTTATATATAAATTAACTTTAAAAATACTGATCGACATTTCATCCTAATTCCTTCAACATTTTAATACTTTTCTATGTATATTATGCATTACTTCTGCCGTAATTATAGTCAGTACAACAATCAATCCTGCACATATAATATTAGGTTCATCTGGTTCTAAAATTCTCACAAATATAAAATGATATAAATATACTTCCAAGGAAATTTCAGATAAAAACCCAACTATCTTTCCCTTTATTAAACCATGCCTTTTTTCAATTATATGCGCCACCCAAAATATAAAAAGAATACATGTTAACATCGTCACAAAAGTCTTAATATATGGTAAAATACCTACACTTTTATTAATCTTCTGACAAAAATAAATTCGAAAAGAAATAAAAACAAAAAATAAATATGCCACATAAAATAGGCAGGAGCCATATAATATTGCTTTTGAAGAAATTCTTTTATATGTATTTGTATTTTCCATTTTTGCAACAAAGAGTCCCAAATATAAACAATGAGTTGCTTGCCAACTATATAAACCCATATTAAATACTTGTACAAATATAATAAATGCAACATAGCTAGTTCCCCAAAACAAATAGTCATTTACATTAGGGATAAGGTGATATTTTATATAAAAAATTATATAAAACAGCATTATTTCAAAAATATACCATAACGATGTATTTGCTAATTTAAATCCAAACAAGCACAAGAGAATATCTTTAAATTTCAAATTTTGTTGCATAAATAATCCATTCACAAGCACTAAAAAAATTAACTGTGCAAATATGTATGGTATCCATAGCTTTATAAACCTTTTCTCAATAAATCCATTTAAAACTCTCCCATAATATTTTTTCATAACACCATAACCAGAATAAAAAAAGAATAATCCTACAAAAAAGGCTCCTGGTATAAATATATTGATAACATATGGTACAGAATGCCCCAAAACAACTAAAACTGCAGCTATTCCCCGTACTCTTTTTGATATATCTACTTCCAAAAATTTTAGAATATCATCATTCAATTCTACATTTCTCCATTTTTTTCTAAACTATTGTTACATGCTAATCCAATTATCATTGCACAAATTGTTACTGTATTTGGTGTTTGCAGAATTACTTCTGTATAACTTACCAAAAGTACACAAACATATCCCATCAATAACTCAATTTGGGCATCCTTTATATTCTCCGTAACAATATTTTTAACCTGTGAAATAATGAATACTATAAATATAAAAAGCCCACATAAACCAAAATTTAATATAATTTGCCAATAACTATTATGCATTGATCGTCCTTGCCCAATTATATATGCATATTCAGATCCTATTCCAAACATTATCTTATTTATATTTCCCGAGAAAGTATCTATTAGTCTCGCCCAAATTAACTCACGTCCGGTAAACATATATTTCCCTGTTAATCTATAAGCTAACACAGATAATTCAGTGTTTTTTGAGATTTGTACATATATATATGGGAAAACAATACCTCCTAATATAATAGATAATACAATAGTCAGCACAAATTTTTTTTGTTTCCAAATTTTTTTGGAAATCCACATATGCAGTATTCCATAAATTATTATAACAATAAGTTCTGTTCTACATTTTAATTTATATACTGTTAATAATGACAAAAGCCAAATAATAACCTTTCCAATTTTTCTTTGAAATATTTTATTATAAAACGAAGTTATAAAAACTAAACAAAATAATATTACCATAGAAATAACATTAGGATTTAATATAGTTTGACCTGAATTAAAAGTATTAATTATTTTATTTGCGTTTAATGTAAAGTATAATATATATATATATCCAACAAATAGAATTATTTTATATGTTATTTCGCTCAATCTACAATGTCTAAAATAGTAGATATAACAATAAATTGCAAGAAATGCACTAATAGCGCCTAAACTATTATTATTGAAAATAGAATTTACTGCAATATAAACAGTCGCTATAAAAAGATAACTTATAGATTTTTTAGGCATATGTCTTTTTACGACACTTATTAAACAATATACTGAAAAAACTAAATTCACATACGGTAAAACTGTTTTATTGAATATCAAATAAATATTGGCATTTATATAAGTAAGAAAATCTAATATCAAGACAATCATAATGATGATATTATTTTTATATATTTCTATTTTCATACAAAATCCTTTCTCTAGATCAAGGCAAAATTTAAGATCAAATATATAAAAATTTAATTATTCATATTTTCTAATCTTCCAATTACTTTCCTTAAAAAGTTTATAAATTCAGATGGTAAAATTTTTTTTATCATAATAATAATTTTCATTTTTTTGCGATCTTTATTTGACATCCAACTTGCTGAATAATGGTGAACTGAAACTGTATTTTGAGTATATTTTTTTTTACCAGTATACATATTTTCAGGACATAAATAATCCATAGGAAGAATCTTTATACCGTTAATAATTTGATATGAGTTATCCAACCTTATACCATTTTCTGCCAATATTTTAGTAATTATTGCAGGTGATGCATTATTGGTCAAATTACTTTCATCGTATTTTAACTTTTCATAATACATCATTATTTCTTTTAATATTGGTTCCCCTTTTTCACAGGCAAATCCCAATCCTGAATTTATAATATCTTTTTTTTCAAAACCAAAATATCCTCTACAATCACGAATCAATTTATCCAAAGAACATATTAGTTCAACATCCGTATCCAAATATATTCCACCATATAAAAATATTGTTTCTACTCGTGCATAATCACTGACAAATGCCCATTTCTCCTTCATATACGCTTCCTGAACAAATTTACACTTTTCGCTAATTTTAAAATTATTTTCATTTATTTGAATAATCTTAAAATCTGGACATTTTTCTTTCCAACTTTTAATACAAAATTTCACTGATTTAGGTAAATCTTTTTTCCCAAACCAACAATAATATATTGTTTTATTTATCATAAATCACCTAATTATATACTTCTTTATTTATTTTTCTGTAAAAGAATCTTATTAGTTTTTTTGTTAAATCATAATTAATGCACATACAAAGCAAAATAATTTTACGATTAAGAGGCAAATATGATTCTATAAGTACTCTTCTATAATTCAGTAACTTTTTAATAAGGTATTTTCTTTCTTCAATATAAACATCATCTTCTTTTTCATCATTTAATGCTAATCTCAACAAAAGCCCAAAATGAGCCCGGTAATAATTAATTTTAGCATCATTTAACCATTCTTTTTTTTCTGTTTCGCACAACTCACAAACATGTTTCCATACAGTCAATAGGTCCATTTGCTTATGGCTAAACCATTTAAAAGATATACTATCAGTGTTTTTATAATAGAAATAAACTACTTTTGATGTTGAAACAACTTTCTTTGCTGCTATCAGAGCCCTAAAAAAGCCTTCCACATCTTCATTTATTAGACCTTCTGGAAAAATCATAGATTTTGCAACATAACTTTTATAAAGTTTATTGACCACATAATGCACTGTATCATTTGATTTAATTTTAAAATATTTCTCAGCATATTCATTCTGACTATTGACTTTAATAATGTTCTTTTCTTTTATATATGGTATAAAATCATTAACAATTTTCAATTGTCCACATGATATATCAGCATCATATTTAATTATAAGGCTGTATAATATTTCATACATATCTAACACAATCCAATCATCACTATCAACGAAGCCAATATAATTGCCTGACGCTATTTTTAAACCAACATTTCGTGCAGAAGATAATCCTCCATTCTCCTTATGTATAACCTTGATCCTGTCATCTTTCTCAGCCCACTCATCACACATCTGCGGGCATCTGTCCGGCGAACCGTCATCTACCAAAATAAGTTCAAAGTCTTTAAATGTCTGATTCAAAATAGAATTTACGCATCTGTCCAGATAAGCTTCTACTTTATAAACAGGCACAATGATGCTGATTTCAGGCATTATCCTCACCACCGGTCAGCCCCTCAATCATCCTAACCACCTCCATATACGCCTCTTTCCTGTCAAACTTCCGTTCAGCCAGACTTCTGGCATTCCTGCCCATCTCTTCCCTGAGCGCATCGTCGCCATACAGCTTGTCTATCGCGTCTGCAAGTTCCTGCGGGTTCTCGGCTTCCACATTCAGTCCGAAGCCTTCCTCTTTTACCAGTCTGCAAAATTCTTCGCTTCCAAGCGTATTTATCATCGGCCTGCCAGACGATAAATAATCCCCGACTTTGGTCACGATGCTCTGCGGCGCGTTTTTTATATAAGAATTGATAAGTATATCCGATTTTGACAAAAATGCTGCCATTTTCTGATATTCAACATAGCCTTCAAATGTTACGCTGCTGCAGCCTTTCTCTTTGGCGTAGGTTTCCATTTCTTCTTTGAGGGAGCCTGTGCCAAGTATATAAAATTTTATATTATCCCTGCCCTGCCTTAATATGATCCCAGCCGCATCTATCAAGGTTTTTATATCATAGCTTGCGCCTATCGATCCTGCATATGTCACCCAGAACTCGTCTTTCGGTTTTTCTATATTGTCCGCATATTTTGTGACACCTGTGTCATAATTTTCCAGTTCACAGCCTACGTATACCGTCGCCATAGGTATGTCTTGATTTCTTTCCTTAAAAGCGCGCATAGTATACTCGTCAGAAGTGCCGACTACGCCTTTGGCATACCGGTATGTGGTACGGGCGTCTTTCCGGTACGGATAAAATAATATATTGCTTATGATTGGCAGCTTAAATACCATTTTCATTGCTTCGGGCCACAGGTCTTCAACATCTATTATGCAGGGCACGTTGTTTTCATGGCAGAAGCGGCTCACCTTTGCGGATAAGACATTAGGCGGTATCACGCAGTAAACCAGATCATATTTTTTAATATTGTTTTTTAAATAACGGAGCGTATTGCGGGCAAGGAAGTAATTGCTGTATATCCTTCTCACGTCTACGTTTTTCTTATATCCCGGTTCGCTGATAAAAACCAGGTTATACGGAAGGGACATAGCCCTCAGGCGGTCGATATCTCTCAGGGCTTTATCAAAATGTCCGAAAGTAGAACCAATCAGGTCTACCTTATATCCTTTTTTTGAAAGGAAGGAAGCCAGATAACTGAATCTGCTTGTTCCCGCTTCTCCCGGCAGCCATGCATAGGCCGGAGCTATAACTGCTATTCTTTTACTCATTTCGCCACCCTATCCCCGCCAAACATCAACGGTTCCTCCATATGTACTACTTTCGCACCTGACCGCATATTCATCTCCATACTCTTATCCTCACTGAAACCTTCCGTGCTCTCCGGCTGAAAGATAGTCTTAAACGTAAGCAACATAATCTTCAGATCAAGCAGTAACGACTGGTTTTCTATGTACATCAGATCCAGTCTTAACTTATCGTATGCCGTAGTGTTATATTTCCCATATATCTGCGCATATCCGGTAAGTCCTCCCTTGACCCTCATCCGGTATGCAAACTCAGGCATTTCCTTCATATATTGTCTGACATGCTCTACCCTCTCAGGTCTGGGGCCTACGAAGCTCATGTCACCTTTTAGTACATTAAATAACTGTGGCAGCTCATCTATTCTTGCCGCCCTTATTATTTTCCCGACTTTCGTAATGCGCGGATCTCCCTGCATACAGGGTGTGACTCCGTCTTTTTCGGCATCTACTACCATGCTGCGGAACTTGATTATATTAAAAACTTTCTGGTCCTTGGTATATCTCTCCTGTGTAAAAAATACCGGTCCGCCGTCTTCAAGCTTTATGGCAAGCGCTGTGATAAGCATTATGGGTGAAGCAATAACCGCAAACACAAAAGAAAGAATGATGTCCATAAGTCTCTTTCCCATATAGCCGCCCATTCTGTCATACCTGTACTCGTATTTCATAAGCGGTGTGTCCAGAAGGCTTTTTACGGCCGCCCCCTGGCACAGTATATCTTCTATGCGCGGCGTGAAGTACAGGTTTTTATGGTTTTCCGTACACAGCTTTATAAAGTGCCCGCGCCTCTCTTCCGACACTTCATACAGCATCACAACTTCGTTCCGCTTAAAAAGTTCCAACAGTTCCTCTTCCGATATCCTGTCGTATTCGATGTCATTTATGTAAAACAGATGTCTGTACTTGGACAGCAGTCTCTCTGCAAACAGCTGCGCCTCTTTTTTATCTGCGCCTTTCCCATACAGCAGCAGGGTGTTCTTCGGCACGAAATGCTTCATCATATACCGCTTCGCGTTAAGTATTATCACTTCCGTCCCCAGTATCTGCAGGAATGCGGTTCCCGCTCCCGGCAGTATATCCACATATCGGTTATATATCAGGCAGCTTTCCACATACAGAATCATGTCGGCCATGCCGAACGATATCACCTGCCCGAACAGCGTATCCTGTACCGAGGTGGAGGCTATCCTGAAAGCCTTATATAAACTGCACAGCGACAGATATATGACCGTATATATCAGAGCCGAAAGTATCCCACCTGCCATCCTATGTCTGTCAAATGTGAACCTGTTATAGTAAACAAACCACACCGTACAGAACAACCCGATATTCCATACACTTATCATCGCTTTGGCAGTGTTGGTAATCCTTTTATTTCCCATATGATCACATCCTTGCTCAGTCCATTCATTTCCCCGTAAAGATCTTTTAACTGCTTATCTTGCTGTTTTTTTATCCCATTCCATACCTATCTCATTCATCCGATTTATCCTTTCCTTGGAAAGCGTCAGATTGGAAGATGTGGGATTCGACATTTTCAGTCTTATCGTATTTACCCATTTTCCTATGTCTATCCCGTCTATGATACAGGTCGATGAGATATCCAGGTTCCCGTATTTTTCATAATAGGCCTTAGCCAACTCATATTTTCTGTCCCAACCCTCTTCATACTTGTTCTTCCAGACTATTCCTATAGTCTCCAATCTTTTTATCTGTTCTTCGGTAAGCGGAGTGCTTCCGGATTTTAGTCCGTTATATGTCCTTATCTGATCTGATACCCACCGACCCAGACACAATCCGTCTTCAGTAACATAGTCATGCGGCATTTTGAGATCTCCATGCATGTCATAGTATGCCTTTGCCGCATTATAATTTAAGTTCCAACGGTATTCCCTGACATCCCATATCATCCCCAGGCGGTTCAGCTTATGGATCTTTACATCACTTAATTTATTTTTTTTATATGAAGCCCTGATGTTCCCAACCCATTTACCAAGCAAAAAACCGCCTTCCGTAACATATCCGGCCGGAACATTGGCATTTTCAGCCTTCTTTACATATCTTTCCAGTTCTTCCAAGCCCTGATTGAAATTCCGCTCAGACGCATCATCCCAGACCATACCTATGGCTTCCAGACGTCTTATCTGATCATCGTCTAAATGTCCGTATACTTTGCCCGAATATACGCGCCTCTGCGTTCCGAGCCATGATCCGAGCTTTAAGCCCTGCTCTGTCACAAACGCTTTGGGTACCCTGAGGTTCCCGATTTTACGGTAATACTCTTCGGCCGCCGCATAATAGATCTCCCACGAAGCCGATAGGTTTCCCGCAAGTTTCTTAAATATCTTCCGACAGTCCCTGAGCTCATCTACTATCCTGAAATTCCCGCTGTATGAGGACCTTTCCCCTTCCGCGCAAGGCATTAACCCCAACGCTTCTTCCAGTTCACTAGCAAGCGCATCCACTGCGGAGAGGCTGTCAAAGTTATTGACTATGTCAAATATGACCGGCTGCCTGTATGAGCCGTCTTTCTCTTCTCTTTCGGAGCCGTCCTTTTCATCTTTTGCCCGCTGCGCGCTCAGTCCGCGCCCTATCTGCTGCAGGTACAGTATTGGCGATACCGTGGGTCTCAACAGGATAACCCCGTCCAGATCATCCACATGCACGCCCTCATTCAACATATCTATACAGAAAAGCAGCCTTAAATGGTCGCTCTCATCTGCTTTAAACTCAGCAAATTCCCTGCCTGTTTCCGGATTGTCATAATACACTGCATATATGCGCGGTTCTTCGTCTATCAGCCTGAACCACTCCCTGCTCTGCGCAAGCATCTCGTCCATATGCTCTTTTCCCGCGCAGAACACCAGATACTTCCCTCTTCTGCCTCCCATATGTCTGGCGAATACCTTATCCAGTCCCTCCGCATTCTCAAGGCTCCTTCTGAGCCGTTCAAGCAGCTTCTCATTCTGCCTCCTAAGTTCGGGTTTCTGCTCTTTTTCCACTTTTTTACTTAATCGTTTAAGTTCCTCTTTATACGAATATATCGAAATGACATACTTGGGCGCGGGCAGTATATTCTTTGCCATCGCCTCACCAAGCGTCATCTCTGACGCCACGTTCCCGTCAAAAAGCTCATCCGCCATATCCCTTCGGTTGTCAAGGTATCTTATGTTCGTGGCCGACAGTCCCAGAAGTTTGGCCTCCGGATAAAAGCCAAGCAGTTTCTCCACGCTGTTTCCCCATTCGGGCGCCCCGCACCTGTGGAACTCGTCAAGCACTATATAATCAGGCCTGATGTCAGAAATCTCATCTCCGCTCATCATCAGTTTGGTGTAGGTCATGAATGTTATGTTTTTAAGTATCTCCCGGGCGGTGTCTTCAGCCTCTTTTCCTGCGTCCTTCTTAAGAACTTTACTCAAGTTTTCCGCCTGTGCGCGGAAAATATATCCGTTCGGCGCAAGCCACAATATCTTGCTGTCCGGGTGCTCCTGCGCCAGTTTAAAGGCAATAAAAGACTTGCCCGTACCCGTCGGATGAATGACTGCGGCCCTGCCGGTTTCGTTCATAAGTGTAGTGGCTTTTTCATATGCTTTCCTGTTATGCTCATACAAAACAAGGTCTTTCATACGCTCACCTCCCGCACCCGCACACGACCATATCCGCAAAACGGATATCGGCAGATGCCTGTTGATACAACGTAATGCAAATAATGTTGTATAAGGCTGTTAAAAAGAATGGTCCGGGCTGAGAAGACCGTGCGAAAACACCGGTTATCCGGGAAGGCCCGGTCAGAATTTTACATATGAATGAGTATGATATGTATAAAGAGGTATTTTTAGGAAAAAATGCGCCCTGAAATACCGCAAATATGTAATCTGTATAAAAATTTCAGATCTGCGGCATTTTATTTGGAAAAAATTATAAGCTCAAAAGTATTGAAATCGGGTTATTTTTGTGATAGATTAATTTTTGATACAACATTATTTGCATTATGTTGTATTTTTTATGTCCGGGCCTTAAGTCCGCATATCCGCATCCGTCCCGCGCCT
>CANRMA010000005.1 GCA_947631625.1 uncultured Lachnospiraceae bacterium | reverse complement strand
AATTTTTATACAGATTACATATTTGCGGTATTTCAGGGCGCATTTTTTCCTAAAAATACCTCTTTATACATATCATATTCATTCAATGTAAAATTCTGACCGTGGATCCCGCATCTGCCCAATGTCCCGTATACGGTATCTGCATGTCAAGAAAATTTTTTCTCAAAAAAACCGGAAAAAAACCGAACCGGCCGCGCGGGAACACCGGTTGCCCGGGCAGGCGCTTTGGAGCCGCCGGTCCTTAGGCTGCGTATTCTGCAGCCTTAGCGCCGCTGCGGCGGAGATGCAGCGCAAGCGGGCCTTCCCGGGTAACCGGTGTTTTCGCGCGGTCTTCTCAGCCCGGACCATTCTTTTTTAACAGCCTTATACAACATTATTTGCATTACGTTGTATCAACAGGCATCTGCCGATATCCGTTTTGCGGATATGGTCGTGTGCGGGTGCGGGAGGTGAGCGTATGAAAGACCTTGTTTTGTATGAGCATAACAGGAAAGCATATGAAAAAGCCACTACACTTATGAACGAAACCGGCAGGGCCGCAGTCATTCATCCGACGGGTACGGGCAAGTCTTTTATTGCCTTTAAACTGGCGCAGGAGCACCCGGACAGCAAGATATTGTGGCTTGCGCCGAACGGATATATTTTCCGCGCACAGGCAGAAAACTTAAGGAAAGTTCTTAAGAAGGACGCAGGAAAAGAGGCTGAAGACACCGTCCGGGAGATACTTAAAAACATAACATTCATGACCTACACCAAACTGATGATGTGCGGAGATGAGATTTCTGACATCAGGCCTGACTATATAGTGCTTGACGAGTTCCACAGGTGCGGGGCGCCTGAATGGGGAAACAGCGTGGAGAAACTTCTTGGCTTTTATCCGGAAGCCAAACTTTTGGGACTGTCGGCCACGAACATAAGATACCTTGACAACCGCAGGGATATGGCTGATGAGCTTTTTGACGGGAACGTGGCGTCAGAGATGACGCTGGGGGAAGCGATAGCGGAGAATATCCTGCCCGCGCCCAAGTATGTCATTTCGATGTATTCGTATAAAGAGGAACTTAAACGATTAAGTAAAAAAGTGGAAAAAGAGCAGAATCCCGAGCTTCGGAGGCAGAATGAGAAGCTGCTTGAACGGCTCAGAAGGAGCCTTGGGGATGCGGAGGGTCTGGATAAGGTATTTGCAAGACATATGGAAGGCAGAAGAGGGAAGTATCTGGTGTTCTGCGCGGGAAAAGAGCATATGGACGAGATGCTTGCGCAGAGCAGGGAGTGGTTCAGGCTGATAGACGAAGAACCGCGCATATATGCAGTGTATTATGACAATCCGGAAACAGGCAGGGAATTTGAGGAGTTTAAAGCAGATGAGAGCGACCATTTAAGGCTGCTTTTCTGTATAGATATGTTGAATGAGGGTGTGCATGTGGATGATCTGGACGGGGTTATCCTGTTGAGACCCACGGTATCGCCCATACTGTACCTGCAGCAGATAGGCCGAGGACTCAGCGCACAGGGGGCAAAGGACGGCTCCGAAAGAGAAGAAAAAGACAGTTATGAAAGAAATGAAAAAGACAGTTATGAAATAGCTGATAAAGACGGCTCAAATAGGCATCCGGTCATATTTGACATAGTCAATAACTTTGACAGCCTCTCCGCCGTGGATGCGCTTGCGGGTGAACTGGAAGAAGCGTTTGCGCTCATACCCTGTACAGGTGGTGAGAGATCCGGATTCTGCGGCAGTTTCCAGATCATAGATGAACTTAGGGACTGCAGGAAGCTTTTTAAAGAGCTTACCAAAAACCTTTCCGCCTCATGGGAGATCTATTATGCGGCGGCGGGAGAATACTACCGCAAAGCCGGAAACCTCAGAGTGCCTGCTGCATTTGTTACGGACAGGGGATTGAAACTCGGTTCATGGCTTAAGACACAGAGACGGGTATATTCCGGCAAAGTGTACGGCCGTTTAAACGGCGAGCAGGTAAAGCGTCTGGAAGCGATAGGTATGGTCTGGGATGATACGGCTGTACAGAATTTTAATCAGGGCTTGGAAGAACTGGAAATTTTTATTGAAAAAAATAAGAACGCTGACGTACCGGCCAGATATGTTGCAGAAAGCGGTTTTCCGCTGGGGAAATGGATAGGAAATATCAGAGCGGCTTATAAAAACAACAGACTTAGCGATGAAAAAATCGGTAAGTTAAATCATCTGGGGATGGTATGGGACGTCAGGGAATACCGTTGGAATATGAATTACAATGCGGCCAAAGCATACTATGGTGAATACGGGGATCTTAAAATCCCATATGATTATGTGACTAAAGACGGACTGTGTCTGGGACGTTGGATATCAGATCAGATAAGAACATATAACGGGCTAAAATCCAGAAGCGCTCCGCTTACCGAAGAACAGATAAAGAAACTGGAGACTATTGGAATAGTCTGGAAAAACAAGTATGAAGACAACTGGGACAGAAAATATGAAATGGCTAAGGCCTATTATGAAAAATATGGGAACTTGAATATTTCATCGACTTATATCATAGACGGGATCGATATAGGGAAATGGGTAAACACGATAAGGCTGAAGATGTCGAATCCCGCATCTTCCAACATGACGCTTTCCGAGGAAAGGATAAGCCGGATGAATGAGATAGGTATGGAATGGGACAGAAAAGCTGCCAGATGAAGAAAAAGTGTGAGCAATAATCTTTTACGGGAACATTTAAAAGCGTAGCAAGGTAGGGATCATTATGGAAAATAAGAGAATCACCAATACTGCCAAATTATTGTTAATTATATGGAATATAGGATTATTCTGCACAGTATGGTTCTTTTATTATAACAGATTCACTTTTGACAGATATTGGTTGGTGGGAGGGAGCGTTTCTGCCCTGATCTATACAATCATATATTTATCATTTTGTAATTTATACAAGGCATTCCGAATAGCGTCCACCGCGGTTCAGGATACACTGTTCGGGCAGGTGATATCGTTCGGGATAGCCGACATCATCATGTATGTGGAAAGCTGCCTGATATATAACCGGTATGTGGATATCCTGCCGGGGGCGGGAACCGCTTTTCTGCAGATATTGGGAACGGAAGTGATCATAATTACCGCCAAGAGATACATGATGAAACATTTCGTACCCAAGAACACCCTTCTGCTGTATGGGAATAAGACTGATAAAAGCGAGGCGCAGCTTTTTGTGGAAAGGCTTATGTCAAAATATAAACACCTATTTTACATAACGGATATCGTGTATGACAGGGTATCAAGCGCTGAACTTGAAGGATTTTTTGAAAAAAATGAGGTAGTGATACTGTATGAGGTATCAGAAGAAAGACGTGGACATTTTATAAAAATGTGTACGGAAAACAGAAAAAATCTGTACTTTACGCCGCGCATAGAAGATATACTGTGCCAGGGGGCGGCCGTAAAAAGCCTTCTGGACACACCGCTTATGAAATACGAGTACAGGTATGACAGAATGGGCGGCTATATGGGAAAGAGACTTATGGACATCATTCTTTCTTTTGTGTTTGCGGTTATTGCTTCACCCATAATGCTTATCACAGCGCTTGCCATAAAGCTTGAAGACGGCGGACCGGTATTTTTTACACAGGAGCGTTATACAAAAGATCAAAGAATTTTTAAGATAATAAAATTCCGCAGCATGATAGTGGATGCTGAAAAAGACGGAGTAACGCCCTGCACACAAGGGGATTCACGTATAACCGGCGTGGGGAAATTTATAAGATCAACGAGAATAGATGAGCTTCCACAGTTGTTCAATATTCTAAAGGGTGACATGAGCTTCGTAGGCCCCAGACCTGAGAGGGTGGAGCATGTCAGACAATATATGAAGGAAATGCCTGAGTTTGCATACCGGATGAGGGTAAAGGGAGGACTTACCGGATATGCGCAGATATATGGGAAATATAACACTACGGCATACGATAAGTTAAGACTGGATCTGATGTACATAGAAAACCAGTCGTTACTGCTTGATCTGAAGATTATGTTGCTTACGTTTAAGACTATCTTTCAGCCGGAGAGCACGGAAGGTTTCAGTGAGGATAAGAGTATGGAGATGAATATGCGGTCAGGTGCGAAAGTAGTACATATGGAGGAACCGTTGATGTTTGGCGGGGATAGGGTGGCGAAATGAGTAAAAGAATAGCAGTTATAGCTCCGGCCTATGCATGGCTGCCGGGAGAAGCGGGAACAAGCAGATTCAGTTATCTGGCTTCCTTCCTTTCAAAAAAAGGATATAAGGTAGACCTGATTGGTTCTACTTTCGGACATTTTGATAAAGCCCTGAGAGATATCGACCGCCTGAGGGCTATGTCCCTTCCGTATAACCTGGTTTTTATCAGCGAACCGGGATATAAGAAAAACGTAGACGTGAGAAGGATATACAGCAATTACTTCCTTGCCCGCAATACGCTCCGTTATTTAAAAAACAATATTAAAAAATATGATCTGGTTTACTGCGTGATACCGCCTAATGTCTTATCCGCAAAGGTGAGCCGCTTCTGCCATGAAAACAACGTGCCCTGCATAATAGATGTTGAAGACCTGTGGCCCGAAGCAATGAAAATGGTATTTAAGCTGCCAATCATAAGCAATATATTATTTTATCCGTACCGGAAAGACGCCCGTACCACATACCGGTATGCCAAAGGCGTAGTCGGCACTTCTGACGAGTATACTATGCGCGCTTTTAAGGAAAGAAATCAAGACATACCTATGGCGACGGTATACGTAGGCTGTGAACTGGAAAATTATGACACAGGTGTCACAAAATATGCGGACAATATAGAAAAACCGAAAGACGAGTTCTGGGTGACATATGCAGGATCGATAGGCGCAAGCTATGATATAAAAACCTTGATAGATGCGGCTGGGATCATATTAAGGCAGGGCAGGGATAATATAAAATTTTATATACTTGGCACAGGCTCCCTCAAAGAAGAAATGGAAACCTACGCCAAAGAGAAAGGCTGCAGCAGCGTAACATTTGAAGGCTATGTTGAATATCAGAAAATGGCAGCATTTTTGTCAAAATCGGATATACTTATCAATTCTTATATAAAAAACGCGCCGCAGAGCATCGTGACCAAAGTCGGGGATTATTTATCGTCTGGCAGGCCGATGATAAATACGCTTGGAAGCGAAGAATTTTGCAGACTGGTAAAAGAGGAAGGCTTCGGACTGAATGTGGAAGCCGAGAACCCGCAGGAACTTGCAGACGCGATAGACAAGCTGTATGGCGACGATGCGCTCAGGGAAGAGATGGGCAGGAATGCCAGAAGTCTGGCTGAACGGAAGTTTGACAGGAAAGAGGCGTATATGGAGGTGGTTAGGATGATTGAGGGGCTGACCGGTGGTGAGGATAATGCCTGAAATCAGCATCATTGTGCCTGTTTATAAAGTAGAAGCTTATCTGGACAGATGCGTAAATTCTATTTTGAATCAGACATTTAAAGACTTTGAACTTATTTTGGTAGATGACGGTTCGCCGGACAGATGCCCGCAGATGTGTGATGAGTGGGCTGAGAAAGATGACAGGATCAAGGTTATACATAAGGAGAATGGAGGATTATCTTCTGCGCGAAATGCCGGTTTAAAAATAGCATTAGGTAATTTCATTGGTTTTGTTGATTCTGATGATTGGATAGCCTCTGATATGTATGAATATCTATTAGATATCATATCAAAATCAAACGCAGATATCGCGATGTGCGGATATACCAGAAAAGATTCAGAACTTGATGAAATAGGGATAAAGGACCAAATTAAAGTTCTTACCAATGATGATTTGTGGAGATTTTTTTATAGAGTAGACGGCGAAGAAAGTAATTATGCAGTTTGGACCAGATTATATAAAATAGAAACACTGCGTAATGTTAGTTTTTTAGAAGGTAAAATAAATGAAGACGTTTTGTTTACATACGATGTTTATAAAAATATAAAAAAACTGGTAGTTTCTAACGCTAAAAAATATTTTTATTACAGCAATGCATCAGGAATTACAAAAAGTAAACTTTCAAACAAAGATTTAGCGTTGCTTGATATATGGAATGAAATTGTTTCAAGAGAACATGATTATGTTAACTGGGCCAAACTTAACAGAATGAGAGCTACCTATACTTTATATACCAAGAACTTTTTATATGGACACACTGACAGTATTTCCAAAAAAGAACTTAAAAACTGGAAAAGTGAATTAAGGCAAAATTTCAGCCAATTAATAAACAATGAATTTTTGGATTGGAGAAGAAAAGTTATATTAATTTTGGAAATTATTCTTCCTATTAAATAAAGATAGAGGGTTATAATATGCCATATTCAATGTTATAAGGAGAAATTTTAAATGCCTCAAATAAGTATTATTGTACCAGTATATAATGTTGAAAAATATCTTAACCGTTGCATTGAATCAATATTAGGGCAGATTTTTACAGATTTTGAACTTATTTTAGTAGATGACGGCTCAACGGACAGTTGTCCACAGATGTGCGATAACTGGGCTAATAAGGATGAGCGAATTATAGTGATCCATCAGAAAAATGGAGGACTAAGTGCAGCAAGGAACAGCGGACTTAAAATATATAGAGGTAACTATGTTTTTTTTGTCGATAGCGATGATTGGATAGAAAAAGATGCATTAGAAACATTATATAAAATTGCCGATAAGACGGGGGCTGATATTGTAGTAGGAAATCACCGCAATAGCTCTGATTATTGTATAGAAAATAAAAAATTTGATATAAGCAGAGAAGCATACAGTTTATATAATAAAGATGAATACTTGGATATGTATTTAAAAATAACTTCGCAGAAAACACGCTATTATGCGTGGGCGAAACTTTATTCATCAAAAGTGGCATCATATATCCACTATTCGGAAGGTTATACTTCGGAAGATGTAGAAGGTACTTTTTATGCTATTGCAAATGCGAGTCTTATAGCAGAAACAGACCATATAGTATATCATTATTTCTTTAATTCTATGGGAATATCACAAAGTACTTTAAAAAGCAACTGTCAGGACATGTACCATTCTTGGAGAAAAGTTATATCATACTCTGAAGAAAAATTGCCGGAATATGTTGAAAAATGTGAATACAATTTGATGAGGATAGATTTGCCGGTTTTGATACAATTTATTGTTAAACCAATAGATAAAGGATACAAAGAATATCTAAATGACTTAAAAACTACGAAAAAACGCTTAAATATGAATTATTTAAGGCTAATGTCAGGAGCTTTACCTTATACTAAAAAGGTTATTTTAACAATATGCAGGGTTGTTCCAACAGAGGTTTTTTGTTTATTTGCGAGAATTAAATTATAAACAATTGGTTTATTTAAACATCTTTATAGATTAGGGAGATAAAATGTTAATATTTACTATTATATGTATGATGTTTTCGCCATTATTTAGTGTTCCAATCTTGTGTTTGGCGTTATATAATAGCAGGCATTCGATAAGTACGGGATATGCAGTACCATTTGCTATGTTATTTGGAGCCATTGGATACAACCTAAATACCATAGGCGAAGGTGATTTGACTCGATATTATATGATGATCGATAGGTTACAGGGGCAGAAATTATCGTATATTTTTGCAAATGATACAGATAGGCTGTATGTAAGGGATGTACTGTTTTATTTTGTATCTAAAACTGGTAATAATAGAATTTTAGCTTATATTGTAGGATTCTGTTGCTATCTTATAATTTTTTATATTTTCTTTGATACTGTAAAAAGGTATAAAGTATCGTCAAGGTCTAATTGTAATTTACATATTTTTTTAATTGGGCTTTTAATAATGTCAATTATTAATGTATTTAGTGTTGTCGGTAATGTTAGATGTGTTTTTTCATATATTTTGATAACTTATGCGGCATATAGAGATTGGATTCAGAAAAAGAAAAATTTATTAACAATACTGCTATATGTTATACCTATTGGACTACATGTTTCAACAATAATTATTTTGTTAATACGTATATGTGTAATATTCATAAATAAATTTTCTAAATTGTTTTTTACTGTGGCAATTTTGTTACCCCTATTAATTAGAACAGCTTATGAAATGACGATAAGCTTAAATATTAATAATATTATTTTCTATTTTATTAGGAATGCAATTATTAAAGCAAATCATTTTTTGAATTGGACGTCCGGGGGATGGGCGGATGAAATAGAAAATAGTATATCTGATAAAATTGAGCGACCATTTGGTGTATTTTTTTTACTTATAATAATTATTCTTTATTTTATATGTAAAAGGGAAAAGTCAATGCGAAAAGATGAAGTAATGTGCGACTATATATATATTGTAGCGGTTGTATCATTAGGGTGCTTGAGTATTAAAACAGGAGCTTTTTGGAGATTTGAGTCAATAGTTGTATTTTTTTGCCCCAGTATTTTAATTCCTATAGCTATGAGAGGAAATAAACTATGTAATAATTTATTGAAAATTTTATATTCTTCAGCGGTAATAATGTTTGTTTATAATGTTTTGCGCTTTGTCAGAAATATTGTAATGGATGAGTTTATATGGGGATTGATCAATACAAGTACGTTTAAAGTAGTATGGGAGATGATAAAGGGTATATTTGCAATGTTAGGAAGTAGTTAGAAATTAGATTTTACATTATTGACCAAGGATGGTGTATTATCATGGATTTTGTTGTTAACAGCTTAATTAATATTTGCTTATTTATATGGTACCGTATAATTGGAGGTGTGTTTCGGATATTGCCAATACAAAATAATAAAATTGTGTTTTCTAATTTTTTTGGTAAAGGTTATGGTGAGAGTCCGAAGTATATTGCAGAAGAATTATTAAATAATGAAACTATTAAATTAAAAATGATATGGATTATAAAGGGAAAAATTGGGGATGATTTTCCATTAGGCATACAGGTTGTTAAGCGTTGGAGATTGTCGGAATTATATAATCTTGCTACAGCTAAAATATGGGTTGATGACAGTCGTAAGCATTTTGGTATTAAAAAGAGAAAAAAACAATATTATATCCAGACTTGGCATGGTTCAATTGGTCCTAAAATTGTTGAAAAAGAATTGAATCCTAATATATGGTATAGAGCCAGTGCTGTTAATGATTCAAAGATGATAGATGTTCTTCTTTCCGGATCAAAATGGCAAACAGATTCATATAGACGGAATTTTTGGTATGAAGGAAAGATATTAGAAATTGGAATGCCTAAAAATGATTTTTGGGCAAGAGCAGTTGAGCGAAAAGATGAACTGAAATCGTTTGTATATAAGAAATTTAATTTAAGTCAAACTAAAAAAATTGCCTTATATGCGCCTACATTCAGAAAGAGCGATAGTATAAATGCATATGATTTAGATTATAATCGGTTGATATCAAGTTTAGAGAGATATATTGGAGGAGAATGGGTTGTAATGATACGCTTACACCCCAATATTTCTAAAGAAGCTATTAATATTGATTACAATGAAAAAATTATTAATGCCAGTAAATATTCTGATATAAATGAATTAATTTTAGCATCAGAGCTTGTAATTTCCGATTATTCCAGTTGCCTTTATGATGCTGTTTACATAGAAAAACCAAGTCTTATATATGCATCAGATAGAGAACAATACGAGAAAAACTATGGGTTTGCATTAAAATTAGAGGATTCTCCAGCAAGTATAGCTGAGAATAATGATGAAATGGAACAGATAATAAAAGAATTTGATATCCCCCAATATGTTGAAAAGTGTAAACGATTTTCAGAAAAATATGGAATTATACATAGTGTTAATTCAAGTAAAAAAGTAGCGGAATTAATTTTAAAAGTTATTGAAGGTAATGAAATAATATATGAGTATTATAATATCACTTAAAATGTTAAAAAGAAAATTGAGGTTTTTTAGGGCAGAATTTGTATATTTGTTTATAGCAAATAGAGATAAAAATGTAAGAGAATTACTAAAACTTCAAATTGCTACAAAATATTTAATAAAGAGATATGTTGATCCATATTTTAAAAAACATGAAGTAGAAACAATAAAGACAGAAAATATTGGAATATTTAATACTGTTTGGATTTACTGGGCTCAAGGATTAGAAAATGCCCCTGATATGGTTAAATGTTGTATAAATTCAATAATTAGTGTATTTAAAAATGCAGGATGGGATATTAAATTATTAAATAACGTATCTGTTAAAGAATATGTGGATTTACCCAATTATATTTGGAAGAAGTATGATAGGGGGTTAATAAGCAATGCTCATTTATCAGATTTAATCAGGCTTAATCTACTAGTAAAAAGAGGTGGATGTTGGTGTGATGCAACGGTGTTGTGTACTGGTAATTTGCCTGGTTATATCTGTGAACATGAATTATTTTTGTTTAGGGGGGATCTAAGAAATAATGAGTACATTAATATTTCCAATTGGTTTATATATAGTATGAAAGAACATCCTATACTCGTTTCAGTATATGATATTTTACTGGAATATTGGAAGAAAGAGGATGTTGTTATTCAATATTTTATTTTTCATATCGTATTTAAATTAGTTACAGATAAATATTCAGAGTATTGGAAAAATTTACCAATTTACAGTAATGTCTTACCTCATTTATTACAGCAAAAATTGATAGAACCTTATTCAAATACAATGATGGAAGAAATATGTAATATAACTTCTATTCATAAATTATATTGGAGAACTCCAAAAAATATAGAAGAAAATAGTTTTTATAATGTAATTTTATCAGGAGTTAAATCCTATGAGAAAAGTTAATATATTTATAAATCCTATGGATTATTATAGGAAATTATCAGTAAATGTAAAAGCGGGATTATGGTTTTTATTATGTAATTTTATAACTAAAGGTATCGCAGCTCTTACAACGCCTATTTTTACAAGATTATTAAGTACTGAAGAATATGGAAAGGTAAGTGTTTTTTATTCATGGCAGGATATTTTAGGATTTTTTATTACGTTTGCATTATCGTCATCGGTTTATCAGCGTGGTTTAATAAAATATGAAGATAAACAAGACGATTATACAGGAATAATGCTTACACTGATGTCATTTACAACAATAATATCATTTATAATATATTGGTTTTTTCGGAGTGTTTTAAATAAAGCCATTGGATTATCTACGTTTTCAATGGTATTGATTTTTGTAAGTTGTTTTAATGTAACATCAATAGATTTTTGGTATCAAAGAAGACGGGTTTTACAGCAGTATTTACCATTTGTTGTAGTAACATTGCTTATAGCATTTGTTAAACCAATATCTTCTATTACTGCTATATTGTTGATAAATAAAAATAAAGTAATGGCCAGAATAATATCAGATACTGCAGTAACTTTAGTATTTGGAATGCCAATTTTTATAGTAATGATGATAAAAAGTAAACGGTATTTGGATATAAATATTTGGAAAGAATCGTTATTTTTTGTACTTCCTTTATTACCGCATTATTTATCACAAAGAATTTTGAGCCAATCTGATAGGATTATGATCAGCAGCATGATAGGTGATGCTCAAGCAGGTATATATAGTTTAGCCTATTCTGTAGGAATGTTATTAATGTTATTAAATAGTGCTATTGATGGTACTATGGGACCATGGATATATCGTAATCTGCGTGATAAAAATTATATTAGAATTAAAAATATAGTGCAGCCTCTTCTGCTGTTATTTTCATTATGCGTGTTAACATTTTCTTTAGCAGCACCTGAATTAGTTATGATTTTTGCTTCTCGAGAATATTACGAAGCGATTTATATTGTTCCAATAATTGCTATAAGTTCTTATTTTATTTTTTTATATTTACAATTTATATATCTTGAATATTTTCTAGGGAAAACTCAGTTAATAGCATTAACTACAATAGTTAGCGCTGCTATAAACCTTATGTTGAATTATATTTTTATAAAAAAATATGGTTATGTTGCGGCTTCGGTAACCACATTAGCTTGTTATATTATATATGCAATAAGTCATTACATAGTAATGAAATATTTATGTAAACGCTTTCTTGATATAGATAATATATATCAAGCCAAGCTCTTATTAATTATTTCTTTTACAGTTGTAGTATTAGGCATTCTAATAATTCCATTATATGAATTTACGGTAATACGCAGAATTATAGCAGTAATATTTATTTTAATAACATTATGTTATTCTGCATTGATTTTAAAACAATTTGGTACGGAAGTTCGTAATTAATTATAAAAGGCGGGAATTTATATGAATATTGCAATGATTATAGCCGGAGGTATCGGCAACAGGATGCATCAGGATATACCTAAACAGTTTATTACCGTTAACGAAAAACCGGTTATTATCTATACATTAGAGGCTTTTCAGAAACATCCGAAAGTTGATGAGATAATTGTTGTATGCCTTGGAGGATGGGAGCAGATATTGTGGGCATATGTAAAACAGTTTAATATATCTAAGGTTAAAACAGTTATTGCGGGAGGAACATGTGGACAAGAGTCTATTTACAGGGGACTTACAGAGTTGGGAAAAAATCATAGTGAAGAAGATATCGTTTTGATACATGACGCAATAAGGCCAATGGTTTCGAAAGAAATCATTTCTGATTGTATAAATAAGACAATTGAAAAAGGTTGTGCAATTGCGGCTATTCCCTGTGCTGAGGCAATGCTTGTGACTAAGGATCAAGAAAGCTCAGAAAATATTTTTAACAGGGATAATCTTAAGCGGACACAGACACCACAGGGATTTAAGATTGGTAAATTGCTTAAGATTCATAGGAGAGCGCTAGAGAAAGGGATTACTAATTCAGTGGCATCCTGCACTTTAATGATTGAGATGGGTGAAAAAATATATTTTTCCAAAGGCTCAGAAAAAAATCTTAAGTTGACGACGGTTGAAGATATAGATATTTTTAAGGCTTTGCTATTAGCAAAGAGAACTGAGTGGTTAAAGGATTAAAATTCCATAAGAGAGGCTTGATAGCACATGCGATATTTGGAAAATGAATTGTATTGTAAAGATATAATTAATGCGATTGAGCATACTAAGTATTTTGAATATTTTAATGGAAAGAGAATACTTATCTTAGGAGCTGCTGGTTTGATCGGTTCTTTCATAACTGACTGCTTCATCTATGCGTGTAATGCTAAGAATATGGATATCCATATGACGGCTTTAGGAAGAAGCATTGAACGTTTAAATAGTAGGTTTGGAAATGAGACGGACAGGCTTAAGTTTATGCAGGGAGATGTAACAAAGTTAGATATCAATATTGAAGCGGATGTTATAATTCATGCTGCTAGTTATGCATATCCACGCGCATTCAGAGAAAAACCGGTGGAAACTATGCTTGCAAATATGTTGGGAACCCATAGAGTAATGGAGATTGCGCGTAAAAATTACGGTTGTCGGGTATTATATGTTTCTACCGGAGAGGTACAAGAAGAGGTGAATCATTTATCTACAAGGGCTTGTTATCCGGTAAGTAAAAAAGCTGGGGAAACTTTGTGTCTCGCATATTTGCAGGAGTATAAAACGGATGTTGTAATTGCAAGACCCTGTCATACGTTCGGAGCTAATATTACTAGTTATGATAATAGGGCAACAGCACAGTTTATAGAAAGTGTTGTGCAGGATAAGGATATTATTATGAAAAGTGCCGGGCAGCAGATGCGTTCATTTGTATATGTGGCTGATTGTGTGTCTGGACTACTTACTATATTGGCTAGTGGAGAAGCCGGGCAGGTATATGAAGTTTCATCTGATGAGACTTGTTCAGTAAGGCAGTTTGCGGAAAAGTGTGCTAGTTTGGTACAAAAGCAGGTTATATATGAGCAGGCGAATGAGACTGAGAGGGCTGAGGCATCACCTATTAAGCAGCAAATACTTGATAATTATAAATTGAAACTGTTGGGTTGGTCGCCGCAATTTTCAATAGATATGGGAATTGTGAATTCTGTGGAAATTCAGAGAAATTTGCTGTATAAAAGAAGATGTGTTATGGAAAATTTAAAATAAACAAGGAATTTTAGTTTTATTATTATTCAAATATTAAGGAATAAGTTGATGAAAATAAGTATAGTAATTCCTGTATATAATACACCAATTCAGGATATTGAAAGATGTTTAAATAGTATATTTAGCCAAACATATGATAATTGGGAAGCAATTATTGTTGATGATGGAAGTAGCAAAAATATTGCACTTTATTTAGATTCATGGACTATAAAAGATAAACGTTTTAAGGTTTATCATAATATAAATGAAGGTGTGTCATTAGCAAGAAATTATGGAATTGCAATGTGTACAGGTACATATATAAGTTTTTGTGATGCTGATGATAAACTAAGACCATATTTTTTTGAACAGGCAGTTGCATTCATACAAAACTATGATCTTGATATGATTATAGGGTCTGTTTGTCTAATAGAAAACGGCATTCATAAAGAGTATAGGTGTTCACTTAATAACAATATACCATATATATTTGGAACAAGTGATAAGCCTATTGAGCTATTGCTTGATTATATGGTATCTACACATTGTAAAAAAACGAATAGTGAACTGGGAATAATATGGACTGGAAGAGTAATTTCTAAAATTTGTAAAGCTGATATAATTAAAAAATATCGTTTTCAATCTGATTTATGGTTACACGAAGATAACTTATTTTCCTTTGATTTAATAAGTGGCTGTAATAGAATTGGTGTTGTGGAGAATATTTGGTATGATGTTATTTCTAACTCATATTCAGCAACACACCAAAGCGTGAGTATAAACACTGTATGTCAGGAGATAAAATTTGCTCATTTATTTATAAATAAAAAAGGTATAAATGAAGCATTAGATAATGCAATTAATATTAGAGTTTTATTAACTATCATGAATATATTTCATTATCTGCTTGTAGATGAATTGGTTAAAGAAAGAGTAGTAGTAATTAATAAAGTTTTAAATGACAATTATATAATGTCAGCAATAAACAAATGTAATTTTAAGGGATATGTCGGCTTTTCAGCCAAAATAGAGTTTTTTAAATATATTATAAATTGTAAATTACCTATAAATATAAAAAAGAGAATATTAAATTTTATTTTGGTTACTTGGTCAAGGTTGAAAGGATAAACAAATAAATAATAGATACTTTGAGGAGTAAGTTTTTATGGATATTCAAAACTACAAAAAAAGGTATGATTGGCTGGATGCTTTGAGAGGTATAGCCATAATTTTGGTAATTTTAGGTCATGTAATAGGCGGACTGGAGCAATTCGGGGGGGGCAATGGACATTATCTACGTCAAATAGTCTATTCATTCCACATGCCATTAATGTTTATGATAAGCGGTTATGTTGTAAAAAATTATACAGTTGATAAAGAAAATGCTTCTTCTAATGTATACTTATCATATATATCTGATTTTATTAAGAAGACACTTCTTTCCTTATATGTTCCGTACCTGATCTGGGGATATTTATTCTGGGCTGTCAAATATTTCATATATGCAGGTAATGAAAGCGTAACCCTTACAGACGGTTTAAACTTATTCTGGAATTGCAGCGCATGGGTTCCGGGATGGTATTTATTAGCATTATTATTTATAAGAATAATGGACATGTTAATGCAGTTGGCAAATTTAGAATTAAAGTATCAGGGTATTTTTTGGCTGTTATTATACATATTGGGCGGGTTTGCTGATATTTATTTGATTAGTAATATATGCGGATTTGGTGTTTTCTTTTTTGTGGGCAGATGTTTAAGAAATAAACATAAATTTACGGGTTGGGAAGCTGCCTTATGTTTTGTTATGTTTATCGCCGGCACGGCCTTATATATAAATGATCATAGTTACTATGGTAAATTTTGTATAGGGATCTCCGTTAGTATTGCCCTGGTAAGTTTATTTTCAAGATATGATCTTTCGAATAGAACTTTATCATTGCTTGGAAAAAACAGTATGATCCCATATGTATTACATGCATATTTTACTATTCCGTTTAGAATTATTTTGAACAGGGCAGGGTGCAGTCAATTATATATATATGTAATTGTTGAAAGCGTGGCTGCCGTTATTTTATCTGTTGCGGTTATGGTTATGATAGATAAGGTAAGGTTTTTTAATAAATTTATACTATTATTCTATCCTGCAAGGAAGAAAAGTTAATGGATAAGATGTATGGCAGCATTAGAAATTTCATTATCCAATATATTGCATTGTTAAAAGTTGATATTATTCTGTTTCGGCAGTTCCCGTTTCTGACGCATTGGTTATTTCAAATGCAATATTATTTTGAATGAGAAGCTGCTTAAGCTGATTGACTTGATTGGTCAGGAAGTCGTTGGACGAAGCCAGTTTTTTGTTATCTGCCTTCAATTCATTGATTTGCGGCAGATAATAATCAGCTTCCTGCTGTTTAGTGTTGGCGATGATTTCTTCTGAACTTGTACCAAATAAATTTAAAAGACCTTCACAAACCATAGTATTTTCCTCCTTATCGGAATTATTGTTGGCATTAGCCAGTTGATTTAAGTATTTTACATAATCTTCATCCTGCAAATGCTGCCCGTAATCGTCTGCCAGACGATTGATCAATTCAGGATCATTAAGATTATTGGTCATACAGCACAGATAAAGATTTTCTTTAGACGGGAGTTTGCTTGTTATTATAAGCTGTATATAAACAGAGGGATTTTCGACAACATAGATTCCGTCGGAAATCTTCCCTACCGGGATTCCCCGTTCCTTAGTCAGATGGTTGATCAGTTTATTAGGATAGTGGCAGCTTAAAATTGTTATCGTAACATCAAGCGGAGAGCGCGGGTCACTGCCGTCATATGACTGTGTAATATAATCAAAAGCGTAAGTGATGGATTTATAATATGATTTAATGCACGCGGAAGAACCTATGCCTTTGATCTCAAATATGTTGAACTTTTTAAAGTTTTTGGCAATATTTTTAAAAATAGGCGCTTCAATCACTTTTTTTATTATAATGAGATCGATGCGGTAATGGTCTTTTTCGAGTACATACTCAGTCTGAAAATCCAACAGCCCGGCATAGTCACGCAGTTCTATCTTAAGAGCGCAGACTGCCGCTTCATGCCAGTTGGTTTTGTGCTTTCCCGTTTTAGTTTTGGATTCGGTATTTATATTGGCTTTAGTATTTATTTTCGACTTATCATTTATTTTAGCTTTGGTGTTTTTTATGGCTTTGATATTTTTTGAAGCCATAGCGCTTACGCCAGATGTTCCGGCATTATTCGGAGAACCCGATGATGCGATGTTCAATCTTTTCATAGATGTGCGCCTTTCTTTTTCATGGATGATCATCCATAGATTGATAGAAGTGATTAAAATATTTATGTTCTTAATAGTATTAAGCAGTCAAATAGCAGCAGTGAGCCACTCTGCAAATGCATATAAAATGCATATAAAAATAAATCTCAAATATATCCATAAATAAATAATAAATCATATGATAGGGAAATACAAATGTTTTTGACTACCGTATATGTAGAAAAAAATATACTAAATAACGTTAATACTAAATATCTATACAATATATAGAAAAATAATAAAGTAATATTCAGATTACATACCATATGTTGTATTGTGCAAAATTTTTGCCATTCAGAGGATAATTAACATAACGCAGCGCTGAAAGAGTAAAAATATTAAAATGGTATTGTACATTTGGATGTATTGTAATATAATATTAAATAGTTTAGTGCCATACTAAATTTACATCATAAGTTCAAATAAAAATTTATTCAAACCGCCATGAAAGTGGCTCACAGTGTGTGAAGTAAAAAACCTGCATAGTCAGGTTTTTTTATTTGCCTTAAAATATTATAAATGGTAAAATAAGTATGTTATAAATTTACCATTACTGATCATTGTTATGATAAATTTTGAGAGGGTTTCTACAATGAAAAAAGATTATTATTTGGGGCTTGATATGGGAACTGGTTCTACCGGTTGGGCTGTTACTGATAAACAATATGAGATATTACGCAAACATGGTAATGCTTTATGGGGTGTAAGATTGTTTGAAAGTGCTAATACTGCCGAAGAACGTAGAATGTATCGCACATCACGTCGTAGATTGGATAGAAGAAATTGGAGGATCGAATTATTACAGGAGATTTTTGCAGAAGAAATAAACAAGGTAGATGATGGGTTTTATTTAAGGATGAAGGAAAGCAGGTATTTGCCTGAAGATAAGAAAGATAAAGATAATAAAACTCCGGATTTGCCATATGCCTTGTTTGTGGATGCCCAATATACGGATAAGGATTATTATAAAGAATTTCCAACTATCTATCATTTAAGAGATAAATTGATGACAATGGAAACAACACCTGATATAAGATTAGTATATTTGGCTATTCATCATATTATGAAGCATAGAGGGCATTTTTTATTTTCGGGAGATATTAACAGCATAAAGGAATTTAAAGGAACTTTTAGTCAATTTATAAAAAGCATAAAAGATGAAGAGTTGGATTTTAATATTGACCTTACAGAAGAACAGTATAATGAGATTGAAAAAATCTTGAAGGATAATAAGCTTACTAAATCCACAAAAAAGACGAAAATGATAGGTATATCAGGGGCGCACACTGTTTGTGAAAAGGCGATTTTTACACTTATTAGTGGTGGAAAAGTCAGCTTAAAAGATATTTTTGGAAATAGTGAGCTTGATAATTGTGAAAAACCTAAGATATCATTTTCAGATAATAATTATGATGAATATGTATCAATATTAGAAGCAGATCTGGGTGAACAGTTCTATATAATTTCACAGGCAAAAGCCGTATATGATTGGGCGATATTGGTAGATATTTTAGGAGATCATACTAGTATTTCTAAAGCTAAAGTTGAAGTATATGAGAAACATAAAAAGGATTTGAAATGTTTGAAGGCTTTAGTAAAAGAGAAGTTGAGTAAGGATATTTATAATGATATTTTTATTAAAACAGAGGATAAACTTGACAATTACAGCGCTTATGTTGGAATGACTAAACGTAATGGGAAAAAGTGTCAAATAGCAGGTCAACTTTGCAGTAAAGAAGAGTTTTACGACGTTTTGAAGAAAAAAGTCTTAGCTGTTATTTCCGATGATGAACGGATTGATTATATTAAAAATGAGATTGAAAAGGGCACATTTCTGCCTAAGCAGGTTACAAGTGATAATGGAGTAATACCGTATCAGGTACATTATGATGAACTTAATAAAATAATTGAGAATCTTCGGGGAAAGATACCGCTTTTGGATAAAGAGGCAGATAAAATAAAGAGTTTATTTACCTTTAGACTTCCATACTATGTGGGCCCATTAAATGGTATTAAAAAAGACGACACCACAACGAACTGGGTTTATAGAAAAAAAGAGGGAAAAATATATCCATGGAATTTTGAAGAAATGGTAGACGAAGAAATAAGCGCGCAGCGGTTTATCAAGCGTATGACTAACAAATGTACATATCTTATTCATGAAGATGTTCTGCCTAAATATTCTATGCTGTATAGTAAATTTACAGTGTTAAATGAGCTGAATAATTTGAAAATAAATGGCGAACCGATAAGTGTTGGTTTAAAGCAGGAATTATTTGATAATTTATTTAAAAAACATAGAAAAGTTACACATAAAAAATTAAAAGATTATTTAATAAGAGAAGGCATTGTTGATAAAACAGCTGATATTACCGGTATTGACGGCGATTTTAAAGGCAGCCTGACAGCATATCATGATTTTAAAGAAAAATTGACCGGCTGTATGCTTAGCAGGCAGCAGCAGGAGGAACTTATTTTAAATATAACATTATTTGGCGAAGATAAAAAGCTGTTGAGTAAAAGAATTGAAAAGTTATGTCCGGATTTAACTGAAGCACAAAGGAAAGCTTTGTGTACGCTTTCTTATAAAGGCTGGGGGCGGTTATCCTCAAAATTTATTGAAGGTATTACTGCGCCTGTTTGTGGAATAGCAGAACCTATGAGTATCATACAGGTTATGTGGGAAACAAATGATAATCTGATGCAGATATTAAGCAGCAAGTATAATTTTACAGAGGCAATTGATAAGGAAAATGGGAAGGAGGATATACAGGAATTATCATATGATATAGTACAATCTTTATGTGTATCTCCTGCAGTAAAAAGGCAAATATGGCAGACGATTCAGATAGTTAAAGAAATTTGCAAAGTTATGGGTACACCGCCTGAACGCGTATTTGTAGAGATGGCTCGTGAAAAAACGGAAAGTAAAAGGACTCAGTCTCGTAAAAAACAACTTATGGATTTATATAAGTCATGCAAAAGCGAAGAACGGGATTGGATTGCAAAGTTAGAAGGTACTCAGGAGCATCAGTTGAGAAGTGATAAACTTTATTTATATTATACACAAAAAGGACGCTGTATGTATTCTGGCGATATAATACATCTGGAAGATTTGTGGGATAATAATAAGTATGATATTGATCATATATATCCACAGTCTAAGGTAATGGATGACAGTCTTAATAACAGGGTGCTTGTTAAGAAAACATATAATGCCAACAAGACAGATGAGTATCCGATCCGCAAAGATATAAGGGAGAATATGAAACCGTTTTGGAAGTCTTTGTATGACGGAGGATTTATCTCCAAAGAAAAATATGAACGTTTAGTTAGAGCAACAGAATTTGAACAGAATGAGCTTGCCGGTTTTATATCCAGACAATTGGTAGAGACGCGTCAGAGCACAAAGGCGGTGGCATCTTTATTAAAACAGATATTGCCGGAGACAGAAATAGTGTATGTTAAAGCAGGAAATGTATCTCAATTCAGACAAGATTTTGATTTGATCAAGGTCAGAGACATGAATGACTATCATCATGCAAAAGACGCTTATTTGAATATTGTGGTAGGTAACGTATATTATACTAAATTTACGAGCAATGCGGCATGGTATGTTAAAGAGAATCCGGGAAGAAGTTATAATCTGAAACGTATGTTTACTTCTGATAAAGATGTTGTGCGAAATGGAGTGACAGCTTGGAAATCTGGCGAAAACGGAACCATTAAAACAGTTAAAAATATGCTAAAAAAGAACAATATTCTTATAACAAGGAGAAGCTATCAGTTAAAAGGAGGTCTTTTTGATCAGCAGCCATTGAAGAAAGGTAAAGGACAGGTGCCTATTAAGAGCAGCGATGAACGACTTCGCAATATAGATAAATATGGCGGATATAATAAGGCTGCAGGAACATACTTTATGCTGATTGAATCAGAAGATAAAAAAGGAAATAAAATAAGAACTATAGAGTATGTGCCTTTGTACCTGCAAAGCCGTATTTCTCAAGATGAAGAAAGTGCATTGAAATACTTTATAGAGGATAGGAAACTTAAAAATCCAAGGATGTTATTGAAAGAAATTAAAATTGATACTTTATTTAAAGTAGACGGATTTCGTATGTGGCTGTCAGGAAGAACTGGTGAACAACTATTATTTAAATGTGCTGAGCAGCTCATACTTGATGATCA
Organism: uncultured Lachnospiraceae bacterium; assembly: GCA_947631625.1. GTDB lineage: Bacteria > Bacillota > Clostridia > Lachnospirales > Lachnospiraceae > UBA3282. The sequence continues at coordinate 136,210 of CANRMA010000005.1, read as the reverse complement.
GGATACTCGAATACTCAAAAAGGTTATTAAGTTTGTACAGCGTCAGAAGGAAAATAAAGAAATCAAAATTGTAGAGCAGGATATGCTGCCCGAAGAAGATTTACTGCATTTATATGAAGTTTTCATAAGCAAGATCAGTAATACTGTATACAATGTCCGGTTGAGTGCACAAGAAAAGACATTGACAGAAAATAAAGGTACATTTATTAAAATTAGCAATGAAAATAAGTGCGTTGTTTTGAGTGAAATTCTTCATATGTTTCAATGCCAAAGCAACTCTGCCAATTTGAAGCTTATTAATGGGCCGGGGAGCGCGGGGATTTTAGTTTTAAATAATAATATTACCAAATGCAGTCAGATTTCTATTATTAATCAATCTCCAACAGGTATATATGAACAAGAGATTGATCTAAAGACATTATGAGCTGGAGAATAATCGTTATTTCTAAACGTGCCAAACTTGATTATCAGCTAGGATATATGGTAGTAAGAAGTGATGAGATAACTAAAATTCATTTGGGAGAGATATCAACTGTTTTGATTGAATCAACGGCTGTTTCTCTTACAACAGGGCTTTTGTCAGAATTAGCAAAGAAAAAGATAAAAGTTATATTTTGTGATGAGAGACGTAATCCGATTTCAGAACTGGTTAATTATTATGGAAGTCATGATACAAGTAATAAAATTAGGCGGCAGATACAGTGGGCTCAGAATATAAAGGAGGCCGTCTGGACCGAAATTGTAACGGAAAAAATACGAAAACAAAAGGAGTTATTGGAATATTTGGGAAAGGAGGAAGCGGCGCAGCTATTAGCTGAATATTTAAAAGAAATAAACTGGAATGATGAATCTAATAGAGAAGGACATGCAGCAAAAGTGTATTTTAATGCATTGTTTGGATTAGATTTTACCAGAACATCTGATAGTCTTATCAATGCTGCATTAAATTATGGTTATTCTATAATTTTATCTTCTTTTGCAAGAGAGATTGTAGCAAACGGATATATAACACAACTGGGTTTATTTCATGATAACATATTCAACCAGTTTAATCTTGCTTCAGATTTAATGGAACCATTTAGAATCTTAATAGACAAAGAAGTAGAAATGATGACATTGGATAAATTTGAACATGAAGAAAAAATGAGAATTGTAAATGTTTTAAATTATGAGGTTAAGATAGATGGAAAAACACAATATGTAAATAATGCAATTAAAATATATTGTAAAAGTATATTTGATGCATTAAATGAAGGTGATAGTTCGCTGATAAATTTTTACAGATTTGAGTTATAGATTTATGAGAGTATTAGTTTTCTTTGATTTGCCGGTAATTACAGGAGAACAGCGCAGACAATATACAAAATTCAGGAAATTGTTATTGAAAAGCGGTTTTATGATGCTTCAGGAATCTGTATACTGTAAGTTGGCTCTAAATGGGACTGCGGTACAAAGTATTGTAGATAATATACATAAAAACAGTCCTCCGGAAGGTGTCGTGCAGCTGCTGACAATTACAGAAAAGCAATATTCCAAGATGGATTTTATTGTAGGAAGTGCCAAAAGCGAGGTTTTAGATACTGATGAAAGGTTGGTGGTCTTGTGAAATTGGTACATCCGGATTTAGAGCGACAGATTATATTTGAAAATAATAAAAATTGTTTTTGGATTATCGAGTCGCCCAAATTGTTTGCAAAGTATGTAAATGGATTATACTTACAGTCAGAAGGTGGTTCTGGAGGATTTGTCTTATCCGATTATGATAAAGAGTTGGATATAGGAAAAAACATGGAAGTGATTATAAATCCTTTTGACATTAGCCTAAATGATAAAAAAGTTATAAATAAGTTGTATGCAGAGTTATCAGAATTAGCATATGCAGAGGATATGTATGTGCAGACACAGGAAATAACAAGTAAGCTTAAAGAATATATTATGCAATTGGAATATTTAAGTCCATATATGCTAGAATTTGAGTTGGATATGGCAGTTGATAGTATTTTTAAAGCCATTGGATTAAAGGCAGCCGGTTGTACGGATGATTTTTATGAAAATATGAATATATATATAAAGATTGTAGCGGGATTGATGCGTAAAAAGTTAATGGTATTTATTAATATAGGGAACTATTTAGAGAAGGAGCAGATTGAACAATTGATTAAAACGGCAATGTATAATGAAATATATCTGCTTTTGATTGAAAGTACATTAAAAGACTATTCAAATGAGTTTTCTTGTTATATAATTGATAAAGATGGCTGTGAAATTTAATAATATGGTTTGAGTATCTGTTTTATGCAGATGATGGCATATCATTTTTGAATTTGAGGTTTGAGGTTTGAGAATGATGTAAAAATGTATGGTAATCAAACAAAATTAAACGCGATCAAAGAGCGTTATCAGTTTGAGGTTTGAGAATGATGTAAAAATGTATGGTAATCAAACTTTCTCCGAGCCGGTTCCGCTTTCTGCGCGGTTTGAGAATGATGTAAAAATGTATGGTAATCAAACTCCTGAGACCGGTGCCTTAATTGGTAGTAAGTTTGAGAATGATGTAAAAATGTATGGTAATCAAACGCATATACTATTTACCATATCATAGTTATAGTTTGAGAATGATGTAAAAATGTATGGTAATCAAACGAATAATGCATGCCGGAATCGGGAGAATAGTTTGAGAATGATGTAAAAATGTATGGTAATCAAACCTAAATCTCTCTGAGCTGAACCTGCACCAGTTTGAGAATGATGTAAAAATGTATGGTAATCAAACTAAATCCGACCGTTTATGGCAGAAGTATACGTTTGAGAATGATGTAAAAATGTATGGTAATCAAACGTCCGCCGGCGTGGATGAGCGCGAGTGTATGTTTGAGAATGATGTAAAAATGTATGGTAATCAAACGTAGCCACTAGCGGAAGCTACGCCGACTTAGTTTGAGAATGATGTAAAAATGTATGGTACTCAAATGACCGTATCAGTCCGTCGCACTAAACTCGCGTTTGAGAATGATGTAAAAATGTATGGTACTCAAACTCAGCGCACGCAGGAACAGATCGAACACTCAGTTTGAGAATGATGTAAAAATGTATGGTACTCAAACGAAGAATGTCACCGCCAACTTTGAGATCAAGTTTGAGAATGATGTAAAAATATATAGCCCTCAAACTTTCCCAACACATACTCAATTGTTTCCGGTTAAGAATTGTGTAAAAATATTCACAATATATCGAAAATTTAAAACATATTTATTTCATTAATATTTTTCTAAAAAAGGTATTAAGAAATGTAAAAATCATGCCGATAACATATACAGGCATGGAAGCCGGAACCAGAACGGAAGGAACCGTTCTGGTTTTTGCACCTTTTTATTAAAAATTTATTAAATCTATTTGAAAAACTCTTTCTTTAGGTTATAATGTATGCAGCGAACTATGCAATTTTATTCATTTATCGTTTTTAATTGATTAGTTTGACAGCAATTGGAAATTATTTATATAGATACCGGAAGAAAGGGGATCATAGGAAATGCAGTACACAGATATCGGAATTGATTTGGGGACAGCCAGTATTTTGGTTTATATCAGAGGTAAAGGCGTTGTATTGAAAGAACCTTCTGTTGTAGCATTCGACAGAGATACAAATAAAATTAAAGCAATTGGTGAGGACGCAAGACTTATGCTAGGAAGAACTCCGGGCAACATTGTAGCGGTAAGACCTTTGCGTCAGGGCGTTATTTCAGATTATCAGGTAACTGAGAAGATGATGAAATATTTCATCCAGAAGGCGCTTGGTAAGAAATCGTTCAGGAAGCCGCGTATCGCAGTCTGCGTACCGAGCGGCGTTACCGAAGTTGAGAAGAAAGCGGTAGAGGATGCTACTTATCAGGCAGGAGCCAGGGAAGTGTCCATTATAGAAGAGCCCATAGCGGCAGCTATCGGGGCGGGAATTGATATTTCCAAACCATGCGGTAATATGATAGTGGATATCGGAGGCGGTACTTCAGATATAGCCGTCATCTCACTTGGAGGTACTGTTGTCAGCGCTTCAATAAAGATTGCCGGTGACGATTTTGACGAAGCGATCGTAAGATATATGCGTAAGAAACATAATCTGCTTATAGGTGAAAGAACGGCGGAGGATCTTAAGATAAGGATAGGCTCTGCGTACAAGCGTCCTGAAGTGGATTATATGGATGTAAGGGGTCGTAACCTTGTAACGGGTCTTCCTAGGACAGTAAAAGTATCTTCCGAAGAAACCGAAGAGGCTCTGCATGAGACAACCGTACAGATTGTTGAGACTATTCACAGTGTTTTGGAGAAAACACCTCCGGAACTTGCAGCGGATATTGCGGACAGAGGAATTGTGCTTACCGGGGGAGGGAGCCTGCTTCGCGGCCTGGAAGATTTGATCGCAGCTAAGACGGGGATCAATACCATGACGGCAGAGGATCCCATGACAGCGGTTGCGATAGGCACGGGTAAATATGTAGAGTTCCTTGCAGGATACAGAGAAGATTGATAAAGGAGAAATAAGTAATATGCTTAAGGGGTTATATACTGCCTATACCGGAATGATAAACGAACAGCACAGGATGGACACAATGACGAATAACCTGGCGAATGCGACCACCAACGGGTTTAAAAAGGAGGGGGCGACCAGTCAGTCATTTGACAAAGTGTTAGCATATAAGATCAAAGATACTTCCGAGGCGCCTAATCTTCCCAAGAGACTGGGGGGCATAAGTCTTGGCGTTAAGACGGGTGAGAATTATGTGGACTATTCGGGCGGCCCTTTTAAGGAGACAGGAAATGCGCTTGATCTGGCGCTGTCCGAAAACGGCTTTTTTACCATATCGTTTACCAATAAGGCCGGTGAAACTTCAGTGAAATATACCAGGGACGGTAATTTTACCATGACCGGACAGGGTTATCTGGTAACGCAGGACGGTGATTTTGTTTTAAATGCAGATAACAGACCCATTCGTCTGGACCCTAATGAAGAAGTTACGGTTGAACGTTCGGGAGACATTTATCAGGACGGGGCATATGTTGACACTATAGGTATAACTGATTTTGAAGATTATAATTATCTTGAAAGATATGGTGAGAATTATTTTCAGCCGGTAGATGGAGCGAGAATTATTGATGCTGATACCAGTGTATATTCCGGGTATCTGGAAATGTCCAACATATCGGTAGTGACTGAGATGGTCAATATGATTACGATACAGAGACAGTATGAAGCTAATCAAAAAGTTATCACTACATATGATTCTACTTTGGAAGATGCGGTTAATCAGACAGGCAGGTTATAGGGTGTGGATAAGTAATATATAACAGGGAGGATACACAAATGGTTAGAAGTTTATGGTCTGCAGCGACAGGCATGAACGCACAGCAGACAAACGTAGATACGATAGCAAATAATCTTGCAAATGTCAACTCTGTCGGGTATAAGGCGCAGAATGCGCAGTTTAAATCTCTGCTTTATCAGACTCTTCAGACGGCGACAACTACGGCTAACGGTGATCCTAAGCCTACCACTTCGCAGGTCGGACTTGGCGTAAGGACTTCTTCGATAAACAGTATATTTACACAGGGCAGCCTGCTTGCTTCTGAAAGCGATACGGCATTTGCGATCTCAGGCGACGGTTTCTTTGCCCTTAGAGGAAATGACGGAAATACATATTATACAAGAAACGGTGATTTTACATGGGCAATAGGTACAAACGGCGGCATGGTCCTGACAAATGAAGACGGCCTTCCGGTACTTGATACCAACGGAAGAGCTATATCGCTTAACCGTTCATATATTGCCAGCAGACTGTCAATTTCTCAGGATGGAGAAGTCTGCTATCCGGATGAACAGAATAATCCTCAGCCTATAGGAATTATGGTTGGTTTATATCAGTTTAATAATCCCGGAGGACTTGAGAGAGTAGGTGATACGCTTTTTGGCGTAACGGATGCTAGCGGCGCCGCCATCAATGAGGCTACCAACGGAAATGTAAGGCCGAGTAAGGTCATTCAGGGATATCTTGAAGGCTCCAATGTTTCTGTTGCCGATGAGATGGTAAATCTTATTGTGGCGCAGCGTGCTTATGAGATGAATTCCAAGGCCATTACCACGTCGGATTCCATGATGGATACGGCCAATAATCTTAAACGTTAACGGCAGGCGCTCAGGAATGGAGGATTAATATGGATATTGCTGGACTTTCCGGATATACGGATTATATGGTGGAATCAAACAAAAATTCTACCGACGAATTGGAAAATAAATTAAATCAGGCGGCAAATGCGGAAAATGATGAGGAACTGTTAGAGGTCTGTAAAGAATTTGAGGCCTATCTGTGGGAACAGGTTTTAAAAGGCATGGAGAAGACTACCAAACTTTTTGGCGATGAAGATGACGAGGAAGGCTATGCAGGTAATATGGTGGATGTCTTTAAAGATACTGCCATTCAGGAGATCGCCAAACAGGTAACTTCCGAAGAAGAAGGACCCAATTCGCTTGCGCAGATATTGTATGAACAGATGAAAAGGAATATTGATCCTGTTACTTTATGATAATAAAGGTAAATGAATAACTGGAATGTTATACGGGCTGCCGGCTTGGCAGCCTGTTTGTATATTTTGACAGTATGGGATTGTCTATGGATAGGATACGAGGCTATATTGAGCATATTGTTTATCGAAATAACGATAACGGATATACGGTTTTGGAATTGAACAGTGACGGTGAAGGAATAACCTGCGTTGGAAGTTTCAGAACAGTGGAATTGGGTGAAGGCATAGAGGCGGACGGCGCATTTGTAGCGCATCCGTTATACGGAGAGCAGTTTAAGATAGAAGAATACAGGATAATAGAGCCTGACGATGCTGTGGGAATGGAGCGTTATCTGGGTTCCGGGGCGATAAAGGGCGTCGGAGAGGCGTTGGCCAAAAGGATCGTAAAACGGTTTGGAAACGATACTTTCCGTATTATTGAAGAAGAACCTGAACGGCTTGCGGAGATAAAGGGAATAAGTGAGCGCAAGGCAAGGGAGATCGCCATACAGGTATATGAGAAAAGGGATGCAAGAAATGCGATGACTTTTCTTCAGAAGTACGGGATTTCCAACACTCTGGCAATACGTATTTATGAGAAGTATGGCATGGAAACGTATGGGATTATGAAAGAGAATCCATACAGGCTTGCCGAAGATATAGATGGCATAGGTTTTAAAATTGCGGATGATATAGCTTCCAGAATTGGCATACACACTGACTCGGATTTCCGAATAAGGAGCGGTCTGTTATATACACTTATGCAGGCTGGCGGCGACGGTAACTGCTATCTGCCGGAAAGCGTTCTTTTAAAAAGAGCAGGTGAATTGCTTGGGCTTGACGGGGAATTAATGGAAGCCCAGATCCCGAATCTGGCTATGGATAAGAAAGTAGTGATAAAAAGTCCGGCTGAAGGCGAGACTGACAAAAAGATATACGGAATGTCTTACTATTACGCAGAACTTAATTGCGCAAGACTTCTGCACGATCTGAATATTTCGGCTAAAACTGATGAAAACGGATATGCGCAGGATGCGAAAATACTCAAAAAGATAGAGTCAATAGAAAATGAACTGAATATGGAGTTGGACGAGCTGCAGAAAAGGGCTGTATTGGAAAGCGCGAAAAACGGTGTTGTTATATTAACAGGTGGACCGGGCACCGGTAAGACGACAACGATCAATACGATAATCCGATACTTTATGTCCGAAGAAATGGATATATTTCTGGCGGCGCCTACGGGGCGGGCAGCCAAGAGAATGACAGAGACGACAGGTTATGAAGCCAGGACGATACACAGGATGCTTGAACTTGGCGGGGGCATTTCCGAGAATGGAAATCAGGCGCGTTTTGAGAGGAATGAGGAGAATCCTCTGGAAGCCGACGTGATTATAATAGACGAAATGTCTATGGTAGATATTTTCCTTTTTCAGTCTCTGTTAAAAGCAGTAGCGGTAGGCTGTCGGCTCATACTGGTCGGGGACGTAAATCAGCTTCCTTCGGTCGGAGCGGGGCAGATCTTACAGGACCTGCTTGAAAGCGAACGCTTTCCGGTGGTGAAGCTTGAGAAGATATTCAGGCAGGCCAAAGAAAGCGACATTGTCATAAATGCCCATCGCATAAAAAACGGAGAAGAAGTAATACCGGATAATAAGAGTAGGGATTTTTTCTTTCTGGAAAGAAATGACACTAATGTCATATATAAGCACATGATACAGCTTATTCTTGAGAAACTTCCGCCTTATGTCGGCGCGCAGCCATATGAGATCCAGGTTTTAACTCCGATGCGGAAGGGAAGGCTGGGAGTGGAGACTCTGAATCCCATTTTGCAGAAATACCTAAATCCGCCTTCGGATAAAAAGCATGAATATGTTAGCGGAGATATCCTTTTTCGTGAAAAAGATAAAGTTATGCAGATTAAGAATAACTATCAGTTGGAATGGGAAGTTATAGGGAATTATGGAATTCCCATAGACAAGGGAATGGGTATTTTTAACGGAGATATTGGAATTATTGTAGAGATAAACGAATATACTCGCAATATGGTGGTTGAATATGATGAGCACAGAAGAGTGACTTATCAGTTTTCGCAGCTGGATGAGATCGAACTGGCTTATGCGATCACTATACACAAAGCGCAGGGGAGCGAATATCCTGCGGTCATTATGCCGCTTTTGTCGGGGCCTAAGCTGCTTTTCAACAGAAATCTGCTTTATACGGGCGTGACCAGGGCAAAAAACTGCGTAACAATACTTGGAAGTAAAGAAACATTTTTGGAAATGATAAATAATGACCATCAGAACAGACGTTATACCGGTCTGGCTGACAGAATAAAGGAATTAATTGAATAATGAAGGAAAATCTGTTTAAAGAATTCTGTGGGATGCTTCTGGATATAGTGTATCCGAGAAGATGTCCTGTCTGTGATAAGGCGGTAAAGCCTTTCGGGAACCTCATCTGTGAGGAATGCAAGGATAAAATAAAATATATAAAGGCCCCTTTTTGTCATAAGTGCGGTAAAGAGCTCAGAGATTCGAGGGCGGTTTTGTGTCATGACTGTCAGAACAGAGAACATGTTTATGACAGAGGAATGGCTCTTTTTGCATACAAGAGTGTATCGGATTCCATTTACCGCTTCAAATATCGTGGCAGGCAGGAATATGCGGCATATTATGGAGAAAGGATAGCCGCCATGCTGGGCAGCCGCATTCTTGCGCTTAAACCTGACGCCTTGATACCTGTGCCGATCCATGAGAGTAAAAGAAAAGCGCGCGGATATAATCAGGCGGAGCTTATTGCAATGGAAGTGGGAAAACTTCTTAACATACCCGTGGAGGCAGAATATATTAAAAGAGTGCGAAATACTACGCCCATGAAAGAATTATCTGCGCAGGAAAGACAAAATAATTTGAAAAAGGCTTTTAAAATCTGTCGTAATGATGTAAAATTAAATACAGCTATACTGGTCGATGATATTTATACGACCGGAAGCACTATTGATGCCATGGCGAAAGAGTTGCGTCTGGCAGGGGTTAAGCATATTTATTTTATTGCGCTTGCAATAGGCGAGGGAATGTGATTGGAGGAAACTATATGAATGTACGAAATTGCAGAAAGTGTGGAAGGATTTTTAATTATGTATCGGGACCGCCAATATGCGTTCAGTGTAGGGAAGAACTTGAGGCAAAGTTTCAGGAAGTAAAGAAATATATTCAGGATCATGCGCATGCGTCTATACCGGAAGTTGCTGAAGCCTGTGACGTCAGCCCTAATCAGATCCAACAGTGGCTGCGCGACGAGCGCCTGCAGCTTGCCGAAGGCTCAGGCATTACGCTGCATTGTGAGAACTGCGGCGCCTCGATACTTTCCGGACGGTTTTGTGATAAGTGTAAAAACAGTATGGCAAACAGATTAAGTGACAGTATTAAGAAACCGGAAGCGCCCAAGCCTGTACACAAGAAGGATACCAAAGAAAATCCCAAAATGCGTTTCCTAAATTAGTATCAGATGGGAGATTTTCATGCTTAATGAAGAACGCGTTATTCTTATGACTAAGCTTGCCTCGTATGAAGCGGGCGAAGGAAAGAAAAATGTGGCGATAGGCAGTTATTTTCGCAGTGATTATATAGGATGGCAGGTACTCAAATCCATTATAAGTGCAACCATTGCATTTGTAGTGGTATTTGCCATGTACATTTTTTATGATTTTGAACTTTTTATGACAGACATTTATAAAATGGATCTGTTGGAGTTCTGCAGGAATATTTTGATCAGGTATGCCGTCGTTGTGGGCGGATATGCGATAGTGTCCTATATAATATATACCTATCGTTACAGTAAGGCACGTAAGAGCCTGAGACTATATTACAGAAATTTGAAAAAACTTGCAGATATGTACGATGAAAAGCAATAGGAAGTATCGTCAGGTTTTGGATTGTTTGTTGTCGTGAATAAAACTTATGATATATTTGTTGAAAGGATGAATAATGACAAGCTTACTTGTTGCAAAACAGTATTTAAAACTGTTTTACAGTAAATATGAGGTTTATATCACTCCATTGATGAAATTTTTGTTGGCGTTAATTTCATTGCTGCTCATCAATGCTAACCTGGGCTATATGAATGTTATTGATAAGTTGCCGGTGGTTTTGATCGCAGCGCTGATGTGTTCTTTTATGCCTATGAATTTCATTGTCATTATGGCGGCTTTTTTTGTAATGCTGCATATGTACGCATTCAGTCTTGAGTGCGCGGCAGTTGTGGGCGGAGCTTTTTTACTGATGTTTTTACTTTATTTCAGATTTTCGCCAAAGGATACGGCAGTGGTGCTGCTGACGCCTGTATGTTTCGCGCTTAAGATACCATATGTTATCCCGATTTCCATGGGACTTATAGGCACTCCCTCTTCAGTGGTTTCGGTTGCCTGCGGTATAATATCTTATTATATAATTCATTTTGTGGGTCAAAATGCGGCAGTGATGGGAAGTGCGGCCGAGGAGGAAACAGTAGCGAAATTTAAGCAGCTTATTGATGGTATTTTGGGCAATAAAGAGATGATCGTAACTATAGTTGCATTTGCGGTTACGCTTATTTTGGTCTATATGATCAGAAGAATGAGTGTCGATTATGCATGGACGATAGCGATGGTGGCAGGTTCCATTGTCAATATCATGGTTCTGCTGCTTGGAGATCTGATGTTTGACACCAATGTTTCTTTGGCTGCGGCGATTGGGGGAACGATAGTTTCATTCCTGCTTGCGCTTATACTGCAGTTCTTTGTATTTAATGTAGATTATGTGAGGGCGGAAAAAGTACAATTTGAGGATGATGAATATTATTATTATGTTAAAGCGGTACCTAAGGTAACTGTTACAAGGCCTGAAAAACAGGTGAAACAGATTGCCGGACAGACTAAAATAAGGAAAAGTTAAGTGGAATTATTATGCAGCAGATCAATCTCTTAATTGAAAACTACTTATCCAAACTTTATATGCCGACAATTCATTGGACAGATGTTACGGAGATACTTATCATTGCCTTTCTGCTGTATTATATCCTGCTCTGGATAAAGAATACAAGAGCATGGGCTTTGCTTAAAGGCGTGTTGGTGATTGCGGCATTTGTTCTTATTGCGGTCATTTTTAAGATGAATACGATCCTCTGGATAGTTACTAATCTTTTCAGCATAGCGGCGATAGCGATAGTTGTTGTGTTACAGCCTGAACTCCGGAAGGCGCTTGAAGAGCTTGGACGTAAAAACTTTTTTTCTTTTATAGTTACCGATGCCTCTAAATTAGACGATGGACATTTTTCGGACAGAACCATAAATGAAATCGTAAAAGCCTCCGTAGAGATGGGGAAGGCTAAGACGGGAGCTCTTATCGTAATTCAGAACGAGCAGCCTCTTGGCGAGTACGAGCGGACAGGAATAGATGTTGACGGGATAGTTTCAAGCCAGCTTCTTATCAATATATTTGAGCATAATACCCCGCTTCATGACGGCGCGGTTATAGTAAAAGATAACCGTATCACTGCTGCGACCTGCTATCTTCCTTTATCCGATAACATGGAGCTTAGTAAGGAACTCGGAACAAGACATCGCGCCGGAGTGGGAATCTCTGAGGTGACGGATTCCATGACGGTTATCGTATCGGAAGAAACAGGCAAGATAAGCGTGGCTTACGGAGGAAAACTGGAGAGAGGGTTGGACGCTGAAAATTTAAGAGAAACCCTGCGTGTTATTCAGGATAAGCCTGTGGAAGAGAAGAAACGCAAGTTATGGAAAGGGAAAGGCAGGTTGAGAAATGAAAAATAAATTAACCCGCAACTGGGGACTCAAACTGGGCTCTTTCCTGTTTGCAGCGCTTATATGGCTTGTGGTTACTAATATAAATGATCCTGTAGGAACATACAGAGTAAACAACGTTAAGGTAAATATACAGAATGCCGATCTTATCACTGACAGCGGTCAGATCTATGAAGTGTTGGATAACAGTGACACTATCAGTACGGTAGTGATATCAGCCAAACGTTCCATACTTGATTCGCTTGATGAAAACAATGTTGTTGCCATTGCGGACATGAACGATCTGACCAGTTTAAATACTATTCCCATTCAGCTTTCCACCAATAAGTATAATGATAAGCTGGAAAGCATAAGGGGAACGATAGACAGTGTTAAACTTAATATAGAAGAAAAGATGACGAAGACATTACAGATAAGGATAGCGACTGCCGGTACCGTAAAAGACGGATATGTTCTGGGAGACAGCAGTCTGGATCAGAACCTTATAGAAATATCGGGGCCTGAATCCATTATATCTCAGGTCAAACGCGCGGCCGTATCTGTAAATGTTTCCGGATTTACCAACAGTATCGGTACGGATTCGGAAATTTACCTGTATGATGAGGATGATAAGGTGATTTCGTCTCCGAGCATTACCAAAAGCATAAACAAGGTACGTGTCGCGGTAGAGATATTGGAGACAAAGACTGTGCCAATAAACTTTAAGGTGAGCGGTAATCCGGCCAGAGGGTATCAGGCTACCGGAGAAATAAACGCTACCAGAGACAGTGTTGTTATAGCGGGAAGATCTAAAACAATAGCAAATATAAACTCCATAGATATTCCTGAAAATGTACTGGATATCTCAGGCGCTGTCGAAAACTTTGATACGCTGATAGATTTAAAAGATTATCTGCCTGAAGGAGTAGTGCTTGCCGAAGAAGGATTTCAGGGAAGGATCAATGTTGAAGTCGTAGTAGAGCAGAATTCGGAGCGGACGCTCACACTGCTTAAAGACAGGATACAGGTTCTTAATGTGCCGGATGGATATGAGGGAGTGACGGATAAAGAAGAAAGTACTTATCAGATAACGCTTGTGGGTCTTGCAGATGTCCTGGCAGCAGTTGATGTTAATTCAATACAGGCAAGTGTTGATGTAGCGGAATATATGAAGGATAATGATATGGAGACGCTTGAAGCCGGTTATTATATGATGGAACTTAAATTTAATATTGAGGATAATATAGAATTAAAAGAAAAAGTCAGGGTAGGAATAAGTATTACTGAGACGGAGGAAGAATAAATGGGCAGATTATTTGGCACTGACGGTGTCAGAGGTATTGCTAATGAAGAACTGACACCTCAGTTGGCGATGCAGCTTGGGCAGGCGGGCGCTTATGTGCTGTCAAGAGAAAATAAACATAAACCGACTATCATGGTAGGCTGTGATACGAGGATTTCAGGAGATATGCTTGCCAACGCGCTTATGGCAGGCGCCTGTTCGGTGGGCGCGAATGCCGTATATGTAGGTATTGTACCGACGCCTGCAGTTGCATATCTTACAAGAAAATACAAAGTAGATGCGGGAGTCGTGATTTCCGCTTCCCATAATACGGTTGAATTTAACGGAATAAAATTTTTTGACGGAAGCGGTTATAAACTTCCGGATTCGCTTGAAGATGAGATCGAAGCGCTCATACGTGACGGACTTCCCGACATACCTTGTCCTACAGGGGCGGGCGTGGGTAAGATAAAATACCGTACTGATGCAAGAGAAGAGTATATCAACCATGCCATACAGTCAGTTAAAGTCGATCTTAGCGGCATGAAGATCGTGCTTGACTGTGCCGAAGGCGCATCTTTTTATACTTCAGTGGAAGCGATGAAAGAACTCGGCGCAGAGGTGGTGGCAATTCATAATAATCCCGACGGAACCAATATAAATGCCAATTGCGGTTCCACGCATATGGGAGAACTGCAGGCAAGAGTCGTTTATGAAAAGGCTGATCTGGGATTGGCGTTTGACGGTGATGCAGATCGTCTGCTTGCTGTAGACGAGAACGGTCAGATCGTTGACGGAGATCAGATAATGGCGATCGTGGGTCTTCATATGAAGAATAACGGAAAGCTCAATCATGATACGATAGTGGCGACGGTTATGAGTAACCTGGGATTTTTCATAATGGGAGAGAAGAACGGCATACACATTGAAAAGACCAAAGTAGGCGACAGGTATGTTTTGGAGAGAATGAGGGAGATAGGCGCCAGTCTTGGCGGAGAGCAGTCGGGGCATGTGATCTTTCTGGATGAAAATACCACGGGCGACGGACTCCTTAGCGCAATGCACCTTCTTCAGGTTGTTGTGGATACCGGAAAACCGTTGTCCGAACTTGCCAAAGTTATGGAGGTTATGCCGCAGGCGCTTGTAAATGCCAAGGTGCCCAACCATAAAAAAGAAAACTATATGGATTATCCTGAGATCAAAGAGGCGATCAATGCGCTTGATGAGAAGTTTGCCGGAGAAGGCCGCGTTCTTATCAGACCTTCCGGAACGGAACCGTTAGTCCGTGTCATGATTGAAGGAAAAGATAAGGCAATGATAGAAGCGGAAGCCAAAAAACTTGCGGAACTTATACAGAATATAATGTTGTAATAAATTTTTATGTATATTTTGCTGTATAAAGTATTTTTAGATGATAATTTTTTCACAAATCTACGGTAAAATAAAACTTTATGTTGAGAAATTATGTAAAAAATGATATAGTTAAGAGTAGATTATAGTTTAAATGTAATAGGGGTCAGAATACTAAAATATAAATACATTAAAGTTCAGAAGGTAAAATGGAGGAATGAGGGTATGGTAAGCCAAAAGGTAGTTATAAAAAACCCGACAGGGCTGCATCTAAGACCGGCAGGCATCCTATGTAAGGAAGCGATGAAGTTTAAATCCATGATAACATTTTCATTCAGGGAAAATACAGCGAATGCAAAAAGCGTTTTAAGCGTACTGGGAGCATGCGTCAAGTGCGGGGATGAGATTGAGTTTGTGTGTGATGGCGAGGATGAAGCAGAAGCACTAAAAGCCCTTATAGATGCTATTGAGAGTGGTCTTGGTGAATAACGCTATAAGTAAAGCCCGTTCGTTGTAAGAACGGGTTTTTTTAATATCTAAATAAAACGGAGGTTGAATTAATGTTAAATTATAAAAGATATCGCAGAAATCCGGTATTAAACTATCCGGAAAGAGAGTGGCCGAATAAAGAGATCGAAAAAGCTCCCATATGGTGCAGCGTGGATCTTAGGGACGGCAATCAGGCGCTGATCGACCCCATGGTCGTACATGAGAAAATAGAGTTTTTTAACTATCTGATCAAACTGGGATTTAAAGAAATAGAGATAGGATTTCCTGCCGCAAGTCAGATAGAGTTTGATTTTCTGCGTCAGCTCATAGATCGTAAGATGATACCGGATGATGTAGTAGTTCAGGTGTTGACGCAATGCCGTGAAGAATTGATCGATAGAACGTTTGAGTCTATAAAGGGTTGTAAACAGGCCATAGTACATATTTATAATTCCACGTCCACTCTTCAGAGAGACGTTGTTTTTGGCATGGATAAAGATCAGATAACCAATATAGCGGTTCAGGGTACCAAGATGGTAAAAGAACGCGCCAAAGACTTTGACGGGAAGATAATACTTGAATATTCTCCGGAGAGTTTTACCGGAACAGAGCCGGAATATGCGCTTGAGATCTGTACTGCCGTGCAGGAGACATGGGGAGCAGTCAAAGAGAATCCTGTCATAATAAATCTTCCGTCAACGGTGGAAATGAATACGCCCAATGTTTATGCGGATCAGATCGAATGGATGAATAAGCATTTTAAAAACAGGGAAAGTATTATTTTAAGCGTCCATCCTCATAATGACAGGGGAACCGGCGTGGCGAGCGCAGAGCTTGCATTGTTGGCAGGCGCAGAGCGTATCGAGGGAACGCTTTTTGGAAACGGTGAAAGAACAGGTAATGTGGATATCATGAATATCGCTTATAATATGTTCTCACAGGGAATTGATCCTGAGCTTAACATTGAGTCTATTAATGAAAGTATAGAAATATATGAAAGATGCTGTAAGATACCGATCCATCCCAGACATCCGTATGCCGGCAAGCTTGTTTTTACCGCATTTTCAGGCTCACATCAGGATGCGATCAACAAGGGCGTAAAAGCCATGAAAGAAAGAGGAAGCGAAATCTGGCAGGTTCCGTATCTGCCTATAGATCCCTCGGATATAGGCAGGGAATATGAGCCCATAGTAAGGATCAATTCACAGTCCGGTAAGGGCGGCGTTGCTTTTATAATGGACACTTATTTTGGCTTCAAGCTTCCTAAGGGTATGCATAAGGAATTTGCGAATGTGATACAGAAGGTTTCCGAAGAACAGGGCGAAGTATCTCCGGATGAGATCATGGATTATTTCCGCAATGAATATCTTAATAAAAAGGAACCGATTCATTTCCGCAAACTCCGTGTCGATGATCTGAGCGGCGAAACCAAATCCGAATTTGATACGAAAGTATTTGTTACTTATACAAATAATGGAGTGGAGAAGCAGTTTGAGGCTGTCGGAAACGGTCCCATTGATGCGGTAAAACGAGGTTTGCAGGAAGAACTGTCCATAGATATTAAAATTCTGGATTACGAAGAACATGCCCTGCAGAGCGGCTCTAACTCGCAGGCAGCCGCTTATATACATTTGTTGGATGTGGATTCCGGAGCGGTTACATATGGTGTGGGCGTAAGCTCAAATATTACAAGGGCTTCAGTTCGTGCTATTTTCTCGGCAATAAACAGGCTTGGTCTGGGACAGTAGTCTGTGGATTTTTCGTGAAACGGAGGGATGTATATGGAAAACAATATTGAAATACTGTCTGAAATTATACGAAAAAGCGACAATATAGTATTTTTTGGAGGCGCCGGTGTTTCTACGGAGAGCGGTATTCCGGATTTTCGCAGTGTTGACGGCCTCTATAATCAGAAATATGATTATCCCCCGGAAACTATCTTAAGTCATACTTTTTATCGAAACAATACTATTGAGTTTTACAGATTTTATCGTGATAAAATGCTTTGTCCGGGCGCAAAGCCCAATGCCGCGCATATCAAGTTGGCGCAGTGGGAAAAAGAAGGTAAGTTAAAAGCTGTGATCACGCAGAATATAGACGGGCTTCATCAGGCAGCAGGCAGCAAAGAAGTATTGGAACTGCATGGTTCGGTACTGCGTAATTATTGTGAAAACTGCGGAAAATTTTACGATGTCGGATATATACTTGAGTCTGAAGGGGTGCCGGTATGTTCATGCGGAGGAAGCATTAAACCTGATGTTGTGCTTTATGAAGAAGGACTTGATCAGGAAACTCTGGAAAAATCCGTACGTTATATCAGAGAGGCTGACGTGCTTATAATAGGCGGAACGTCGCTTGCGGTATATCCTGCTGCGGGGCTTATAGATTATTATCGCGGCAATAAGCTCATACTGATAAACAAAACTCCGACTCCGAGGGACAGGGAGGCGGATCTGGTAGTGCAGGGAAGCATAGGCGAGATATTTTCACAACTGCCTTAGTAATAACATATAGTAATAAGTGTGAGAATGCTTGCAGCTTCCCTGACATAACTGCAACTGTTTTCACATTCTGATAACGGCGTTATGGAAAGAGCAGGGATATTGAATGGATATTAAGGTTGGCGATGTGCTTAAGTTGAAGAAGCAGCATCCCTGTGGATCGAGGGAGTGGGAAGTTCTAAGGATCGGCGCGGATTTCAGGTTAAAGTGCAAAGGCTGCGGACATCAGATCATGGCTGCGCGCGGGAAGATTGAAAAGAGCATAAAAGACATCATCAGGAATTAGTTTTTGTAAGAGCAGATTATTTTATATTTTTATATATTTCAGAGATAAAAATATGAGATAAAAATATGAGATGAAAATATGAGATAAAAATTTGAGATGAAAATATGAGATGAAAATATGAGATGAAAATATGAGATGAAAATTTGAGATGAAAATTTGAGACGAAAATCAAAATATAAATTAAATAAAAAATTAAAATAAAATATTAAAATAAATTTTAGATTATTGCTTGAAATTATTGGATATTTGTGATAATATATTAATCCGTAGTGTTATATTATAACAAACAGTCAAATTCCTTGCTCCCGTAAGGGGGCCAGAGACCAAAAGGAGGTAACAGCATGAACAAATATGAATTAGCCGTTGTTGTTAGTGCGAAGATCGAAGATGACGAAAGAGCTGCAACAGTAGATAAGTGCAAGGCTCTTGTTGAAAGATTCGGTGGACAAGTTACGAATGTGGACGACTGGGGTAAGAAGAGATTAGCTTATGAAGTACAGAAAATGAAAGAAGCTTTTTACTATTTTATCCAGTTTGAAGCTGAGAGTACCGCTCCGGCTGAAATCGAAAGCCGTATTCGTATTATGGACAATGTGATCAGATACTTGTGCATTAAACAAGACGAGAAATAGTAGAAAGAGGTACTTAATGAATAAAGTTATTCTTATGGGGCGTTTGACCCGTGATCCTGAAGTCAGATATTCTCAAGGTGAGAATGCTATGGCGATAGCCAGATATACATTAGCTGTTGATCGTAGATTTAACCGTAACGGAGATGAAAATACGGCAGATTTTATTAACTGTGTTGCATTTGGAAGAACAGGAGAGTTTGCCGAGAAGTATCTTCATAAGGGAACTAAGATCGCAGTAACAGGGCGTATCCAGACAGGCAGTTATACCAATAAGGATGGCGTCAGAGTATATACGACAGAGGTAGTTGTAGAAGAGCATGAATTTGCAGAGAGCAAGAATGCCTCTTCATCAGGAGACGGTGGATTTGCCCCGATGGGCAGCAGACCTGAACCGGCAGCAGCGGTAGACGGGTTTATGAATATTCCTGACGGAATAGATGAGGAGCTGCCATTCAATTAATTATAATAGGAGGTAATTAAGATGGCATATAATAAAACAGAGAAGCCCGATTTTCCTGCAAAGAGAAAAGGCGGAATCCGCAGAAGAAAGAAAGTCTGTGTATTTTGCGGCAAAGATAATGTAATTGATTATAAAGACGTTAATAAGTTAAAAAGATATGTATCTGAAAGAGGTAAGATCCTTCCCAGAAGGATCACCGGAAACTGTGCAAAACATCAGAGAGCTCTTACAGTAGCAATTAAGCGCGCAAGACATCTGGCAATGATGCCTTATGTACAGGACTGATATGCGCAGCATCGGTATATCAAAGCCGTAATATTTACAGGATATGTATATTTAAGACCGGCCGCCTTATGGCGTGTCCGGTCTTTTTGCATCCAATTTGCAATATTGCATTAAAGTTGCAACATTCTTTGTTCCCAAATAACTATATCTGTCATATTATGGCAAAAAAGAACAATATATTGATGTGGCACTAATTTCCAAAAAATGATATACTAATTATGTTATTTAATCATAAAACTGGGAAAGTGTGTATTATACTTGCTTAATGATAAGTTTGGGCGAATGCATTCTTTGCTTGATCTATAAATTGGCTGAGAATGTTTTCTGTGGTTTAAACATGCGATTAAGAGGTTATGATGAAAAATAGTGTAAAATTAAAAGGGAGATTGAAAACTTATCTGCAGTCTTCTTTATACTTAGGTTTTTTATTGATAGCGGTAGATCTGCTTATATTTCTGATCAGTTACAGGGCGGGGCTTGTGCTGACCTGTTTTATTATTTTTTATTTTGCCATCATATTGTCTTTAATGTTTTATAATAAGCCTGTCATCATAAATGAAATGATAAGCTTTGCCACACAGTACGGGCAGATACAGAAAAGGCTCCTGCGCGACCTGGATCTGCCTCATGCATTGCTTGACGATTCCGGTAAGATAATATGGATGAATATAGCTTTTGAAAAAGTGGTTAATAAAGATAAGAGTTACAGGAAATCCATAACATCTCTTTTCCCATCATTGACCAAAGAGAGACTGCCCGGTATAAACGGAGAGGAAGAGGCTGAATTTAATTTAGAATATGAAGGATGTAATTATGCGGCCAGACTTAAGAAGATCTCACTTAAGGAGATGGCGCAGAATAGTGATATAATAGACGCTGAAGGTTATGACGGCTATCTGATCGCGGTATACTTGTTCGATGAGACTGCGCTCAGGATAGCGCTTCAGGAAGTGGATGACCAGAGTCTTGCAGTGGCATTAATATACCTCGATAATTACGAAGAGGCGTTGGAAAGTGTCGAAGAAGTCCGCAGATCATTGCTGATAGCATTGATAGACAGGAAGGTAAATAAGTATATTGCGGCCTTGGACGGTATATGCAAGAAGATGGAAAAGGATAAATACCTGGTAGTAATGAGAAAGAAAGCCGTATCTTTACTTCAGGAAAATCGTTTTGATCTTCTGGAAGATGTTAAGACAGTTAATATAGGAAATGAAATGGCAGTCACCATAAGTATAGGAGTAGGTTTAAACGGTCTGACATATGCGCAGAATTATGAATTTGCCAGAAATGCCATCGATCTTGCGCTTGGACGCGGGGGCGATCAGGCTGTGGTAAAAATGCCTGAGGATATTGCATATTATGGCGGCAAGAGCCAGCAGGTCGAGAAGGGGACCAGAGTTAAGTCAAGGGTTAAAGCGCATGCCCTGAGAGAAATTATATCCGTTAAAGATGAAGTCTATGTAATGGGCCATCATTTGGGCGATACGGACAGCTTTGGAGCTTCGGTGGGAATTTACAGAATCGCATGTGCGCTCGGCAAACCCGCTCACATTGTTCTGGATGACATAACGGCTTCCATGCAGCCTATGGTGGATATGTTTGGAAATAATGACGATTATGAAGAGGATATGATAATAAGCGGCGCCGAGGCAATGGAAGCGATAGGCAGAAATGCTGTATTGGTGGTTGTGGATGTAAATAAACCAAGCCTGACCGAATGTCCCGAACTTCTTAAGCACTGCAGTTCCATTGTAGTGTTGGATCATCACAGACAGGGAACAGAGATCATTGAAAACGCCACGTTATCGTATGTTGAGGCTTATGCCTCATCAACGTGTGAAATGGTCTCTGAAATATTGCAGTATATAAGCGATGGAATGAAACTTAAGTCGGAAGAAGCAGCGTGTCTGTATGCAGGCATTATGATCGATACCAATAATTTTATGACAAAGACAGGCGTAAGGACTTTTGAAGCGGCTGCATATCTTAGAAGAAACGGCGCTGATGTAACGTGGATACGCAAGTTGTTCAGAGATGATGCGGCGGAGTATAAGGCTAAGGCTGATGCGGTAAGTCAGGCGGAAATATACAGACAGGCATATGCAATTTCCATCTGCCATGGTGAGCATGTGCAAAGCCCGACGGTCGTGGGGGCGCAGGCAGCTAATGAACTTCTTAATATAAAAGGGATCAAGGCCAGTTTTGTATTAACCGAATATAACGGTATGGTGTATATTTCCGCGCGTTCTATCGATGAAGTTAATGTTCAGGTGATAATGGAGCGTATGGGCGGAGGAGGCCATATGACTATGGCAGGCTGCCAGTTAAAAGACAGTACAATGGAAGACGGTATAATGGCTATAAAAAGTACGTTGGATACAATGATAGAGGAAGGCGAGTTGGGTTAGTATATACGATTATAGAGAAAGGTGTGAATGATAAAATGAAGGTTATTTTATTACAGGACGTTAAGGCTTTAGGTAAGCAGGGAGAGATTGTTGATGTGAGCGATGGTTATGCAAGGAATTTTATATTGCCTAAAAAGTTAGGGCTTGAAGCGAACGCTCAGAATATGAACGATCTGAAACTTCAGAAGGCTAATGAAGAGAAGAGGGCCAAAGCGCTTCTGGAGGAAGCTCAGGAACTTGCCAAAGTGTTGGAAACTAAAGAAGTTATTGTAAGGATGAAGTCCGGAGAGGGCGGAAAGACTTTCGGCTCTATTTCTTCCAAAGAAATTGCGATAGAGGCAAAAAAGCAGTGCGATCTTGAACTTGACAAAAAGAAGATACAATTGCCGGAAGCGATTAAGGCGCTTGGGGTCTATGAGGTTGGCATAAAGCTTCATCCCAAGGTGACCGGAAAACTTAAGGTAAAGGTTGTTGAAGAATAGTAGAAGGTGGGATAAAAATGCCGCAGTCAATGGAAGAGGCATTATTAAAGAGAATACTGCCTCACAGCATTGAGGCGGAGCAGTCTGTCATAGGATCTATGATCATGGACAGAGAGGCCATTATTGTGGCTTCGGAAATAATTACCGGAGATGATTTTTACAGCAGGCAGTATGGAGCGCTGTTTGAGACAATGGTAGAGCTGAATGACGAAGGTAAGCCGGTAGACCTTGTAACGCTGCAGGACAGGCTTAAAGAAAAGGATGTGCCGCCCGAGGTCAGCAGCCTTGAATTTGTAAGAGATCTGATAACGGCAGTGCCTACTTCTGCCAATATTAAGTATTATGCCAATATAGTTGCCGAGAAATCCACGCTTCGCAAGCTGATCAGGCTGAATGAAGAGATTGCCAATACCTGTTATGTAGGAAAAGAAAGTCTGGAGACTATTCTTGAAGATACCGAAAAAAGAGTGTTTGATCTGGTTCAGCGCAGAAATGCCGAAGAATTTGTACCTATCAGACAGATCGTCATGAACGCTATGGACAGGATTGAGCGGGCGTCTCACAATAAAGGCAATGTAACGGGCATAGCTACGGGATTTATTGATCTGGACTATAAAACTGCCGGTATGCAGCCCTCAGACCTCATATTGATAGCTGCAAGACCTTCCATGGGAAAAACGGCGTTTGTATTAAATATTGCAGAATATGTGGCTTTCAGACAGATGCAGACGGTAGCTGTATTCAGCCTGGAGATGTCTAAAGAACAGTTGGTGAACAGACTTTTTTCAATGGAATCCAAAGTTGACTCACAACATTTAAGGACAGGCAACCTTACAGACGAAGAATGGGAGAAACTGATTGAGAGCGCGGGTGAGATAGGACGTTCCAATCTCATTATTGATGATACTCCCGGTATAAGCATATCGGAACTGCGTTCCAAATGCCGTAAATATAAGTTGGAACACGGCCTTGAAATGATAATCATAGATTATCTTCAGCTAATGACTGGAAGCGGACGTTCGGATTCGAGGCAGCAGGAAATATCGGACATATCACGCTCATTGAAGGCGTTGGCAAGAGAGCTTGATGTGCCTGTAATAGCCTTGTCGCAGCTTAGCCGCGCCGTGGAGCAGAGACCGGATCACAGGCCCATGCTTTCCGATCTGCGTGAGTCGGGCGCCATTGAACAGGATGCCGATGTGGTGATGTTCATTTACAGGGACGACTATTATAATAAAGATACGGAAAGAAAGAATATTGCCGAAATCATAATCGCCAAGCAGAGGAATGGTCCGATCGGTACAGTGGAATTGGTATGGCTGCCTGATTTTACGAAGTTTGGCAACCTGCAGAAATAAATCATGATCAGTATATATTTTAAGTACAAAAGAGACAAGCCTAAGAGGGTTTGTCTCTTTTTGTCCGGCAGAAAGGGGAATTAAAATGAATCAGGAAACCTTATTAATCTCAGAGGCGGCTAAGCAGGTACAGGTGGAGACTCATGTTCTTCGATATTGGGAAGAAGAACTTCAGCTTCCCATAAAAAGAAATGAGATGGGGCATCGGTACTACACGATGGAAGATGTTGAACAGTTCAGGGAAATTAAACAGATGAAAGAGCAGGGGCTGCAGTTAAAAGCCATAAAGAACATATTGAATAAAGATATGTCGTGTAAAGATGGAAATAATGAAATGAAATATTCTGCAGAAGACAAGGCGATGGATTATATGCTTGGGAAAAGACAGAAGTTTATTGTTTCGTTATCCGATGACGATGAAAAAGAGGATAAAGCCAAGAGGCTTCAGTACCTTCTTCAGCATATGATAACCGAAAGCGTAAAAAGCGCTAATAAAGAGCTGTGCAGCGAAATAAAGGAAAGTGTTTTAAAGGAATTGGATTATCAGTTCAGAGTCAGGGATGAGAAGCAGGAGGAACATTGGAAAAAGGAAGAAGAACATTATCGTAAAGTGGATGAAATGCTGAGACAACATTATAAAATAAAGGAAAAACCGATCAAAAAGGAACGGTTAAAAAGAAACAGAAAAAAGAACGGTTTTATGAACCCTCAGACATAATATTAAGATTAAGCAAGAAAAAGTGTGGAACATAAAAAAGCATACACCTGAGTAAGCAGATGTATGCTTTTTACGTTATCTGTGGTTCATTAAGCCTGAGAAATGGCTCCTGTCGGGCATGTACCTGCGCAAGAACCGCAATCGATACATTTGTCGGGATCGATTTCAAATTTACCGTCGCCCATACTGATGGCGCCTACAGGGCACTGAGCTTCGCAGGCTCCGCATGCTACACAAGCATCACCAATTACGTATGCCATGATCATATCCTCCTTATGTTATAAAAGCATAGTGATAAAATATTATTGATTATCACTCTTATTTTAATATAAAATCTGATAATATACAAGTAAAAAGAAAAATAAATAAGGCCCTGTAAAAAATAAATAATTTTACTGTGCAAGCTCTGCGCGGCGTTTGCGTATTCCGTCCAGTATAACTTCCTTTTTCTCTATCAGTTTGGATTTGTCCATTGCGGGAACGCCTTTTAATTTATACTCCATGCCTAACTTGGCATATTTGCTTTCCCCCATAGTATGATACGGAAGCGCGTCCAGAGCTTTTAAGTTTTTAAACTGTCCTATAAAATATCCAAGATCAAACAGATATTTATCATCGTCGGTAATGCCTGGAACAACGACATGCCTTATCCACATATCGACATTTTTTTCATTCAGATATGCGGCAAAGGCAAGTATGCCGTCGTTAGGCTGTGAAGTAAGCTCTTTATGTTTTTCAGGGTCTATATGCTTGATATCAAGCATGACCAGATCGGTCAATGTCATCAGCTTATCTAACTTCGCAAGCCATTCCGGATTCCCGTTTGGTTTATAAGCAATCCCGGAAGTGTCGATACAGGTATGGATATTCTTTTGTTTGGCAAGTGTGAAAAGATCGATCAGGAAATCCACCTGCATCAGAGGTTCACCGCCGGTAACCGTGATGCCGCCGCCTTTATAGAAACTGATGTTGCGTTCGTATTGTTCTATTATATAGGAGGGCTCCATTAAAGTTCCGCCGTTCATTTCCCAGGTGTCGGGATTGTGGCAGTAAGCGCATCTCATAGGACAGCCCTGAACAAATACGACAAATCTTACACCGGGTCCGTCTACGGTTCCAAAGCTTTCAAGTGAATGTATTCTTCCCTGCAATGTTTATACCTTCTTTCTTATTAATATCTGAATTAAAAAATTATTTTTTATATAAGGCAAATATAATATTATCATTACATATAGTATACCCTTTGCAGGGAAAAATTACCAGTACTTAAACAATATAAACAATATAAAGTTCCGATTATAAACTATATGTTTTCATGTATAAAAAAACTGCGCATCGGTATGAGTTGCCAATGCGCAGTTTCTTATAAATTCATTATCCTGTCGTTTCAGGCTTAAATACTCTCATGGAAAGTACGGGAAATAACGTCAGCCTGCTGTTCGGGAGTCAACTTAATGAAATTAACTGCGTATCCGGATACACGGATAGTAAGCTGAGGATAGTTTTCAGGATGTTTCTGAGCATCCAGTAAAGTATCTCTGTTAAGAACATTAACATTAAGATGATGTCCGCCTTTTGTTGCATAGCCGTCCAATAATGATACTAAGTTATTTACCTGAGCTGTATTTGCTGTTGCCATTTTAAACTCCTCCTTTTAATAGTAAGATAGAAAATTGATCATGCATAATTATCTGAAATCATCCAGACCTTCTTCCAAAGTAGGAACACTACATGCCAATGGTGTTCTGGAACAATCGGTACAGCCCATAGTCTGTACTTCTTTTGAATTATTGGACTTGTCATCAACATCGACATTTACGTGGCCAACGCCCTGTGCCATGCCGGAATCCAACATTTTAACAAAATCATCGATCATTTGCTTTTCGTCCATAACAACCATCCTTTTTCTTAATTTATTATTTGTTTAAATCTACTTCGATATCACCTGCAAATACCTTATCCTCTTTACCAAGCGCGCCGGGGATAATGGTAAATGTGTTGGAGATACCATCCTGTGCATCCTTGAAAGGAAGTTTAGCTACTGAAGATAAGGAAGCAACTGCGCCGTGGGTATCACGTCCGTGCATCGGGTTAGCGCCGGGAGCAAACGGCTGTCCTTTCTTACGTCCGTCAGGCGTATTACCTGTAGCCTTACCATAGGTTACGTTTGAAGTAATCGTAAGGATAGAAGTTGTAGGAATACCGTTTCTGTAAGTATGATGTCTTCTTACAGCGGTCATAAATTTATGAACAACATCCTGTGCGATAAGGTCTACGCGGTCGTCGTCATTACCGTATTTAGGGAAGTCGCCGGTGGTCTTGAAGTCAACGATAACGCCGTCTTCATCTCTGATAGGCTCAACCTTTGCATACTTGATTGCCGATAAGGAGTCGGCTACGATAGACAGACCTGCAACACCTGTTGCAAAATAACGTTTAACGTCTCTGTCATGAAGAGCCATCTCTGCTCTCTCATAGCAGTATTTATCATGCATATAGTGAATTATATTAAGAGTATTTACATATACGTCAGCCTGCCATTCCATCATATCGATGAATTTAGCATATACATCGTCGTAATCAAGTACATCACCGGTAACAGGACGATACTTAGGACCAACCTGTTTCTTGGTAACTTCGTCAACACCGCCGTTTAATGCGTAAAGCAGACATTTAGCAAGGTTAGCGCGGGCTCCGAAGAACTGCATCTCCTTACCTACAACCATAGAGGATACGCAGCATGCGATAGCGTAATCATCGCCGTGTGTAACTCTCATAAGGTCATCGTTCTCATACTGGATGGAAGAGGTCTGGATAGACATCTTAGCGCAGTATTTCTTCCAGTTCTCAGGAAGCCTTGTAGACCAGAGAACCGTAAGGTTGGGTTCGGGTGAAGGTCCAAGGTTTGTAAGTGTGTGCAAGTAACGGAAGCTCATCTTTGTTACAAGCGGACGACCGTCAACGCCAACGCCGCCGAGTGATTCGGTAACCCATACCGGATCGCCTGCAAAGATCTGATTGTACTCAGGAGTACGCGCAAATTTAACGCAGCGGAGCTTCATAATGAAGTGATCAACAAATTCCTGAATTTCTTCTTCCGTAAATGTACCGTTTGCAAGGTCTCTTTCCGCGTAGCAGTCAAGGAAGGTGGATGTACGTCCAAGTGACATCGCAGCGCCGTTCTGCTCTTTAACTGCGCAGAGATAACCGAAGTAAGTAGCCTGAATAGCTTCCTGTACGTTAGTAGCAGGTTTGGAAATATCACAGCCGTAAGAAGCCGCCATTTCTTTCATAAGTTTAAGAGCCGTCATCTGCTCTGAAAGCTCTTCACGAAGACGGATAACGTCGTCCGTCATAACGCGGCCTGTTGAATCTTTCTGAGCCTGTTTGTCTTCAATAAGGTAATCAATACCATACAGAGCGACACGTCTGTAGTCGCCGATGATACGTCCGCGTCCGTATGCATCCGGAAGTCCTGTGATAATGTGTGATGAACGGCATGCTCTCATTTCCTGATTGTATGCATCGAAGCAGCCTGCATTGTGCGTTTTTCTGTGTATAGTGAAGAATTCACTGATTTCGGGGTCAACTTCATAACCGTTGTCCGTGCAGGCTTTTTCTGCCATTCTGATACCACCGTAAGGCTGAAGAGAACGCTTGAAAGGTTTATCTGTCTGGAAACCAACGATCTTCTCTTTGCTCTTGTCCAGATATCCGGGACCATGAGAAGTAATTGTAGAAATTACTTTGGTATCCATGTCAAGTACGCCGCCGGCTTCACGTTCCTGCTTCTGTAAATCAAGAACCTGCGCCCATAAGTCTTTTGTGTTCTGCGTAGGACCTGCTAAAAAGGATTCGTCGCCATCATAAGGATGATAGTTCTTCTGAATGAAGTCACGCACATTTACTTCATTCTCCCATTTGCCGCCTACAAAATCTTTCCATTCTGGTCTCATTTTGAAATAGCCTCCTGTTTTAATTATTTTTGATATGTTCGGCATGTTCCGCAGAAAGAAACATGCTTAAAATCCTGTATAATCATTATAGTTAAATGATAGGATTACGTCAAGTCGGGCATTGTACTTTTTCTAATACAAAATGTAAAAATTTAAGTAATTTTTTGTGAAATTTGTATGTATCCGTAATAAATAAAATATTTCATATATATATTGTAGGAATTAGATGATTTTTCAAATATTTTTTCAGATATTTTTTCTTATATTTTTATATGATGATTATTTGCCGTGATGAAAAAAATTATTTAAAATTAAAAATGATAATTATTATTTAAAATGAAAAGAATTATTCAAAAATTAAAGTATTATTTAAATCATTATATGAAAAGATCATTATGGGCTTGCAGTAATTAAAATTTAAGCTTATACTGTTTAAAGTAATAATGAAGCATGACAGAATATGAAGATATTCAGTGGGGAAACTGATAATATCAGATTAAAATTCAGGAGGTATGAAAATATGGCGCAGATAACGAAAGATATGACGATTGGCGAGATACTAAGTATCGATCCCAATGTGGTCCCGATACTTTTGGATGCCGGCATGCATTGCTTAGGCTGTCCTTCCGCACAGGGTGAATCTTTGGAAGAAGCGGCTATGGTGCATGGGATCGATATAGACGATCTTATGACCAGGATAGAGGCTCTGTGATCTGTAAAAATATATGTATTAAAAAAGTTCCGGGAAACTGCTTTTACTGCAATTCCCGGAACTTTTATGATCCATGGGGAATGTTTTCAGATACCTGAAAGCGACTGTATCGCATTGTCCTTAATGATAGGATCAAAATGTTCTTCCAGATATGATTCGGAAGCCGTTGAATATGGCTCCGGATGACCGTATTCCGTAAGAATGTTGCATATGCGGTTAAAGTCCGCCGTCGTAAGCCCTAAAGGACTTACCAAAAGCAGATAGGCGCCGTTAATGTCATTTTTATATAATGTGTTGCAGCCTTTATAAATAGGAGCCGCTATATGGGAAAGCTTAATAATATCTGCAAGCGAGGCGAATGAGAACATACGTTCGGGCTGCGGAATGGAGACCGTATTGCCTGCCGTAACATTTGCCCGGCTGCCGTTTTCCTGATCGGAAGCTGATACGGTGCGGCTTTGCTGATCCATCTTACGCAGCATATCCAGCATCTCGTCCGTGCTTTCCGAGAAAACGTCGATAATGTCTTCGGAATCATCATCCTCATCTTCATCATGCACTGAAGGAGCAAATTTGGAAAAACGCGTATCGAGTTCTTCCGGATCCTCAACTTTGGTTATAATAAGAACAATACACTCGGCATTGAGCGGAATGGCTTCTATCATGAGGGGAATGTCTTCCGCCTCAAAACCACACTCATAGGCCGCCTGCTGCATCATGTCTCGGAACAGGCTTTTGGCTTTCTCCGTACCGTATGCAAGTTCGCTTATTTTTAATTCCCTGTCCGCCAAATCTTCTCTGGTAAGCGTGCAGCGGATCTGGTGTTCGTTTACTTTTTCAATTTTCATAATATCACATCCTTACTATAAGATACTGATACTGTTAATTTATGTGAGTTTTTTAAATAAAATAATGATCAATCATCAAAATTTTATTCATGTTAAAAGTATCTTATACTTTGAATTGGTTTAAGTCAATAGTATGACAAAAGTCTTTAAAAAAATTTAATATTTTTAGAAAATGCTTGCAATTATGTCGAAAAATGTATATAATAACGACAAGATGTTCTCCGGCAATCAGCAACGGAAGGAGGCAGTGTTTTATAATTAAAAATTGAAAGATATTCTTTTTCTTATATAGGGTTCGGCATTGTATCCGGTATTAGCTAAAGCCCGGATATTAATGAGTTACCGTGACCGATATGAGAAAGTCTTACAGGCTTGCGCGCCTTGTCATGGAATAATTTTTTTCATTCGTTATTTTCACAATTATAATTCACAAGGATTGAAAAGGTTATACAGTTATTTTGATTTTTTTGGCATACCGGTGACATCTTCGGACTGTTGTATGTATTTTACTTATCGTCATTTATTTTTTTATTTTAAAAAAGATATGCGCGGGAGCTTTTGAAAACTTATCCGCGCTTCTTATTCTCTTTTCATGCAAAATACGGAGCTGTTTGTTATAACACTGCGGATATTCTTTTGGAAACTGCCGGATTTTGCGGGAAGATGCGCTTTTGCATGCAGCTTAAAAACAACATAGGATGTTCCCGATTCATGATCACATGCGCTTTTTTGCGAAAGCGGTCAAAAAAAGTAAAAAATGATAATGACGATAAGGCAATAGTCTGTTATAATTAAGGATATGCGGAAAGGAGCTGGATAAATGAAAAAAGTAATTCCGGTGCTTGTTGCGGTTGTCCTTATTATAATTATCGGAGCGGCGGCGTTTGGCGCCAGATTGATAGATAAATATTCATACTCGGAAGAATATGCGGATTTAAACGAATACTTCGGGATAACCGGTGAGGATGATGTTCCGATCATATTACAGGATGAAATGATAGAAAAACATGCCAAAATTTGGGATAACGAGTGTTATTTTGACATCTCTACCGTACACGCCTATTTTAACGACAGGTTTTATGAAGATAAGGAAGAGAAACTTCTTTTGTATGCTTTGCCGGACGCGGTGGTCAGTACCAATATAGGTTCTTCCGATTATAAGGTGGGCGAAGAAGAATTAGATAACGTGGGTTATGTAATTTCCAGATATGACGGGGACATGCTCTACATAGCAGTGGATTTTGTTGCGAAATATACAAATTTTTCATATGAGCTTTTTACCGAACCTTATCATATGCAGGTATATACGGAGTGGAATAAAAGACAGACCGCTAAGATAGATAAGGATACCCGTATAAGATATCAGGGCGGTATCAAGAGCGATATACTGAAGGATGTATCCAAGGGCGACAGCGTTATCGTACTCGAAGAGATGGAGAAATGGAGCAAGGTCAAAACTGCTGATGCGTATATAGGTTATGTGGAGAACAAGAGGCTTAAAGATAAGAAAGAAGAGGAACCTGAACCGGTTAAGAATTATGAAGAACCGGAATATAAGAACATTGTCAGGGATCATAAGATAAATCTCGCATGGCATGCCATATACAGTATTGAGGGTAATAATAAACTTGAAGAGGTAATGGCTGACACCAAAGGCGTAAATGTCATTTCTCCCACATGGTTTGTGCTGACGGGCGACAGCGGAGAATTTACGAGTCTTGCCTCCGGGGATTATGTGGGCAGGGCGCATGAGATGGGCCTTGAAGTCTGGGCGCTCATAAGTAATATCACAGATACGGAAAAGATAGATATGTATAAGCTGCTTTCGCGGACTTCCACAAGAAACGCCCTTATAGATAATCTTATGGGCACGGTGAAAGAATATGGACTGGACGGTCTGAATATTGATTTTGAAGATATAGGTGAAAGTACGGGAGAGGCTTTTATAGAGTTTATCAGAGAGCTTTCGATCCCGTGCCGGGCGGAAGGCATAGTTCTGTCGGTGGATAATTATGTGCCGATGGGATATAACGATCATTACCGCAGGGATGAACAGGGTATTGTGGCTGATTATGTTATAATAATGGGCTATGATGAACATCACGGAAACAGTAAAGAGGCCGGCTCGGTAGCGTCCATCGGTTTTGTGGAAAACGGTATTTCCAATACGGTAGCAGAGGTTCCGGCCGATAAAGTGATAAACGCGCTGCCTTTTTATACAAGGATATGGGAGACGACGGGCACAACAGTGAGCAGTCAGGTAGTCGGAATGGAAATGGCTGATGAATATGTGGCTAACCATTCCATAGATATTAACTGGGATGAGGAAACATGTCAGAATTACGGAGAATATCAGGCTGATAACAGTAAATATCAGGTATGGCTTGAAGATGATGAGTCGATAAGAGTGAAGCTTAATATAATGGATAAATATAAAATAGCAGGTGTTGCCGAATGGCGGTTGGGATTGGAAAAGCCTTCGGTATGGACTGAAATAGAGGAATATATGAATAAATAACACATGATATTAAACCGGAGAATGCTTCTTCGGTTTTTTATTATTATTTTAAATTTTTCATAGGTGGTTTATTTATTTTAAAAATGGTATTATAATAATGGTATTCATATGGAAATGCTATGAATTGATATTGCGGATTTGGGTTCGGAACGGATCACAGGTTCAGGAAGAATGGAGGATCACTATGAAAGTATCTACAAAAGGAAGATATGCGCTCAAACTTATGCTGGATCTGGCGACATACAGCAAAGGCGGGCCGGTAAGCCTTAAGGATGTGGCAAGAAGACAGGAGATATCCGATAAATATCTGGAACAGATCATATCCGTCTTAAATAAGGCCGGATATGTCAAGAGTATAAGGGGGGCCCAGGGCGGTTATATTTTAAAAAAAGATCCGTCGGAATATACCGTAGGCATGATACTCAGGCTTACGGAAGGGGATCTTGCGCCGGTGAGCTGCGTAGGCAATGAGAAGGAAGAGTGCGGGCGCAAACAGGGTTGCGTGACTATAAGGATATGGCAGAAGATAAACGACGCCGTAAATGAGGTCGTGGATAATATCACGTTGGAGGATATGCTTCAATGGCAGGAAGAGATGGGCGACCAATACGTAATATAAGTTAATATATAATGAAAATATAGTACTTGACAATATTATTTCAGGTGCTATAATTTTTATATCCGAGTAAATTACTAGGAAATGATGGAATACTTGGATAATGGAATGATGTAATGTAATAATGGAATAAAGAAGTTCGGAATTAAAAGCCTTTATAGTAAGGGAATAGGAGGAAGATATGGAAAAATTGATTTATTTGGATAATGCAGCGACGACCCGGGTCCATCCCGAAGTATTGGACGCAATGCTTCCATATTTTACGGAATATTACGGAAATCCTTCGGCGATCTATACATTTGCGGGAACCGCGGGGAAAGCGGTGGATGAAGCGAGGCGGACGTTGGCTGAGTGCCTTGGAGCGCAGCCGGAAGAGATTTATTTTACCGGGGGCGGAAGCGAGTCCGATAACTGGGCGCTCAAAGCTGCGGCAGAGGCATATTCAGGCAAAGGAAAACATATTATTACAACTAAAATAGAGCATCACGCTGTTTTGCACACGGCGGAGTATCTTGAAAAGAACGGCTGCGAAGTTACTTATCTGGATGTTGATGAGCGCGGACTTATAGATCTTGATGAACTTAAAGCCGCGATCAGGCCCGATACCATTCTGATTTCCGTAATGTTTGCCAACAACGAGATAGGAACGATCGAACCGATAAAGGAGATCGGCGAGATCGCCAGGGCCAACGGCATACTTTTCCATACTGACGCAGTACAGGCGTTCGGACATATACCGATCAATGTAAATGATATGAATATTGACATGCTGAGCGCAAGCGGCCATAAACTTGGCGGCCCCAAAGGCATAGGCCTTATGTATATACGAAAAGGAGTTAAGATACGTTCCTTTATACACGGTGGGGCGCAGGAAAGACAAAGAAGAGCGGGAACCCACAATGTTCCGGGCATTGTCGGCTTTGGCGCTGCGGCTAAGATTGCATATGATAATATGGCTGAAAACAGCGCTTATGAAGAGAAACTCAGGGACTATTTAATAACACGCGTTATTGAAGAAGTGCCGTATTCGAGAGTAAACGGGGACAGGGTGAAACGCTTGCCCAATAATGCGCATTTCTGCTTTCGTTTTATAGAAGGCGAGTCGCTTCTTATTCTTTTGGATCAGAACGGAATCTGCGCTTCAAGCGGTTCAGCATGTACGTCAGGCTCTCTGGACCCGTCGCATGTGCTCCTTGCGATAGGGCTGCCTCACGAGATAGCGCATGGTTCGCTCAGACTGACCTTATCTGAGAAGACGACTAAGGAAGATATAGATTATACGGTTGACAAGATTAAAGAGATC
This sequence comes from uncultured Lachnospiraceae bacterium, assembly GCA_947631625.1. Taxonomy (GTDB): domain Bacteria; phylum Bacillota; class Clostridia; order Lachnospirales; family Lachnospiraceae; genus UBA3282. The sequence goes on along the minus strand of CANRMA010000005.1, from coordinate 101,666 downwards.
GTGGAAAGACTGCGTAATATGTCGCCGTTATATGAAGATTTTATTAAATCCGAAAAAGGTAAATAACTGCTTATATGCGCTTTTATGCAGGACTGCGTAAAAGGCGGGTCATAAAAACGTGAAAGGTATGGTGATAAATATATGTACAGTGAGAAGGTAATGGATCATTTTAATAATCCCAGAAATGTTGGAGAGATAGATGATGCGAGCGGCGTAGGGACTGTAGGCAACGCCAAGTGCGGCGATATCATGCGCATGTATCTGGATATTGACGATAATGGCGTGATACAGGATGCGAAATTTAAGACTTTCGGCTGCGGGGCGGCTGTTGCGACAAGCAGTATGGCTACGGAATTGGTTAAAGGAAAAACGATAGAGGAGGCCCTTAAGGTGACAAATAAGGCTGTCATGGAAGCTCTGGACGGACTGCCGCCTGTTAAGGTCCACTGTTCACTGCTCGCGGAAGAGGCTATACATGCTGCATTGTGGGATTATGCGGAAAAAAATAACATTAAGATCGAAGGACTCGAGAAACCGGTCAACGATATCGGTGAGAAAGAAGATGCTGCAGAGGAAGCATAGGTTTTATCCAAAACAACAGAAAGCTGCGTATGTCGGCTTTCTGTTGTTTGTTTATTTCACTGATATTTTGTCTGCTTTGCGCATAAAGTATATCAATATGGTATGAATGGATAAAAGCAGATGAAACATGAGGAAACATTAAAATTATTAATCAGAATAACATCCGTTATGTTAATTATGACATCGGTGTATTTTCTGACATATCAGAAGGCGGAGCAGACCGCCTCGCAGGGGATCGTTGCCGAAGATAAAAAAACATGCGTTATTATTGACGCGGGACACGGCGGCGCAGATCCCGGTAAAGTGGGAATAAACGGAGCTTTGGAAAAAGATGTTAATCTGGCGATAGCTGATAAACTCAGGAAGTTCCTGGAGATGGAAGATATTGAAGTTGTGCTTACCAGAGATTCGGACGCGGGATTATATGATGAAGGCGCCTCCAATAAGAAAGTACAGGATATGAAGCGGAGAGTGGATCTTATAGAGACTACAAATCCCGTGCTGACAGTAAGCATCCATCAGAACAGTTACCACGAGGAATATGTTCATGGCGCCCAGACTTTTTATTACCGGGACAGTGAGAAGAGCAAGGCGCTTGCAGAGAAAATACAGCAGGTCCTGATCAGTGAAGTAGATAAAAATAACACGCGTAATGCCAAATCCAATGACAGCTATTATCTTCTTAAAAAGACTTCGGCGCCTATAGTCATCGTGGAGTGCGGCTTTCTTTCCAACAGTGAGGAGGCGCAGAAGCTGGTGTCGGATAATTATCAGGAAAAACTTGCATGGGCGGTGCATTTGGGGATATTGCAGTACATAAACGAAATTAAATAACACAAGTTATCGAAGCGATAAAGAATTGCCCGTTTGTCCATTTGAGAAAATATGTTTGCAAAAAATACCCTGCGGTATTACAATAATTCTGAGCCCGGTTTTTTCGGACTTATAATATACGTTGTGATAGAGTTTTGCAATTACTTAAAGATATGGGAATTAATGAAAGGGGAGTGTGATAATGTCATTGGATATGTTTTCACTGAAAGGAAAAACCGCGCTTGTAACGGGAGCGAATACCGGGCTTGGACAGGGGATCTGCGTTGCCTATGCGCAGGCGGGCGCTGATGTTATCGGCGTGGCGCGCAGAAGTTGTCAGGAAACCGCAGATAAGATTGAGGCTTTTTCAGGTAAATTTACGGAACTTATCGCAGACCTGTCAGATGTTTCAGTGATCCCTCATATTGTGGAGGAGGCCAATAAGGTAAACGGCCGTGTGGATATCCTCGTAAATAATGCCGGGATCATCAAAAGATGTGACGCTGCCGATGTAACTATGGAAGACTGGGACAGCGTTATAAATATCAACGAGAAGATGGTCTTCCTTTTATCGCAGGCATTTGCCAAGGGATGGCTTGCTGATGAAAAAGGAGGAAAGATCATAAATATAGCGTCAATGTTAAGCTATCAGGGCGGTATCCGTGTTCCTGCCTATACCGCAAGTAAGAGCGCGGTCATGGGACTGACCAAGGCGCTTGCCAACGAATGGGCATGTCATGGCATTAATGTGAATGCGATAGCCCCCGGCTATATGGCTACCAATAATACTGAGAACCTCAGAAAAGACGGACAGAGGAGCGAAGAGATCCTGTCCCGTATACCCGCCGGGCGATGGGGAACCCCGGAAGATATTGCAGGAACTGCCGTCTTCCTTGCTTCAGAGGCGGCTGCGTATATTCATGGATTTACTGTTGCAGTTGACGGCGGTTGGCTTGCGAGGTAATGGTTTTGGAAACTCAGATCATCAGAGTGGATGAACATAATATTGACGCGGATCTGGTGCTTAAGGCCGGAGAAATAATAAGGACAGGCGGGCTTGTGGCTTTTCCTACCGAAACAGTATACGGATTAGGGGGAGACGCGCTTTCACCGGAAGCTTCCGGAAAGATATATGCCGCCAAAGGAAGACCTTCGGACAATCCGCTTATAGTGCATATCTGCCGCATGGAAGATCTTGATCATATAGTAAAGGAAGCGCCCGCTGCTGCTTATAAGTTGGCCGAAGCTTTTTGGCCGGGACCGCTTACAATGATATTTAATAAGTCTTCTGTGGTTCCGTATGAAACAACGGGCGGACTTGACACGGTCGCAGTGAGATTTCCGTCACATCCCGTGGCCCGGGCTTTTATTGAGGCGGCGGGAGGATATGTTGCGGCTCCAAGCGCTAATATATCAGGGCGGCCGAGTCCTACTTCGGTCAAATACGTTGTTGAGGATATGATGGGCAGGATCGATATGATCATAGACGGTGGAGACGTAGAACTGGGGCTTGAATCCACCATAATCGATATGACCGTTCCCCGCCCCGCGGTCTTAAGACCGGGGTATGTCACAAGGCAGATGTTAGAGGATTTACTCGGATCGGTTGATGAAGACAAAACCATGATGAGCAATGACAGTACCCGGGCGCCTAAGGCTCCGGGAATGAAGTACAGGCACTATGCGCCGAAAGCGGAACTTACCATCATCGATGGAGCAATCGAAACTGTGATAGAGTATATAAATAAAGAAACGGCAAGGCTTAAAAAAGAAGGGCATAAGACCGGAGTTATAGCGGCAGAAGACACTGTTGCAAAGTATAATGCGGATATTTGTAAAAGTATCGGGAACCGGAATGACGAAAGAGGTATAGCCAGAGAGCTTTATCGCATTTTGCGGGAGTTTGACGATGAAAAAGCAACTGTTATTTTTTCGGAAGCCTTTGATGCATCGGGCATTGGACAGGCTGTTATGAACAGACTTTTAAAGGCTGCCGGGCATAGAGTGATCAGATTATGACCGGTAATGGCGAAACGCTGAATAGAAAGGAGCAGGGCGGTATGATAGGGATCGGAAGCGATCATGGCGGATATGATCTTAAACAGGCTGTAATACGGTATTTGAAAGACAACGGATATGAATATAAAGATTTTGGGTGTATGGATAAGACGTCCTGTGACTATCCGATATACGGAAAAGCGGTTGCAAAGGCTGTTGCAAGCGGTTTATGCGACCGGGGCATAGTGATCTGCACTACGGGCATAGGAATTTCAATAACTGCAAATAAGGTGGCCGGAATACGCTGCGCTCTGTGTTCCGATACGGTTTCCGCAAAACTTACGAGACTTCATAATGATGCCAACATGCTTGCTTTGGGCGCAGGTATAGTAGGGGAAAATCTTGCGCTTGGCATAGTTGATACTTTTCTTAATACGAAATTTTCCGGAGAGGAAAGACATAGCAGAAGGGTAAGACTTATAGAGAATGATTAAATAACATCAGTTATTATATATGATGATTATGGGGGAACTATATGAAATTGAAACAGAATATGGCTATGCTCATGTTTTTTGTATTATTGATGGGTTCGGTACCGTTTTCTGTTTATGCTACTGACGAGACGAGAAGGCAGCTTGAAGAGGCAGAGCAGGAGAGAAATAAAACGCAGAACGAGTTGGATGCCACACGGGATGATCTGAATGGCCTGAATGAACAGAAAAATTCTCTGCAGGGGACGTTGGATGATCTTAATACCAAGTTGTCGCAGATAGGCGATAATCTGACCGAATTGGAAGATAAGATCGCCAATAAAGAAGATGAGATAGAAAAAACCAATGAAAAAATAGATATTGCCAATAAAGACCTTGAGGAAGCCATAGCGGTTAAAGATGCCTTGTATGAGGCTATGAAAAAACAGATACAGTTTATGTACGAGGAGAGCGACTACCTGTATCTTGACATGGTATTTTCCTGTAAAAACCTGGCCGATCTGGTAAACCGCAATGATTATATCGAGCAGCTTTCCGCATATGAAGCAAGAAAACTGCAGGAGTATGCGGATACTCAGGCAAAGATTGAAGAAATTGCGAAGGGGCTTGAGGCTGACAAGTCGATCCTTGAGATGGACAGAGAGGAACTGAACAGTTATAGAGCCCAGGCGATTGCGGAGCAGAGCAGGGTTTCCGGGTTGGTAAGCAATGCAAGCAGATCTCTTGCAAATACGGCAGATCAGATCTCCGACGCCGAAGCTAAGGCTAAAGCTTATGAAGATGATATTAAGGAACAGGAAGAAAATATATCGGAACTCAGGGCAAAGCTTGAAGAAGAGCTTCGTATGGCTGAACTTGCCGCACAGTCAAGTTGGAGAGATATTTCAGAGGTGAGTTTTGCGGAAGGCGACAGGTATCTGCTTGCCAATCTTATATATTGCGAAGCAGGCGGCGAGCCGTATGAAGGGCAGATCGCGGTAGGGGCTGTCGTCATGAACAGGGTTCTCAGCTCGGTTTATCCAAATACAATAGTGGGTGTTATTTATCAATCGGGACAGTTTTCGCCGGTTGCCAGCGGAAGACTTGCGCTTGCCCTTGCCGAAGGCAAAGCGACCAAAAGATGTTATGATGCCGCAGATGAAGTTATGGCGGGTAAGACCAATGTCGGAAACTGTGTATACTTCAGAACGCCTATAGACGGGATTACGCCCAAATACAGGATAGGCGGACATATTTTCTATTAAAAGAGCCTTCGGCGCGCTCAACTTAATAACGACAGGCAATAATAAATATAATTATAAATATAATAATAAATATCTATAAAAGGTTTTCGATAGGCGCTTTCAGTCTGTCAAAACCGCCGGAATAAATGAGTTCCAACAGGCTGTTCAGATTGAGCAGAGATTTCTTAAGAGTATCTTCGTCGATGAGCTTTTCATTCAGCGCGGTGACAAGCTCATCGATATCAACGACTTTGACAAAGCCGTCGGGATATATTATCACGTCGGCAAGCAGGTCCGTAACTATATATGTATCGGTGTCTTCATCCGTTTCTTTAAAATATTCCACTATGTCGCAGTACCAATACAGAAGAGAGCCGTCTTCTCTATAGAACTTACTGACTTTAAAACCCTCGTTCAAGAAATAGCATGAGTACCCGTGATGAAGGTCTTTGCGGGGTTTCAATGTATTCCAACCCGTAACGATAATATGTTCATCCTGATACAGTATCTTATCGTCTTTTAACAGTATGCATTCCTGAGGGATAATTCTTTTTCGGTATAATACGGTGGATTTTGACATGGCAGCTCCTGATATTGATCTTATTTGGCAGCCGGCCGCAAAATCCTGCCTCCGGAAACATCATGCAGGGCCTTGCAGCCGCCTTATTATGATAATGTATAATTCAAAGCTACACTGTCGGCGTTAAAAAGTCAACGAAAATTTATTTTTTACTGTACAATTTACTAAAAAATGGTTATAATTTTATTTATGAGTAGTATATTTTGTTCAAGATGTCCGTAATTATGATATGAACCGGACCGGGCTGAATAGTAATTTGATTCGGAAAGGAAAGAACAGTGAGATATAATAAGAATGTTTATCACGCGCTGATGATGATAAGTCAGTTCGGAATAAATATGATAGTTCCTATTGTTCTTTGTTCCTTTATAGGCATGATCATAGACAGGAAGCTTGGGACGTCTTTCTGGGTGGTCGTTATGTTTTTTATAGGGGCCGCCGCGGGTTTCAGGAATGTATTTATCTTTGCCAGAAAAGTATATGAGACGCCTGCCGTGACGCGCAGACGCAGCGGCGATAGTCGGGAAGTAGATGGAGATGGAGAAGGACCGGAAGAAAAAAATTGATGCGACGTTATTTGACTTGTGTTTCGGTATTTTTCTATACGGTATCGTCTGTCAGATCGTGATATTGTTTTTTTCACAAGATCCTAAGGACAGTCTTGGGCTGTGGACGGGCGTGCTGCTTGGGATTGCGGGTTCCATACATATGTGGTGGTCGATAAACCGAGGACTGGACATGGCTTCAAAAGATGCAATGAAAACCGTTGGAGCCAACAGTATCGCGCGGTATTTTGTTTTGGTGGCGGCTATGGCGCTTCTTCATATAAGCGGATTTGCCGATCCGTTGTTCGCTTTTTTAGGTTATATGGGAATGAAGATCGCTGCCTATATGCAGCCGATAACGCGTAAGATAAGTTTTAAATTATTTAAAATTTAAATATTTTAATATCTTTATCCAAATCTATAAAATAAGGAGGGGGTGAGAATATGGGGCAGGGAATTTTGTTGTCTGAGAGCGCTGACATAGACTTTATGGTGCATGGAGTCTTTCCTTACAGCTTTTTCGGGCATCAGGTCTGGATCACAACAACGCATATCTGCGTGCTTATTGTCATGCTTATAATCATAGGCTTCTGTTTTGCGGCCAACAGGGCTGTCAAACATGCATCTGAAGTACCCGGAACATTTCAGAATATTGTAGAGCTTGTCGTAGAGATGCTGGACAATATGATAGGCAATGTTATGGGAAAATTTTCGCCTAAGTTCCGTAACTATATCGGAACCATATTTATTTTTATTCTTTTAAGCAATATTTCCGGTCTGTTCGGACTAAGGCCGCCGACTGCAGATTACGGTGTTACGCTTCCGCTTGGCGTCATGACTTTTGTGCTTATACATTTTAATAAGTTTAAGCATCAGAAAGTTAAAGGCGTGATTGCCGGGTTGTGCGACCCGTGGCCGTTCTGGGCGCCTATTAATATCATAGGTGATGTGGCGGTGCCTATTTCTTTGTCTCTGCGTCTGTTTGCAAATGTTTTGTCAGGCACGGTAATGATGGCGCTGATATACGGACTTTTATCCAAGATAGCCATTATATGGCCGGCAGCGCTTCACGTTTACTTTGATCTGTTCTCCGGAGCGATCCAGACTTATGTATTCTGTATGCTGACAATGACATACATAACCGATGCATGTACAACGGACGGCTAAAAAGTTTTTTATGATTATTATAATAATTACTAACTAAGTATTAAAGGAGGAAACAAAAATGGAATTTAACACTAACTTTATTTTAGGATGTTCAGCAATCGGCGCAGGACTTGCAGTTATCGCAGGTATCGGCCCCGGTGTAGGACAGGGTATTGCAGCGGGACATGCGGCGGCAGCCGTAGGCAGAAATCCGGGCGCAAAATCAGACGTAACTTCTACCATGCTTCTTGGTCAGGCGGTAGCTGAGACAACCGGTCTGTACGGACTTCTTATCGCTATGCTGCTGTTATTCGTAAAACCTCTTGTATAATAAGAGCCTCTGTTAAAAAAAGGAGAAAGGAGGCTTAAGGCTTGAATACAATAATGGGTACTAAACTGGTGTTGGCATCGGCTGAAATGGAACCAAGACTTTTTGATCTGGATTTTCAGCTTATAGCAGATGCCTCGTTAATGATAATCGCAGTAATTGCCTTGTTTTTAATTGCATCATATCTGCTGTTCAATCCTGTCAGGGATATGCTGCAGAAGAGGCAGGATAAGATCAAAGACGAACTTGATAACGCTGCTAAGGATATGGCGGATGCAAAAACACTTAAAGCTGACTATGAAGCTAAACTTAAAGATATTGATAAAGAAGCGGAAATGATCTTGAGCGAAGCCAGGAAGAAAGCATTAGCCAATGAAAATAAGATCGTGGCGCAGGCTAAAGAAGAAGCGGCAAGAATTATTGAGAGGGCTAATGTTGAAGCCGAACTTGAAAAGAAGAAAGCGGCTGATGAAGTTAAGCGAGAGATGGTGGTATTGGCATCTTTGATGGCAGGAAAGGTAGTAAATGCGTCCATTAATACGACTGTGCAGGACAGTCTTATTGAGGAAACGCTTAATGAAATGGGTGAAAGCACATGGCTAAGCTAATTTCGAAAACATATGGAGATGCATTGTTCGAGCTTGCGATAGAGGAGAATAAAGTAGACGAACTGCTTGAGGAAATAGAGCAGTTTAAGGCTGTTCTTGATGATAATGATGAATTTGGGAAGCTTATGACGCATCCTAAGATCAATAAGGAAGAAAAGCTTAAAGTTGTGAATGAGGTTTTCAAGGGCAGGATATCTGACGAACTGTTGGGATTTGTTACTATCGTAGTTGCCAAAGACCGTTATCAGGATATGGACGCTATCCTGGAATATTTCCTTACGGAAGTAAAGAAGTATAAAGGTATAGGCGTGGCAACGGTTACGACTGCAGTGCCTTTAAGAGAGGAACAATGCAAAAAGATTGAACAAAAACTGCTTGATACAACAGACTATAAGTCAATGGAAATGCATTATAAAGAAGATGCTGCGCTGATAGGGGGTATGGTGATCCGTATCGGCGACAGAGTAGTGGACAGCAGTATAAGTACAAAATTGAATGAGCTTCAGAAAAGTCTTCTGAAGGTTCAGATATAAGTTTCAGTTACAAATATTAAAGAAAGGTGCGTACGATCCATGAATTTAAGACCAGAAGAGATCAGTTCAGTCATTAAGGATCAAATTAAAAGATATTCTTCCGCGCTTGAAGTATCTGATGTAGGTACGGTCATTCAGGTCGCGGACGGTATCGCCAGAGTGCATGGACTTGAGAATGCAATGCAGGGCGAACTGCTTGAATTTCCCGGCGATGTTTACGGAATGGTGCTTAATCTTGAGGAAGATAACGTCGGCGCGGTTCTTCTTGGAAGTCAGCACAATATCAACGAAGGTGATATTGTTAAGACGACCGGAAGGGTTGTGGAGGTTCCGGTAGGAGACTGTATGCTCGGACGTGTAGTAAATGCGCTTGGCATGCCTATTGACGGCAAAGGCCCTATACAGACTGACAAGTATCGTAAGATTGAAAGAGTTGCATCGGGCGTTATCACAAGAAAATCCGTTGATACGCCGCTGCAGACAGGTATTAAAGCAATTGACTCCATGGTGCCTATCGGAAGAGGACAAAGAGAGTTGATCATCGGTGACAGGCAGACCGGTAAAACGGCGATAGCCATCGATACTATTATAAATCAGAAGGGACAGGGAGTAAAATGTATATACGTGGCTATAGGCCAGAAAGCATCAACTGTCGCTTCAATTGTTAAAACTTTAACAGAGTTTGGCGCGATGAGTTATACTACCGTAGTTGCGGCTTCGGCAAGTGAGCTTGCGCCACTGCAGTACATAGCTCCTTATTCGGGCTGCGCCATAGGCGAGGAATGGATGGAGAACGGAGAAGATGTTCTTGTAGTATATGATGATTTGAGTAAACATGCGGTTGCATACCGTACGCTTTCATTGCTGCTTAAGAGACCGCCGGGACGTGAGGCTTATCCGGGCGACGTATTTTATCTGCATTCCAGACTGCTTGAACGGGCGGCAAGAATGAGCGACGAGTATGGCGGAGGTTCGCTGACGGCGCTTCCTATCATAGAGACGCAGGCAGGCGACGTATCGGCTTATATTCCGACTAACGTTATTTCAATTACCGACGGACAGATTTACCTTGAGACCGAAATGTTTAATTCAGGTTTCAGACCTGCGGTAAATGCGGGACTTTCCGTATCCCGTGTCGGCGGCGCGGCGCAGATCAAGGCTATGAAGAAGATAGCGGCGCCTATTCGTGTGGAGCTTGCGCAGTATCGTGAACTTGCGGCTTTCTCACAGTTCGGTTCGGAACTGGATGCCGATACCAAAGAGAAGCTTGCTCAGGGCGAGCGTATCAAAGAGATATTAAAGCAGCCGCAGTATAAGCCCATGCCGGTTCAGTATCAGGTTATCATAATCTTTGCGGCGACCAATAAATATCTTCTGGATATTCCCGTAGAGGATATAACCAGATTTGAGACGGAATTCTTTGAATTTCTGGATACTAAGTATCCTGAGATACCAAGCTCGATCGCTTCCGAGAAAGTGATATCCGACGAAACGGACGCCAAGCTCAGGAAGGCTATTGAAGAGTTCAAGGCGCAGTTTAAATAAATAGAAAGAAGTGGAAGGTGACGCTATGGCTTCAATGAGAGATATTAAAAGGCGTAGGGGAAGTATTCAGAGTACTCAGCAGATTACCAAAGCCATGAAACTTGTTTCTACCGTTAAACTGCAGCGCGCAAAACAACGCGCAGAACAGTCAAAGGCATATTTTAACTGTATGTATGAGACGGTAACGTCAATGCTGGCGAAAGCAGGAAACATCAATCACCCATATCTTAGCGGCGGAGAGTCCGAGAAAAAGGCTGTTATCGTTATAACATCCAACAGAGGACTTGCCGGAGGTTACAACTCCAATATTGTTAAGCTTATAACTCAGGGTGATTTCAAAAAAGAGGATCTGCGTATATATGCCATAGGTAAAAAGGGACGTGACGCTTTGTATCGATATGGTTATGAGATCGTGGAAGAGGATTCCGGTATAATCGAAGAACCGCTTTACATAGATGCAATGGCGTTAAGTAAGAGGATTTTGGAAGCATATTCCAACGGAGAGTTCGGTGAGATTTATCTTGCTTATACCGGTTTTAAAAATACGGTCGTGCATGAGCCTACTTTGCTGAAACTTCTTCCGGTTGAGCCGGAGAAAAAAGAAGAGAAGGCGGAAGATAAAGCGGGAAACGCTCTTATGAACTTCGAGCCCGAAGATGATGAAGCGTTGGAACTTATCATTCCCAAATATGTTACCAGTCTGATATACGGAGGTCTTATAGAAGCGGTTGCAAGTGAAAACGGCGCGAGAATGCAGGCGATGGATTCCGCAACGAGCAATGCTGAGGAAATGATAGATCACTTATCGCTTATGTATAACAGAGCAAGACAAGGCTCTATTACACAGGAATTAACAGAAATTATCGCAGGAGCAAACGCTATTTCGTAAATATATGCTGCTCCTGATAAATAACAATGAGTGAAAGGAAAGAGAGATGGCAGAAGTTAAAAATGGCGAAAGCCGAGGAAAACTCACTCAGATCATAGGTGCTGTACTTGATATCAAGTTTTTCGAGGGAAACTTGCCTGAAATAAACGATGCAGTCAAAATTCCGTTAAAAGACGGAGGAGAATTGGTCGTAGAAGTATCGCAGCATCTGGGTGACGATACAGTCAGATGTATTGCCATGGGTTCTACCGACGGACTTGTAAGGGGTATGGAGGCGATTTCTACAGGCGCTCCCATTACGGTTCCTGTCGGGGAGAATACATTGGGACGTATGTTTAATGTTTTAGGTCAGCCTATTGATAATATACCTGCTCCGACAGAGGTATCTTATGAGCCTATTCACAGGGCTGCGCCGAAGTTTGAAGAACAGGCTACTGAAACGGAAATGTTGGAGACCGGCATAAAAGTCGTTGACCTTTTATGTCCTTACCAGAAAGGCGGTAAGATTGGTCTGTTTGGCGGCGCCGGCGTAGGTAAGACCGTGCTTATTCAGGAGCTTATCAGAAATATTGCAACCGAGCACGGCGGATATTCAGTATTTACCGGTGTTGGTGAGAGAACCAGGGAAGGTAACGACCTGTATTACGAAATGAAAGAGTCGGGCGTTATCGATAAAACAACGATGGTATTCGGACAGATGAACGAGCCGCCAGGAGCAAGAATGAGAGTCGGACTTACCGGTCTGACAATGGCGGAGTATTTCCGTGACAAAGGCGGAAAAGACGTATTGCTCTTTATCGATAATATTTTCCGTTTTACACAGGCGGGTTCCGAAGTGTCCGCATTGCTTGGACGTATGCCTTCGGCAGTTGGATACCAGCCTACTTTGCAGACAGAGATGGGCGCTCTGCAGGAGAGGATCACATCCACCAAGAACGGTTCCATTACTTCCGTTCAGGCTGTATATGTGCCTGCGGATGACCTGACCGACCCTGCGCCTGCGACTACGTTTGCACATTTGGATGCAACGACCGTTTTGTCCCGATCCATCGTAGAGTTAGGTATATATCCTGCGGTTGATCCGCTTGAATCTACTTCAAGAATATTGGATCCCAGAGTAGTGGGCGAAGAACATTATCAGGTAGCCAGAGGCGTACAGGAAATCCTGCAGAAGTATAAAGAATTACAGGATATTATCGCAATCCTTGGTATGGATGAACTTTCCGAGGAAGATAAACTGGTCGTATCCCGCGCAAGAAAGATCCAGAGATTTTTGTCTCAGCCTTTCTTCGTAGCAGGTCAGTTTACCGGACTTGAAGGAAAATATGTACCGATCGCGGAAACCATCAGAGGGTTTAAGGAGATACTTGAAGGCAAGCATGATGAGCTTCCCGAGAGCTATTTCCTCAATGCAGGAAGCATTGACGACGTACTTGCCCGCGCGAAATAAGGGGGAGCGGTATGGCTGAAAATGATAATAAGTTAAAATTAAAGATAATTACGCCGGACAGAATCTTCTATGAAGATGAAGTCTCAATGGTGGAATTTAATACCGTAGAGGGTGAAGTCGGAATTTATAAACAGCATATTCCGATGACTATGATCATTGCGCCGGGTATTTTAACCATTACCCGGGACGATGAGGTAAAAGAGGCTGCGCTGCATGCAGGTTTTGCGGAAGTTTTGCAAGATCGGGTAACGATTTTGGCTGAGATAATAGAATGGCCGGCGGAAATCGATCTGGATCGCGCGCAGGAAGCAAAGGAACGCGCCGAAAGCCGTATCAGGGACAACGCGCCGGGAACGGATATGAAACGCGCCGAATTATCGCTTAAACGTGCGGTAGCCAGAATAAATGCAGTAAAATAATAAATTACATACGTTATTATAAAAGGACAGGTGAATAAGCCTGTCCTTTTAATAACGAATGTTATTCAAAGGGGCGATAAATAATTATTATATAAAATTACGGTATAAAATAACAGTATAAGATTTTTTCATAACAAACTTAATAACTATGCATATGATAAAATAAAATATCAAAAGAAGTTGAAGCGATATGGACAGATCAAGAATTCTCCCTTTTTATATGGCGTATCCGCTGCCTTTATATTACCAGGAAGAGGATACGATAACACGCGATTTGGAATACTTACAGCAGCTCTATCCGGCGGAGGCAAAGAAATATCAAAAAATTATAGTTGATATTTTAAATACTATGGATTACGAAGGAAGCTGCATATATGACGAATATCCGGATAAATGGCAGTTATACAGGCTTACGCAGGCAGTTATGGATAAAGTTAAAAGAATGAATTCAGAAGACAATAAAGATAACAGTGGCGATGAAAAAAACTGGGAATGGACAGAGGAATTTATACAGGTGCTGCTTTATTATGAAATCTATAAAAAGCGTCATGCAAATCATAGAGGAATTTTAAAATTTTAGTTGAGCTTTTATGCTATTCTGTTAAAATAGAAACATAGCAAATTTTACGGATTTTATTATGGCGCCGGTTATACTGTAAGAAGCCCGTCATGGCATGTCAGACTGATTTGATATGCGAGGCAGTCGACGGGCTGTTCTACATATTTTAAATTGCAGGCCATGAGAAAGGCGCATATATTGCAGGCCATGAGAAAGGCGCATATATTGCAGGCCATGAGAAAGGCGCATATATTACAGGCCATGAGAAAGGCACATATATTAATGGACACTAAATTAAAAAGTTTACTTGATAAGACGTTGGACAGAGGTTTATATCAGATCATAATAAGCAATCCCCGTAAACGCGGCGAGGTTTCCAAAATAAAGATCCGTCCGATACTTATTAAAGGCGAATACATGCTGCAGGAGACGACATATCAGGGAAAAAAAGTGTTTCATAAAAATTATGAAGCGCAGGAAATCATCACAAAAATTGAAAATTATCTGTCAACAGATTTTAAACAGTGCGAAATAGAGCATACTAATATGAGAGCGGTAATTTTTTCCAACAGAAAGGGAGAATTATCAATAAAGACAAAATCTATGGAAATACCGGATTTCCCCAAGATTTCGCTTTCTCACAACAGAGTGAAAAATCATATCCTTAAAGAAGGAAATGTAATTCCGTTTTTGATCGATCTGGGCGTACAAACAAGTGAAGGAAAGATAATAAGGGCCAGATACGATAAATATAAGCAGATCAACCGGTTTTTAGAGTTTATAGAGGATATCGTTCCTGCTCTGCCAAAGGACAGGACAGTAAGGATAGTGGATTTCGGCTGTGGAAAATCATATCTGACCTTTGCCATATATTATTATCTGCATGAGCTTAAGGGAATGGATGTTGAGATTACCGGACTCGATCTGAAAGAGGATGTTATAGAACATTGTAATGAGTTGAGCCAAAAATATGGTTATGATAAACTTAATTTTATACGGGGCGATATTGCGGAGTATGAAGGACTTATGGAGGCCGATATGGTAGTGACTCTTCATGCGTGCGATACGGCTACGGATTATGCTTTGGCAAAAGCTGTAAGGTGGAAGGCGAAGGTAATACTTTCCGTACCCTGTTGTCAGCATGAAATAAATAAGCAGATCAATGCGCCTGCGCTTGATTCTGTCTTATAGTATGGGATAATTAAGGAAAGGATGTCCGCACTTATCACGGACGCGGTCAGGGCCAATCTTTTAAAGGCGGAGGGTTATAATACAGATCTGTTGGAATTTATTGATATGGAGCACACGCCAAAGAATATTCTGATACGCGCGGTGAAAAAGGAAAGTTCGGTTAAGGATCCTGGTTTGGACGAGCTTAGAAGGGAATGTGAATTTAAAAAAATAGATGAACTGACCGGTTTTTTGAATATTGAGCCGACGTTAAAGAAATTATTAGAGAATTCCTGAAGAAATGGAAGATAATATATGAAAAAAACGATATTGACAGGTATATATTTTATAAGCGTCTTTTTTATTGCGCTGTTAGGCACAAGCGCCGTTATGAACAGTGGAAACACTGATATGACCATGGAAATGGCAGATGCGACTCTTCCCGTGGTTACCATGCAGATAGGGGAGTATCAGGTAGACAGGCTTTATGGTTATTTGGAAAATATGGATACCAGATATATGCGGGACACGGTCTTTCCCATAGGCGGGGACAGAAGTGTTTCTTTTAGTATAGATACTTACGAAAATACGATAGAAGATATTGAATTTGAAGTAAGGAGCATTAACGGAGAGAGACTGGTTGAGAATACGAAGATAGAAAATTATACTTACGTGAATGACAGGATTCAGTGTCATATAACCCTGAAGGATCTGATAAATGCCGGCGAAGAATATATGTTGGTAATTCTGGTCCAACCGTCAGAGGGAGATACGATACGGTATTATACAAGAATAGTACAGTCCGAAGAGCTGTATATACAGGAGAAGCTTGAGTATGTAACGGATTTTAATAACAGGACATTTGATAAGGAGAAAGCTGCTGAGCTTACGAAATATCTGGAGTCCAATTCGGAAGGAGACAATTCCACATTTAGCAGGGTGACTATTCACAGCAGCTTTAAGCAGGTTACATGGGGGGATCTGCAGGTAGAGCGCGTGACGGAGCCTGTTATAGATATTAAAGAAATAGAAGAAGGCACAGGTTCTTTTTTACTTGAGTATATGGTGATCACACGTTCGGGTAAAGAGAAGACTTATTATAAGATAAAAGAATATTACAGGATACGTTATACTCCGGAGCGTATGTATCTTCTGGATTTTGAGAGAAATATGACGCAGATCTTCGATGAGAGCGCACTGGAAAATGATAAAATAGTGCTTGGGATAGTGGATAAAAATGTAGAAATGAAGGAAAGCGACGGAGGAAATGTCATTGCTTTTGTGAGCTCAGGGAAGCTGTATGGCTATAATGTGACGGATCAGAAACTGGCGCGTATTTTTACTTTTCACTATGAAGAAGATGATATAACTGATGTAAGAAGCGGATATGACCGCCATAATATAAAGATACTTAATGTGGATGAGACAGGAAACGTTGAATTTATCGTATACGGATACATGAACAGGGGGAGACACGAAGGTCACGTCGGAGTTTCGGCATATTTTTACAACAGTATGACAAATACCGTGGAAGAGCAGGTTTACATTCCTTATGACAGGTCGTTTGAACTGCTTGATAATGATATTAAGAATCTGACTTATGCAAATAGTTCCGGTAAGTATTATCTTATGATGAAAGGCACCGTCTATGCGATCGATCTGGAAAGCAGGGAGTACTCGGTGGTTGTTTCGGGTCTGGGAGAAGATGATTACAGAGTATCGAAGTCGAACAAAATGTTGGTATGGCAGGACGGCGGTGATAAATACAGCTGCAGGGAACTTAAACTGCTTAATCTGGGAAGCGGCAGGGAAACCGCTATTTCCGCCGGTAACGGAGAATTTATTTCCCTGATCGGATTTATGGAAGAGGATCTTATCTATGGATTGGCAAGACAGAGAGATATAGTGAACGATTACTCGGATAAAGTTATTTTTCCGATGTATTGTCTGAAGATACAGAGCGATAACGGCAAACTGTTAAAAACTTATCAGGAAAACGACATATATGTCGTAGACAGTTCAATAACGGATAATCAGCTTACTCTGTCAAGAGTCGTACGCGACAATGAAAGCGGCGAGTATACGCCTACTACTGATGATCAGATCATGAGCACCGAAAAAGAAAATGATAAGGTCAATAATATAATAACCGTAGTTACAGAGGCGTATGAGTCGGTTGTAGAGATCGACGTTAAGGATGAGATCAATACCGGGCTTTTAAAGAAGCTCACGCCAAAAGAAGTTATATTTGAGGGCGAACGCAAGATAGTATTAAACTATAATGAAGATAATAAAAAGCAATATTACGTATATGGCAAAAACGGTATCGACGGCATTTTTACCGACGCAGGCGACGCCGTGATATACGCTTATGATAATGCCGGAGTCGTGGTCGATGACGACGGCGCTTATATCTGGAAAAGAAGCGCGAGAAGCACAAGAAACCAGATCATGGCCATTACCGGGGAAGAGGTATCTGAAAACCGTACCAGTCTTTCGGTATGCCTGGATACCATACTTAGATTTGAAGGTGTGTCGAGGCGTACTGAGTATCTGTTGGAGCAGGGAAATACAGTTACATCAATTCTGGAAGCAAGCCTGAAAGATGTTCAGGTATTGAATTTAAACGGCTGCAGTCTTGATACTGTGCTGTATTATGTAAACCAGGATATTCCGGTCCTTGCCATGCTTCAGGATGGAAATGCGGTTCTTATAGTGGGATTTAACGAGCTTAATATTGTTGTTATGAACCCGCTGACGGGCGAGGTATATAAAAAAGGCATGAATGATTCAACCCAGTGGTTTGAGGAGAATGGAAACAACTTTATAACTTATGTAAGGAAGAAGCAGGATTGATGGAATATTGCAGTGACCGGTAATACGACGGAAATCGTTATTTAAACAAAGAAGTAAAATGATAATACAAAAGAAGGGTTAAGGCTTATGGAAATGCATAATATACCGCCTCTATATGACGAAACTTCCAAAATACTGATCTTAGGTTCTTTTCCAAGCGTGAGGTCGAGGGAAGCACAGTTTTTTTACCATCATCCTCAGAACCGTTACTGGAAAGTTATGGCAGCAGTGCTAGGCTGCCCGTTGCCTGTGACTATAGAAGAAAAAAAGAAGATGATGTTATCAAACCATATCGCTATGTGGGATGTGATCGCAAGCTGCGATATCACCGGTTCGAGCGACAGCAGCATAAAGAATGTCATTCCCAATGATATAGGCATGATATTGAGAAAAAGTCCTGTTGAAAAAATTTACACCAATGGCGGTACAGCGCACAAATTTTATCAAAAATACGTCAAGCCTGAAATAGCTGTGGAGGACGTTAAACTGCCCTCCACAAGCCCTGCCAATGCGAGTTGGTCATTGGACAGACTGATCGCCGAGTGGGGAAGTATCTTATTATGATAATTTATTTCATGATAATTTGTTTCATGATGATTTGTTTTATGATAATTTGTTTTTAGGTAACTTGTTTTCTGCGGTTGTCAGGCGGAAAATATTTTACCGGCGTATTTATCCAGTGAAAAAAGCAATATCATGCCCAGGACCCCACAGGAAATAATCTCGCCTATACCTACTGTCAGGGCGTAATAGCCATAGTAATATAAAACAGATGCGCCTTCCGGCAAAAGACCGTAACCATAGATAAGTACGGCAGGAACTATCACTGTATTTGCTATGATGGGAGGGATGGGCGCACACCATTTCCATTTCTTAAGAAAATAAGTTCCGACAGCTCCGATCAAAGTAGCCAGGCTGCCGAAGATAATATCCTGAATGATACAGCCTGTAAGAATATTGCTTATGATACAGCCTGCGAACAGTCCGGGGATTGCGGCCGGCGTAAAATAAGGTAAAATTGTAAGGGCTTCTGAGAAACGGATCTGGACGGCATAATTAGCAAGTCCGAAGGCGTTGGCTATAAAAGTGAGCACAACATAGATAGCGGCAATCATCGCCGCCTGAACCAAAAAGATTGTTTTTTTCATATTAATTTGTCTCCTTTAGTTTTGTTTTTTCCCCGCGGCGGGCGGTTAGGTCAGGAAGGTCTCGAACTGACCGTCAAAGCCTATTATACTAAATATAGGCGATATGTCAATATTTGCTCAGCGATTGGTCTTACTGCCGCATTTAGGGCATACGTTTCCGCCTTTGTATACATAACCGCAGCGGTAGCAGTGTATGACGGGATGGGTTTCTTTGGCCATATATTCTATACTTCTGGACTCCGGCCTTTCCTGCAGATAGGTCGTAAAATCATCGAGGATTTTGGCAAAGATCTCCCGTTCTTCAGGTTTGACACTGTTAGGAAGCTTCTCTTTTTTGCGTCCCCAACATTTAACGAAGATACCTTTGGAAAAAAGATGTTTTTCAAAGGAGACTGACTCAATATCCCATATATTGATAGTGCCCGATCTTAAAATTGTATGATAAAAAATATTATCCGGAGTAAGCACAAAACCTTCTTTACCGTTTTTGGCGCGTGACGTATCGCAGACCATTAAAGGATACTCAAATTCACCGCGTGAAGAGCCGTATCCGTTTATGGCGTTTAACATTGCAGCGCGGTCGTCCCTGTCGGACTGCTCGTCGGTATCATTGTTTTCATGCTCCTGAGACCTGCTGCTGTATTTGGAGCCCTGCGATAACTTCAATTCTTCTCTTGCGTTATAGAAATAAAAGCATTCATGTTCTGACATTTTTTCATCTGTCTCATTTTTTATTTTTCTCATAAGCAGAACGCTTTCATCTGTTTTTAACTTAGTAAGCCTTCGCTTGATCATTTCAAGGGTATTGACTTTGAGTTCCGGCAGGAACACGCCGTTGTTTATCCGTTCATAGGCATTAAGACCTTCCGCAAAAGAGAGAGTTACTATACTGGGGCAGATCCTTTCGATCTCATCCTCGTCCAGTTTACGGATCTTATCATATATTTTTTCCAGAAAAGGAGCCTTATTTTCTTCTTTGTAGTCTCCGGCCTGTAATTCTTCATACAGTTTCCACCATGAATTACGGTCTTTCCTGCCTCCGCGTTTTACCATGGCGGATATTTCTTCTTTTTCGGCCATATCGATCTTTTGTTCGATCTGTGTACGGTAAGGCGTTAAGTCTGCTTCTTTATATTGATCGAGTTTTTCAAGCCAGGCTGAAAGCTGTTTTCTGTCCATATGCAAGGGCATATGAGTTACGAGGCGCTCAACCTCCTTGGCGGCGCGGTCTGATTTTATTAATTTAAGCCTGACAAGAGTTTCCTGCTTTAATTCTTCCGGAATGTCTTTTTTCTCGATTTCTTTGATGATCTGTTCAACTTCCGCATAGCTCTTATTCTGGCTTAGTTCTATTTTTTGCGCCAAAGCGGTTCTTTCCGCTTTATATAAAAAGTTATCGATTTCACTTATATAGGCGGTTTTTTTGTCGTCGGAAAGCATGGTTTCTTTATTTATCTGTTTTTTCAGATCGGCAAGCTGTCCCGGTGACAGATTGTTCAGAATGCTCAGGCGGGCTTCGTATTTGGCAGTAAGCTTCTGACTGAGTATTTCTTTGACGGCCTCTGTATATTGAGGATCTGCATCCGGGCGGCTTTTGTCAGCCAGAATGGCTTTAAGTTCGTCGGTAGTTTTGCCTGAAAGCTGTTTGATCAAAATCTGAGGCGGCTGTTGTACAGCCTGAGACCGGTCGTTTGCCGTCTGCCGGGACATCATATCAGGCACAGATGGAGCTTCTGAATCAGGTCGGCTGCCTGAAGCCTGACGCTCAAGTACCTCGGCGTCAATGAGAGAGCGTTTTTTGACAAACGGTTTATCGTCACTCTTTCCAAACTTTTCTTTTAAAAGATCAAGTTTTGAAGAGGCTGCAGTATCAATGTCAGTATTAGTATTAATATCAGTATAAATGTCAGTATCAGTATCAATGTTAGTATTAGTATAAATTTCAGTATTAGTATCATTGGTAGTATTAGTATCAATATCAGTATCGGTGTCAATATTGATATTTTTATCACTATTCTGATTCCCAGTGGCTTCAGCCGATGAGTCTTGTCGGTCGGAAGTATTTTGCAAAGCGCTGTCCGGGTCGGCTTCGGATTTGCCGTAATCTTTTTCAAATTCATTAAAATTGGGATTGGTCGTCCTTTCGGCGCGGCTGCCTAAGATATCCAGGTAGTCTTCATATGCCGTTGTGTCTTCATCAAATTTTAAGCTGTACACTTCACCTTCCTGAAGCAATTTCTTCGGACGGGGGGTATAGAATGAATTGCAGTTATGGCATGAGTATGAGCGCGCCATAAAAACCCTGCCTTCGTCAGTATCTATCAGCAGTTCATTTTTTTCGGGATAAACGCCCATATAGAGCTTTTGACCGCATTCCGGGCAGACATAATTGGTTATATAAAAATTATTGCCGATACGTGATCTGGCAGAGTCTGCTTCCGTTTTGGGAGCTTTTTCAAAAGAACATTCGTCCTTTTTCCAACGCAGATTGTGCCATAGTCCTATTGCATAATTATCATCGTCTTTATCCGGTGAAGAGTCTGCCTCATTATCGGAAGAGTCCGGCTTTTCTGATGAAGAGTCTGTCTTGTCATCATAATTTTCATGGGTTACAAGGCTTTGGCTGTCGTTTAGTTTCCCTTCGCTGTTCAAAAGCCTGAGTACCGATAACATCATGTCTTCATAAGTTATCTGAATATCGTTTTTGAAGAAGCGGAAATTATTTTCATTAAAGTCTGTTTCAACGCTGACAGGCTTAAGTATCTGTGAAAACAAAGCGTTGAGAGCCTGATAATCTTTATCGACCTTAAGGCCGCTTATCGAACCCCATTTTCCGAAAGTATACAAAGTTATGTTCATGACATTGTTAAACAGATTATCGCTTGGCATACTTTCGAGACGGCTGCTTTCCGGTGGAATTTCCAGAATTGAAGTGTAAATTCTTCTGTTGTCGAAATTGAATATCAGAGAACGTACACTGCCTGCGAGAATAAGAATGTCGTTGGTCACGACGAAAACTTCGGTCCATTCCACAGGAAGCTTCATAGTCCGGATGAGCCTTTTGAATGTGTTTTTTAATTCAGGGTTTGCTTTAACCAACAGCACGGGAACCACCTCATAAGAATTCTCAATTCATATTTGTATACAATCCTGCATGTTTTATTAACATTCATGTAAATATCGATGAAACAGTATCTATTTATAATTGTATAACAAAATTGCATAAAAAGATAGATATAAAATTAGAACCGGGAACCAATGGGCGGGTTTCCGGTTCTTGATATCTGCATTTAAAGCCTTTTATAATTCTCCTGCATTATACCTTGTAACGATCGAATGAATACGTTCTATGGGATTGAGAAGATCGCTGATGGAGGAATCGTGGTTCAGAGTATCTATTATATAAGCGATATATTTGCTTAGATCACAGTCGATATACCATTCACGGTCAAGCAGTTCAGGAGTCTGATAAACAAGATTGGTAGTCAGCACTCTGTCGATGATCCCGTCTTCATAAGCTTTATCGAAGCGTTCGAGACCGCTTGTAAACAGACCAAAGGTGGCAAAGGCAAAAATGCGTCCGGCCTTCCTTGCTTTTAAAGCGGCTGCGACTTCCAGGATAGTATTGCCTGAGGAAATCATATCGTCAATTATAAGCATATCCTTGCCTTCGATGCTGCTTCCCAGGAACTCATGGGCAACTACCGGATTGTGGCCGTTTACAACACGGGTATAATCTCTCCGCTTATAGAACATACCCATATCCAGGCCAAGTACATTGGCGATATAGATCGCTCTGCTTGTACCGCCTTCATCGGGGCTTATCACCATCATATGTTTGCTGTCTATATTTAAACCTTTTACGTTATTAAGAAGTCCTTTTAAAAACTGATAAGCAGGCTGTATTGTTTCAAAGCCGCTTAGCGGAATGGCGTTCTGGACTCTGGCGTCGTGCGCGTCAAAAGTGATTATGTTGTCAACGCCCATTGAGACCATTTCCTGAAGCGCGATGGCGCAGTCCAGAGATTCTCTGGAAGATCTTTTGGCTTGTCTGCTTTCATACAAAAACGGCATTATCACGGTGATGCGTCTTGCCTTACCGCCTATGGCCGCGATTATTCGTTTCAGATCCTGATAGTGATCGTCCGGCGACATGTGGTTTTCGTGACCGCAAAGTGAGTACGTAAGAGAGTAATTTGCAACATCGACGAGCAGATAAAGATCATCTCCCCTGACAGATTGCTTTATTATACCTTTGGCTTCGCCTGAGCCGAATCTTGGAACTTCTGCATTAAGAATATAAGAATCGCGCTGATATCCGGTAAATGCAAGACTGCCTTTGTGTTCGCTTTCTCGCTCAGCTCTCCATTTGACAAGATAATAGTCAACTTTTTCCCCGAGGGATTTACAGCCTTCAAGCGGTATGATCCCGAGAGAGCCTACAGGAATTGTTTCCAGATTTCTTTTTTCTTCGCGTCTTGCCATGAATAAATCCTCACTTTCTGTTAAGTAAACGCTTTTTATGCATACGTATGTCGGGACCGGTCAATTTACATATCTCGTAATGACTGGTAATACGGGAAAAAATGCGGTCCGAATAGCGGTTGCGCAGTTCTTCCAATGAAAGATTAGTGGAAATGACGGTAGCCTTTTTACCCATGTGGCGTTCATTTAACAGGGAAAAAAGCCGTGAAGCAGTAAACTGGTTAGTCAGTTCTGTTCCCAGATCGTCGATAATGAGCAGATCGCATTGATACAGGTCATTATGCAGTTCAAACTGTTCGTCTCTGTTTTTGTAATCAAAAGAATATTTCGACAGGAGATCAAAGAGAGCGGCAGAACTGAAATAAATGACCGAATGTCCGTGCTCTATCAATTCTTTTGCGACACAGTTCGATAAAAAGGACTTACCTGTACCCACTGTACCATAAAAAAATAAATTATGGTAGTCGGAATTGAAATTTTTTATAAAATTCCGACAGGTTATGACAGCATTTTTAAATCTTGAAAGATCTTCATCTTTATAAAATTCGTAAGACAGCGTATCAAAATTTTCACTCTGCAGCATATCCCTTATATTTGACTGCTCGTAAAGTAAGTCTATCATGGCCTGTTTAAAGCAGTGACATTTAACGCCGTCTATATAGCCGGTATCTTTGCAGTCGGGACATGTGTATGACGGTTTAAGATAATCTTTTGGCAGGCCTGCGTTTGTGAGAAGAGAAGTTTTTTGGGCAGAAAGTTCCGCAAGCTTTAATTTCATCTCTTCGATAGCGCTGCCGTCCCCTTCCAGATACCTCCTGGTATGTTCGACGGAAAGCGATGCTATCTCATCTTCGATGCGCCGGTAATCGGGAATATTATCATAAACATATTTCATGCGGCGTTCCAACTCATGACGGTTATTAAGTTGTCTGTTTTCGTAACCGCGGAGTATGATATCATACTGGGTATTGGTAAGTGGCACGGTGGTCTCCTTTGGATCAATTGCTTAAAAGTTCTTTTTCAAGTGTATCGAAATCATATTGATTGTGCATAAACTGATTAAATTTATTATTGGTCGCGATCTTTTGAGGCTTGTTTTTCTTATAATCCGCTTCGATGGCCGGAATATCGTTGGCATGATGGACTCCGGCGTCGTACCAGTTGCTCAAGATCTTGTCTGCATATTCGAAACGGTGTTTGTCCGTTGCGAGAACGGTCTTTTCGCAGGCGGCGGAGATCACGTCAAATTCAAAAGCCAGGTCTTTGGTCCAACGGTTGATGTAAGAAACCTCCGTTTGTGTCGGCGCGCCGTTTTTGCCAAGAGAACGCATTGTGTCATATACTATTTTGTCATATTTGCGCGCGTACAGCCTGGCCTGTGAGGGCGTCGTTATGCCTGCCTGCGCCCAGCTTATGGCAACTTTTTCTATATATCGGAGATCCTTTTTGCCGCGGTCAACACAGTATTGGATAAGATAATCTATAAGGTCTTCGGAAAATTTAAGCTTGTCCGAAATAAAAAGTATGGTTTTCATTTCATTGGCGCTAAGTGTCTTCCTGAGATACTGTTCCGTAATAAAAAGCAGTCTTGAAGCAGCTTCATCTGACTTAAACGCCCTGAGTTGGTCAGGCGTATAGGAGGGCTTGGCATAAAGGTCTTCGGGCTCCGGCGAAGCGGCTGAAGATGTATTTAAGTCGAGCAGGTGTATGCCTGTAATGTTTTGCGCCTCATCGTAATCCAGGGTCAGAAGATGATTTTCTTCCCAGTATCTTAAAGCGCGCAGAACATCTTTTTCCGTATAATTGAATATATCCGCAATATCTGAAACACTGGTGGAGCGCTTGGCGCTCATCATGCGGATAAGGTACAGATAGATCTTGAGCTGAGCGTCGTTGGCAGGTTTCATGTATTCGTCTATAAAACGGTTTGAAATGACCGTTGCGTCCGTATAATTATCCTGATATATTGTAAAATGACTCATATTAAAAACCATGCCTTTCTGACAACACAAAAATCAAATTTATCAAAGTAAAATGAATTATAGCATGATAAATTTTAAAAAGATATAGTCATTTTGCCAGAAAGACATTTCGAACATTTGTTCATGATGACTGTGGAAAATGTGGATAACATATTTAAAAAAGATTTTAGCGGTTAAAAATATCCACAGCATAAAGCAGGCAAAAAACGGCTTTTTCTGTGGATATTGTGGATAACTATTTTTTAAGCAGATTATCCCCGATTTTTACGACATCTCCGGCACCCATAGTTATTAACAGATCACCCTTTGTGCAATTTTTCAGAATGAAATTTTCAATCTCCTCAAAAGAAGGAAAATAGTAACATTCATGTCCGAGCTTTTTGATCTCTTTCTGTAATGTAACGGAGCTTATCCCCAGGGTATCTTTTTCACGCGCGGCATAAATGTCTGCGAGTATGATCTTGTCTGCCAACGTAAGCGCATTTGCAAATTCATGCAGGAACGCTTTGGTCCTTGAATATGTGTGGGGTTGGAATACACACCACAGAGTCTTATGGGGATAATTTACCGCGGCTTGTAAAGTTGCGGTAATTTCTGTGGGATGATGAGCATAATCATCTATTATGGAGAAACCGTTTACTTCACCTTTATATTCAAAGCGGCGGTCGGTACCCTTAAAATCAAGAAGGCCTTTTTGAATCTTATCTTCATCGATGTTGAGGAGTTTGGCCGCGGCAATTGCGGCTATTGAGTTATACATATTGTGTATGCCCGGGACGCATAAGGAATATCTGTTTATTGCGCTGCCGTCAGGGCAGCGCAGGATAAAAGACGGATGACCGTATTCGTCAAATGATATATCCGACGGATAGTAGTCAGCGTCCTGCGTCGAACCGTAAGTTATTATATTGCATGAAAGATCATTGGTTATATCGCTGATGTTTGTTATATCGCCGTTTATTATCAGCGTGCCGTCGGAGGGCAGGAGTTTTGCAAATTCATGAAAAGAATTGCGTATATCGTAAATGTCCTTAAAAAAGTCAAGGTGGTCTTCTTCGATATTCAGTATAATACTTATTTTAGGGAAAAAGCTCAAAAAGCTGTTAGTATACTCACAGGCTTCCGTGACAAAGTAGTCCGGGCCGCCGACGCGTATGTTCCCTCCAATGTTTTGATAAATCCCGCCGATGGATAAAGTGGGATCCGCATCGGTCTCCAAAAGTATCTGCGAGAGCATGGAGGTGGTGGTAGTCTTGCCATGCGTGCCGCTTACTGCTATAGGTATCTTATAATTTTTCATCATTTGTCCAAGCAGTTGGGCGCGCGTTAAAAAAGGTATGCCAAGCTCTTTGCCTGCGGCAAATTCGGGATTGTCGCTTTTGATCGCGCTTGTGTAAACGATTAAGTCCGGAAGGTCTGCAAGATTTTCTTTTTTCTGTCCATAATAAACGGAAGCTCCTTTGGAAATAAGCTCTTTGGTAAGGACGGATTCCTGTCTGTCCGACCCTGAAACCTTAAAGCCTTCCGAAAGCAATATCTGTGCCAGACCGCTCATGCTGATGCCGCCGATACCGATAAAATATATGTGGATCGGTTTTTGGAAATTGATATGATACATATTAAACCTCCATGTGAAAAAATATTTTCACTTAATGCTATATGATCTTAATATTTTTAATTTTAGTAATATTATGATTAAGATAATACTATAATAAGTATTATACGCATTTGCAGTGAAAAAACCAATGATATTTTACAAAAAGTGGAAAACGGCGCCAAAATGTAGATTTTTATTTAATATTTATAAAATTGGCTATTGATAATTACCACACAAAATATTGCATTGTAAAAAATTGATAAAAAATTACTTGATTTTACAAAAAACTTGTTGCATATTAATAATAAAGAAAGGACTAAATGATAATTATTTTGTAAATAATATTCACTTTCCGATTAATGTGTGATATACTAAAAATAATAAACAGGTTATATTATAAAGAAATAAGAGGTGAAAGTATTGGTTAAGAAAGAAATGATTGCCATGCTCCTTGCGGGCGGTCAGGGAAGCCGTCTTGGCGTATTGACGTCTAAGGTGGCCAAGCCCGCCGTATCATTTGGAAGTAAATACCGTATCATCGATTTCCCGCTGAGCAACTGTATCAATTCAGGTATAGATACAGTAGGCGTTCTTACACAGTATCAGCCGCTTCGTCTGAATACTCATATAGGAATAGGCATACCGTGGGATCTTGACAGAAATATCGGCGGCGTTACGGTACTTCCGCCTTATGAAAAAAGCGCTAACAGCGAGTGGTATACCGGCACGGCCAATGCTATATATCAGAATATCGCATATATGGAGACATATAATCCGGAATATGTGCTTATTCTTTCCGGAGACCATATATATAAAATGGATTATGAGGTAATGTTGGATTTTCATAAGCGGAATAAAGCTGAAGTGACGATCGCGGTAATGCCTGTGCCTATGGAGGAGGCTAAGCGGTTTGGGATTATGATCACTGATGAGAACCGCAGGATAACGGATTTTGAGGAAAAACCCGAGAACCCGAGAAGCAACCTTGCGTCCATGGGTATATATATATTCAACTGGGACTGCCTTAAGAGGGCTTTGTTGGCGAATTCAAAACAGCCGGGGCTTGATTTTGGAAAACATATAATCCCTTATTGCCATAATAGCGGCGAACCGCTTTATGCTTATGAATTTAACGGATACTGGAAAGACGTGGGAACGCTTAATTCATATTGGGAAGCGAATATGGAGCTTATTGACATTGTTCCGGAATTTAATCTGTATGAGGAGTATTGGAAGATATATACCAAATCCGAAATACTGCCGCCGCAGTATTTTGCTTCGGGCAGCGTGATTGAGAGAAGCATAGTAGGTGAGGGTTCCGAGATATACGGCGAGGTATACAATTCTGTTATAGGCTGCGGCGTATATATAGGCAGAGGAACTGTTGTAAGGGATTCGATTATAATGAATTCCACGCAGATACACAGTAATTGCGTGATAAATAAGGCAATAGTGGCGGAAAATGCAGTTATAGGTGATGATGTTGAACTTGGCGTGGGGGATGAGGCGCCAAACGATAAGGCGCCGCAGATATATAATCACGGCATTGTTACAATAGGTGAAAACAGCATAATTCCGAAGAATATTTCTATAGGTAAGAATTCCGTGGTGTTCGGCGTTACTTTTGCCGACGACTATGAAAACGGATATCTTGCAAGCGGCAGGACACTTATTAAGGCAGGTGAGGTACAATGAGGGCGATAGGGATTATTTTGGCGGGCGGCAATAACCACAGGATGAAATTGCTGACCCGGAAAAGGGCTGTCTGCGCTATGCCGATTGCCGGAAGCTATCGCAGTATTGACTTTGCGCTGAGTAATATGACTAATTCGCATATTAATAAAGTGGCGGTTTTTACCCAGTATAATGCGGGGAGCCTGAATGAACACTTAAGTTCTTCCAAGTGGTGGGACTTTGGACGTAAGCAGGGTGGCCTGTTCATATTTACTCCTGCGGTAACTGCCGAAAGCAATGCATGGTACAGGGGAACGGCGGATGCGATAGCGCAGAACCTGTCGTTCTTAAAGAACAGTCATGAACCTTATGTGGTTATTTCATCAGGTGACTGTGTATACAAAATGGATTATAATAAGGTGCTTGAATATCATATTGAGAAAAAAGCGGATATAACGGTAGTATGTAAAGATATGGACGCCGATATTAATGTTGACCGGTATGGGACGGTTAAGATGAATGAAGAAAGCCGCATAGAGGAATTTGAAGAAAAGCCTCTGGTTGCCCGGTCCAATACCATATCCTGCGGTATATATGTTGTAAGGAGGCGGCAGTTGATCGAGATGATAGAGCGCTGCGCCGAGGAAGACAGATATGATTTTGTAAAAGATATCCTGATCAGATACAAAGATATGAAGAGGATATTTGGATATAAGATAAAGGACTACTGGAGCAATATTGCGACTGTTGAAGATTATTTTAATACCAATATGGATTTTCTGAGACCTGAGATAAGGGATTATTTCTTTAAACAGTATCCTGATATTTATTCCAGGGTAGACGATAATCCTCCGGCGAAATACAATGCCGGCGCCAGGATCAAGAACAGCCTTATTGCAAGCGGCTGTATAGTGAACGGCGCCGTCGAGGATGCGGTTATATTTAAGAATACTTATATAGGCAATAACTGTTATATAAGAAATTCGATAATCTTAAATGATGTTTATATAGGTGATAACACGCATATAGAAAATTGTATAGTGGAAAGCAGGGGAACGATTCGTACTAATTCATATTATAAGGGTGAAGGCGAGATCGAGATTGTTGTAGAGCATAATGACAGATACGTCATTTAATGTTATACTAAAGCAGGTGGTTTCTTAAGAAGTCATTTGTTTTAAAAAAATGTTATTAATTACAAGCTACGTGGCTTGATGAGTATGACTTGTGTGGAAAAGCTTGTGAAAGCCGACGATATTCTGTTCGGTATCATATGATAAGGAGGCTGAGCTTCATGAGAATTACTGATGTCCGCGTGCGTAAAATGACTCAAGACAGCAAAATGAAGGCAATCGTATCAATTACAATTGACGATGTATTTGTAGTGCATGACATTAAAGTAATTGAAGGCGAAAAAGGACTTTTTATTGCTATGCCAAGCAAGAAGGCTTCTGACGGCGAATATCGGGATATTGCACATCCGATTAATTCCGCTACCAGAGAGAGCATTCAGAAAACTATCTTGGAAAGCTATGAAAAGGCGCTTTCAGAACCAGATGATCTGTAATGGTTATATGAGTAATTTAATGCTTGTGGGAAAAGGATGCAGTAGCATCCTTTTCTTATGGGCGGGGGAAAATGACATATAAGATTTACTTAAAAAGGAGCAGCCATGTACATTATAGCAGGTCTGGGAAATCCGGGCAGGGAATATGAAAATACAAGACATAACGCAGGATTTATGGTTATTGACAGGATTGCGGATAAACATAATATAAAGCTTGACAGAAAGCGGCATAAGGCTATTGAGGGAAAAGGCGTGATAAACGGAGAAAAGGTTATATTGGTCAAGCCTCAGACTTACATGAATTTGAGCGGCGAAAGTGTGCGTGAAGTTATAGATTACTACAAAATAGAAGAAAAATCAGAGCTTATTGTTATTTCGGATGATATAAGCCTCGGCGTGGGTGCTCTGCGGATCAGAAAAAAAGGCAGCGCAGGAGGACATAACGGACTTAAAAACATAATTTTGCACTTAGGGCATGATGAATTTCAGAGGATCAGAGTAGGAGTCGGGGACAAACCTTCCGGACGCGATCTGGCGGAACATGTTTTAGGGCATTTTAACAAAGAAGATATGGAACTGATCAATGAAAGCATAGGTCTGGCGGCAGAGGCGGTAGAGGTTATCATATCTGACGGGGCTGATGCGGCAATGAATCAATTTAACAAAAAGGGCAGGTAACTAATGTGAGATCATTACTGGCTCCCCTGGAAGAATTGGGAGAATATGATGAGATAAAGAAAACTCTTGAAAAAAATGAGCGGGCTGCAATAACGCTAAACGGCTGTGTGGATTCGGAAAAACTGCATATGGTCTATGGGTTGGGCGATGGTCTGAGATATAAGATCATCGTTACTTACAGTGACTTAAAAGCTAAAGAATTGTATGAAGATTATAAATTTTATGACAGAAATGTCATGATTTATCCGGCTAAAGACCTGATATTTTTTCAGGCGGATATACATGGAAATCAGCTTATAATGCAGAGAATGAAATGCTTAAGAAGACTGATGGAGAATAAGCCTGCGACAGTGATCACGACTTTTGATGCGCTGATGGCGCCGCAGGTTCCGCTTATCACGCAGCAGAAGAATATTATCAAAATCAATAAGCAGAGCGTGATAAATGAGAATGAGTTGGCGAGAAGACTAACCGAGATGGGGTATGAAAAAAATTATCAGGTTGAGGCGGCAGGGCAGTTCAGCATAAGAGGCGGAATAATCGATATTTTTGATCTTACCGAGGAAAATCCCTATAGGATCGAGCTTTGGGGCGAAGATGTGGAATCTATCCGAAGCTTTGATATCTTGAGCCAGCGCTCTATAGAGAAGTTGGAATCTGTTTCCGTTTATCCTGCTGCAGAGATGATATTAAGCATGGAGGAATTAAAGGCGGGAATTGAGGCGATAGAAAAAGACGCAAAAGAGTATGAAAATAAACTCAGAAACGATATGAAGACTGAGGAGGCGCATCGGATTTCAAGCCAGATCAAAGAGCTTAAAGAACAGTTGCTTGAACTGGGACTTTCATTAAACTCGGTAAATCTTGACAGCTATATAAGATATTTCTATAAGGAACTGTCTTCATTTACGGAATATTTTCCGGAGAAGGAAAGCTGCATATTTATAGATGAGCCTGAGCGCGTAAAAGAGCATGCGGGGGCGGTTGAACTGGAATTTCGGGAAAGTATGATGCACCGCGTTGAGAAGGGCTATATTATTCCACAGCAGATGGATCTGTTGTATAGTGTGGAAGAGACCTCAGCAGCGCTTTTAAAGAGACGGGTCATAGCGCTTCAAACGATGGATATGAAAAATACATTATTTAAAGCGGATAAGAAATTCTCTGTTCAGGCCAGGAGCCTGCCTTCATATAATAACAGTTTCGAGTCGCTTGTTAAAGATTTAACAAGGTATAAAAAGAATGGGTACAGAGTACTGCTTTTGTCAGGTTCAAGGACAAGGGCAGGACGACTTGCAGACGATCTGAGGGAGCAGGGGTTGACTGCTTTTTACAGCGAAGATCCGGACAGGGAAGTACAGCCCGGGGAAGTTATGACCTATTACGGAAGGGTGTTAAAAGGGTTTGAATATCCTCTTTTAAAATTCATAGTTATTTCAGAGAGCGATATATTTGGCGCGCAGAATAAGAAAAAGAAAAAAAGGAAAATTTATGAAGGCCGAAAGATCAAAGATTTTTCCGAACTTAAAGTCGGAGATTATGTGGTGCATGAGAGTCACGGTCTGGGAATATACCGCGGGATTGAAAAAGTTGAAGTTGATAAGGTGACCAAGGATTATATAAAGATTGAGTATCGTGACGGCGGAAATTTATATATTCCCGCCACGGATCTTGATGTCATCCAAAAATATTCTTCTGCAGACGCCGGAAGTCCGAAGCTTAATAAGCTTGGCACGCAGGAATGGAATAAGACCAAGTCAAAGGTCAAGAGCGCAGTAAATGAAGTAGCCCGCGATCTGGTAGAACTGTATGCGGTAAGGCAGCAGAAAAACGGTTATCGTTACGGCGCCGATACAGTATGGCAGCGTGAGTTTGAAGAAATGTTCCCGTTTGAGGAAACCGAAGATCAGCTTAATGCGATAGCTGACACCAAAGCGGATATGGAAAGTACGAAAATAATGGACAGACTTATATGCGGGGATGTTGGTTACGGCAAGACGGAGATCGCCATACGAGCGTCATTTAAGGCTGTCCAGGAGGGCAAACAGGTAGTTTATCTTGTGCCTACGACAATACTTGCGCAACAGCATTATGATACCTATATACAGCGTATGAAGGATTTTCCTGTGCGTATCGATCTGTTGTCCCGTTTCCGTACGGCGGCAGAGCAGAAAAAAACAATAGAAGATTTGAAAAAAGGCATGGTTGACATTGTTATAGGCACTCATAGGGTACTTTCCAATGATGTGCAGTATAAGGATCTGGGACTTCTGATCATAGATGAGGAACAGCGTTTCGGTGTCACGCATAAAGAAAAGATTAAAAAACTTAAGGAAAATGTGGATGTGCTGACGCTTACCGCCACGCCCATACCCAGGACTCTCCACATGAGCCTTATAGGGATACGGGATATGAGTGTATTGGAAGAAGGG
Source organism: uncultured Lachnospiraceae bacterium (assembly GCA_947631625.1). Lineage (GTDB taxonomy): Bacteria > Bacillota > Clostridia > Lachnospirales > Lachnospiraceae > UBA3282. The sequence goes on along the minus strand of CANRMA010000005.1, from coordinate 68,368 downwards.
CCTAATGACAGACAGCCTATTCAGACTTTTGTGTGCGAGTATAATGAGGAACTTGTGCGCGAGGCTATTGTCAGGGAACTTTCAAGAGGAGGACAGGTTTTTTATGTATATAACAGAGTCGCTCATATAGCTGATATTGCGGCCTCGATACAGGCGTTGGTACCGGAGGCGGCTGTGGCTTTTGCGCATGGTCAGATGAATGAGAGGGAACTGGAGCGCATCATGTATGATTTTATATCCGGAGATATCGATGTTCTGGTGTCTACCACGATAATTGAAACAGGACTGGATATCTCAAACGTGAATACAATGATAATACATGATTCAGACAATATGGGTCTGTCGCAGTTATATCAGTTAAGAGGACGTGTGGGACGTTCCAATCGTACCGCTTATGCGTTCCTTATGTATAAAAGGGATAAGATGTTAAAAGAGGTTGCTCAGAAGCGTCTTGAGGCGATAAGGGAGTTTACGGATCTGGGAAGCGGTTTTAAAATAGCCATGAGGGATCTGGAGATACGAGGAGCCGGAAATATTCTGGGAGCCAGGCAGCATGGGCATATGCAGGCCGTAGGTTATGATCTGTACTGCAAGATGCTGAATGAGGCGGTTAAAAATCTTAAGGGAATATCGACTGCGGGAGAATTTAATACAAGTATAGATCTGGATGCGGATGCATATATTCCGCCGTCGTATATAGTCAATGAAATTCAGAAACTGGATATATACAAGCGTATAGCGGGTATTGAGAATGATAAAGAGTGTGAAGACATGAAAGAAGAACTGTTGGACCGTTTTGGCAGAATTCCGAAATCAGTCGAAAATCTGATCAGGATCTCGATGATAAGAGTTAGCGCGCACAGACTTTATATGACGGAAATAAAAGGTCGCAATGAGGTGATACAGTTTCAGTTTACGCAGGATGCCGACATTGCTGTTGAAAATATCTCACTGCTTTTAAGCAGGCATAAGGGTAAGCTCGTATTTGATGCAAAAGGAATACCCTCATTCAGATATCGGTACAGGAAGTACGGTATGGTGGAAAAGGATGAGGAACTGCTGCTTTCGCTTACGGAGGAACTTATAGCCGATATGAGCCGGCTGCTTTTAAAAGAGGACGCGGCGCAATAAGAACATTTGTTTGCATAAAGACCGGTTTATAGGACTTTATATTTGTTATCATACTTTCAGAACACAGATAAATTTATTCTGAAAGGAGATAAGGATCATGAAGGGTTATACGGTTGAAAGCGGTTATATGGGTTATGTGGACGGAGTTTATATGTTATTTGCAAGTGAAGCCGACTATGAAGAGTATATGGACATATAATGAGGTACGGCATATAATATATTTTAGGATTAAATAACAATTTGAAATATTTGTTATTTGGAACAGGAGTTATTTGTGATTATCAGGATCGATGATTTTCCGGTAAACTATATAGATGAGGGAGCGGGCGAGGCCATACTGTTATTGCATGGCTGGGGCTCTAATATTACGTTATTTGACGGTATTATCAAGACTCTTTCCGCTAGTCACAGAGTCATTGCGCCCGACATGCCGGGTTTTGGGAAAACGCCGGAGCCGACGATACCCTGGGCTGTGGACGATTATGTGGATTTTATTATAAAATTTGTCGATGCGCTTGACATTAAAGAATTCAGTGTGATCGTACATTCATTTGGCGGGAGGGTATTGTTTAAACTTAATGCCAGAAAAGGGCTGCCCTATGTGATAAAGAAGGTCGTTCTCATTGACAGCGCAGGAATCATGCCTGAAAAGACGTTCAGACAGAAGGTCAGTCTTAAGCTGTATAAAGCGGCAAGGCGTGTAATGAGTGCGAAGGTGATGCATTTCCTTTATCCCGATGCGGTGGAGAATATGAGGAAAAAGCGCGGTTCTGCAGATTATAACAATGCAACTCCCATAATGAGAAGCACGCTTGTAAAAGTGGTAAATGAGGATCTTAAGCATCTTATACCGGAAATAAAATGCCCTACGCTTATAATATGGGGCGATATGGATACCGCGACGCCTATTGAGGACGCAAGGCAGATGGAGAAGCTTATATCTGACGCAGGTCTTGTTGTGTGCGAGGGAGCCGGTCATTATTCTTTTTTGGAGCAGCCGGTTAAAGTTCATGGAGCGCTTAAAGCATTTTTCGGATAAGTATAATTATAAGTATAATTTGTGAAAGGAAACCGGGACTGTTTATGGATATTGTTTTATGGTGTATCTGGATAGTTACTTATCTGGTCGGAGCTGTATGGTATGAGCTTTATATAATGCACATGTTTCAGCAGAATTCATATAAACCGCGTGAATACAGCGAATGGATGCGCGTAACATCCAATGTGGGAAGAATGCTTGGGAAAACTCTTTATGCTTTTTTTTCGCTGCCGCTTATTGCTATAGGTAACATGGGATGTATGGTCACGGCTGTTTTCATGAATGTATTGACCATAATAGTCAATGCACCTCATAAGGCTAAAAAGCCGCTTGTATATACGCCGAGAGTAAAAAGGATGCTTGTTACTACGATAATATTATTTTCCGTGGTCACTATCCTTTCGTTATTGGCGGGGGAAAATGCGGATAATATTATAAAAGCGCCAACGTTGGTTTTATTGATATTGTTTATAATGATACCGTTTGAAGTTCTTCTTGCAAATCTTATTAATCATCCGGTTGAGCAGGGAATTAACAGGCATTATATAAATGACGCCGTAAAAATTTTGGGACAGATGCCTCAGCTTATTATAATAGGCGTTACCGGAAGCTATGGTAAAACAAGCGTCAAGTATTTTTTAAGCCGCCTGCTGTCTGTACGCTACAGTGTTCTTCATACTCCCGGTAACTATAATACCACCTTGGGGGTTGTAAGAACCATAAGAGAACAGCTGAAGCCATATCACGAAATCTTTATTTGTGAAATGGGAGCCAGAGAGGTGGGCGACATTAAGGAAATATGTGATTTTGTCCATCCTAAGCACGGTATCATAACATCCATAGGACCGCAGCATTTGCAGAGTTTTCACAGCCTTGAGAATATCATAAGCACCAAGTTTGAGTTGGCGGATGCGATCGGAGCCGACGGATATGTGTTCTTGAATTATGACAATGAATATATCAGAGGCAGAAAAACGGACGGAAACATCGTCAGTTACAGCGCCGTAACTGACGGAACAGATTACAGGGCATATGATATAACCGTTACTAAGGACGGTTCATTCTTTAAGATTAAGGATAAGGACAAAAAAGAATATGAATTTCATACGAGACTTGTAGGCATTCATAATGTGCAAAATATTGCCGGAGCCATAGCTGTTGCCAATACGCTTGGTATTTCCATGGATAAACTTATATATCCGGTAAAACAGCTTGAGAGCGTTCCGCACAGACTGCAGCTTATAAGGCGGGGAGAGCAGACTATACTTGATGATGCATACAATTCCAACAAGGCGGGATTTATGGCCGCGCTTGATACTCTTGCCATGTTTGATGATCTGAGAATATTGATGACTCCGGGAATGGTAGAGCTTGGGGATAAACAGTATGATGAAAATAAAGAAGCAGGAATTTACGCCGCTTCAAAGTGCGACTATGCTATTTTGGTGGGAAGAGAACAGACTAAACCTATTCAGGACGGTCTTGCGCAGGCAGGTTTTGAAGCAAGCAGGATGATAATCGTAGATACCGTGCAGGAAGGCTTTAATATGATAAATGCGATACACAGTGATAAGCATAAAGTGATTTTGATTGAAAATGATCTGCCGGATAATTATAATTAATTAGAATGAAGAGAATTTATGGTCGCTTACAGCGCAGGCTGTTTCACGAAGAAATTGAGAAGCTTATGTATCTTGGGTGTAATGTTCTGATATTTGTGTAAAATGTAAAGGAAAGCAGAGGCCGTTATTATGAAGATTAAAGTTGGAGTGTTTTTTGGCGGAAAGAGTGTTGAACATGAAGTTTCGGTTATTTCCGGAATTCAGGCGTTAAATGCATTTGATAAGGAGAAATATGACGCGATACCGATATACATTACCAAAAATAATGAGATGTATACAGGTGAGCTTATAGGGGATATTAAAAATTATAAAAACATTCCCGAATTATTGAAAAACAGTATAAGAATTTTCCTTATTTGTGATCAGGGGAAAGTTAATATGGTGCGTTATCCTGAAAAAAAACTGGGGAATTCTTTGGTTGACCATATAGATGTGGCCTTTCCGGTAGTACATGGCGCAAATGTAGAAGATGGTTCTTTACAGGGTTTTCTCGCTCATTATAATATTCCGGTGGTGGGCTGTGATGTGGCTTCATCTGCAGTTACAATGGATAAATATGTAATGAAAGCCGTATTAAAGGACAATGATATTCCGGTGCTTGACTGTGTTACGCTTCATGCTAAAGAATATCAGGCGGATGAGGCGGCGGCATATGTTAAGATAGAAAGTAAGATTGACTATCCTGTTATCGTAAAACCGGTGAACTTAGGATCGAGCGTTGGAATTAAAGTCGCAAAAGACAGGGAAGGTCTGGAAGAGGCATTGGAATATGCCTTTCAATTCAGTCAGAAACTTCTTATCGAAAAAGCGATAACAAATCTTCGGGAGATTAATTGCGCCGTTTTGGGAGATTATGAGAGCGCCGGGGCCTCGGAATGTGAAGAGCCTATAGCAAATGATGAGATATTGAGTTATGAGGATAAATACGTTGGAGGAAGTAAAGGCGGTTCAGAGGGAATGCGGAGCGCAAGAAGAGAACTGCCTGCAAAGCTTGACTTAGAGACGCGTGATGAGATACGCAGACTGGCGGTTAAAACTTTTCAGGCGCTTAACTGTAATGGCGTTTCAAGAATTGATTTTATGATAGATAAAGATACCGACAGGATTTATGTCAATGAGATAAATCCCATTCCGGGATCGCTTGCATTTTATCTGTGGGAAGCATTGGGAAAACCTTATCCGGAGCTGTTGGATGATATGGTAAAACTGGCGCTTAAGAGAGAGAGAGAAGAGGAAAATCTTATGAGTTCGTTTGAAAGCAATATTTTGCAGAATGCAAATCTTTCCGGCGCAAAAGGTGTGAAAAAATAAAATTTTCAAGGTATAAACTCCCACCATTTACAGATACTAGTAGCACGACTTATATAAAATACTATTAGGATAGATGGAGGTTTTGAGTTTATGAAAGCGACAGGAATTGTTAGAAGAATAGATGACCTTGGACGTATTGTAATACCTAAGGAAATTCGACGCACACTTCGCATAAGGGAAGCGGATCCGCTTGAAATTTATACTGACAGAGAAGGAGAGATCATATTAAAAAAATATTCGCCGATCGGTGAGATGGGAACATTTGCCAAACAGTATGCAGAAAGTATGGCGCAGGTATCAGGTCATATTGCAATGATATCGGACAGAGATCAGTTTATCGCAGTGTCGGGCGGTATGAAAAATGTTCTCGGTAAGTCCATCAGCAAGGATCTTGAGGAAAAAATAAATAACAGGGAAAGCGTAGTGGCAGCAAAGGGAGACAGAAATTTTATATCAGTCTGTCATGAGTACGATGATGAATATCAGTACGAAGCCATAAGCCCTATTATCTGTGAGGGAGACGTTATTGGCTCGGTAATTCTGCTTGAGATGGATAATAAGTCGAAAATGGGTGAAGTGGAGCAGAAGCTCATCCAGTCTGCCGCAGGTTTCCTTGGCAGACAGATGGAGCAGTAAGATTAAATAAAATAATCGATGGTATCTTCCGGAAGGAGGCGGGTAGTGTTATTGAACATTATAACCGCCTCTCGGATATCATAAGGTCCCATTTCGTAGAAACCTTCCGTGGTTCGGTTTAATTTTTCGATAGATACCAGTCTGTTGGCGCGTTTGGGTTGGTCATTTATAAAGCGGATGCCTTTTTCGTAGTATTCTTCGCTGAATTCGGGATCATCTTCCTCCTCATAATACGGATCGAAGATATATATATTTTCTCCGTCCGTGCCTGTGAGCAATACATAGTGAGCCACCTCCAGATAAAGACGAAGTATGACTGCGCCGCCCTGCTGAAGCGCACAAAGAATCTTGCTTGTCTGGTTTATGTATACGTCTTCTCCTGATATGAATTCGCATGAGATAGGGAAATTTTTCATCTTGCCGAACTGATTTAGCCAGTTTGCAAGAAACATCATTGCGGATGCAGATGTGCCGCGCTTGCCGACCTCTCCGTCTTCATTATATGAATCGAGGCAGTACAGCATTATATATTTAATGATGTCAGGATATATGTCTTCGCGTTCAAAAAGGTAACGCACGGCATTGGTCATGGTAACAGGCCCGCAGTCATATTCGCTTGACTGATAATTAAGTATATTTTTCATTTTTACCTCCATGTCAGAGTAGTTTATCGTGATGACACGCGCAGGGATATCTGAATCCCCCAATGCGGTCAGGATATATGCGTAACTCCTATTCAAATCAAAGTGATTGTAATATACAATGTATTGCAGGATTTGTCAAGGATATGATACTTATATTAATACGGATATCCGCGGAAAGTTATGTTTATGTACGATAATATGTGTCTGAATTGGGTAAATTTAAGTAATATTCAACAAAAAGCAGCTTTTCAATATATTTTTGATTAAAAAATATTGACATTGGGAGTTTATGGAAATATAATTATCCCAGTTCCTATAAGAATAGTAGGAAATAAGAGGAGGAATGATATGAAAAAGATTTTAAGTAAAGTTATCAGCCTGATTCTCGTATCAGCAATGGTACTGGCGATGGCGGGCTGTGGATCATCAGGGGATGGTTCAGTGAATGAAGGCGGTAATGCGGCCGGAGCGGATGGCTCAGCGGTAGAAGGCAATGATACGGTTGGCGCAGATGCTTCAACGGACATAAATGACAGCGCTGCAGCTTCAGACGGAGTAAGCAGTGTGAACATCGGTATTACTGATTCTCTTGGAGGAGTTAATCCTCTTATGGTAGATCAGACATGGATCAATAAATATGCAGTGGATTTGGAGTTCCTTCCGCTTCTGGATCTGGACGGGGAACTGAATTTCCAACCCATGCTTGCAGATTCGATCACAACAGAAGATAATATCAATTTTGTCATTCATATCGATGATGCGGCTACATGGTCAGACGGAACGCCTGTTACCGCAGAGGACGTTGAGTTTACTCTGCTGCGTATGGCAAGTCCGGTGGTGGGCAATACTACTTTCCTGCTTCATGTATTCGAAGGCGTTGATGATGAGACCGGATTTGTGGAAGAGGGAGCTGAAAGTATTGACGGAGTAAAGGTTATCGATGATAAGACCATTCAGCTTACTACAAAATATCCTATTGCGATGACAACTTTTGAAAATTCATATGCTTACTATATTCATACAATGCCTAAGCATATTTTGGGAGGATACACTGAAGAAGAACTTACCACGTTGGACTGGTTCAATCATCCTGATGTGGTAAGCGGGCCATATATGCTGACGGATTATGATGTTGATCACTATATTTCTTATACGGCCAATGTGAATTACTGGAAAGGCGCGCCCAAGATCGATAATCTTAACTTTCGCATAGTGGATTCAAGCCAGATTTATGCAGGACTGCAGTCAGGGGAAATTGATATAACACATCATACCATGACGGCGATCCCTCAGGAAGATTATGAAAATATTGAGGCCCTTGAGAACGTAGATGTAGTATATGGTTCACCTGTTACAAATCAGTCTGTATTTATTCAGACAAAAAATATTCCTGACAACAGAGTGCGTCAGGCGCTCGTATATGCAATTGACAGAAATAAGATTCTTAATGAGCTTATGAAGGGTCATGGCGAGGTTGTAGACGGCTTCCTTTCTTCTGCGGGACCGTTCTATGACAGCAATGTCACGCCTATGGAATATGATCCCGAAAAAGCAAAGGAACTGCTTGCCGAAGCCGGTTGGGACGGTTCGCAGACTTTACGGTTTTACGTTAATTCCGGCGACGGAGCTTTCGTAAACGCTGCGCAGGTAATGGTTGCGCAGTGGGCGGAAGTAGGTATCAATGTGGAAGTGCAGACGGTTGACCTTGCTACGCTTATGACGATAGCGGGTTCTACGGATTATGATCTTTTTGCCGTACAGTATACTTATGCTCCGGTAGATCCCTATCCTGACGTAACATGGCTGCTTGGCGGCGATGAAAGTTGGACCGGATATTCCAATGATGAAATAAATGAGGCATTGGAAGCTACACAGTCTGCAGGAAGCGTTGAAGAGATCAAAGACTTATATACGATAGTTGATAAGAAGGTACAGGAAGATGTGCCTATGTTCTCTGCCTACATCATCAGCGCTCAGGGCGCGGTAAGCAAGCGTATTAAGAATGTAAATGCCGATGTATATGGTACATTTGCCAATGTACAGGAGTGGGAGATCGCAGAATAATTTAATAGTGCTTGCAGTATTGAACAATAATGTGATAATATAATCGTTAAGTGAAATACCACAGATGGTATAAATCCGTCTGTGGTATTTGTATAATGGAATGTTAAAAATGTTAAATAAGTAATTGTTAAACGGAGAGAGGCTATGTCGCATTTATTAGAGGTGGAAAATCTTACAACATCGTTTAAAGGTGATTTTGGCACCAATGTAAGAGTGGATCATATTGATTTTCATGTAGATAAAGGTGAATTTGTCTGTATAGTTGGAGAATCCGGCTGCGGAAAGAGTGTAACTTCGTTGTCCATTATGGGTTTGCTTGCCAGAAATGGAGAAGTGACGGAAGGCAGAGTTGAGTTTGACGGTAAAGATCTTCTTGATCTGTCCGAAAAGGAATTGGATGAGATAAGAGGAAACCAGATAACTATGATCTTTCAGGATCCTTTAACATCACTCAATCCGGTATTTACGGTAGGAAGTCAGATAACCGAGAGTATCAGGACTCATATGAAGCTGTCTAAGAAAGAGGCCGCGCAGCGGGCTGAAATGCTGCTTAAAAAAGTAGGCATGCCCGACGCAAAAGCTACCATGAAGAAGTATCCGCATACTCTTTCGGGAGGAATGAGGCAGAGGGTTATGATAGCGATGGCTCTTTCATGCAATCCTAAGCTTCTGATTGCGGATGAACCGACAACTGCCCTGGACGTAACGATACAGGCGCAGATCATGCAGCTTTTAAAAGAACTGCAGCAGGAAAATGACATGGCTGTCATTTTAATTACCCATGATATAGGTCTTGTTGCGCAGATGGCCGACAGGGTTCTTGTTATGTATGCCGGGCAGCTGATTGAGGAAGCTCCTGTTAAAGAACTTTTAAAGAATCCTAAACACCCGTATACACAGGCATTGCTTGCGTCTATACCTTCCATACGGGATGATGCGGACAGACAGCTTGTTTCCATTCCCGGTATTGTGCCGGAGAATTATGATGAGATATCGGGCTGCCGTTTTGCGGGACGCTGTAAATATTATACTGAGGAATGTGATAAGCCTCAGGCTGATTTTAAGTTTGCGCCTGATCATACGGCAAAGTGTATACGTCAAAAGCAGGCCGGGTGATAAAGCAGATCGAAAGGAATTGATATATAAATGGAAAATGTTCCTCTTATTCGAGTTGAAGATATGAAAAAATATTATCCTGTGAAGGGCGGCATTGTTACGCATACTTTAGGTTATGTGAAGGCAGTGGACGGAGTAAGTTTTTCCATAAATCAGGGAGAGATACTGGGGTTGGTAGGAGAATCCGGTTCCGGAAAATCTACGGTGGGAAGACAGCTTGTAGGTCTGGAGAAACCTACGGAGGGAGCCATCTATTATAAAAACAGGAAGCTGTCGGATATGGATAAGTCTGAACTGAAGAGCGTACGTACAAATTTACAGATGATATTTCAGGATCCGTATTCTTCATTAAATCCAAGAAAACATATTTATGAGATATTGGCTCAGCCCATGCTTTATCATAAAATATCTTCTAAGGACACCATACAGAAAGATTTACTTAAAATTCTGGATATGGTAGGGCTTCCGCAGAATGTTTTAGGCAGGTATCCGCATGAGTTTTCAGGCGGACAGCGGCAAAGGATAGGTATAGCGAAAGCTTTGTCGCTTGGTCCGGAATTTATAGTCTGCGACGAACCGGTAAGCGCGTTGGATGTCTCCATTCAGGCGCAGATTTTGAATCTTTTAAAGAGTCTGCAGAAAGAACTCAACCTGACATTACTTTTTGTGGGACACGGACTTGGCGCGGTCAATTATGTAAGTGACAGGATAGCGGTCATGTATCTTGGAAAAATAGTGGAGATAGGCGATGCCAAAGAAGTCTTTAACAATCCCATACATCCATATACCAAAGCTTTGCTTGAAGCAGTGCCTGTGCCTGATCCCGAGGAGGCCGGCAGAGGGCATGAGCTTTTACAGGGCGACATAGGCAGCAGCATGGAGCCGCCCAAAGGCTGCAGATTTCATACCAGATGCCCTTATGCGGCTGATTGCTGCAGCGCAGAGGAGCCGGAACTTAAGGAATATGCATTGGAAACGGGAAAAGGACATTATGCGGCTTGTCCCCGTATTATGGAAATATAACGGAGGGTAAGTATTTATGGGAAAGTATATATTAAAAAGGATTCTGATAGCGATCCCGGTATTGATCGGTATTACGATCATTGATTATGGAATAATGTGTATGGCAGGCAGCCCGCTCGCGATGCTGCAGGGGCCGCGCGTATCTATGGGAGCGTTAGAGGCCAAGAAGATAGCGTTGGGACTGGATAAGCCTTTTTACGCGCAGTATTTTATATGGTTGGGGCAGCTTCTGCATGGCAATATGGGATATTCGGTTAAATCCTATCAGTCGGTCAGCTCTCTTATAGGCAGCCATCTTGGACCTACGTTACTGTTGATGGGAGTGTCGCTGATAATAAGTCTATTTATTGCGATACCTGCAGGAATATACAGCGCCATACACCAATATTCCAAGGGAGATTATACGGTTGTCACACTTTCTTTTCTGGGAAGCAGCATTCCGGGATTTTTTCTGTCACTTTTACTTATATATGTTTTTACGGTAAAACTGGGTATCCTGCCTTCAAGCGGAATGAGCACTCTGGGAGTGGAGGCCACGGCAGGGGATGTGGCAAGACATATGATAATGCCTGTTATTGTATTGGCGGCGTCAATGGCCGGCAGTAATATAAGATATATAAGGAGCGCGGTATTGGAAATTTTGCAGCAGGATTATCTGAGAACTGCCCGTGCGAAAGGTATAGGCAGATTTAAGGTTATTTACAAACATGCGCTTAGAAACGCGCTTGTGCCGATAGTTACGGTAATAGGCATGGAAATACCGGTTCTTTTTGGCGGCGCCATAATAATCGAACAGGTGTTCTCATGGCCGGGGCTTGGGCTTATGACGATGAGCGCGATAAGCAACAGAGACTATCCCGTTATTATGGGAGTATGTCTGCTTTCCGCCGTTGTTGTACTGGTAGGAAACCTTATTACGGATATTCTATATGCATTGGTTGATCCGACTATTCAGTTGCAGTAGCCGGTACGGATCATACGAGTTTGGAGAAAGGCGTGGGTTATAATGAAATCGCGGACAGATGATCTTAATAAAATATCAACGGAAAGTTATATGCAGACCGTGTTCAGAAGGTTCAGAAGGCACCATCTTGCGGCGTATAGCCTTATAATCCTTGCAGTATTGTGCGGGGCTGCGGTTCTTGCGCCCATTATCGCGCCGTACGATCCCGATGAGATAGTGGGAAGTTTCAGAGGCGCGCCGTGTAAGGAATTCTGGCTTGGTACGGATCAGATAGGCAGGGATGTGTTCAGCAGGCTTTTGTATGCGACGCGTATATCGCTTCTGGTAGGCGTTATGGCGACATTGATCTCCACTGTCATAGGAGTTATACTGGGGCTGTTTGCAGGATATTTCGGCGGTGTGGCAGATATGATAATTATGCGTTTTACGGATATGGTAATGTCATTTCCCTATATTCTGTTGGTGCTTGTAGCGGCTTCGATCTTTAAACCGGGACTGTGGAATATCATTCTGATACTGGGTTTTGTGGACTGGCCGGGAATTGCAAGATTAGTCAGAGGCAATGTACTGTCGTTGAGAGAAACAAATTTTGTCAAAGGAAATATCGTGGCGGGTATGCCGCTTCGTCATATATTATTTTCGGAAATATTGCCGAATACGGTAGCGCCTATCTTGGTGTACGCTACTTCCGTGTTGGCCATATCCATGCTCGATGAAGCTGCGCTCAGCTTCCTTGGTATGGGCGTACAGCCGCCGACCGCAAGTCTTGGAAATATGTTAAACGGCGCGCAGTCATTAACCGTTCTGACCGATCAGCCGTGGCTTTGGATTCCGGCGGGACTTATGATAGTAGTGTTGGTGGTGGCTATCAACTTTGTAGGCGACGCGCTTCGCGATGCGCTTGATCCCAACAGTGAGAAGCGCTAGAGGCAGTCAGATAATACAGGCAGGTATTATGGTTATGGATAAAGCTTTTCTTGAAAACAGATTAAAAGATATATTTTGCCGGTTTCATGCACATCCGGAGCTTTCATATAAAGAATATGAAACTACCGCCCAAATAAGGGAAATATTGACAGGTGATGGAATAGAGATCCTGCCTTACGAATTGGAAACCGGCCTGGTTGCGATCGTGCGGGGTGAAAAAGAAGGACCGGTGCGGGCGCTTCGCTGTGATATAGATGCGCTGCCCATAGAGGAGACCGCAGACGTGCCTTACAGATCAAAAATAACAGGCGTTATGCATGCATGCGGCCATGATATGCATATTACCGTCGGGCTTGGCTGCGCCATGCTGCTTAATGAATGTAAGGCGGACTTAAAAGGCAGCGTCAAGATAATTTTTCAGCCTGCCGAAGAAAGTTCTCTGGGCGCTTTAAAAATACTGGAGACCGACGTAATGAAGGATGTAGATCGTATATGGGGCATACATGCCGATCCTGTAAACGAAGCCGGAACGATAGCGATACGGGAGGGTTATGTAACGGCAGCGGTAGACCGCTTTGTGATCACGATAAAAGGAGTCGGCTGCCACGGGGCGCATCCGGACGACGGGATCGATCCCATAGTGACGGCAGCGGCGATGATTCAGTCACTGCAGACGATAACAAGCAGGAACGTCAACGCGTTTCTGCCTTCTCTGCTCAGCGTGACCAGAGTAAGCGCGGGAACTACATGGAATGTGATACCCGATAAGGCAGTTATGGAAGGTACCGTTCGTACAATGGATAAAAACGACCGTATCCTTTACGAAAAAAGACTTAAAGAGATTGCGGTAAATACTGCCGGAGCGTATGGAGCGGAGGCTGAGGTTGAGTGGATCGCAGGACCGCCCGCCACTTATAATGATAGGTCCATGTCGGAAACATGCGCGAAAAAAGCAGTCGAAATGGGCTTAAAAACTGCAGTTGAGGAAAGCTCGTTGGGTGGAGACGATTTTGCTTTTTATGAAGATAAGATACCCGGCTGTTATATAAAAATAGGAACGGGAATCGGGCATCCGATCCATCATCCCGGATTTATGGTAGATACGGGCATGCTTTATACTGCGGCTGAATTTATGGCCGAGTTATTAAAAGTAGTCTGAAAAATACGGTTTTTCGACAGGAATCAAACGTTCTAACCAGGTCAGCATGTAATACTCGGTCAGGATCTTTTCATGTTCATAGAGGTAAGAAGGCCTTTTATAACCCATCATCATGGCGGTAAGTGTGTTGACGGTCAGTTCGACTACGTTTATGGACTGATTATCTTCCACTTTCTCGCAGACGGTTTTTCCTTTGTGCCATGAGATCATATAGTCGCCTTCGTTTTCGGGTATCATTGCATCGTGTACAAGAAAGTGCAGTTTGAAGTCTTCAGGCTGGACCTGAAAAGGGTACTCGGATAAAAATTTTTTGACATCTACTATACGCGCCATGATATAGGGCGATATGGTCTCCGTTATCTCGCTGTCTTCAAACAGATAGGCCATTGGTTCGCCTGAAAAATTGTTTCCGCGCACCTGGGTTATCATTGAAAAATGTGCGCTTATGTAATTCCAGAGCCCGTAGTTAGCCTCTATATTAAGATATACCATTTCTTTTATGTGAAAGATCTCGTTGGCAACGTAGTATACCACATAACCGAGCGGCTTATGCTCTTTATTGTAATAAACCGCCGCAATTATATCTTCATTATCCCATCTCCAATATTCTTCCCATGACAGGTCGTCGCGTATGAGCGCTCCGTGCCTTTGCAATGTAAAATACGAATGCACGTTGTGATAGTCTTCCGAATCAAGGCTGACGCGCTCAACCATTCCGTCTACAGGTACGGTTTTGGGAAGCTGTGTATCTTTTACCGTAAAGGTAAGTTTATCAGATACTATTTCCCAACCCATCTTGCGGTAAAAAGGAATGGAGTAGGGACACAGGAAAGATATGAGCATTTCATTTTTGCGCATATAATTTAAAGCGCGCTTCATAAGCGAATGAATAAGGCCCCTTCCGGTATATTCGGGATAGGTCGCTACGCCGGTAATGCCGCCCATATTCATTATATTGTCATGGATATTGACTTTCATTGAATATACTACTATCATTGAAGCCAGTTTGTCCTGATAGAACCAGCCAAGTACATACGCTTCTTTAAGTATGGGACTCTTGGCGGATTTTATCTCATCCTGCCGCCAACCTGTTTGAAACAGATCGTAAGAAGTGACCTGGAACGCATATTGGAGCAAGGCGTTGAACTGTTCCAAGTCCTGTTCGTCCAATTCCCTCATTTTAAACTTGTCTTTAACTTCCAGATATTTGTGCCGCTCATTTTGGTCTTTCATAAAAATATACCAAGCCTTCCGTTATTTAGTCAATATATATGCTTAAATCCGTTTATACATTATAGCCCGACAGCAACTATAACATCAGTTTTTGCTCATTTGATCTAACAGTGAAATCTTTATGTCATATAATTTGCTTGAAAGATCGACATATACCTTATGAGGGTTCACCAGACGTCTGGTTTCATCCCAGAGCGTATTTAACTCTTGTTGGCAATAATCCCGTATATCCATTACTTTGGGAGAAGTATAACAGCATTCGCCGTTTTTAAAGACCGGAATCATAAGTTCGCGCAGTGTGTAGCTGCCGCCCTTAAGCATGGTCTTTTTCCATGGTTCGGCAGGGTCGAAGAGCATAAGTTGTTTGGATTCGTCAAATTTTTCATCAACCAGACAGATAAGATCGGCTTTGATCTTGCCTGTTTCTTTTTCATATATGCGGTAAATGGTCTTGTTGCCGGGATTGGTAATTTTTTCGGTATTTTCCGACAGCTTGATCTTGGGTATGAATTTTCCGTCTTTGTCCATAATAGCGGCAAGTTTATACACGCCGCCAAATGACGGACAATCTTTGGAAGTGATAAGATGCGTGCCTACTCCCCATGAAGTTATGGCGGCGCCCTGATCCTTTAAACTTTGGATAAGAAACTCGTCCAGATCATTGGAAGCCGAGATAACGGCGTCGGGGAAACCGGCGTCGTCAAGCATTGTGCGGGCTTTTTTGGAAAGATATGCAAGGTCGCCGCTGTCCAGACGTATTCCGTAAAAAGTAAGCGGTATTCCGGCTTCCCTCATTTCCGTAAAGACCTTTATGGCGTTGGGAACGCCGGATTTTAAAGTATCGTAAGTATCAACAAGCAAAATGCATGCAGAAGGATACATATTCGCATAAGTTTTAAAAGCCGTATATTCATCGGGGAAGCTCATGATCCAACTGTGCGCATGGGTGCCTTTTACCGGTACGTCGAATAACTGTCCGCAAAGTACGTTTGAAGTGCCTATACAGCCGCCTATAATGGCGGCTCTTGCGCCATAGGTTCCTGCGTCCGGCCCCTGGGCGCGTCTTAAACCAAATTCCATAATACCGTCGCCGTGGGCGGCGTAGCACACTCTTGCCGCTTTGGTGGCTATCAGGCTTTGGTGATTTATTATATTTAATATGGCTGTTTCAACAAGCTGCGCCTGCATTATCGGCGCGATAACTTTTACGATAGGTTCTCTTGGAAAAATGACCGTGCCTTCCGGAATGGCGTATATATCACCGGTAAATTTGAAGTCATGAAGATAGTCGAGGAAATCCTTTTCAAAAATTCCCAGACTTGCAAGATAAGCAATGTCTTCATCTTCAAAACGCAGTTCTTTTATATATTGTATGAGCTGTTCCAACCCCGCGGATATTGCAAATCCGCCGTCGCACGGGTTATTGCGGTAAAAGGCGTCAAAGATTACTGTTTCATTTTGGTCCTTGTTTTTAAAATAACCCTGCATCATCGTCAATTCATAAAGATCTGTGAGCAAGGTCAGATTTTGTCTGTCCATAATTTATTACCCATATCCTTCCGTTTGGTATTTTGTCTCAAGCCATGCCCGGTCAGTAATTTAGTAAAATTTGTATATCATAATTATTTTACACCAGTTTTAATGATTAGGGAAGAACTTTGTGAAAGACTTTAACAAGACTTTTACATATGGATCGAATGATCGCATAAGCTTATAAACTGCACCTTGACAACCGCTTTTTCGCAATACTATAATTATTTAAAATAGGTAAATTTTGCAGTCTGAAAGGAGCATTTTGAGATGGGAGAATACATAAGCAGAGAGGCTGCTTTTGATTTATTAAAAAAACATAACAAGGATCCTTTCCATATCAGACATGCGCTTACTGTGGAAGGGATAATGAAGTGGTACGCCAAGAAATTGGGATATGCCGATGATGCGGAATATTGGGGCATTGTGGGACTGCTTCACGATATTGATTTTGAGGAATATCCGCAGGAGCATTGCATTAAAGCTCCGGAACTGCTGAGAGCCGGAGGAGTATCGGAAGATATCATACATTCGGTGTGTTCACATGGTTATGGACTGACCGTGGATATAGAGCCTGAACATGAGATGGAAAAGGCGCTCTATGCAGTGGACGAACTTTCAGGACTGATAGGCGCAGCCGCGCTTATGCGTCCGTCAAAAAGCGTACAGGATATGGAACTTAAATCCTTAAAAAAGAAATACAAGACCAAAGCGTTTGCGGCGGGTTGTTCAAGAGACGTGATCGAACGCGGCGCACAGATGATGGGCGTAGAGCTCGATAAACTGTTAGAGGATACTATAATGGCCATGCGTTCGTGTGAAGAAGAAATTAATGATTATATGGGGTTAGATCAGTAAATCCGGAAAGGAGCAGATGGGGTAATGAGTAAAAAAAGCAGAAAGGTATTTAAGAAAGCATTGGCGTTAATGTTGGCATTTATTATGGCTGTTCCGGCTGTGGACGGCAGCCTGTTTATGACCGTAAACGCGGCGGCGGAAATATCCGTTACAAAAAGCGGCGGATATGAGGAGGGCGCATATGCCGAATGGTCAGAAGTTGAAGGCGCCGGAGGTTATCAGGTATATGTGTCTAAGACGGAAGGAACATGGCCGGATACGCCGATAGATGATGAATTGATCAGAAAATATCCGGATCATTACAGGGCTGATATATTGGGGCTGAGCGCCGGAAAATGGCATATCAGGGTAGTGGCAGGCACATTTGACGCTGACAAAAAGCTTATAGATACGGTGGCGGAGAAAGTGATATCCGTTGATGTTACCGCGCATGACAGGTCGGGGTATGCATGGGAAGGATATGATGCCGCCGCTAATGATAATGAAAATACGCCCGGCGCATATAAAAAGGACGGTACATTAAAAGATGATGCGCGGGTTATTTATATAACCAATACCAATAAAGATACAGTATCTCTTGATGTAAACGGTACTTCCCGCGCCGGACTTCAGAATATTCTTAACGGCTATAAGGAGGGGAAAGAAACAAAACCGTTGGATGTTCGTATCATTGGCAATATAGAAGACTTTGCTTATATGGATAAGGGAGATATTGCGATTGAAAACGGTAAAAAAGCAGCGGCCGGCATTACCATTGAAGGTATAGGAGAAGATGCGGTAGCTAACGGTTGGGGCATAGGTATAGAAAATGCCGTCAATGTCGAAGTGCGTAATCTTGCATTTATGAACTGTAACAGCACAGAGGGCGATAATGTAAGGTTACAGCAGAATAATACACATATATGGGTGCATGATAATGACTTCTTTTACGGAAACGCAGGCAGCGATGCGGATCAGAAAAAAGGGGACGGCATGCTCGACTGTAAAAACTCGGATTTAATAACGTTTTCTTATAATCATTTCTGGGATTCGGGAAAATCGTGTTTGCTTGGACTTGAAGAGGGTGTAAATAACCCTGATTTTGTAGGGCGCATTACATATCATCATAACTGGTTTGATCACTCGGACTCGAGACATCCGAGAATCAGATATTTTACGACGCATATATATAATAATTATTATGACGGCGTTGCCAAGTATGGTGTGGGCGCCGCGGCAGGCGGCACTTCGGTTTTTGTGGAAAGCAATTATTTTAAAAACACAAAATTCCCCATGCTTATTTCTCAGCAGGGTTCTGATCTGTCAGAAAGTGACGGAAAGTTTGAGGCTGTGGATAAAAGCGGATATGAAGACGGAAGTATGATAAAGGCATATGGAAATTATATGGATGAGTACAGCAGCAAGTATTTTATTCCATATAAAGCGCCTGCAAAACAGGCAGCGATACAGCAGGAAGCTGATTTGGCAGAGGAGGGTTTCGTTCCTTATGTGGCATTGGAACAGGAACCGGAAACCATAGTTAGTGAAGAAGCGGAAAATAAAGGAATAATTGCGGAAGAAGATAAAAATAATGACGACAGTGAAATGACTGCTCATTCCGATAATAGCGAAAGCACTGAAAATAATGGAATTAACAAAAACAGCGAAAATGATGATGATATTGAAAATAATGTAAATGACGGCGATAATTCCGTAAACGCAGAGGAGCAGCAGTATGGGAATACTGAAGCCGTCGATGCGGAGGATGTCGGGAATACAGATAATAGTGTGGAAGACGGTAGTATTGAGTACGATGAAAATACGGAGGAAACTGAAAATGAGAATATAGTTTCCGAAGGGGAAGAGAAGAACGATAGCGATGATAAAGCAGAAGCTGATTACGCGCAATCAGCCGACTTTACTAATGATGCGTCGGTAGATTTTGATGCGTATGTAGTTGAAAACAGAGATGATAAGGTGCCTGATACGGTTAAGACCAAAAAAGGCGCTCATACGTATAATAATTTTGATACGGCTGAGGATTTTTATAAATATACAGCCGATCCTGCGGAAAATGTTCCGGTTATTGTTAAGGAACGCGCAGGACGTGTAAACGGCGGAGATTTACAATTTACATTTACGGAAGCGGATGACAGATCGTCAGACATTAACGAGGCATTAAAAGCTTTATGTACAAATTATAAATCAAAGATAGTGTCGATAGGCGGTATAAACGAAACCGATACGACAGTGTATTATACCGTAACTTTTGATCCTAATAACGGAGAGGATTCATTTACTGAAAAGGTTGAAGCAAATACTGCAATTAAGGAGCCTGCACAGCCATCAAAGATGCCTGAAGGCAAAGTTGGCTTTGATGGTTGGTATAAAGGATCCAGAAAGTGGAATTTTGAAGATGCAGTTACAGGTGATATGACACTTGAAGGAAAGTGGTTGGCAGAAGGTGAAGAACCGGGCAGTTATGGGGCTAAACCCATAGGCACGGAAAAAGTAATACATGACTTTACAAAGGACGGTATGGACAGTCCGTACTTTGATATAACCGGAACCTTAGATAAACAGAGAGGTACTTCCGTTTCTTATAACGGCCTTCAATATACATCCGGAAACGGCAAGGGAAGACTGAATATGAGCGACGCAACATCGGCAGTTTCCTTTACTACAACAACGGATGCAGCAGTGGTACTGTTCTTGAGACCGGATAAGATTGATAAAAAAACCAACATTGACGATAAATCCTACGTTCAGGTTAAAGGATTAATAATAACCCGTATCGGAGCGGGAGAGCATAAGATTACAAAGAATCAGGATAATTATTTATATGCAGTTATGGTAGTTCCGTTGGATGCATCCAAACAGTTTACCGTAACCGTAAATAAAGATGACGGTTCCTCACCTTTAGAGATTAAAGTCAACCAGGGAGACAGTGTTACAAAAGAAAAGCTTCCGGATCCGGTAAAAGAAGGGTATGAATTCGGTGGTTGGAAAAACAGTTATGGTGAAGACGTGACACTTCCGTATATGCCTCTTATCAATATTACATTGCATGCAGTTTGGAAGCAAAACGGTGAAGAGGTTCATCCTGCAACCCACACCATAACCTTCAATACCAACGGAGCAGGAGACATAGCTCCGCAGATTGTTGAGAACGGTCAAAAGTGTGCGAAGCCCGATCCGGAACCGGTCAAAGAGGGTTATACTTTTGACGGTTGGTATACGGACAGCGAATGTACGAAAGCATACGATTTTGAAACTCCCGTAACGGAAGATATAACATTGTATGCCAAGTGGACTGAGGACGCCGGGGAAGATCCCGGATATACGCCGAAGGAAGGCTTAAGCATAGAGTTTAAGAATGAAAACGAAGTTTATACTTATACGGGCAGCCGGATAAATCCTGAGATCATCGTAAGGAATAATTTAAACGGCCGGGAGCTTGTAGAAGGCGTGGATTATACTGTTAAGTATACCAATAATATTAATGCCGCGCAGAAGGATAGTCGTAAAGCGCCTTCCATTACCATAACGGGTAAAGGGATTTATGCGGGGAAGACTGCTCCTAAGACTTTTACGATCGAAAAGAAAAACATCAAAGACGGCGATATCAAGGCCGTTAAGGTAATTGCGGTAAAGGACAAGGCAGTAAAACTTCCTGTATTGTATTACGGAGGCATTAAGCTGACTTCCAAGGATATTAAGTTTAAAGAAAACAAAATATATAATAAGGTTACGGAGCCCGGCAGTTATGAACAACTTGTTCTTGAGGGAAACGGTAATAATTACACGGGCGAGCTTAGTGTTGATGTACAGGTAGTAGCCGACAATAAGGCTGCCAAGGCGGCTGTCAAAAAGTTTAAGGTTACCGTAGACAGTAATATTAGAAATATAGTATATACGGGCGGCGATCTGTGTGAGCAGCTGCGCGATTGTATAACAGTGCATGATAAAACTACCGACGCGGAGCTTGAAAACAGCGCAGAAAATACTTTTTATGAGATAGTTTTTCCGAAGAATACAATGGATGCCGGAACCGTGAAATTTACTGTTGTCGGTCTGGGTGATTACAGCGGCTGCAATATCGTTAAATCCTGCAAGATCGCGCCGACGGCTGTCAGCGAGAGCAATATGGTATCGGTTGATGATATTGACGGTTATGATGCTGCGGGCAAAGCCGGTAAGATGCTTATTCAGGGAATGACAAAGGGCGGCAAAGATATTAATCCCCAATATATGAGTACGGGGGCGTTATTTAATGAACTCAGACTGGCATGGGTAAGCAATGCTGTAGATGAGAAGGGCGACCCTGTAGTATTGCCGCTTACGGAAGGTAAAGATTATAAGCTTTCATACAGCGGCAATAAGAAGGCCGGTTCGGCAGCAAAATTTACGATTACTTTTAAAGGCAATTACAAGGGTAAGTTTGTTAAAAATTTCACAATTGATAAAGCTGAGCTCAGTATCGACACGGTCGATGAGATTGGTGGAGCCTATGTACTTCTTCCCGATAAAGTTGCCGGGAAAAAGGGCGTATACAAATCAACGCCTTATATCAGTATTAATAACGTATTGGTTAAGAACTCCGAATGCGATATCAGATATTATACTGATGAAGCTATGACTGCGGACACCGAGATGAGTAAAGATAACCCGATCGATTTTGGAGCGGGAGAGGCTTATAAGACAGTATATGTAAAGATAAAAGCCAAAGCCTCAAGTAAAAATTATGTAAATCCTGCCGATGAGAGCAAGTGCATAACAGGTTCATATAAAGTATGGAATAAAAATGCAGCTTCCAATAAGGTTGACTTGACCAAGGCAAAAGTGGTATTCTACAAAGATGAGGCAGGAAAAGTCAAAACGACTAAACTGGAATATACCGGAGGCAAGATAGAGCCTGCCGTATTAAAGGTTATGAACAAAAGCGCGGAAGTTGCCAATAAAGATGACGCCAATTACGAATATAAAGTGATAAACAACGTAAACAAGGGTAAAGCTACCGTGATAGTTTACGCTAAGGAAGGCGGAAACTGTATAGGAGCCAGAGTGGCAACATTCAGCATTGTACCATGCAGATTGAACAATTATCTGCAATAAGTTTGCCTGGAAAGGAGAAAGTCATGTATCAAAAAGTTGATACCAGTTTAAACTTTGTAGAAAGAGAAAAGGAGATCGGGCGTTTCTGGAAAGAAAATGATATTTTTCGGAAAAGTATGGACTCGCGGAAGGAAGGACCGACTTATACATTTTATGACGGACCTCCGACAGCAAACGGTAAACCGCATATAGGGCATGTACTTACGCGTGTAATAAAGGATATGATTCCCAGATACCGTACAATGAAAGGTTATATGGTTCCGCGCAAGGCAGGTTGGGATACTCATGGTCTGCCTGTTGAACTGGAAGTTGAGCAGATGCTCGGACTGGACGGTAAAGAGCAGATCGAAGAGTACGGACTGGATCCTTTTATCACTAAATGTAAAGAGTCCGTCTGGAAATATAAAGGAATGTGGGAGGAATTTTCCGGTACGGTCGGATTTTGGGCCGATATGGATGATCCTTACGTAACCTATCATGATGATTTTATTGAATCCGAGTGGTGGGCTTTAAAGCAGATCTGGGATAAAGGTCTTTTGTATAAAGGCTTTAAGGTAGTGCCTTACTGTCCCAGATGCGGCACCCCGCTTTCGTCGCATGAGGTTGCGCAGGGTTATAAAGCCGTAAAGGAACGTTCTGCTATAGTACGATTTAAAGTAGTTGGCGAAGACGCTTATTTTCTCGCATGGACGACTACGCCCTGGACGCTGCCTTCCAATGTGGCGCTGTGCGTAAACCCTGACGAGACATATGTAAAGGTAAAAGCGGCAGATAACTATACTTATTACATGGCTCAGGCGCTTCTTGATAATGTGCTTAGTCCGCTTGCCGAGGAGGGCAGGCCGGCCTATGAGGCGCTTGAGACTTATACGGGAAAAGATCTGGAGTATAAAGAATATGAGCCTTTATTTGCCTGCGCAGGCGAAATGGCGGAAAAAATGCATAAGAAAGCGCATTTTGTAACCTGTGACAATTATGTTACGATGACGGACGGTACCGGTATCGTTCATATCGCGCCTGCTTTTGGTGAAGATGACGCCAATGTAGGCAGAAAATATGACCTGCCTTTAGTTCAGTTTGTAAACGGCAAGGGTGAGATGACTGAGGAGACTCCT
The DNA here is from genome assembly GCA_947631625.1 of uncultured Lachnospiraceae bacterium. Lineage (GTDB taxonomy): Bacteria > Bacillota > Clostridia > Lachnospirales > Lachnospiraceae > UBA3282. The sequence continues at coordinate 44,902 of CANRMA010000005.1, read as the reverse complement.
TACGCCGGTTTATTTGTTAAAAAAGCGGATCCGGAGATATTAAAGGATTTGGATAAAGAAGGAAAACTTTTTGGCGCGCCTAAGTTTGAGCATGATTATCCGTTCTGTTGGAGATGCGATACGCCTTTGATCTATTATGCGAGAGAGTCTTGGTTTATTAAGATGACGGCTGTAAGGGATGATCTTGTGCGCAACAACAAGACGGTCAACTGGATACCGGAATCGATAGGCGAAGGCCGTTTCGGCAACTGGCTTGAGAATATTCAGGACTGGGGCATATCCAGAAACCGTTACTGGGGTACGCCTCTTAATGTGTGGGAATGTGAAGACTGCGGTCATATGGAAGCTATAGGTTCCAGAGAGGAACTTAAGAAAATGAGCGGTAATCCCGAAGCCGAAACCGTCGAACTTCACCGTCCATATATTGACGAAATTACGATAAAATGTCCGAAGTGCGGAAAGACTATGAAACGTGTTCCGGAAGTTATAGACTGTTGGTTTGATTCGGGCGCGATGCCTTTTGCGCAGCATCATTATCCGTTTGAAAACAAGGATTTATTTGAAGCCCAGTTCCCGGCGCAGTTTATTTCGGAAGCGGTAGATCAGACCAGGGGTTGGTTCTATTCGCTGATGGCCGAATCGACCCTGCTCTTTAACAAAGCGCCTTTCGAAAACGTAATAGTATTAGGACATGTTCAGGATGAGAACGGTCAGAAGATGTCCAAATCCAAAGGCAATGCGGTGGATCCGTTTGACGCTTTGGAGACTTACGGCGCGGACGCGATCAGATGGTATTTTTATATAAATTCAGCGCCGTGGCTTCCGAACAGATTTCACGGTAAGGCCGTACAGGAAGGGCAGCGCAAGTTCCTCGGCACGCTATGGAATACGTATGCGTTTTTTGTACTGTACGCCAACATCGATAATTTTGATGCAACCAAATATACGTTGGACTATGATAAACTTCCTGTAATGGATAAGTGGCTTTTGTCTAAACTGAATACAGCCATTAAGGAAGTTGATAAAAATATGGACGCTTACAGGATTCCTGAGGCGGCCAGAGTCCTTGACAACTTTGTGGATGAGATGAGCAACTGGTATGTCAGAAGAAGCCGCGAGCGTTTCTGGGCAAAGGGAATGGAGCAGGATAAGATCAATGCGTATATGACGCTTTATACCGCGCTTGTTGATATATGTAAGTGCGCTGCGCCAATGATTCCTTTTATGACAGAGGAGATTTATCTTAACCTTGTTAAGAGTATTGATGAGTCGGCTCCTGAAAGCATACATTTATGCGATTACCCTAAGGTCAATGAAAATATGATCGATGAGAAACTCGAAGCGGATATGGAAGAGGTGCTTAAGATCGTAGTTATGGGCCGCGCCGCGCGTAATGCAGCCAACATTAAAAACCGTCAGCCCATCGGCGCTATGTTTGTAAAAGCAGAGAACGAGCTCAGCGATTTTTATAAAGATATAATCAAAGACGAGCTTAACGTAAAAGAGATCAGGTTTACGGAGGATGTAAGAGAGTTCACAAGTTATACCTTCAAACCGCAGCTTCGCACCGTGGGGCCTAAGTACGGCAAGCAGCTTGGCGGCATACAGAAAGTCCTTGGCGGCCTGGACGGCAACAAGGCTATGGACGAACTCAATGCAAAAGGAGAGCTTAAATTTGAAGTTGACGGTACGGAGATTGTTCTTACAAAAGACGATCTTCTGATCGATATGGCGCAAAAAGAAGGTTATGTTTCAGAGGCCGACAATAATATTACAGTGGTGCTTGATACAAATCTGACGGAAGAACTTATCGAAGAAGGTTTTGTATACGAGGTTATAAGTAAGATCCAGACCATGCGTAAAGATGCGGACTTTGAAGTTATGGACCATATAAAAGTTTCTATCTGTGACAACTCCAAGGTTGCCGGTATTGTCATGAATAATACGGAAATGATAGCGGGCAAAGTTCTTGCGGACGAGATTACGACGAACGAAAAACTGTCAATTTCCAAACAATGGAACGTAAACGGAGAAAAGGTCGTTATCGAAATGGAAAAGAAGTAGCAAAGTCCTTATAAATCTGATATAATAAATTCAGGTTTTAAATTGCAATTGAATAATAATAGCTGTGACATAATGAGGAGGTAGATTGATGCAAAAGAAAACAGCAACATTTGACACAGAGCTTTTTAAAAGGAGCGTACTTTATAATGTAAAGACTCTATATAGAAAAACTCTGGAGGAAGCTACTGACCAACAGATATTTCAGGCGGTATCTTACGCGGTTAAGGACGCTATCGTAGATCAATGGCTCGCTACCCAGCAGGAGTATGACAAGCAGGATCCCAAGATGGTGTATTATTTGTCTATGGAATTTCTTATGGGCCGCGCGCTTGGAAATAATATGATCAATCTGCAGGCGTATGATGTTTTTAAAGATGCGCTTGCGGAGCTTGGAATTGATATTAATGTGATTGAGGATCAGGAGCCGGACGCCGCTCTCGGAAACGGCGGTCTGGGAAGGCTTGCTGCCTGCTTCCTTGATTCTCTTGCAACTCTTGGCTACGCCGCATACGGTTGCGGCATACGTTACCGTTACGGTATGTTCAAGCAGGAAATAAGAGACGGCTATCAGGTGGAAGTGCCGGATAACTGGCTGCAGGACGGCAATCCGTTCGAACTGCGCAGACCCGAATATGCCAAGGAAGTAAAGTTCGGCGGATATGTAAACGTATATGTAGACGAAAACGGAAGAAGCAATTTCAAACAGGAAGGCTACCAGTCGGTACGCGCCATTCCTTACGATATTCCTATAGTCGGTTACGGCAACGGTATCGTTAATACGCTCCGTATCTGGGATGCTGAGCCGGTTGAATGTTTCCAGCTTGATTCTTTTGATAAAGGCGATTATCATAAAGCGGTTGAGCAGGAAAATCTTGCAAGGAATATCGTCGAGGTGCTGTATCCTAACGATAATCATTATGCGGGCAAGGAACTCAGGTTAAAACAGCAGTATTTCTTTATATCGGCATCCGTACAGGAAGCGGTTGAAAAATACATGCGTAAGCATAATGATATCAGGAAATTTTATGAGAAAGTCACGTTCCAGCTTAATGATACGCACCCTACCGTGGCGGTGGCTGAACTTATGCGTATTTTGATGGACGATTATTATTTGTCATGGGATGAGGCATGGGAGGTTACTACTAAAACCTGCGCTTATACCAACCATACCATTATGGCGGAAGCATTGGAAAAATGGCCCATTGAGCTTTTCTCAAGACTGCTTCCCCGTGTATATCAGATCGTGGAAGAGATAAACCGCAGGTTTATTGCGAGAATAGAGCAGCAGTATCCTAATGATCCGGAAAAAGTCAGAAAGATGGCCATAATATATGACGGGCAGGTCAAAATGGCGCATCTGGCAATTGCCGCAGGCTATTCCGTAAACGGCGTTGCAAGATTACATACGGAGATACTTAAACATCAGGAATTAAAAGATTTCTATGAGATGATGCCTGAGAAGTTTAATAATAAGACAAACGGAATTACGCAGAGACGTTTCCTGTTACATGGAAATCCGCTGCTTGCAAAGTGGGTTACGGCGCATGTAGGAAGCGACTGGATCACGGATCTTCCTAAGATCAATAAGTTAAAGGTTTATGCCGATGACGAAAAGGCGCAGCAGGAATTTATGAATATCAAATATCAGAATAAGGTGCGTCTTGCAAAATATATCAAGGAGCATAACGGTATAGACGTTGATCCCCGTTCCATATTTGATGTTCAGGTTAAGAGACTTCATGAATATAAACGTCAGTTATTGAATATCCTGCACGTTATGTATTTATACAATGAACTTAAAGAGCATCCTGATATGGATTTCTATCCGAGGACATTTATTTTCGGCGCTAAGGCGGCGGCGGGTTATCTTAATGCCAAGCTGACCATCAAACTTATCAATTCCGTAGCGGATGTCATCAATAATGACGAAAGCATCAACGGTAAGATCAAGGTAGTGTTTATCGAGAATTACCGTGTATCTAACGCGGAGATCATATTTGCCGCAGCGGATGTTTCCGAGCAGATCTCCACTGCAAGTAAAGAAGCGTCCGGTACCGGAAATATGAAGTTTATGTTAAACGGCGCGCTCACGATAGGCACTATGGACGGCGCTAATGTGGAGATTGTTGAAGAAGTCGGAGAAGAAAACGCATTTATCTTCGGTCTGAGTTCGGATGAAGTCATTAAATACGAGAACTTCGGCGGATATAATCCTATGGATATATTCAACAATGATCCTGATGTGAGAAAAGTTCTTATGCAGCTTATAAACGGAACCTATTCACATAACGATCCGGATCTGTTCAGACCTTTGTATAACTCTCTGCTCAATACTTTGAGTACGTCCAAGGCCGATACTTACTTTATTCTGAAAGACTTTAAGTCTTATGCTGAGGCACAGAAGAAAGTTGAAAAGGCATACAGGGATGAAAAGGGTTGGGCTAAGAGCGCTATTTTGAATGTGGCCTGCTCAGGTAAATTTACTTCTGACAGAACCATTCAGGAATATGTGGATGATATCTGGAAACTGGATAAGGTAGTTCTTCCGAATAAAAGTTTGAAACCGGCCAAATAAGAGGCTTATATGCTTATAAAACAGTCTTGCCTGTATTATGATATGTTCATTGTACGGGGAGACTGTTTTTATTACATTAATTGTGTTTTTCATTACATATTCTGGACAAAAGACAGGAAAAGGAATATAATGAGTTCAAGTTCTGTATCCGATTTCATATAATTTTGAAACTGATGTACAATAATTGTTGTAAAGTCTGCGGATATGGAATAATAACATACGTTATTTTAAAGGAGCCTTTAAAATGTATATCAACGACCTTGGAATGAGAGATGAGGCGGCAGTTAATGCTAATGCAGCCGCGGCCGCTAATGTTACCGATGCAAGATCCGCCGCTTCATTAAATAAAGATAAAAGCGCCGCTTCTAAGATTTCAGACACTGCAAAGTTCCCGACAGCGATGGAAAAGGCAGTGGAAAGCCAACTTGCGGCATTTGGAATAAATTCGGGAGATACTGTGGAAATTCAGGAAGCGCTCGAAAGACTGCAGAACGATGAGGAATTAAAAGACGTAGGCACCGCGCTTGCCGCTTTATATAAGGATCAGCAGCAGATGCAGGTACAGATGAGTCTGCTCTCCGCAGGTTATTCAAGCGGACTGTCAACGCTTTCGTCGCAGTATGGTCTTGGCTCGCTTGTTTCATCGGCTTACGGCGGAACCGGCAGTATGTTGGGCAGCAGTATTTTTGGAGATATGCTTTTGTGATCACGCCTGAGTCTGCGATCCGAAACGGGATCCTGTTTTGTATATTTTACTGAATTCGTAAGCTTTAGACAGCGTTTCGCAATTGCCTGATAATAGTATTTGTTGAGGTGATTGCATGATGTTGTTGTGATGTGTATATTAAGTTATATTAAGATATATTAAGTTATATTAAGGTATATTAAGGATTTTAAGTTTTGAAAAGTTAAAGACGGTTATTGCCTAACAGGGTTTGCGACGGTTATATCGCGTATATAATCATATTGAGTATATAGGTTTAACAGTTTATTGGTCTTTAACAGAAACATAAAGAAGTAAATTTTGACAGCCGCTTGGTATTAATTGGCATATTCAGTATTAGAAGAATGCCGGATAATATTTAAGGGGCTGATTTTTTATTAATATATAGTGGTGATTGAATTAAATGTTCATTGAATGTCTGATTGAATATTGTCGAATGTCTGATTGAGTATCGTCGAATGCCTGATTGAATATTATTGAATGTCTGATTGAGTATTATTGAATGTTGGTTAGATATTATTAAATGTCTGATTGAACATTATCGAATGTTTTACCGCATATTTTATTATAAATCCGGCAGGTCATTGTGAATTCGGATTTTATATGATAAAATCTAACTGAATATTATTTGGAGATGAATATATGGAAAAAGCGTTATTGGTGGGAGTTGATCTGAATAATGAAGAAGACTATAAGCTGTCGTTGGAAGAATTGGGAAACCTTGCCAATGCCTGCGATATGGAAGTAGTCGGTATAGTGGAGCAGAATCTTCCCGAAATTCATAAGGCTTTTTATATAGGAACGGGAAAAGTCGATGAGGTGAAAGAAGAGGCGGCTGAGTCGGGAGCGGATGTGGTTATTTTTGACAACTCGCTTTCGCCTATGCAGCTTCGTAACCTTCAGGATAAGATAGGGCTTCCGATTATGGACAGAAGCATATTGATACTGGATATTTTTGCAAAAAGAGCGCGTTCCGTAGAAGCTAAGCTGCAAGTGGAGGCGGCAAGATTACAGTATATGCTGCCGAGACTTGTGGGGCTTCATGCGGCATTGAGCAGGCAGGGCGGCGCAAGCGGTTCCATGAGCAACAGAGGCTCCGGCGAGAAGAAACTGGAACTGGACAGGCGTGTGTTGGAGCACAGGCTTGCAGAGTGCAGGAGGGAATTAAAAGAAATAAGCGCGCAGCGCAGGGTACAGCGTAAGCAGCGCGCGGAATCCGGGGTGCCGCGCATAGCTCTGGTGGGTTATACTAATGCCGGAAAATCCACGCTTTTAAATGCGATGTTGGATATGTACGGCTCTGATGAAATAAATACGGAAGACAAAAAAGTGATGGAGAAAGATATGCTCTTTGCCACCCTGGATACCACGGTGCGCAGGATAGAACCTAAGGATCACCATGCATTTTTGCTGTCGGATACGGTAGGCTTCATTCATAAGCTGCCGCACCATCTGACAGAAGCGTTTCGTTCTACGTTGGAAGAAGCGAAAGAAGCTGATATCTTGCTGCAGGTGATAGACTACAGTGACGGACATTACAAAGAGCAGATCGCGGTTACGCAGAAGACTTTAAAAGAACTGGGCGCGGAAAATATACCTATACTTTATATTTACAATAAATCGGATAAAGTGGATGAAGATATGCTGCCAACGGCGGGCGCAAACGCCAAAGCGTCAAAAAATAAACTTCCTATAGTAATAGGCGACAGCATATATATGTCGGCCAAAGAGAAGGCCGGTTTGGAAGAACTGGTCATTTTAATTGAAAAGAAGCTTTCCTGCGGTTATAAGGAGTGCAGTCTGCTCATTCCGTATACAGATGGCAAGGCGGTGTCTTATCTTAATGAAAATGCAGTGGTATATGATACACAGTATAAAGAAGACGGAGTCCTGCTTCGGGTGAATTGCAAAACGCAAGATTACGGTTATTATAAAAAATATATGGTGTAAGCGTTGGATAGAGCTTTGCAATTATTGTCGTATTTAGAAACAGAAAGGAAGGGTTAGCATGAAAAATATGAAAAAACGGTTGGTTGCCGGCTTGTTGGCAGCGATAATGACGGTTTCTTCAATGCAGTTTCAGATGAGTGACGTCTATGCAAAAGAAGGAGATCCGGAAGCGGAGATAACTGTCGTATCGGACGAACCGTCTGTCGATGAGGAAGAAAAAAATGAGGAAGAAAAGAATGAGGAAGCAGATAAAGTTGAGGAGATAACGGAAGATTCCGTCGTATCGGACGAACCGGCTGTCGATGAGGAAGAAAAAAGTACGGAAGAAAAAAATGAGGAAGCAGATAAAGCTGAGGAGATAACGGAAGATTCCGTCGTATCGGACGAACCGGCTGTCGATGAGGAAGAAAAGAATGAGGAAGCAAAAAGCGCGGAAGTTGAGGGCGCTTATCAGTTTGGCGACTCCCCGACTGATGACGGATATGAATATGCGGAGCCGTCATCATCGATGGAATCGGGCGGTTTAGTACAGGAGATCAACGATCTTACTGTGGAAGAATACATACATCAGGAAATGTTAAAACGCAGTGAATCTATCGATATTTTGGATTATCGTGTTAAAGCAGAGGATTTATCCGGTGTTGTGGGCGGTATCTTTAATGATTATCCGGATTTATATTTTGTTATAAAGCGTTATAGCTATTATTCTACGGTAATAGATGATCAGAAATATATTACACGTATACTGTTTGAATATGATGCCGGTTATGACGATGCTGCATTCCAAAGTGCCGCAAGAAGCGCGTTGTCAGTAGTGAAAGCTGATATGAGCGATCTGCAGAAAGCTATCCTGCTGCATGATTATCTGACGATCAACTGTGAATATGATAATGACAATTACTTAAATGGCACTATTCCGCAAAATTCGTATAGTGCATATGGAGCGTTGGTCGATCATGTGGCCGTATGTCAGGGATATGCTCTGGCTTATAAATATCTGTTGGGCCAGGCGGGTATTGACTGTTATATGGTAAGCAGCGATAAGATGAATCATGCGTGGAATCTGATAGTGTTGGACGGAAAGTACTATCAGGTGGATGTTACTTGGGATGATCCGGTCTGGGATAGGGTAGGCAGGGCTGTTCATAGTTATATGTTTGTGAGCGACGCCGTATTATCGGATAGTGTACATAATCATCACGACTGGGAGGTAACGTCAGGAAGCAAAGTAGTTGATTATAAAGCGACCGATACGAAATATGACAATGCATTCTGGTCGGATGTACAGTCGCCGCTCATTTTATCCGGCGAAAATTATAACGACTGTTATTTTACATATTATGATACGGATGCAAAAAGCGCTAGGATCTGCAAAAGTTTTTTATCCGATTTAAACGGATCGGGAAATGGAATATTGGATATCGGCAGATGGAATGTTTGGGGGAGTTCAGGTTTCTGGCAGGGCGCGTATTCGGGGCTTTTTGAATATCATGACCGTTTATATTTTAACGATGCAACGTCCATATACAGCGTGAATTTCGACGGCAGCGATAAGCGTATGGAATTTACGGCGGATACGTCGGCGGGTTATATTTACGGGATCGCATTGCGTGACGGAAAAGTATTATATTGCCTGCATCAGAGTCCGAATTTATCATCCGGAGAAACCGTTCTGGAAGCGGATATTGAAATTGAACAAGAGGCGCCTGAGGAAGTGCCTGTGGAAAGAATTGAGCTTAATGCGAATGAACTGACATTGGAAGAGGGCGAAAGCGCAAATCTGGAAGCGTCGATTTATCCGGACAATGCTACAAATACCGAGATAATTTGGAAGAGCAGTGACGCTTCCGTAGCAAGCGTGGACAGTGGCCTGGTTACGGCGCTTTCGGCAGGAAGCTGCGTGATCACGGCGTCGTCGGGGGAGGTAAGCGCGGACTGCAGCGTAACCGTTAATGCAAAAGAAGTGAATGACAATATTGCGGAAGGCGTTAGCGGCGATATTGTATGGCAGATTGATAAAGACGGGAATTTGACGGTTTCAGGAGAAGGGAATTTTTCCATAGAAGACGGCTTTTCACCTTGGTATGATTTCAGGGAATATATTTTGTCGGCTCAAATAGAAGTGTCAGGAATGACTGATGCATCATATATGTTATATGGATGCAGCAATATGAAGAAATTGGATCTGAGTGATTTTGATGCGGCCGGATTGAACGCGGCGGAGCATATGTTGGAGGGCTGCGATCTGCTTGAAGAGATATATACGCCGTCTAATCTGACTTTATCCGTATCGCTGCCTGCGCAGAGCGGAAAAGTCTGGATGACGCAGGATAACGAAGTAATTACAAAACTGCCTCAAAATATGGATGTCAGTATGGTCATAAGTAAGAAGAATGAGGTACCTGTATTTGAAGAATATATCGCCGCTTCCAAAACAAAGACGGAATATACAAGCGGAGACAAACTTACATTGGACGATCTGACAGTGACCTATTTCGACGAAGAAGGAAAAGAGAGGGCGCTTAAAGAGAATGAGTACACCACTAATGCGTCCGAGATAGATATGACAGAGCCGGGCGAAAAAGAATTGATAATAACATACGGCGAATTGACCACATTGGTCAAAATTAGCGTAAAAAAAGCGCCCGATGAGGAGAAGCCGCTAAATAAGGAAGGTCTGAAGATTGATTTTGAAAAGCCGGACAAAGAATACATATATACAGGTTATGCGATAACTCCGGAAGTGAAAGCGACTTATAACGGTGAAAAACTTGTTGAGGGCATAGATTACACTGTTAAGTATTCCAACAATATTAAGGCGTCCGAGGCTGCAAAGGTCATTATAACAGGAAAAGGCAATCTGGTTAAAAGCAAAACGCTGACATTTAAGATCAATAAAAAACATCTTGACAATACGGAACAAAATATTGGCGATGAAGAAATCCCTCAGGTGGAGACCGCGCATAATCAGGAGGACGGTGATTATGTCACGGTAGCGGAAGGCGCCAAAATATCTCCGCTTCTGACATACAACGGCGTAAAACTTACCGGTAAAGATTTTGTGATAAATGATGGTCAGGATAATAGCGGCAACACTATAGTATATAAAAATTATAAGTGGAAAAAGGAGGACGACGGTAAAACGATCACCGTTTCGGCTGTCGATAACGGAAACTATACAGGCAGCAGAAAACTGAAGGTTAAAGTAATTTCCAAGGAAGAACAGAAGAAGAATAAGATAGTGGTAAGTATAGAGAGTGAAGCCAAAAATATAACCTATGACGGCGGCGCGAAAGATATTTCCGATTATATCACGGTATCGGCCAAAAACAGTGACGCCGCTTCACTTAAAGAAGGAGTGGACTACATCATATCTTATCCGGAAGATATGGTCAGCGCCGGCAGTAAAAAATTTACGGTTGCAGGAATAAGTGAAAAATGCATGGGAACCGTTACAAAGTCTATCACGATCAAGCCCAAGAAGATGACGTTTGCGGTAGAATATGACCAAAGCAAAGCTTATGTTTTTACAAGCGCCGGAACAAAGATAGACGATATCCGGATTAAGGACGGCAATACTGTATTAAGCGAAGGCAAAGACTACAAAATATCCTACAGCGGCAATAAAAAAGTAGGAAACAATGCTAAATTTACCGTAACGGGTCTTGGAAATTATAAAGGCAGTAAGGGTAAGGGAACATTTACCGTAAGCAATGCAATATTGAATAATAATCCCGACAGGCATTTTCCTGTGACTAAAGGACTGGAAATTGAAGTCGCGGACATGGTATTTAAGAAGCCCGGAATTTATAAATCAAAGCCATATGTAAGCATTGACGGTATTTTGTTAAAGGCGTCCAATTATGACGTTAAATATTATTTGGAAGATCCGGCCGGCAATCCTGACGCAGCGCCTATGGATAAAAATAACAAGGTTACGGATGAGAATGCAGATACCACCGTCTGGGTTAAAATAGTGGGTAAGGGAAATTATAAGGCGGCGCAGGATACGAATAACAGATGTTATGTAACCGCCTCATATAAAGTAAGAAGCAAATCGCAGCCCAATACTTATAATTTGTCCAAAGCTAAGGTGTCTTTTGTCGATAAAAACGGAAAGTCTGTTAAAAAGGTAGAATACACAGGGCTTCCGATCTCAAAAGAAGATATAAGGACACAGGTTACATATAAGATCGGAAAAGATACCGTCACTCTTACAGAAGGAATTGATTATAAGGCCGTCTATGTAAATAATGTAAACAAGGGTAAGGCGACAGTGATAATCAATACGGCGGATAACGGTGTCGGCGGCGGAAATAAATATGTGGGCAGCAAGATTGCTTCCTTTAGTATAACGGCCGATAATCTTAGTCTGTGATAATGGCCGCAGTAAATAGATTCCGCAGTCCTGATTATAGTACTTAATTTTATGATATAATTGAGTATCTTAAAATTTTGTGATAAAATTAGTTAGCTTAAAACAAAATTAAATAACCGCATCAAGAGGAGGAATTTTATATGATAAAACTTTCAGACGGCGGCGTCTATTTGATCAACGGTACCGAAATAATACCTGACGGTGCCGATGCCGCAGCACAGATTAAAAATAAAACGGGCAGGGAGGTTTCCGTACAGAGCGCGAAACAGGGCACTATGGCGTATTCTGTTCTGAAAGAGCATAATACTTCCGGAAATATGGAAAAGCTTAAGATAAAGTTTGATAAGCTTACTTCGCACGATATCACATTTGTAGGAATAATTCAGACGGCCAGAGCGTCGGGGCTTACCAGATTTCCGATACCGTATGTTTTAACCAACTGTCACAATTCTTTATGCGCGGTGGGCGGCACGATCAATGAGGACGACCATATGTTCGGCCTGACCTGCGCCAAACGTTACGGCGGCGTGTATGTACCGCCTCATCAGGCAGTAATACACCAGTATGCGCGCGAGATGCTCGCAGGCGGCGGCAAGATGATACTTGGCTCGGATTCACACACCAGATATGGCGCGCTCGGAACCATGGCCGTAGGCGAGGGCGGACCTGAGCTTGTTAAACAGTTGCTTGATCAGACTTATGATATAAATATGCCTGATGTCGTAGGCGTTTATTTAAAAGGCGAACCCGTAAAGGGCGTGGGACCGCAGGATGTTGCGTTGGCTATCATAGGCGCTGTTTTTGCAAACGGATATGTCAAAAATAAAGTCATGGAATTTGTCGGTCCGGGCGTGAAAAACTTAAGCGCGGATTTCCGCATAGGAATTGACGTTATGACGACAGAGACGACCTGCTTATCATCCATATGGACAACTGATGAAAAAATTAAAGAATTTTATGATATTCACGGAAGAAGCGAAGATTATAAAGAACTTAAACCGGAAGAAGCGGCATATTATGACGGAATGATAGAAGTTGATCTTTCTGCCATAAGACCTATGATAGCCATGCCGTTTCACCCCAGCAATACATACACTATCGACGAGTTGAACGCAAATCTTGCCGATATCCTGCATGATGTGGAAGAAAAGGCAAAAGTCAGCCTTGACAATGCGGTGCCTTATTCTTTGCAGGATAAGGTCGTAGACGGTAAATTTATGGTGGATCAGGGTATAATCGCAGGCTGCGCGGGCGGCGGTTTTGAAAATATCTGTGCCGCGGCGGACATACTTAAGGGCTCAAATATAGGTTCGGACGGCTTTACCCTGAGCGTATATCCGGCCTCCATGCCGATATATATGGAACTTATTAAAAACGGCTGCGCGGCGCAGATACTTGAAACGGGCGCGGTTATCAAGACTGCGTTCTGCGGTCCCTGCTTTGGCGCAGGCGATACTCCCGCCAACAATGCGTTCAGTATACGTCATTCTACCAGAAACTTCCCTAACAGGGAGGGCTCCAAGCTGCAAAGCGGTCAGATATCGTCGGTTGCGCTTATGGATGCTCGTTCTATCGCGGCGACTGCGGCCAATAAGGGTGTGCTTACTCCAGCGACTGAATTTGACGGAGAGATCGGGAAATATAAATATCATTTTGACGCCAATATATATGCGAACAGAGTATTTGATTCTCATGGCGTTGCAGACGAAAGCGTTGAGATTCAGTTCGGTCCTAACATCAAAGACTGGCCTGAAATGGGCGAGCTGCCGGAGAATCTGGTTCTGCGCGTTGTATCCGAGATACATGATCCTGTTACAACAACCGACGAGCTTATACCGTCGGGCGAGACATCTTCATACCGCTCCAATCCTTTAGGCCTTGCCGAGTTTGCATTGTCGAGGAAAGATCCGGAATATGTGGGCCGCGCCAAGGATATACAGAAGGCGGAAAAAGCCAGAATGGCGGGAGAACATCCCTGTAAAGCGCATCCTGACGTTAAGCCTGTTATGAGCGTGATCAAGAAGACCTTCGCGGCTGCGTCACATGAAAATACAGGTTTTGGCTCAACCATATTTGCGGTCAAGCCGGGAGACGGTTCCGCAAGGGAGCAGGCTGCAAGCTGTCAGAAAGTGCTTGGCGGCTGGGCCAATATTGCCAATGAATACGCGACCAAGAGATACCGCTCCAACCTTATCAACTGGGGCATGCTTCCTTTTGTAATAAAAGAGGGTGAGCTTCCGTTTAAGAATCTGGATTATCTTTTTATACCGGATATTAAAAAGGCGGTATCGGAGAAATGGGATACTATCACGGCATATAAGGTCTCGGTGGAAGAGGACGCTCTTAAACCCTTTGAATTAAAGCTGGGAGAGCTGACCGACGAAGAACGCAGTATCATATTAAAGGGCTGTCTCATTAACTATAACAGAGTGTAAAACATTTCCATATATCATTAAAGAAAAAATTAAAACATCCGATATATAAAATACAGGGGACGGCTGCACCCGGCCGGACAGCCGCCCTTTGAATTTTATTATGCTCAGCCACGGATGGTGTTTTTACGGAAAAAGGAATTTCCATAAAAATACCGTCCTTTAATTTTGTCCGAAATCGTAAAATTATTGTATTTTACTTTTCGGCGCAAAATTATGCCGAAGCAAAAAGGAGGTATATTTGCGAATAAATTCCGGTAACATAGGAATGGAATCCGCCAGAAGTTATTCTTCAGTAACGAAAAAATCAGGCCTTTTTTACAGAGGCAGCAGCAAAAGCCTTAAGACTGGAGACGGGAAAGGATTTCTCGGAGGCTTTTGGGCGATGGAAGACGGAGATGAGAGCGCCAAAGAAAGTGGTAATGCGCAGACCACGCTTCAGGACATCACGCTTCACTTCCGAAACTTGTCCAATACGGGCAGGATAGAGACCGGTATGGATGAAAAAAAAGCCATAGAAAACATCAGGCAGTCCTGCATGAATTTTCTTATGTACATACTTTTCGGTGATAAGTATAAGAGAGAATATGATTGGAGAGATAGCAGAGGCAGTCTGACAACAGCTTCATCAGAAAGTGTGACTGTGGGCTATACAAACAGTTATTACCACAGCGAGACGGAAGAGACTTATTTTGCAACGAACGGAGTCGTAAAAACGGCTGACGGAAGAGAGATAAGTTTTGGATTGAGTCTGGGTATGAGCAGAAGCTTTCAGGAGTATTATGAAGAAAATTTTGAAATGAATTTGAAACAGACGAGGTATTGTGATCCGCTTGTGATCAATCTTGACGCCAATATAGCGGGGCTTTCCGACCAGAAATTTTATTTTGATCTGGACTGCGACGGTGAAGAAGAAGAGATCTCAACTTTGCAGGCAGGCAGCGGTTTTCTGGCGTTGGATCTGAACCGGGACGGCGTCATAAACGATGGAAGCGAGTTGTTTGGAACGAGTTCAGGGGATGGTTTTAAGGACCTGGCGCAGTATGATACCGATAAAGACGGTTGGATTGATGAAGATGATTATATCTGGGATAAACTGCAGATATGGTGCAAAGATGAAACCGGACAGGATAAGCTGTATACGTTGGCAGAAGCAGGAGTGGGCGCTATATGCTTACAGAATGCCGCCACTGAGTTCTCGCTGAATTCAATGCAGGATAACCACAATAACGGCGTTATCAGAAGCACAGCCGTCTTCCTCTACGAGAACGGAAATGTCGGAACAGTGCAGCACCTTGATCTGGCACAATAGCAGTGTGAAAATGATTAGTATTAAAAGGGCGCCTCTTTCATAGATTTAAAAGAGGTGGCCTATGAACTTATTCAAAATCGTCCAAAAAAGAACAGACAAAGGCAGTGGTAACAGCAGTCCGTTGAGGGATGCGGGAACCGTGCTTTTGTTTGTTTTTTTATTGCCTTATGTGGTCTCCTGCCTGTGGGGACATGTAGGGGAAGAGGTTAAGAGCATGGCAGGGCAGACCGGCGAGGAAAGTGAATGGATCGATGAAAAATATGAGCTGACTCTTGTAGGAAATCACGGAAATCGAAAAATATCAATGAGGGATTATCTGATAGAGAAGTTAGAGACAGTAATGGAAAATGATGAAGAGAGCGGCCTTAAATATGAGCAGGAAGCGCTTAAAGCGCAGGCGGTGCTTTTAAGGACTAAGTTGTGGGAGATAATATTAAATGATGGCGGCAGCGCTTCCATACAGGATGATATCAGCATGTATGCCGCAGACACGCATAAAAGCGAGACTGTTAAAGAGGCGGTAAGCGATACGGACGGAATATATCTTGCATATGAAAATTATCCTATAAAGGCGGCATATTTTCCTGTAAGCAGCGGTCATACAAGGAATGCCAAGGAAGTGTGGGACAATGACAGTTATCCGTACCTGGCGGGGGCGGAATGCAGTCAGGATATTTCGGCGCGGGAATATCAGAGCAGTGTAAGTGTACCTAAAGAAGAATATTGCAAAACGGCAGAAAAAATATTTACGGATGTTAATGCAAAGGACGTTTATAACAGCGCATGGGATAACACAGAGTTTACCTGTGACAGCGCAGGTTACGTACTTAGAGCCAATATAGGCTCATACGTCTGTGACGGAGAACTTTTCCGAAATGCTTTTGGCTTAAATTCGTCATGTTTTGAGGCGGAGTGGAAAAGCGATGAAGTGATCTTTAATGTAAAAGGTGTGGGGCATGGTTTTGGAATGAGCCAATATGGCGCGAATGAAAGGGCAGTGTCGGGAGAGACATTTGATCAGATACTTAAATATTACTTTTTTAATACAGAATTAGCAAAAATTGAATAATGTGACATATTCGGGAAAGACTAACACCAGAAAACTAAAATGATTTCTCAGTAGGAGGCAAAGTTAGATTATGAGAAGAAATAGAAATGGTGTTAGAAAAGACCGGATAATAATGTGGGTTTCGTCTGTGATGATATTGGCAGCGCTTACGGTAACGGGTGTGGTTGTGAGAAATAACCGTCAGTCCGATGCAGAAAGCAATGTAGTGGATTTCAGCGCGATTGAAAGTGAAGCTTCTGAAACGGCGGAAAATATAATTTCAGACAAAGATATGAGCACTCTGTTTACGGAAGTAGGAACTGATGACTTGGACTATGACCCGAGTTTCCAGGAAGCTAATTCGGGAAATGTGGAAAATAACGATAATAAATCGACGCAAAAAAGTAATGATGGACAAAGCAGTAAAAAGTCTGACGACACAGAAAATGAAGTTGAATATAATAAAGACGGGCAGACAGGTGAAAGCGCCGAGTCAGATAAGAAAAACAATAACAAAGAAAATAGTGACCAAGAAAATAATAACAAAGACGCTTCCAAGACAGACACTGCAGATAAAAAAGGAAGCAATGATGCGGATAAAAATGCTTCTGATAAAAATGAAGAGGGTATGATCGATGAGTCTTTGGAAAATAAAGAGGAAAAACCTCAGGATACCGAGGCAATAGCAACCACTGTACAGCCTATACTCGATTTTAATGAGGAAGACGGACTGGTCTGGCCGATCGTGGGTGATATTCTGTTGAATTACAGCATGGACAAGACTATATATTTTCCGACTCTTCAGCAGTATAAGTATAATCCCGCGATCGTGATTTCTGCCAATGAAGGAGAAAATATCACTGCTGCGGCAGACGGCAGGGTAATTTCGGTAAGTTATGATACACAGCTTGGAAATACGGTAGTTATGGATTTAGGAAACGGATATGAGCTTACCTATGGACAGCTTGACAATATAACCGTCAGCGAAGGCAGTTATACGGCTGCCGGAGATATAATCGGAACGGTAGCCTATCCTACAAAGTATTACAGTCTGGAAGGCGCAAATGTTTATTTCAAGCTGACTAAGGACAAAGAACCGATAAATCCTTTGCAGAAGTTAAATTAGGCAGGTGTGATGTATGCTGACCATCGTTCATGGAAAAATTAAAACTATGTCGGGCGCAGAATACGAAGACGGTTTTGTGCAGACAGATAACGGAAAGATTACGGCTGTCGGCAATATGGATGAGTGTCCCATCAAGGAAAATGACACTGGTGTCATAAATGCCAAGGGAAACCTTGTAATGCCCGGTATAGTGGAGGCGCATTGTCATATGGGCATTACAGAGGAAAAAAAGGGTATGGAGGGAGACGACTGCAACGAAAATGTAAATCCCATAACGCCGACGCTGAGAGCCATTGATGCGATAAATCCGATGGATGCAGCTTTTGACGACGCAGTAAGAGCCGGGATAACTTCCGCAATGGTGGGGCCCGGGAGCTCTAATGTGGTTGGCGGACAGTTTGCATTTATCAAAACGCACGGAAGGCGCATGGATGATATGATAGTGAAAGCTCCCGCAGCCATGAAAATTGCCTTCGGAGAAAATCCGAAGGTAAATTTTTCGGGTAAAAACGTATCGCCTGCAACCAGAATGGCAATAGCGGCCATGCTGCGTCATGAAATATTTGACGCCAAAGCGTACTTTGATAAGCGTAAAAACGAAAAATGTGAAGAGGATTTCAGATATGAGTGCTGGCTGCCCGTACTTGAGGGAAAAATCCCGCTTAAAGCTCATGTACACCGGGCGGATGACATTCTTACCGCAATCCGTATAGCAAAAGAATACGGTCTGTCGATGACATTGGATCACTGCAGCGAAGGTCATCTTATAGCGGAAGAGATAAAAGAAAGCGGATTTCCGGCCATAGTCGGTCCGGATATGGCGAGCAGAAATAAAATAGAGGTGCAGAACATGGCTTTCAAGACGGCGGGCATTTTAAGCAAAGCAGGCGTAAAGGTCGCCATTACGACGGACCATCCGGTATCCATGATACAGTTTCTTCCCATTTGCGCAGGACTTGCCGTTAAATCAGGACTGGATAAGGAAGAAGGGCTGCGCGCCATAACCATTAATCCGGCGCAGATCTGCGGTGTCGCTGACAGAGTGGGAAGCCTTGAGGTCGGAAAAGATGCGGATATGGTAATTTTTGACGGTAATCCTATGGAAGTGTTTACTAAAGCCATGTGTACTGTAATTGAAGGAAAAGTGGTTTATACTGATGAAAATTTTGAACTTTTATGATAAAATAC
The DNA here is from genome assembly GCA_947631625.1 of uncultured Lachnospiraceae bacterium. Lineage (GTDB taxonomy): Bacteria > Bacillota > Clostridia > Lachnospirales > Lachnospiraceae > UBA3282. The sequence goes on along the minus strand of CANRMA010000005.1, from coordinate 26,105 downwards.
TATAAGATTATCTGGAAAGGTTAATTACTGATGAGTAGAAATATATATTATACGCTTAAAAGAAGAGTGTGTCTTTTTATGGCAGCCTTTTTATGCACGGAACTTTTGTCAGGCTGCGGCGTGACCGGTTCGACGGCAGAAGACGGCATGGAAGATACTGACAGTATGGAAAGTCTCGGGTTATCTCCGGAATTTGATTATGATATACCGGAGGTGCTTCCCGATATAATGGTCAATCAGCTTGGTTATGCTGATCATAGCAGTAAAATAGCGGTATTTCGCGGAGAAATACTGCCGGATACATATGATCTGATAGATGCCGGAACCGAAGAGACCGTTTATACAGGAAAAATTGAACAGAAAGGTTATAATGAGGAGACGGGAGAGAATATAAGCTATGGAGATTTTACGGAATATACAAAAAAAGGAACGTATTATCTTCAGGCTGATATAATCGGACGTTCATATACGTTTGTTATTGATGATGATCCTTACCGGGAAATCTTTCATTCATCTTTGAAACAGTATTATTATAACAGATGCGGACTCACGCTTACCGCAGAATATGCAGGGGATTCTGCGCATAATGCATGTCATACGCAGACTGCCAGATTAATGGGGGATACTGCCGCGCAGGGAGCCGGTAAACAGCTTGATGTATCGGGCGGATGGCATATTGATGAAAACGGGCGCAGAGATGTCAGCGGAGGCTGCAGCGCCCTTAACGTTCTTTTGCTCGCATATGAACTGTATGGCGACATTTTTACCGATGATATAGGCATACCTGAGAGCGGTAACGGGATACCTGATATAATGGATGAGATAAAATATGAGATAGACTGGATTATCAAGATGCAGGATGAGGCCAGCGGCGCCGTATATTCCGCGGTGAATGTGATCGAGGACTCACCGCAGACATATCAGTTATATATAGAACCTGTTTCAATGGAGGCAACTATACGTTTTGCTTCCACAATGGCCAAATTCAGTTATCTGTATCAGAGTTATGATCTTGATTTTGCCACAAGATGTCTTAAAGCGGCTGACAGAGCTTACCGATATGCGGGCAGATATATTAGTGACGTCGCAATGGAAGAATACTTTTGTGCCGCGACTGAGCTGTACAGGGCTGCCGGAACCTATTCATACCGTAAGGCGGCTCAGGAGTACATTGAATCGGAATCGGAACTTAATATGGAAAACGACTATGTTTTCTGGGGCTGTGTTACATACCTTTCGACTAAGCAGAAAGTAGACGTCAATTTGTGCGATAAACTTATAAGCACACTTCTTAAATACGTTGAGCAGGTATCGTACGCCTCTAAGAATTCCAAGTATCTGACCGAGGGAAATAAAGCGCAGGATAACAATGAGGAACTGCTTCATAAGATGGAAAAACTGGCAGTGGTGGATCACATCATAACCAATCATGAGTATACCACGGTGCTTGAAAATCATCTGCATTATTTTATGGGGCGTAATGCAAGATCCATAAGTTACGTTGACGGTATGGGAAGCAGGAGTTATCAGCTTGTAAACGAAAAAAGCGGTATCATGAAAAGGGTCGATCTTAATGCAAAATTTATTTTATTGATGAGCGCGATCGAAGAAAATCTTATCACGGAATGATCATACCAGTTCTTTGTTTTTAAAATAGGTTTCCTGTATAATCTCGCGCATTGATGCGCCGATCTTTTTCTTTTCCTCACGGGGAAGCTCATTCATATAAACAGGTTTTCCGTATTCGATCACTACATGAGCTTTCTTTATCCTGGGAAGGTGGTCTTCAAAAATAGCCGAAGTATTGTTGATGGTTATCGGCACAATGGGGCAGCCGCTCCTTTCCGCCATTTTAAAGCTTCCTTCATGGAAAGGAAGAAAAGTATCCGGAGTTTTGTTTCGTGTGCCTTCCGGAAAAATGCAGATGGAAATCCCGGAATTTATTTTATCGATACCTTCTTTTATTGTATTCAATCCCTGTTTTATGTCGTTCCTGTCTAAGAAAAGGCAATGCAGATATTTCATCCAGTTACGCAAAAGCGGATAGCGCAGCATTTCTTTTTTGGCTACATAGCCGGTTGGTCTTGGAACACGGACATACGTTATAAGAATGTCAAAATAACTTCTGTGGTTGGCGATATACAGCACCGGTCTGTCTTTAGGGACATTTTCCTCACCGATGACCGTTACCCCGGTACCCGCAAAAAACAGACAGACACGGAAAGCCGCGTTGACTATGGCGAGTGAACTTCGGTTTTTCAGATCCATGTTAAACTTACCGATAATAAATTCTATTATCAGCAACGGTATGCTGCATATAAGAAAAAGTATCACAAAAAGCGCGACTATAATAAATCTTATCATAATACCCGTCCCCCTCAATATCACTCAGTATATTATAGCGGACTTCACTTTTTTAATCAATAGGAATACACCTTTCATTTTTTTAATAAATTAGTATTAACAGTAATTTGTTATAAAGCGGAAAGGAAAGGCTGTTGTATGTATGAGTTCGGAAAAAGAATATGGAGCGTATTGCTTGTGGGGGCAATGTGTATAGGGGTGATAGCTTGCGCGGCAAAGCAGGAGTCCACGGAAAAATTAAGGGATCTGGAATTTAGTGTTATTGCGCAGGATAATATTCCGGAGGAACTGCTTGGAATAATAGAAGAAAAGAAGGTTTCGCCATTTAAGCTGACTTTTGAGGACAATGGTTTTATCTATATATGCGTCGGTTACGGTGAACAGGAAACCGGCGGATACAGCATTGCCGTAAATGAACTTTACGAAACCGGAAATGCGCTCTACATAGACACAAATCTTATCGGACCTGATGCCGAAAATAAGGGAAAAGAAGCTGCAAGCTATCCTTATGTGGTAGTGAAGACGGAGTATATGGATAAGCCGGTGGTATTTAAGTGAAATTTGTGATACAATAGGCTCAAGCTCTAAAGGGGTTTTTAGGGGGATGATGAGGTGAATATGATATACATTAAGGACGGATATGTAATAGATCCCGGCTCAGGATCGGAAGGGGTAATGGATATCCTTATAAAAGACAGTAAGATATTATGCATGGAGAAAGCGGGGCGGACGCTTGATGAGCTTATTGAGATCAGCGGAACAAGCCCGGCTGAGATTAATGCGGATGATATTGAGCTGCTTGATGCCAAGGGGCTTATAGTTGCGCCGGGGCTTGTGGATGTGCATGTGCATTTCAGAGATCCGGGTTTTACCTATAAAGAGGATATAGTCAGTGGAGCGGCAGCGGCGGCTAAGGGCGGTTTTACGAGCGTAGTGATGATGGCCAATACCAAACCTGCGGTTGATAATATCGAAACTCTTTCATATGTGCTTGATAAAGGAGAAAGTACAGGTATCAGGGTATATGGCTGCGCCAATGTGACTATGGGCATGAAGGGTAAAGAGTTGGTGGACATGGAGACGCTTAGTAGAGCAGGCGCGGCAGGTTTTACTGATGACGGCGTACCGATACAGGATGAGGGACTGCTTCGCGAAGCTTTAAAAAGGGCTGCAAAACTCGGAAAGCCCGTTAGTCTTCATGAAGAAAATCCTGAGTTTATTTATAATAACGGGATCAATGCCGGAAAGGCCGCAGAGTATTACGGTATAGGCGGTTCGCCGCGGGAAGCCGAGATAAGCATGGTGGAACGCGACGTTAATATCGCTATGGAAACAGGCGCGGATCTGTCTATACAGCATATCAGCGCAAAAGAAGCGGTAAATATAGTAAGGGAAGCAAAACGACACTCGTGTCATATTTTTGCGGAAGCGACTCCCCATCATTTTACGTTGACACAGGAGGCTGCCATTAAGTATGGCGCTTTGGCCAAAATGAATCCCCCGCTCCGTGAGGAAGAGGACAGAATGGCGATAATAGATGGGCTTAGGGACGGAACGATAGATATGATCGCAACGGATCATGCGCCTCATTCCGCGGAGGAAAAGGCAAGGCCGATAACTGAAGCCCCAAGCGGCATAATAGGACTTGAAACTTCCCTGTCGCTTGGAATAAGGGAACTTGTAAATAAAGGTTATCTGACTATGGCAGAACTTATAGAAAAGATGAGTCTGTCACCGGCGCAGCTTTATCATATGGATGCCGGATATCTGGCTGTCGGAGCGCCTGCGGATATTGTTATTTTTGATAAGGATGAGGAGTGGAAAGTAGAAACCTTTGTTTCCAAAGCCTGCAATTCCCCATTTATAGGCGAAACTCTGCCCGGCGTTGTAAAATATACGATCTGTGACGGGAAGATAGTGTATAATGGTGTGTGTAGATAATAAGTTTTACTAAATTCGGAAACTTCGACGACAGTTTCACAATCGTCTGAATAACTGACAAACATAAAGGAGATATCATGGCACAGAAGAAGAAAGTAATAACGACAGTAGTGTCACAAACTGAGATCGCGGATAATATTTATGAGTTATGGCTTGAGACGGATCTGGCAGCGGCTGCAAAAGCGGGGCAGTTTGTTGCGGTTTATCCTAATAATGCCTCCACGCTGCTTCCAAGACCCATAAGCATATGTGAGATTGATAGAAATAAAGAAAGGCTTCGTCTAGTATATCGTATAGCGGGTAAAGGAACCGAAGAATTTTCAACCTATCATTCGGGAGCGAAACTGGCGGTGCTCGGCGTGCTGGGAAACGGTTTCCCTATAGAAAAGGCGGTCGGCAAAAAGGTATTTATAATGGGCGGCGGGATTGGAATACCGCCCATGTTGGAACTTGCCAGGGAGCTTGACGCTGATAAAAAGATTATTGCAGGCTACAGGGATAAGAACCTGTTTTTGCAGGATGAGCTTGCGGCAAACGGACAGCTATATATTGCAACGGAAGACGGAAGCGCAGGCAGCAAGGGAACCGTTATGGACGCCATAAGAGAGAATGATCTGAGCGCGGACGTGATAATGGCGTGCGGCCCCATGCCGATGTTAAGGGCAATTAAGCAGTATGCCGCAGAGAATGATATTGACGCCTATATTTCTCTCGAAGAAAGGATGGCCTGCGGCGTGGGAGCCTGTCTGGGCTGCGTATGCAGGACCAAAGAAGTGGATGCCCATTCGCACGTACACAATGCGCGCGTGTGTACTGACGGCCCGGTATTTGAAGCAAAAGAGGTGGATATCTGATGAATACAAAAGTTACGATCGCAGGAATTGAATTAAAAAATCCGGTCATGACGGCGTCAGGAACTTTTGGCTCCGGAATGGAATACAGTGAATTTGTGGATCTGAACAGGCTTGGGGCGGTTGTTACCAAAGGGGTCGCCAATGTGGCATGGCCCGGTAATCCTACCCCGCGTGTGGCGGAGGTCTATGGCGGTATGCTCAATGCGATAGGCCTGCAAAATCCGGGAATGGATGTTTTTATAGACAGAGATATACCTTTTTTAAAAAATTACGATACTAAGATAATAGTAAATGTCTGCGGTAAAAGCATAGAGGATTATCTTGAGGTAGTGGAGCGGCTTGGCGACGAGCCTGTGGATATGCTTGAGATAAACGTGTCGTGTCCTAACGTAAAAGAAGGAGCTATCGCTTTCGGGCAGGATGCGGACTGTCTTTTTGACATAACATCCAAAATAAAAAAGAAGGCAAAGCAGCCCATTATAATGAAATTAAGTCCAAATGTTACCGATATTGCGGATATGGCTAAGGCTGCTGAGGCAGCAGGCGCAGATGCGGTTTCCATGATCAATACGATCACGGGTATGAAGATCGATATCCATAAAAAGAAGTTTGTGCTAGCGAATAAGACCGGCGGAATGTCGGGCCCGGCGATCAAACCTATTGCAGTCAGAATGGTATATCAGGCTGCGCAGGCAGTTAAGATACCGATAATCGGAATGGGCGGGATAGCGTCTGCCGAAGATGCGATCGAATTTCTGCTTGCGGGCGCATCGGCCGTGGCAGTCGGCGCCATGAATTTCGTAAACCCGTATACGACTATAGAGGTTATAGAGGGTATCGAAGCTTATATGCGGGATAATAATATAAATGATATAAGCGAACTGACAGGCGCCGTACAATAATTAGTAAAAATATGCAAATATATTTTTGCCAATTTCGAAAGCTTGATAGATAGTTTCGCAATTGCCTGTTTGATATATAGATTTTAAGTCATAGATTGCCTCCATGCGGCATACAATACAATAAGAGTACGCATGGAGGTATTTTTTTGTGGAATTAGTGAAGAAAAAGATACATATGGACTGCATAGCGAACAAAGCAGGCACCCAGATGGTATTGGAAGAGGATGTAAATATATCGGATAACAGACCTGACGCCGGCAATCTGATAGCTGTAAAAGGAGAGGTCGTTATGGATGAGCTCCGAATAAATGACGACCGTGTCAGTTTGAAGGGAAGACTTCAGGTTAAGATCCTGTATCAGACGGAAGAAGAAGGAATGTGCGCCTGCATGGAATCTGAGCTTGCATTTGAGGAAAAAGTTAATATGGAAGGAATACATAACGGAGATACCGTGCTGGCCTCTTGGACTATCGAGGATCTGAGCGTGGGACTTATCAACTCCAGAAAGTTCAGCGTGCAGGCTATGGTTTCTTTTGAGATAGAACAGGAAGAAAGTATGGAACAGGAGGCGGCGGTGGATATATATCACGACGAGCCTGTGGAATATCGTAAGAGGCAGTATCCGCTTTTGCAGATGGCGGTGAATAAGAAAGACATATTCCGTATCAAAGAAGAAATGGAACTGCCCGGCAACCTTCCGAATGCTTTTAATATAATATGGAGCAGTATCGCGTTAAACAATGTAGAGTTTAAGGCCTTGGATGAAAAGATCGGCATACAGGGCGAGATGAAAGCATTTTTCATCTATGAGGGCGAAGGCGATAACGACAGGGCGGTATGGTATGAGAATACGGTCCCGTTCAGCGGTATGATAGAGTGCCACGGCTGTCGTGAAAACATGATACCTGATATTCAGTATACGACTTCCCAATGCAACGTAGAGATCAAGCAAGATTTTGACGGTGAGGAACGGGTGTTCTGCGTGGAAAATGTGCTTGATCTGGAGATACGCCTCTATGAAGAAGAAAATCTTGAAGTGCTTTCGGATATCTATGGCGTGTCAAAAGAAATAGAGACCGTGACGAAGGAGGTTTCTCTAAAGAGCCTTCTTTACAGAAACAGCGGTAAATGCAGAGTGGCTGACCATGCAAAGATTCAAAATACGGAAATGCATATGTATCAGCTTGTGCATAGCGAAGCGGAGATCCAGATAGCGGAACAGAGTATAGCTGATAACGGAATTTCGATAACGGGCGTGCTAAATGTGACAACAGTATATCTTTGTACAAACGGGCAGAATACATTGTATGCAACCAAAAGCGCCGCGCCTTTTCAATATCTTATTGATGTTCCCGGGATTGAGAGCGATTGTGTATTCCATATTCATTGGAATCCGGAACAGCTTCTGGTATCAATGCTGGACAGCGACGAACTGGATATAAAGGCAGTGCTTAACTTCGAGGTTCTTGTTTTCACTACGCGCAGGGCAGATCTGATCACCGATATAGCCGTAAGCGAACTGGATATGGATAAGGTGAGCGAACTTCCCGGTATCGTTATATATATTGCAGGTACGGGCGATACGCTTTGGGACATAGGTAAGAAATATTATGTGCCGATCGCCTGGTTAAAAGAAATAAACGAGCTTACTTCGGAAGAGATCAAGGCAGGCGATAAAATTCTTGTAGTCAAAGGAATCTCATGACTAAACGGAATTTCAGTCATATATAAAATGCATAAAAATTATTGTAAATTTTAGTCGATCTGTATGGAAAACCGGGTTTTAAATCCTTATTTTCAGGGATTTTGCCCGGTTTATCGCTTAAATTGCAAAAAAGTTACAAAAATTTTAAAAAAAATTAAAAAAATTGTAAAAAATGAAAAATGCGATGCTTCAAGGTTTGATTTTACGAAAATTTATGTTAATATGTTAATAAGTGAGATTTTGCCTGAGCAATTGCAGACGCGTCCTTTATATTATAAAAAACGGAGATTATTTATGAAAGGCAACGGACATAAACACAAGGAGTCATATTCCATACTATTTATTTCCAATATCGGAAATACGGGCAGGAAATTTTATATTTCAGGGCTCGCTTTTCGTGTGCTTGTTTCCCTGTTTGCCGTTATATGCGCGGCGGTAGTAGTTATGTGCGGCATAATGTTCAGGTTTCTGTATGCAGACGGGTTGTCACAGAGCCGAAGCAAGGAACTGGAGAAGCAGGTCGCAGCGCTTGAGACGGAAAAGGCGGGCCTGAACGATGAGATAGCCGCGTTAAAAAACGAAAACGAGGCGTTAAGAGTGGAGGCCGAAAATATTGAAGAGGAAGTAAAGGAAGAAGCGCAGGCCGAAGCCGAAGCGGATTCCGACTCTTATATTCCGCGCAGGTATCCTTCTTCCGGCATAAGCGCGGTAATTGAGACTTTTTCTGAAGAACAGCCATATCTTTCTATCAATACACATACTGAGGGAAATATAATAGCGACCGGAAACGGTACGGTGACCACAGTAACGTCAGATGACACATACCCGATCATAATTGAAGTGGAGCATAACAAAGGTTATAAATCACGCTATATGTGCCGCCAGAATGCGGATGTTCAGGCAACCGAAGGCGCGCAGGTAGAAGCGGGGGATACTTTGTTTACTATTACGACAGACGACACCAGACTGGATTATCAGATTTATTTTGAGGAAAATCCGATAGATCCGCTGACGGTGATTGAGGCAAAAGGATAAAAGGAGGATTACATAATGATGGGTAAGAACAAAAATATGGGTTCCGGCATGGATGCGCGGACAAAAGTCGGAACGCTGATCGGCAAAGGGGCGGTATTTAACGGAAATCTTTCGGCGCCTGAAACGCTTCGCATAGACGGAGAGATAAACGGCAACTGCGAATGCAGTGAGCTGCTCATAATCGGAGCGGAAGGCTGCATAAAAGGCGATATTACGGCTCAGAGCGTTATCATCTCAGGAACGGTTGAAGGGGATATAGTGGCACAGGCCAGAGTGGAGCTTCATTCAACAGGTAAAGTTACGGGAAATATCACTGCGCGTTCGCTCGTTATAGATGAAGATGCTTTCTTTGACGGAAGATGCGTAATGACTACGGCTTCGTCAGCGGCTTCCAATATTTACGGTTCGTCTGCGGCTGAAAAAAATGATGACGGCGCGGATGATAAAGACGGCAAGTCATGAAAGGACACATTTTTGTATTGAAATAACAGAATTATGGTAAATATTTGTTATTCATGCCCTAATATTTTTAAGGTAACGGGACGATATATATTACAGAGATATCTGTAACCATATGTTATGATAACAGTAATAAAAATTATTTTTCCAAGGAGGGATAAACATGGGTGTAAATGGAGTTACCGATTCAGTAAACACATATGACGCTTATCAGGCAGGCACAGGCGCAGCAGCCAAAGCGGCAGAAGAGACAAGTGCCGAGAATAAGTCAACTGCCGAGGATTCAGGCGTTGTCTACGAGCCGTCAAAGGAAACCGTTAAGGATTCAGTAAAGAAAACGTATACGCCGAATACGGATTTGGTAAATAAGCTTAAGGCGGATCAGGAGAGCAGACAGAGACAGCTTCAGAGTATTGTGGAGAAGCTTCTGACCCAACAGGGACAGACATTTAATAATGCAAACGGTATCTGGAGTGTTCTGGCAAGCGGTAAATTAGAGGTAGATGCAGCTACCAAACTGCAGGCTCAGAAAGACATAGCTGACGACGGGTACTGGGGAGTTGAGCAGACGTCCGACCGTATCGTTGATTTCGCATCGGCGCTGACGGGCGGTGATCCGGATAAGATTGAAGAAATGCGTGAAGCATTCAAGAAGGGTTATGAACAGGCGAAGAAGACCTGGGGAGGAGAACTTCCCGAGATCTCTCAGAGGACCTATGACGCTGTTATGGAGAAGTTTGATAAGCTTGCAGAGGAAGCAGGTCTTACCGTTAAGACGGAAACAGGTTCGGGTACGGGAACCGATACGGTAACCGGAACGGAAACTAATTAATCATAAAGATCAAAATTTGTTAATAAATTAGATTTTACGGGATCAAAACTCCCGGCATTGAAGCACAGCTTTGGTGTCGGGAGTTTTTTCATTGACAAAGTGAAGCAGATTGTATAAAATTAAGTACAATATACTGCATACTGTATACAAAAGTGATATCGAATAAAATTTAATAATAAAATTATAAGGACGAAAGAGTCGTATGGATATGATTACGAGAAAAGCTTATGCCAAGATCAATCTGGGCTTGGATGTGTTAAGGCGCAGACCGGACGGGTATCATGAAGTAAAAATGATAATGCAGACCGTAGATATATTTGATACGCTGACGTTTAAGGCGAAGTCTGAGGAAGGCGTTACTTTAAATACGGACAACAGTGAGCTTTCGGTGGGAGACGATAATCTCATATGCCGCGCAGCCGGGCTCATTATGGCAAAAAACGGCGTAAATAAAGGGGTAGAGATCACCCTGAAAAAGCGGATACCTATCGCGGCAGGCATGGCAGGCGGAAGCGCTGATGCGGCTGCGACGCTGCTTGGTTTAAACGAACTTTTTGGTCTGGGCTGTTCTTTGGAAGAACTGCAGGAAACAGGCGTTAAACTCGGCGCGGACATTCCTTATTGCCTTATGGGCGGGACCGCGCTTTCGGAAGGTATAGGGGAGATACTAAGTAAGCTGCCTTCGCCTCCGCAGTGCAGTCTTGCGGTAGCAAAACCCGATATAAATGTATCGACTAAATTTGTATATGAAAATCTGCGCCTTGAAAATTTGTCTGCTCATCCGGATATAGATGGGATGATAGAGGCGATCAGAGGCGGAAATATCCAAGGGGTGGCGGACAGACTCGGGAATGTGCTTGAAACTGTTACAATAAAAGAATATCCGATAATAGATGAGATAAAGAAACTTATGATAAATTCCGGAGCGATAAATGCGCTTATGAGCGGAAGCGGGCCAACCGTGTTTGGGATTTTTCCGGATGAATGGACGGCGGGGGCTGCGGCGAGGGAGCTTGAAGAGAAGAACTTCGCAAAGCAGGTTTTTGTGACTAAATTCATTTAATGGGGGAAAATGTATGAGTGATGGATTTCAGGCTAATATGGATGAATTTCTTCCTTTGAGGGATGTGGTTTTTAATACATTGAGGAAGGCTATCCTAACCGGAGAGCTGAAGCCGGGCGAACATCTTATGGAAATTCATCTGGCCAATCAGTTGGGCGTAAGCAGGACTCCTATAAGGGAGGCCATACGTAAGCTTGAACTGGAAGGTCTTGTGGTCATGATCCCGAGGCGGGGAGCCGAGGTGGCGCAGATCACCGAGAAGGATCTTAGGGATGTGCTCGAGGTGCGCAGGGCTCTGGACGCCCTTTGCGCGGAACTTGCGTGTGAGAGGATAACGGAAGATGAGAAAAAGCGGTTGAAAACAGCATGCGACGAATTTGAAAAAGCCACAAAGACCGGTGATCCCACTACGATAGCGGCAGCCGATGTAAAACTTCATCAGATAATAGTGGATGCTGCCGGAAACCGCAGGCTTGTTCAGCTTGTAAATAATTTGTCAGATCAGATGTACCGCTACCGATTTGAATATATTAAAGAAAAAGACCAGCATAATAATCTTGTGAAAGAACATAGAATGATTTATGAGAGCATAATAAATAACGATAAAGAAAAAGCGGCAGAAGCAGCCAGAGTGCATATCGATAATCAGGAGAAATCCATAATCAGACAGATCCGAGTGGAGAATGGCGCTAACAACTGAATATACGGATTTTTAAAGGGAATACTCCTTTATGGACCGGAAGGTGAATTTGTTTTTCGGTATAAAGGAGGAAATATGATGGATTATTTTAATAAAAGCAGATATTTTAATGGCGCGGGAACCGTGATAGGGATAATAACGCTTGTCTGGTGGTGCGCGCTTTATCCGGAGCTGTGCTTTCCGCGCGATACTTACGAAGCCGTGTATGAGTCACGGGAAAGTCAGGTTCAGGTAAATGAAGGCGTCGGGACCATGGAGGAACCTCAGGGGAACCGGAGTAAAGAAGATGCCGGAACCATGGAGGAACCTCAGGGGAACCGGGATAAAGAAGATGTCGGGACCATGGAGGAACCTCAGGGGAACCGGGGTAAAGAAGATGCCGGGACCATGGAGGAACTGCGGGAAATTGAGGAAGGATATCCGGGTATATTGAGCGCTGAAGACGAGGACATAGTTATTGGAAGCCGGTTTCTGGAATGGCTTGAAGAAAAACTGAAATAAGGTAATTGTTTTTATCATTTAATAAGAGCATGGTTAGCATACGCTAACTATGCGCGGACAGAAGGAGCATAAGCAGATGATGAAAGAAAAAAATTTGCTTTGTAATGCGCCGGTGGGAGTTTTTGATTCGGGAGTGGGCGGTTTAACCGTGGCGAGAGAGATCATGCGGCAGCTGCCAAACGAAAGGATAGTTTATTTTGGAGATACGGCCAGAGTGCCTTATGGAAGCAAATCCCGTGAGACGGTTACAAGATTTTCCAGACAGATAGTAAGGTTTTTGCAGCTTCAGGAAGTAAAGGCGATAGTGGTCGCATGTAATACCGCAAGCGCCTATGCTTTGGATGAGTTGGAAAAGGAAACCGATATACCCATAATAGGCGTGGTAAAGCCGGGAGCCAGGGCGGCGATAGATGCGACGCATAATGGCAAGATCGGTGTAATAGCTACGGAAGCTACCATAAGCAGCGGGATATATAAAAGATACATAGAAAAAACTGACACAGGTGTCAGCGTCGTGGAAAAGGCATGTCCGCTTTTTGTGCCGCTTGTGGAAGAGGGGCTGTGGGAAGATCCTGTAACGGATGAGATCGCAAGAAGGTATCTGTCGGGACTTATAGATATAGATATCGACACTCTGATATTAGGTTGTACGCATTATCCGCTTATCCGTTCGACTGTGGGAAAGATAATGGGCGAAAAGGTAACCTTGGTCAATCCTGCTTATGAGACCGCAAGAGAGTTGAAAGGGCTTTTGGAAAAGGAAGGTCTGGAGAGCGAAAAAAGGCCTGAACTGGGAACTGAATTATATCGCTTTTTTGTGAGCGACGCAGCTGATAAATTTCAGAAATTTGCCAATTCCATACTCCCGTACGGGATACTTTCCGCAAAGGCTGTCAATATAGAAGAATATTGATAGCATAGGCATAAGAACCGGGGCGGCAATGCGATATGAAATTTTGTATTGTTTGAGACAGAAAGGTAAGATCTTGTAATGACCAAAGATGTAATAATATCGGTTTGCAGCGAACAGTACACGCCTGAAGGAATAAAAGCCGACGAGAGCAATACTGTCATGCAGGGCCTGTATTATGAAAAGAACAGAATGCGGTATATACTCTATGACGAAGCTATGGAGGGGGTCAAAGAACCCGTTAAGACCAGAATCAAATTTGACGCAAAGACAGTTGAATTAGTAAGGAGCGGGCCTGTCAATATCCGTATGCTTTTGGAGAAGAATAAAACAAACATGACAAGTTACAGGACTCCTTACGGGAATATAATGCTTGGGATAAATACCGGAGAAATATCTGTTGCGGATGAAGACGGGATAATCTTAAAAGCGGCTTATCTGCTTGAAAATGAGGGCAGGGTGATCTCACGAAACAAAATTACGATAACTGTTAAAAGCGCCGGCTGACCCGACGCTTTTCGTTATTTAACAGGCGTGGCTCCGGCCTTTTCCTGCGCTTTCTCAACGGCCCGTTTGAAGAAGCCTTTTTTCTTCTGTTCTGTCGGAGCCTGTTGTTTGCCGTGAAGGCCTTTTACGTCTGTGATGTAAATTCCGCTTATTACGGCTTTTACTTCTTTTTTTACAGGAATGGAATCAAAAATTCTTTCGTCCGAGATCAGGGACATTATCTGGGGGCCTATTTTGGCTTTTACGATCGGAAGCTTGGAATTTCTGAGAAGCTTGGGCGTCTGCTCGATCACCATCTGCGGCAGTCCTGCGTCCTTCAGCTTCATCCGCTTTTTATCGATGATGAGCATGGAAACGGTCTGTTTCATGGAATCGATCTGCGCCTGCTGTTCTTCCTGCTTTTTCTGCATTTTTTTCCCTAGAAAGTATAATACGACCATTACTATAATAACAACGGCCAGAATGCTTAATATTACTATCGCTGCTGTGTTCATCAATAACCTCCGTAATTAGTAAGAATTAAAAACCCGATGTATCCGGATATTCCATATTTTAGCATTGATTTGAACATTAGGCAAGAGAGGCGCGCAAATTTACAAATAAAGACTTTCGCGAAATCTCAAATTATGATATATTTATCTGTATATAATGATAGAAAAATATAAGGAAAGGGCAGTGAAATGGCTTTAACGGATATCAGGGATTTATATCATAACAAAGAGGAATACATTGATAAGGAAGTAACGGTCGGCGGTTGGGTAAGGAGTATCAGGGACTCCAAGACTTTTGGCTTTATAGTCGTAAATGACGGAACTTTTTTTGAGCCTTTGCAGATCGTATACAGCGACGGCCTTGAGAATTTTGAGACTATCTCAAAACTGAATGTAGGTTCCGCGATCACAGCGAAAGGAAAGATAGTTGCAACGCCGCAGGCAAAGCAGCCTTTCGAGATGCAGGCTTTGGAGATCATGGTGGAAGGCGCCTCGACCGCGGATTATCCGCTTCAGAAAAAAAGGCATACTTTTGAATATTTAAGGACTATTTCGCATTTGAGGCCAAGGACCAATACTTTTCAGGCGACTTTTCGGGTACGTTCGCTGATAGCTTATGCGATCCACACCTTTTTTCAGGAGAGAGGTTTTGTGTATGTGCATACGCCGCTTATAACAAGCAGTGACTGCGAAGGAGCGGGCGAGATGTTTCAGGTGACTACGCTGGATCTTGAAAATGTTCCGAAAAACGAAGACGGCAGCGTAGACTATTCCCGGGATTTCTTCGGTAAACCCACCAGTCTTACCGTAAGCGGACAGTTGAACGTGGAAACGTACGCTTTTGCGTTTAAAAACGTTTATACTTTCGGACCTACTTTCCGTGCCGAGAATTCCAACACGACAAGACATGCGGCCGAGTTCTGGATGATAGAGCCTGAGATAGCGTTTGCCGATCTGAATGATGATATGATGCTTGCAGAGGCCATGCTTAAACATATAATACGCTATGTCCTTGAGAATGCGCCGGAAGAGATGAACTTTTTTAACCAATTTGTGGACAAAGGGCTTATTGAGAGACTTGAACATGTGCTGAATTCGGATTTCGGACATGTGACGTATACCGATGCAATAAAAATTCTCGAAAAGCATAACGACGAGTTTGAATATAAAGTTTCGTGGGGCTGCGACCTGCAGACTGAGCATGAGCGTTACCTTACGGAAAAGGAGTTTAAGCGTCCTGTATTTGTGACAGACTATCCGAAGGAGATCAAGGCATTTTATATGAAACTGAACGAAGACGGCAGGACGGTTGCGGCGATGGACTGCCTTGTGCCCGGCATAGGCGAGATCATAGGCGGCAGCCAGAGAGAGGACGATTTGGAGAAGTTGGAAAAAAGGATGGATGAGCTGGGACTTAACAAAGAAGATTATCGGTTCTATCTTGACCTTAGAAAATATGGTTCGGCAAGACATGCTGGTTTTGGATTGGGGTTTGAAAGATGTGTTATGTATCTGACCGGAATGGGCAATATCAGAGACGTTATACCTTTCCCCAGAACGGTCAAAAACTGCGAACTGTAATAATGATATGACCGGAAGATTTTGAGGTTGATGTGCTTATGAAAAAGAGATTTGTAGGAGTTGCCGTTATTATAATTGCATTGACTATAATAGTCAATCAAATTGATCCCGTATATGCGACAACTATTTCCGAAATACAGGAAGAAAGGGAAAAAGATGAGTCGCATCTGAAAGATGTGAATAAACAGATCACGAATTATGTAGGCGCGCAGGCTGACATAGGAAATGATATTGAACAGCTTGACGCCGAGATGGTCAGCCTGCTTACGGATATAAATCTTATAGAAGAAGAGATCGAAAGAAATGAGGAAGAGATCGTTTTAACTCAGGCGGATTACGATAGCGCCGTTGCGGTTAAGGAAGAGCAGTATGAGTCCATGAAAGTCAGGATAAAGTTTATGTATGAGCAGGGTGATGTATCATATTTACAGCTTTTTCTGGAATCCGAAAATTTGGAGGACATGCTTAACAAGGCGGAATATGCGGAAAAGCTTTACGAGTATGACAGGAAACTTTTAAATGATTATCAGATCGCAGTGGAGGAAGTGGCCGCTCTGCAGGAAAAACTGGAAGAGGAAAAGGCGGAATTGCAGACTTCCCAATATGAGCTTGAAGAAGAGCAGGCTTATGTTGAAGAGGTGCTTGCAAAGAAAAAAGCAGAGTATGAAAATTACGACGTGGTCTTGGCCAAAGCAAGGCAGGAAGCTGCCGCGTACGCTACTAAGATCAAGAAGGAAACGGCACAGATAAAGAAACTGGAAGAAGAGGAAAGAAAAAGAAAAGAAGAGGAAGAAAGAAAACGTAAAGAACAGGAAGCGCTGTTGGCTAAAAATCAGAGTAAAGAAGAGGATACAGGCGATGAGGCAGGCGGCGATGGCGGTAATTCAAAAGACGGAAGTGACTCAGATAAAGATGAAGATAAAGATTCACAATCATCGGATGTTCCCAAGCCGTCTTCCGGCGGGAGTTCCAAGGGACAGGATATCGCCAATTATGCCTGCAAGTTTATAGGAAATCCCTATAAGGCAGGCGGCACAAGCTTAACGGACGGAGCGGACTGCTCGGGATTTGTATGGGCCGTTTATAAAGCTTTTGGATATAACCTTCCGAGAAGTTCATACGCACAGTCCTCAGCCGGGAAAGCGGTGTCTTATTCAGATGCGCAGCCGGGAGATATTATCTATTACGGCGGGCATGTGGGTATATATATCGGCAACGGACAGATAGTTCATGCGAGTACGGAACGTACCGGAATTAAGATATCTTCGGCCACATACAGAAGTATCATTACGATAAGAAGGATCATATAAGTTTTCGCGGCGCATGACTGCCTGAACCGGCCCCATAAGTTAGACCTGAGATCTGACGGTTGGAAGGCCGGTTTTTTATATAAAAAATAATTTGGGATAATTTTAATTTTTATACAGAAAATGGCAGCGGAAATTTGGGCATTACGGTTGTGCGGCAACTTGTTATGAAGTAGAATTGATCATGGGTCATATATAGCGGACGGCAGTTTGAATGCTGAGTGATGATGGACTGTGTAAGGGGACTTGTATAGTGAAGAGTAAGAAGAGGAGCATGATTAAAAGAATATCGGCAGCAGTTTTGACCGCAGCTTTGGCGTGCGATATGTTTTATATGCCTGAAAACATTATACAGGCTTCTGCGGGCGAGCTGAACCTTGAAGAAAGCGGTGATGAATATTTCTCAGGAACAGGCAGTGAGAAATTTTCAGAAAGCGATGATGAAAATTTCTTAGGGACAGGCAGTGAAGATTTTTCAGAGACCGGTTATGAATATTTTTCAGGGACGGTAAGTGATAATTCGCCTGAGGAATATAACGGATATGAGCTTCACCTTGTAAAGACGTCAGATATGGATGAAATTCCGTATGATGAGGCTTTTTATAGGGAAAATTCCGAGTATGCGCGCGATGACGTCATAAACGTAAAACAGTCTGAAAATATTCGCATTTCCGCCATAATTAAAGAGCCCGTAGCTGACAGCATAAATTTTAAAGATGCGCTTAAATGGTATATCTTGCGCAAAGCAGCGGGAAGTACGCCGGGAACCGCGCATCTTGTTGATGAGGACGATGACTGGAAAGATTTTGAGACCGTAGCTGACTCGCCGTACTTTGTTATGGAAGAGTGTAAGGATGAGAACAGCATATTTTATAAAACAGTAGTGATCACCGGTGCGGATACTGATATTGATGATGGCTATGACTATTATATCCGTGCAGAGTTTGAATATATGAATGGTGAAAATGAATGCCGATCAATTACTACAGCGCCGGTAATTGTGAATGAAGATAATGATTCACAACCGATCAAAGATGCTGAGGAAGGCGGCATTTCTATAAATGAGGAAGCCGCAGAAGGAGATATTTCCGAAAATCAGGACGTTACGCAAGGCGATATTTTGGAAAACGGAGAAACTTCGGAAGCTTTTTTGGAAAATACGGATGAAAGTGACAGCCTTAGTAATGCCGCATATGAAGGGGAAACCGTTTCCGACAATTCAGTTTCGAATGATAACGATGCAGATGCTGAAAAAATGAATGCAGAAGATATGAAAACGGAGGAGAATAAAACAGAGGAGAATAAAGCAGAGGATAATAAAACAGAGGAAACGGATGCAGAGAAAAACGGGGATCACCCTGTGGATAAGGACGGTAATATCATTGAGATTACTGATGAGGTGTGGATAGCCGGTTTTGAAAGAGAAAGCGATGAGAGGATTTATGACGGAGAACGGCATACGCAGGATATTCGCGTATATCATGAAGGAAGGCTGCTTAAAGAGAAACAGGACTATTCGCTTACTTATAAAAATAATATAAACGCGGCGGAATATGATTCGGCCAAAGCTCCAAGTATGACGATCATGATGAAGGGACAATACTCAGGGAGCCGTACGCTGTATTTTACAATATTACCGCAAAAAATAGATGTGTCGCAGGGATATGAGCAGGCTATACAATACGGCAGTAAGATAAAAATCCCTGCGCCGGTGATATATTCTTCCGCTAAAAAACTTGTTATGAATAAGGATTTTACCTGTGACTACGCTGAAGGGAATCTGCCTGAAGATCACACGGACGGAGCTTCATACAAAGAAGGAGTGTCCTACGAATATACCGTCAATGGAAAGGGCAATTATACAGGCTCTCTTACAATGAGACTGACGGTGATAAAAGATAAGAATCTGAATATGGAAAAGGCAACGGTTAAACTTGATAAAAAGCAGTATGAATATCGCGGAGAGGCGTTGTCGGCCTCGGATGTAAATATAGTGTCCGTAAAAATAAATAATAAAATCCTTAATTCAGATCTGTATGCATACAGAGTTTTCACGTCCGGCGCAAAAGACGGATATGTTGAGGTTTATCCGTCAGATGAGGGTATGAAGCAGGGTTACAGAGGAATAAAAAAGGTAAATATCAAGCTTTCGGGCGATAGGAACATTAAAGATGCCGAACCCGGGGATAACTGGCAGGAGTCGATCATTTTTTCACAAAAAAATACTAGTGTCGGCGGAGAAATACGTCAGGAAAATGACGGTCTGCTCATTTACAAAAAAGGTGGCGTGAGCGAGCCGCTTAAGGAAGGCACAGATTACACTGTTAAATACGGCGGCAATAAGGCAGTTGGAAACGCTGTCGTTACTTTTACGGGTAAGGGCAGATACAAGGGAACTTTGAAAAAAAGTTTCAAAATTCTTCCAAACAATGAGCTATATGTTAAATGGGAGAAAACTGATGATGGAGGAATGCCCGTTACGCCGTATATGAAGGGCGGAGCCGTACCAAAGTTTGAACTGATGGAGCTGCCTGAAAGCGAGAGCACCCATGTTTTGACATATAAAAAGGATTATACGGTTAAAGTTAAAAATAATAAAAAACCCGGCGCCATGCTCTGTGAGATCGTAGGCAAAGGCAATTATAAAGGATATAAAAATACGGTTGAGGTCAAAGTTACTTTGGCAGACATAAGTAAGTCTGAACTAACCGTATCGGATAAACCGTACAGCAGCAAGGACGGCGCATGGAAATCTGCCGTAACCATAAAAGATGTAAACGGTAAAAAATTAAAGGCCGGTTTGGACTATGATAAGAACCTGGTTTACAGTTATGAAGGAATATCCGCCGGACAGTCTCCCGCAGCCGGCACGGTAGTGGAAGTGACCGCAGCCGGAATTAATAATTATGCCGGGACATCGATTACGGGAAGCTATCGTATATACAATACGAATATAAGTAAGCTGAAAATTGTGATCGACGCCAAGGAGTATACAGGGAGAGAGGTACAATTATCATCCGGGGATATACATGTATATGCCGGTAAAAGCGATGCTGTGGCAGGAAAAGAAATAAAAGATCTGTGTTATGAGATAGTGTCATATGGTAATAACATAAAAGCGGGTACCGCCAAGGTAACATTGCGCGGAATCGGAAATTACGGAGGGACGCGCGCCTATTCTTTTAAGATCAAAAAGAAAGAGTATCTGACAAAGAGAGTTACAGGGATATCTCTGGATACGTCTTCATTTTTGCTTGGAAGCGATGGAAGCAGACAGCTTAAAGTTACCATAGTTCCTGAAGATGCTGATAATAAAACCGTGATATGGTCAACGTCAAACAGCAATGTGGCCACAGTGAAGAATGGCCTTGTTACGGCAGTAAAATCGGGAAAAGTAACAATAACGGCGAAGTCACAGGATACAGGGAAAAAAGCCGTATGTAATGTTACGGTATCCGTTGTTCCGGTAACTTCTTTTGAGCTGAGCGAGACAAAGATCGAGCAGTATGAGGGCGGCTTATATCAGCTTACGGTAAAAGATGTTCGGCCTGAAAATGCTACGCGCAATACCATTGAGTGGGAAAGCTCAAATGAGGAGGCCGCCTCTGTGGATAAAAACGGCCTGGTTAGTTTAAACAAACCCGGAATGGCTATTATAAAGGCTTATGCAAATGAACGGCATTTTGTCAGAAAATGTCTTGTAATTGTTGACAGTCGGGAAGAAGATATGCCCGAAGGAAGTTACGTTACTCCTCAGATGTTTAGGACTTATGATGACGATGACGATACAGGGGCGATAAATGATGCGATCTTAAATCTGACTTCCGAATACGACGGTGTATATATTCCTGCCGGAACCTATAAGATCGATGCAGAGACAAGCATACGTTTAAAAAGTAATATGAAATTTATCATGTCGCCTGATGCTGTATTAAAAGCAGTCGGCAATTCAAATAAATTTTATGATATAATACATGTAAATGATATAAATAACGTAACCGTTTCCGGTGGAAAAATAATAGGAGAACGTAATGAGCACGGAAGCAGAGAAGGCGAATGGGGAATGGGTATCGGTATTTATGACAGCAGAGATATAAATATTGTCGGTACTGATGTTTCAGAATGCTGGGGTGACGGCATTTATATAGGTTCCCACAAGGAAGAAGATATTTCCGCAGGCTGTGACGGCATAACTGTTAAAGACTGCAATATTCATAATAACAGAAGGAATAACCTTTCCATTGTGGCGGCGGATAATGTGACCGTGGATAACTGTAAACTTGATTATGCAGCCGGGACTGCTCCGGAATTCGGTATTGATATAGAGACTAATAATAAATATAACCCATGTGAGCATATTACCATTTCCAATTCTACTTTTGACGGGAATGCGCAGGGGAGCATAGAAATAGTGACTGCGGCGAATGATGTTCAGATCACAGGCTGTACGCTCAACGGAAATTTTGTAAATTACGACGGAAGAAACGTGATAGTTTCAGATACGGTCATCAATGCAGAGGCCGATGCAAGAATAGGCGTTACTTTTACGGACGGATCAAGGATTAATGACGGAAGCAGTGAAGATGACGTTTTGATAGCTTCGTTTAGCGCCGATAAGTGGCCGTATGCATTCGTCGGATATGGAATAGATGATAATAACGGCATGTCTTGTGAGATGATCGAAGATAGCGACAGCCCTTCGGGTAAGGCTCTGCGCCTGAAACGTACTGCTGAAGGCGCAAACGAAGCGGGATATTATATAGATCTTGCGGAGTTGGACACAGACGGACAGCCCTGTACGGCTTTGGAAAAAGATGCCGTGTACAGATTTGAATACGTCGTTAAAGGAAACGGGCAATGGGGAGTTAAGACTGATCAGACAGGTTGGTATCCCTGCGTTCCGATGCAGGATAAGTTCAGCACCGCTATCATGACATACAGAGCGGGACAGGCCAAGTCCTGCAGACTGTATTTATATGCTGTGGATACCACGGAAGATATGTATCTGGAGATTGACTCGATAAAAATATATAAGGTAAACTAAAGAAGTACCCGACAATTTGAAGCTGTAGGAACAGTATTGCAAACTGTTTGGCGCTTCAAATAAAAACATTGGTAAAATGGGAGAGTATGATGAAAAAAATAAACATTCCGGAAGTTATTGCCTGTGTTGGTATTTTATCCGTACTTATAACAGGCTGCGGTCAGAAAAATGATAAGGAGGCGGAACCCGCAATGGAAGTCGCTAAAGAAGAAAATATTGGAGAAGAAACCGTGAAAGACAGCGAAAGCGCGTCAGAAGAGAGTGTAAAGGATGAAGTTATAAAAGAAGAGCGTGAGAAGGAAGATGTCATCAGAGAAGATAATAAGCGTGAAGAAAAGACTTCGAAAGATGTTTCAGCCGAAGAGGCCGCACCTTCCGTATGCGGAGCCCTGCATGTGGAAGGCTCCGTATTGTCAGACGAACAAGGGCGTCCCGTGCAGCTGCGAGGTATCAGCACTCATGGCCTGCAGTGGTTCCCTGAATATGTCAATGAAGACTGCTTTAAAGAATTACATGAAAACTGGAATGCCAATGTGATACGGCTTGCCATGTATACAGCCGAAGGCGGATACTGCGAAGGAGATAAAAATACACTTAAAGAAGTGGTAAAAAAAGGTGTTGAATATGCCACGGATCAGGATATGTATGTTATAGTGGACTGGCATATTTTATCGGATAATAATCCCAACATGCATAAGGACGAGGCCAAAGGCTTCTTTGAGGAAATGGCGCAGACATTTGCGGATCACAACAATGTGTTGTACGAGATCTGTAATGAGCCTAACGGAAATACGACATGGAGTGAAATTAAAGCCTATGCGGAAGAGATCATTCCGGTCATTCGTAAATATGATAAAAATGCAGTAATTCTGGTAGGCACCCCTACATGGTCTCAGGAAGCAGATAAGGCGGCAGCAGATCCCATTACAGATCATGAAAATATAATGTATACATTGCACTTTTATGCCGCCACACATAAAGAGCCTCTTATGAACACAATGACAGCGGCAATAGACGCCGGACTGCCTGTTTTTGTCAGCGAATACGGGATATGTGATGCCAGCGGAAACGGTAATATTGACATGGATTCCGCAGAAAAATGGATAAGCAGCATGAATGACTATGGAGTAAGCTATGTGGCATGGAATCTGTCAAATAAAGACGAAGCTTCTGCAATGATAAAAAGCAGCTGCAAAAAGGTTAGCGGATTTACAGAGGATGATCTGAGCGAAAGCGGTAAGTGGGTCTGTGAAATGTTAAACAGAGATGGTGGGGACGGAGATTTACGGCAGGCGGCTGTGTTACGGGAGAAAGCTGCCGCACAACCGCAGAACGAGAGTGAGGTTGGTTTATCAAAAGAAACGGCCGGGATTGAAAATACAGGTGACAGCTCTTACATTGATGGCACAGACAGCTTAATAAGCGGTGATACGATCACACTTAAAAAAGATGATATTGATATATCCGTAGAGTACAAAGGGGGATGGGAAGCTGACGGTAAGCGCTGCTACCAGTACAATGTGGCGCTTAGTAATAACTCTTTAGTCGATATTGACGGATGGACTGTAGAGATTCCTTTTAACGGCGATATAAGCCTATCTCAAAGTTGGTGCGGAAATTTTACGGTTGACGGTTCTGTGCTTGAGATCAGTCCGATGGATTTTAATAAAGAGATCGCTGCAGGCGCAAAGGTGACAGATATAGGGTTTATAATAATGGGAGATGGCAAACTCAGGATTGAGCAGTAGATGGCGCCCATAATATTTCCGGATAAGAAGATTTGAAGTATCCGTGATGAACCAAACCAGTCATAACCCCTCAGAATGTTTCATACAATGTAAAAAAGTATTCTGAGGGGATTTTTTTGAAAGAGTATATCGAAGAAAGGGCAATGAATATTGCTAATTATATTATTGAGAACAATGCGACAGTGAGGCAGACTGCGAAGCAGTTTGGGATTAGTAAGAGTACGGTACATAAAGACGTAACAGACCGCCTTAGCCAGATAAACCCCACCCTTGCAGCGGAAGCCAGGAAAGTACTTGACGTAAATAAATCGGAACGCCACATAAGAGGCGGATTGGCAACAAGAGAAAAATATCTGCACCAACATGTTATGAATTAATAATATGTTTTGACAAGATTTTTACTTATATTTATAATATTATTAGTGTAAATAAAATTTTCAATAATTCAATAATGAAACGCAAAGACATCCTGTTCAAAAATATCGGGCAAGATGTTTATGTGTTGCATTGATCTGAATTTGAATATTTAGTTTTTTAAAAATATAATACAAAATACACATGAGGGAAAATACATGGAAAGAGAAAATGTTATTGTACTGGACTTTGGAGGGCAATATAATCAGCTGATAGCCAGAAGAGTCAGAGAATGTAATGTGTACTGCGAAGTGTATCCGTACAACATAAGTCTTGAAAAGATCAGACAGATGCAGCCCAAAGGCATAATTTTTACGGGAGGGCCAAACAGCGTATATGGTGAAGGCGCTGCGGTCTGCTCAAAAGAAATATTTGAGCTTGGAATTCCTATTTTGGGCATATGCTATGGTTCACAGCTCATGGCGCATCTGCTTGGCGGGAAAGTATTGACTGCGCCGGTCAGTGAATTCGGAAAGACAGAAGTTGAAATTGATACTTCAACCGCAATGTTTAGCGGAGTGTCCAAGAAGACGATATGTTGGATGAGCCATACGGATTATATAGAAGCGGCTCCGGAAGGATTCAAAGTGACGGCTCATACGCCTGTTTGTCCGGTGGCAGCAATGGAAAATCCGGAAAAAGGTTTGTATGCCGTGCAGTTTCATCCGGAAGTCATGCATACGGTAGAAGGTATGACAATGTTGCGCAATTTTGTTATAGACATATGCGGCTGTAAAGGGGATTGGAAGATGGATTCGTTTATAGAATCCGCGATTAAAACCATCCGTGGGAAAGTAGGTAACGGTAAGGTTCTCTGTGCCCTTTCCGGAGGCGTAGACTCCTCTGTAGCCGCGGTTCTTTTGGCAAAAGCTGTTGGCAAACAGCTTACCTGCGTTTTTGTTGACCATGGACTTCTCCGCAAGAACGAAGGTGATGAAGTAGCTGCGGTTTTTGGTCCGGAGGGACCTTATGATCTTAATTTTATACGGGTGAATGCTCAGGAAAGATTCTACGAAAAACTTGCAGGAGTTACCGAACCGGAGCAGAAACGTAAGATCATTGGTGAAGAATTTATAAGAGTATTTGAAGAGGAAGCCAAAAAAATAGGCGCCGTTGATTTTCTCGTACAGGGAACAATTTATCCGGATGTGATTGAGAGCGGACTTGGAAAAAGCGCAACCATCAAATCTCATCATAATGTAGGAGGGCTTCCGGATTATGTTGATTTCAAGGAAATTATAGAACCTCTCCGCATGTTGTTCAAAGACGAAGTTAGGAAAGCAGGGCTCGAACTTGGAATACCGGAATATCTGGTTTACCGTCAGCCCTTCCCGGGACCGGGGCTTGGGATCCGAATAATAGGCGAGGTCACAAAGGAAAAAGTAGCCATAGTACAGGATGCCGATTATATATACAGGGAAGAAATTGCCAAGGTCGGTCTGGATAAAGGACTGGGGCAGTATTTTGCAGCATTGACCAATATGCGATCAGTGGGTGTCATGGGTGATGAGAGGACATATGATTATGCCGTGGCCTTACGCGCCGTGTGTACAAGCGATTTTATGACTGCGGATTGTGCGCAGATTCCCTGGGATGTGCTTGGGAAAGTTGCAAACAGGATTGTGAATGAAGTTAAGGGCGTCAACAGGGTGCTGTATGACTGCACCAGTAAGCCGCCGGGGACGATTGAGTTCGAATAAGTTGAGAAGTCGTAAAAACCCAGTATTTATGCGGGTTTGCAGACTTT
>CANRMA010000004.1 GCA_947631625.1 uncultured Lachnospiraceae bacterium | reverse complement strand
GATCTGCTGCTGTATTTCCTGCCGTTTCTTCATCTTTTCTTCCAGTGTCATTTCTTCGTTGGAAGAAAGCTCCTGCAGCTGCTTCTGCGCATTGGCAATCTGGTTCTGGATATTCTTGCTGTACGAATCCATTGCCTGATTCATCCCCATCTGCGCTGTCTGTGTGTTTGCTCCGCTGATTCCGTTAATTGTCATTGTGTTCATCCTCCTTGAATTTTATTGATTTGAAATCCGTTTCCTATATCTGCATATCAAAATTGTTGCCTGCCACAACCGGATTTTTTACCTTATCGGGCTGTCCCTGCGCTTCTTCTTTTGCCGCATTGATAATGGTCTGCATATCGTCATTGTCGAGATATATTTTTCCGTCATCTGCATTTTCCAGTTTTTCTGAAAGCAGATTTTCAGCCTTATCCTGTGCAGTATCAGATTTTACAACAACTATGCTGCCCTGATCCTGATTATCTTCCGTCTTTTTTGCTTCTTCGGCTTTTTCTTCTAACTGTTCCGTAAGCTGCTCTGCCTTTTTACGGGCATTTTCGCGGGTTTTTTCTATCTGTTTTTTGGCATTTTCCGCTGCTTCCTTGCGGAGTTTTTCATTCAGCGCATCTCTCCGAACTGAAACAGTAAAATTACAATAATTTCCGTTTTCATCCAAATATGCGTGACTACATATTACGGTACTTCCAGTTGATTTTAGATAATTGTCAACAAATTTGTGCGCTGCTTCTACATCTTTTATCCTCTGAGTGTACTTCTGAGCCGCTTCGGGATCATTCTGCATTTTTTCCAATAGCTTAGGGTTAATATCCAAAACATCAACTTTTCCATCATTTTTTGTATTGACAGCACTGCCAATTTGCAGCTTCATATATGGCACTTGCTTCTGCAAACTTTTAAGATATTCCTCATTGCTGGATTTCTTAACAGCGCTTTCTTTGACTTCCGTGTTTTCAACCGTTTTCTTCTGACTGTCAACCGCTTTCTTTTGTGCCGCATAAATATTCTCATATGCGTTGTAATTGTTTGTAATCTCCATTGCCATAGTTTCGTCCTCCTTGATAATTAAAATAATTTGAAATCCGTTTCTGTACCAATTTCATCGTTTACAATCGTTTCATAAAGTTTATCCACTCGTCGCTGTCCTGATTGTCATATGGAATTTTTTCCGTCTGTTCCCCTGCGTCCGTTTCATAATAGCAGGAATAACTATACCCTCCCACGCCGGGGAGTTTATAAAAACCGCCGAACACGATATAGGCAGCCCCTACGCCATGTTCCCGCAGGTATGCTTCAAATGCTTCCCTGTCCACATACACATAACTGTCATCATAGGAGATCATCTGACGCAGGACATCGCTGTTTCCCGTGTCTGAAAAGGTCACAACCTTTCCGTCAAATCCATAGACAATCATACTGTCATTCTCATTATATCTGCCATAAGAGCCTGCTCTTATTCCTGCCGCAGATATGATTGCAAGCAGGATGGCGGCTGCAAATACGCCAAATGCCGCAAACCGCTTATAGGGCTTGTAGCCTGCGATCCTTGTCACTCTCTGCCTGATGCTGCGGTATTCCTTATCGCCCGCAAATGTGGCATAGAGGTTAAAGTCTTTGCTTTCCGCCTGCAAAAGCCGCATGGTCTTTAACAAGAGCCGTCCGTATTCATATGCGCCTGCCCCGTTTTTCCGGATGGTCATCCAGTCGCATATTTCCTCCATATCCTCACGGAATTGCTTTGTGCCGATGGCAAACAGCGGATTGATCCATAGCAGCACCCTAAGAATGTCCCACAAAAAATAGAACAAAAGATGCCCTGACCGGATATGCTCTTTTTCGTGGAGCAGGATCGCCCGAAGCTCCTTTTCGCTGTACTGTTCCAATATCGCCTGCGGCAGAATGATCTTGGGGCAAAACACTCCAATCGTGTATGGCGTAACGGGAAGCTCTGTCACAAAAACAGATACGCCGTCCACCTGCCGCCGTTCCATGCCTGCGGCAAGCCTGTGCAGCTTTCTCCTTTTGTCAAGCAGCCGGATAGCATACAGGAACATCACGCCAAAATACAGCCAGTTCAGCCATCTGTGACGGTTCAAAAGCCCTGTCCATGAGGAAAACACAAAGCTGCCCGCCGCATTTTCATAAAAGAATTTCATTTTCCCGGCAAACAGCACCGGAACAAACAGGCTCCACAATGCACCTTTTAGGAATACCCTGTTTTTGAGCAGCGTTTTCCGCAGGAGAAAAACAACCGCAAACACCGCAAAGGAAACCAACGCACACCGCACAAGCTGTATGGTGTAGTAAAGAGAGCAGAAGTCCAAAAGTTCTGTCATGCGCTCTGCCCACGCCCGCATTGTCATTGTTTCGTATTATCCTTTGCAGACGGCTTGCATTGTTCCAGAATTTCTTCCAGTTCCCGGTACTGTTCTTCGGTCAACTCCGCACTCTGGATCAGCGCCGCCATTGCGTTTTTTTCGCTGCCCCCGAAATAACTGTCCACAAATCTCCTGCTTTTCTCTTTCTGGCAGTCCTCTCTTGATTTCTCCACGGTATAATGGTACACCCTTGCATCGTGTTCATCCACGGTATAGCTTAACACGCCTTTCTGCCACAAGCGGTTTAGGAGGACACGCACCATGCGGGGCGACATATCCGATGTTTCCCGCATTTTCTTTATGATCTCCCTTGCTGTCATCGTCCTGTTTTCCGCCCAGAAAATCTCCATGATCCGCCATTCGCTCTGGCTTGGGGTTGTTTCTTTTTCCACGCTTCCATCTCCTTTGCTCTATGATTTCATTAAGTATATCGGAAAAAGTGCAAAAAATGTTAATACTTGTTCCTTATTTTTGTTAATGTTTGTTTTATAGCGGTTATTTACCGTCTGAATTGATTTCCAGTATCTTCCTCCTTGCCTGTTCCCTCTGCTCGTCGCTTATCTTCCTCGGCTTACGGTAAGTAACGTATGATTTCGGCATGGAATAGGTCTTGTCAATGTCCGTCTGCCGGATCAGCTTGTAGGTGTCGGGGAAGTCGGCGGCAAGCCTGTCCAGTTTCCGCATGACCGTCCTATCCCTTGTGTAGACGGTGGCGGTCTGCTCCCCGGCATTGTAGTTGACTACGGTTTCCTGCTCGTATCGTGATAATGGCGTCATAGTGTCCTCCTGTTTGATATGGAATTGATAGGATTGATGTGATTGGTCTTGGCTCGGCGCAGCAGGCGCATAGTCCGCACAAAAAAGGCTACAACATCTCTGCCATAGCCCTTTCTCTGAATCCTTATTTTACATGACTGCCTGCTTCCTGACAGGAGATGATGCGTCCGCCCTCGGTATCTCTGGCACTCCCGCATGGAAATATACGCCCCTTTCCCTGTCCTCGGCTCTTATCTGCTCATTTTGGCTGTCAATCTGCGCTTTTTTCTTCGCCTTTGTGCGCTCCTCATATTCTTTCTGTTTCCCGCTGGCTTTCCGCTTCAGATAGTTCTGATGCAGCTTGTCCCGTCTTGCCTCTTTCCTGCGCATTTCCTCCAGTTCTTCGGGCGTCGGCTCTCTCTCCGCCATTGTCGGCGGCAGGTACTCCCCGATAAAGTTGAAGTAAATCTCTATCTTCTGCGTGGTGTCCGCACTCCCTTTCCGGTCACGCTCATGCACGATGATCTTCTCCACAAACTCATTCAGCATGACCGTTGACATTTCCTCCGCATTGCCGTATCGGTCAACCAATTTCAGGAAACGTGCGGCAGATTTGCGGTCTTTTTCATACTGCGTCTGCTCTGCCTTGTAACTGTCCAATTCTGTCTGTAACTGTTCCTGCTCGCCCTCGTACTGGTTATAAAGCATGGCATAACGCTTGTCTGACAGTTTCCCCAATGCGTTGTCCTCGTAAATCTTGGCGATCAGCGTTTCCAGTTCCCCGATGCGCTTTTCGCACACTGCCATGCGCTTCCTCTGCCCGGTAAAGTCTACGGTCTGCCTGTCCTCGACGTGTGACTGTATTTCCTCCGCAAAACGCTCCCTGTCAAGACCTGCGTACCGTATGACCTCTTTTATGGTCTTTGCCACGATCTCCATGACGTGTTCCGCCTTGATGCGGTGCGCCGACCTGCACAATTCCCCGACTGGCTGTTTCGCATAGTTCCCGCACACATACATAGGGACACGCTTCCCGTTGTTTACCCTGTGGACATACATCTTGCCGCCGCAGTCGGCGCAATACATCAGTCCTGTGAGTGGGTGCGCCTCGCCCCAACCGTCGGGATAGCGTCTTACCTGTCCTCTGATGCGCTGCACGTTGTCAAAGGTTTCCTGATCTATGATAGGCTCATGGGTGTCCTCAAAGATGAGCCACTGGTCTTTGTCCACATAATGGCTCTTTTTATCCTTGAAATGCTTGCGTGTCTTGAAATTCACCGTATGCCCTAAGTATTCATGTTTCTGTAAGATGTGCGCTATGGTGGAGCTTCCCCATTTGTAAGGGTTTTTGATTTCCCTGTTCTGCCACAGTCCCACGCCTAACTGCGCTTGGTGGTAGGCAGGCACGGGGATATGCTCATCTGATAACTGTTTTGCAATCTGAAACGGACCGTAACCCTCAAGCGTCATTCGGAATATCCGCCTAACAATGGGCGCTGCCACTTCATCAACCACCCATTTGTTTTTATCCCCGCTGTCTTTCAGATAGCCGTATGGCGGGCTGCTCGCAACGTGCTTTCCGCTCTCGCCCTTTGCCTTGAATGTTGACTTGATCTTCTTGCTGATGTCCTTTGCATAGTATTCGTTGATCACATCCCGGAATGGGAGGAAATCATCATCGAACCCCGAACCCGTGTCCACGCCCTCATTGACTGCGATCAGCCTTACATTCGCCCTGCGGAGCTGCTCCCGCAGCATACCCATCTGCACATAGTTCCTTCCCAGACGGCTCATGTCTTTCACTATGATGGTTCCGATGTTTCCCTTTCCCACTTCCGCAAGCATGGATTGAAGCCCCTCACGCTCAAAGGTTGTGCCGGATATGCCGTCGTCGGTAAAGTGGCGTATGCCCGTAAAGCCGTTCTTTTCCGCATAGTCCTCAAGCATTGCCTTCTGGTTGGATATGCTGTTGCTCTCGCCCTGCAGCTCGTCATCATGGCTCAATCTTTCATATAGTGCTGTTAAATCGTGACTCATAATCAATTCCCTCCTTTCCGCCAGCGCCGCATAAATGCTATGCCGTGGCTCTTTTGTGTTTATTTTGATTAAGAAGTCTTTTACAGTTTATAACTCCTGCATACACTTCGTTCTTTATAATCGCGCCGTACACCGACTCAAAATCTGGTAATAAAACTTTTAGGCTATCTACTAATGCCTTCAGCCCATCTTCTCGCCCGGATCTTTCACCCGTCTTTATGCCTTTTTTCATGCCCGCTGCTATTCCTTTTTCCATACCCTTTTCTATACCTTTTTTTATTCCTTTTTCCATACCTTTTTCTATGCCTTCTTCAATACCCTTTTCCTTCCCACGCTCTATTCCCATCTCATAAATGTTCATACTGACGTCCTCCCATTCTTCCGACTGTCTGACTTCTTCCACTATCCTGTCCAGATCAAGTATGCGTTTGTCTCGGACTGTTATGTCCGGATTATTAATCGTAGTGTTTTTCATATACTGTAACAGGCTCACAAGCTCCGGACTTCCGTTCAGGCTGCTCATATTTAGAAATATCTTCTTCGTTCCGTCATCAAGCGGCAAATCCGGTACTTCCTCGCATCTTTCACTGAATGTGTATCGTGCAAGGTCTTTGCCGAAGATGTCGTCCTGCGTTATAAATATTATCACAGTTGATGGCAGGTTTCTATAGCGTGTCTTCCTTCCGGATTTTAGGATCGGGGTATCAAGCATTCCCTGATAAAAGCGTGAACGTTTTCGGATATCGTCCGAATCGGTGTCGTTCTGCATCTCCATATCGAACTGGCGTTCTTTCATATCCTGCGCCCATGCATCTAGGCGTATCGCACGTTTTCCGGATTTATTTAGTATGACCTGCTCTACTTTGACTTCTTTGAGTTTTAGGCTGTCTTCATCAAGTATAATACCAAGCACATCCTCGTATGCGGCTTTTACTTTCATTACCGATAAAAACAGGGCGAAATCACTTAGGTTGGTATGTGTAAGTTCTGTTATGTTATTTAGTGTTTCTAAATTTGTTTCTGAACCCGTTTCTCTTTCATTGTCTTTTATATTATCTTTATTTTTTATCTTTTCTCTTTCGCTTGTTTTATTTTTTAATTTTTCTCTTTCATCCGCTTTATTTTTTAATTCTTCTCTTTCATCTGCTTTATTTTTTAATTCTTCTCTTTCATCTGCTTTATTTTTTAATTTTTCTTTTTCACCTGTTTCATTTTTTAATTTTTCTCTTTCGTCTGCTTCGCTTATTGCTTCTTCTTTTCCGGATGATTTATTTCCTGTTTCTTCTTTTCCGTTTTCCCTCTCTTTTATCTTTTCTGTTTCGTTCTTCTGCATTACTGCCCTCTCTTTCATAATCAAAAATATTATGCCAGAGAGAACTCTATTGCTTAAGTCTCCGCTTTCTCCCTGCCATATTATGTTGTAAGCAAGGAGTTTCCCGGAGATATTTCTGTTTGAGACAGCTTCGATTTTATATAATCATATAAAATTCAATTCATATATAAGCTGATTAAGATATATTAGACTCTTAGATTTTCTTTGCCTGAAATCATTTTAACATACGGGTATTTTTAGCACAAGTTATAAACGCTTATTTAGTGCTAGGTTAAATGAATGTTCTTTTGAATGGTAAAAATATTGCACAATACAACATATTGTATTATTTTGATTTATTTATTTCTAATTTCTCTATATATTGTATACATACTTAAAATTAACGTAATTACGCATATTTTTTTCTATATATATGACATTTAATTTTGTATATAAACGTTTATGTTACGCAAAACATGCAGCTTTACCATTATACAAAAACATTCAGGATTATATATAACAAAACATTCAGCATTACACATATAGCAAGACATTCAGCATTACATATATATCAAAACATTCAGCATTACATATATATCAAAAATATGTTCGGATTGCAATTATACAGAAAACCGCCTGTATTTACAATGAAATTTGTGGTAAAATCTAAAATGATATCACAAACACACGGGGAGGTCTTTATGCTTTTTAATTCAATATCGTTTGGAGTATTTCTGATAATTGTTTTTATACTATATTATGTATTCCCCGTCAGGTACAGGTGGATATTTCTGCTGTCGGCAAGCTATTGTTTTTATATACAGCTGCATCTGTGGTATGGCATACTGCTTTTTGCAACTACCCTGCTTACCTACATTATGGCTCTGGCAATAGAAAAGGCTTCCTCGGCCAAGGCCGGACGGCGTTGTCTTTTGCTTGGCATACTTCCGCTTATAATGATACTTTTTTTCTTTAAAACCGCAGATCCTGTTATTTCAAAGCTGAATGGCCTGATTGGAGAAGGCAGGCTGTCTTTACAGCCAATAACGCTGAAAATACTGCTGCCTGCCGGCGTGTCGTTTTATTTTTTCCAATCAATAGGTTACATTGCCGACGTTTACCGGGGGAAGATAAAAGCAGAACGGCATTTTGGGTATTATGCGCTTTTTGTTTCATTTTTTCCGCAGCTTCTGGCCGGGCCCATAGGTCGGGCAGATGCGCTCTTGCCCCAATACAAAAAGGACAGGCCTTTTGTATATGAAAACGTAACCTATGGGCTTAAGCTTATGACCTGGGGCTATTTTAAAAAGCTAGTGATAGCGGATGTCTTTGCAATAACGGTGGATCAGGTAT
Source organism: uncultured Lachnospiraceae bacterium (assembly GCA_947631625.1). GTDB lineage: Bacteria > Bacillota > Clostridia > Lachnospirales > Lachnospiraceae > UBA3282. The sequence goes on along the minus strand of CANRMA010000004.1, from coordinate 176,323 downwards.
ATAATAATGCCTCCTCATACGTCGGGCTTATTTTTATAATAACAACTGTTATGTTTGCAATTGAAATATATTGTGACTTTTCGGGGTATTCCGATATTGCAATAGGCTGTGCGAAACTTTTTGGCATTGAGCTTATGACTAATTTCAAAAGTCCTTATTTGTCTTTTTCAATAAAAGAATTCTGGAGCCGTTGGCATATTTCGCTCTCGACATGGTTTCGTGATTATGTGTATATCCCTTTAGGCGGGAACCGGGTTTCAAAATGGCGTCACAATCTTAATCTTTTGATAACTTTTCTGGTGAGCGGTTTCTGGCATGGAAACGCTTTTACCTATATAATATGGGGCGGACTGCACGGACTTTTACAGATATTAGAAAACCTGACCCGGCCGAAAGGACATGAGCGCAAGAAACATTTAATACAGCTGCCCGTAACTTTTGCGCTTGTATGTTTTACATGGATATTTTTCAGGGCCGGCAGTTTAAACGACGCTCTATGGATAATCTCGAGGCTGTTCTGGGACGCCGCAAGGCCTGTTAATTATATAAAAACCGCCGTTATGTGCCTTAATATGTCTTATGCGCAGATGTTTGGAATGGCGGTATCCGTAGCGATACTTTTCATATATGATTTTCTGTCGTTAAAATATGATGTGATAAAAGAATTTTCCAAACGGAAATTTTTTATAAGATGGCCCGTATATGTTCTGTCGCTAATAGTAATCGCGCTGTTTTCCGCAAAGGGAGTGGCTACGGAGTTTATTTATTTTCAGTTTTGATCTTAAGATATCCAATATGGAAGGAAGGTACGGAATTTATAATGAAAAAATCTTATGATGTATTAAGGTTTATTCTTAAATGTATTTTAATACCGCTTGCCGCAGTTATGATAATCTGGCTGCTCAACAAGCCTTATTACTGGATCGATAATGACAAATACTGGGATATCTCCAAATTTTCCATACTGACTGCTTCGTATGACCATGTCGATGTAGGTAATCTTGGCAGTTCACACGGCGCTTATGATTTTGATTACACCGCTCTGGAAGAGCGTGGATATTCATGTTTTAACTTTGCCAACACCAGTCAGAGTTATAACTATGACCTGGCGATATTAAAGGAATTTGGCGATTATATGACTAAAGACAGCGTAATGTTTATTCCCGTATCTTATTTTTCTTTTAATAATGAAGTGATAAATGAGTCCGAAGCGCAGGCCATGAGTCTGCGTTACTATCGTTTTCTCTCGCCTGAAAATATTCCGGACTATGACCCGTACGTGGATCTTATCACAAACAGACTGCCCATTTTGTCTGCCGGAGAAGATATACTTAAACTTTTTCCGTATTTAAAAAATAAGTACAAACTGTCTCAGATTGTCTTAGCCGCCGATAACACGGCAGTCTCCGGGAATGATGACGATGACGAACAGGCCGATACGGCCGAAAACGATGCTGAAAGCGCGCAGAATGATACGACCGAAGACGATACCGAAGGTGCGCAGACTGATACGGTCAAAAACGATACTGAAGGCGCGCAGGCCGATACGGTCGAAAACGATACCGAAGAGTTTGCAGCAAGAGCAAAGGCGCGTTACAGCAGGCATTTCGACAATAAAACCGAGTATTTTATGCCTGAAAGGATCGATGAACTGTACGATATCATTAATTATTGTAAGGGAAAAGATATCACACCTGTTTTGATCACTACTCCTTTTTCTTCTTATTATAAAGAGTTGGTGTCGGAAGAATTTCTTAAAGAATTTAATGATACAGTAAACAAGGTCAAAACTGACACGGGTGTCAGTTATTATGATTATTCTGAGGACGAAAGATTTTATAAAGATCTGACATATTTTGCAGACTGCGATCATCTGAACGAAAAAGGCAGTGAGTATTTTATGAATATTCTGCTTGATGAAGTTGCGGAACTTGATAAATTTAAGTGACAGCGCCGCTACATGGCCGGAAATATTCATCGAAAATATTGATTGAATATATTGATTTGAAAATATTTTCTGAAAGCTATGCAGTTCCGTTATCGTCTTCTTTCCAGACAAATGTATCTATTATATAGCGCGGGCGCTTTTTGGTCTCCATATAAATTTTACCGATGTATTCGCCGATGATCCCAAGTGAGAACAGTGTTATGCCTCCCATCATGAGCGACACTATAATGCTTGTGGTATAGCCCGGGACCGTATTTCCGCCTGCCCAGTCTACCAGGCTGAAAATGCACATTGCAATACTGAAAAGGCATACGATAAACCCCAGTCCGGCAATCATTCTAAGCGGTCTTACACTCATGGAAGTAATACCGTCCATTGCCAGTGTAAACATCTTACTGAGCGTGTATTTGGAATGGCCTGCCTCGCGCTCTTTTACATCAAAATAAACCACATCCGAAGGAAATCCCATGGTCGGTATGAGTCCGCGCAAGAACAGGTTGGTTTCCTGATATTCAGACAATGCGTCAAGCGCCTTTTTGGACATAAGCCTGTAATCCGCATGGTTTGTGATCACATTACTGCCAAGCATATGCATGAACTTATAATAAGCAAGCGCGGTGGTCTTTTTAAATATATTGTCAGAGCTTCTGTCATTACGAATTCCGTATACAATCTCACTTCCATTCATGTAGCATGTTAAAAAATTATCAAGCGCCTCTATATCCTGCTGTAAATCTGCGTCTATGGTCACGACAACGTCAGCATATTTTCTCGCCATCATCATACCCGCCAGTATTGCGCTCTGGTGTCCGTAATTTCCGGCAAGACTTATTATGGAAAAGATCGCATCTTTCTCAGCCGCTTTGTGTAAAAGTTTAAGAGTATTATCCTTACTGCCGTCATTAACAAACATAACTTTACTGCCGGCTTTTACTTTTCCTTCTTTCATAAGCCTGCGCAGTTTATCGCTCATTACCTGTGCCGATCTTTCGATCATTTCTTCTTCATTATAACAGGGAACCACCAGATACAGGACGGGTATTTCTCTAGCGCTGCTTTCCATATCGATCATGCCTTTCCGTAATATTTACGACTTTTCTCAACTGTTATCCGCGCATACCTTAACGATAGCGCTCAGCAATTCTTTCCATAGTATTCACGATACCATTTTACAAACTTTCCAAGTCCTTCTTTTATGGAGGTATCAGGCTTAAAATCATAATCTTTTATAAGATCGTCTACATCTGCATAAGTCCGGTACACATCTCCAGGCTGCATAGGCAGAAACTCCTTAACAGCTTCCATACCGAGACACTCTTCGAGTGTTTTAACAAAATCCATAAGTTTTTCGGGCTTATTATTTCCTATATTATAAATCTTATAGCGGCAGCCTTTTGAATTTTTTGCCGGAGGATTGCACAAAATATTCTCAATTCCTTTTACGATATCGTCAATGTATGTAAAATCCCTGTACATATCGCCGTTATTATATAACTGTATAGGTTCGCCTTTTATTATCTTATCCGTAAATTTAAAATAAGCCATGTCAGGCCTTCCAAAAGGGCCGTATACCGTAAAAAATCTGAGTCCCGTAGCAGGTATCCTGTACAGATCGCTGTAAGCATGAGCCATGAGTTCATTGGATTTCTTGGTCGCCGCATACAGGCTTACCGGTTCGTCTACTTTGTCCTGCGCGGAAAAAGGTATCTTTTCGTTTCCTCCGTAAACCGAACTGGACGAAGCATATACCAGATGCTCAACGGGAAAATAACGGCAGCCTTCAAGCACATGGAAAAATCCCATAATGTTGGACTGCATATAGGCGTCAGGATTGTCAATACTGTAGCGCACGCCGGCCTGAGCCCCGAGATTGACCACTATCTGCGGATTATATTCCTGAAAAAGTCTGAAAACATCTCTTTTATCCGACAGATCACCCAGAATAAATCTGAAATTGTCATAGCTTTTCAATATCTCCAACCTGTCACGCTTTAATGAAACCGCATAATAATTATTAAGGTTATCAAAGCCGATGACTTCCGCTCCCTTTTCAAGCAGGCTCTTTGAAAGGTGAAACCCGATAAAGCCTGCAGCTCCTGTTATAAGATATGTTTTGTTGGGATTTAAGGGATTCATATCTGCTCCTTTATAAGTTATCTTCCTATTTTAATGTCTTCTTTTATTAATGTCTTCTTTATACAGCCTATCCTCTTTACATGGATCATCTTCCTATGCTGTAATATTCAATTCCCGCATCTTTCATTGTCTTTGTATCAAATACATTACGGCCGTCATAAACAAGCGGTATCCTCATTAATTCCTTAAATGCCGGCGCAGGAACATTTTTGATCTCTCCCCACTCCGTAAATATGAAACAGATCGCCGCATCTTTAAGGGCGTCTTCCGGCTTGTCCGCATAATGGATAGCGCCTTTCAGAGCTTTGCCTTCAGGATATACTTTTTTGAAGTTATCGGCAGCAATGGGATCATAAGCATATATGTCCGCGCCGCTCTCAAGTAAAAGTTTCACATTGTCAAGTGAAGGAGCTTCCCTGAGATCATCTGTTCCCGCCTTGAACGCCAATCCAAGCACAGCTACGCGCAGACCTTCAAAAGTGATCATACGGTTGCTCGCCTTTTGGAAAAGACGGGTTTTCTGTTCTAAGTTTACATCTACCGCAGCTTCAACGGTTCTAAGTGTATAACCGTTCCGGTGCGCGATATATTTAAGCGCTTTGGTATCTTTCGGGAAACAGCTTCCTCCGTATCCGATACCCGCATTGAGGAATTTGGCTCCTATCCTTGCATCATAGCTCATGCCTTCCGCAACCGCGTCAATATCCGCTCCCACAAGCTCGCACAGATTTGCAATGTCATTCATATATGATATCTTAAGCGCGAGAAAATCATTGCAGGCGTACTTGGTCATTTCCGCCGAACGTCTGTTCATCGATATGATAGGAAGCCCGAAAGGTTCATATATTTTCTTTAAGATATCCTCAGCCTCTTTACTCTCGGTCCCGATTATTATCCTTGCGGCATGCAAAGTATCACGCACCGCCGATCCCTGCGCCAGAAATTCGGGATTGGACGCCACTTCCACTTTCACATCCCTTACCAGAAAATCATTTATAAACTGCTCCACTTTATCATTGGTTCCGACCGGAACAGTGGATTTTACCACAACAAGACAGTCTCTCTCCACCGATTCCGCAATCTGTCTCGACACTGTAGCTATATAACTTAAATTTGCTGAACCGTCAGGCTGTTCAGGAGTGCCGACCCCGATAAAAATAGCATCTTTATCTTTATATGCAGCCTGATAATCCGTCGTATAGCGCAGTCTTCCTGCCGCATTATTTTTCTGCATCAGCTCCTGAAGCCCGTCTTCATATATCGGAGTTATTCCCGACTCCATCATCCTGACTTTATTTTCATCAACATCCACACAAGTTACGTCATGACCCATTTCGGCAAAACATACGCCTGCCACCAATCCTACATAACCTGTTCCCGCAACTGCAAGTCTCATATCAATCCCTCGTTTTTTTTCTTAATTTTTTAATCTTGCTTTGTATAACTTTTCTTCCACTTTTTATATAAGATAAAAGCCGGCGGACTGCATACCGCATATAACAGCCTGTTCTTAACGCCATTTCTAAGTTCAGCCGGCCTGCAGCCCGCAAACTTTCCGTATATAATATATAAAAGCATCATCTTTATCCTGACCTTCATGCATACATCAGGATTGTCCAGATAAACTTTAGACCTAAACATCATTCCCTTTGGAGATTTAATCTTCATTCTGCGTCCCGTATTTGTAAGTCCGTCATCCAGATAGTCGCAGATATATATGCTTTTATTAACATGAAGCATATTATACGGTCCCGACATTTGCATCCACACGGCGTCTTCCGGCATATACTTTTCACCTTCAAACACGGGAAAAGGATATTGTTTCAGTATATCCGTATAAAAGACCTCCGCTTTATCCCCGCCTATATTTCCGTTTATCCTCACTGACAGATAAGTGTCTGTTTTTTCATCTTCAGGAAAGTATGCGGTATTTACACGTCCGTCCTGATGACAGCGTAAAAAACTATATCCGCATAGATTATCGGTTTTTCGATAATTATTATGATATTTTATTATTATCTCTACAGCATCGGGCGTCAGATAATCGTCGCTGTCAACAATAAATGTAAGTTCAGACTGTATCTGCGCTATGCCCCGGTTAAGCGCGGTATGTTTGCCTGCGTTCTGCTGTTTTTCATAATGAATGGGGATTTTCTGCTCCATAATATAACCCTGTATAAGTTCTTCGGTGTTATCTTTGCTTCCGTCGTCAATTACCATCCATTCAAAATCCTGCAGCGTCTGATCGACCAGACTCTCATATAACCTGGGTAAAAGCTGCGCCCTATTGTAAGTTGGCGTTATTATAGTAACAATACTCATTATATAAGTTCCGTTTTCTTATATTTCATATACTTTGACTAAATCCGGCCGCTTCAAGAAAGCTCTTCGCTATGCTTTCGGCCGAATATTTATCCTTAAGCTTTGCCGCATTTACGGATAAACCGGCCGCAAAAGATCCGTCTGATGCGATCTTTGTCATCGCTTCAACAAGCGCGGCTTTATCGTGCACAGGTATCAGTATGCCGTTCCTGCCGTTTTCTATATAGCTCCTTGCGCCGCCGATCGGACAGTCCGTACAGATGGACGGAATTCCCATCGCAAGCGCTTCCAACATGGAATTGGATATTCCTTCGTAATTTGAGGCGGAAACAAACATTGCCGCGTCCCGTATCTCTTCTTTGACATTTTTCACAAAACCATGCCATATAACCTTATCGCTTATACCTAAGCTTTGCGCCTGATCTTTAAGTTTACTTTCAAGCTCCCCCCGGCCGTAAATGTGCAGTTTATAATCAGGAAACGTGTCCGCAAAATCGGCAAATGCCTCCAAAATAAGGGCATGATTTTTTACCTCATGAAGTCTTCCGACCGTTACTATCCTGTGCGTCCTTTTACCCGTATAAGGCTCAGGGATATCGGCATCTATCGGATTGGGTATCACCACTGCCTTAGCCTTTATCCGGTCCGGAAAATAGGTAATGCCCTCATTAGTCTGAAAAGTGATTCTGTCTGCGCGCTTATATGCCCAGTTTCTAAGCCTGACCTGTTTACAACTGTCCGGGCTGCTGCGCTCAGCCACCAGAATACAACGTTTCATCCCCATAGAAGCTATTACGGAAAATACCGCTCCCATCACGCAAAACGAAAATATCAGACAATCCGGCTCTTTTTTGAAATATCTGCGCATATTGACTATTCTTCGTATTATTACCAACGGATTTCCGTCAGACCTGGGGGCTATGCTGAAATCTTCGACGTTTTTGTCAAGCTCATATGCATTTTCATACCCTGCAAACTGCATGATCGCAACGTCAATGCCCATCTTTATATACTCTTTTGAAAGGAGCGAGATAACCCGTTCGGTACCGCCGCCCGTCATGTTTGGGATCACAAATACAATCTTCATTCTTATACCCATATTATAAGATATTTTACACATAAAAATAAGGTAAAATCATATTAAAAATTTTACCTTATTTTGTGTTAATATGCAATAGCTTATTATTTTTATGACCTGAATTCCAAAACCTGCATAATAATATTTATTTCAATAGTTGTTTCAATACCCTTCAGTCCGTACATATACCGGAACAGGCGCGGTATAAAAAGGCTCTCCTTCCCATCCGCAGTGTATGGGAAGTATGATTTTTACGGAATATCTTCCGTCACTCCGGCTGCTGTCAGATATACCTCCATACTTTTTTACGATATCATTCACACTCTTAAGGCCTATACCGTGCTTTTCTCCCGGCCGGATGTTCATATGTCTTAAAGTATCGGACTTGTATTTTATGCCTGATGAGGACTCTCCTACAGGCATTTGAAAAATGCGACCTTTTTCTGCATAACTGTTTTCAATATATATTATAAGATGCAGGCCGTCTCCCGCTATACGCATTTTGCAAATAATACCTTCACGTTTGTCTGACTGCATTTCAGCTTCTATGGCATTATCGAGAAGATTACCCATAAGAAAAATAAGATCCGGATCGTCTATTTCGTTTAAATACAAAGGCTCAGTTATTTCAAACTCTATGTTTACTCCGTTTTCCTCAGCATAGCCGCGCCTTTCGGTCAACAGAGAATTTAATATCTTATGGCTGCATATGATCTGACTGTCCACATTCCCTATCAATTCCTTCATATCCGACGCTAAATTCTTTATTTCTTCATAATTCCCATCTTCCGCCAACGCATATATTGTTCTCATGGTATGTTTCATATCGTGTATATAAATGTCATAATCCTCATGGAGTTTATCCAGATCATCATAATATTTTTCTTCAAGCTTTAAATTAGCATTTTCAAGCTTGATCGCATGAAGCTTATCCAACATTACGTCCATCGCCTCATAACAGTAAACCAATATAAGATTTACCATGATCACTCCGATTACCGCTGCTAAGGCTAAAACCACCTTTGCCGTGTCATTGGGATAACTGCCTTTTAAAACCGGGTTTTCAGCAAATATGCCGCCCGTTTCATCAGGCAGTTTATACATCCTCCAAATCCCTTCTAACAAAATACAACTGATGAACAGCACCGAATATCTCAGTATATATACATACGATCCATACTGTCTTTTTGTTTTAATCAAGCCCTCACGACGCATGTTCTGCATGGGCATTCGGTAAAATATCTTTATTATGATATAGTATAAAAACAATTTTAATACCGCTCTTGCCAAAATAAATATGACCGGCATATACTCGCTTATATTTTTCGCCGCAATATAATTATCAGAATATCGGACTATAATATAAATATTTAATACGTTAAATACATCGACAGCTACTTCTATTATATATGCCGTTACCGCATATAAAATCTTTACAGCGGTTTTTTCACTGAACGCCAACAGGGCCATCAGCACAGATTCAAAAAGCATAAACGTCATCTGCAAAACGACTTTTCCGAGATATTGCGCATAAAGCGTCATACCTACATTAATAATAAAAACAGCAGCTATAATTATCACATTATATAATTTGCCATCAGCTTTCCTTTTGCCTAAAAATAACTTAAGCCACATATACAAAAATGCCATATCCGAAATATATAAGATTATATATAAGGCACTTGTCAATAAACTGATCATAACCTGTATCCACGGCCTCTCTTATTTTTTATATTGCTTACAATAATTCCAATATTACGGATTAATGTAAAAACATTTTTAATTTATAATTGCTCAATTTCTTATGATGTTGACCATTTTTTCCCTAATACGGAATTTTTCGCATTTAGTAATCAGATATCCGGCAAAAATTATAAAATTTAATGCTTTTTTAGCGAATTATTCATTTTAGATACATATTTTATCTCATTTAGGCTAAAATCAGTCAGATTTAAAACTTTTTATATACAATAGAAACGTAAATTGACATGAAGGCGGTCAGGCAATGAAAAGTATGGAATCTATTTATAACAGAGTGCAGTTGGAATATGGGTATAGTGATTACCAGATGAAACTTATTAAATTTACGTTGACAGCTATTTTTTACGACGTTAGCAAATTCATCATATTTATGGTTTATTTCTATATCTCAGGTCAATTTATCGAATTTCTTTTTGCAGCCGTTCCCATGTTTCTTCTAAGGACAAAAAATGGCGGCTTGCACTTTAACAGATACTGGAGCTGCCTTCTGGTTTCATTTATATATTTTTACAGCGTAATAAACATATTACCGGCGCTGTTTAATATTCATCCGCTTATGATCTACCCTGTATTAATGATATGCGCCATAGTTGATTACATGATTGGGCCGACTTCGCTGAAAAACAGGGACGCCGCCGAAGAGTCCGTTATTAAAAAAGCCAAAATACAGAGTTTTCAGGTTGTATTTATAGTCGCATCCCTTATTTTTATTTTTCAGGATAGCGCTTATCTTATCGTTAGTTTTTGGACGGTTGTATTACATACGATCCAATTATCTATAACAAAACTTTTAAAGGAGGTGAAATGCAATGAAAAATTGGCTTAGAAGAAATGTAGGTAATTTGTGCAGCGCTTGTTTGGCATTTTCACTTATATATCGTATAGGTGGGGCTTGTTTGTGCCTATTTGGAGAACCTGAATTTCCTACAGAAGATTAAGATAAAAATCCCGGAAGATACGCGATCTCCGGGATTTTTATTTTATTATCATTTATAAACTTCAACTAAACATGTAACCTTTTACAACATCCGCAGACAGTTCATACTGCTCCATAATGGCATTTTCAATCTGACTGTCATCGCAGCCTAAGCTTCTCATTATATTTATTGTTTTCTCAACCCCCTGCTGCAATCCCTGCTGCATCCCCTGCTGCATCCCTTGCTGCATACTTTCATTCTTCAATTTGATCATCATGGGTTCTATTATAGGCTTCATAATCTCAAGTAATTCTTTACTCATACCGTCATCTCCCAACATATTTTTTACAATCTGCTCATTAGATCTTACGCTTACTTCAAAAACAGAATCTGCCATCTCCCTATCCTGCTTTTGTTTTAACCCTCTTATTTTTTCAATAAGATCCTTTATATCCTGTTCTCCTAATTTCTCAGACAAAGATCGTAACCATATGTGCCCTCTCCTGTTAAGTTCTCCGGTCACCACGATCTGTGTGGGAAACAGGACATTATTATTTACATAATATATACCTTGATAAGGGTTTGTGATCGCATATCCATGTTCTGTAAAATACCCGAACAGACCTTCCGGTTTAATCTCACGCACCATTGATACCGTTACATCATCTGCCTTAATCGAGTCCAATGTCTTTCCGTAAGATTTATACAATCCCGCATAAGCGCCGGTTTTATAAAAGGTATCAATATCCAGATGATCTTCCGGAGATTTATATTCCAATATGTTATGACCCCGGAATATCCTGCCAATTTCATTGTCTATTCTAATATCAGAATTTTTCTTAATTACAAGAAGATCAATTTCCAAAGGTTTCGTATTGAGATTGTACTCTTTCTCAAATATTAAATCACCCCTGTTTTCCGTAAATTCTAGATTCATCGCAGCAACAAAACCCGGATGCCATTGCACTTTTGTATTTTCCATTAAACACTCCTCTTATCATTGTGTATATATAATATCATATTTCCGGACTTTTATAAAGTCCTCAGACAAATTTATATAACATATTATTTATCACTAACGAAACTTTCCTTATTGCTTTTCCTATTTTTCTTTATAGGAATAATTATACAGAATTGCAGGTAATTTGTATTATTATATTCTTCATTACTGACTATAATCTCGCCCATTCTTTCATGTACCATGCGTTTTAACTTAGCCAGACCTATTCCCCTGCCTTTTCCTTTACTGCTGTAACCGGGTTCAAAGAAATACTCTGTAACGTCGCCTTCATAGTAATCACTTGTATTTGCCACGACTATCTCTGTGTTAGTCTCATTTTCTTTCATTGATACATATATGACCTTCAAAATTTTATCCGCATCCGACTCAGGATTTTCTACAGATAAGGCTTCAATTGCGTTATCTATAAGTATGCCTGCCATTTCCACAAGTTCGTATTCGGGAAGCGCTGTTGCGTTCTTTTTAATATTTACTTCATAATCTATCTTTATACCCTTCTTTTCGGCTTCCTGTATCTTGCTGTATAAAAATCCTGCAATAAGCGGATTTTCTATCGTCAGGACCAGTTTGGCCCCTTCATTTCTGTCCAGTACTTGTCTGCAATATTCTGTCTGCTTCGATACAAGCTCATCATAATCATTAGTTGTATATACCATGCTCAGAATAGTATTTATATGATTTTTCATATCATGCTGTCTTTCCCTGATAAGCATGATCAGCTGATCATACGCTCCATAATAGAGAGTATTCATATCCAACTGTGCCTTTCTCTTTTCCGCATCCATTCTGGATTTCTGCCACTCATAAATCATAAATACAAATATAAAGAAAAATAATACAATTTGAATATAATCTTCACCATATATTTTGCTTGTATCTTTCATTTTATAAATATTTATACCCATTGATAGTATTGCGAATATATATATTTCTATAACTATGCTATTTCTTTTAATAAAAAAGTCTAAAATTCTACGAAAATTTATTATATAACTAAAAATAACAATTATTATTAAACTTAATATTATAATCAACAATTCATTTATATTAATCTTTCCATACTGTTTATAAAAAATCAAATAAATAGGCATAAATGACAATAATTGTGAAACTGCTACTATTACTGTAGTTAAAAACAGGTTTATTAATGACCGCTTAATTCCCTCTTCATAATACAACAAAGTATATATAAAAATACATATGTCTAATATAAAAGTAAAATACATTGGAAATTTATAATGATTTATAGCTGTCATTAAAAACATATCTAAAATAGATAATATAACTACATATATATTGATTCTTAACTTTTTACCGAATAATCGGGCTATACAATAGAAATATTCAAGCAATTCTATAAGTACAATAATATTCCTAATCATCATAGCTATCCTTCCTAATAATTATAGTATTTAAAATGTCTTCTTCATCATTATGTAAAATTTATTTTTAGTCAGCTTAACTCAACATTTTCCTTATTATCAAATAATGCTCTACATTCATATGCGTCTCAAAATAAAAACTGCCGCACCCCAACGATCAAGATACCACAGTTTCCATCTTATTACTTTATAATCTTTATCTGTTCCATAACACATTTAAGAAACTTTTTCTTGAACGTATTTCCTATCTCAATTTCCTCTTTTACTCCTTTAAGCTGAATATATCGATTGACCGTATCTATTTTATCAATATAATCCACATTAACGATATGATATCTGCTGCACTGGACGAACTTGTCCGAATTAAGTTCTTCCAAAATTACTTTCATAGGCTTATATGGCAGTTTCAGATCACCGTTTACACAGTATACGCTCTGCCTGGCTCTGGTATTTTCGATATAAATAATGTCGGATATCTCTTTCTTGTACAAAACTCCATTGCATCTAAAGAAAACCTTATGCGTAACTTTGTCGAGCCTTGGCATTTCCAGAGCTTCCGCGACAACACTTGCCACTTTATCGGCATCATACGGCTTTTCCACATAATAATAGCAATGCAGTTCACTGTATGCATGTAATTCAGGATCTTCCAAGGCTGTTATGAATATGATCGGTGAATATTTATATTTCTCAAAAGTCCTTATGTATTCAGCAAAGCGTATGCCTGATACGTCTGACGGATTTGAAGAATTCAGAATAATATCAAGAATAAACAAATCTATATTGTTCTTAAATACCAGAACAGACGCTTCTTCAAGGCTTGAAGCTTCTTTTATATCCACATCATCCCTTATGCTTTTTATTATTTTGATCAGCATTTCCCTGCTTCTTAAGTTATCTTCTACAATAAGAATTGTTTTCATACTGCATTTCTCATTTCGTAAACATTTTATGAAATATATCTTATGCACACTTCCCTGAATTTATTTTTCCTTGCGCGGCTAATACTTAAACGTGTGCCGTCAATCAGCTCCAGTTCATTGTTATTCCATTGTTTAAGATAATGACAGTTTACCAGATAGCTGTTATGCGAAAATTCAAAACCAAACACGGCCATTTTCGGGTATAAATCTTTAAGCTTTTCTTTAACTCTTATCTGACTTACAATATTATCCCTGTCATAATAAAATACAGTGCTTCCGGTTTTGGCTATCTCCATATAAAGGATTTTGTCAGCTTCGATAAGCACCACAGATTTGCCATTCGTAAAAGGTATCCGTTTTTTAGCCTTTCGTCTGTACATTTCTTCCACAGTTTCAAGCAGACCGCTTCTCAGCTGCCTTATACGGTCTTTGCGCATATAACGATAAGGCAGAAAATTAAAGTCTTCAGGTATGGGGTTCGCTTTGTCGGTACAGAATACAATAAGACCGTCTTTGTTCTTCTTTCTGTATTCTCTGGCTATATCCCTGCCGTTTTCACCCGGGAACATCATGTCCAATATAAGCAGGTTATATCTGCTTACACTTGCATTAAGCAATTCTCTCCCCGATGAAAAACTGGAGATTTTGAAATCACCCGGTTCCAGTTCACCTTCCATCAGAATTTCTCTTATTTCCCTTACGCTTTTTCTTTCGTCATCGCATATTGCTATCCATAATAATTCTTCACCTGTATAAAGCATATCCTTCATCCTCTTAAAAAATAGTGTACTTCGGCTACATTGAATAAATCGGCAGTTATTCCATAATATATTATCACTTAAATACTCTACCTATTTATTTTATTCTATAACATTAGTTGTCGCAATTTTCTATTTACAACATTGTATTGTAGCCATTTATATTTTATTACAAATAGCAGTAATTCATCAAACAACATTTTGTTGTGTGCTAATATCTGTAACAACGGATATGATAATATATCGGAAAAGGTTATAATTATGAAGACACTTAATGCTATTTTGAGAGATTTAAGAGAAGACCACGATATTAAACAGGAAACCATTGCTAATTATCTTGGCATATCACAACAAACATATTCCAATTATGAAAACGGACGTCGTGAGATCCCCATTGAAGCAGTCCGGAAACTTGCCAAATTTTATAAAGTCAGCACAGACTATCTGTTAAGCTCGGATTCCTCTTATCTTGGGAGTCTTGATATGAATGCCGCATATGTAGGCAATATTACTTTACACGATATTGTTTATGATATACAAACTCTTAACGAAGAAGACCGAAAAGACTTGATCAAATATATACGTTTTCTTCACCACGACTCTGAAAATCCATAATTTTGTTGTATTTTAAACAAATCAACATGAATATGTTGTGAATGCTTGTTTTTATATCGTTGTGTGTTATTTTAATTTTACAACATAACGAGGTGTAATATGAAAAAGACACATGAACTTTTAAAAGAACTACGGGAACTCCATAATTACAGGCAGGAATATATTGCAAAATACCTTGGCACCACCCAACAGACCTACTCCAATTATGAGTTGGGTTTAAGGGAAATTCCCCTTCATCACATTGTAAAATTATCTCACTTGTACCAAGTCAGTACAGATTATCTGCTCAGTATCAATGTACCCTATACAGGACATACCAATCTTTCACAGGATTATCTGGACGGCATATCGCTCCATGAAATGGTATACAATATCCAAAAACTGGACGAGGAAAAAAGAAAAAGTCTTACCCAATTCGTAAACTTTCTGAATTCCCAGGATGAAATGAAATAATTGTCATCAAAAGACAATTTTCATTTCCCAATATAATTTTCTGTTTTTAATAATTCTTATTTTATTATTAAATTGTAATATTCTCCAATGAATTTTATTGCAAAATGTGCTACAGTAAGTATGAGCTTTTCATACAATGTTTTATAATAAATAAAATACGTACATAACAGGGGGAAAAATATGAAAAAACTACTGTCCAAAACCAATACTCGCATTTTACAAAGAGCGATCACAGGTCTTCTCATATTCAGTATGCTTTTTGAAGCATCCTGCATCGATATCCTGGCTTCACAGCCTGATATTATTGTCAAAGAAGACACGGATACGCAGACTGAAACCACGGCAGAACCGGAAAATACCAACTTCGACACAGACGGCGATGTTGGCGGCAGCGCAGACAGCAGCGGCTCTGATACAACTTACGGCAACAGCAATTCTGACGGTTCACTTGCAGATACCGATAATGAAGTCGAACAGTCTGACGATAATGTCGCTGTTTCTAGTGAGGACATTACAAACACAGACGACGGCTCCGTTTCAGATAACAACATTGCCGAACCGTCGGACAGTATGAATTCCGACGATATCGCGTCCGCCGAAAAGGCGTTTGAGGATATGGTTTCATCCAAGGACGTTATGGCGCTCATATACCTGACCGACGCATACGACGTACATTCAGCCGCGGATAAGAACAGCAGCATTATCGCTTCTCTTGAAAGCGGCCATACGGTATATCTGAGAAGCGTTACCATCACACAGGATAATATCTGGTTTAAAGCAGCATTTTGGACCGGCGATGTTTTAAAAGAAGGCTATATTGAACAGAAATATCTGGCATATTCAGACGAAGACTGGCTGAACTGGGACGCAACATACCTGCGTAAACTTGCGGACAACAACATTATAAACAAGTTCAATGCAGGCGGAATGACAGTTTATACCTCTTCCTACGAAGATGTTGGCAAATTTCCTGCAGGCTATCAGGCAGCGCTGACAAAATTAAAGGCAGCCCACCCCAACTGGGTCTTCGTACCCCTGAACACGAAGTTAAACTTTGAGACGGCCGTAAACAGCGAAATGGGTGACAGGAGCCTTATCCAAAAAACTGACAGTAATGTCAGTAAAGGCTGGGTAGGGGAATCCTGCCCTACGACAAGCGGTTGGTATTATGCTTCCAAAGACGCCGTAGCCTATTATATGGACCCCCGCAATTTTTTAACCGAGAGCTATATCTTCCAGTTTGAGCAGCTTACCTTTAATTCATCCTATCACACCGTTGACGCCATACAGAATTTCCTTAATTCAACTTTTATGAAAGGCGCGATTCCTGATGATGAAAAAAACAGAACCTATGCCCAGGCCTTTTATGAAATAGGCTCTTCGAGGAAATTAAGCCCTATCCATCTGGCTTCCCGCGTATATCAGGAACAAGGCAAAGGGACCTCCGGCCTTATCTCCGGTACCTATCCGGGGTACGAAGGTTTCTATAATTATTTCAATGTATCCGCCAATGGCGGAACAACGGAAGCCGTCATAAAAAGCGGTCTGGAATACGCCAAAAAACAAGGTTGGAATACAAGATACAAATCACTGGAGGGCGGCGCCGCCACTATCGGCAACAATTACATATTAAAAGGACAGGATACGCCTTATCTGCAGAAGTTCAATGTAGATTCCGGTTCGCCTTACGGTCTCTACAATCATCAGTACATGCAGAATATTCAGGCTCCCGCAAGTGAATCGACTTCCACCAAAAAAATGTATGAAGGCGCAGGCAGTCTTAATTCAGCTTTCGTGTTTAAGATCCCGGTATATGCCAATATGTCAGGACTTAAACTTAACAAAAGCGCGCTCCAACTAAATAAAAATGAAACCTTTCAGCTTACCGCTTCGGTGAACGGCACGGATATAGACGGAGACAAAGTCACTTGGAAAAGCAGCGATGAAAAAATTGTGACAGTAGTGTCAGGTTTGGTGACCGCAGTTGATTCCGGAACCGCCTCCGTAACCGCTTCTTACGATGAACAGGAGGTTATCTGCCGGGTTACGGTTTCAAATCCTCTTATAAATATTTCTTTGGACAAAGAAAGCATGACCCTTCGCAGACCTGATACTGTCGTTGACGACACAAATAACCTTGATGAAGAAGCTTTAAGCAGTAATATTTCCACCGCCGCCTTAACAGTTATCTATGAACCGGAAGACACGACTGACGATAAGACCATAACGTGGACATCTTCCAATAAAAAAGTGGCAACCGTTGATAAAAACGGCGTCATAACCGCAGTAAATGCAGGCGAGACCACAATTACGGCCAAAGCCTCCAAAGCAGGCGGCCTGACAGCCAAATGTAAGGTAACGGTCATCGCCCCCGTTTATAAGATAGAATTCTCTTCCGAAAACAATCCGGACACCATACTTACAGGACAGCGGCTCAATCTTTATGCGGAATATTTTCCCAAGGATACCACTTCCGACACTACCGTGCTGTGGAAAAGTTCTGACACAAGTGTCATAAATGTTGCCCAAAAAACGGGCAGCATTCTTGGCGTAAGCGCCGGAAGCGCTGAAATAACCGCAACCATAGGCGGCTACAGCGCGAGCCATAAAGTTACGGTAGAAAACTGCACTGTGACTTTTATGGATAAAGACAACAAAACACCGGTTAAAACTTTAACGGTATCTTACGCGCAAGCCATAAAAGAGGAAGACTTCCCTGATGAAAACACTAATACTCCCGGCTTCATTGGCTGGTACACAGGACCGGACGGCACAGGTAAAGCATTTGAATATAATACGCATATATATCAAAAAGAAACAATAGTATATCCTTATTTCGCCAAACCGGGGCAGGGTTTTTATACCATTCCCATAGGCGACCAAACCTACACCGGAAGCGCAATAAAGCCTGAAATTACAGTTTATGATATCAATACAGGCTCACAGCCCTCGCCGCTTATTAAAAACAAAGACTACACGGTATCTTACAAAAATAATAAAAAAGCCGCTTCATCCGACTCGGCAAATCCCCCGACGGTCATAATAAAAGGCAGGGGAAACTATGAAGGCGCACAGACAATAACTTTCAATATAGTACCAAAGGCGCTGACGGATGCGGATATCACTTACGACAATATCACCTCCGCTCATACGGGAAAAAGCATTAAAGGCAGTCCGGCCATTTATAGAAACGGTAAGAAGCTTATTAAAAACACCGATTACAAACTTACATATCCGCAGACTGACCGCGGAGCTTACCGGAACAAAGGGACATATTCCATCATCGTTACCGGCTGTAACGGATACAGCGGAACTGTTACCGTTTATGAAACAATAACGGACAAGATACCTCTAAGCAAGGTAAAAATAGCCAAAATCCCGACTCAGGCCTATGATCCTGATAAAATCGATACAGCAGCCGGAAAAGGCATAGAACCCGAAACGCCTCTTACGGTCACATACAAGGGCAAAACGCTCATACAAAGCACGGACGGCGGGGCAAGCGGCGACTACGTTGTGTCGTATAAAAATAATTTCAAAACCGGTACCGCTTCTGCGATAATAACCGCTGCGGACAACGACGAAACTTTATACAGCGGCAGCAAGAGCATCACATATAAGATAGCCGCGGTTTCCATAAATAAGGCCTCGATATCCGGAGTTTTGCCCAAAACTTATAACGGCGCGGTCAGCGACGTTTTGCAGGAAAATATATCGGTTACCCTAAACGGCGTTACGCTTACGCCAAGCCCCGACGATGGCAGGACAGGCGACTACGTCCTTGAATACAAGCGCACAGATAGGGCAGGCAGCGCTACTGTTATCGTAAAAGGCATAAACAAATATACCGGAACCAAAAAGAAAACATACAAGATAACTGCGTTCGACTTAAGCAGCCTGAACGGGAAAAATATCACGATAGAATACCGCGCGGAAGATTCCGCTTCGGATATATTGACCGCGGACAGACTTGAAGATATTACCACTCCGTATGTAAAAGGCGGAGCCCGACCGGTCATCAGCTCCATTAAATATACCCGGCAAAACGAGCCTGCCAACGGAAGCGATCCCGCCGTATATCTTATTGCAGACAGGGATTTTACCGTAAAATATAAGAACAACGATCAGATTACCTCCACAGGTACTTCAGAAAACAAACTGCCCACAATAACGATCACCGGCAAAGGACTCTACAAGGGCAAGCTGTCCGGCAGCTTTAAAATCACCCCCGCTCCCCTCTCAGACGCCGGCGCAAAAGTTACAATGACTGCATCCGATGTGGTATATAAGCAAAAGAAAGGTTCATTCAAAACCAAGATATCGCTAACGGATATCAACGGTAAAAAACTTCAGGCGGGAAAGGATTATGACAAAGCTTTGAAATATACCTACGTCGATGATACTGATGCGGAAATTGTCGGAGGCGGGCACATTACAAGGTCTGCAGGCGAAGCAGTCGGCGAAGACGACATTCCCTCCACAGGAACCGCAATACGTGTCACCGCATACGGCATGGGTCCATATAAAGGCAATGGCGAAAACGAAACCGCTTTCAGATCGGCCGTATACCGCATTGTAGCTGCCGATATCTCAAAGGCTAAGGTTAAAGTTGACACAATGACATATAATAGCGGTAACGCCGTAACGCTTTCAGAAAATGACATTAGTGTCACATTAAACGGCGCGAAGCTTGTATTAGGAAACGATTATATAATAGACGAAGACACATATAGCGGAAACTGCAGCAAAGGCAAGGCCACGGTCATAATAAGAGGCTGCGCGGCAAACTGCGGCGGAAGCAAAAAGATAAGCTTTAAGATCAAGGGTAAGCTGTTCAGTTGGTGATAAAACGCTCCCCCCTGTTCATTCAAGCATCATTGATTCAAATTCGACGGATAATACTCTGGTATCGGCATTATCTTCATCAAGCTGCGCCGGCGTAACGGCATTGGGAAATACCATGCGCAGAACCAACTGTCCGTCGTCCATGACATCTTCAGGGATTGTTAAAATATTATCAATCCCTGAATTTTCATTTGTGCATGTAACCGTCCCTATCTTATTTCCGTTTGCATAAATCCTTATATCCTGTTTATCATTATACACATTGGAATATGTATAATGAAAATTCAGGTCTTTTCTTTTAAGATCATTAATGCAAAAGCAGATACTGAGTTCATTGCTTGCAACGGCCCCCTTGCCGTCTTCCTTATACAGACGATGGCTTATATCTGCATTATACTTATTATCCTTATCGGTGAAATCTATCTTTTCTCCGGGAACATAATCGATACGGTTTATCTCATAAGGATTCCAAACCTGATAACTGTCTGCATCATCCTGATCATACGGTACGATCAGACGACAATATTCATTTGAGGCATCCCAGTCGTCGTCAACATAGTTTCTCTCCCTGATACTGCCGTCTATGGTATGCAGTCTTTCGACGTCACTTTCGTCCGTAATATCATCAACGGCAGGACCATATGATGAATAATCTTCCATAATACCCTTGGCCATAGTTGCATATATGTTTCTGAAATGGATCGGCGCAGAGCTGTATGCAAGAGCATGTTTTTCATAAGGCTGTTTTATCAAAACCGCCGGATGGCTTTCCGTATTATTTATTTCATGTCGGCCATGATCGCCCAATATTATGATCGTAGAAGACTCATATGCTCCAATCTGCTTCATCTCATCAATATAACGATACATTGCCTTCATAAGTCCTGTAAACTGCTGCATTTCAGTAACGGAACCATACTCTACCGCCTCAAGCTCTTCATTGGAATTAAACGGTCTGTGAACTCCCCGCATATGATACAGACGAAACGCTTTATCACAGGACGGTTTAAGCTTCCCCGCCGC
The DNA here is from genome assembly GCA_947631625.1 of uncultured Lachnospiraceae bacterium. Classification (GTDB taxonomy): domain Bacteria; phylum Bacillota; class Clostridia; order Lachnospirales; family Lachnospiraceae; genus UBA3282. The sequence continues at coordinate 155,141 of CANRMA010000004.1, read as the reverse complement.
TTTCATATCCTTATAAAATTGTACATTATTATTACTGTATGCATAATTTGAATAATTTATTGTTTCAAGCATCTCATCCGTTGAGATAAGAAAAGGCTCCTTAACAAACTGCGGCAACAGATAAAAATTCACCAGTTTATATAACAAACTGCCGAATTCAACAGTATCACCTATGGAACTTTCTTTGACTTCTTCGTAATTACCCGCAATACCCTCCGGTATATCTTTAACCGTTCTTAAATTTGTAAAAAAACGTATATCATAGCCAAGTGCCTTCATATCATCATAAAATGCAGTATCCTCCCACTTTTCTTCCTGATAATCTTCAACGGGCTGCATTGGATCATATTCAACGCCGGTAAGAAGCAACGGCACTGCTATCTGAGTAGGCGCCCCCCCCTGCAACGGCATTATCATAACATGTGAAATCATCCAGAACACCCGCCGGATAATCGTCTGAGGCGAGATATTCCTCCAAAACCGACGACTGCAGCGTATCTATTATAAAAACAACCACATTATCGCCGTTTCCTATGGTAAATTCACCGTCTACGGAAAAACCATACCGAAAATTTTCCGGCAATCTCATGGTGATTACCATTACAACCAAAGATATAAGCTGAACCGCGCTTAAAAAATACGAAACATACCTCATAATCTTTTCCGCTTTTTGCTTAAAAATAATAACCGCCGCAATACAGCTTACCAAACATGCCGCCCAACATACCGCGCTTCTTATTCCCTCCGCAGCATATAATGACCAGTCTATCTCCGTTCCGTCCAGTGAAGGAAAATGGGGATTAAGGAAATTGCCCTGAATATAAATGCCTATTGAAAATGCGAATATAAAAGCAATATAATACTTAGTATTTTGTCCGTTTGTAAATAATAACGCCACGACAAGCATAAGTACACACAGCGCTGCTGCCACACACAATATAACAGGCGCTATGGATATATAACCAATGGAAAACTCGTCTATATTTTCCAGGAAGAGAGAACTGGGTGTAAAAATAGCATATGTTATTATAAAAAGTATCACTATGGGCGTCACACGCTTTAAGATATCAACGCATATTTTTAAGGATATCCTGCGCAGATTATAAAAAGCAATAACTATGATAACCGCCAACGCAACCCCCAGTATAAACCAATTAAGCTTAAAATGACCCGACATTTCATACAGGCTGAAATGTCTCATTCCTATAATAAACAGACCGGAACGTATTATGAGATTTATACATAAGACATAGCATGCCGCGCTGATAAGTATATTTTTCATATTGAGATTTTTATTTAAACTGCAATGAAAAAACGCCGCGATCATTCCCGGCAGCAGACAGATAATGATTTCCATAAAACCACCCCGGTATATCATAAGTAAAACAGCCCTATCTTTTAAAATAGGGCCTTAAACTAAATCTCTTCTATTTCGTCTTCAACTTCTTTTTTACTGTTCTCATCAATATTCAACGCTTTATTGATCTTCTTCTTAGCCTTGCGGAAAGCTACCGATACAACTGCGCCTCCTGCTATAACTATACCTACGACCGCTTCGATTATAAAGGTTGTAACTGACGGATCGATATACAAAAGCATTTTTATCCCTCCTGTAATGTTAAAAGTAAACAACCGGTTAATTATTTTCTTTTTTTCTATTTTCTGACATTTTTTTCAAACTGTCAATAATATATTTTCCTCCGGTCTCTCCGCTGTGTCCGAAATTGTAAATATATCTGTCGCGCAATTCTATATTTTTCTTAATATATTCTTCCTGCTTATCAAAAAGTCGGGTTATCTTATCATAAGCGCCCGCAAGATTCTTAGGATCAAGCCTAATGCCAACCTTGTCCCTGAGCGCGATCTCAAGAGGCTCTATGCCAAGCTTCTCATACTGCGGATTATTGACCTTCATCTTAGTGTCCACAAATACAGCCGGCTTGCCCGTTACAAATGCAAATTCATAGGCGGTTCCTGACCAGTCCGTAATAACGACGTCCGAATCAAATATGGAAGTGTTGGCGGTAAAATCAAGTTCAAAATGAAGATCGTCCCCGGCGTAATCCTTATACCGCTGTACAATGGCGTCCATCCTGTTTCCGTATCTCTTTACATATTCGGGATGCGGACGCACATATATATCCGCGCCTTTCCCCAAAAGCTCGGAAAGCAGACTGTCTATGCATGAATCCAGGATATTGTCTTCCTGCCATGAGGGCGCAACCAGAATTTTTCTCCTGCTTCTTACTGTTTTCTCCATTGCGTCATACTGGTCTTTTAACTTTTCCAACTGGCCGTAACCGGCAAGTATAAGTTTCTTTTCGGGCGCGCGCGCAAGCTCTTCCTGCTTACGTATTTCAGGTATCTGAAACTCTCCCACACAGAGTATGGTATCATAATGATCCAGAGCGCCCGTATGGAGTACCATATGTGTACTGAGCGGATAGTGGAATATATAGACATACTCAACATCTTTTTTCACATAACTTCTCTTAATATGATAGTTTTCCAGATCCGACATGGTCATAACCACCATATCCGCATCCATTTTCATCATAAGCGTTATAAGCCGCTTCTCGCCTATATAATAACCGCGTATCCTGTTATTGGTCTTTTCCATCTCAAAAATATTATCTTTAGGATCGCTTGTCACATAATGTATGACCAGATTGGTATGCTGCAGCAGATAATCGATTACTTTTTCAAAATATTTGTAAAAGCCGTTATTCTCGGAATAAAAAACAATGTGCTTATTGGCAACGTTGAAAAATCGTTTGTAATCGGCCTTTTCCTTGGCGGCGTAAGGATTTCTGCCTCTTTTTCCATGCGAACCGCCTAAATTCTGAAGCTCGTTTAACTGTCTGCGGCTTTCTTCCATAGCTTCATGGTCTATATACTTATGAGGATCGATAATATGATTAAGTATAAACTGTTGTAATATCGTCAACAAATTACTGCATATCCAATAAAGTCCTACGCCCGCCGGAACAAACAGACCAAGCACCAGTGATATTATAATGGAAAACGCGGCGGTTCCAAGCTGACTCATCCCTGTCTGCTCCGACTGCAGCGGGTTCATATGATTCTGCGCCAGACTAAGTATCAATGCAGATAACCCTGCCAGAAGCGGCATTAACAGATAAAAACCGCCCACAGCGCACGGCTGCAGATAAAACAAAATTCCCCCGGTCACCATACTGCTTTCGCTAAGCCCCGCATACTCCGGATGCCTTACGACTTCAATTATCCCAAGCAATATTATTATCTGTATTATCATGGGAAAAATACCCGCGAATGGATTGTATTTTTCCTGCTTATAAAGGGCGGTGGTTTCATCCGCTATTCTTTCACGGTCCCCGAAATACCTGACCTTGATCATATTCAGCCCGGGCTGTATCTTTACCATTTTAATACTGTTCTTCTGTGTCCAGATACTTACGGGAAGCAGTATCACCTTAGACAACGCCGTAAATATTACGATTGCAAGAATGTAATTACCCAATCCCAGTTTATAACTTACAGATAATATAATACCAAAAACTTTAGCTACATATTCCATATATTTTACCCGTCTTAAACCTTTGCGCCAGCGCCATATTTATATAATTTGATCTTTTAAAAGTTTCATAAAATTATCTTTATTTTCGATCGGAGTCGTTGTCGGCCTTCCAAGATCGTCCCTTGCGCCTATTCCGCATTTTACCTCAATAAAACTTAATGTCTTGCGTTCTGCGGCGGCTTCCAGTTCCTTATCAAGCATATCATAACTGTCCACGCACACTGCATACGGATAACCGCAGGCTACTGCGATCCCGGTAAGTTCTATCCGGCCTGCCACGGTCGGCATTCCTCCCACCGTTTCATGCGCACTGTTATTTATCACTATATGAACCATGTTTTCGGGTGAGTTAGCGCCAACTAACGCCATCGCTCCCATATGCATTAACGCCGCTCCGTCACCGTCTATGCACCAGACCTTTTTATCCGGCCTGTTAAGCGCAACTCCGAGCGCTATGGAAGAGGCATGTCCCATAGAACCTACGGTAAGGAAATCATACTCATGTCCCTGCCCGCCGTCCTCTCGTATCTCAAAAAGCTCCCGGCTGGCTTTGCCTGTCGTGGAAATTACCGGATCCTTTCCCGTATATTTTACTATATGCCTTATTATTTCTTCGCGGTTAAGTTTATTGTCATTCTTATATTCAACCTTTTCATCATAAGAGAGCGCGCCTTTTTTAATGACAAAAGCGACGTCCTTACCCTCTTTTAAAAGCGGCCTGAACTCTTTCATGGCTTTCTCAACCTGTTCATTTGTCGTCTCTTTGTCTATTACAAATGCTTCAACATCCATATCTTCCAGGAGCTTTAACGTAACTTTACCCTGATAAATATGCTGCGGCTCGTCATGCGCCCCGGGCTCTCCTCGCCAACCCACAATAAATATCATCGGGATCGCATATACCTCTTTATTCAAAAGAGAAGCAAGCGGATTAATTATGTTACCCTCTCCGCTGTTCTGCATATATACCACGGGGATCTTACCTGTAGCCAGATGATAACCTGCCGCCAACGCCGCACAGTTTCCTTCATTCGCCGCGATCACATGATGCAGGGGATCGATGCCATAGACATTCATAAGATAATTGCACAATGCCTTAAGCTGTGAATCAGGAACTCCCGTATAAAAATCCGAGTCGATAATTTCAACTAATTTTTCCACCGTCATTTAAAAATGCCTGCCTTTCCCGCTTACTCTGTCATAAATCGCTTCTTTTATCTTATTTACTTTATATTTATATCCGTCGACGCAATATCTGATGGTACAGCATATCGATCGTTTCCGGCGTAAGTTTTACCGGATTATTTTTAAGACGTACGGGATTGACCGAATTTTTCAATATCGCAAAATCATCTTCCGATGAGGGAATCGGCACATCGAATTCCAACCCGTCCAGAAAATTCTGATAAAAAAGCGCCGCATCCATACTGTCGTCACAACCAAATATCTGCGCCAACTCTTTAAACATGGTCTCCAGATACGATTGACCCCTTGAGTCAATGCACTTGTCCGTATTTTCGACCATATACTTCCACAGCGCGGCTACACACAGCGCACAGGCGTGACCATGAGATATGCCATACATTGTAGTAAGTTTATAGCACATCGCATGACCAGCCGTGGTCTGCGTTATATTTATGGCTTTTCCCGCCATATATGAAGCTTCCAACATCCCGGCGCTGCCTTCTTCGTCGTTATTAAGATAAGCGTTGCCGTTATCCATTATAAGCTTAATTGCCTCTTTTGAATATGCCTTGCTCTGCTGCGTTGAATTTACCGACCAGAAAGACTCTATCGCATGGCACAGGGCGTCTGACATAGTTGCCTTTTTCTGATACGGCGGAAGCGACTTAAGCGCGGAAACATCCATAACCGCGGCCTCCGGTATACAACTGTAGTCCGATACCGACTGCTTTTCACCATTATAATAAATAACCGCATATCGGGTAGCCTCACTTCCGGTTCCGGCCGTCGTAGGCATGGCAATAAGCTTTATATCATTAGGCGCTATCTTCTGCTTCAGATAATTCTCCCCATCGTCCATATACGCAAAAAGTTTTATACACTTAGCGACATCCATTGCGCTTCCGCCGCCGACGGCAAATATCATATCGCAGTTTTCTTCATTAAAGATCCGTACTCCCTTAACTACGGAATCATATGAAGGATTAGGCTCAAAATCGCTGAAACGGATTATCTTTACCCCGTCTGATCCGTATTTCTTCTCATAATACGCGATAAAATCATTAACACGTAAATATTTTATCGATAAGCCGCACACCAACATGATGTTACGGGCTCCGCTGTTTTTAAGATAAGTTTCAAGCACAGCGTAATCACTGAAATCCTCATCATTACTTTGGGACGCTATGTTGAGAGCGTTATTGCTTTTATAATGTTCACCACATATTTTAATGATAGTCTGTTCAGCCACGATACGCTCCTTACAATTTACATTCTCATAGACAATTGCGAAACTATCCCTCAATGTATATTGATTGTACAGATTTAACAAACATCTTGCAGGCACGCTTTCGCTGCATTGAGCGCAGTAGCGGCACTAAGCTCGAAAATACCTCGCTAAGTGCCGACGCGCTCAGAGCGCCTGCATGGTGTTTGTTAAATCTGTACAATCCCGATAACGTAAATCAGAGTTTCGCAAATACCTATGCATATTACAGTTCTTCGGGTATCAATGTAATTATATCCTTGATCGACATACACATATCGTCACACTCTTTGGCTCTGTGATTATCAAGAATAGTAAGCGCCGCTTTCTGCATGGCAGGGAAGCCCGCCCTTGTAAGCTGGTTGGCATAGATAACAACGTTTACGCCGCACTTCTTAAACTCCTCTTCCGTAACACTGTTAAAAGAAGTAGGCACGACAACTATCGGAGTGACGCCGTCTTTTTCCCTGAATTTATCCACAAATTCAAATATCTCATCCGGCTCTTTTTCACGGCTGTGTATCATTATCGCATCCGCTCCGGCCGCCGCAAATGCGAACGCGCGTTCGAGAGCGTCTTCCATTCCTCTTTTTAAGATAAGGCTCTCAATTCTTGCGCAGATCATAAAATCCTTGGTCTTCTGCGCCTTCTTACCGGCGGCGATCTTTGCGCTGAAATTTTCTATGGTTTCCTGAGTCTGCTCAACCTCTGTGCCAAACAGGGAATTTTTCTTAAGCCCTGTCTTATCCTCTATGATCACCATAGAAACGCCCATACGCTCAAGCGTCCTTACCGTATATACAAAGTGCTCCGTAAGTCCGCCCGTGTCTCCGTCAAATATTATGGGTTTGGTAGTAACTTCCATAATATCGTCTATGGTTCTAAACCTTGAAGTCATATCTACTAGCTCAATATCGGGCTTTCCTTTCGCTGTGGAATCGCATAAAGAGCTTATCCACATCGCGTCGAACTGATGCGCTTCACCGTTTTTGTATGAAACGGTCTTTTCCACGATAAGCCCCGTAATGCCGCTGTGCGCCTCCATTGCCGTTGCAAAGCCTTTCATCTCAAGAGACTTGCGCAGCCTTGCGCGACGCATATCCGGAAGAGACAGCTCCGCGCGGGCGCGATTCTCTATCGCCTGATACTTAGGATCATGTGAATACGGATATTCCACCAGTCTGCCGCCGTAAGACGCAAGAATGGATACCACCTCGTCACGCACCGGCTTCTGAAAACCTTCCACCCAGTCGTCGCCATGAACCACATAAGCAGGCTTATATTTTTCAATATTTTCTTTATAACTCAGGGTATTCTGCTCTACTACTTTATAAACCCCTGCTATATTTTCAAACATGGCTTTTCTTTCCGAAAACGGCAGAAGCGGAAATCTCTTATAGCTTGCCACCGCTTCGTCGGATAATATACCTATAATGAGTCGTCCAAGCCTCCCCGCTTTCTTAATGATAGATATATGTCCGCTGTGAAGCATGTCCGTTGAAAAGCACATATATACTATTCTGCTTTCAAGTTCCTTTACCCTGGCGGAAACCACCGCCAGATCATTGGCGTCATCGATTTCGGCGCAAAGCAGCTCCCTGACATCAAGCGGATATATCTCACATTTATCCGATACCTCGTTAAAAGCATTCTCTGCATAACATTTTACGTTATCGTTTTCGCAGAATTTTATTATATTGTCAAGCCATACCCGCCAGGCATCTCTCTTAAGCATATAAAGAGGCTGCAGATTCACTGCGTCGTTAAAAAATTCAATGCCTACTTTGTCTACACGCCCGTTTTTAATGACCGCCTTAAAATCCTTGCTTGCAAGAGGCTGGGCAGCGCAGACCGTAACACAGCTTTTATCGCTCTTTATAAGAGAGTCGAATACCTCGTTTTCAAATACCAGGTCGCCATGCATAAGAACTATATCGTCGTCCAAATACTCCCTTGCGCAATAGATTGAATATATATAGTTGGTATCTTTATATAACGGATTTTTTACGAATGTTATATGAATGGGAAGTTCAAGGCTTTGGCAGTAATTAATAAGTACATCATCAAAAAGCCCCGTCGTCATGACTACCTCGTCAATGCCGAAATCCGCAAGTATCTTAAGCTGTCTGCTTAAAATGGTCTCTCTGTATGATATCTCCGTCATGCACTTGGGATGTTCGGATGTAAGCACACCCATACGGCTGCCCATTCCTGAATTTAATATCAATGCTTTCATAGTTTCGCTTCCTTCTTAGTGATATCGCCGAACGTATTTCCATATTCCATTGCGTCGCCGTAAACCGCTTCTTAATTTTTATATATACAGGCAATTGCAAAACTGTTGTCAAAATCTGCGTATTCTGTATAAATATAGTTCATTATATAATTTAAAGATATCTTTGTCAATTAAGACGCTTAGAGGCTTATTGACGGCTTATTGACGGGTTATTGACAAATTGAATGCGGAATTTTGCCAATAAATTTTACGTCGGTTTCGTTCCGGTCAAAACCTTCTCTTTATGAATATTTAAAAGAAGAAGGCTAGGATGTCCGCTTTTTTACCGATATCAGCATTAGTTATATTAAGCAGGGTCTGATTTCTGTCTTGCTCCGCAGTTTTTAAATTTCCGGCTTACGATTGTCCATTGGATTGATCAGTCATGCTCCACCAACGTCCAGTTACTCCAGTCCCTTACATAACCGTTGATCGCATATTTTGCATAGGGTATGTCGTCATGTCTTCGGTATACAAAATATCTGGTGCGATCCGCATCTTCCGGGATATCTTCAAATGCATCCCCGTATTTTGATGTGTCTCCGCCCACGGCCTCAATCAAAGCAGCGGCAAATTCGGTATGCGAAACCGGCGCCATAGACTCTGTCGGCAGCGACCGGTCATTATGCTGTCCTGACTTTTTAACAAACAATATCGGACTTGAAGCCGCATCGAAATCATATTTGTCAAGTTTCTCTTTATCAGAAATATAATTCTGGCCATGATCGGCCGTGATTATTATGGTAGCTTCATCATACAGACCTGCTTCCTTAAGCTGACGAAGATATTCATAGACAATGCCCAGGCAATATTCTCCCTGTGATATCATATCAGGGTCAAAAGGCGTATGCATGCCATGCAGATGATAAAATCTGAACGCTCCGTCATATTTATCCGATTTTCTTACTTCCAAACCATTATTTCTAAGGTCCATATTAAAAGGCTCATCATAAGTAACATCATGCACAGTGTTATATCTTACAGACCGCGCCATCTCTCCGTCAGCATACCAGTATCTGCCCTTTAATGCAAAAGGATACGCCTTATATTTGGCGCAGCTTATCATCTGTCTGACAATGCCGGAATAATTCCATCCTTCCATTGTTATGTCGGAGAAATTTCTTGCATAATTCCTTAACCCCTCGGATATATATTTTTTCCCTGTATAAACCCCTATATCATAATTCCTGTCAGCGATATCATCCAACATGTTGGGGTTACTGAAAACATATTCGCTGTATTCCGTTTCAGACATATCATACTCCCATTCAGTACCCGTAAGCATGTATGGAATGGACATATCAGTAAACGCATACGAACTGGATGCGTTTTTATACCATGTAAAATCCTTTAGAGGCTCCAATATAGTCTCATCATCGGCAATTATCCTGTCCAGGATCTGACCGTCGAACCAGTCCAATACAAACACCAGTACGTTATGGTCCGAATCCAAATCAAATCTCGCTTCCGTCGTCAGCTCATACCTCTTTTCAGCTTTTTTAATATCGGCATTAAAGCCAAGATAAGCCCATGTTATCAATTGTATCAACGAAAGATATATACAAATGATCGAATATATCCTGACGGTATTCTTCTTAGTTATATATCGCAATGCTATTATAATCGCAGTTGCGGCAAGCCATATAACTACATTGACTGCAGTAGTCAACGCACTCCATTCCTGTCTGCTGCCGTCCAACACATCCATTTTACCGTTTAATACCATGCTCTGCAGCAGACACATAAGTGAGATTGAAAAAACTATCTCGCACATCAGTATGAACTGCCTTCCGGTCAGAAAATAAACGGTGATAAAGGTGTATAATATAAAATAAAAAAGCGCCCCGATCAATAAAGTCCGCACAAATATTCCGTATGGCACTTCCATATCATTAGCGTTTCCAAGATACAGTTCATTCGGAAGGTACAGCACCATTAAGACCACCCAGAACAACATTACCGGGACCATAAACTTAAGCCGCTTCTTCAAGGTTGCCAAAGTACAATAACTTACTTTTTTCTTATTAAAAAATACACTGAGAAACGCTGTCACTATCCCAATCAACGCAGCTGCGCCGCACCAAAGATTATCGATCTGCGCAAAGATCAGATGAATGATAAGATCGATCCCTGTCGTAGTCGATAGAGCCATCAATACAAAATCATCCGCTCTTTCCTTCAGAAGCCTTCTCAAAATATACGGCGCTGCTATGGAAACAATGACTAACGGCAGCGAATAATGAAGATATGTCTTTGCCGACACATCTTCAAAACTTTCGGCCAGTGTCAGCGCTCCATCGCCCAACACTGTCTTTAATACCGATAAAAAGGAATAAAACATCAATATATAAAAAACTGCCGTTTTTAAAATGTGATTTATATAAGACTTGTCCAAAGCAATGCCCGAACGCTCCTTATTGCTTATTTCATGGACAATGCACGATACCAGTCCCGGCACTGCGCATAGAATAATGATCCCTATATAGGCCTGCATGAAAATATTACCCCTTTTATACTTTGATAAAAACTTAATGTATTGTAATATTATATAATTTAAGGATATCTTTGTCAATTAAGGCATAATGTGGTATAATATTGCATAATGAATTTTGATGGGAGCTCTTTATAATGATAGAATTGATCATTCTTATAGCGCCGGGGATGTTGGGCTGCATTTTACACTCCAAACTGAATAATTACACGAATTGGAAGAAAATCATAATATGTTTTATTACTTATACTTTATGTATTAATTTTTTTATATACGGCGGTCTGTGGCTTATAGGAATGAAAAATTTCAGTTTATTTGATATGGGGACAGGCTTTAAAATAAAATGGCTTATGCTGGGGCTTGCCTTAGCTGTCATGTTTGTTTTAACATTTGTAAATATACGTAATATCGACCGAAATATATTTTTTAACATTATAAAAAGACTCTTGCCGGCAAGTATGCTTTTAACAGTAACATATGCAATTTATACACCGAGTTCTCTTTTTCTCGAAAATATATCCGAATTTCTGTTCAACTACATCTCCATAGTCCCGATCATTCTTGCATCGGCTCTTATTTTGTGGTTTGCGGCCAATGTGGCTGCTTTATGCCTTACAAACGAAAAAACCCTTATTTATTATATTGCATTGATTTTTGCAGTGTCCATGGGAGCTTATTTGCAGAGAAGCTTTTTAAATCCACAGTTTCCAACTCTTGACGGTACGCAGATAGACTGGTCTTCATATGCCGCGGAAAACAAAATCAGCGCCCTCGTCTGGCTCGCCTGCATACTTATAATTTTCATTTTTGTCTCATTTTTCAAAGGGAAAGCGGAAAAAACAATAAAATATATATCATTATTCCTAAGCAGCGTGCAGCTTATTTCTCTTATTGTACTGTTAGTAACCATAAGACTGCCTGAAGAAGCTGATCATGGATACTCCAAAGACGCCCAGTTCTCGGTTGGCTCTAAAGAAAATATCATCATTTTTATAATAGATACCCTGCAGGCATCGGCTCTTGAAGATTATATACGATCCGACGTATATCCGGAAGGAGAGCTTGATGACTTTACATTTTTTGATAATATGGTGTCCGGCGGCGCTTCAACACAGATAGCGATGCCCGTACTTTTGACAGGCTGCGAATATGATCCCATGCAGCCTATTGAAGAATACAATGAAGAAGTTTGGTTAAACGCCCCCCCCTTTTATAATTTTCTTCATGAAAACGATTATGATATACGTTTCTTTTCCGACAATAAATCAATAATAGGTTCTACTGACGGAATTGCCGATAACTATACAATTACGGTAAAAAATCATATTGGCAGCTACGCCGCATTCGGCTCCCGGTTATATAAACTCGTATGTTTTTATCTTTCTCCTCAATTTGCCAAACAATTTTTCTGGACCTCTACCGATGACATAACACAGGCGGTAATAAGCGACAATTCCAGTTACCGCAAAGACAATTTTCAGTTCTACGAGGACTTTAAGGCTGCGGGCGGCCTTACCGCAGATTACGATAAAACATTCCGTCTGTATCATCTGTATGGAGTTCATATGCCATACAATCTTGACGAAAATATCGAAAAAATAGATGAAGAACAGGGAACCGAGCAAAAACAGTTAAGAGGTGTCTTAAAAGAGATCACGCTCTATATAAATGAACTTAAAAGACTCAAAATATATGATAAGAGCGCCATCGTAATAACCGGCGACCACGGACGTCATGAGGACGACAATCCCGAAAGCAATCCTGCGTTTTTAATAAAAATGCCGGGAGAATCGCATAAACTTGAGCACAACTCCTCACCTGTACATTTCAGAAATCTTCATGCAACACTGGCTTCAACAATAACAGACGACTATTCGTTCTATGGTCCGTCCATTTACGATATTACGTCTTCAAGTGATGTTGAAAGACTTCATACTATAAACAGAGGTATTCGAAACCGCAATTACGTTGACGATGAATGGGACGACAGCTATAGCTGCTGCCGCCTTATAGTTCCTGACGAAATTTTAAATCTCGATAAATACGTCGCATGGGATCCTTTTAATATAAACCGCATACAATACACTCTTGGTGACGACATAGACTTTACCGATAGCAAAAACAAATATATTTCTCAACTAAACTACCGCCTTTACAAAGAAAACGGAGCGGCGACAGCCAGCAATGAGCTTAGCATCTGCTTTGACCTGCAGGATTATAAAAAGGGCAGTCTTAGTTTGCATTTTACATATGATAAGATCTATAATGATGAACAAAATATAAGAATTTACGCAAATGGCGCTCACGTGGGAAACATTACCTGCGCCGGTGAGAATTCAGGGATTGACAATATTTTAACAATCCCTTCCAAACATATTAAAGATAATGAACTTGTGATCCGCATGGTTTTCCCTAACGCCGTTACACCCAATCAGCTTGACAGAAGCAATGACGATACAAGGATATTATCAGTTGAATTTACTTCCATGAGGCTTGAGTAGGCAATTCATAATAAGCAACGGCAACACAAGATATATCCCGTAAGCATAGCGGAATTCATCATTGACCGGAGTCGCGATCACAAGCGTTATAAATACTCCTATAACCGGCATGAAATAAAAACAGCTCTTTCTTTTTATAAGCGAATATATGAACAATATCCATACTGCATATGTATCAAGCGCAAGGCTCCATAATTTATGCCAGATATCACAGTATTTATCCATAAATGCTTCAAAACCCGCTCTTATTTTTTCCGGAAAAAGCGATGTTCCGGTAATTCCAAGCTCCCCGGCGTACTCATGTACGCCTTCTTTATAATATATATAATTTGACATTTTCTGATACCAGTATCCTCTGGACTGGTTTAAAAATGCCACTATATAATCCGCGGGATTTTTAAGCCCTACGGAAATATACATCCTTATAAAATCAGACATATTCTGCGTAATATACTCCTGATGGCCTGTATTTCTTATAAGATTCTTGACAGGGTCTGATATATGGGCGTTATAATGCTCACCCATAGCCTCCATATCCACCATATCATTTATGACACGCATGTCATTTTCTGAAAAAACACCGTCGTTCCGTATCGTAAAAGCGATCTGCTGCAGCGGTACCGAAAGCGCCTCGACCGTGTCCGGTTCCGTGACCTGAAAATACGGAAGCGCCAGTCCTTTATAGCCTCCTATCAGAATAAAACATATAATGGTTGATATAAGCCAGGGTTTAAGCGATTTTCTGTAATGCCATAACAGAAACGGAAGCGTAAATATCCATGCATACAATCCGTTTGTACGTGAAAAACAGAAAAAGAAGCTTACAATTATATATAAAGGCCACAGAAATCTTTTAACTTTCTTATACCTCTTACACTCTTCATCCATAACCATTAACAGGAAACAGAAAGCAAGCATTGAATAAGCAAATAAAACATCTTTCCATATGGTTACCGAATATATACAGTGTATGGGTTCTAAGACAAATATAACCGCCATGACCCACCACAGCTTAACCGGAACCTTGTCCTGATAATATTTGAGTATCATACAGACAAGCAATACCGAAACCAAAAGCGACATTACAGCCGTCAACGCCACTCCCGCCGTATTGCCGCCGAATATCAGTCTGCCGATGCTCATAAAAAGTTTTATCAACATGGTATGCAGCCACGGGTGATGATTGCTGTATGGATCTAACCCCAGCGCCTGCCTGATCTGCACATAAGTATCCTTGCTGAGCAGAGCGGGAAACCAGTTCATAAAATAAAGAAGCCTTGCGGCAATGGCGGCAAATACCAATATAATTATTGACTTATTTAAACCAAGTCCGGTCTTTTTTGATTTTTCTGACACTTGTGTCATTTTTTCCTCGGAAAAGGCCGGCAGACTGCCGACACGATCAAAAAGACAAAATAATGCAGTCAATACATAATAGAACACATAATTCCACACAAGAACGCCGTATATGGCAAGTCCAAGCCATCTGAAAAGACCGCCGTCATAATCCGTATAAGTCATCGCCAGATATCCGAATGTTTCACACAGCGCAAGAACCCCGGCGCCGGACATTGTTATCACACTGTTCCTGTCAACACGTTTACTTTCGTCCCTGACACTGCCGTTTTCAACATTATTCCCGGCAGCCGTTGTTTTAACATCATACACAAGAGCCGTCAGAATAATAGGATACAGGCCGGGTCCTGCCCCTCCGGGCCTTAGAAAATAAAAATACAGCGCAGTCAAAACCATAAGCATTAAGCTTACACATTTTTCAAATATATTTTTTTGGAAATCAATACTTTCTATATTTTCTTTCACGCATTCAAATGCAGCGGTCAAGATTATGGCTGCAGAAGTTCCTGCAAGCAGCGCTTTAATACCCGATTTGACAAATATGACGCCACTGTCAGATAAATGCAGTTTAAATATAACTCCCTGCAGCAACACACAAAAAATCCAAAATACCGCAATGCATATTTTAGGTCCATGTGATTTACGATTTTTAAATATTTTGATAATATCCTGCATTATGTTGGCGCTATATACCATATACAGGTTTAATACAAGAAATACATACGGAAAGATATTATCCGGCCAGAAATGCCCTTCTATGGACAGATTACAGCCCAATATAAGGAACATACATAACATAAACTTAAATATGTTCATCATCAGCATAATAAACTACATCCTTCTTCTTGGCTAACATCACTCCGTCTGCGCTCGGATATCCAAGTGCCGCCATACACCATACAGTATGATTTGCCGGAACCTTCAATTCATCCAAAAAAGATTTTACAGGTTCAACATTCCTAAGAGTCATCAATGGATTAAGCCATACAGAGCCTATGCCATATGAATGAGCCGCAAGGAAGATATTTTCAGCCGCGCACGACGCATCCTGACAGCCATAGGGATTTCTTTCATCGTTTGATATCAAAATAAGACATTTAGGATTTTCAAATCCGTAACAATATACATTATTTGCCTTGGCAGTCTCTACTGTAACAGCTTTAAGCTTTTCTATACTTTCGGCTGAAGTGAGCACCGTAAATTTCCATGTCTGCATATTATGTCCGGTAGGCGCATAATACCCTGCCTTCAGAATCAAGTCCAATATCTCTCTTGGAACAGGTTTATCGGTAAATCTTCGAATACTTCTTCTTGTCAGTATAGCCTGCATAACAGGATTAATAAGAAGTTCTTCACCGTTCTCACTTCGTTCCCATATATTCTTAAGCTCTTTTCTGTCAACTTTCTGCATACGGTTCCTCGGTAGTTCGCTTAGCAACAGATATTTGGCAGGCAGCTTATAACGCTCCAATTTATGCGCTAAAAATGCCTTAAGGTCTTCTTCGGAATATTGACTGCCCTTAGCAACCACAAACAACATCGGGACCTGACCTGAAATACCTGCGGGGTCCGGTATTCCTATACATGCGCACTCTTTCACATACTCATATTCCCCTGCCGCGTTCTCGACTTCTACGGGAGAAACCTTTTCGCCGCCTACATTGATAATGTCATCCGCTCTTCCAAGCATGTAGACATAACCGTCTTCATCAAGATACACCATATCACCCGTAATCAGCCAGTCGCCCTTTAATGTTTCTTGCGTAAGTTCTTCTCTGCGCCAATAACCTGCCATTTTCATATCGCCTTTTAAAGCCATGCGTCCAGGATGAGTACTGTCGCTTTTTATATCATTTCCTTCCGTATCAATAACTTTTACCTCAACATTAGGCAGAGGTTTGCCGACAGCCGCCACTTTAACCGGATCAGACACGCACTCCGTAACATTTATAAACAAAGCGCCCCCGCTCTCAGAAGACCCCCAAGTGTTATAGATGATCGTATTGGGCAGAAGCTTTACAAAACGTTTTCTCTGTTCAACGGTTAAAGAGCCCGCGCTGATCTCAATATATCTGAATTTTCCTACTATTTCGGAAAATTTATCCTGCATCTGACCATATATTATTTCCATAGAGGCCGCAACCGCCGCCATGGCAGTACATTGAAATTCATTCAGATTATTTTCCAATTCTTTTGAAAATGCAAAGCCATTCTGCAATACGACAGTAGCGCCCAGATAAAGGACTGCGCGCAGAACTCTCAGCGCAAACGAATGATTTAACGGAAGCGGCAGCAAAAGCCTTTCATCTCCGCTCATTCCTATTCCCTCAATAGTATTGATGAAAATATTATAAACAGACTTATAGGTCAATATAACTCCCTTAGGTTTACCTGTTGTGCCGGTAGTAAACAACAGTTCGGCAATATCATCTTCGTCAGGCATAGCATATGCCAACTCAACATCATCGGTATTATCAATATCATCCACTGCATAAATCCGCTTTAACGAATACAGCCTGCATTTATCAGCATAATCTCCCATGGGTTTGTCAGTAAGAAAAATGCTCGCCTGCGCGTCTTCATATATATCCGCCGAATTATCTGCAGTTCCGTTTTTATCCACAAATACCGCTATTGCTCCCAGATACTGTATTCCAAGATATGCAGCCACCATTTCAGGTTTGGACAACGCCGTAAATAAAACCCTGTCACCTTTTTTGATCCCCATATCCTTAAGCCTTACGGCAATAATTTTCATCCTTTCCGCTAACCGGCTATACGTTAATTGCTCCTTTTTGAATATTACGGCCTGTTTATCCGGCTGTTTTGCCGCCAACTCCAAAACCCTGTTTACCAGTGTGTCCGTCATATAACTTATCCTTTCTTTTTATGACACAAGTGTCATATTTAAAATAAAATCCAATTACATTTCCCATGCTGCGCTTACATATATTTTTCTATCAATTCCGCCATTGAATCAAGCGAATTAAAATTTTCGGGAACTATATCTTCATAAGGAAGCATTACGCCAAATTCCATGGATATAGTCGATATTATCCCCACCAAAGTCAGTGAGTCCAGTATACCGTCGTCCACGAGTTCCGTTGAAGCCTCGAAATCAATTTCAGGATAGTTTGTTTTCAGTAATTCCTTTAATTTTTCTCTCATAATCATATCTCCTTTTGGTTATTAAAAGTTTCCATATACAAAGCTTGATGCGTCATATGCCGCTCCCCACATGCCGAATATAAGAAGGAACATTATCGCCGCATAATAGATTATCCATCTTAATACCAACGGCTGTCCGGCAATTTTCTCTCTTACACTGTATTTTTGCTGTAAAACATCAACGACCCACATAAGCGCGACGCCAAATAACGCGATATAAAAATCTCTCTGATCCAAACCATAATCATACAACGAATTGTCAAATAGCACCCATAAACTCGCCTGTGAAAACAGTCTCCTTATTATTAATACAAAACCTTGCAAAGAGCCTGTGGCAGTCAACATCCGCCCAATACAGAAACACAAGAATGTTCTTATCATACGGAACATCTGAAATGCAAATGTCTCAGTATCGATATGTAAGAGTTCACTAAGTCTGTTAAACTCTTTGCCGAAAGTACTTCCAATTATGATCAAAACTCCCCAATAGCAGCCCCACGCAAAATAATCTGCGCCCGTTCCGTGCCACAGCCCGGTAAGTATCCAGACTATCGCCAGAGGTATAGCCGTCGAAACAAAACTGCCGGCTCTGGCGCCAAATCGGTTTCTTACTTTAAACCCTGCTTTCATAAGCTTGGGACTCATTGCAATGGGCATATATACATAATCCTTAAACCATGTCCCCAATGTAATGTGCCATCTTCTCCAGAATTCCGCCGCGCTTTTGGAAAAGAAAGGCTGCTTAAAGTTCTGTTCAAGCGTGATACCCATAACCTGCGCCACGCCGCGCGCAATATCAATACAACCTGAAAAATCCGCATATACCGATATAACGTTAAATAATACCGCTATGACTATCTCTACCCCAGCAAAATTATAGAGATTCCCAAACACATAATTTGAATATATGACTAAGCGGTCGGCAACTATGGTTTTCTTGATCTCTCCCCACACAATAAGCTGCAATCCAAAACAAACTCTTTCATAATCAAATTTCGGAAGCGCATTAAACTGCTTTATAAGCTCATTATACTTACTTATGGGGCCCTCGACCATTATAGGGAAAAATGTCATACACATAAGCAACTTAAGATAATTATGCTCACATTTTATCTTTCTCCAGTATATGTCCAACATATATCCGACCGCGGAAAAAGTATAATAAGACACACCTAACGGAACAATGATCCTGCCGGGTCTGAAATCAACCAACGAACCAACTTCTTCCCATTTTAATAGTCTGCCTGCTTTTATATATGCCAAAATCCCCAATACCAGTATAAGGCCCGCTATCAGCACCTTTTTACATCGTTTTTTATATCCTGCAAGTATGGCAGCCTTCTCTTTCCCGGACAGGTCCCTGACCTCTTCTTCATACCCTCCATAAACTCTGTCCATAAGCCTGCCGACTATATAAACCACCAATGATGTGCCGACAATGATAAGAAGATAATTAAGCCCTCCCGCAAAGCGGTAAAAAAATATATTGCCTAATAAGATCACGCACTGTTTCATGCCCACTTTTGGCATCATAAAATATACCGCAAAAAATACTGCAAGAAATAATATAAAATAAATAGAATTATATGTCATATCAAAACCCCGCTTACTTTTTTGCCAATGATTAATGTTCATTCCTTAATCCATAATACGGATTTTCATACAAAGTAAAACTCGCAACATCATCTATGCTTCCTAAATATTTATTAATAACCACTGTATTGAGCTCACTCTTATATTCAAGGTAATTTCTGTCTCCATCCTGTATATAAAGAAACGGTTCATGATTTTCATTAAATCCATACTGCACATGTCCGAATGTAGTATTGGGTATATCAGCCCCCCCCTCCCCAACAATTTCATATATCTGTTGAGCGCCGTTATCTACTATAAGAAAATAACTGCTGTTCGTACTTATGGCTTCGTCCAATTTTTCCAACGGTCTATATTGAGAAGCATTTTTTAAAAGATTGACCATCCTATCTCTTTGCAGGGTAACTAAACTTTTATCAACATATATGCAGCTGCTCACATTTTTGCTTGAAAGTTGCATAAGATAATTGTCCGTCTCTTTTGTATTCCGTATATCTTCTATTCTTTTCACCACATACTCATCAAAATAACCATTCCACGAATCATATTCGGAATCCTGCCTGTGATCCGCGATACCATAGTTATCCTTAATGTATTTTCCAATATATTCCGTAACCTTATACGAACCGGATATATTCAAATGTGTATTATAATCCAAACAGTCGGTTTTATAATCTATTACATCAGTATCCAGAAAATTAATATAATTTATTCCATACTCATCAGCCAGATCGTACGCTGTATTAGCTTCCCTCTGATAATCTGCCTTAGCCGGAAACGGCATGTAGACCAATAACACATCTATACCGCGTTTTTGACATTCCTCTATAGACTTTCTAAGATATTTAAGTCCCAACGCATTATAATCTTTAATTTTTTCATTCTTATCTAATTTATCATATTTAGGAGGATCAGAAATATCTTTTACATTAGGAGTTGACCCCATATCTGCATAATTTATCAGTTCATCCTTGCTTTTAAAATCTTCCTCATTCAACTCTTTCCATCGGCTGTGATATATCGCAAAATCCCAAAATAACTGCATTCTGTCATTAATATCTTCTTTTAGATCAAATATTGTCTTAATCTTATTAATACTCATCGGCATTGCATCCAACTGCGCATGAACAAAACTGGTTTCAGCGGATCTTTCATTATAAGACATTTTATATCCATCCAGAACTACAAGATCAGGTTCCGCGTATTCCAACGCATCCACAAGATATCTGTAACTTTCCAACTGACTTGCAAAAGAACCGCATATGTCATACGACGTTATTCCATAGTTATGCCAGAGTTCCATAGGCAGTATGGTATATCTTATATGACTTGTACCTACAAACAAAACATCAATATCATTACTTTCCTCATAGAACGCTTCCATTCTGTCTATTGAAGTTTTATCCTCGACTATATAAGATACGGCTCTTACCAGACATATCAATATTATGCAGAATACGGCCGCCTTTGTTAATTTAATAATCTTATCTCTGCTCATTATTTCATTTCTCCAATACCAAACTTATCAGTAATTATCCATAATTACCCACAGTTATCCATATAAATATATCAATAACCCCTGTAGTTCTATTCAAGATAATAAGTCACATTATAATACCATTCATGCAGTTCCTGATATTTACTCAGCTTGGGATTTCTTTCTATCATCTTATTAAGTATCTTCTCAATATTCTCTTCTCCTACCTGCTTATCAAAATACATGACCACATGGTCGAAATCATCAAAATCATCCGTATAAAGTTTGTCCAAATTATTATCCCGTATAAATATCATATCCTGATACTGTATAAACTCCTGATATGACATAAAACTGTGCCATGAAACATTCAGGACATAGATACATTCATTATTTACACCGTATTTTCTTGCTTCTTCTATATAATCTTTTGCTTCTGTATACAGCTCCGGCCACGTATACATTTTATAACCTGCATTCATCAGCAGCGCAAGCAGTACTATCCCTGCGACACATTTTATCTTGTCGCTTTGCGTAATGCGCGACACGATCGCTTCATATAAACCTATCAACAATATGACACAGACAGGGTATATGGGTGAGATATACCTCGTTGCCGCTATTATCGCCAACCATGTAACGGTCATGAAATACAACACGCACGGTATCAATACAATAATCCACTTTACCGTATCCGTATTGTTGGTCTTTTTCCCATTCTCTTTCCATACAATACACTTAAATACCGCTAACATGACCGCCGCCAAAACAACCGCCAGTAAATAGCCTCCGCACACTTTATCTATTGCCGAAATAAATTTCTTTACATTGTCCAAAAAAGCAGGTGAAAACAGATTGTTCACGGTTCTTTCGCCTACCCCGCCCTGAAACATCTGCTTTAATATTGCCGGAAATATTGCCACGCTTGTCGCTCCCGCAGCAGCCATTGTACCTGCAAATACAGCTATTTCCTTATATTTTCGCTTAACTATCAGATATATTCCCCATACTACACAGCTATAAAACAAATATATAAGAAAATAATAGTGAGTCAGAGTCCCAAATACGCTTAATATTCCAAGCTTTACATAAAACGCCCCCCCCTGCCTGTTAAAACCTCTTAAAAAAAGCAGTGTAAGAGCCAACACAAACACAGACGCCATTGTGTACATTCGTATAAATAAGACATTTCCCATAATAATAGGATTAAACGCATAAATAAATGCGCCCAACAAAGCAGCATATTCCTTGTTAAGCAGTTCTTTAATAATAAGCCACATAAGCGCAATATTTATCAAGTGTAAGACTATATTTAAAATAACTCCTGTTTTTAATCCCAGAAAGCTATGTGTGATCAATGTAAAAATATGAAAAACAAGATAAAAAAACGGAGGGTGCACATCATTGGCCTGATTTTCCCAGACATTTCTTATACTGAAATCATCCGCATAAAAGAATACGTCAAAGACAGACTTAGGATCTAATCTCACTCCATACTCGGGAGTTATTTTATTACGATGCTCAGACTCGCTGTTTGCAAGGCCATAAGTCAGATATTCATCCAGATGCATACCTTCTTTTGCCACAGTCAGATATAACATGGCTGCCGCGCAAAGAAGCATTATAAACATGATAAGCATATGATACTTACTAATGTTATTATTATCAAATTTTTTTAATATTAAATCTTTTATACCATTTTTTATACTATCGGTTTTTTTATTATAAGTTTTTTTCACATTCACCTTTTTTATATTGCCATTGTTCTCAGATATTTTATTCATAGTGTTTTTCAGCCTCTCTGCACCGCTTAACCCTTCACTGCCTATCTTTATCATACCTCAGTTTCCTGATCTGGTACTGCGTATCCTCCAAAATCTTACGGTTAGCAGCTATGACATCCGCCAAAAGACCGATCATAAAAGTTATAAAACCTATTATCAATAATGTACAGGCCAGTATTAGAGACTGTATATGTCCGTTTCCTCTGCCGGCAAAATAAAACAGCAAAAAACGTATACCCACGCCTAAACCTATAAGCGTCGGCGCCGTCGCAACCATTCCGAAACAATATAAAGGCTTGTACCACATAAACGCTCTTAAGATAGTGAGCATAGACCTTTTGACATAGCCCCACATACTGTGAAAAAGCCTTGACTCCCTTAACTCCGGATTAGTCCTTATGGGAACACTTGTGATCGCCATTCTGTTTCTTCCCGCCTGAACTATGGTTTCCAAAGTATAGGTGTAGTCATTAACCACATTCATATGCATTGCGGCCTCTCTGCTGAACGCCCTAAACCCACTGGGGGCGTCAGGTATGTCGGTTTTGGAAGCCTTCCTTACGACAAAACTGCCAAGATGCTGCAGCTTCTTTTTAATAAAAGAAAAATGCTCTATGTCATCTATCGGCCTTTCGCCTATTACTATATCCGCCTCTTCTTTTAAAATAGGGACGATCAGTTTTTCAATATCTGCGCCGCAATACTGATTGTCAGCATCTGTATTTACGATAATATCGGCCCCCGCCGCAAGGCAGGCGTCAAGCCCGGCCATAAAGCCCTTGGCAAGTCCTTTATTGCACCTGAAATTTACAATATGATGCACTCCCCAGTTTTTTGCCACCTCTACCGTATTATCCTTACTTCCGTCATTGATGATAAGATACTCGATCTCATCTACTCCATCAATATGCTTTGGCAGATCATTTAACGCCACTTCAAGCGTTTCCGCCTCGTTATAGCAGGGAATCTGAATTATCAGCTTCATGCCTCATCCTCCACTAACTTTGTTAATTTTTTAACAAAAGTGTCCCATGAAAATCTGTTTTCTTCTTTTCTTATATTTTCCGCAAACTCTTCCCGGTGTCCCTCTTTAAAAAACTCTATCGCCTTTTGGGAAATTTCACTGTGAGACTGCGGTTTCACAACATAGCCGGTCCTATTATCCGTCACAACATCAGGAAGTCCGCCCACTTCCGTCACCAGTACAGGTTTTTCAAAACCGAAAGCCATAGGTACTATACCGCTCTGTGTCGCGGAAATATAAGGCAGCACAACAAGATCACAGGCCGCAAAATACTTTTCAACCTCTGTATCCGGTACGAAACCTTCCACAATTTTTACAGCATCAGCTATTGACAGCTCACTAATAAGCTTCTGATAAGCTTCTCGCGCCTCTCCGAAATCTCCAACTATCCAAAGCTCCGCATCCGGTATTTCCTTTTTGATTGCAGGCATAGCCTCCAATAAATATTTTAACCCCTTATATTCGCGTACAAAACCGAAAAAGAGCAATATTTTGTCGTTTTCATTTATGCCAAGCATTTTACGGGCTTCACTGCGCGTAATATCAGATATCTTAAACGCATTATAAGTAGGATGAGGCGTCACCTCAAACTTAGCATCCGGCTTAACAGACTGCAGATCCTTTGCATCCGTCTTCGACTGCGTAATAAAATAACTGCCCTGCTTAAGCACCAATTTAGTAAGGCCGCGGTCAAACACAAACCGTTCATGAGGAAATACATTATGGCAGACAAACAGTATCCTGAATCTTCTAAGCAGCTTACACAACACATAATAGCATGGCGCAAAGTACGGATGCCACCACTGGATAACTATTAGATCCGGATTTTCTTTCCTGATCTTATCAGCGGCGCCAACCCAGTTAAACGGATTCAAAGTATGAATATCATAAACTGCATTATCTACTTTGAATTGTGAATTACTCTCATCTTTCTGTTCCTTTTTAAAAAGTAATTTGGGATATTGATATTTATAAGAGTGTAATGACACTTCATATCCGTTTTTCAACAGCGCTTTATACAGCAGCCCGGTATAATGAGCTATTCCGCTGTTGTAAGGATATACCGGCCCTATTAAAACAATTTTCTTAATTTTCATGATGTCCTGCTCCAATCAAATCTCAATCCCGCCAATAACAGAGCCTTATTACCAAAAACATACATAATATTATACTTTACTCTAACCGCACTGTCAATTTTAACGCTTTATCGTCATGCCTTCAAAACGTCCTCAGCCTTACGTATTTAATTACACTTTAAACTATATCAATTGAAAACAATATACGTATCCGTTTCATAAAGCTTTTCCATATTACCCGTAAATGCCGCTGTCACAGCATCGTCAGTTTTTTCGACCATATAGTATGCGTCTTTAAGATTCTTCTTAAACATTGCTAACTGTCCGGACAGATAATTCAATTTTCCATGCTCCCACCACGGAAAACCTGTAAGTCCGCTGCCG
The DNA here is from genome assembly GCA_947631625.1 of uncultured Lachnospiraceae bacterium. Lineage (GTDB taxonomy): Bacteria > Bacillota > Clostridia > Lachnospirales > Lachnospiraceae > UBA3282. The sequence goes on along the minus strand of CANRMA010000004.1, from coordinate 130,004 downwards.
TCGCTGTCTACATAATAAACTTCCTTATAAGGCGAAGACTCAATAAAATCCGCTATTTCCTCTGTTTCATCAGAGTCAAGACATATACAGCCATCCGTTTTTATATACGAAATACCGTATATTCTTACAGACGCTTCTCCATAGGTGTAGATTCCTATTACGGGCTCTACATAATCTTTTATCTTTATCGGAATCCTTATCTGCTGCCTGGGGCTATCCATAAAATCCTCGGCTTTCAATTCGCGCTTATATTGAACGCTTTCACCCTCACAGCCGGACTCTATATATCCGACAGGCGTATCGACATTACAATCCCTTACCCTTATATCTATGATAAATTCGTATGTTCCGTCCTGAAGCGAAACCCCCATATCCTTAGTCATATATCCGCCGCCGGTTCCCCGATAATTATAGTACAGGCTGCCGTTCATTTTAGTATAACTTAAGTCTGTCGCTATCGAAGGCAGATCGATACTTTTCACACCGGGATCAACTGAGTGCGCCATTTCTCTTGCTTTGGAAGCTATTGTCTCATAATAGGGACTTTCTGATCCGGCAAATACACCTATATATCCGGAATCATATAAGAAATCCATACTCTCACAGGCATTTCCTACTGCCTCTATGATACCGGAATTAGCCAATATAATAGAATTATCAAGATCAATATCGGATATATTCTCAGGAGCGCATGTATGAATACTGCGGTCGGCAAGAAGCCATTGCAAAATCTTTACCTCGGTATTTGATTTGCCTATAAAATATATCGGGACTTCATCATCTATACTGTCCACGATCTGTATAACCGAGTCAACAGTCTTCTCCTTACTTACCTTGGATTCCGTGTATGACTTACCTTCCCATACGCCTACACCGCTCCATACGGCGGCAATCAGTACAAGCATTAATCCCGGTCCATACCATTTAGATTTAAGTATCAGCATTATAAGGCACATAATTATAAGCACTCCTATGCTTACCATCATCACATAATATGCAAAATCCGTTTTATGTCCATCTGCAAGCGCATATACCCATGGAACTGCCGCAAACTTAAATCCAACCTTGTCCGAACCTTTACGGAAAGCCGTTATGTCATATAAAAACTGTACGATCATAGTGCCCGCGATCGACATCACCACACTCACTGCAACCTCATAATAACGTTCTTTCAAATGATATATGGCCCATATGCCCAGTATTATCACAGGGCCGACTACAAAATCCGCATAACGTCCGTAAATAATAGTTTCATCATACAGCCTTGCCTCCATCGATCTGAAAAACGGCGTATGCTTAAACATAGCCTCTATTCCAATCTCAGCCAGAAAAGAAAGCAATATGAAACAAAACATCCAATCTTTGGCCTGCCATTTATAATCTGTTTGTTTTTTGATTTTTTTAATAAAACCTGAACACAGAGAAGTAAACGCCGTAAGCGCTCCGATTATCCCTAACACAAATGTAGCGGCTGCTACATAATATAACTTACCTATAACGCTGAGGATCAGATCAAGCATTCCCCGCGCGCTTAGGAAATTACCCGCGCGATTTAAGTTAGATTGGATATTGTTTACCGATTCACGGTCATTCCCAAGATATATTTCAGCGCTTACATAATTCTTAATAAAAAGCGCCAGACATACAAAAATCACGGAAACCGCAAAAGTATATATAATATACTTTTTATCTACTGTCTTCCTTTGGTTTACATAATATAGCAATATGACCATGCAGACTGCAATGACCACACCGATCGATCTCATATGAATTGCAAACAACCATGCAGAAGCCGCCGTCAGTCCCAAAATATTCAGATATCCCGGCTCTTTTATAACTCTGTATAATAAAACCAAAACGCACCAGAACATAAAAAGCAAAAATGTCTCAGTCCAGGCCAAGCCCACTTGCGCTGTATTTCCAATATAAAGCGTAACAAAAAGACTGACCGTCTGTTTCAGCATGTCGGGAATATCCCCACACAGTTCCCTTATCATATATAAAGCCATCAGATAGCAGCCTGACAGAAAAAATGCGTTTAACACGATCGCCAGCCTGTATATCGTCGTCATGGAAAGGCCTAACCTGTGCAACAGGAAAAGCGGAACCAATATGATACTATACCCGTAAGAATAATAGGCAGACTCAGATATCAGTCCGCTCCAGTCATACCCTGCAAAATTGGCGGCTATTCCCCAATAGCAGAAACCGTCATCCACAACTCTTATTCTTTGCAAAGAGCCCACATTCCATAAGCAGACTACAAATATTACCGCTATAAATATTATATTTATTACTTTATATTTATCGATCTTGTTTTTCATTATTTTCATAAAAGTGCTGCCTCTCCCTGCCCGGCTTATCCGCTTAAGACATAATATCACCATTAATTGGCAATTTTATTTATTATACTACACAATCAGAAGTGTAACAAGTAGGTATGATTTTGAGTTCCCGCAGTTTTATCCACAGCAGGCTGCTTTTATCCGTGCTGTAATAAACAACTTTTTAAAATTGGACAAAAAGTTCGGAATCCTGTCCATTTTTGTTGTAAAATTAAGTGACCAAACTAAAATCTTACTAAACAAAAAACTTAGAATTCCTTATGGTCAATTTTACGTCAAATACCTATCAAATTAAACGGGAAATTTTAAATTTTACAAATAAATTTTCCAGGCAGCTTTCCAGACCGGATAAAAAGTTCAATTACGTGGAGTGGCTCACAAGGCATCTGAACAAAGGGGTCTCGCTTCCCGCATTAAAATCCTACCTGGCTGCCGTCCGACGGTAGGGCCCTGAAAACCCGGTCAGTATCTTCTCCCAAATCCATTCTTCCAGAGAAAAGAATTTTACCTCTGTCAAAGACATCACCTTCTCCGCCATGTAACGCGGTGCCGCCTTCTTTGGAAGAATCGCCTCCGCCATGGACAGAGACTATGATGACAACAAAATGTTCTTAAAGCTCGATGAACCGGGGCAGGATTATGTGATCCGCCTTACTGCAAAACGTAAGCTGTATTTCCACGGAAAATGGATCCCTGCAACACAGCTCCGCAGCCGGCGCAAAGGAAAGATCAAAACGCCCCTTGTTTACAAGGACAAGAACCATAACGCCTGTCTTTCCCATGTAAAGGTACAGATCACTGCCTCGAAAAAGGATATTTATCTTGTTTCGATTTATGGCATCACGGAACACCCCATGATGCTTGCCGCCAATCAGGAGATCCGTTCAAAGGAAGATGTCATCCGGGTCACGAAACTGTACTTCTCCAGATGGCGCATCGAGGAATATCTCCGCTGCAAAAAGCATATGTTCCGCTTTGAAGATTTCCGGGTGAGGAAGCTTGTGTCCATAAACGCATTGAATTTTTGCATCACCCTGTGTATGGCGTTTCTTGCTCATATGTCCATGAAGCCGGAAACAAACGCTCTGAAGGTCTCCATCCTGCAGAAGGCAGACCTTAGTTCCGGACGAAGCGGCTTGCATACCGTCAACTCCGCCTTCGGCTAGTCGTATAAACAGAGAAAAGAATATTTCTTCCCTGGCCCGGTTCTAGCGAGATCTGTTTAAGAGTGTCTGCTCACGGAACCGCTCTTCTAACTTTTTCAAAAAATCGGCGGAGCAGCACTTTGGACAGATTCAGCCGCTTTTTCAGTGCAGTTTGCGGAAACTCAAGATATAAACGCCATTATCGTGTTATTATCGTGTTATGCTCAGCCCGGATACAACTATGACTTCTACCTTACAAAACTCATTCCCGCAACATAGATTTTAGATAGCGGTTCACAAAACAGCGCTAATCTTCCTCCGGCAGAGCGTTATGCTCATTTACCGTTTCCTGTGTATATGTATCGAAATATCCTGTGTTTTCATTACGCGCAAATAACTTTGCAAACGGATCCGTATAAGACAGTGCGCATATCGCTGCAGCCGCCGTTATGACAATTGCAATTCTTCTTTTCAGTCTGCCGCCTTCCACAGACTTCCAACCTGCCGATACGACCATGTTTCTCAAATCGATCAAATATGATCTCCATTCAGCAAACCCGCATACGCACAGCGGAAGCAGCAACGGAAAATACAAGATTGCATATAGACATTTTGCCTCCCAGAATATATGAAAGATAAAACCGCCAACAAAGGTTATGGGCAGCAGTATCTCTGTAATGGAACTTTTTTTAAAACGCCTTACCGCATACAGGAACGTTCCGGTCAAAATCCATGTCTGCAGCAGGTTGGCCCAGAAGATAAACATATACCGTCCGTTTCCGTGCAAAAGCCATGAAAGGTTATCCGAGCCGTCCCGGTCATCAATAATCCATAATGACTGAAATGTCGGATTATTCCATTGTGAGGATATCTTTTTAATAAAGAAGCTGATGCTTGTTGGAATATCCTCAGTATACCCTGACACTATCCTCTTTATCTCAGTCGCAGCGGCTGCAGAGGCCTTTTCATGATCATAACCGTTCGATCTATATACTCCGTCATTATATCCGTTATACCAACCGGGCGCCATTTTGCCATCCTGCAGTCCCATGGCAACCCACGCAATCAAGGGTATACCTTCCACATTGTCCTGTCCATTGACGCTTACCATATAAGCATTGACCCCAACCTGTCCTACAAATGTAAACGCTAACAACGCTGCGGCTATAGTGAGTTGTGGAAGTATCTTCTTAAATCCTTTCCTGCATTTTGAAACAATTACCAACATAAGATACACAAGCTGCGCAATCATAAAGATCATATAATTAGATTTAAACACGATCGCAATCCCCATACTTAAACCACAGAGCAACAAACGGTAAAATGCTGGTTTCTGTTCATACCGCAGCATCATATAGAACGACAGGAGCGCAAACGTCATGCCGACTACAGTCCCATACAAAAATGTGGCATACAGCAAATAGGGCGCAAACAGAATGCCCATGAACGCCGTTCCAATCTCACAGGTATGATTATTCTTCTGTTCCCATAAAATTCCGGCAATCTTCATAAAAAGATAATAGGTTATCGCAATTAAAAAACAGTTTACAAATTGGAACGCTATATGATTCCTACTTCCAAAAACAAACGACAACATTTGAAAATAAAACACCGTTCCCATTTGACTCGGATAACGAAACAGGTAGCCTCCTCTGTCAAAATCAGAATAAATATGCTGATTTAATCTTGCAGCCGCCTCTACTACATATTCCTGATCGAACTCAGGATAATATTGCCGCGCCAACACTATAAAAACGGTCAGAATTCCAACTATGGCACAGAGTAAAACTCCTGTATATCTGCCGTTCAATATACGTTTTATTCTGTCAAATTTCATGTGGACCAACAAAAAAGAAAGCATACCAAACGCCAACAAATGTATCAGCCAGTGGTCGCGTATATAGAAAGTATGCTCAATATTTACCTCCATCTCTCCCGATACGGTGGCATAACTGTATGACCCAAGATAACAGGTGCTGAATATACTCGCTATCAGCAGCCAGCCTACTATCGCCGCAAATAATATCCAAATAAACCGCCTGGCAAATTCCGCCAAATCAATACCCAATTTTTTGTCTGACATAATATTTCTCCTTTAAACCGTATCTGATGCTCATACAAATATCTTTGCCCGTAAAAGGTTTTTTGAAAATATCGTATATCCTTCATTCATCAAAACCTGCTTTTACATAGAAGCCCCTGTCGTTTTCAATTATTTTAAGAACTTCTCCTTCTCTTTTTAACTGTCTCTCGTTAAACGGAAAATTTCCGGACATGGCAAGCGAAGGATCGATGGTATAATAATAACTGTCGGGCAGCGCACAAATTTGCAAACTTTCTTTCTTATTATACTACTTTTTAGACAATTGTGAAACTATTATCAAAAGCGGTACAATATATTGTCTGGCATACAAATAAACTATTATTAATTCAAATATATTTTCAATAATATAATTTTAAATTTCACATTTTCAATTTAACAGATTACAGAAGCTTTCTGATTATCAATCTATGATCATTTTGAGCAAAGAAAAATTGATTATTACTGTAAATAATAACCCCATTAAAATATTTAAAATGTTAAAATACAAACTTTCGCCCTCTGCTAAAACGCACATTATAAATAAAAAGGCAATGTATAAACCTATCTTAGACCAATTATAATTAATTTTCTGAAATGCTAAAATATTTTTCATTCTATAAAATGCAAGAAAAATATATGATAATAAAGTTGAAAATGAAGCTGCATATATACCTGCTTTATTTATAAGCAATAAATCTACTCCAAGATTTATTACTGTTGCTATAATTGTTGTAACACCTACGCTCTTGGTTTTTTTATGAGCAACATAAATGCCTCCTAAAAAAGAAGAAATTGCTGCAAAAAAATTGGCCATAAGAAGTATTGGCATATGCTTATAAGCCTCTTTATAATCACCACGAATCAGAATAATAAAAAGAATTGGCGTTGCCGCAATCAACAATGCCGTAATTCCTGATAAAATACGTATAAATGCATTAAACATATTGCTATAATACTCTGTTACATCTTCATCCTTGAAATTAATTGATGCATTTTCCTGCCAAGCCAATGTAAATGTAGTGTTTAATACAGATAATAACTGGGGGATTTTATTCGCCACGCCATAAATAGCATTCGCATTGATTCCAATGAATTTAATTAAGACAAAACGATCTGAAAAATTAAGCATCCAAAATGATAATGAATTAGGTATCATTGGCCAAGAATAACTAATTAATTCTTTTAATACCTTAATCGAGAGAAGATTGATATGAATTTTAGGCGCTATATTTCCTTTTATCAAGACAAGAAATAAAGCTAAAAATGTTGATACTGCCATTGCTATTAATGCGCCTTCTAACCCACTGCGTAAATAATATATAAATATAACAACAAGCAACATATTAACAATAGGCTGAATTGATGCTGCAAAAGAATAAAGTACAGGTTTACCCAATCCTCTTATTATCTGCATAAGTGTAAGGAGTAGAATATCCATAAAGAAGTAAAGACATATAAGAATCTTTATAGTATATGAAAGTTTATATAATGCCATATATAATATCAATAATGATATAATTGAAGTACACACCACAAATACTATGACATTTGTTACAATGCAATCTCTTTTTTTTGTACTATCTTTACAATCAATCAAATAACGAAAAGCCGCCGTCTGCAACTGTAAGGTTGTAACAGGCAAAAATAATGACACCAATGTACTGATTAAATCATAAGTTCCATATTCTACCTGCGTAAGTCCTGCGGTAATAATGGGAAGTGTTACCAACCAAGATATTTTAGGTAAAATAGTCCCAATTGACATGATAAGTGTATTTTTTGCAAGTGAGGTTTCTCTACTCATCTTCTATCCTTTATTTTAAAATCCTTTTTACCATCGTTTTTAAATAAATCTTTATATCTCGTGAAAAAAGGCATAATTTTAATAACCAACTTTGATCAGGATATTTCATTCCTAAATTAATTTTAAACAATCTAATTTTATACCTGATTTTTGTTATTATTGTAATATTTGCATTAACAGAAAATAACTGCTTGTCTACCAGATTAATTATATGTCCATCCAATTGTTTTTCTTTTAACTTCCCAAAAAGATAATTGATAAAACGTCTATTCAAATGCTGACTCTTTACAAAAATTTCTTCACTGCATTCATCGCATTCAAAAAAAGCACTATACTTATCCCAATACTTTTTGGCTACTTTTGTCCTTATAATAACACTGCTGCTTCCCATATAATCCCTATGTTGTTTAGTATAATTATCTCCTAGGGATATGTCTGCAAATATATTTATTTTATCCAGACAATACAAACAGCATTCCGGCTGAAAAAAATCTTTTATTTTTATCCGTTCTGTATTCGGCAGATCAATTATTGTATTTTTATCAGTTACAAATCGAACTCCACCCGGCCATCCACCCACTTCTTTAGTTCTAAAAAATAATTCTTTTATCTTTTCATCCTTTAGGTTCAAATGTCTATTATAATATTTTATAATATTGTATGTCATCGTTTTATCACAAAATAAACCAATAATAAAATAATTATCTCTATTGAGGTGATACGCTTCTATTATATTTAAAATTCCGTGTACAAAGCAACCCGTTCCAATAAGAATTATTTTTTCTGTTTTATGGGATAAAATATAAGCTACAGCTTTTTCTTGAGATACAGGTAAATAACGAGACTTTGACGTATTATCCAAAATCTCACCCTTTGCATATTTTTGAGTACATACTTTTTCTTTGTAATTATGTGTTCCAACAAGAAATGCAAAAGCATATTCATCGTTATTCAAGAGTTGATAAACGAGTTCCGTAGCAATACCACCGCTAGTTGAGTTTTTCCGTCTATTAATATTAGTAGTCCATGCTAAATATATATCAATATAATTTCCAATCCAAAAATTAAGTTCTTTTTTCTTAGTTAGAAATTTTGTATAATCAAAACCCTTACCGGGACATATCTGAATACATTTTCCACAATTAATACAATCACCTTCATTGATAGAAGGTACAAACAATCCACCACACTTATTATATTCAATACATTGTTTAGGGCACACTACTTTACACAAGCCGCATGAGATACACAAATTGTTTTGAACTATACAATAAACTGTATTCATAAACATCAAGACTCTTTCTTCATTATTTTATCAATTCTTTGAGAAATAAGATTTATATTTTCTTTAGAACTCTCAACAACAGTATCATGATGTTTCTTTAATAGTTTTATTATATTATTTGTGTCAGCTTCCATTATTTCAAAATTTTTTATTAATTCTTCGATGGTCAGATTAGAAAAATCCGTAGCATAACGTCCAAGTTCGAACATATCCAAAATCTCCTGATATTTGTGACTCCAACCAATAAGAAGAACAGGGACTTCTCTTTCAAGAGCCCCTATCATAGCATGAAATCTTGAAGCGACCAGATATTTACATTTACCAATATATTCTCTTATTTCTTCTGCTGACATTTCTTCATGAAACCACCGAACCAACTCTTTTTTTTCTACATTCGCAAAAATTTTGTCTCCAGTCCACAAATCATTATTTGTAGTGCTAGGATTATTAATTCTGGCAGCATTAGCTATCAATAAAACAGAATATCCCTTTTTATTAAGAAACGATATAAATCTACAAATTATGCCACAATAGTCAATGCCATTCTTTTCACATCTCTTCTCTACAACAGAGCTTATTGAAATACCTACAATGGTCGCATCAAAAAATATATCTTCTCTGCATCTACTATTTACATACTGTTTCCAGTAGACACTATCTTGCATTGAGAAAGCACCATCAGCACATATTTTTACATTTTGCTTTATTCCAATCTCAGTCAGATTTTTATATGTTATATTACCACGCGCGCATATCAGATCAAGCCTAGGCAAAACTAATCTTGCAACAAAGCGGTTATGAAACTTATGAAAAGTACCAAGAGCCTGTGAATATTTTATAACAGGTTTACCAATTAAAAGCGGAATCACCATTCGAACAAATGCAGAGATATTTGAAGAAACACTTAAATTGTCTGCAAAAGAAATACCTGCTTCATCAATAACTAATGTACAGTTCTCATAAGCATTAATAAGACGATCTTTCAATAATAGTTTTTTTACAATAGAAAACTTTTTAAATAAATTATATATGATAGCCAATGGGAAATCAATAATTGCCTGATGCTTTGGTTTTACAGGAATTAATTCAACAAAGTCCCATGGAATCTGATTAATATCTTCATCAGGGTAAGCACTTGCCAATATTATTTGAAGTCGTTCACCATATTTATCGTATAACTGTTGTATGGAACTTTGTAACATAGCTGCCGCACCTTTATTTCCACTATAACTAGCTGACGTAATTACAATTTTAACAGATTCCATTCTCTAACCCCCAAAATATAATTACAAATAAATACATTCGAGCATATGCTCAATTTTTCAATAACTCCTCATACAGTTGATATATATTTTCAGCACATTTCGCAATATTATATTTTGATTGTGCACTTTCAGCGGCTTTTTTTCCATACATCTTTATCAAATTAGTATCATCAATATATTTTTTTATTTGTTCAGCCAAATGTCTTTCATCTCCATATGAATATAATAAACCATTTTCTTCATTCTGAATAATCTCCGGATTGGCTCCAGTATCAGATGCAATAACAGCTAAACCAGCAAACATATATTCTACTGTAACCCGTCCGAATCCTTCTGCCTTGGAGCATATAACCCCAATATCATATTCACTCAATTTTTGCGGAATGTCATTACAATATCCGCAAAAATTAACAACATTTCCAAGATTATATTTTTTTATAATACGCAGAAGATAAGCTTTATAATCACTATATGCTTCACCCCATAAGTCTACATGCAGACGCTTTAAGTATTTTTCATCTAATAAACTTAACGCCTTAATTAACTGCTCTTGTCCCTTATTGGGTTGAATATGACCAGTCATAACAATTCTAATTATACTACTATCATTCAACTTCTTATTAACATATCTACCGGAGTCCAAACCATTATAAATAATCCTTATTTTATCTTCAGGTAATCCAATTTTAACCCATGCATCTTTTACAGAATGAGAAATTGCTACAAAAATATCTGCAATACTATCCATATATTTATTTATTTTGGGTTTATAAATGCAAACATGGTAATCTCCTACAACATGTTCACGCAAGTGACAGATGTGAGGAATACAATATTTTCGAGAAATAAATCCACCAATATCATTGCGATTCAAATTAGTATGGATAATGTCTATATCATTAAAGTTGATACCCACACTCTCAATATAATGCATTGTTATTCCACCATATAAATAAAGCATATATTTAAAACAATGTTTCATCAAATTCAATAATGGATTTTTATATGCAGATCCTGACATAATATCCCTATACCAAAAAGAATAATTTTCAATGCCCAACTTGTCACATTGGTCATTCATAGGTGTCCTCTTTTTAGTTAACAATACAGGTTCCACCTTATATAATGCTCTCAGGGTAATCATTAATTCAAACATGGACCTTGGAGCACCATATTTATAATCACCTGCTGAAATAAACAATACTTTCATGCTAATTTATCCTTTAATTAATTTATGCTAAAGATACAATCCCATTATACTTATATTTCCAAGTCCATTGGTTATTTCTATTATATTACACTCAATAGATTATTTCAATTAAACAATTTGCTTTTACAAATATAGCTTTGCACAATGTTGACTTACCTTTGTTTCAACTGCTATTTTACTATTCCTTTATAATTTGGGATATCCGACCTGCAGCCAAACAATATATATACGCAGACACAACTGAAAGAATTATAACAGCAAATGCAAATATAACATCATTGGATATCTCAGGCCGCAGCGCAGCTATAAATACCGGATGGACCAAAAATATCTCATATGAACATTTCCCAAGCCAAAATGAGACGGGATTTCCCGGTTTAAATCTATAAAGAATAAATATTACGAGCATTACAAAGGAAACTGACGCAATGTTTCTTCCTATCAGATCTCCCACAAGTCCCTCTTCGTCTATAAAAAACAATCCCATTGAAATTATCATCAATACGCTAAATATCGCAATTCCCGATATCCAATATTTAAAATCTGCTATCTTTTTAAACTTTTCACCGTTAATATAATAAAATATTCCAAGCCAGAAACAAAACGTACTTCCGTACCACGGTCCGTTAAAACCGCAAGCATAGCATATTATTACAAATGCAAACGATAAAACGAATATTATTGTGCTTAATTTAGCGTTATTATATATTCTTGCACATATATAAAACACAATGTACATTAAAAGCATTTCCCACACATACCAACTGGTTTCAGAAAAAAATAACACAGGATTTATTACATAAGAAGTTCCGTCAACTGAATTAATTGCCCCCCCGCGACATATATAATATATGCAGGCAATAAAATTTGGGGAAATCTGTTCCATAAAAACTTTTTAAGATAATTTTCTTTATGCTGCATGCTGTACATCAGACCGTAACCGGATAACGCAAAAAAGACGCCCACAAACAATATTCCCGCCTTACAGTTAGGAAACAAAACCGCTGAATCGACAGCGATCCCTATATGCCCCAACATAATTTCTATTGAGCAGATTCCTCTGAGCGCCAGTGATGAGTCTTTATCAAAAGCTATGATGTCATCTGAGACATTTACATATCGAATGCCGACAAATATCAATATCAGCCATAAAATAACTATAACTGCCATTAATGTTGATCCCCCATTATTGGTGCATACAACTCAGCTATGCTTTTGCAGTATTAAAGGCGTCATTTTCTCCATAAGTGCATCCGCGATATGCCTGCTTTTATCATTTAAAATCTTCTTTTTTTGTTCGCGCGCCCATTCTACAGCTTTTAACTGATCTTCCGGTCGTTCGCTTAATATTACATGTTCTTCCACCATGCTATAAACCTCCTATCGGTTCTCATAGTTTATACCTACATTATAGCAGTTTTTCAAGAAATAATCTGCCGCGTCCTGTAAATCTTTTATATTCTTCGCTTTATTGCTTAAATCAACAGCTTCATTCAGCAGAATAACCGATTTTTCAAAATCATATTTATTGTTCTTTACCAAATATGACACACTGCCCAAATTGGTCACTACCACCATCATTTTTACTGCTTCATATCTTAGTAAAAACTGTATATCCGATAACGAAAAAGCTGAAAGCGACGGATGATTATGCAATACAAGCACCACGCAATCTCTTGAAGCGCGTATCAGATGATATGATGTCGCATCACTCAAAGGATCTACATAATGTTCCGTTCCCAATGCTATACCCAGATAACGTTTTCCTTTTTCTATCAAGCTAACGCTATCCAGACTATAGGTAACAGCTACCTCATTAGAATCATTTTCTTCTTTAGAAATCTTTAAAACCTGTCTTGCCAACTCCTGAAGATTATCATATTCTGTATCAGGTATTTCCTTATATTGAACATATGGAACTTTATTTATGGCTTCATCTGTAATCATTATTTTGTGATCACGCTTTTTTGCCATTTCAAGATCACTACTCATTTCCTTTCTCCCTTCACTTTCATATACAGATCTGACATATCTTCCAAAAATTTATCTTTCACAATATAAAAACCCATTTTCTTCATTGTCTGCCCTGCTTCTTCATTATCTCTTCAATCTTCCCATAATAATTACTAAACTGAAAATTTTCCTGCACATGTCTGTAGGCCTCTGCCCCCATTTTTACAATATTATCCCTGTCGCATATTATCTTTCGAAGCTTGTCCTTAAGATCCTCTTTATCATTATCCTTAAATACATACCCCGTCTTACCGTAGTCTATATAGCTTGCCGTTCCGTTATCGCTCCCGCTGATGGCCGGGAGTGAATGGGCCATTGCCTCTAACGGCGTAACAGCGGCAGGTTCGCCTGTACTTGGAAGCACAAATACATCCGCCGCTTTATATACCCTGACCATATCTTCTTTTTTAATATTGACCAGTAGAGTCAATCTGTCTTCCAGTCCATGCTGTCTGATATATTCTCTTATTTTTTTATAATATTCCTCATGAAAATGATTTGAAATCTCTCCTGCAACAGTAAGATGAATATCATATTCGGGAAGCAATTCTTCCACAGCTTCTATCATCATCTGATGATTTTTGCGCTCCTGATATTTCCCTATACATAGTATGTTGATCTTTCCATCTTTGAAATATTTTTTATCTGCAGGCGATACCTGAGGTTCCATCAGATATGGAGCCCAGTAAGCCTTTTCGTCTTTTACAAGTCCCGTAAAATCTATACCTACAAGGTTGGTAGGCGTGATCCTGTACTCGGGAGTAAGCTTCCACACAAGCTTATGGGCCAGATCCATTTTCTTTGGTTTATCCCACACAGGATTCATATTATAAAGTATGGTTGGAATTTTATAATGCCTGCACAAAGCGTTCATGCATATTGTATACATTGAACGTTCTCTTAATATTGCCAGATCGGGTTTAAATTCCTTAATATATTTTGCAAGCTTAAACATGGGGGGAATTCCCAGTTTAAGCCTCATATCGATCGCTGCCGGATCATTGCGTCTGATCACATTGACATATATATGATTAAAGGCATTAAAAAGCGCGCTATATCCCACAACTATAGGTTTGACATAAGTATGGTCTTCTATCTTACCGGAATACTGACTTAAAAATCTGACTTCATGACCGTTCTCTATCCAGCCTTTCATTATGGCAGTCTGGTTAGGATGATATCTGTGAGACATATAAATTACTTTCATACTTTGTTATACCTTTCCTGTCATTATCAGGCATGCTTCCTCTATCGCTTATTTTGCCGTCGTTTCACACATTGTTTTATATGACTGATATATTATTATTCCACACGATACTTTATCTGTGAAAGATATTCCTGATAACCTGCCCGTACATTGTCATCCTCTCCGATGATATCATGCTTGGGAATTTTTTCTTTCTTCGACGCTTTAGCCAAAAACCATTCATACTCCATATCAAGATGCCCGATATCGAGAGCCCTGTATCCTTCCAGATAAAGTTTTTCGGCCAGAAATTTAGCCGCGACGCCCAATGAGATCAAAAACATTTTGTCCTTTGGAAAAAGCCTGCAGCGCTCCATTATCTCATTCAGTTTCGCATAAGCGTCGCTGCTTGGACCTATTATACGCTCTACGCTTCCTGCGCTGTCCAACAGATCGTTTCCGACTCCGTTATGGGTGCGCTCTCCCTCAACCACGACAACATCTTTGTCTTTCCAGATCATCTTAATTTTTTCGATCCATATGGCACACTGTGTTTTATCATACATATAATTATAAAATCTGGAAATCGTTGTATTGTAGTATACCCTGTCGGGATCGCAATATTTTTCATATACTTTTCTGCTGAAAAGCAAATGATCTTTCCAAAACTGACGGCTCTCTTTACGATAGATCGACAGATCGCCAAATATCTCAGGTATTGTAACTATCATACCGTCATGCTCATACTTAAGCATTCTCTTAAGCCCTTCAACGATCTCAGGCTCTACCTGCTGCAGCGCCAGACTTCTTCCGCGGATCATGGTAATCTCACCGTCTCCATACCTTATCATGCTTTTATCCGTATTAATAAGTTCGTCTATCGTCTCATCCACCGTATGAACCCTGATACGGCATTTTTTAACACCGACGCGGTACAGCGAATAATCTATCTGCGCGATCATATCCTTGACTAATCTTTTTATATACACATTAATTCCAGCCTTTCCCCATCCAAATGCGCCGCCGCATATGGAAACATAGCCTAAGGCATATACGACTTTGCCTTAAATATAACGCAATTAGTACCGTATCTTAAGCATTCTGTCCGATAACATCCCGTTTATCCCGCTGCACCACTTTACCGCCTGCAACCTCATATATCACATCGGCATTTCGTATGGTAGTCAGTCTGTGAGCTATTATTATCATGGTCTTTTCACCGCGCAGATTTTCTATGGCGTCCATGACCGCCGCTTCCGTATCATTGTCAAGCGCTGAAGTTGCCTCATCCAGCACAAGTATCTCCGGATCATGATAAAGCGCTCTTGCTATTCCGATCCTCTGTCTCTGACCGCCTGATAATCTGACACCCCTGTCACCTACTAAGGTTTCAAGCCCCTCGGTAAGTCCTTCCACGAAATCCCACAGCTGCGCCTTTCTCAAAGAACTTTCTATGGCTGCATCGTCTATCTTATCTTCATCGACGCCAAAAGCCACATTATTTCTTATGGTATCGTCCGACAAATATATGGTCTGAGGGATATAGCCGATGCCATGATGCCACAGATCCATATTTTTAAATATATTAACACCGTCAGCCTTTATCTTCCCATACTGCGGAGTGAGCAGTCCAAGTATTATATCCGCCATAGTCGTTTTGCCGGCGCCCGATTCTCCTATAAGAGCTATAGTCTGTCCTTTTTTTATCGTAAAGTTAGCATGATCGATAACATTTTCTTCTTTATCGGGATAATGATAACAAACATCCTTTACCACAATTTCATTTTCAAGAGTCAGAACGCCTTCCTCACGGCTCTCAAGACTTCTTATATCCTCTACTTCTTTCAGGTCATGGTATACAAGCTCTATCGAGGGCGCCGCATACATAATGCCCGTAACATGCTCATTTATCCTGCCTATCGACGGCAGCAGCCTGAACGCCGCAACCGCAAACGCTGAAAGCTGCGGAACGAAGCTTGTCAGATCCTGCGTCTGTCCGTAATTGATCTTAACTATAAGCGCGAGCATGAGTCCCGCCATACTTACAAGTTCAACTATATATTTAGGTATCGTCCCTATCAGGCGGCTTATCTTAAGCCCTTTGACATACTTTTTAAAATAACCTGAATAAGAATTAATAAAAAACATTTCCCGGTTTAGCACCTTTACTTCCTTAATACCTCCAAGCGACTGGTTCATCCACTGATACAGCTTGGCTTTATAACCTTGCGCATCCTTGCCGAGCTCTTTAGCGAATTTCCGCGATATTGCCGTAAATACACTCACGCAGATGATCAAAAGCCCTACCACAATGACCGTTATGGATTTACTTACGTCAAAAAGATAAATGCCAAGCGCAATGCACACCATAACTTCCACTACCAACTCCATAAAATGTATGACAGCCTTGGTAAAAAGATCTGAATCTTCCTGAACGCTTCTTTGAAGCACTGATATATTTTTATTAAGATGAAAAGTATAAGGCTCGCTTATATAAGCCTTAAGCAGACCTGCAGATATATTCATCTGCACATTATATGAAAACGTATATATCGCATACTTTTCCACAATAAGATAAATATTTTTGATTACAAATATAGCTATGATCCCGCCCGCCATAGCGCTTAAAAAGCTTTTGGGAGAATTAAAACCAAGCAGATTATAAAAATAGTTCAGATATTTATTTTCATATATCGCTCCCACATCCATGAACAGCTCCACAAAAGGCTGAAAAAAGCCAACGCTGGCGCATTCAAGCAGACTTCCAACTGCCGCTGCGGCGAACAGTAAAAATATCTTTAGTTTTTCCCTGCGGTTAAATATATATGATAATTGTTTAAGCATTGTTCTTCTGCTCCTTATTACCTTCCTTACGGTTGTAAAATCCCTGATCCGACTTATGAGGGGCAGTTATTTTTCTTATGAAAATTTATCCCCTTATCAAGTATTACCAGATCACTGTATTCCCTGCCTGTGCTTTTTTTCTGTATCCTTGCCGCATAACTTACCTGAGACAGTCCCGCTATGAGGCCATCGCACGATGCCAGCGTATACATATCCCTAAGCACCTCATAACCTAACAGATAATGATGATTTTTCCTTTCCGACCGGCTGTGCATTACCGTATCGTCGCCGCTGCTTCTTACTACATCCTTATAAAAGACTACTCTGTCCGTAAATTCAGCACGATACCTCTCCAACGCCTCACTGTCATCTGTGGCCAAAAATATCTTATCATAACCGCCTTTCTCAAAAGCGGCTTCAGTTGCTTTCAAATACTCGTCAACATCTACGCTTACAGGATGCCCGTTGAAATTTTGCTTAAAATCTGTACCCCTTACATGTACGCCAAGCACTCTGCAATCAGCAGCTTCTTTATATGAGTCTGTAAAAATTCCGGCAATATCTTTATATAATTTATCTTTA
Organism: uncultured Lachnospiraceae bacterium; assembly: GCA_947631625.1. Taxonomy (GTDB): domain Bacteria; phylum Bacillota; class Clostridia; order Lachnospirales; family Lachnospiraceae; genus UBA3282. Next base: position 112,242 of record CANRMA010000004.1, on the reverse strand, counting down.
ACAATCGCGTTAAGTCTTATATACTTAGCCGTGATCCTTGCCATCTCATTTAAGTATTCTTCGCTTCTCATGTATCCGTTGGGATCGTCGCAGAGCTTATTAACTTCGTAGCTGTTCTCTTTTCTGCTTCTGAAAACCCTTTTGAACGTTTTAAGCTCGTCCAAACCTATCCCTGCCGGCTGCTCAAAATAATACTCAAACGGATTAGTGGTTCCATTGACAGGCTCTTTCTCCGCATAGCAATACCCTTTATGATATCTTACGACAGGCGTCATGTCGTACTTGTCCGCAAAATAAAGCATGGCAAGGAGTCTGTTATGTTCCGCAAAGAAACCTGAATGCGACTCTTCCATATCTATAAAAAAGATTGCATCATTATTTTGTTTATTTCCATACGTTTCCACGTAAATAAGATTATTTTTTGCCGTAAGCTGCTTAACGGTATTGACAAAGCGGCTGTCCTGCCCATGCTTATAGCAGTACAACGCAAATTTCAGTTGTTCCGATTTATTCCGCAAACGCCCCATATTACCCGTTTATCTCCTTCAAGCTGTACTTCCCGCCCTTAAGGAACTTATGCTTAAATACCCACCAGGCCGGCACCCATATATATTTATGCATTGCAGGCGACGCGCTCCCTATCATCCAACAGTTTCTGTCACAGTTCTTTGTACATTCGCGCACCTCTTTAGCCTGCTTGGAATTCCATAGCTCGTCCCAGCTCTGCTGCCGCAGATTGCCCATAACCGCCTTTTTCTCCATACCGTTACACGGAATAACATCGCAGAACGGGTCTATAAAAAACGCGTTTTTGGACATATCGCAGGGCAGAAGCCTCTTGTTGCCGTATATATAATTAATAAGTCCGTGATTAAAATACGCTCTGAACCATTTCTTCGGAGAATTGGATCTTAAAAGTTCGTTTATAAGCTTCTCAAAGTTCTGCGCGACCTTAAGTTTATCATTGATCTTATTGTCCGTCTTTCTGAAATAAAAAGAATTGTGCAGCGTAGCGGTTGCAAACTCCATACCCATATCATTTGAAATATTATAAAGCGGAACAAGGTCTTCACAGTTCATATCCTGCACAGTCATGCCAAAGCCCACATCAGGGTGCTTCATTTCCACCAAAGTCTTAAGTGTGTTATAGCCCCTGTTAAAGCCGTCCGGAATGCCCCTTATGGCGTCGTTGGTCTCCTGCAGCCCTTCTATGCTTATACGGATCCCGACCTTGGGAAATTCCTTGCACAGCGCGATTATCCTGTCCGTAAAATATCCGTTCGTAGAAATGACGATCCTGTCAGATTTTTTATACAATTCCCTCACTATGTCGGGTATGTCCTGCCTGATAAAAGGCTCTCCGCCCGTAATATTTGTAAAAGCCATTTCGGGCAGTTTCTTTATGTCTTCCAGAGTAATTTCCTCTTCGGGCCTCGTAGGGTCGCGAAAACAGTCGCACATGTTGCAGCGCGCATTACATCTGTATGTCACGATAACCGTACCGTACAATGTTCTTCTCGCCAATCTTATATACCTGCTTTCCTGTTTAAATATAATTAATTACCATTTCACTATTTTGAATATACTTCGTCTACTATTTTACCACAATATTCCTCAATTGTATCGAATTTTATATTTTTACAGTTTTCACTGTATCTGTGGCATAAACCTTCATCGTTCCAGAGCTTTCTTATCTTGGCCTCAAGCTCTTTTCCATTCCCTGCCTCAAAAAGCTCGCCGGTCACGCCTTCTTCCACAAGTTCAGGAATTCCGCCGATATCGGAGGCTATGACAGGCGTTTCATACAGCTGAGACTCCATTACCGAAAAAGGGCAGTTTTCATACCACTGAGACGGGTATACGCTAAACTGCGCCTGCGATATGAGCCTCTTTAGCGTGGGACCGCTGACAAAACCGATATTTTTTACATTAGGCAGCCCCTCAAGTTCTTTTTCAAGCGGGCCTGTTCCAGCAAACACATAATTAATATGCGACGTTTTTCTGCATACTTCAAGTAATGTCTCCACGCCCTTTTCCCTGCTGAAACGGCCGAAATACAGGACGTATCGTTCAGGCAGACTTCCAACCGTTTCTATGTCTTTTTGCCCTGCCTGAGTCTTGGAGTTTCTTTCTCTTTTTGCGTCCGCCTCATCAGCATGATCCGTATTGTCCATATTCAGGAAATTATGCATTACTATTGTTTTCCCTGCCAGAAGCCTGTCCGTGTCCAACTGCTTTTTCATAAATTCACTGGGACATATGATCGCATCGACAAGACCATATGTTTTTCTCATTTTATAATAAAAGGCTTCTACGCTGCCTAACAGACTTTTTACAAACGAGCCGTGTATACATCTGTTTTTTGTACACTCCATAAATTTACCACGTCTGCATTTAAAACAGATTTCCCCGCTGTCCGGTATCATCATCATATGATTGGGGCAGACCCACTGATAATCATGAGCGGTATATACTATTTTAACCGAGCTTCCCGCGGCATTTATTCCCATCCTGATGTCTTTTGTGTCTTTGCAGGCACTGCCTTTTGACCTGTTATTTACGGCTCCGTCCCGGTCGTTATTGATTTTACAGGACTTTTTCCTCTCTTTTTCATACTTTCTAATTTCATATATTATGGATGGGGTGAGCTGAAAATTTATATTGTTAAGATGCGCCACATCCGGTTTAAAATCCCTAAGTACGGCCCTTATCTTTTTCCTTGCCTCGAAAGAATATATTATCTTAAAAGGATATAAAAGCTTCTTAAGTTTTCCGGTATGAAAATCCATATCCGAAGTATAACTTTCTGCGGCGTTTCCGACTATCCTTCCCTCATGTTCCATACCGAAATACTGAACTTCATGCCCCATATCGGCAAGCTGCTTCCCAAGCCCGAATATATATGTTTCGGAACCGCCGTTCGGATATAGGAATTTATTTACTATTAAAATTTTCATGTCCGCTCCCGCATAAATTATTTGCCTCTGTACACTTCCAAAGTCCTGTTCACAACATCGTCCCAATTATATTTACCACAGATATAGTCGCTGCTCTGTCTCTTATATTCTTCCATTTTTTCGGGATTCTTTAACAGATATTCCATCTTGTCCCTTAAATCTCTCACATTGCCTCTTTTGAACGTAAGCGCCTTATCCTCCGTCACTTCCGTATTTTCGCAGATATCGCTGACCAGACAGCAGTTGCCGTAACTCATGGCCTCCAGCAAAGAAAGCGCCATACCTTCAACATCGCTTGGCAGTATAAAAGCATAAGCATTGGAATAAAGTTCCTCTAGTATCTGTCCCTGTACAAAGTCCGTCATAATGATACGCTCATCCTCAGCCGCCATTTTATTTATCTTATTCATGTAGTCTATGGCCTGGCTGCTGCCGCCTGCAATAACCAGTTTTTTATCCGTATCCAGTTTACGGAAAGCTTCGATCAGATAATGCGCGCCTTTTTCCGGAACTATCCTCGCCAGATACAGAAAATATCCATTCTCTTTTAAGCCGTATGTCTTAGTTATAAGTTCAGCGCCTTTTCTTTCGGGACGGCTGACGGCGTTAGGTATATAAGTTGTATCACGTCCGTATGTTTCCTTAAAATAGTTCCTGACGTTTTCTGACAGCACTATAACTCCGTCGGCATACTTTGCCGCCATCTTCTCTCCGAATTTTATCACAAAAGAGGCGACCCGCCCCCACTTAGCCCTCTGCCAGTCCAGTCCGTGTATTGTCGCGACCACCCTCCTGCCGAACAGTTTAGGCAGCCACAGCATCGCGCAAGGTCCTTCCGCATGATAATGTATCACATCATAAGGTATAAACAGCGCCCTGACTGTGGCCAGAAAAGAATATACGATCGCATTCAGTTTACTGCTTCTGAAAGTCGGGACTATGCGTATCCTTATACCTTTATAATATTTCTTGTCTCCAAGACCGTATTCATCGTCATATTTTTTCCCGGACACATGATGGCCGTATCTGTTATAAGCGTCTACCTTATGTCCCATTGCCGAAAGCCTTGTGGACAACTCATCCACCACTATCTCCACTCCGCCTTCCCTTGACGGAATGCGTTTATGTCCTATCATGGCTATCCTTAACGGTTTGCCGTTTATTTTCTTTTGTTTTATTCTCTGCCTGCGTTTGCGCCTTATGGACATATTCTCTCTGAATACATGATATACGAAAGCAAAATTCGTGCTGACATATCTTGGTATCATTCTCCGCGGATCCTGCATTATCCGGAAGACCCACTCCAGACAAAGCTTCTGCATCCATACCGGCGCACGTTTCACGGTGCCCGCAATAAAATCAAAAGCCGCGCCAACTCCGAGCATAAGTCCGTTTACTCTGCCTTTATGTTCATACATCCAGATCTCCTGCTTGGGCGCTCCAAGCGCCACCCAGATAAAGTCAGGTTTCGCGGCATTTATCTCAGCAACCGCGCGTTCGTCCTCTTCTTTGGTCAGTTCTCTGAAAGGAGGCGCATACATTCCCGCTATCTTAAGCTTCGGATATTTTTTTAATATATTCTTTTTAAGTTCCTTAAGCGTCTTTTCCGTACTTCCGTAAAAATAATGAGTATAGCCCGTCTCTTCGGAAAGTTTCAGAATTGCCGGCATCAGATCCGGCCCCGGAACCCTGCGGGCGTCACGGTATCCCCTCATGCGGCTGACAACCGAAAGCGGCTGTCCGTCCGGAAGCGCCATAGCTCCGCCGTTCTGTATCTTTCTGTATTCTGCATCACGAAATGACATCACGGTTGTATGAACGTTGGAAACGCAGATATAGTTTCCCCTCAGGCTCTCCAGATTGGCAGTGATATAGTCTATGGTGTCGGACATATTGGTAACATTAATGTTGGTCTTTAATATTCGGCAGTAAGTTAAATTATTCATAAGTCTCCTTTTTATATCTGAAAATGCAGATAATAAATCCGGCCAGCGCGCCTATCATAACGCTTCCCAGATAGTATCTGACGGTTTCGATACGTATGGCGTTTCCTTCTATAAGCTGCATCGGAGTCTGCGCGTCCTTATAGTTCATTATCGTATAGCCCTCGTATTCCGGGTCGTCTTCACTTGTAAGGTATATGGAAGAATCCACGTCGTATCCGTCGGTATAGACTCTGGGTACGATATAGCCTTTGGGTTCCGTCCGTACCGCCGCGCAGATAAGCGCCGCAACAGCGGCGGCAACAGCCATATACACCACACATTTTTTCTTAAATGAACTTAGAGCCAGAACAGAATGTATATTCAGATCAAACTTAAGCATCGGTAATACCGGCTGTCGGTTTAATTTCGGAAACAGACTGTACTCCACGGCTGTATCTTTCTGACGGAATAAAAGTTCACCGAGAAAAATAAGGGTTATGTTCTTAAAAGAAGTATTAAATAACAGCTGTTCTGTAAATCCTGCGATCAGAAAGCACAATATTATCATCAGTTCTCCGGTCTTTTGTTTCTTCGTATAGTCAGCGATCAAAATGAAATATGCCGCCATTAATAAAATAAACGGTATTATGCCATAGTTTATAAAACTCCAGATATAGGAGCTGTCAAGAGTTATGGAGGCGTCCACTATACCTGCCGTGTTTATGCCAAAAAGGCTTACATATCCGGGCTGCAGGAACAGACTCGCGAGCAGGATCCTGGAACCCAGGATATCGTTTATCTTCCCTACCCAGGGCATATATAATATGAGCGGCAGCACAAAAGAAACGATCATCAAAAGCGGAAGGATCAGATTGACCGCAATTTTTTCAGGCAGACCAAACTTCGGCCTTACTTTTATATAGATCCCCCCTGCCAAAAGCAGCGCGGTTATCCCAAACCCCGTATAGCTTATCGAATAAATAAAAACCAACAAATTCCCAAGCATCATATATATCAGGCGCTTAAGATCATAATCATCCGCAAGGTCGTAAATTATATAGGCGCACAATACAAAGTATGTTATATGCAGGATATTAGGGTGCGTAAAGCCGAGGCTCCAACGGAAGATCGGGCCAAGTCCCATTTTGGGGTGCACCCTGTATATGGTGTGTTCCAGTCTGAAAAAGGAAAATACGCTCAGAATGACCGCGCAAATCGACCATACCCATAAGCCTGTTTTGAACACTTTTTTCACGGAAATATTTTTCATGCCAAGTATGGTAAACATCACAAAAAATATTCCAAGCTGTCCGGACTCGAAATAGATAAACGCGCTCAACGATAACAGCAATACCTGCAATATCCACTGCGAAACGGTATAAGGCGTAATGAAGATCTTTATAAGAGCGCATATAAACGCCGGGATAACAAGCAGTTTAAATATGGCCTGTCCCTCATAAAAACCAAAACCCTTTGTAACTGACAACAATATAAAAAATGCATAGTAAAAAATCTCTTCCAAAGTTAATTTATTCAAACTTCGCCTCCCACTGCTACCTTTCCCTGCGGAGTTATGAGTACCCAGCCCTTCCAAAGTTCCTGCATCTGCCGCGGCACACAGACCTGAGTATTCTTATGGATCGACGGCCTTATCATTATTTTGTCCGGATTGGGATTAAACCTTGCGCCCCAGAAGCTGAAAGTGCTGTTCGCCGCAATATTATGTTTGCAGCGGCTCATAAGCATCATATCATAAAAACTGTCCGGACCTTTATTCCAGTCAACCGTCTCATAGCCGTCTTCGTTATAATGTTCTTTAACATACGATATATCGTCAGAAAAGAAATAAAATCTCGCATCAGGTCTGCGTTCCTTAATATAAGCGATAGCCGCCTTGTAATATTCTTTTGTGGATATGCCCCCAAAAATCGCTTTATTTACGTCACTCAGGTAATCGCCTCTGCGGATATGAACACTTACCGACTCCGTCTCCTCCATTTTACGTATAGTCTCTTCGTTCCTTATATGATTTTTATTATCCGAGTCTTTGATCTGCATCGGAAAATGAATTTCCTGCCTTAACGCAGGCAATATATCGGCATAATATTTTTCACATGCCCAATATCCCGTAAGATATCTGTTGTCAAAGCCGAATATCTCTTCGTGATACATATCTTTTTCTTCAAATACGGGATTTGACGAAGGTACGAACTTTCTTTTTAATCTGGAAACCGGTCCTTCTTTTTCGCCAACTCCCCTGCCAAGAACTTCTTTTATCTCTTCGGGCGAAGCTTCCCTGTAAGAAATCCCCTCGAAACAGTCAAGTTCAAGCTGCCTTTCGGCCAGAACACTGTTCTGCATTTTGGGATCTTTAAACCATGTGACATCAAACCGCGCATCTTTCCCCATACTCTCAAATTTTTTATAAAGCGCATACTGCTGCAGTTGGTTGCCCAAACCGCCCATTGCCTTGATTATTATCATGTGTCTTAGTCCTTTCATTCCGTCAGCATTGATAACCTTATCATGTCACGGTCTTATCATGCGATCCTCATTGATCCATTATATATCCAATACCAGAGCCGGCGCCAATGACCACGGATATGCCCCGTAATGCTGCGGATATTGGGAAAAACCGTCACATTCTCCGGAACAGTCATATACCTTTCCGTTCCTGACCGACCTTCTTATGGCATCGCAGCCTGCCTCAAGAACCCGACCGTAATTCTCTCCCTGCAAAATTCCCATATCCAGGCCCCGTTTTATGGAAACGCATATCATTCCGGACGCGGAAGTGTCCGCAGGGCCGTCTACAGCCTGAAGCTGCCATGCAAAACTTCCGTCCTTCCGCTGCCATTTAATGACTGAGTCAGTCAATGCAATGTAACTTTCTTTAATGAGTTCCTTCCCATATCCGTCGCTCATACAGCCTGTCATTCCGCGAAGCATCCAACCCACAGCCCGTCCCCAGCCTATTATGCCGTACTTTATACCCGAAGCGGTATCATAACCATGATACGGAAGACCTGAATCTGTGTCCATTCCGTATTTAAGGAAGTTCGTTATCTGCTTAACCGCAAGCTCAATACATTCATTATTGTTATAAAGGCGGCCGTATTCGTACAAAAAAGGACAGACCATTCCAATCATGTCAACATATATATGCCCGCTTCCCGCACGGTATGGCAGACTACCTGCTTCATCCGCCTGATATTCCAATGCAAACTTTGCGAGTCTGTCTATAAGTCCCTTGTATTTAGCGGCGTTTTGCTCATTTATCATACCTGCCGCGGCTTTACTGCCTTTTTCAAATTCTTCATATGCCGAAAGAAGCGTCTCGCCCGCGACCAGATCATCCGGATAATATACCGGAGCGCCTTTTCTCTCCCACCTGTCATAATATGCGGCAAGCGCGGCTGCAACCGCGCCATCGTTGCGCGCTTCCACATCATTCCCGGCCGCGTTCATATTCTCCCACAACGAAGCGGCAATAAGCCCCGTAGGCCAGAATATCATATCTTCCGGCATAGTCTTTTGCCTCAAAATGTAACGCCTTATAAGGTTCTTTAGCTTTTCTTTCATACCGCGAACCCCGTATGTCATAAGCTCCTTACAGGCTTCATTTGTCATAACGGATTTATCCGCTTTATTTTCCCTTACCCTGCTGTTATCCATATCAACGTTATCTGACACTGACTCCTCTATTTCTATATTATTAATCAGACGATTGCGAAATTCTCTTTCACTTACTCCCGCTAACCGCGCCGCGCCTTAGCCTTAAGTATGCCCCACAAATATTCAAACTCCTTAGATTTATGAAATACCGCCAAAAATCCAAGGTTATATATTAACGTAATAATAATTGCCATAAGGATAAAAGTCAATATATTGACCTGTTTCAGCACTAAATTGTTTACGGGCCAAAGCAATGCGGTAATCATCAATATAACGATAATATATTTACATGAATCTGCAAAATAGTCCCACGGACTCCTGTCAAAACAGCTCCTGTACACGATCACGGGACGTATCAGATTCGCGAGTATGCCGGATATCACAGTACCGATATAGACTCCCGCAAGACCTATATACTTAGCGCCGACTATGGATATCACCAGATTGAGCGCGCCCTGTATCAAAGGCAGAAACTTATCCTGCTCGAAAATACCGGCGGCTATCTTAAAATTAAGCAATACCGTCCTTCCGCCTTTAAAATAAAAATCCACCAGTATCAAAGTCAGTATCGACTGCGCCAACATCCAGCTCTTATCCAGAAATATTCCCGTTATAAAAGGCGTGAGCATAAGCTGGAAACCAACCGCGGCAAAACCATAGAGCCAACAGGCCACAAAACGGTATACTTTAAAAATATCATACTGTTTCTCCTTTGACTCTGTGGCTACCAGATTACCAAAACCTGAGATAAGTGAATTGAATATTACATTTACAAAATTCGCCGCATAATTTATTACCATATTATAATTGCCGACAACGCCGACCAGATCGGCATTTATACAGGTAGTGATTATAATGCTGTCCGTCTGCAGCCTCGCCACATCGCCTATCTTATGAAACATCAGCGCCTTGCTCTTTGTCACGACGATATCAGTCTCTTCTTTTTCAAGCTTTTGAACATTTCTGTCACGCAGATACGGATATAAGCGGTTAAAATATATGCTCACGAATATCTTCTGCGCAAGCTCCACCACAAGCTGTGTCAAAAGGTATAGCAGAAAATTTTCCGTTACGACCAGTATCACGATCTGCAAAAGCACTGTGACTATTTTGGTTACCGTTGCTATATTAGTCTGTATATAACCCTTCTGCTCGGCATTGATCAGACTGTATTTGTACGCCACGAAATATGAACTGACGGTATTAAATAAAAAAATGAGATAATAAACCGTCAACTCCTGCACGGATATGCCGCCTCTGTCGCTTTCTTTGATTATATATGGAAGAAACGGCGCTATCACAAGTCCGATAACCGCTATCACGCCTGCTATTGCAAGATAGGCTTTTTTATAAAGCCTCATATAAGACTTTATCTTCTCCGTGTCATGCTGCGCAACAGGCTTATAAAGGCTGAAATTCAGCGCGGTGCCTATCCCCAGTTCCGCCAAAGACAGCATACTGAGTATATCGGTATAGAGAGTGTTGACACTCAGAAGCGTCCTGCCGAGCGCCATGATAAAGACTTTTCTCTGACAAAAGCCCATGATCAGAATGATGAAATTGCTCAAATAGCCGAAGAAAATATTTTTCTCCGCCTGCCGCACTCTTCCCATATATAAAATCCGCCTTAAAATTTCTTTAATAAATGATATACCTTAATATACAGTTCGGGAAAAAGCCAGAAAAAAACAACCTTAAGACGATATCCCGCATCCAGTCCGGCATATGCGCCTTTTATCTCAAGCGTCTGATTTAAAACATCGCTGCACTGCCTTCTTAAATCGGCGTACTCCCTGCGTTCTTCTTTTGGCAGAAGGGCAAGTTTTCCCGCGACTAACATGCAGGATATCAAAAGTATGGACGCCGTCTTAATTATGACATCCGTGTCATAAATTCTGCCTTCAAAGTTCTCCGAGTTCAGATATTGAAGCAAAAACTGCCAACAGCGTATCTGGTCCATGTCGTTTTCCCTGAATTTCTTAAGCATGGCGCCGTTTACGTTATGATAATAACAATACCCTTTATATTCGCTCACACTTATCAGCTCAGCTGCCCTCGTTACTTCCCATACAAACAGCATATCTTCGCCTATGGTATATGCTTCGTTGAAAAAATGCCCCTCTGTGACCTCACGCCTGTAAAGCTTGCTCCAACAGCGGGTATCATGATTTAAAATTCCTTCTTTAAGAAAATCTTTGCCTGAAATGAGTCTGGTTTCATAAAACCCGCTCTCATTTGATACGTCAACAGCCTGAGAGACAATCTCCCGCCGCCTCTCCCAATCCTCATCTGTACAACTTACAAAACCGCAGCCCGCTATCTGCGCTCCCGACTTTCCCATATCCGCATACAGCCTCTCAAGGCAGTCGGGAAACAGCCAGTCGTCCACATCGACAAACGTTATATAATCGCCTGTGGCGTTCTTAAGCCCCATGTTGCGGCCCTGCGACACTCCGCGGTATTCCGTCGAATAATGCGCGTGTATACGTTTATCTTTTTTCTCCCACTCTGCGCAAAGTCCGGGCGAATTATCGGTTGAAGCCCCGTCCATCAAAAGCAGCTCCCAATTCTTATAAGTCTGTGCCTGAATGCTTTTAACGCACCTGTCAATAAATTTTTCACCGTTATATATAGGAACTATTATACTTATCAGACCTGTGTTCATGTTGTCAGCTGTTTCCATATTTTATAAACCTCTTCTCCTGCTTCTGCCGCCTTTGCGCAGTAGGATGGCATAATCTTATTCAGCCTGTCACGTATAACGTCTTCATTCTCCATAAGCCGGTCATAGGCGCGGATAAGCTCCTCCGGAGACTGTAAGCTCTGTACGGGCAGCACATAGCCTTCTTCGCTTCCGAAAATATCTCTTGCGATTCCGAGCGCTTTTACCGAATATCCCACGACCAACGTAGGAACCATGCTTGAATATGCCGCTATCGTCGCGTGTGTCCGCGCGCCGATAAATGCCCGGCATTTAGATATAACATATTTTATCTCCTGACAGGACATGTCCGGAAACAAAATAACCCTTGAATCATCCTCGTATCCTTTATAAAGCTCCTGAAGCGTCAGCCTGTCGTCGTTGTTTTTCCAGACCACATGCGGTATCAGCGCAACGCTTGAATCGGAAGTCTGCAAAATGTGCTTTATAAGCTTTTTATAACAGGCCATCGCCATGCCTTTTTCCTTCTCATGATCGATAATCATGGGACTTAAGTTTATGCCTATCGTTTTATTCAAAATAAATTCCGCGGGCAGTTTTATCTCCTTTGGCTCTAACGAAAAAGCCGGATCCGGAAAAAGTTTTACATTATCAACTATACCGGCATCATTAAGCGCCTTTTTCGTAATGGACTCTCTCGCCGTAATAAGCTTGTACCTCTTCATGTCTTCAACGACTTCGGCGTCTTTTAAAAGCTCCGGCTCTATCGAACAGCCCCACAATATCGTCGTTCCCCCCGCCCTGTTAAAAGCGCGGTTCGCCAATATAGCTTCTTTTCTGGAAATATCATAGCAGTACATATCCCCGCCAATCGACATATAAAGCGGCGCTCTTTTTTTACCTAATACAGCCTTAAAACGATATCGCATAAAAGACTCCGCGTCATGGAAGATTGCCCTTATCATATAGTACAGGACATGGGCAAAAAAATGCTCGTCTATCTTTCTTTCCTGCAAAATATCGCACAAATTCCGAAGCGAATACGTCTCGTCTTCCGTCTTGGAATTTGTAACAAGAAGCTTGGGTATATCCTCCGTCATATGACAGGTGCTGTTTACTATGGCCTCGCAGCCGTGATTGCCGCTGCCGCCATGCAGATACATTACTAATCTTTTATCCAAAGGGTTGTTCCTTTCTTATAAATAAAACTTCCAAAGCATTTAATAACGCATGTTATTTATTGTCGTATGCTCTTATTATTGTGCGCAGAGTCCATAGTATCAGCTTGTTGGGCCGCTTTATTCCTACATATAACAGTCTGTTGGCCGTCTGGCGCGCTTCGATTTCAGTATTGCGGACTATGGCTCTGATATTTTCGTCTTTAAAGATTTTCTGCACTTTTTCCATATAATTTTTATCGGGATTGCGCAGTTCGTTTTTCATTACAAGAAGCAGCATGTAACAGTATTCTTTCCGGATAAGGAGTTCCCTGTTTTCCATATTTTTATCCGCTGTTACTTTTTTTAGAAAATTTTCAATCCGCTTAACGCTGTCCATCATATCGGCGTCGTAGCGATGAACCATTGAGGTCTCCACGTAACGATAATGGTAAAAATAAGCGTTCTCCATAACTACCAGCCTGCTGCAGTCCAAAAGCACGGGAAAAACCAGATTAAAATCCTCACCCATGCGTATCTTCGTATCGCAATATTTTTCATTGCCTTCAAAAACCGATTTTTCATATAACTTCATGCAGCGTGATATCGGCACTATTCGGTTTTCATTCCCAAGCAGCCGCTCCTTGATCTGCGTCTTTAGTCTGTCACCCTCGTATACGCCGGGCTTTGCCGCTGACGCTGTGGGAATTGTCTGCTTCTGCTTTTCCAACATATGGTCACAGCACACGATCTCTCCCTTTTTTCCTGCCACATGCATAAGCATCTTGGAAATCATATCCTTTTCAATATAGTCGTCGCTGTCAACAAACATATAATAGTCGCCGGATGCCTCCCGCAGTCCGGTGATGCTCGCCGCAGTGCAGCCTGCGTTTTTCTGGTGGATAACCCTTATGCGCTCATCCCGCGCGGCATAGCCGTCGCACATTTCGCCGCTTCCGTCTTTGGATTCGTCATCTATAAGCAGCAGTTCGATATTATTATAATCCTGACCAAGAATACTCTCAACGCACTGATCCAAATATCTGCTGCTGTTGTATACAGCCACTATCACCGTGATTTTATAATTGTCACTCATAAATATCCGCAGCCTCCTGAACGTCCTTTTTTAATTCATTATGGAATTTAGTCATAATTTCATAACTGACTGTTTCATTCCCGACTGTTTCATCATCGATTCATATATTTTCACCAGTTCATCAACGCGGTCTTTCATGTTGTATCTGTTTTCAATTTTCGTCCTGGCGTCAATTCCATATCGTTTTTTCGTTTCATTATCTCCAAGCAGTTCCGTTACCGCGTCTGTAAGGGCTCCGACATCCTTAGGTGGAATGAGCCGTCCGTTTATACGATCGTCCACTATCTGCAATATACCGCCCACATTTGTACTTATGACCGCCATTCCTTTGGACATTGCTTCAAGCAGAGATACCGGCTGTCCTTCAAAATAGCTTGGCAGCACGAAAACGCTTGCTTTTTCCATATACAATTCTTTCTGTTTCTCGTCTATCCATCCCAGATACTCAACATAAGCTCCAAGCTTATCCGCCTGCTTTTTTAATTCGTTATCTTCCCATACGCCGCCCAGATACAGCTTTATATCGGGATATTCTTTCGCTGCCGCGCCAACTGCTTCAAATAACTCAGCAATGCCTTTTTCCCTGCAAAGCCTCCCCAGAAAAAGAAGGCTGTGATCTTCATACGATGTTTTTGCGCTATCATAAAGCGGCACTGCGTTTTCCAATATCATTATTTTAGTTTTATCTGCAATAGGCGCAAAAAAATCCGCCCACTCTTTTGACAGCGCCACAAATATCTGAGCTTTGTTAAGGGTTTTACTTATCATGCGCCTGCCTTTGTCATTGCTTTTTTTATAATAAAAATTTTCAAAATCGCCGCCATGCTCATGTATCAGTATTCTTTTATGAAAAAAATACGCTGTGTCTATAAATATCTTCTTGCGGTAAAAACTTGCGTCGGCCGCCATGTTCACATGCAGGATATCCATACGCGGCAATTCGATCAAAAAACGCAGATACGACGAAACGGCGCGAAAAAGCTTTCGGGCTTTGCTTCCGTCTACCATGGTGCCGATGTACTTGAGATCTGTTTTTTTATAAAGCTTCTCTTTATAATAATTATTGACAACTGCCGAAACGCCTCCGTGTACGCTCCTGTCAGCGCCTATCATTACAACGCGCATATCAACATTATCCCTCATTCTTTATCAGCCTGCCAACCGCATCTTAGGCATAAATCCATATATGCGATATTCTCACACTTTATTTGGAGCCTTTACCCGTAAGCACTACCCATATCGTATGAAAAAGTATTTTTACATCAAGTCCCAGAGTCCAGTTATCAATATATTCCAGGTCGTATTTTACCACATCGTCAAAATCCACTATCTCGCTGCGGCCGCTTATCTGCCATAGCCCCGTAAGTCCCGGCGTCATGCTTATGCGGCGCCTGTAATGCGAATTGTACTGCTCAAATTCATCTTCCGTCGGCGGCCTTGTTCCTACCAGACTCATATCGCCTTTTACAATGTTAAAAAACTGCGGGAGCTCGTCAATGCTTGTCTTACGTATGAATCTGCCTACTTTGGTTATACGCGGATCGTTCTCCATCTTAAACATAAGCCCCTGCATCTCATTTTGGGCCGCAAGTTCCTTCTTGCGCTCCTCCGCATCAATATACATGGAACGGAACTTATATATCTTAAACCGCCTTCCATTCTTGCCTATCCTTGTCTGTGCAAAAAATACCGGCCCCGGTGAATCGAGCTTAATGGCTATCGCGACAAACGGTGTAATAACAGCCGTTATTATAAGTCCGATCATTCCTCCAAATATGTCCATTGCACGTTTTATTATCATTCTGCGGTAATCAAAATTATTTAAGGAATAGGTTATGACCGTATAACCGGCAAACTTTTCCACCCTTGTCTCTTTCTGTATCCTATCGATAACTTCTATGTTATAATGGCAGACGATCCCCATAGATTCCAGATCATATATGATATGCTTAACATAGTCTTTATCCTCATCGGGCAGATTTATAAACACCTCATCAAGCGGCATCTGCCTTGCTATCTCCAGAACGTTGGAAGCGTCCGCGGTTACTTTTACCCCTCCTATGACGACGCCTTTTCTGTCCGCATCCACACAGGCTATCGCGACGATCTCATACTCTATGTCGAGATTTTGACGCAGGCTTGCCAGAGTCTTGTCCAATACGGAATCTTTGGCTATGACCATGATTTTTACTATATTGGATTTGGACGTAAAATAAGCGCGCAGCGCCTTTTTCATAACAAGGCGCGCAGACCAGACTATGAGCATATTAAATACGGCAAAATATCCCCATACTCCTCTTGAAAACCTCTCGCCCATCTGAAGCATGAAAAGCAGACTGGCAACGGCAAGCAGCATAAAGACATTGAACTTGAACACCGCAACGAACTCAACCAACGCGCCCCTGTTTAAAAATTCCCTGTTCCAGTCAAGCATAAAGCTGTAAATCGTACAAAAGAGCAAAAAACAAATGTATACCAAAAAATGCAGCTCCGGCTCCATAACCCTGCTGAATTTATGATAACGTATTAAGATTGCAATAACATAGGCTATGGTAATGCTGACCAGATCCATAAACAGCAGATAATAGCCTTCTATGATTTTTCTTTTACGGTTCATAACTCAATACCAAATCCTTATGATCATACATTTAAAGGATATCATTTTTCCTGAATAAATTCAATCTTACGCTGAATTTTCTGCCATAAAATGTCAGCGCAAGGCATAAAGCTGACGCCAGTGTCATAAATATTCCAAGATACAGCCCTCTTGGCACAAATTTTAGCTCAATCTCATGCTTTCCCTGACTCACCGGTATGGCGACAAAGTTCTGCGCATCCATGACCTGCGCCTTTTCTCCGTCTGTCTTCACCCTGAATCCCTTATCGTAAGGAACCGTGCAGATCAGATACCGGGGCTTATCCGATTTGTTGTCACAGAAAATCTTCATATCATCTTCACTGTTCATTATTACCCTGACATTATCTGCTTTTACATCATCGGCATATGCTTTCAGCGCATTTTCCCTTTCACCGTATACATAAATCTTATCATACGAAACAACAGCGTCCTGCGCCGGATAAAAACGCAGTCTGAATACGCTTCCCGCCGGAAGTTTTCCCATATTTTTCACATCGCTGTGTTGACTGCTCAAGTCAATCACTTCATTTCCCAATATCAACTCTGCCTTTGAAATTCCTGCCCTGTCATAGCGGGTATATATCGTCATTTCCTCATCGGTTACATATTCATATTCAAAATATTCAGTCGGCTCATTTCCATTATCCGCCTTATCAACCAAATCCTTCCCCTTCAGCTTTACGAAAATATCTTCTTTTCGCTCCGGCGAAAGGCTGCGATAAAGTTCATTCATATACTCAAAAGTATCCCCGGAGTTTTCTATATCAAGGAGCATATCATCCGCCATAAACGCAAACGGCAGTGCATTTTTATTTTCATATAGAGCCAGATCATTTACTTTTTCCACAAGATCATAACCCTTACCCGAATAAGGCCCGCCATCCGTTATAAGATATCTTACCCCAAGAAAAGAGTCCCCGGCCTTTGTTGCGCCGTCGTTGTAATGTATACCCCAGAGTATGTTATTAGAATATCCGAAATTTCCCGCGATCTGCATAGTATTCTGTTTTTCTGCGGAAGTATAGGAATCCAGACCATATATGCCCAACATGAACGGTTCGTTGTCGCTTTGCCTTATTTTCCTGTCAAGCGCAATCCGGAATATCTGTGCATCCTCCGCCTTAAGCGCGCTTTTACTCTGCCCTTTCACCCCGTTTACATTGACCGTTTCCAATAAAGGCTGCATATTGTCCATATATTCCCTGTATTCGCTCACACTGACCGTGGCATACTGCTCAGAGCTCATATACAGACTCTCTGCATTTATAAAAAGCTCGATCCCTGTCAGCCCCAGTATGATAAAAAACTTGCGCTTTTCGCTTTTAATGGCCAAAAGTACGCTTACATATGCGATAATGAGCAAAATATTAACTGCAGTGACATAACTTTTTCCACTTTCGATAAAAGTTCCTGCTCTGAGCAACAGGCCAACGCTCAGACATAGGCCTATGCCAATAATGACACATTTGTCATATTTGACGCGCATGCCATTTATGACAAGCGTGTCATTTTTTATAAATTTGTCATTTTCAAGCTGTCCCTTTTTACCATAATCCGCATCCGAAAGCCTCACATAACCCATATAGCCCATATATAAGACCATAAAAATATATATAAAAGAATATCTGTACGGCGAGCCTGTCGGCCTGTTGAAAACATGCCATACACAATTCAGATTATAATGATGAAAGGACACTATGAGCGCGAACATTATAAGCGCATAACCAAGCCTTTTAGCAGCGTTCTTCACACCCGTCCCTCTTATCAGCAGGAAGATCGCAACGATCAGCGCAAAAACCGTGCAGTATATCAAAGGCTTGCCTGAGGTGATCTGCTCATCGCTTATAGTCATACAAAATGCCGCGTCAAAAAGCTCTCCGTATCCAAACATATTCTTAAAATTCTTAAGCACTCCAAACGAGATCCCGCTCTTGCCGCCCTGCATGATATCAAGCGCAGGCAGTAAGACGCACATTGACAGCAGTCCGCCCGTAATTGACGATAACGCATACATCAATATTACTTTAAACCGATATTTTTTGTCCGAAATAAAAAGAAAATAACATAAGAAATATATCACCGAAAATATACACAGCATATACCCGGTATAAAAATTGGTGATAATTGACAGCGCAAGCGACACAATATATAAAATATACTTTCCGTCTTCCGTCAGAAGCTCTATCCCCTCGCAGACGCACGGAAGCAGTATCAGCGCGTCGATCCAGAATATATTGAAAAGATAGCCTGTCATATATGCATTCAGCGCATAAGCTAGCGCAAATATCAGTGAAAAAATACTCTGCCTTTTCCTGTTCAAAAACCAATACATGGACAAACCGCAGCTCCCGGTCTTTAACAAAGTTACAAGCAAGACCCCTGCATATATATTTTCCGCGTCAAAAAAGTAAAAGACAATATTAAACGGACTCATCAGATAATATGCCGCAACACTGAACATATTCCCGCCTAACGCGCGTGACAGACTGTATAATACAGAAGCATCCCCATGCAATATACGGCTAAGCTGCGCAAAAAACGGAGCATACTGATCATTCATATCCCACATGAGCAGAGTCTTATCCGAAAAAGGATACTGCCCCCACAGCGCATAGATAAGCAACAACAATATTACAGGAAGCATGAACGATATTAAGTATAAATAATTGCGTTTTTTCATATAATTTCCGGCCTTATACAGCTTTATCCAAATTCAGAGTTGTTTTTCCGATACTTCCCCGGTCTGTGAAAAAGTAACTACCCATTATCATAAGCATAAAATTCCGCCCTATATATACGGAAATAAGATGCGCTTCCACAACCGTATAAATGGTCAGCACAACAAATACCACAAGCCCGAAAGCATCTCTCTTTTTATAAAAATCCCATAATAACAACACGTTCGCCGCACAATATATAAGCGCCGGGATTATTCCATAACGGAAAAACAGCTTTACCCAGCCCATATCAAAATAATAATCCATATACTCCGGAGCGGAAAAAAGTTTCCAACTTTCAACAGAACCGTAATTATCCTCGGTATCCGTGAGCGAGCGTATCCTTCCGTTCAGCTTATAATCAATATTCATCAATGCCTCAACATGGGCGTTGGCCCCGCTGCCGAGACTTGACAAAAATGTTACCCTGTATTCGGCATTTCTCA
The DNA here is from genome assembly GCA_947631625.1 of uncultured Lachnospiraceae bacterium. Taxonomy (GTDB): domain Bacteria; phylum Bacillota; class Clostridia; order Lachnospirales; family Lachnospiraceae; genus UBA3282. Next base: position 92,969 of record CANRMA010000004.1, on the reverse strand, counting down.
CCTTAGGCGCATTGGCCGCAGCGTCCGCCGAAAAGCCCACACAGACCAAAAAAACCAACAATCCGCATATATACGCAAATTTCTTTTCACGGCAGAATTTGCTAAGACTCATTATAAATGAAGCAAGAAGCAGAAACGTTATTATCAATATCGTAGTTTTGGAACCGGTCAGACCGTATAACCCAACATTTAAAAGCATCAGAAAAAGATATACGTACCACTTCATCTTCTCCGAATATACATAAATTCCCATCGCCATCAGCATAAGGCACATAGCCGCCAGGGCGTTGGGGTGCCCCATACCAAGAGTGTATCTGGTCTCCTCGTAACCTTTCTGATACAGCATGTCATACCCACGCCCGTAATCGGCCGTAAGGCGCATATCCCCATATATGCCTGTTACCGAAAGAAATACGATTGCCGTACAGCCTATTAGCGTAACGTAAAAAGCATATCTGATCATCTGCTTTAGCGGGATATCTTTACATGCCGCCACAAAAGTCACTATTCTTATTATATCATTTTTACCCGTTACCCTATACGATATAAGCGCCATAAACTCCACAGCCGCTATAATAAGCCATTCTTTCAGACTATACTCCGTAAGCAAAAGCTTCAGCGCAAATATAACAAAAGTAAGGCGAAATAACTGCCCCTCTATGGGATTTATGTAATTACTCTTATCTATTATAACGACTCCCAACTCAACAGTAAGCCCTATATAAAAAAGTATCCGGGGAATTTTAGTTTTCCGGACTTTATCGTAAAATTCCATAATCTTTCCCGTCTTTTTACAGAATCCCATAGCAATCCCCCATTCTTACACAAGCCTGCCGCGCAGCTTTCTGAGAAACGACTTTGCTTTAAGCATACTTTTCTTGCAGGCTATCCTCACTTTGCTTACCGCAGGCGCGATCAAATAAGCATATTCGTCCATATGCTCCCTTAAATAAGCAGGATAAGTGTCGTCGATCTCCACCCTTATAAACTCCGCGTCCCTGCCGAAAATATCTTCGCCGCACAAAAGCCTGTCCACCGCTTCTTTAAGATATTTGTCTTCGTTATACTCCTGATGCGCGGCAGCCTGCACTTTTTCACTGATACGTTTTGCGACGTTTTTCTCCCCATTTCCGCCCATATAGCCAAAATGCCAACCGCCGTCCGCAACCCTCACACTGGCAGGATCTTCCGGCTTAATCTCCCTTAGATAAACTATCCCTTCCTTCGGAAGCTTTGCAAAACCGCACACCTTGCTCCCAAGCCACTGTTTCTTATCAACTCCTTCAAACTCGCCCGTAATGGACAAAAGCCTGCCCGATACCTCCTCCATATTCAGAAAACAATAAAACATCCTCTGCGCAAGGTGGTAAATCTTATCCGCATCAAAATTTTCTACTATTTTCCTAAGCGCCGCCGGATCAGGGATCTCGTCAACGTCACTAAATATTATGATATCTTCCGGCCCGCACCCTCCAAGCGCCTTAATAAGCTGATTTTTCTGATACTTATCCCTCTCATGCGTCGTTGTTATATCCGCCGGATCATCCTCAACCGGCACATACAATATCTTATCCGCAAATTCGTCAAACATCCGACGGTTTTTCGCAAATATCATATCCTTCGGTTCCCCGGAAAAAGTGTAAGCCGCCTCCTCGATCACAAACTTATCCACATAAGGCGATAATATATGCATTCGCAGCTTTAAAATATCCAGTTCGTTAAAAAACGGAACACAGTCGTAAACCATACCTGTCTCCTTTCGCGGCGATTGCGCCTGACAATTGAGCCCAACAATTGCGTCCGACAATTGAGCAACAAGTTTTTTGAGGGTAGACGTTGTACAACATATACAGATCAACGCAGGGCACGCTTTCGCTGCATTGCCGCTCGCAACGGCGCTAAACTCGAAAAGACCTCGCTAAGCGCCGGCGGCGGCACAGCGCCCTGCTTATGATCCGTATATATTGTACAACTCACGCTATTAAACAATACATTCTGCAACTGCTTAATCGAATAATACATATCGCACAAATCACTCAATTAAGCAATCCGCTCCGCAACTGCCTAAGCAGGGGTGCGAGGGTGTTGAGGCACATATATAACTGTATAAGGCCCTACGCAGGCGCCGGTCCTTAGGCTGCGTTTTTTGCAGCCTTAGTACCGCTGCGCCGGAGTCGGAGCGCAAGCGTGCCTTACACAGTTATATATGCGCCTCAACGCCCTCGCACCCCTCTGTGCATCAGTTTCTCCGCCAAAATAGCAGCGGCCGCGCCAAATCCTTAAATTTCTGCCACCGCACTTTCCACGGATTCACAAAGCGCGGATATTTCTCATTGCGTCCCCTCCATTTATGGAAGATAAACGGCTCCTCAACATCCATTATCTCCGGGATCATATGTTCATGGCCGAAATATTTTGCAACTTCTATGGGGGCGAAAGTCATTCCGGCATCCTCTATTATATTCTTATTTTTACAGCACAAAAATGTATCTTCGTTAAAAAAGCCGTCCTCCATTCTTTCCCACTTAAGTCCCGCCTGTCTCGGAAATTCCAACAGGCGTTTGCTTCGAATGGACACGCTGTTTCCCACGCGGCAGATGTTTCCTTTGGAATCACGATAGGCTATGTCATTATCCGGCAGCGGCCAGGGCGAGCCTATATAGTCATAATCCAGAAATTCGTCCCGCCAACTTTGCGGATTTACGACAAAACCGTCATAATGTACAAGCAGCACGTAGTCTGTATCTATATAATCCGAAAGCTCATATACCATTTTATAATTAAATGCATCTATATCGTTAAGCTTGGACGTATGCCTGTAATGTATGTTCCTCGGCAGGGAAAGCGGTTTTCTGTGGGTAATAAGCACAACTTCGCCAAAATCGATCTCCCTCATACTGTATTGAAGCGCCTTTATAGTTTCGTATATGTTTACGCTTGTCATTGCCGCAAGCGTGACATTTTTAAGCTCAAGTTTCCGGTTTTCCATACAGACCGCCCTTCTATCCGTCTTTTTCCACAAGTCTTATAGAATGTTTATGATAATATTCCGTCACGCCCGTATTCAGCCAATAATCCTTGTCAGGACTCAGATCGTCGAACTTAAACAGTGCAGGTTTGGCGGAATAAGGCTTTACTTCAACGTCTCTTACCTTCTTATCCACATACAGTTCATGTCTCTCCATAGATTCGGTATAATAAGCCCTGCCGTCTCCTATAATAAGCGAGCGAAGCGCGGATATCCCTGTGTAGGTGTTTTTATCGGCGGTAAATATCCATACGACACATACCAGTAAAAGAAAAGATATCGTCATCATATTTCCCGTACTCTCAAGAAATTTGCCAAGCTTCATGCCTGAGGTTTCAGTCACAGACCCGGACAGCTCTTTATCCGACCGCTTGCCTGCAATACGGTTTTGCTTTTTATGACCGTGACTTACAAAGCCAAGCCAGTATACGGTCACAAGAACAATACTCAAATAATATACCATTTGAATAATATTATCCACTCTGGCAAGTCCGACCGTTCCCAGTCCGTAAAGCGTAGGCGTAAACATAGCAGATATGATGCAGTACGCCCCTGCGGTCATCCAAAACGGGTGTTCAAATTTTTTATCAGATTCTACGGCTATCCGCCAAAGAACGGGAAGCAGAGCAAGCCATATCAGAATCACAAAAACTGACGTCCATTTGATCATAAATACCGGCGCGTGATAAAACGAAAGCAAAATTGACATAAGCGGAGAACAGCCCGAAGTCACGTCCGCTCCGGCTCTAACCCTGTGCCCCGGAGCCAGCATATTGCATAAAAAACCTGCGGTATATGTCAGATACGGTATCAATACATAAAACAGCCTTTTTTTCTTTACGACACACACATATATGAGTAAAAATAACAGAAGCACCTCAGCCTGAAGAGCAGTAACTATATTACAGCCCGCATTTATCGGAGCAAGTATGGCCGCCGCCGTACAGCTTATCACTCTGCCTGTTTTATTTTTATCTTCCAGAATAGAATATGACACGAGTGTCAGTATTATAAAAAACAACGCCTCCATAAAAATATAATGCACCGAGCCGTTGTACCAGTATATACCCTCAAAAGGCGCCTCGATCACCTGATAATACATAAAAAGCAGTATAAACATCACAAACGCCGCCCTATGCCTATCCGCGCCAAGCCACCTTGTAAGCATCTGCCTGCCCAGCAAAAAAGTTGATACCGAAAACAGTCCGACCATTATTATCGGCACCACAAACGCGCTCTCATAAGAAAAGTTCATCGGACACAGAGACATTAAAAAGCAAGACGTATAGGCTCCCTGTATCGTCATATAGACCAGTTTTACCTGCTCTATCGCGCTGCGCAACGCTTCCTTAAACGAACCTGTCGCAAGCCATGCATCATGTACCGCTATGCCGTAATTATAGTCGTCCACGCACATGACATTATATCTTCCGAGCAAAAGGATAGGTATTAAGGACACCGCAAAAAGAACCGCCGCGCATATTGTCAGCTTTTTAACCGAAAGACTGTTGATGCTTTTCACGATCCTGTCTGCAAGCCTGCGAAAAAAAGTGACACAGTTGTCATATTTTTTAAATATATTTAGTTCCAAACTATTCCATACGGTTTTATCTTTTTTATTCATATATCATCCGCTTTATCTATTTATATCTGATTTATTACTTACTTCATTTATCTGCTACATTTTTTATTTTTTTCATTATCCGCTCTATTTATTGTCTGCTTTATTTATTGTCTGCTTTACTTATTATCTGCTTTATTTATTATCTGACTTATACATTATCTGCTTCATTCCACTGCCATGCATTATTATAGATATTGCAATCTGCTTATTCAACGGGATTTATGCTTTAAGCTTTGACAAACAGCTTTTTTGCTCTTCTTTTAACGCCGCGGGCGATTTTCGCCGCATAGGCCCTGAAATATATGCCTTCAGCCCTGAGTTTCATCATCTTTAAGCCAAAACCTGTCGGCCTTTTATTAAGCTTCGCATACTTTGCAGAAGTTTTCTTATACCGCGCCAGTTCCTCCTTACACTGCTTATCGTCATATACCCGCCCTTTTCTGTCCATATAGTGCCAGCCGGCATAAATATTCTGCTCCGAAGCCCAGTATCCGTCAGATACGTTGTGTCTCGCCCAGTATTTCGGGGCCAAAATATATTTAACGGTATCGCTTGTAAACGCCGGAAAATATGCAAATGACGAATTTGCAAGCAAAAGATACCTTGCGTTTTTAATTATGCTGTAATCTTTGGCCAGATCAAAGTTATATGCCGGCACGCCCGGAAGAAATTTTCCTGCTTCCTCAACGTCATTAGTAATTATCATAAATTCCATTTCAGGATTGATGCCGCGCATATGTTTCATCGCCTTAAGCCAATAGCCGCGGCGAAGATAAAGCTCCGGTGAGCCCATATAGTCGCTGCACCTTAAGTGCATGATACACAGATTATCCCTGCTGTATTCTTTACAGTCGTATTCGGGCTTTACTTTAAGCCATTCTTTTATTTCAGCCTTATGATTTATAAAATAATCCTCCGACTGGAAATTTCCATATAAGAGAGTGTTATCCTCTACATCAAAAAGCCCCTTATCCGTATCGGTAACGTATACACCATGCGTAAGGTCGTGTTTTGAATTTCCCGCAAAAAGCCTGTCCTCTTTTTCGTGATAAATATGCTCGTAATCCTCTTTTACAGACTTTTCACCATAGTCCAGATCCATAAAATAAAGGCCGCAATCGCTGTGCATATTGTTAGCCAAATGCTCCGGGTCCAATACGCTGAACTTATATCCCTTATCCATAGCCAGACATCTTGTCGTGACATAAAAAAACAACTGATTGCCAAGTCCGAAACCTTCCTGCATCTCTATTCCTAACATTTTACAGACTGCCCTCCACGATCTTCTCGCCTTCGACCTTGTAGATAACGTCACATTGCGCAATAGTATTCAGTCTGTGAGCGATTATTACCATAGTCTTTTTGCCATGGAAACTGTTGACCGCATCCATGACCGCCTTTTCGGTGTCGTTGTCAAGCGCAGACGTCGCCTCATCAAATACCAAAATTTCCGGATCATGATACAACGCCCTCGCAATCCCGATACGCTGTCTCTGTCCTCCGGATAATCTGACACCTCTGTCACCTATTGTAGTATCAAGTCCTTCGGGAAGCTCCTCTATAAATTCCTTAAGCTGAGCCTCTTCCAAAACTTCCCAAATCCTTTTATCGTCTATCTTATCTTCATCTATGCCAAACGCTATATTGTCGCGAATCGATTCGTCCACCAGATAGATCGACTGCGGTATATACCCTATCTGTGCAAGCCACGATTCATAATTGTCGAAAATATTTCTTCCGTCACAGGTTATCGTGCCCTCGTTAGCATGCAAAAGTCCCAGCAAAATATCTACGATCGTAGATTTTCCCGCGCCCGACGGGCCCATTATGCCTACCGACTGGCCTTTTTTTACTTCCATGTGGGCATTGGTAAAAATATTTTTATCAGTCCCCGGATAGGCAAAAGTAATATTATCAAGTACTATTTTGTCCTGAAGAACAAGCTTTTTATCAAACTTTTTCAGACGCTTCTTAAGATTTCCTATGATAGTGCCGTTTACGTCTTTTTTCATATTATCGGTCAGATTCTCATACAGGTAATCCAGACAGGGCTGAGAGTAAGCGATTTCGGATATATAAGTATTGATACGGTTTGCGCTCGGCATAATACGTATCGCGGCTACCGCAAATGTGGTAAGCTGCTGGAACAGGGAGTTCATATTGCCGCCTCCCACTATGAATATCATAACAAAGCCGAGTATGCTCGCGATAAATATCGTTTCGATAAGCAGTCTCGGAAGATTATTCAAAACCGCGTAATTCCTTGCCACATCCGCGCCTATGCTTCCGCTCTCATAATAATTCCTTAAGAAAAATTCTTCCCTGTTGAGCACCTTGACATCCTTAAGTCCGTAAATGGACTGAATACGCCATTTGGCTATCCGCGACTGTATCTCCTGATTTTTTCTTCCAATCTCATTAAGCCTTGGCTTTAAAAACTTAAACAAAACCAAAGTCAGACCGAAGAATATCACAACAATAAAGAGTGCCAGAAGCGGGCTTACAACAAACAATACGACGCTCAGGCAAAACGAAACCACAACCTCCGTAACAAGCTGTATCGAAACCAAGATAAGCTGAAAAGCATTAGGAATATCGCTGTCCGTGAGCCTGAATACCGTCGGTATATCCGCTCCCAGATATTCTTCATAGGGCCTGTTTAAAAATTCCCTCATAACGCGGCTTATCATCCTGTTTCTGTTTCGTGTCACAAAGGTATTCTGCACATAAGTCTGAAACAATAAATATGAATTTTTTACAACAAAAAGCAGTATGACCGCAGCCAACATCGTGATTATAAGCCTGTTTGCCGTCTCGATATGCAGAAGCTCCATTACTTTCTGAACATATTGATTCTGCATCAGCTTTTCGGGCTCCATTATCGCCTGCACCAACGGCAGCATCATCGAAACGCCCAACGTTTCCAAAAGTCCGCCTATCAATATCAGCACTCCAAGACCCAGACATTGTATTTTCTGTTTTTTATCAAAAAGATAACTTATTTTCTGCAGCATTGATACTTCCGATACATCTTTTGCCGCCTGCTTCCGTTTATTCATCTATACGATAACTCCTGTTATTTATTTGTCTATCGACTGCATTTTTAATTAAATTTACTTATATTACCTGCGCTTACGTTACGACTCGCTATCGACTTTAATCATATCCGCCCTGTATACGTCCCTGCAGTCCCAGCCGTTTAACCAGCGTTCCGGCGCAAACACTAACTTGTCCGGATTGGGATTTAAGTACGAAGCCCACCAACCAAAGCTGCTGTTTGCCAATATATTGTGCCTGCATCTGCTCATAAGCGAAAGCGCTTCATGATCCCTGCCCTTGGGCACAGTGACCGGAATTATCTCATTTTCGCCCTTTATCCGCTTCTTAAGCCACGGATACGACCATTCGGGGTCGTTTGAAAACAAATAAAAAGTACAGTCCGGATATTTATCGGCCGCCGCCTCAAGCGCGGTTTCATAATAATGATCGGTGCATATATTTCCGAATAAAGCCTGATTTTCGGGCGTCAGATAATCTCCCCGGCGTACATGCACACTCACCGACTCGGTCCGCTCTATCTTATATAAAAAGTCCTCCGACTGCCCGCTAAGCCTGCTTTCGGCATCAGGGTTATTTTTAAGTCTCTCTATCGAGAACTCCTCCCTAAGCCTGTCTCCAACATCGGTAAAATATTTCTCCGACTGCCAGTAACCCTCCAGATAAATATTGTCCCATTCAAATATTTCCGGCATAAAAAGCTTGGTTTCCTCAAAATATGAATGATTCTGCCTGCCAAAAAGCTTCCTGCGCACCTTGTCGTGAAGCGCAGGGGAAGAATCTCTCATCTTGATTATCTCTTTTTCGCCGGCCCTGACATATTCTATGCCAAAGACAGCCAATTCCGGAGAACGCTGCCTGTCCTCCAAAAAACCTGCTTTATCATCCATTTTCACTTCTTTTCCCATGCTTCTTAGCTGACTGTAAAGGGCATATTGGAACATCTGGTTCCCAAGGCCCCCCATCATCTGGATGATAATCATACATTTCCTCCGCCTATTACACTACGCCCTAGATCTCCAGCAATGGTGTTTGTTAAATCTGTACAATCAATATACGTTGAGAGAGTTTCACAATTACCTGTTAAACCGCTTAATCAACCTGACCGTCATTATCTTAACGGGAAGAATGAACGAGTCATTTATAAACATTACTATCCGGTACAGCTTTCTTGATCTTAAAAACAGCTCAAGTTTTACTTTTTCATTGTGAGTAGCGACACTGCAGCCGTAGATCCGATCAATTTCCGCCTGTGTCCTGTGGCCGTTCTCATTGATAACATCTGCTATTTTATTTATAGTTTCTTTTCTGTCCGGCATTTTTGACTTCTGAAACTCATTATAAAAAATCAGTAGACGTTTATTGATGAAATAGTCATGCACATCCGCCAGATCCTGTCTTCCGATACTTTTTAAAAAAGCGCTTTTCTCCCTGTAAGCCGGTATGAGATCCGTAAAAATTCTGGAAGTATCGTGTAAATTCATTATACTTCCCTCTCTGTCTATTATATAATTATAACAGGCAGTGTCAAGGTAAACACAGCTTCCGGCCCTGCTTATGGCTTTGGTCGTGTACATTATGTCTTCGTACCATTTACCCACAGGGAATGTCAGACCCTCTATGACTTCTCTTCTGTAAAGTTTATTCCATGCCGAGTTCTGTATATTGTATTCATCACGTTCCTCTATATAATACCGCAACGCTTCCTGTCCTTCAAAAACCACGACTCTGTCCACAGATTCATCTGTCGTATGATCCTTATATATCTGCCTGTATCTGCAGACCGCCATATCGGCATGGTTTTCACAAAGCGCGGTATACATTTTCTCATACATATCCCCGTCTATATAGTCGTCCCCATCCACAAAACCGATCAGACTCCCTCCGGCAGCCCTAAGCCCCGCGTTTCTTGCGTCGGAAAGGCCGCCGTTTTTCTTATGTATGAGCACTATCCTGTTATCGCTTTTTGCAAGACGGTCGCAGATCTCGGCGCCGGCGTCGGTAGAGCCGTCGTCTACTAAAATAAGCTCGATATTTTTATAGGTCTGGTTTAAAACGGACAAAACGCAGCGCTCCACATAAGCCGCTATGTTATATACCGGCACTATTATAGATATAAGCTCATCTTTATCGCTGCCCTCTGCATCTCGCGCTCTGATATTTCCGCTGTTTTTTGTATCGCTAAAATAATGCTCGATTATCTTCAACTCCGGCCGCTCCTTTCCTGACAATATTTCCGGGCGATTGCGAAACACCCTCTCAACTTATATTGATTGTGCAGATTTAATACAACCATTGCAGGCGCTCTGAGCGCGTCGGCGCTTGGCGAGGTATTTTCGAGCTTAGCGCCGCTACTGCGCTCAACGCAGCGCAAGCGGCCTGCAAAGGTTTTATTAAATCTATGCAATCTCAAATACGTAAATTGCGTTTCGCAATCACCTGCAACATTCTCAGGCAGACTTATAATTTCCCGCCATAAACATCAGCACATACCATATCTGCTGACGCCATATATCTTTATTGATAAAGTCGTCCCACATTTTACATACGGCGTCAGGATTTAATAATGACTGTTCTTTTATTTTCTGCCTATCTATAAGCGATTCCGCCCATTCTCTTAACTGCGGCTGTTTAAGCCATATGTGCAGAGGTATCGCAAATCCCTTTTTCGGTCTCTCCATAAGCTCCCTCGGCACATATTTGTATAAAATATCCCGTAACACTTTCTTGGTAGTATTGCCGTCTTTTTTATAAGAAACGGGTAAAGTCCATGCGAACTCAACCACGTCTTTATCAAGCATAGGCACCCTTGTCTCCAACGAGACTGCCATCGCGGTTCTGTCAACTTTGGTCAGGATATCGTCCGGATGATACATAAGCATGTCCATGAGCATCAGGTTGTGCAGAGGTTCCGGCAGAAATCCGTCTTTATAATCGTCCATAACACAGCTTATCCCTGCCGTTTTACCAAACGGATTTCCTGCCTTACCATACAGATCTCCCGCCTTACCATACAGACTTCCCGCTTTTCCGATCGATTCCCTAAACAGGGCAGACGCCAGTTCATCTTCTTTATCGTTTTGACGCTCATATTGGCGTACAGCCTCAGATAACAGGTCTAATCCCTCTCCGATCTCCGAACGCCTGTATATGTCTTCTATACAGTCCGCGCCAAGCAGTCTTGCCCTGATCGCCAAAGCTCCTCTCTTTCCCACCGGACTATGCAGCAAGGCTGCGCTTGCAGGCTTTCTAATAACGCGTGGTATTTTATTGATTTTTGCCCATATGCTTCCTATGGAATCGTAAGTTCCGTAACCACAGAACAACTCGTCTCCGCCGTCGCCGCTCAATGAAACCGTAACGTGCTGTCTTGTCATTTTACTTACCAGATATGTCGGTATCTGCGATGAGTCGGCAAACGGTTCTCCAAACATGCCCGCCAGTTTCGGAATAACCTGTTTGGCGTCCTCTTGAGTTATATAAAGCTGAGTATGCTCGGTTCCCAATCGCTCGGCTATATGAGACGCTATCTTTGCCTCGTTAAAGCCCTCCTCATCCATACCTATGGTAAAAGTCCTGACATTCCTGTCGCTCACTTCCTGCATCAGCGATACTATCGTAGAGCTGTCTATCCCCGCAGACAAAAATGCCCCTACTGGAACATCCGCCGCAAGCTGCCCTTTGATCGAAGCCTTAAGCAGCCGCTCCAGTTCTTCGGCCGCCTCTTTTTCACTTCCCTTAAAAAGATGCGTCTGCCCATAATATGCGGTCTGCGCCATAGACCAGTATTGCGAAGTTTCTATATAACACACGTTATTAAATGGTGATTTAACTTTTAAGATTGTGCCTGCTTCAAGCTTATATATATTTTCATATATGGAATACGGCGCCGGTATATAACCATAGCGGAAATATGTCTCCAACACCTTTTTATTTACAGGATTATTAAAATTATCCAAACTTGTTAAAGAATTCAGATCGGAAGCAAACGCAAAAGTATTTTTCCCTGTAAATCCAAAGTACAGCGGCTTCTCTCCCACTCTGTCACGAGCCAATAATAACACATGTTCTTTTTTATCATATACCGCTATGGCGAACATTCCCTTGCTCATTTTAAGCGTTTCTTCAAAACCATAAGCAGAAATTGCTTCCAGAAGCACTTCGGTATCGGACGTGCTTTTAAATGTCATTACCTTGCCTTCTTTAAGCAGTCTGTCCCTTATTTCAATGTAATTATATATTTCTCCGTTATAAACCATAACATAACGGTTGTTATGCGATTCCATTGGCTGTGCTCCGCCCGAAGTTAAATCTATAATTGACAATCTCCTGTGCCCAAGCACGACGCTCTTATCCTCCGCTGCCCACACCCCGGAAGCGTCGGGACCGCGGTGATACATCTTGTCATTCATTCGGTTAATATTTTCAAGCCAGTCAAACTCCGGATTGCAAAATCCCGCTATCCCGCACATACACGACGCCCCTTTCTGCGGCACAAAATCTAAGAGATTATGAATGCTATCTATATCTTCCGAATTTAGCAAAATATACAAAACGGGGTTCCGTTGCGGGAACGCATAGTCACCCCTTATTTGTATATTTTTACTAAATTCTGTGTTATTCTCAATTATCTAGAACTAAATTCTATGCTTTAAAACAGATCAAGATTCTTCAATAATCGTATCAAAATAATTCTCCCACTCTTTATTTACCCGCTCCGGAGCGAGTCGGGTTTGAATTTTACAGGCTTCACGTCCGAGCCGCTCTGACAGTTCCTCATCGCCAAGCGCCGTCCGCATAGCTTTCTTCAAAGCTTCCGTATCGCCTGTCGGAATTATCAGTCCGTTTTCATTATTTCGTATAAGTTCCGCCGTACCGCCGCTTGGGACATCGGTGGCAATAACCGTCAGTCCCAACGCCATGGCTTCTATAAGCGCATTGGAAACTCCTTCCGAATATGACGTCAATATAAACAGAGCCGCCTTTTCTATATTATCCGCCACATTGGGTATTATCCCCGGCAGAAAAACTTTTTCTTCCATTCCAAGTGAACCGATCAGTTTCTGAAGCTGCTCTCGCAGTTCGCCTTCTCCGTATATCGTAAGCGTGTATTCCGGATATTCCGGAGTAAGAGCGGCAAACGTCCTTATCATCATTTCATGATTTTTATTTGCATCCAGTCTTCCTACCGACACTATCCTTTTTTCACGGACTCCCTCATATCTCGGCCTAATGAAAATGGGATTGAGCGAATTGGATAAAATAACGGCTGTTTTCCCAACTTTTTTTGAAAAAAATCCTCTGGAACGTTCAGTCTGTAAAATAACTCCCGCCGCAAGCGGAAACAAAAGATTGGCAAGCGTCTTCATTGTAAAATTGGGATATTCTTCCCCGGCTTCTCCGACCACCGAAACCACAGGTTTTGTTTTGGTGAACATTGTCGTAACTATTGTCATAAAATTATTTTTTCCCACGCAGGAAAGAACCAAATCGGGCCGCTCTTTTTTCCAGACCTCGCGCAGCTTGCGCATCCGCCTGTAAAAGTTGACTATCCGGCTTTTTCCGGTCTCCTCCGGAGAGATGTCAGAAATCACCCTCTTGATCCGCTCATCCGGCGCATATTCATTCTCTTTTTTATACTGCGTCACCATTACGACCTGATAACCGCGGCTCAAAAAATACTCCGCCAGATTGACAAAAACGCGCTCCGCGCCGCCTTTATTCAAGGAACCTATATAAAATGCGATCTTTTTACTATTTTTCCCCATATATCATGCCTCAAACCGCTTCTCACAATAGTACCGGTACCACTGCTGGAATACAAAAAACGACCATGCAAGCTTGGAATAATTGGCTCCGGTAGCGGGACCCGCGTCTCCCGTTTTTATATAGGAGCTTATCATATCGGAAACATATGCGGCATCAAAAATTCCCTGCCTTTTAAGATAATCATACCCGGAATAATCCGTAAGCTGTTCCTTAAGCGGTCCTCTCAGCCACTTATCGAGCGGCACGCCGAAACCGACCTTGGGACGCTCCAAAAGCTCCTTCGGTATATAATCATAGGCTATGTCTTTTAAGATATGCTTTTTGTCGCCGTTTTTATATTTGAATTCATGTGGGATCCGATAGGAATATTCCATAACCGCCGTATCCAAAATCGGACATCTTGCTTCAAGCGAATATTTCATGGAAGCCCTGTCCACCTTACAAAGTATATCCCCCGGAAGATAGGTATCCATATCAAGCAGCATTCTGCGGATCTGCCAGTCTTTTACGCCATATCGTGTTTCCGTCAGATAATGTACGGGCAGACGTTTGTCTGTATCAGTTTCTGCCCCCGTATGATCAACCATCCTTTCGGCCATGACAATATAGTTGCCTGCGCCAAACTGCGTCTTGGATTCTTTTTCACGATTTCCGGCTATGACACGCACTTTAAAAGGCAGCCGCTCCTCTAACTTAAGCTGCTTAAATCCCGGCAGACCACAGCATGTATGCGCCATAGCTCCAAGCCTGTCCAGTTTCTGGGCCTGTCTTACATTTTCATATACATTGTAACCGCAGAAAAACTCATCCCCGCCGTCTCCCGACAAAGCCACGGTCACATATTTACGGGCAAGAGAAGATACAAGCATCGTCGCTATCTGCGAACTGTCGGCAAAAGGTTCGTCATAATACTTGGGTATGCTGTCCACCAGGTCAAACATATCCTTTTCATCTATATAAAGCTCAGTATGGTCCGTACCCAGATATTCCGCCACGGCTTTCGCATATTTAGCTTCGTTATACCTTTCCTCATGAAAGCCTATGGAAAAAGTCTTAAGCGGCATCTCGGAATATTCCTGAGCTATCGCCGATACCAGCGAAGAATCATAACCACCGCTTAAAAATGCGCCAATCGGCACATCCGAAATCATTCTTGCTGACACAGACTGCTTAAGCAGTTCCTTTAACCCTTCCTTTGCTTCTTCGTAATCTGTTACGGGGGCCGCAAGCTGCCTTTTATACACCTGCGTAATATCCCAATATTTCCATGTGGCGATCTTTCCTTCCCTGAAGCGCAATACCGACCCCGGTTCAAGCTTATATACATTTTCAAAAATAGTGTCGGGCGCGTTTATATACTGCTGATACAGATACCGCGATAAAACGCCCCTTCTTATATTCTTCGAAAACCCCGGATACTTCATAATGGGTTTTAATTCCGAGGCAAAAACAATTCCGTCTTCATTTTTTAAATAATATAAAGGCTTTTTGCCTATTCTGTCCCTCACCAGATAGACTTCGCCGCTTTTCCTGTCAAAAAGGGCTATCGCGAACATTCCGTTAAATCTCTGAACACAGTCTATCCCCCACTTTAAATATGCTGCAATGATGACCTCCGTATCGCAGTTGGATTTAAAACTATATTCCGTTAATTTTTCTCTGATTTCACGATAATTATAGATCTCTCCGTTAAAAACGACTGAGATCCTGCCATCAGGCGAACTCATAGGCTGATGCCCCAGAGCCGACAAATCCAATATTGCCAGTCTCCTTTGCGCGAAACCGACCTGACAGCCCCCCGACATCTCATATATTTCCACGCCGCTATCATCCGGGCCTCTATGGTACATTGTATCGTTCATTTCCCTGAGTTTATCAGGACTTATATTCATTTTACCCGCAAATCCGCAAATCCCGCACATTACCGTTCCCCGTTTTGTCTATATATTTTATTTCTATTTAAATTCTATTTAAAATACAGCTCCGCTTCTTCCAACGTCAATCCGAACGTACTTCTTATTTTCTGCATTATAATATCTTCAGGCAGATTTAATTCCCTGCATATGGATATTGTTCCTGTTATTCCTTCTTTTTTACCTTCTATTTTACCTTCCATTTTGTATCTTTTACCATATTCTTTCCTCCTTAACTCAGGAGTTTTCACAAAACCCCTGCTTTGTTGATTATGAATTTTAAAGCATGGATTTTCTGAAATTATGGCTCTGTATATCAACCTGCCATGCAGAATAGGTCTTTGGAAGGGATAGTCCCTTAGAATGCAAAGTATTGAACTAATCAATAATTTGCGTAGAAAATATGCTTTATGAAAGTATAGCATATTTAGAAAAATTTTACAATAAATATGATAACTATGATTTTCTATATGATGACTTTGATTTTTGCTATTATTTATCGTTTTCACCGCTTCTGCCTACATATCCTTTATCATTCAAAGGCAGCGTTTTAACAGATGCAGTTCCATGTTGCAGTTCCAAGCTGCAGCTCCATTTTCATCGCTGATATTTTTCAATAAAATAATCCCTGTACTCCCCGAAATCCTTACATTCCTGATCAATGGAATCTATAAGCTCTATATATTTTTCCTGCACAAGCGCCCTGTAATTGTTAAAATTATTATAACCCTCCTTACACCATGCAAAAGGGTGCGTAAGTATCTGGACTTTATCATAAGCTTTGATATTTTTTTCATCCGGATAACCGTAACGCCAGATATGGTTGGCGTCCGACATATATTTTACCTTCACCGGCGTATCCTCGGTTATGGTTTCGGCAAAAGTGAAAAAGTCGTCCTGATACGCATTTATGATTCCGTCCAGTTTGATATTCTCGCGCAGTACGTCCTTAGACGGTCTGTGAATGGAAAACTCTTTTATCTCAAATCCGAACATTTCACTCAAGATATCCATTTCCATTTTGATACGCTTGCGCACCTGCTCCATATCGGTCATTCCGTTCAGCGCAAAATGCAGGCCTATATGCTGTCCTCTCTCGTGCATGTCCTTGATCATATCCATATTTCTTCTGGAAAGGATATTGTAGGAATTGTTTGTCCACTGGAAAAAGTAAGTCGAAACAAAGTCCATGCTCTGTTCCACCCTTGACAATTCATACGCCCTTTCAACGCTGTATTCCACATCATGGCGCATTATAATAAACTTGTCCTTTCCAAGCGCCTGAGCATAACTTTTCTGCCTTCCTTCAGACTTTATTATTCTGATTATTTCTCTGTAATCCTCATACGAAAACATATGTCAGACCTCCGTTTTTTTCCATTCTACCAGACTTTTATAAAACCCTTACGACAATTATTTGCATCTATTCTTCTTTTACGGCATAATCTTTATTTACTATATGCTCTTTGATAGTTTCATTGGCTTTTTGGGCCTCTTTGCTCCAAAGTGAATAGGCTTCATCCCATGAATTATATTTATCGTTATTTCGTTTGTCTGTAAACAAATAGTTGTCTATCAGATATTTTTCGAGAAAATCCGTACACTTTTCCGCGCCTCTCTCATTAGTATGGCTGCCATAGTCCGCGTAGTCTTCCTCAAAAACAATTCCTATCTCATCATAGTGATCATTCATATTTATAAAAGGGTAACCTGCTTCTTCTATAATATCAGCCATATAATTAAACATCCGCTGTTCCTCCATGCTGACATTATACGGAGATACGATAAAAAGAGCCTGAACAATATTCCCGTCTTCGCCATTTCCCCGCGATGCGCTCTCATTAAGTTCATTCAGATAAGCAAGCAGCTCCTTAAGATACCCTTCCTGCGTCTCTGAAAGCGGAAGCTTGCCGGACGCGCCGCCCGCCGCAGGTCTTTTTATGGGACCGACCTCGTCCTTGACCATAAAACCTTTTAATTTACTCGGCTTATGAAAATTGAAATTTGACAGTTCGGAGCGGAGTGTCAGCATTTTCCAGTTGGTATGGTATTTAAACAGATCGATGTAAAAGCTAAGACGGTCTTCTGTCTTAGGAACCATTGCATTGATAGTTTTTATACGGTTTAACGAATATATCATATTGTCGGTAACGCCGCGTGTATACGCCATATTTTCCATAAGTCCTTCATCGTCCATGGTATACATGCGCATTTCAAAAATATAGAGCGAGGGGGACTGTGTTTTCTCTGACTCTTCGACCAGATACTTCATGGCGACCGGTCTCTGAACATTGGAAGAAAGCGGATACATCGCAATGCCTGTCTCGCCCCACAGTTTGGGCGCGGAATAAAAAGGAAATATAGGGCTTGAGCCTATCATCACAATGTCAAGCGTATCGTCTTTTTCCGCATAAAAGCCGGAAAAACGGTCTTTGACGTCTCCGTTGGTCCTGAGTATATAAGACAGCGTCACAACAGCATATATAAATATCGCTATAAATATAACGCTTTTTATAAACTGTTTTATATTCATACATGCCCTCCGTTTTTATTTACGCAGACAAAGCTCCTCTATGTAATCCCGCCACTGTTCAAATATGACCTCGCCGCTTGCGCGCTGCGCTATCTCTCTTGCTTTTTCGCCATACTGTTCGGCTATATCAGGATTTTCAATAAGGAAATTGATTCCGTCCTCAAGCGCTTTTTGGTCTTTGATAGGAATAAGCAGACCGTCAACTTTGTTTTTCATAACGGTTCTCGGTCCTCCACAGGGACAGTCTGTGGCCACAATAGGAAGTCCAAGCGCCATAGCCTCCATTAACGCATTAGGCAGCCCCTCCCAGTCGGAAGTAAATGCGTATAGCGCCGCATCGGCAAGCTCCTTTTCCAATGAATCGCTTGCTCCCATAAGATGTATATATGACTCCGCCGCATTTTCCGCTATCAGGGCCTCAAGAATTTCCTTAGTCCCGTCAAAAGAATCTCCACCATATATTTTCAGGTCATAGTCGGGGTGTTTCTTATGCACCTCAACAAAGGCTTTGATCAGCATAGGCTGATTCTTAAAGTCTACCAGCCTGCCGGACTGCACTACCGTTTTTGTCCTTTTAGGCGGTATGGGATTACCTATATATTTGGGATTGATCGGATTTAAAATAATACGTGAATTTTTCTGCAGTCTTGGGGCGAAAAACTCCCTTTGTCCCTCGGTCTGAAACACACAGCCGTCGGCTCTTGGAAACAAAAACGGTATCTGTATCTTATCCGACCATTCGTCATAGTGTCCGACAGGGTCCGTGCGGATCGAAATAAGCACCGGTATTTTCATAAAATACGCCGACATAAGCCCCCTGTAAAGCGCTTTTCTCGCAAAAGGTATGAGTATATCCGGCTTTTCTTCTTTCAAAAACTTTGTTAAATATTTAACACGCAAGAGAAACTGAATTATATGATTCTTTTTCTCGTCGCCTTCCCTAAGTCCCACATGAACCCGTCTTACTCTTTCATCAGTTTTAAATTCATTTTCGCCGTACCATTCGGTCGCGATAATAACTTCATATCCTTTTTCGGCAAACTGATTTGCCAGATTGGTAACGACTCTTTCCGCTCCGCCCTGTTCAAGACAGTTCAAATGAAAGGCAATTTTTCGCATTACTCGGCCCACTCCCTGATCTTCTTCACATAGCTTTCTTTAGAATAAACTCTAGCCCTTTCTAAAGACATCTTTTTATAATAACGCATGTTATTTTCGTTTTCCAGAAGATTTACTATCTGCTTTGCAAGGTTTGTTTCTTCTTCCGAAATATAATTTTCCCTAAAATCCGGTTCGGGACTCATGTTCGGAACCAGTATTCCGTATTTATCTTCCAGAATTTCCCTCGGTCCTGTCATACAGTCGGTGGCTATTACGGGAAGCCCCATAGACATCGCCTCTACCATTGCGTTAGGGAAACCTTCATTGTATGATGTAAGCACATACAGGCTGCCTTTTTTCAGATACGGATACGGATTGCGCTTAAGTCCGGTAAAAAATACCTGTCCGTCCACGCCCAGCTTGGCTGCAAGCTCTTTGTATTTCGTATATTCACCCTCGCCTATGATCATAAGTCTTACATCCGGCAGTTTTTCATGAACCAGCGAAAAACTTTTGATCAAATGCCAGAAACCCTTTACATCGTCCTCTCTCCCCATAGTGACTATAACGCGACCTTCTTCCCAGGGGAGCTTGGGTTCTTCCTTAAGGGCAAGCTGCCCTACTTCTACGATATCAAAAGGATTGGTAAGGGTAACCGCTTCTTTATAACCGTATTTTTCACGAATTTCCTGACATATCACTTCGGAGCAGCAGATCAGTCTGTCGGCGCATCTGACGAAAAGCCTTATCTGCCGCGGTCTTGACATATCCATATAGCTCCTTATCCCAAGCCATTTTTCTGCTTTGCCAAAAGACGCGATATTGGCAAGGTTGGCCGTAGGACCGAAACTGTATGCTATGTCGATCTTATCTTTTTTCTTAATATTGTGTATACACCGGCCTCTTTTAAATACATTTATGCTCTTGGCAAATCTGCCCTCTCTGCTCGGAAGCCGCAGATCAATAACCGGTATCCCCTTTATATCATAAGCGATGTCCTTTGAATCAAAGATAACGATCTTAACCTGAAAGTACGGGGCAAGAAGCCTTGCGGTAGCTACGCACACTTTTTCAAAACCGCCCTGATGCAATGCAGGTACGATCAGCAATATTTTTTTCATAAACCTGATATATCTCCACTCATATAAAAGTTTCTATATAATAACGCCTGTTTTTTAATATCAAAACCATTGTCTGCTATTTCCTGATAAGTGACACGTCTGTCATAATCCGCCTGTGCCACGATCTCCCGCGCCCATACCGAAGCCGGCTGTTTAATGTCCATATAAGTTACCAAATCCGTCGCTTGGGCTTCTTTAGTAACCGTATCTGAAACCAGTGCCCTGAGTCCGGCCGCCTGAGCCTCTACAAGCACTCCGGGCATTCCCTCATACAGCGACGGCAGCAAAAACAGGTCGAAGGCCTGATAATATTTCTCAACTTCCCTGCATATCCCCATAAAAAGAACTTTATCTCTAATGCCAAGCTCCTCGCACTTAGCTTCCGCCTGCGCCCTTTCAGGACCGTCACCTATCAAAACAAGTCTGGCGTCTTCCCTAAGCAGGCAAAGCTGCGCAAATATATCTATCAGATACGAATGGTTTTTGGGCGGGTCAAATCTGCCTACATGACCTAAGACAAACTTATCTTCCATATCCAGCTTTTTTCTCATAACGGCGCGCGTCTGCGGATCATAGGCAAATTTGGCCGCATCTATCGCATTATATATGATCTTTACTCGGCCGCTTTTCACCCGTTCTTCGCCAAAAGCATTGATCCCCGCAAGTTTGGAGCAGGCAAAACAATAATCCGTCTTTTTGTAGAGATTTTTTCGTAATAATCCCGTAAGTCTGCCTTTAATACCCCTGTCAACCCCCGCGCTTCTGGAATGCGCAACTGTTATGGGTATGCCGCATTTTTTGGCGATCGGCAGATATATAGAAGCCGTACTTGTCATATGCCCCTGCACGACCTTAAATTCATGGTGCAGGGCAAAAAATTCCCTGACGGCCTTTTTGTAAGCCAAATAGTTATAGAGTCTGAATCTTGGGAGTACATAAATACGGCCTCCCATTTCCTTGATTTCCTTATCAAAAAACTGTTCTTCACGCGACGAATCATCCGCAAAGCCGCGTTTGACGGCATCGCTGTGCACCAGAAAATCAAATTGTATTTCTTCCCTGTCCATCTGACGGTACAGATCCATTACGCGGCTTTCCGCGCCGCCGAGGTTCGTGGTGCCAAGAACATGTAATATACGAATAGTGTTAGACATTTTGTTTCCTCTGCTGATAGTCAGTCAATTACGTAAGTATATCCCCCACTTTAAGCTTAACGGCGCAGTCATATTTATCGATCAAAAGAGAGCCGTCTATGGTCCGCACGATAACTCTGTCGTCGAATATATCTATGACCTCGCCTGCGGCATATCCTGAAAAATCTATTATCTCATCAAAAGGCTTCGCCGACCAGACGGTCACTTTTTCATTTCCAAGCATGGCAAAAGCGCCGGGGAACGGGGCCGCCACGCCTCTTATCAGATTATAGATATTTCTGGTCCTGTCGTGAAAATCTATCTTACCGTCGGCGGCAGTACGTTTATCATACCATGAATCAAAGTCTTTAGAATCAGTTTTTATTACTATATCTCCCTTGTTATACGCTTCCAACAGTCGCCGTATAAGATTCTTGGAACATATCATATTTTTGTACTGCGCAGTCCTTATATCGTCGTGAGGCGTGATCGAAAACATCTCCGTCGCAAATACATTGGGGCTGTCGGCCTTTTCATCATATTTAAACAGATTCAGATTAAATCTGGTATCGCCCAAAATTATAGACCAGTTAAGCGGCGATCGGCCGCGGCCGAAGGGCAGGTAGCCGCAGTTGCCATGAAAGCCGTATATCCCGTATTTGAAACAGTCCAGCACAGACTTGGGTATCAACCTCTGCCAACCCATGGATATGCCTATGTCAAATTCGTTATTTCGTAAAAAATTCTGCGTTTTTTCGTCTGTCAAAAAATAGCTGTCCGCTTCGTGTACGGGGATATTGTATTTTTCGGTCATAAACGAAAGCCCCTTGTAACCCGACACCTGATTTTTTTTCGTGACCTCAGGGCTTATAGTGATGATAAGATCCACCGGACATATGGTATTATTGATAAATTCAACTATATTTTCAGATGTATCTTTTACTCCAAAAACCACTACCTTATATTTCACGTTTTTTTCCTTTCAGATCCATTATGTCATTCCATAATTTTGACTAAATTCGAAAGCTCCGATAACAGTTTCACAATCTACTGTTATATATGCCTTTTAAGGGACATAAGCCCTCTCTTAAGCCTTGCCGCGGCATACTCTGCGGCGGCGGCGAATATTCCTCTTGTTACCGGCTCTATCTTTAGATACTCGGAATAGGATATCATATTCCCGCCGCAGGCGCTGAAAATATTTTCGTAATTCTTTTTATCGGCCTCTGTTACGGTGTTGGCATGGATTACCATTGTCGTTACGCCGGACTTCTTTTTAAGGCTGCTTCCGAGTCTGAATGAAATCGGGTAAAAGCAAAGCCCTTTATATGGCCTGCGTATATAAGGACATTTTCCAAAACCGTCGGTTATGCGGGTAAAGCCAAGCTCGGACAGCGCGCGCAGCGTATTTTTATCATATGAATGCGCCGGAGCCATGAAAATATCGGTTTCTATGCCGTTTTCCTTTAGTCTGGCCTGTCCATGAGCAAGCAGCTCCTTTTGTTTTTCATAAGAAAGCCCCGCGAACTCGGATAATTTATTCAATGGGAAAAGGCCGCCGTTTTTCGTGGCATAAAGATGGTAACAGCCATGCATGGCAAGCGTATAACCCTTTTTTTCAAGATCTTTCATAATATCATAAAAATCTTCTCTGTATTCACCTTTTACAAGGTCTTTATCCTTATTGTCCGGAACTATCCCAAGAAGCGGGGTTATGCCTGTTTTTTCAAAAAGGTTACGGAAAAAATCAAAATTTTCCCAATTCATGTCCGGCGTGATATCGTCCATTCTTACCGCTATTTTCATACTCATTCATCTTACCTCTGCTTTGCGAGGATTGAGAAACTGCTGTCAATGCTTCCGAATTTAGAAAAAATATACAAAACGGGGTTCCATTGCGGGGGCGCAGAGTCACCCCTTATTTGTATATTTTTTCTAAATTCTATGTTGTGAAAAAGTGTTTCACAGTCATCCATATGAGACTTACAGATGATTGCAAAGCCGCTTATAAGTTATTCCTATACCACTCAATAGCAAGGGCGATGCCTTTTTTAAAATCATATTCGGGAGCATAGCCAAGCATTTTCCTGGCCTTGGATATGTCCGCGTTGGAGTGTTTGATGTCTCCTGCGCGGTCAGGTCCGAAATTGGGCTCCACAGCTTTTCCAAGCGCCTTACATAAATCATAATATATATCTATCAGATACTCTCGGCCGCCGTATGCTATGTTAAAAGCGTTTCCCGCAGCCTCTGTGGGCGCAAGGCAGGCTTTTAGATTGGCTTCTATGACATTGTCGATATAGGTAAAGTCTCTCGACTGCTTTCCGTCTCCGTTGATAGTCGGCACTTCGTCGTTTAGAAGCTGTTTTATAAACTTAGGAATAACGGCGGCATAAGCTCCGTTAGGGTCCTGTCGCTTTCCGAATACGTTAAAGTAACGGAGCGCATAAGTATCCAGTCCGTAGAGTTTTTTATAAAGTTTGCCGTATTCTTCATCGACTCGTTTGGTCAATGCATAAGGGGATAACAGATTGCCCTCCTGTCCCTCTACCTTAGGCAATACGGGATGATCGCCGTACACGGAGGAGCTTGAGGCAAAAACAAATTTTTTTACATTATTCTGCCTTGCCGCCTCCATCATATTCAGCGTGCCGCGGATATTTATTTCTTCATATAAAAGCGGCATTTCAATACTTCTGGGCACACTGCCCCACGCTGCCTGATTGAGCGCGTATGTGACTCCTTCACAGGCCTGCATGCAGGTGTCCAGATCTCTTATATCGCCTTTTATAAAAGTATAGTTAGGTCTGTCCGCCAAAAGATCCACATTTTCCTGCTTTCCGGTGGAAAGGTTGTCCAGACAGCGCACATGATAACCCATATCGGTAAGCGCTTCACACAGATTAGAGCCTATGAACCCTGCTCCTCCGGTTACTAAAAATATGCTGTTTTCGTCGAATTTTAAATCTTTGTATCCCATAATTACAGCCTCCAATAAAGATAATCTTCGCCTGAATATTCTTTTCTGTCAAGCAAGCCCTTTATATCCATCAGGACTTTGCGGGAATTATCTGTATTAAAGAATTTACTTATATCATCTTTGCTTAATTTAAGGAACTGTTTATGTGAAACCGCTATCACAACCGCATCCATATCTTTAATATCTTCCATTTTGCCAAAACTAATGCCGTATAAGCGTTTAGCCTCTTTGGCGTCCGCTTCGGGATCAACTACGAGCGGGGTTATACCATACTCTCCAAGCTCATTATATATGTCGATAACTTTAGTGTTTCTTGTATCGGGACAGTTTTCTTTAAAAGTAAAGCCAAGAATGGCAACTTTCGCGCTCTTAACCGGAATATCGGTCTTTATCAGATTCTTTACAAGACTTTCGGCCACATATTTACCCATTTCATCATTTATGCGGCGTCCCGCCAGAATGATTCTGGAATGATATCCAAGTTCTTCCGACTTATATGTCAGATAATACGGGTCTACGCCAATGCAGTGACCGCCTACAAGCCCCGGCATAAAAGGAAGGAAATTCCACTTGGTTCCTGCCGCTTCCAAAACCGACTTGGTATCTATGCCCATTTTGTGGAATATGATAGACAGTTCATTCATGAACGCAATATTGATATCCCTCTGGCTGTTTTCGATAACCTTTGCCGCTTCCGCAACTTTTATGGATTCAGCGCGGTATACTCCGGCCTCTACCACAAGTTCATATACTTTAGCCACCGTATCCAACGTCTCTTCGTCCATACCGGATACGATCTTGGTAATAGTCTCAAGTCTATGTACTTTGTCGCCCGGATTGATCCTTTCAGGAGAATAGCCTATTTTAAAGTCCACGCCGCACTTCAGGCCGGATTCTTTTTCCAGAATGGGAACACAGATATCCTCTGTGACTCCGGGATATACCGTTGATTCAAACACGACCACAGAGCCTTTGGTAAGGTTTTGTCCCAAAATACGGCTTGCGCCCTCTACCGGAGTAAGGTCCGGCGTATGGTCGCTGTTTACGGGCGTCGGCACCGCTACGATATGGAAACGCGCTTCTTTAAGTTTGGACGCGTCAGCGGTAAATTCCACGCTTGTCTCTTTGATCACGTCATTTCCCACTTCATTGGTGGGGTCTATTCCGCTTTTATAAAGCCCGATCTTTTCGGCATTTAAGTCGAATCCGACTACTTTGACCTTCCTTGCAAATGCGACTGCGATAGGCATGCCCACATAGCCGAGACCTACAAGCGAGATTTTATCATTTCCCTGCAAAATATTTTCATATAAACCCATATCCTTATCCTCCCGATGTTTTTTGTATAATCTTATAAAGAATAGATTAAATTCAAGACATACTCTTAGAAGCGAACGCTCTAAAACCTTTCAATTAGGAATTGCGAAGCAATTCCTATAGCTCAGGCTACCGTTTATACATTTTCTTTTCAGACGCTGTGCGACCTCGTAAACGCTGCGCGTTTTCTCGGTCACGGGCTTTCGCCCTATCAAGACATCTATATGATAAACCGTCTGCTAGCAGCCGTTTATACATTTTCTTTTCAGACGCTGCGCGACCTCGTAAACGCTGCGCGTTTTCTCGGTCACGGGCTTTCGCCCTATCAAGACATCTATATGATAAACCGTCTGCAAGCTGCCGTTTATCATATAGATGTCTTGGCACAGCTCATTGCTTTTGTGGATATTATATCATATCCAACTTAGATCTGTTAATATATTTCAATTTTTCGCCAAGCTCTTTTAAATCTTTAACTTTTAAATCGCATTCTTTTTCATAGGCGGCGCTGTGGTATAGGCCGTCTTCATTGTCTATCAGAATACATCGCATTCCAAGCTGCTTAGGAGCCTGGAAATCTTTGTTAATATTGTCGCCGACATAGGCTATTTGTCCAAAAGGAAGTCTCCACCTGCACTGTATTATTCTAAAAGCTATGTCGTTGGGCTTACGGAATTGAACTCCGCCCAGTTCATCTGTGATGATTATGTCATCGACCAGTTCAGTCAATCCGAGCGCCTTTAATTTATTTTTTTGTCCGTTCACCCTGCCGTCGGTGATTATGCCAAGCTTAATCCCGTAAGTCTTAAGATATTTAATAAGCTCAAACGCGCCTTCATACAATTTGATCTGGGGTATATGATTTCTGTATAAATCAAGACATTCCTCTTTCATGCCAATGCAGCCGATCTCATTTAACAGCTCATCTATCGCTGCTTTTCCATCAAGAAAATATTTCCACAGTTTTTTCTCAAGCATATCGGTTGTTATTTTATCCAATCCTGCTTCTTTTGGCAATATGATATCGCTCGTTATTTTACTTTTTTCTTTAAATGTACTGCTGATTTCCTCATTTACTTCTCCATCGCCGCCGGCATTTATGCTGTCATACAAAAATTCCGCCACGGCATGATATCCGCTCTTGACGTAGGATTTTTCTGAATATAAAGTGTCGTCCAAGTCAAATATAACACCTGTTATATTATGTGTGAAATCTGCAGATCCTTGAGCAGCATTGTCCCCGTCTCCTTTTATGCTTTCGGAAACTATCCGTATACTCTGATCAAACCTGCTGTAAACAGCGCCGTCTTCTGCAGCGTTTTCCTGATATCCAAGTTTTTCTCCCATAATAAGCTTAAGCACCGCCGCCGCCGAATCCGCTCCGGCTTTTATGCTAAGCGGCGCGCCGCCGCCGTATCTGGGATTTATTTCAATATAATAGTCTTCATTCGTCGAATACTGCCTTATAAGCTGCACTGTCATAGGCCCGCAGGGTTTGAACCTGTCAATAATTTTCAGGGCCTCCGCTGTCATAGTTTTATCAAGTTCTATCCTTGTTTTTAAAACTTCTCCGCTTCTTACCGCGATACGCTCCCTCGGCGTAACGTAAACAGGATTTCCGTCAAAGTCACAGAATATGTCTATCGTATATTCCGTTCCCCCGATAAAAGGCTGTATTATATAATCGCCTATCTTACCTGCATACATTTCAAGTTCCGCGGGCGTATTGACTTTGTAGGCGTCTATGCTGCTGCTGCCGTCTTTGGGTTTAATAAAGCAAGGGAAATCACCCTTGTACAGTTTATAATCGTTTACAGGCAGCGGCGCCTTAAGACCGCACTTTTCAAAAAAATCCGAAGTGTAGTTCTTATCCCTGCATATAGCTATCATTTCGGGACTGCTTATCATAACTTTTGTCCCTATTTCTTCAAATCTGTGCTTATTATGAGAAAGCTCAAGAAGGTCAGTGTCTATAGTCGGGATCAGCAGATCTACTTTATCACTGCGGCAGATCTCAATAAGTTCTTCTATATAATTTTTATCTTTCATTGCGCAGATTTTTCTTGAGTAATCGCAATAAGCCAACGCAGGCGCGCTTCCGGCCATATCCGCGCCGTAAATTTTAAGATTTACTTTAAGACACAAGGCAGCCGCCCTGAATGCCTGTAAAAGTTCCACACGTCTTCCCGTTCCGGTAAACAAAATACGAATTTCACGCAATTTAACGCCCCTGCCTTTCCTTGTTGTCCTTATCTTTTAGTTTTCCTTATCTTTTAGTTTTCCTATATTTTAGTTTTCCCATATTTCATGACTTTTTCAATTTCTTCCAGATAGGCTCTTACAACCTTTTCTCTATCAAACATATGTTCCATGTATTCTCTGCCTCTTAATCCCATTTCTTTTCGGTCAGACTCGGTATAACTCAACATGGTTTTTATTGCCCCCGCCAGACCGTCCGCGTCCTTAGGCTTAAACAAAAGTCCGCTCAATCCCTGCTGCATCGTTTCCCGACAGCCCGGCACATCACTTGCAAGCACAGGTCTGCCGCAGGCCGCCGCCTCCAACAGCACGTTGGACATGCCCTCATGATAAGACGGGTGCACGATCACATGACTCCCGGCCATAACTTCATTAATATTATCCACATGACCTAAATATTTTATCACTCCGCGCCCCGATAATTCATTGATGCGGGGCTCATATATGTTCCTTGTTTCTTCCTCGTATTCTCCTGCCAGATAAAAATGCGCGCCCTCGCATTCGCCGCAGATCTTCTGCGCGGCATCCAGATACTCCGTTATGCCCTTATCTTTCATAATGCGCAAAACCGCCAGAAAAATAATCCCGCCGCTCTCATCCGGATAGGGCATCAGTTTATGCTCGTTAAGATTGACTCCCGAACCGGGAAGCAGTCGGCTGTTATTTAAAGCAACATTATTGTCCGCCATGAACTGTCTGTTGCCTTCGTTCTGGAAAAAGACGCAGGCCGCCTTGGACGCTGCAATTTGATAAAATTTTAACAATATTTTTGACATAACCGACGGATTTGTAAGCGCGGTGCCAAGTCCGGTCACATTCATAATATATGGAATTTTCTTTATTCTGCAGGCAAGTCCGCCGTAAAGGTTCGGTTTGATTGTATACGTTAAAACAATATCCGGCTTTTCTTTTTTTATCAGCTTTATATATTCCATGAAAAGTTTAATATCATGGACAGGATTGCTGCCCCTTCGCTCCATACGGGTCGGGATCACTTTAAAGCCAAGCGCTCTGATCTTATCGCAATAATCATCGGGAGGCAGTGAAACCACAGTCTCATAACCCATATTCTTAAAAGAGAGCAGCGCCTCCTTGCGAAACAGATACATTCCGTTGGCATTATTGCTAAGAACCAATATTTTCATATAGTCTCCTTATCATATCCATATCGGGTCTTCTTATATCAAACGCTTCTTTACGCCTGCGGACCGCCGTCTTTTTCGGTTCCCATAAATTCTTCCATAGTAGCGCTGTTTTCGCTGTTTATTCCCTCTCTTTTTAAGACCGCGCGCACAGTCGCCAAAAATATCTTTACATCCAGCAAAAATGAAACATTGTTTACATATTCGACATCGTATTCAAATTTTTTTTCCCAGGTTATGGCGTTTCGTCCATGTGTCTGGGCGAGACCCGTAAGTCCTGGCCTTACGTCGTGCCTGTGCCTTTGGAACTCGTTATATCTTGGCAGATAACGCACCAGAAGCGGTCTGGGGCCTATTATGCTCATGTCTCCCTTTAAAATATTAAAAAGTTCCGGCAATTCGTCAAGACTGCTGCTTCTAAGTTTCTTTCCAAATGCAGTCAGCCTTTCCTCATCCGGAAGCAGATTTCCGTCCTTATCCTTTTTATCCGTCATGGAGCGGAATTTGTACAGCTTAAAAATCTTCCCGTCCTTGCCGGGCCTGTCCTGAGTAAACAGAACGGGGCTTCCCAGTTTCAGGCGTACAGTTACCGCCAACGCCAGATATACCGGAGACAGTATGATAATGCCGCATAACGAAATAACGATATCCAGAATACGCTTGATACAGTTTTTGTACATATGCCGCTCCTTCTATTTTCCAAATATCCCCCTTACGGTCTTTATGATAAGCTCCATATCTTCATCCGTGTTTTTGATGTCGCTCGGAAGGCATACGCCTCTGTTGAATATATCCTCGGCCACGCTGCGCTCGGAACCGTCGGCGGTTACAAAACCGTATTTTTCAAATACCGGCTGCAAATGCATAGGCTTCCATATCGGTCTGGTCTCTATGTTGAGGGCCTGCAGAGCGTCCATAATAATATCAGGTGTTATTTTACTTCCCTCTTTTATAAGCGCGCACGAAAGCCAGTTATTGGCGTCGCCGTCCTTATTCATGGGATTCATGGAAAGCTCGTCTATATCTGCAAAGGCGTCCTTGTACCGCTCATATATCTTCTTTTTCAAAGCCTTATGCTCCTCAAGGTGGAAAAGCTGTCCCCGCCCGATACCCGCGGTAATATTGCTCATTCGGTAGTTATAGCCTATCTGCGAATGCTGATAATGACGCGCAGGGTCTCTGGCCTGAGTCGCTAAGAAAGTGGCTTTTTTGGTTATCGCCTCATCATCAGAAACCAACATTCCTCCGCCGGAAGTAGTGATTATCTTGTTGCCGTTAAAGGAATATATTCCTATTTTGCCAAAAGTTCCGGTATGCCTGCCCTTATATGTGCTGCTTAAGGATTCTGCGGCATCTTCTATGAGCGTAACTCCGTACTTATCGCATACCGCCATTATCTCATCCAACTTTGCGGGGGTCCCGTACAGATGCACCGCTATCACTGCCTTGGGTTTCCCGTATATGTCAAAAGCCCTCTGCAGCGCCTCCGGAGACATATTCCACGTATCCGTCTCTGAATCTATAAAAACAGGTTCCGCATCTTCATATATGACCGGATTGCAGGTAGCGCTGAAAGTAAGGCTCGGAACAAACACCTTATCGCCTTCTCCAACGCCCAATATCCTTAGCGCAAGATGTATCGCCGCCGTTCCCGAACTGAGCGCGCTTGCATGCCCCGCGCCCGTGTATGCGGCCATTTCTTTTTCAAGCGCATCCACATTTGGCCCAAGCGGAGCCACCCAGTTTGTATCAAAAGCCTCTTTTATAAATTCCTGCTCCTCCCCATGCATAGTCGGACTTGACAAATATATTCTTTTTCTGTCCATCTCTGATTATCTCCTTTTATGTCTTTTCATAATTAGGTAATCGCGAAACATTGATTTACGTCTTCGAGATTGTACAGATTTAACAAAACCCTTGCCGGCACGCTTGCGCTGCATTGAGTCTCGCAGCGGTACTAAAGCTGCAAAATACGCAGCTTAAGTGCAAACGCAAATTCTTTGCGTTGCGGCCTCAGAGCGCCTGCAAGTGTGTTTGTTAAATCTGTACAATCAATGTACGCTGTGGAGGCATTTCGCAATCATCTACTTTTCATAATAGGTAATTGCGAAACATTCCCTAAAGCTTCCGAATTTAGTAATTGCAAACTCTCTCTCAACGTATATTGATTGTGCAGATTTAACAAACACCATTGCAGGCGCTCTGAGCGCGTCGGCAGTTAGCGAGGTATTTTCGAGCTTAGTGCCGCTACTGCGCTCAACGCAGCGAAAGCGGCCTGCAAGGGTTTTGTTAAATCTGCACAATCGCGATAACGTAAATCAGCGTTTCACCATCCCCTACTCCTCATAATGATAAGTAGGCACTATCTTTTTGATCAATGGTTTAATATTCGAACTTTCTATCATGCACTCGTCTTTTAATTCTTTTAACTGCGCAAAAAACTCCTGCTCGTCAAGTTCTATCGGTCTGCCTATATGGATCATGGCATTGTCCGTATCGCGCAGTCCTTCTTCGTCCATAAGCAGCTCTTCATATAACTTTTCTCCCGGTCTGAGTCCGGTAAATTCTATTTTTATATCTTCTCCGACACGGTAACCGGACAGCCGTATCAAGTTTTCAGCCAATGTTAAAATTTTAACAGGTTCACCCATGTCCAGAACGAATATCTCGCCGCCTTTGGCGTAAGCGCCTGCCTGTAATACCAGTGATACCGCCTCGGATATCGTCATAAAATAACGTATGATATCCGGATGGGTAACCGTCACGGGTCCGCCTTCCGCTATCTGTTTACGGAAAAGCGGGATAACGCTTCCGTTACTGCCAAGCACATTCCCGAAACGCACGGCCACAAATTCCGTGTCATAGTGCTTATTAAAAGTCTGGATTATCATTTCGCAGATACGTTTGCTTGCGCCCATGATATTGGTCGGATTTACCGCCTTATCGGTAGAGATCATGACAAAACGTTTGACGCCGCTCATAGCCGCCGCCTGCGCAGTCTTAAATGTTCCGAACACATTATTTTTAATGGCCTCCGTCGGACTGTCTTCCATAAGCGGCACATGTTTATGCGCGGCCGCATGATAAACAATGTCCGGTTTATAGTTATTAAATATCCAGTTCATACGGTTGGTGTTTCGGATCGACGCGATAAGCACCACAAGATCCAACTCCGGGTGCTTCATTTTAAGCTCCTGCTGCAGATCGTATATGCTGTTTTCGTAAATATCCAACATTATCAGGCGCCCGGGTTTATGCTGCGCTATCTGACGGCAGAGTTCGCTTCCGATCGAGCCTCCTCCGCCTGTTACAAGCACTACCTTATTCTGGACATATCCGAGTATGGAATCCATATCCACACTGACAGGTTCTCTTCCGAGCAAATCCTCCACTTCGACGTCACGCAGCTTGCTTACGTTGACTTCCCCGTTCACAAGCTGATACATGCCGGGCAGTGAACGCAGCTTACAGTTCGTATCCTTACATATCTCCAGGATACCTTTAATATCGGATCTTGGGGCGGACGGCATCGCAACTATGATCTCGTCCACTCCGTAGACGTCGGCGCATTCCACTATCCTTTCCCTGCCGCCCACTACTTTGATGCCCTGTATATATTTTCCCCATTTTCCCTTATCATCATCAATGATACATCTGATCACCATTGTGGAAAAATTGCTGTTTACTATCTCTTTTATTATGGCGTTGGCAGCCTCGCCCGCCCCTATGACCATAACGGATATCTTATTCTTCTTATTCTGCTGTTTATGCTTCAACCCCCTGAAAAAGCGGTACGAGAAACGGCTCACAAACACACAGCTTATCATTAAAAACATATACAGAAAATAATAGCTCTTCGGCACAGCCTGTTCGGAAACTTTAAAGAACTGCAGTCCCAATCCGTTTACCACGGTTGAAATAACGCTGGCCACTACTATATTCTGGAGCTCAGTCTCGCCTGCAAAGGCCCACAAACTACTGTACAGGTGAAAAAAGTAAAAGATCACCAGTGTAAGAAGTATATTTATCGGCATGAACATTTCAATAGGCCGTATAAATTTTGACGGTATGGCGGATATATCAAACTCATATCTTATTAAAAGTCCAAAATAGCTTGCAATGATAACGCTTATAATATCATATATCATAAGCGCCGTCCTTCTGTAAAATAATTTAACATTAAACGATTTTCGCATTATTTTCATCTCTTTGCAATACCTCCCCGGCCCTTTGTCACATTAACCAACAATGGAGCCAGCGCTGACAGCAGACAGAATGTAATCGGATTGCAGGGATGGAATATCCACTCCGTAAGTCCTGCCACCGCAAACGCAATCAATATGGTAAGCGGGAATATACTGCATCTTTCGTCGCTTTTTCTTTTTTTATCATATATTAAAGCCTGCACGAACGTACAGAAACCAAATATGACAAAGAATATCCCTACAAAAATGCCATGATCGTGAGCAACCTGAAGATATACATTGTGCGCATGTACTATCATCACTCCGTTAGGAAGAACTATCTCCATCTTATCATGCCCTGTCATGTTCAGGTTAGACGCGTATAACTTAAAAATCTCAAATCTTCCGTTTGCATAGGCTTCCGCATCGCTTTCCTCTGCCGCATAGTCCTGTGCCTCAGGGATCATTGCGCCTGAAGCATCGGCCGATGCGATAAGTATATCTTCGCTATCGTCCACCTGCTCATTACAGCCGCCTGCATCTGCATAGTCAAACGACTTAATACAGTCATCCTCGGGAATGCCAAGAACTTTCATCTGGAACACCTGTATGAACCGCCTTAAACTTATATAGTATTTAGAGTCCATATCCCTGCCATGAACTATCTCGTCCGGAAGCTCCTCTATATCCATCGTCTCGGGCCTGGCAACTATGGCAGGAATGATCCTCTGCGCGGTAAACACGGCCGGAAAACATAACACGACCGAAATAAACATAATGCATACCGCCGTCGCAAAAAATCTCATCTTATTCTTAATCTCACGCCCAAAACAGACTATCGGCATAACTATTACCGCCGTTATGATCACGGCAAGATAGCCTGTCCTCGACATGGTAAAAATAAGATATTCTACAGAAATGCCAAACACCGTAAGTTCTTTCCATATATATGAAAGCTTCGGGTTCCTGCGGTAAACGTCAAGCAGCTTTGCAAGCGCCGCGCACACAACCATCGACAGATATACGGCCGAAATCGTTACCGTATGGAAAATAAACGGATATCTTGTGTAAATGAAAAACATATATGGTCTGTGCAGCAGGCAATAGCCCATCATAACAAGGAAATGCAGCAATATCCCGTTGCAGATATTTTCTGTTATCCTCTTCTTCCCGTCCCATGCTGCCATGCGTATATAAAATAACGAAAAAGCGCATACCAGATAAATGGGCCAGCCTCTGGTATTTCTAAAGATTATTATAAGCGCAAAGAACAGCGCAAGCACAAAGGCGTAAGGCAGGCTGACACTCCTGCTGTCAGCTTTATTACTGCTGTCAGTTTTATTCATGCTGTCAGTTTTATTCCTGCTGACAATACTTAACAAAAGCCTTACGGTATTTATTATCACTATTCCTGCTATAAAAGCCGCCCACACGCTCAAAGATACAAGCCTTGCCTCTTCTTCGGTCTTAGCTAAGGCAAGCTGCGATCTGTAATAAAAATAACCTGCGCCCAAAGCTGCCGCGGCATATATCACATTCACGATATTTATAAGCTCTTTACGTTTATAAGTCACTATAACGGCAAGTCCAAAATAAATCAAAAGCTCCCTGTATGCGAGCGAATGCTGCAGCTCATAAAGCCCGTTCATATAATTGACGCCCGCCTGAATCGCAAATGCAAAAAATACAGCCTGCAGATAATCCTTCCATCTTTCCTTTAATATCGAAAAGCCCATATCATGGCTCTTATTATATCTCTTATGATTTATCCCATAAAGAAGTATGACGGCAATTATCAGTACGCCGATCTCAAAACACAGTATCGTCTCGATCTCACTTGAAAATAAGCGCAGCGGACCTATAGCTGTCATGCTTATTACAGCGGCAATGATGACTACGGGATTTGCGACATATTTCCAAAGCATTTCTACCGTGAGCAGACGGTTTCTGTCAGGATGTTTCTTATAATATTTTTTGGCTGCAAAAGACACCGTAATTCCAAACAGCGCAAGCAGGGCATCACACAGCAGTGTTTTGCCCTTTCTTAACGGAATCCTGTAATCATATTCCGTAATTATATTATGCTCGTTATCTTCCATATCATCATGATAGAAAGTTCCGTTATAGATCGTACCGGAACCTTCCGTGTCCTCATATCCCACATAAAAATCCGAAGACACGCCCTGTATAAGATAATAATACTCTTTTCCGACTTCCATATCCTGATTTACCTGTATGGCGCAAAAGCCCGGCATCTCTTCCATACCGTCGGTAGAGATAAACTGCTGCATAAGTATGTTCATGGACGCATCATACAGTAAAAAATTAAATTCTTCACCGGCGGCTTCATTCATAAAATATACTTTAATATTCTGCAGATGGTCATACTGCGCGATAAACATCTGCATTACCGTATTATCCTGTGTGATGGCCTCTGACTGCCCTGAAATCATCTGCTTACTTTTGGAAACCACGGTCTCGTCTATAAGTCTGAGCGGCCACAATATGATGATCATACATATGACTGCAAGCATGACCGTGCCGCAGATGGCCTGATATCTGTTAATTATCTTATTCATTTTTATATAAACACTTTCCTGTTATCTTAAACAACACCGTAATAATTGCGAAACATCGCTCGTTCTATCGCAAATCGCTCCTTATTTTATAGAATTTAGTATAGCATAACCGGATATTTTTTACAACTTTTCCTCTTCCAACGCCTGCGCCGCAAAAAGAGGCAGACCGAACCATAATATCAGCACATATCTGGGCAGGTAGGTCGGTCCCAGTATCACGGTAAGCCAAAGCGCCAACACGAGCAGATACGGTATCAGTACATAGTATTTTCTGCGGTAAAAGGCATACCCGGCTATAAAGGCAAACGCCCAGAACAGACCGCCCGGTGAATACAACATGGAAAGAATGGGTATTTTCTCCTGCTCCAATTCCAAGGAAAGCCTGCGGTAAGCCTCGTCTAACCACGGAATCTTACTGTCCCTTACCCCCGGCAGTTCAACCTCATACCCGAAATACGAACTGTCTTTGTACGTAAAAGTAAAAACGGTATTTCCCGAATATACGTCGATTACCGTGTCCGGATACCAGAACCCGTATGAAGTCATAAGCCACGCGTTAAAATATGACAGAGGTTTTCTCTTTAAAATCTTAAACCACAGCCTGACATATCTGGATTTATCCGCCATATAAGCGGCATTGTTAAACTGATGTTTGACCGGGTCCGCAAGCTTGGGGTTATAGAGCGCAAGCGCCTCCTCAGGCAGCACCTCATGCAAAGTCTCAATATCCTCATCGTCAAACGCTTCCCTGTTAAACTTATAAGTCCGCGCAAGCTGCTGTATGGGTACGGTAAGCATCTCCTGATTTTCTTTTGTCTGAGCATGAAAGATCAGAGTAAGCGATGCGGTGATCAGAAAATATGAAGCCAATATCGTTATCAGTATTACACATATTTTTTTACGGTATTTTCTATGATATAATATAAGCACCGGCACTATGACTATAAAAGCATAAATCCCGTTTTTTCTGAAAAGCAGCATTGTAACGGCGCTTAATATGAAAAAAGCAATACTTCTCTTCGAGGCAAAAAATTCATCCTGCTCCATGCCCATCTCAAGCAAATTTATAAGAAGCAGCAAAAACGCCGAAGTGAATATGGCATCCTTGGCGGAACACAGTGTAAACATTACTATTACGGGAAAAAACGCAAAATATAAGACTGCCGCGATACGCACAAACTTAGACACTCTCTTTTTTCTGAGATAATATATAAGATAAGTAAAAGTTCCCGATACCAGACACATCTGCGCCAGGATATACGCAGCGATCCCCATATTATAAGAATCCGTTATCTTGTGGACGGCGCAGATAATCCCGCCTAACATAAGCACATGCGCAAGAGGATGGTGGGTATTGAAATTCCTTGAAGCCACCTGTACATATTCGTCCTGCGCATCATAGACAAAAAATCCCGGATATACCGCAAGCAGCACAGGCAGCCAACAGAGTATGAAAATAATAAAGACGGCAATATTTTCTTTACCGGCTAATTTGGAAGACAGCTTTGGCATTTTTATATTCTGCTCAAACATCCTTTTCCTGAGTTCCATCCTGCTTAAGAAATTCCAGAATTTACGCACCAGAATTGTAAAAAGACAGGTCAGCGCAGGCAGGGACACCCAAAATCTCCAGTCCTTAAAATCCACGTTCCCCTCAGCTTCCAGCCTCACGCCAAAAAGCATTGCCGTCGTAAACAAAAATGAGAGCGCGCCTGCGATCACCCAACCTCTTTTGTCATGCAGATCTATTGTGTTCAATGACAGATTTACCGCATACATGCACAAAAGCCACACCAGTACCGAAAAAATACTGTTAGTAAAGACTAACCCGTTCTTCTTAAGATTCAACATCTGCGGGAAACACAATGTTCCCAAGGTTGCGATCATAATTCCAAACAGATTTAGTTTTATCTTTAGTTTTAATTCGCTCTCGCTTATATTGTTTTCTTTATTAGTGTTTATTTCCATTCATTAATACTCTCTCTTATCACATACTGCGGCGAATTGTTAAGCGAAATATAGATCCTGCCTATATACTCCCCTATTATGCCCAACATAAGCATTATCATGCCGCCGATAAAAACTATTGCGGACATAAGGGAACTGAAGCCTATGATTATGTTAGGATCGACTAACTTACGTATCACTGTATAAATCCCATAGATAAAACCGGCCATCGCAACAAATGCGCCTATCGCTGTAGCCACTCTGAGCGGTTTTATGCTGAATGCGGTAAAACCGTTAAACCACAGAGACATGAGTTTACCGAAAGTATAACCGGAAGTTCCTATCTCACGTTCTCTGTGATCCACATCCACATTGGCTATATTCTTGGTAGTACGGAGCGCCAGACCGATAACATAAGGATAAGGATTGGTGTATTTAACCATCTCGTCAATAATAAAGCGTCTTGCCGCAAAGTAACTGGATATATACAATTCTTTGGGCTTATTTAACATAACACGTGTCATTAATTCATTTATCTTACTTCCGAAATTCCTGAAAGCAGAATGCTGCTTGTGCGCATACTTCGCATATACGACGTCAAAGCCCTCTTCCATCCTGTCAAGCAGCTTAGTAACTTCCTTAGCCGGAGTCTGGCCGTCGTCGTCCATACAGACTATGATATCTCCGTGGACATAATGAAAGCCTGCCATAAGAGCCGCATGCTGTCCGAAGTTCCTCGCAAGATTTACTCCGCATACATCTTTGCGCGCCTCACAGATCTTCCTGATCACCTCAAAAGTATCATCCGAAGAGCAGTCGTTTACCAAAACGATCTCATACTCATAACCCTCCGCGTTTTTCATGGTAAGGCTTATTTCTTCCACGACCTTTTCAATGGTGCGGGAGGAATTATAACAAGGTATCACAAAACTTACCAACTTATTCATATAAGTAACCATGCCTTTCTTTTTGACCGCTCATCCGCGGTTTTGACGACTGTTTATATCCATAAATATCAGCCTTCTTTGCTCACCGCCGACCTCAATATCTTCATATTTACCTTCTATCATGCAAAAACCGGCCTTTTCATAACTCTTCCTTGCGCCGGTATTATCTTCAAAAACCCTGAGAAAAATATGCTCAAGCCCCATTTGCCCAAAGGCATAAGAAAGCGCAAGCCCGGCCGCTTCCGTTCCGTAACCTCTGCCGACCGCGTCGTCTTCACCGATAAATATGCCATACTCCGCAGCGCCTTTATTTCTGTCTATATCCCTGAAATATACGCTGCCCACGGCCCTGTCGGAAGCTTTTTCGCAGATGATGAACTGCGCCACATGCCCGGGTTCAACCTGAGTCTTTATCCAGTTAAGATGGCCTTCCCGGGTAAACGGTTCCTGATATACAAAGTTATGACGCACCCGGTCTTTGTTGCGCCATTCCACGATCTTATCGGTATCGGATATTTCCATTTTTCTAAGATATACTGCTTCCGGTCTTTTATTTTCCATATCTGCTCCGCACACGCATTTTTTCTTCCCGCTAATCTTCTTTTATACGGTATACCGTATATTTATCATCGATCATGTCCGTTTTCTCTACCGATACGCTATACCCTTTATATGCGTAAAAATCGACAAGCCAATCCATACCGTCCGACTCCGTTATAAGATAAGCCCCTTCGTTCCGCAGCAGACCTTCCTGCGTATCCGTCATTCCAAACTGCTCAAGCTTTTTATCATAAAGAGGCGTTTTACACATCCAACCGCCCATTATTTCATAATTTGTAAGCGAATTATCAACGTTTTCAAATATCTTCTGCGAAAAACTCACTGTAGAATATACGTCTTCAAAATAGAAATTTCCCGAATGCTCCCTGCAATATTCCGAAATTGCCAAAGCCCCTGTATTAGCTTTATCCCGCGCCTGCATGTCCGCCCTTACATTCTTAACGGAGGCCGGAACATTAATAAGGCATATCAGACCGAATAAAGCAAACATTGCGGTCGTAATAACCTTGATTTCGTTATGTTTTTTCGTGTATGTCATCCTGCCGTACTTCTTTACCAACAGACACAACCACCCATAAAGCAGCGCAGCCTCAACCATATACAGTGAATGTATTATCCTGTCCGGCTCCCTTCCGTTAAGCATTATATACATCCACAGAACGCTCCTGAATACGCCGGACAAAATAAGCTGCCATATGAAGTTCCACCTTCCCCTGACCTTACCTTTACCGACCCGGAGCGCTCCTGTCAATCCGCATACAAAAACGCACATATATCCAAATAACACCAACACATTATATGGAGCGTCGCCGCTATGCAGGGTTCTGTAAACATAGTCCGGCATTTTATCCAAAACACGCCGCGCCGCGCCGTATACGATATTATCCGATCCTTCATAAGCCGAAACCGTCTCCGCATAGTCCGCGATCCTGCCCATCATAGTCTCGTCAATATCTTCATCCAGTCCGAAATTATAATCGGCCAGCAATTCCTGCTGCGCCTCTGAGACGCCAAGACCTGCAAGCTGCTCACTATGATCGCCGCTTGTAAGTATATCATAGTGAAAATCATAAACTTCCGTTCTTTTATCAAAAAATTCAACTGCTTCATGCCAGCCTTCACCGCTGTACGCTGCGGCATCAATCAGCTTACATATCAGCATGCCTGCCAGGATACAGCCTATGACAGCACCGTACTTTATATAATTTTCTCGGGTAAAAAACTTCTCTTCCTCTATCCACCTGAACAGTCCGGCCAACGCGATAAGCGGAAATACCAAAAGCAGCATCTCACTTCTTAAATTATACGCAAGAAGCACAAGAAAGATCTCCGCGACCGCAGTATTCCCGATCGCCTTTATACCGGAAACCGCCTTTTGGTCACTTGTCAGAAAAAGAAAAACGGCCGCCCCCGCCAACATTGAAGTTGTCACGGTATATTGCAGCGCGACCATATGAGGCAGCAAAACGCCCCATATATACAATGTCAAAAGTACCATACAGCCAAGTTTGACAAGAAGTTTCTCCGAAAGTTTAAGCAGACGATGACCTATTAAAAACAGACTTATGAACTGACATAAACATAAAAATGATCCATACCAGGGAAGTCCCCGGATAATGCGATAACACACGCTTATAAACGCTCCCAACGGATACAGTGTCTGCATATTGTGTCCGTCCGGAACCCCCGCATAGACCCCGGCCATAACGTCCTTCATCATAACGTCGTCATTCAGATCGTAATAAAAATCAAAGCAGACTGAAAGCAGGATTATGTTGACCAATATAGTCAACACGGCTGCTATGCAATTTCCATATTTATCCCAGATACGGCGAATGTCCATTGAACGTATACCTCTTTACAATCCTGCGCGATTCATATACTCAATAATGCCATTTTAATTTCTGTACATCATACCCGGACCAACGAAGCGTTTTTTATCTGTTATAAAATTCTTTAACGCAGCCTGCTATATACTCAACTTCATCTTCCGTAAGTTTATAGAACATGGGAAGGCGCAGAATTCTCTCA
Source organism: uncultured Lachnospiraceae bacterium (assembly GCA_947631625.1). Taxonomy (GTDB): domain Bacteria; phylum Bacillota; class Clostridia; order Lachnospirales; family Lachnospiraceae; genus UBA3282. The sequence continues at coordinate 51,743 of CANRMA010000004.1, read as the reverse complement.
CTTTCCTTAGTCGTATACTTATCTTCTCCGTTAAACCTTCCAAATTTCATGCCTGCGGGCGCGGAATGCAGTGGAACATAGTGCGAAACTGACAGTATCTCTTTTTGCTTAAGATATGAAATTAGCTCGCCGCGCTCCCCGGCATCCTTCGTCTTAATATAAAACATGTGCCCGTTATGTGTACAATGCTCCGGTATATAGGGCAGTTCTATTTTGCCCTCCTCTGCGAGCGGAGTCAGCAGTTCCTTATACTGCTCCCATCTTGCAAGCCTGATCTTAGTTATCTCATCTGCCAGTTCAAGCTGCGCATACAGATACGCCGCATTCAACTCGCTTGGAAGATAGGAAGAGCCGTAATTCTGCCAACGGTACTTGTCCACCTGCCCTCTGTAATATTTGCTTCTGTCGGTCCCTTTCTCTCTTATGATCTCTGCAGCTTCAACATTCTTTTCATCACGTATGAGCAGCGCGCCGCCCTCGCCCATACTCAGATTTTTGGTCTCATGGAAGCTGAAACAGCCGTAATCGCCAAACGTTCCAAGCGCTTTTCCTTTATAATATGCCATAATCCCCTGCGCCGCATCCTCTATTACCATAAGGCCATGACGGCGGGCTATATCCATAATGGCGTCCATCTCGCAGCCTACGCCGGCATAGTGGACAGGCGCGATCGCTCTGGTGCGCCCGGTGACCGCATCCTCTATAAGATTTTCATCTATATTCATGGTGTCCGGCCTTATATCCACAAAAACGACCCTGGCTCCACGGAGTACAAAGGCGTTAGCAGTGGACACAAAAGTATAGGACGGCATTATTACCTCATCGCCCTCTTTAATATCCGCCAAAAGAGCCGCCATCTCCGTTGCGTGGGTACAGGATGTGGTAAGAAGACACTTTGCGGTATGAGTATTGTCCTCTATCCACTCATTGCACTTTACGGTAAAAGGTCCGTCGCCGCATATTTTCTGATTTTCGATCGCCTGTTTCATATATTCAACTTCTTTGCCCGTCACAGGCGGAACATTAAAATTTATCATAGTCCGATATGCCTCTCTTTTATGAATTACCCTTTGCGTGGCACAGATAAACCCACTGTGCCAATTTTCTATATTTTACCATAGTAATCATTATTCGTAAATTGCGTATTTCATATTACAGAAGGTTTCTTCATAACCGTGATCATCCAAAAAACGCATTAATATGTCCAGTTTTTCATCTTCAGCATAACTTTCCTCATCAACGCCGAGCAATTCATACGCCTCAGCGTCCTCGCTTATGTAAGCGGCTACGCCCGCCGAAGTTATTACCACAGGCCTGTCCTCTTCCATATTCAGCTCTACGGCCTCCATATCCTTTTCAAACCGCGTCGCTCTGTAGGAAGCCAGATCCGGCCATGAAGTTGATATTGCCGAAGGCATGTCAAGCAGATAGCTGAGACCGGGGATTTCCCCGTACAATATTACTTTTCGGCCTCTAAGAGCGTTATCCCCGGCATATTTGACCAAATCAGTCAACAGCTCCGCATTTTCTCTGTTCGTATATATCCCTTCGCACTTGGGGATCCCGGTTACAAGAGTATCTCTTTTTTCTCCCCATACGCCGTCGTTAAATACGAAACCGAAGTGAAAGCCAATGCTTTGTACTGCAAGCATTATGAACAACATGGCCAACATACTCTGCCACGGAAAATGCGCAACCTTTTTACCCGTTCCGACAAACCATCCCCTGCACACCCAAAGTGTAAAGGGCGCCGCCAGAAACAGGTTATTTATCATAGGATACAGCGCGTTATTACTTCCAAGCGGCGTTATCGGAAGCTGTATCAACACTATCAGCGCAAGCACTTTATCGCCGGTCCCGCTTCCTTTGGAGACCATGACATAAACCGCGCATCCGGCGCACAGCAGCAGAAACAGCACCGCCCACTGGTATATACAGCGGTAATAAAAATAATCAAAATCAAACATTCCGCGTCCCCAATAGAAACGCAACAGCACAAGGCATACCGCTATGCAGAGCAGTCTGTATAAAAGATCCGCATATTTTACTGCGACCTTTTTCTTAATCAGACAGGCTATATATAAAAATCCCATGCAGACTGCCGCAAACATAAGCCAGTACAACCCTTTTATATAATCCCCGAACATCCCCAGGAGCATGGCCTGCGGTTTATAGTCAGAAGCCGTGTCAGTCATCGCAAACATATCCGCGACCATAGCCGGATAAGCGTTTACGCCGTACTTAACACAGATAGCCGCAAGAGGTATCCCAAAACCGACCAGATATCCTAACAGACATATAAAAGTATCTTTCAGGACTTTTGCCGCCTTATCTTTTTTAAGCCACGCGCCATACCAGAGAGCCAGTATAAACGCGCTCTGTACGACATTCGGCATCCTTACCGCCACATTTGCGCCCAGACACAGGCCTGCCGCCAACAGGTATCTTACATACTTATCGGTTCCGCCGCATATCCCTTTGTATAAAAAAAGCATACCCGCTCCCATAAACAGATACGTAAGATAATTATACAGTATCGTCGTCGGACACCAACACAGCCCGATCGCAATCATTTCTCCTGCAAAAACAATGTACGCCGACATTTTTTTACGCAGCGCAAAATAAAAAGTCAACGCCGCCGCGGATACCAACAGTCCGGTATAAAGATTAATTCCGACAAGCCCGCTGCCGCCCGGCAGGCGCATAAGGGCCCAGCCTGCCGCATTGGCAAGAAAAGTAGCCGACATCCACGTGCCGTCCGCTTCCGGAAAATACAAAAAATTGGCAAGGCTGTAAGCAGTGTCCGCCATATCCAGTCCCTGATTAATCTTTACGAGCGGATAGAGCAGGAGCGCAACAGTAAATATCAGGTTTTCCAAGATAATCTTAAACCGCTTATTTTCCTCTTTCATAAAATTTTCTCCTGAACAGCCCAAACAGCAAAGCCGTCTTTTTAAATAAATACTCCCTTATAAAATCCACTAAAGTCCCAACCGCAAAAACCGCCGCGACGCTGCATATCATATGAGGGATCAAAATCAAACCGTCCCGCGCTTCTTCTATATGAAGCCACCCCGGCCACTCATACCTTACCAGTATGTGCTCATGCAGAAGGTATGCCCCGAAAGTATAAGGCGCCAATCTTCTTATCGTCCGGGCGAATTTATTTTCACGGATTTCCGTATTCATAAATACTCCAAACAGTCCGACAGAGGCTCCCAGACACAATAAATGGTTATAGGTATAAGGCATTTCGCTATAATATGAAAACGCCTCTATCTTTTGACCGAGCATATCCGATACGAAGGAAAGTCCGAATATGCACAGGCAAAGGCCCACGTATAATAACAATGCATTTTTTCTTTTTTTAAGAAAATCAGGACAATACAGCCTTATATAAGCGGCCGTCAGAAACAGGCATAAAAACCAACCGTAATTATAGCCGTAACTGTCTGTCGCAAGATTTACGGGCAGAACGGATTTTCCGACCGAGATAAAGATAAGAAGCGCAATTATTATTTTCTGCAGAGTCTTTTTATCTGTATTTTTGACTCCTGCGGCAAGCAGCGGCGCAAAAATATACATGATCAGATAGGCAGTCGCAAACCAGTAATGCTCTGTCTGTATAGGGAAGATATAACCGAACCAGTCATATATATCCAGATCCTTCAATGAAACCATGCCGAAACACAACATGACTATAGGCACAAGCAGGGAATAAAAAAGAACCTGCGCAAGCAGGGACACTATCCTCCCAACCTTCCATTCAGATTCCACAAGAAAATACCCGCTTATCAGAACATAGCAGTTTACGGCAACAATACAGAAGGCTTCGATCAGTCTCACAATATAAAAAAGCGGCGTACCGGCCGAATTTACGCCTTCAGACTGCATATAACCTTTGACCATATAATGAAGTGATATGATCATAAGCATTGCCACTATGCGCAACAGTTCAAAATTAGTCTGTCGTTTCGATACCATAGACCGCCCTCCCGTCTTATTTCTTATCTGTAAATATCCATATCTTACTAAGTATATAATTTGTCACTATAACAACCGTCTGTGCGATAAGCTTGGCTATATATTCGTTAATTCCCGCCTTATCCACCATTAAATACATCAGCGCCACTTCCAATACCAGTGTTGCCACCCTTGCCCCGATAAATGATGCGAACTCTTTAAACAGGCTGTAAAAGCCTGAATTTTTACTTTTAAAGACAAACGCATGGTTTGTCCAATAAGCAAATATGACAGTCAGCACCCATGACAGGATAGTAGCGGGCTGATACCCCATCGCGGTCCACGAATTAAATACATAAAACAGAAAATAATTCAGGACAAACGCCAGAAAACCAAAAATAAGATAATTTATCCCCTCTTCATATTTTTTATATATATCCATGACAAAATTAAATAATTTTTTCATATAATATCTCTCCGTTTATATGCCGTCCGCCTACAGGCGATCACAAAAACGCCTGCCGCGACCGTTATCTTTCCCTTGTAACCCTTCCGTCCTCTACACGGTAAACCATATCGCATTTTTCTATAGTCTGAAGTCTGTGGGCGATTATTATAAGCGTCTTTTTTCCCTGCAGCATGTTGATCGACTCCATTATCGCAGCCTCCGTCTCGTTATCCAATGCTGAAGTAGCCTCATCTAGCACAAGCACCTCAGGATCTTCAAATAAAGCCCTTGCAATACCTATACGCTGCCTCTGTCCGCCGGAAATACGGATGCCGCGTTCTCCTATACCTGTATCCAGACCGTCGGGAAGTCCTTTTACAAACCCGTCAAGCTGAGCCTTATGCAAAGCCTCCCACACCTTCTCATCATCTATGTCTTCCTCCGCATAGCCAAACGCAACATTCTTACGGATGGTAGAGTCTATCATAAAGATGGTCTGCGGGATATAGCCTATATTTTTAAGCCAACCCTGATAATGCTCCCTCACTTCCACGCCATCCGCCAGTATCTCGCCGCTCTGAAGCCGCAAAAGCCCCAAAAGGATATCCACCACTGTAGTTTTGCCAGCTCCCGAAGTTCCTACTATTCCCACGCTTTTACCTACGGGGATCTCCATACAGGCGTTATCGAAAATAAGTATATCTGTGTTCGGATATTTGTATGTTATATTTTTAAGCTCTATCTTCTTTGTGACCGGCAGCTTGTCTGCATCAACTTTCTTAAGATATGTTTCGGCGTTATAATCAATGCTCTCATCCCTTATCTCTTCTTTGAGGTTATCGCTCACTCCCATAAAGAAAGGCTCAAAATATGCTATTGATGTAAGGTGATTGTTAATTCTGTTGGCACAGGGAATAAGACGCATGGCAACCAACGCCAACACCGTAAGCTGCGGCATTATGCTTTCAACCGCAGTTCCGTTAAGGACTTGGAACAGGACATATAATATCATTCCCGCAATAGCCACAGTCTCTATCAAAAGCCTCGGCGTGGCATTATAAAGATTATACTTCTGTACGGCATTTACATAACCCTCGCCGCATTTGGAATATTCATTGATAAAATAATTTTCCCTGTTGGCGATCTTTATTTCTTTAATACCCATTACGGACTGCTCTATCCATTTATATAGACCGCTGTAATAATCCTGATTTTCCTCGCCCGCCCTTTTCATGACAGGCTTGAGCGCGCACTTTATTATAAGCAGCGCCGCCACCAGAAGCGCGGTAACGGTAACGCTCATCCAAAAATCCGAAATAAGGCTTGCCGCCGCAAGAAAAACAAATACGATAAGTTCGCTTATCAGCTGCAGCAACGCCAGGATAAGACCGTACATATTATTGACATCAGAAGTGATGCTCCTTTGTATTACGGCAGTGTCCGCATTCAGATAATATTCATACGGCCTCTGCATAAAATTTATCATCATTCTTCTTGAAGTTGCAAACTGGTTAGTGTAAACAAACTTAAGCTGCGCTTTCTGTTGAAAAAACAAAAATATATTTTTAATCGCAAATATCGCTATCAAAGACAACATAACAAACACAGTCAGATCTTTTGTGTTATTTATGCTGAATACTTCGCATATAAACCTAAGATATGCGTGTTTCTCTACCGCATTCTCCTCTATGACCACATTCATGACAGGATAAATGGCCGATACGCCGAGGGTTTCCAAAATCGCGCCTATAAGCATCATGAATATGAGAAATACCATTTTCTTTTTCTGCTTTTTATCAAGCAGGACCATTAATTTATTATATATTTTCTTCATCCCGCGCCTAAACCTTAACTCAATAACTTAACTTAATAGCTTTACTTAATAACTTAATATCTTTACTTAATAACTTAACTTAATACCTTAATTATATTTATACAAACCAAAACGAAAACTTAAACAATGACACTTTATAAAACATTATAAAACTTTATAAAATAAACAGATTAATATTTTACCATAATCATACAAATAAGTCAAAATTTCGGCCGCTCTTTGCTTTTCCCTTTGGCGTAAGTTCAAGAAAACCATGAAGATCAAGTTCACCGTTCCCGTTCCTGCCGATCCCGGCAATCGAAGACCGGTTGCCTGCAGCCCACTTTTCATAATCGATATCCACAAACCAGTCGTCAGACACAGTCGTTTCGGATGCTTCAGGCCTTGTATCCTTATCCGTCCACAGAGTATAATGCTCATAAAAGCCGGGACCCGGTTCCGATACTTTACTTAACTTATTCCAGAAAAAATTGCTGTCGTTAAAGATCTTTTCCGCACAGTCCGCCTGCGTATTTATGATCGTCGATACTTTAAGCGAATTTTCATGCCATTTATCACCTATATAATCTTCGATATCAAGACCTGTTTTACTTCTGTATGATATTATCCCATGCGCTTTATAATCCGTCTTTTTAGCGTCGCTGTACATTGCCACATTACTGCTGTCATTATCATAAGAGACAGAGTCATATACCTGTATGTCCGGACAGGAATTACAGTCTATGCCCTTTAACTTATTATGAAATGCAAAACTGTCCTTAAGCGCGTGATATCCGGACAATGAACTGCCTCCGAGCTTAAAACCGTTGCCGCAGCCCGCATTGATTATCTCGTAATCGTCCGATTCATTAAACCATACGAGTTCATGCGTCTTTTTATCGCGTATCACCCTGCCGTTTTCAAAAGATATACAGTGTTTTATCGTTACAGGCTCGGTGTGTCCTATCCATACTTTGGCGAACAGATCAAAGCCGTCGTCCGCATTATAAGCCGATACGCATCCCTCAAAAACGTTCCCTTTTCCTACGGCAAGCTTGGCGGCAAAACCGTCGGAATCCGTATAACCGTCGTCCGCATTCAGACAGGCAGTGCAGTTTATCACTCTGTTGTAAGAAGGCCACTCGTCCCTGTTATGGGCCGATAAACGCCGCGCCGTGATCTGCAGGCCGGTATTGCCGTTTTTATATACGCATATTCCCTCAAAGATGTTGTAACTTCCGCACACCCTGATGCCATTCGTCATATTAGCCGATCTTGTAACATCAAATCCTTTAAAATGCCACCAATCAGCTGTAATTATCATGCCTTCGCATTGACCGTTAAAGTCAAAAATCGGTCTGTTTCCTTTTTCCATACCATCGCAGCCGTTATCGGCCATCATACAGATCATCCTGTCCGCGCTGCCGTCTATACCTTTTTCTATCCTGACCGTCCGCGACAGCTTATATATACCCGGTCTTAACAATATACGCTGTCCCGCTCTCACATACTTAACCGCGGTATAAATATCAAGAGGCTTATCCTTCGTTCCGTCGCCCGTATCGCTTCCTTCAGGCGCCACGTAAAGATCTCCTCCATCAATGCCGTACTGTTTCCACGTAACCGTAATACTGTCTTCCTTAACCGCATGGTCTGCGGCGGCTCCTTCCTTAGACGGATAAGCCGCAAGTCTGCGCTTAGCTCCGTCTTTGCCCAAAGCATGATCCGTATCAGGCGTAAAATACGCATAAAACCGATTTTCACCCAAATGCAGTTTAACGGGAATGCTGATCCGGCATTCACCGCCTTTCTCATCAACTACAGGTTCCATATATTTTTGCGCCGTCTGCTCCCCTGTTTCGTTTTTTATCACAAGACTGCCTTTCCGGTTAGTTATGTAAACCAACTGACAATCTTCGCTGTTTGCGCTTTCCGCCCCCTCAAAAGCTGCCTTTAGCTCAATCTCCTTAACCGGCGGCTCTTCGGCTTTCTCCGCGCTGTCATAAGGAGTCACATCCAGAACGACATTACTGAAAGTCACATCTGCATGTCTGGTTGCAAAAAAGCCCAGATAGACTTTATCTTTTTCGCACATGCTCAAAGCGTTTCGGTCATAATATTTATTGGTCGCCGTCCTCCCTTCCGCAAATGTCCCGTCAGGCTTCTTAGTCAGCGGAGTATAGCTTATAAAATAGCCTGTCGCATTTAATTCTATGCCAAGTTTAAGATCTACTATGGGATCAGGTATAAGCTTGGTGGAACCAAGATTTTCATTTCCTATCAGATTGTTATATATGCTGCTATGCACAGTAGTATCAAGCGGAAGCGTTTCGGTCTTATAATATTTCAATACCGCCGAGGTCACGTCATTTTCAAATTCATCAAGATTATCCGCGCTCACGCCTGTTTTGGCAGTCGAGCCTATCCCTATCCTTAAAACAATATCCGTATCTCCCGCTTCGGAGAGCCTGTCGTTTACACTGTCCCATTTATAATCCATTCTGCTCGCAACCGCCGTATAGGAATTTGTCCAATGATATCCGGCATCCCCGTTTGCGCCTATTCTGTCCGCCGCAAGCAGTCCGAAGCCCTCCTGACCGTTGCCGATGCGCCAGTTATTTACATGCGCATATGCGCTGAATTTAAAATTATCGGTCTGCGGATTTATCGTCGTATAATAAAAAGCCAAACCGTCCGTATCGGCAGGCACTATCTTGCCCCTCCCGTCCCACGTCCATATACGCACGAAATCAGCCTCGCCAAGTCCTTCTTTCGCGGGTTCAACGGTTCTTATAGGCGTATAACCGTCAGGCTTTGTCAGCACATAACCCGAACTATATTTTACACTCCCTGAATCCTCGGCCTTGCTTCCGTCCGCCGCCACATAACCGCTCGCCGCCGTATCCGTCCCAATACCATATACCGTAAACTTCCACTCCCGCATAGTTTTCTCTCCCATAACATAAATCATATCTGCTCGTTCTGCCTGTGTATCTCCGGCGCCTCATATTTGTCCAGAAAATCTTCTCCGAGAAAAAGTATCTCGTCCGCAAACTCAATTCCGTTTGGCACCGTAGATACGGATATCACTCTTTTAAAACGCAGTTTTGGTATAAAATTCAAAATTTCCATAGGGAACATTCCGCTCAAAACTATATACTGCGCAAATTCTTTGTTGTAGTCCAAAACATCCCTCGGATGCGGCTTAATAAGTATCTGCCCCTTCTCTCCGTCAATCTCGCCGTATTCATTTATAATATCCGTAAACATTTTTTTTCTTACATCCAATGCGCATAACGGCTCTGTCAGCACCAATATCTTATTCCTTGCGCCGCAGTCAAGCTGTCGCTGCAGCTCGTCCATATTTTCTATAAAAAGATGTATTAATATATCTTTGTCCGACATTGTTAAATTTTTAACAAGTTCTGCGCGCGGGCACTCAATATATTTTTTGCACTGATAGGGAACCACGCTTTTATCGTTTATCTCCATATCGATACAGTACTTTCCGTATCCATTCTGGATAAAAATAAAATTATGCTCAGACATCCACGCCTTAAATTCAAAATGCCCCCTGTTGTCATAACGCGCCGCATCATAATATTGAATACAGTTAAGCCCGTCTTCAAGCGCATGATAACAGATTTTTTTATAGCTTAAATAATAGCCTATCGGGTCGGAATCGCAAAAAACATAAATATCCTCATACTGCTTAAAATCCACAGGTACATAAGGTTCCTGATATCTTCCAAGCAGTTTGGTATAGACAATGCGCGCAAGCATATTTATCACTAGATTGCCCCTGTCCTTATGATATTTTTGCAGCTTCGGAAAAAAGGTATCGGGCTTTTCATCAAACAGGTATACCTCGTCAAACAGGCCGCATACTTTGGCTCTGTCGCCCAGATTTCCGAAATTATTGGACATTGTGCTTAAAATGAGCGTCGCCTGCCCCCGCTCCTCCTTCGGCAAAGCAAACTCCTTAAGACAGGAAACATATACATGATAGTATGTGTGGCATACGTAAACTCTTTTTTTCATACGAACGGGGGTCCTTTTAAAGTATTTATAAATAGGCGATTGCGAAACCATGATATACGTTATCGAGATTGTACAAATTTAACAAAACCTTGCAGGCACGCTTGCGCTGCATTGAGCGCAGTAGCGGCACTAAGCTCGAAAATACCTCGCTAAGTGCCGACGCGCTCAGAGCGCCTGCAACGGTGTTTGTTAAATCTGTACAATCAATATACGTTGAGAGAGAGTTTCGCAATTGTCTATATTTATAAAAACTATTATAGCATAATGCGTAAATTTTTTATATAATTTATGATGAGTGATTTATTATATTTATTTTAATACGATCAACGACGGGAGCAGATAAATGTATAAACGTAAGTCATTTTATTTTATATTGATATTATTTGTGTCGCTTGTTATAGAACTTGTGCCTTTTAATTTCTCCGCATGGAAAAGTTTATTCTACAAAGACAGACTTACTTTTGAAAATACGGATATAGACGGCGTATCGGAAACTTATCCGGAATCGGGCGAATATATCGCGGTTTCCGATGATCCGACTCTGCATATCCTAAATATAGACAACGAAGTACGAAATCTCTTTTTGGATATCGAACCTGTTTCGGATACGATTCTGCGCTATACCGTTTCCCTTACCGACGAAGGTAATCATTACCCTTACTCGCTGCCGGAACAGACTATTGTAAGCGGGCTTAAAAAAAGCCATTATACCGATATATATTCCTCAGGAAAAGTTACAAATATAGACATACGGCTTTCACTTGCCGAAGGCGATTCTTTTATTATGAATAAAATCTGCGCAAACGCCCATATTCCGTTTATGTTTAGTCCAATAAGGTGGCTGGCGGTCTTATTAACGCTGTTTCTTATCTATCTGCCGCGGCTGCTTTCCGGACAATTATTTCAGACATCTTCGCCCAAAGGCTCCGGAGATACTATCTTTACGGCGGATAAGAACAATTCGGATAATAATTTGGATAAAAAAACAAACAAATTAAATACAACAGGCGGCTCTATAGCATTATCATCACACAGTTTAAAATTTACCGTTTTAACAATAATGCTTCTTATAGGATTTTCATGGATGCTTGTGCATGTAAATCCTGTATGTATAACTTCACCATGGCCGCACCATAAACAGTATCAGGAGCTTGCGGAAAGCCTATCAAAATGGAAGCTGTACCTTGACGCAAAACCCTCGGAAGGGCTTTTGAGCGCTCCAAACCCGTATGACACCATATATCTTCAGGCGAACGGCATAGAATATATGGCGGATTATGCCTATCACGACGGTAAATATTATGTGTATTTCGGCGTGGTTCCGGAGCTTCTATTATACCTGCCGTTTTACCTTTTAACGGGACATGCCCTGCCCAATTACCTTGCGGTATTTTTATTCTACGGCATCTTTATCATTGCGGTTTTTGCCCTGTATCATGAAATCATAAAAAAATGGTTTGATAAAACGCCCTATCCGCTCTATTTGCTTATCTGCATTCTGACAATATGCTGCGGCAACTACTTATTCATAATCGCAAGGCCCGATATATACGACGTGCCTATTATGGCGGCGCATATGTTTACCACACTGGGACTGTGGTTCTGGCTGAAAGGACAGGCTGCCCTTACGGCGTTCAAAAAACGCAGCCTGTATTTTGCGGGTTCGCTGTGCATGGCTTTAGTCGCGGGCTGCCGCCCTCAAATGCTGCTTTTTTCCGTTCTTTTTATACCGTTGTTTTCCGAGGAATTAAAAAATCTTGTAAGACAGGCTTCACATAGCATTAGAAAATTGTTGAATAAAGGCGCAGTACGTATTGACTCTTTTGGTCAATCAAGATCCTTTCCAAACCACTCACGCGCTGATATGTTTTTTCTTACAGCACCCTATATTATGGTTGCCGCAGGTCTTATGTATTACAACGCAGCCCGTTTTGGCTCCGTTTTTGATTTCGGCGCGACCTATAGCCTTACCAGCAACGACATGACCAGACGCGGTTTCAATCTGCATCAGACACTGCTTGGACTGTGGCATTATTTTTTGCGGCCTCCGGTTATCGAAAGCGATTTCCCGTATCTTACAGGTATACAGATCACGTCTTCTTCCTATATGGGAAAATTAAACGCCGAATACACCTACGGCGGACTCATAGCCTGTAATGCTTTTACGTGGATACTTTTATTCATAGGAAAAACTAAAGATGTGCTAAAAGAAAAAGGAATATACGTTTTTGCGTTAATAAATTTGTGTAGTTCAGTCATAATATGTGTAGTTGATGTAAACGGCGCAGGCATCCTGCAGCGATATCTTACCGATATCCTGCCGGGAATATGGCTGGCTTCTGTGATGTCATGGCTTGCGCTTGCCCAAAGGGCGATTGAAAAAAATATGCTCAGACCGCTCATAAAAATGCTTACGATAGTATTTTTAATTCAGATATTCTATGGCTTCGGCGTTATCTTCGGAAACGGTGATCTGAGCGTAAACGTGCGAACATCCAATCCCGAATTGTATTATTATCTTAGGACGCTCCTTAGATTTTAGGAAAAGCCGAGGTGAAAAGCGCAGTTTTTCAGTCTGACATAACATTTATCATTCCAAGAACTTTTCTGCCAATATCAAGGGCCTCCGCTGCCGTATCGGCAACAGTGATTATATGCCCTATCCTGTCGTTGCTCGACTTAGTGGCATGGACCTGCTCACCGATTTTCTTATATATGGAGATTTCTTCCACTCCTTCTATATCATAAACATTTGGGGGAATAACGATATCTTTTATAACTCCCTCTTTTGCCTGCACGAAATGAATCGCGGCGCCTTTATTAAATTTCCGCTCTATATCGGGCTTTTCTCCTACGGCAAGCTCAACGGAAGCGCCTACCATATCCACTCCCGTTGACAAAGGCACCAGCCTTGATGTAATAAAATCTCCGCCTAATCTTGCGGCAAGTTCCACTACTTTAGGTCCGGTTTCGGTTACTTTTATTTCCGTATGCGACGGTCCGTTCTGCAGCCTTATGGCTTTAACCGCCTGCATTGCAACTTCTCTGATCTTCTCCTGCGCTTCTTCACTCAACATACTCGGCTCGCAGTGTGCCAACTCCACGAAATACGGCGGCGGAGTGATATATTTATCGGTAATGGTAATGATCGTGGTCCTGCCGTCAACAGTCATAGCTTCAACACTGACTTCCGGCCCTTCCATAAATTCCTCAACCATTACGGTGCCGTTCTTTGAATTTCCTCTGCTGTATTCATACATCTTTTTAAGCTCGTCATCTTTGTGTGCAAGAGCGTCTACTTTAACATCCACAAGCAGTACTCCGCGGCTTCCGGCATTATCGGCAGGCTTTACGATACAGTGGCCTTTTAAGTCTGCTACCGCCTTTTTAAAACCGCTATAATCCGTTACTGCATAATATTCAGGTATCGGTACGCCGTTTTCTTTTAAACGGTTTCGCATATAGCTTTTTATAGTGGCGCACAACGAATCCGCATATGACAGATCAGGTTTTTTACCTAATTTTTCATTCACATATGCCGCAGTCCGTACCGGGCCGTCACTTGTTGATGTGAGCACCACGTCGGGTTTATATATAAGAGCCTGACGATACACCTCTTCCTGATCTAAGGTACTTACAACCAATTTGACATCAGCAAGAGGAAAACCGACCGCATTTTCATCATAGTCCACCAAAATAATTTCATAGCCCATTTCTTTGGCCTTTTTAATCGCCGGCACCTGCAAGGCGCTGGCGCCGAGGAGCATCATTTTCTTTTTCATAATATAATCTTCACCCTAAATCCACATACTTCCAATCAAGCGGCGTTCCGCGTTTGATATCGGCGCGCGATTTTTTACCCAGGATTTCATCATAATACACAGGCGCTATTCCAAAAGCCGGACGAATGGAGCGCACATTTTCACAGGTAAAGGCTTCGCCGGCCTTAATATCTTTTACCGCAAACAACGAGCGTCCCTCTTCCCTGCTTTTTTCCTGTCTGGCGGTAAGCTCATAAGTAACCTTTCCAAGCGCTTTCTCCACGATACGGATATCATCCACCATCTGTTTAAACTCCGCCGGTTCCATAGAAAAAGCTCCGTCCGGACCGCCGTCTGCTCGGGAGAGTGTAAGATGCTTCTCAACCATTCCCGCACCCAACGCGACTCCCGCCACTGCTACGGCGCTTCCCATACTGTGGTCTGAAAGTCCGGTTATGCAGCCGAATACCTCCGCCATATTAGGGATCACCCTAAGATTGATGTCCTCATAGGGAGTAGGATAAGTAGATACGCATTTTAACAGTATTATCTGCTCGTTTCCCTCTTCGCGGCATGCTTTGACAGCCCTTTCTATATCCTCCAGATATGCGATCCCCGTAGCCATGATCACCGGCTTGCCAAGCCTTGCAATCTTACGTATAAGCGGTATATCCCTTATTTCAAAAGACGCCACCTTATATGCCGGCATCTTCATTTCTTCCATGAAATCCACCGCAGTAGGATCAAACGGAGACGAAAAACATTCCATACCAAGTTCATTGGCGAGTTTCATAAGCTTCGGCTGCCACTCCCAGGGCGTATAAGCTTCGGAAAAAAGTTTATGGCAGGTGGTGCCGTCCCATATCGTTCCCTGCGTAATCTGAAAATACTCGTTATCACAGTCAAGCGTTATGGTGTCGGCGGTATAAGTCTGGAGCTTTATCGCGTCTGCTCCGGCCTCCTTAGCCGCATATATAATTTTTTCCGCACGTTCATAATCCTGTAAGTGATTTGCGGACATTTCCGCAACTATAAAGGTCTTCTCTCCGGCGCCTACATATCTGCTGCCGATCTTTATTTTATCCGTCATATTTGTTCTCCAAATTTTATATTTAATAATATACGATTGCAAAACTCATTCTCACAACATCGAAACTTGTTTTGCCCTTGCAATGGAACCCTGTTTTTATCTTTCAGTCTTGTACCTGCTTACTCATCATCATCTTATACTTCATCTCCGCCAGTTCCCAGTCGCTAAGGTTATCGATATCCTGCACCTCCGTCTCAGGAACTATAACAGGCACATAACCGTCAGGCAGATCGCCCCTGCAGGCGCGGTATCTTTTAACATTATAACAGTAAAACTGTCCGCAGTCATGGTACATTGTCTCCAAATCCTGCGAACGCTTCATTGCATTTTCCGGATAACAGTACACAAGTTTACCGTCTCTTACTGCCATTCCCCTTTGAGGCGGGAAAGAAAAACTTACGACCGGCATGACTCCCGAAGCGTCTTTTTGTATCAAAAGCTCCATTGCCGCTTTTAACTTGTCGGCTGTAACGAATGGCGCGGTTGGATATATACAGGCCATATAGTCAAAAACTTTTCCTCTCTGCTCATATGTATCCAATACTTCCATAAGAACATCATCGGTTGTTGAAAAATCATCGGAAGTTTTTTCACTGCGCATAAACGGCGCCAAAGCCCCTGCCTCTTTCGCTATGCGGGCTATCTCTTCATCATCCGTCGATACCATAACCTCGTCAAATATTCCGGCCGCAAGCGCGGCTTCTATGGAATAACACAGGATAGGCTTCCCCAGAAAATTTTTTATGTTTTTGGACGGTATTCTTTTACTGCCGCCGCGCGCTGTTATTATCGCTATGTTAGGCATGATAATCCTCCTTCCGACTCAGACTGCATATTTCATACTGACTTCCATGCTCTTATTCTGCAAAATCTTTTTATTTGCAGACTTAAAATGAAATATATCAAAGTTTCACTATCGCCTCCGCAATCCTCCTTGCCCCTTTTGCATCCGTAACTTCATGCAGGGCTTTTTTCATTCTAAGCCGCAGTTCTTCATCCTGTAATATTTGCTTAAGCTGAATACACACATTCTTTAAGCATTCGTCCCGCTTCGACCTTATATCGCCTGCAAAGCTCATCCGTTCTCCTTTTGCAAAAAATTCACTGTCGTACTTCTGGTTATCGGCGCTTACAAAAAACACTGTCGGCACCTGCAGGGCGCTTAGCTCAAACAGCATAGTTCCCGCCGCTGAAACCGCCGCGTCACAACCGGCCATAAGCTTTGCCATATCCGTTACGTTTCTATGCAAACATATGTTCTCATGCTCTTTTGAAAGCCGCTCAAGCTCTGCTTCGTTCCTGTTAAAGCTGCCGACCACCGCATGAAAAACAACATTATCAAAACCGTCGTCTTTCAGCGCGCTTTCAAGCACTCCTCCTATGGCGTTGTAAGCATCTCCTCCGCCGGAGCTTATGAGCACGTTCTTTTTAGAACTCTTGTTTTTCTCATATAAATTATCTTCTGATTTAAGCTTATCTTCTCCATATAATTTATCTTCTTCGTATCTCTTATCCTCTTTACATAAACCGCCTGCCCGCCTGTCAAACTCCTCTCTAAGCGGTACATACGCCGTTCCAAGCAAAAGCTTTGTCTTGCCGCCGTATGCCTTTTCATATGCTTCCTTATAGTTAAAGCGCGTATGGAAAGCATTATAATTGATTATCATATCCACAGGATAAATTCCTTCAAAACAGTCGTCGATATATATTAGTTTACATAAATCGGACAATTCTTCAAAATATCTCACGCTGACACAATAGGAATCCACGAGCAGTTTTTTACAGCCTTTTTCCGTAAGCGCAGCTCTGAGCGCCGGAAGCTCGGCTTCCATATCATTCCATTCAGTATGAAGACAGACCTGCTCCACACCCGCCCGGTCAAGCAGCTCCTTTGCGAACTCGTCCGCCGTAAAAAAGCATACCCTGCATCCCAACTTATTTAACTGTTTGGCAATGGTAATACATCGCATTACATGCCCGGTCGCCGCTATATCATTTGCATCCGCGCGTATTCCAATAAGTCTGTCTGCCCTGCCGTCTCGACTTGTATACTCTTCCAATGCCTCCGCTATATAGACCATTTCTGCGATTCCGTAACGCTGGTCTATGGGCAGCGCCAGTATATGTTCAAAAATATATTTCTCATCATTTGTTAAAAAATTAACATTCTCTTTTCCAATCGGCCAAAGCACCGGCGCATAGATATCGCGCTTTGTCAAAAACGCCTGAAGTTCATCCCGTCTGTCCGCATATACAGGCAGATATAACGGCGCAGCCGCCCCTTCCGCTGCCCTTTCATCATAATTTAAAGCCGCTTTTATACTGCCGTTTGATCCTTTTATCCTTTCATACAAAAAGGCACAGTTATCGGCTCTTTTTTTTCTCGCCTCATCTTCGCTTAATCGTTCTAAAATATACGCAGTTTCGTCTGACATTCTGCGTATGCCGCCAAATTCGTCAAGCTGCTTTTCAAGCTCACGGTTCTGCCTCAAAAATCCGGACTTAGCCGCATTTTTTATCTCCCTGCTTCCGGAGCTTATTTCACCAAAAAGATATTCCCACTTATCCGTAAGCGGTTTAAGCCTCTTATCTGCATAATCTCCGTTATCCGACACGCACTGCGCCGGAAGCCTTTCATCCGACGCCACAAATCCGCCGTCAGGCACGGGATACCACTTTCTTAAGCTGCCTATCACATAATCGGCCTCTTTTCCGGCTCCGTCCAGATAAAGCGACTGTGTCACATCTTCAATAACGCATACGCCCTTACTTTTTATATCTTTTAAAAAAGGGCGCAGGTTCCTACATGTATCAACTCCATAATATGGATGTATAAAAAGGACCGCAGGCTTTATCTTCTCTGTCAGTTCAATAAGCTTAAACGGATCAACTTCAAAGCCTTTATCCGTATGATAAAAATAAAGTTCATATCCTTCCCTCTCAAACGGGAAATACACTGTATCGCACATATAAGCCGGCAAAAGGCAGCGTTTGCCCATATCAGGCCTGTCGGATCCAAGGCTTTTTAAAGCAAGCGCTATGGCTTCTCTTCCGGACGCAGTGCAGACGCAATATCTCTTATCATATTTTTTTACCGAAATAAGGGCCTCAATAAGGGCCTCGCCGCTGCCTTCGCCGACAACCTGCCCCTTAAATATGTCCGGATCGATCTCATATATGCTGCCGATTTCCATTTACTTTTTCCTCCATCTCCTATATGCCCATAAAAGCTTATAGTACAGCATGAAAAAACAGGTCGATCTAAGCTGCATTCCGATCAGTTTTTTTTCTTCCTCATGTGTGCGCTCCATATAATATGGATTGTTCTCAAACTCCGGAAAAGTCCGTTTCATCTCTTTCCCCAGAGCTTTAACAAAAGCATGCCTCGGCCTTTTCACGCCTGCCATATAAGTAAAAAGCGTATTCACATAAAAAAGCAATGTAAAACTATATTCAAGCTCTGGTTCATACTTCTCAAAAAATCCGTGCCTGCGCGCTTCTTTAAGCATAAGCCGCCCGGCCTCCATACGGTCTTCACAGCGTCTTTCCGATATAGTATGAACGGTCGAGGCGTCATGCTGATAATAATAATACATAGGTTTTTCTATATATTCAAAATGTTTCGAAAGCAGCAGGTAAGAGTTCCCCAACGCATTATCTTCATAAAAAATATCCTCGGGAAACCAGAGTTCATTTTCGATTATCATGGAGCGTCGGAAAATCTTTACGACAAGGCTTCCGCCGTCCAGTATAAGGCTGCGCCTTTTCTCATCATCCAATACGCCGCTCTGCCCGGGTCTATTATTTGGCACGATCTGCCCCGTTTTCATGGAATGCTCGTCCGTCAGGCAGTAATCGCAGCCTACAAGATCCGCTCCTGTCTCCTCAGCTTTATTTATCAGAGTCTCATACATATCCGGCGTGATCCAGTCGTCACTGTCTATAAACCCTATCCAGTCGCCTTTAGCAAGCTTTAGGCCTATGTTTTTGGCTCCGCCCTGATGTCTGTTCACCTCTGAACGCACGGCATGAAATCTGTCGGGATAACGTTTTTCATAGTCTTTTAAGATCGCATAGGAAGCGTCTGCAGAGCAGTCGTCCACTGCTATGATCTCATAATCCGACAATGTCTGGTTTACCAGTGAATCCAGACAATATTCCAGTTTCCCGTCAGCGGCCATGTTATAGACCGGAACTATTATACTCAGTATCATTTGGAAGTCTCCGATTTTTATACTTTTTGTTATATATCGCGCACGCAATGACCAGTATAGTCAATGCGGATATGACGTCTGCCGCCACAAAACCCGCCACGGGACCAAAACGCAGACGTATCATGTGTTCCATACCGTCGCCGTTAAGGTCTATGCGTATGCGGTGATTTTCACCCTCCGTTATTTCCAGTCTCTTTCCGTTCTCATCATAAGCGCGGTATCCGAAATAGTTTAATACGGGAAGCTCTATATAAGTACCCCCGGCGTCAGAAGTGTATACCGTCTGTACTTTGGTTCCTTTTTTACCGTAAGCCGAAACATTGACATGATTCAGATCCGAAACTATTACGCTTGTAACAAGCTGTTCGTCCTCTATACCGCCAAGTCTCCATTCATGCGGATAAAAAACTCCTATGTTGGCAGCCAGCTTGCTGTCATGTCCTTTTGAAGCCGTCGCCATCACATCATCATAAGGCATGTGTATGTTATCTGTCGGCACGGTCTGGAGCGTCAGTAGATTAAGTCCCACAAGCAATGTAAATATCAGGTTTCTGTATGGCATTAAAAGTTCGGATTCCGAAAGCCATATGCCTCCCGCAAATAAAACACAGGCGCATGCCGGTCCCAGAAATCTCCACGGGAACTGCAGCATAGTCATAAAGGAATTGAAAAATTTATATTTACAAAGCTCCAGGCTCGGGAAATAACCTGTCGTCATAAATGTAAGCATAATCGACATTGCGAGTAGTAACGTCAAATAAGCGTTCATTTTTGTGCGTTTTTTCGTTTTTTCGAATATTATATATAAAACGCCTATTCCCAGACATCCCAGTAACGGCAGGCCAAGTGAAAAATACTGCTTATTATACAAACTTATGCTCTGCGCAAGGTTTGAGGGATTAATGGACTGTTCGAAATAACCGCTCCATCTGAGTATACCCGTTCCCAGATCTTCGCAAAAATAATAATATAAAAACGGAACTATAAACCACATGTTGAGCAGTATTGTAAGTCCGGCAGCCTTACCTGTCTCAATATATCGTTTTTCCTTCCAGACATTAACTGAAAATACAAGGCCCGCTATCACGCAAAATGCAACAACGAACACTGCGCTGAGAACATGGCTCTGTATGATCCCGCTAAAGCCAATTACAAGATAATACCACTTTTTTCTCTCACCAAGCAGGATATGATAAACTCCCGCTATCACAAGCGGCCAGAAAGTAAGCGCCAGAGTTTCTCCGAGGTCTCCTCGTGAAAAAATGTTGGTAAACCTGTATGGCATGAGCGTATACAATACCACCGCCAGTATCACGCTTCTTCTTGATTCTGTCATGGAGCGGAAAGCATAATAGGCGCATACTGCCGAACCCAGATTTGTTAAAAAAATAACGACCTTATATGAAAGCGCTATCGAAACTCTTAATATACGCAAAAATGCCGCAATATACAAAAACAGATAAGGATACATCGCATTCAGATATCCGTTGCCCCTTAACCCGTCAGGCATTATTATGACAGGGATCTGTCCGTCCAAAATACCGTCCTTTATCCCTTCTATCCTTGTCAGGTGGTAACACAGATCGTCGCCGTCATACAAATATGTGGAAAACATAGGCGAAGTCGCAAGCAGCGCAACTCCGACGATTATGCAGGCGTCAACCAGTTTATCCCTCGAAATGGGCTTTACCGCCTGCCTTTTGTACAACAGATACCCCAACAGGTTAAGCAGCAGAAATACCGCTATCATAAAGTAAGTATCCGTATAGAATAATGTTCCGGGAGTAAGGGAAAGCTTTTTTAATCTGAATAAACCTTTTCCCGAAAAATTGACTTTAACGGTCAATTGTTTGGAATCTTTGGCAAGCGTAAATTCCGTTGAAAATTCAGCCTCGTCCGGGTTAAGCTCCCAACCTGCGATCTTGTTCCCGGCCTCCCACAACTCCAGGACACTTCCTTCATTGTCAGCTTCATATTTTAAGTCTACCTTATATGTCCCTTTATTCATGACAAACTCCGGAGTCTTGGCAATAATGCCGGACTTTGCCACAGAATCCCTGACCACCAGCGCATATTCCGAATCCGGAACTCCGGCCGAATACTGCAGCTCCGTGCCAAGATATTCAAGCGTATTATCCCCCTCGTTTCCAAACCACATCAGAAAGACAATACAGCATATGCTTATAATATAAATAACTTTAGATTTCATTCCCGCTCCCGTCCATCGATCTGACCGCATTTACTTTGCATAATAACGAGCTATCTTCAAAACCGCAGCTATAACGCTCTCCACATCTTCATCCGTCATGGCGTAATAAAGCGGCAGTGTTATGATCTCTTCGTACAATTTTTCAGCATTAGGGCATATGCCCTTTTTATATCCCAGTCTCTCATAATAAGGAAAATAATACGTCGGTATATAATGTACGTTGCAGCACACATTCTCCGCCGCAAGCGCTTCAAAAAACCGTTTTCTGTCTATCGAAATCTCGTCAGGTTTTATGCGCAGGATATACAAGTGTCTGGTCGTATCCGAATCTGGAATTTCTTTTTGAACAAAGATACCCGGCTGACCTTCAAAAGCCTTATTATATCTTGCAACGATCTCCTTACGACGGCGGCTGAACATATTAAGCTTATCCAACTGACTTATGATAAGCGCCGCCTGCATATCCGTGATCCTGTAATTATATCCGAGGGCAATCTGCTCATAATACCACGGTCCGTCCGACGCGCGCTCCAAAAATCTCTCGTCTCTTGTAATCCCGTGCGAACGGTAAAGCAGCAGCTTCTCATAATATTCCTCACTGTTTGTAAGGACCGCTCCGCCCTCTCCGCCCGTTACCGTTTTAACAGGATGAAAGCTGAAAGTCGTCATATCTGCGACAGAACCGTTGGCCCGTCCTTTATACTTAGTACCGATAACATGCGCTCCATCCTCAATGAGCGTCATATCGTGACTGTGACAAATTTTTAACAACTCATACAGTTCCACGGACTGTCCGGTAAAATCCACTGCCACCACCGCTTTACTCTTATCGGTAATACATTTTTCTACCGCCGCCGGATCTATATTATAAGTTTCCGCGTTTATATCCGCAAAAACAGGTCTTGCCCCACAGTACAGCGCGCAATTGGCGGAAGCCGCAAAGGTTATGGGCGTGGTGATCACTTCATCTCCCACTCTTACGCCTGCCGCCAGGGCCGCAATATGAAGCGCCGCCGTTCCGTTGCTGCAAGCCACAGCATATTTTGCTCCCGTAACATCACAGAGTTTTTTTTCAAGTTCGCCTATCTTCGGCCCACAGGTGAGATAATCACTTTTAAGCACGTCCACAACCGCCTTGATATCCGCCTCGTCAATATACTGATGTCCGTAATATATTTTAGTATTCCTGACGGGAGCGCCGCCTTCTATAGCCGGCTTTTCCATAATGATCACCATACCTTTCTTTATTATAAACAATATATAAACAATTCCGGATAAATGCAATTTAAGCAGCGATTACCGTAATTGCCCGGTATTTATTAAGGACATGTATTCCTACATGTCCTTTTCATCATTTCTCAAGCTCTACATCTTCAAGCAGTTTCCGGATATTTTCTACGGAAAGCCATTCCGTATTATTGCCGGAACTGTATGAAAATCCGTCCTTGACTTTGGTTCCGCTCAGATCGGGCTGCTGCCTGTTGTTCCATATCATCTGCGGATATACGATAAAATGTTTATCATACTCATAAGTTGTCATTGAATCTTCGGGAGTTACCATGATCTCATGCAGTTTCTCACCCGGCCTTATGCCGATTTCCTTAAGAGCGCAGTCCGGCAGCATCGCTTTTGCAAGATCCGTTACCTTGAACGAAGGAATCTTGCTTATAAAAGTCTCACCGCCCTTTGCTTCCGCAAGCGCCTTGACAACAAGCTCTACTCCCTGGGTCAGACTGATCCAGAAACGCGTCATCCGAAAGTCCGTGATCGGCAGTTCCTTCCCGCCGTTTTTAATAATATTGTGAAAAAGAGGTATTATAGATCCCCTGCTTCCCGCTACATTTCCATAACGTACGATCGAAAAATTAATATCCTTATTTCCGACATATGCATTGGCCGCCACAAAAAGCTTGTCCGACACAAGCTTGGTGCCTCCGTACAGATTGACCGGATTAACCGCCTTATCGGTTGACAATGCAACTACCTTACGCACACCGCTGTCAAGCGCTGCGTCAATAACATTCATCGCTCCGTGAATATTGGTCTTTATGGCTTCGTTAGGGTTATATTCGCAAGCCGGCACCTGCTTTAAGGCTGCCGCATGAATAATATAATCAACTCCCTCACAGGCTCTTTTAAGGCGCTCAAGATCCCTTACGTCCCCAATAAAAAATCTCAGTTTCTCTTCATATTCCCTGAATTCATTTGCCATAAGCCACTGCTTGAATTCATCTCTGGAATAAATGATTATCTTCTTAGGCTCATAATGAGTCAGCACATACTTAGTAAAGCATTTGCCGAACGAACCGGTTCCCCCTGTGATCAGGATAGTTTTATCTGTCAACATATAACGCCTCCATTTATAGTACACGTTGGCTTTAAGTATACCATAATTAAGCAGGATTGGCAATCATATCAAGAAAATACTTATGCACTCTGTTATCGTTTCCAAGCTCCGGATGGAAAGTTAAACCGAGCTGATTTTTGTACCGCGCGGCCGTAATCTTTCCGTCAACCCGTCCCAGGACAGCCACGCCTTCCTCTGCCCGCTCTATATAAGGCGCGCGTATAAAAGTCATCTCAAAGTCCCCGAAGCCTTCAAGCGGCGCCCTTGTCCTGAAACTTCCAAGCTGCCTTCCGTATGCGTTACGCCTTACGGTAACGGGAAGAGTCGCCAAATACCTGTTATTGTCATTGACGATATTTCGTGATAATAATATAACTCCCGCGCATGTCGCCAATACCGGAAGTCCGCTTTCGATCTTCTCTCTTAAAGGCTGCATCATACCAAGTTCATTTAAAAGTTTTCCCTGAACCGTACTCTCGCCTCCGGGAAGTATAAGTCCGTCTATATCTTCAATGTCTTCCTTCTGCCTGAGTTCAGCGCAATCCGCGCCCAGTTCCTTAATAATGTTTTCATGCTCTATAAATGCCCCCTGAACTGCCAGCACACCGATCCTTATCATACCAACCTCCATGATCTGTCCCGCTTTATAAGATCTCACTTTTTCTCACACTAGATCCCTCTTTCTTCCATGATAAGCTTTATCTCCTGCTCATTGATGCCAACCATAGCTTCACCAAGATCCTCTGACAGCTCTGCTATAAGCTTTGCGTCATTATAGTTTGTTACGGATTTAACGATTGCGGCCGCGCGTTTCTTTGGATCGCCCGACTTAAATATACCGGAACCTACAAATACTCCCTCCGCTCCAAGCTGCATCATAAGAGCCGCGTCCGCCGGAGTTGCCACGCCGCCTGCAGCAAAGTTCACCACCGGAAGTTTGCCGTTTTCATGCACATACGCGACAAGCTCATAAGGCACCTGCAAAGTTTTGGCCTCCTCATACAGCTCATCCTCCCTCATGGATACAACCTTTGCTATCTGTGAATTCATCTTTCTCATATGTCTGACGGCCTGTATTACATCTCCCGTTCCGGGTTCCCCTTTGGTCCGGATCATGGAAGCCCCCTCATTTATACGGCGCAGCGCTTCGCCTAAATCTCTTGCGCCGCATACAAACGGAACCTTGAATTTACGCTTATCAATATGATATATGTCGTCCGCAGGAGACAATACCTCCGATTCATCTATATAATCAATCTCAATGGCTTCCAATATCTGAGCCTCCACAAAATGTCCTATACGACATTTTGCCATTACCGGTATGCTCACGGCTTCCTGTATCCCGCGTATCATTTTCGGATCGCTCATCCGCGACACGCCGCCTGCCGCCCTTATATCAGCCGGTATCCTTTCAAGCGCCATTACCGCGCAGGCGCCTGCCTCCTGCGCTATCTCTGCCTGTTCGGGCGTTGTAACATCCATTATCACTCCGCCCTTCAACATCTGTGCCAGTCCCTTATTTAACTCATACCGTGTGTCTGCCATAATAATCCTCCATTCTTACATAGCCTGCATTCCTGCTTGCTTTTATATACTAACTATGATATGCTGTATCTGGCCATATTGAAATAGCCACAATTATTTATTTTTACATGCCAGATTGGAGTTTATTATGTTGACCTATACTTTTGAAAATAATAACTGTCCCTTATACGAACAGCTGTATACACACATAAAAGAAGACATAAAATGCGGCAATCTCAAAGCCGGCGAACAGCTTCCGTCCAAGCGGCATTTTGCCAAAAATCTCGGAATAAGCACCATAACGGTTGAAAATGCTTATGACCAGTTAATAAGCGAAGGCTATGTTTATGCCAGGGCAAGAAAAGGGTATTATGTTGCCAACATTACGGATATCCCCCGGTCGATACCCGCCAAATCCGCAAAAGATATACGCATGCCGCAAGACACTCCTGAAATCATTTATAACCTGTCGGATAACCGTACAAGTCCCGAAAATTTCCCGTTTTCCGTCTGGGCCAAGCTTATGAAAATGACCATTTCCCAAAGAAACGAAGAGCTTATGATAAGCTCTCCCTGCGGCGGCATATACATGCTTCGTGAGGCAATAGCGGAATATCTGCGCTCCTTCCGCGCAATGGAGGTCGATCCCGAATGCATTATCGTAGGCGCCGGAACAGAATATCTCTATGGTATGCTTATCAGATTATTTGGGAAAAATAAGATCTACTGTGTTGAAAATCCTTCCTACACAAAAATTTATCAGATTTATAAAAGCAATGAAGTAACATGCAGATATGCCGACATTGACGAAAAAGGGATCACCATACAGGGATTACGGCTTGCCGACGCGCAGATCGCGCATATAAGCCCCACCCACCACTTTCCTACAGGCATAACCATGCCCATAGACAGACGCTATGAATTACTGGCGTGGGCTAATGAAAAAGAGGGACGATACATAATCGAAGACGATTACGACAGTGAGTTCCGTCTTACCGGAAAACCCATACCGCCGCTGCAGAGTATTGATATTAACGAAAAAGTCATCTATATGAATACTTTTTCCAAAACTCTCGCCCCGACCATCAGAATAAGCTATATGATACTGCCTGCGCATCTTGCGGACCGTTTTTATGAAAATCTTTCTTTTTACTCATGTACCGTTTCCAATTTTGAACAATACACACTGGCGCAGTTTATAAAACTTGGGTATTTCGAAAAACATATCAACAGAATGAGACTTTACTATTCCAGACAACGCAGCAAAGTTTTAGCCTGCATTAAACAAAGTTCTCTAAAGGATAAATGTGAGATAATTGAAAATGACTCAGGTCTGCACTTTTTACTCAGGCTCCATACAAATATCAGACATGACATGTTATGTAAACTTCTTTCGGACCTGCATATACATTTGGAATCTCTGGCAAAATATTACCATAATCCCGCCTCTCTGACAAAAAACCTGTTTATCCTAAACTATTCCAATCTGAAATTGGAAGATTTTCAGGCTGCGTTGGAACTGATCGCAACCGCTCTCATCCTGCGCCGGTGAACTTTACGCACGGTCTTTGGCGCAACCGTAAACAGCAATAAATATATTTTATTCTTAAAAGTCAGATAAGGATTAAATATAGTGCTGAACACATGCCTGTGAAGATATTTTTTTACCTCTTTATAAAACTTATTCTTATGATTCATCAAAGCTATGGGTACATGAAGCATGTATTCCAGTCTCTGATACAGATTAAAACGGACGGCATAACGGCGGAGTTTCGGGTAGGACTCATTCACCAGTTTCTGCATCATATCCGCATTATCCACTATATCCATAAAAACTCTCGAAAAATCCTCTTCCGAACGTTTCCTTGTGGTACTGTCACTGCGGCATACCACATGATAGCACTGTTGGGGCAGTATGCCTATCCCGTCGATCCCTGTAAGCAATTCCGTTAAAAGTTTAAAGTCTTCATTAAGCTCGCCTTCAGGAAAAGCCCGCTTATAAAACAGCTCTCTTTTCAAAAGCTTGGTGCAAAAAGAAGCGTCTCCTTTATGAAGCAGCAGTTCTTTTAAAAAAGTCACATTATCGCAAAACCGCACATCTTTTGGCGGCGTACAGACATCCGGCAGTCTGCTGCCGTCCTCGTTAAGCTCATCTCTTGATATCTGCACCACCCGGTAATCATTTTTGGCGGCAAGCTCTATCATAAGCCTGTACATATCAGCGTCAATGTAATCGTCACTGTCCACAAAACCGATATAATCTCCTACCGCGTTGCGCAGCCCCAGATTCCGCGCCGAAGAAGCTCCGCCGTTTTCTTTATGATATACTCTTATCCTGAAGTCCTGACCTGCCAGCTTATCGCACAGTTCTCCCGCCCCGTCGTCGGATCCGTCGTCCACCAGAATGATCTCAAGATTTTCATAAGTCTGCGCGCAGATAGAATCCACACAGCGTTTAAGATAATTAAGCGTGTTATAAACCGGAACGATCACACTTATCTTCTTTTGCTCCATACAAATACCATGCCTTTCTTTAAACCTGCAGCCCTTAAGTGTCTCAGCCCCATAGACCGGGATTTTTTAACGATATTACCCGGGCGGGGCTTAACGGCCCGCTTTTCGCCGGAACCGCTTCTCCCTTCATGAGAGAACGCGCAAACCTCAAAAGTTCTTTTGCCGCGTTCTCCGGATTCCATTCATCCACAATGGTCCGGTATGCTTCATATCCCATATATTTCCGTTCTTCCCAGTTATCAAACAGGTCTTTTACCAGTATTTCCATTTCACTATATGAATTATCACGGTATATCAGCCCGTTTTCGCCATGTCTGATAAGATAAGGGACCGCTCCCGCCTGCGCTCCCGCCACTTCCACGCATCCGCTGTTCATTCCCTCATTCACAACCGCTCCCCAGCCTTCCAGACAGTTGCTCGTAAAAAGATGTATATGACATTTTTCCATAACATCCCTTACTTTCTCCGGCCCGGTATAACCGTAAAATAAAAACTTATCCTGCAGACCAAGTTTCAAAACCTGCCCTTTTATGTCGGCTTCCATTTCCCCGCTGCCAAGCATATGAACCCTGAAATCATAATTATTGTCACGAAGAAATCCTGCCAGTCTCACCACATATTCAGGGTGTTTGAGCGGAATAAATCTTCCGGCCCATACAAGCTGCAGCGGTCTTTCTTTTTTCATATCTTCCAGTTCTTCTTTGGAATAAGTCCTGGTTCTCGGAAAATATCCCCACTTATACATCTTACCCGGATATGCGCCTATAAGATGAAAATCAGAAGCGGCATAAGCTCCTGCGCATAATAAATATACCGCCTTATTTCTATACTTTATATGCTCTTTATATTTGGCTGCGAGCCCCCGCGGAGAGACAGCTTTCCACTGCCCTTCTCTGTATATCCTTTCGCTTATGCGTATAGTCGGCTTTCCTGTTTTGAGTCTCTCTTCTTCGACGTCCGGCCTCTGTGTCCAACCCAGGAGCGCAATATCGCTTTCCACTATTTTTTTCAGACATTCATACTCATTATCGTACAGACGCATTACATAAGGAATACTTCTATCGTCCAGTCCCCAGCCCATGTCCACGCGCTCTTTATCCATCTCAACGGTCTGTATAAAACAATAATCTTCCCCCAGCTCACTGTACATGGCGTCCGAAAACGGAAGCTGATGGTGATTGATGTAATTTGATATAAAAGTTATCGTCATTCCGTCATCTCCCGATATATATGTATCATTCTGTAGTAATTCTGGTTGGCGTCATGCGTTTCCCTCGCATGCTTTCTGGCATTCTGGGAATATCTTTCCGTAATTAGCTCCTTGTTAAATATCTCCAGGATCTTTTCGGACAGTCCCTCTATGCTTCCTTTCGGGTAAAGGAGCCCGTCTCCGCCATCCATCAAAATGTTATGGACGCCGCCTACATCGGCCGCCACGCACGGCACGCCAAGCAGCATGGCCTCTCCCACGGAATTAGGCGAATTTTCCAAAGCGGAAGGGCAGACGAACAGATGGCATTTTAGGAACTGTTCTTTCATCCCCTCGGCGTCCAGGCTTCCCAACATTGTAACTTTAGATTTCAGCTTTTTCTCCCTTATCAGCCTGTTTATATATTTCCCATATGCCGACCTCTTAAGCCTGTCTTTCCATGAATTCTTTTTTATTATATTATTTCCTGCCACAAAGATCTGCGCATCGGGATATTTATCCAAAACCGCAGGCATGGCCTGCAAAAGATAGTGAAAGCCCTTGAGCGGATAATCGCCCTGACTTAAAAAAATGCTGTGCGCGATACATTCGTTACGCTTCCACCTGTCGTGATAAAAGCAGTTCCTGAGCGTCTCGTTTAATACATGATATCTGGCGTCGGGATTTATTTTTGCAGTCACTTCCCTGTCAAAATCGGTCCTTCCCGCAATGTGTCCCGCAAGACGAATCGCTTCTTTTTCATATACGCCTCTTTTTTCAAACTTTTTCTGCTGCTGCTTCAAACTGTCCTTTTTCAAAAAGTCGCGAAGCGTAACATTGTGCTGAACCGCCGCAGGCAGATCCGCCATATATATCTTGGCGCACTCTGATACCAGTCCCTGAATGCTTATAAGCGTCCTCGGCATATTTCTGTATGCGCGCACGCAGGCGAGAGTATGCGGAAATTCCGTTCCGAAAATATGTACCATATCAGGTTCAAAATCCGCTATGATCTCTTTCATGCGTTCTTCGATCGCAAGGTCATAAAATTCCGGCGTATTAAGATTTTCCACAAAACCATAACAGCGGCAGCCGCCTTCCTCACCAAGCGTCATATCCCTGTCAAAATTACCGGTTTCCTCCGAAACGGGAAAGGCCAGACCCAATGTTATGTGATTTCTGCGCTGCTCCTGCAAAAATCTGTCCAACATTGCGCTTAACCAACCTTCTCTGTTGCTGTATGGAAGATCAAGCTGCGCGGCAACGGCCGGAAGCATAATATTGCATACCCAAAGTACCTTCATTTTTTAACACCCTTCCCATAATAGACTCTCTTTAATCCATTGTACAAACCCGCCGTAAACCGGTTGCCGGACAGCCATGTCCTGACCGGCGCAAACGTAACCCACATAATTATCCTGTATTTCCACGCCATAGCGGCAGGCATATATTTTTTAACTATTTCCCAATGTTCTTTCGCGGATATCTTACGGTTCTGCTTTGTCTCCGAAAAGCCGTCTCCCTCGTAATCCGCTATCAGGATATCTCCATACACAAATGATATTTTCCCCGATGCTTCTTTCGCAAAAAAGCACCACAGGAACTGTTCATAGTCAGCCCTTACACGGTATTTTGTATCGAACATATGTTCTTTTAATATCTTTTCATCATAAAAGCAGGCCTGATGGCACGGCACGTTTCTGTAACACCCAAATGCATCAATATCAGGATTGGAAGCCACCACGTTTCCTGTCAGCCTGTCGTAAATATTTCCGTAATAAATTCCCGAGACAGACGGTTTGGCTTTTATAAGATCATTAACTTTTTCAAGCACATATTCATCATATAAAATATCGCCGCAATTTAGAAAATATACATACCTGCCGTTTAACTCAACCGTCCCCGCCGCAACCTCGTCACAACTTACTCTTCCAAACTCATCCAGACAAAAAACCGCCTGGTTCATGGCGTCATATATACCTTTATCCTTCTTTTCGATAATATGCAGCGACGGAAATTCCCCGGCGGCTTCTCTGGCATATTCCAGGGAGTTATCCGTTGAGCCTCCGTCTTTTATTATGATTTCGTAATTTTTATAAGTCTGTTTCTTAACGCTCTCCAACGTGTCTTTAAGCTTTGTTCCGGGATTAAGACAGACTATTATTATCGAGAAATTCACACTCATTGCGGCGCAGACCTTTCATGGATCGATTTCTACAACCTATTGCGAAACCTGCCCTAAAGCTTCCGGATTTCGCAATTACCTATACATACCTATACATTTACCTGAATTCCAAGTTGCGATCAAAGTTTTACCGTTACCCGGCCACTTATTATCATAAGATAATCAGTTCACATCCGAGAGTATATTAACCATATCGTTGAAGAAAAATGTCTTATACGGCAACAGCAGCATTCCGTCATCGTCCGCCCTGCTCATAAATACCGCAAAATAACATATCGCTGCCAAAATTACCCCAAGTTTTAACAACCGCCTCATCTTTTCATTATCCGTCTCCTTAATAAGCGCCGGTATGAACAGAATATGGCTTACTGTCAGATAATAACCTATCCGCGAAATGATAGGCAAAAACGAGCAGAAGACATACAGCGCAAGCGCTCCGAGATTAAGATAAAAATAAAACCGCAGCCTCTTGTCGTCCCGTATGCTTTTCCGATAATAAATCAACGATAAAGCAAGGACTGCGAGACAGCGCAATATATTGATATAACTTGTCCCGCCTTCAAGATATTCCGTATCTTCATAAGTCGGATACAGAAACACCACTACTTTCAGGTAAAAATCCTGCATAAACAAAAAGGTAGTACAAAACAGCCCTATAAGCGCAAGCTGCCACTTTTTCCATGCAGCCGACGCCAACATATACAACGGTATTATCACCAACAGCGATTTATGAAAAAACGAGCCCAACAGCGCCAACGCGATAAATCTGCCCCACTGCCTTCTGACTGCAAACTTCATCGAATAAAGCGCGATAGCCAGCGCCAGATAATATCTCACTGTACTGAAAGCCTGAAAATAATATCCAAGCATCATAAACAGGAAATATGTCATGGGAAAGTCGTCGCTCTGCTCATATATCGCCAGTAAAAATAAGAAAACCGTCGCAAATGAATAAACCGCAAAAACAAGCAGATAATTTTCAAAACCCGAAATCCCGTATATGATTTTTACAAGCAGATTAAACCCCGCTTCGGTAGGAACATAGGAGTTGAAATTGACAAGATGCATAAATTCAACATACTTGGCATAATCGTTTCCTACATTTAATCTGCAGGCGGACAGCGCGAACAAAATAAGAAATACGGCAAAAATACTCACCCTGTTGCACATCTGCTGCCTTGTTATCCTGTACGGCTGCAACGCCGCGTGATTATTGACCATAGAGGCAAGAAGCACGGTTCCTGCCGCCACCGTAATATACAATATCATGAATAAACCGCTTACTCCTTCTTATGCTCCGTCTGCGACGCTATCCCTTTTTTAACAAGTCTGAAAGCCGCCGTTAAGGAAATATCCCTGCACATCTCTTTTCTGTTTTTTAACAAAAACCTCAGAGCGAATACGACCGCCATTTTTCCATACAAATAATGATAAAGCACGCCCCTGTCATAAAAAAACTTTTCACTGTATCCGTGGAACCAGGTAGACTCTCTCTCTTTCTCCTCGCCTATGCATATTGGCAGCGCATATATTTTAAGTCCCGCTTTCAGGCAATCATGCAAAAACAGGCTGTCTTCACCGTTGCTGTACTTTGCCCCGCCTCCGAACAGAAGCGAAAAATATACGTTTGAACGTCTTAAAGAATTCAATCTTCCGCTTATGCTGTAGGCCGGATATCTTCCGTAATTATACCATCTTACTCTCTTAACGGCCTCATTCCAATATGTCCTTCTGCGCGGCGCCACCTTTACATTAAAAATGAGCATATCCGCATCCGGATACTTCATATACGCATCTTTTATAAGCTCACTGTAGCCCTTCTCAAGCACTACATCTTCATCGGAAAAAAGCACGATATCCGAATCCGCATGCATAAGCGCCGTATTCCTGCTAAGACCTACCCCGCGCTCCTTCATACTAAAACACTGAATTTTCGTCTCTCCTGATAATATTACAGACTCACTGTAACCATAGCCGTCGCACTGGTTTACTATCACGGCGTCGCTTTCTATATTCATTTGTGAAGGCAGTCTGGTGAGATCTTTATTAAGCGCGGACACCAGTACCTGTACTCTTAAAGGTGATTGTAATACCATCTCATAAACCTCATATCGGCGTCTTCTATAATAATTCCGGCAACCCGGCGCTGTCTCAAAGAAAGCCGTTCAAGCCCGTACTCGAGAGACGCCCTGTCAAGCCCCCCGTACGGAATGACCAGAAGAACGGCTTTAAGCCCGGCATTCTTGATCTCAGCTTCATTAACCTGATCTTCCTTAATCCGATCTTCTTCAATCTGATTTTCTTTAACCTGATTTTCTTTAATCTGATTTTCTTTAATCCAATCTTCTTTAATATCGGCTTTTTTCAGTTCAACTCTTTCAAGCCCGCCATATCTTAAAGTGAGCGCCCTGATATTGCTTTCCGTATCGCTTTGTAATCTTTCTTTCAGTTTTGCCGATTTTTTCTGTGCCTTTGCATTCGGCTCCTTAATGCCGTACGGTTTCTCCTGCGTCTTTGCATTCGGCTCCTTAGTCTCGTCCGGTTTCTCCTGCATGTTTGCATCCGGCTCTTTAGCCCCGTCCGTTCCTTCATAAACCGCCCCGCTGAAAGAAAAGCCCGCAAACGCAATATCCGTAACTCCTCTTAAATCCATCGGCACATATATCCTGTCGTCCAACACATAAAAAAGCGCCATGCCGATAAGCGCAAATGCAAGCGCCAACACGGTCCCCACAAGCACAGCCTGCAAAAGCCTGTCGTCCGCCACCAATAACTTCGGTTCAGTCTCCTTAATAATCTCAATCCCGGTAAACTCTTTTTCCTTCTCACCCAACTCCACCAGAGCCTTATCCGTAGCCTCAAGAATCTGCGCGGTCCGTTCCATATCCGGAGTTGTGATCGTGACGGTAAGCAGACGGACATCTGAAATAATTTCAGCCAGAGTAGCCGAAACCACCTCTTCCTCACTGTAACCGTCGGGCAGATAACTCATGGTCCTGTCCAGTATCAAATCCGTAGACATAAGATCGTTCCATGTATAACCGTTATAATACTGATATGCCTCACCGGTCTCATCAGGAGCAAAATCCAGATAGGCTTTTGACTGCGCCTGATACTCCCTGTTGCCTGCAAGCGCGACATTATGAAGAATATACAGTCCTCCCCCGATCAAAGCCCCTGCTGCCGCTGCCAACGCCACAATATAAAACCTGCGCAGCAAAAAGATCAGCAGCTTCTTTATGTCCATGCCCTCGTTTCCGTATTTCATTACAAATAAGCACTCCCATCTTTTATGATATTTATAGACGTTTATGAACCGCTCATTTACAACGTAGAATATATAGGCGGCTACGGAACTCATTTCTTCGCCGTCGTCTGGCTGCCGTCCACGCCCTCGGTGCTCTCAGGCTTAAACAATATCTTGAGTGTAAGCAGCATAAGTTTCAGATCCAGCCACACGGAATAATTCTCTATATAAGTTAAATCCAGTTTTAACTTATCGTACGGAGTTGTATTATATTTTCCGTATACCTGCGCATAACCCGCAAGACCCGCCTTTACTTTCATACGCAGGGCAAACTCCGGCATTTCTTCCATATACTGCGCTATGATCTCAGGGCGCTCCGGTCTCGGTCCTATAAAGGACATATCTCCCTTTAAGATATTTATAAGCTGAGGAAGTTCATCTATCCTGACCGCTCTGATAAATTTCCCCACGGGCGTGATGCGGGAGTCGTTTTTGGCCGCAAGCCTTGCCACGCCGTCTTTCTCCGCATCCACTCTCATACTGCGGAATTTAAGTATATAAAATTCTTTTGAGTCCCTTGTACAGCGGATCTGTTTGTAAAAAACAGGTCCTCCGTCATACAGCTTTATGGCCAATGCGGTAAGCAGCATAAAAGGAGATGCAAGTATAAGCAATATAAGCGCGCACACTATATCTATCAGCCTTTTTACAACTCTCTGCTCTATCTTCATTGCATATTCTCTTGTTAAAAGAATAGGCGTGTCAAATAAATGAAGCTGATCCGAACCCTTGACCAGAACATCAGAGATTTTCGGCATCATGTATACACGCATGGATCTACTGTAACAGTATTTTAAAAGCTCGTTTCTGTCCACCGTAGGGATATCCCAAAGCACTACCGCTCCATAACCCTCTGCGGTCTTCTTCTTGACAGCCTCCATACCTTCGCTTATGTTTATAAAACCGGTAATGGCATACTTGTCCTTTCTGGAATTGAACTTACTCACGATATCGTCGATCGGACGTTCCCCATGAATGAACAAAAGCTCCCTGGGGGGAAACGCCTTATGATAAAAGAGGTTGCATATATATACCCATATACCGGACAACACGATCTGTATAAGCATGGTCTTGGCGATAGGCCTTGCGTCCGCCAGCCAGTTGGCCATAGCCGAAAGCTGCAGATAAGAAAACACATTCACCGCCGCAAGTGAAAAAAGCTGCGAGAAATAAACTTCAACCGGCTTTAAATATCCGATCTTCAGACCGCCGTACGTGCTAGAGAAGAAAAACAACAGCACAAAATACAGAAAGAACATGAGCACATGGCCCCAACGGTAAAAATTCAGCCGACGGTGCATATGCAGGAACGGATAGTACGCCGTAAACCAATAATATGCATAAACTCCCGTCTGCAGAATAAGTCCGATAGATGAAAGCTGCAATATGATAAGTCTTTTTATAGAATCTATCCGCTTCACTCAAACCACCTCATTTGTGAGTTTTCTCCTATTTAGCCCGATCAGTCTCACCCGCCATTTTCCGTCGGTCTTTCTTCTTCATCCTAAAGCCGTCTGAGCGTAGCCCGCGCCGCCCATAAACAAAAGCAAAAGGCACTGACCGGAACAGTCAATCTTTCTTCCTTTCTATACAGAGACCAGATTCTTTTCATCGCTTTAAATTTATTGGAAGAAAGACTTTTCTTAGGCCGTCTGTATATAACAAGCACTTCATTAAGACCGTAGGCAGTATATCCTGACCTTAGGATTTTCCACCACGCAGCCGTATCTTCGCTTTCCACTGCCGGCATCAGGATCTGCTCTTTTTTTATCCTGTCCATATCAAACATTACCGTTGACGTAAAAATGACCGTTCTGGTCAACGCTTTTTTGTACCCAAGTTCCTCGGGAACTTTAACTACCTTACCAAGCCCTTTGGCCTGCTCGTCACCGAATTCATAAGCGGTAAATGCGAAAGCGGCTTCTTTTTCTTTTATAAAAGCCAACTCTTTTTCAAGTTTGTTGGGAAACCAGACGTCATCAGCATCCAGAAACGCAATGTATCTGCCCTGCGCCAAACCTATTCCGGTATTTCTGGCTGCGGCGGCTCCCTCATTTTTATTTTTGCTTATTAAGATTATCTGCCCGGTCTTGGAAAACGCCGCCTTTAAACAGACTCCTTCAGCCGTATTCACAGACTCCGCTTCAGCCGAGGCCTCATCTATCACCTTTCGTATAAGTTCCGCGCTTTTATCGTCAGACGCATCGTCAACCAGAATAAGCTCCCAGTTTTTATAAGTCTGCTCTCTTACCATTTTGATCGTATCGGTTATATAAGACTCCGCCCTATAAACCGGCACGATTATGCTTACCTTATCTTCCATCAGATATCCTCTTTAATAAGATATACAGGTCTTCTCTTAACTTCCATATAAGTCTTTGATAAGTATTGCCCCACTATGCCGAGACAAAACAACTGAACGCCGCCCACAAGCGAGATTATACATACCAGAGAAGGCCAACCTGAAGTCGGATCTCCGAACAAAAGTTTACGCACTATCGTCACCACTATCAAAAGGAACGCAACCAGACAGAACAGCACTCCCATAACCGAAGCTATGGCAAGCGGTACGGTAGAAAAGGCCGTGATACCCTCGATCGAATACAAAAAAAGTTTCCAGAAAGACCACTTGGTCTCCCCCTTGTTTCTCTCTATATTTTCATACTCCAACCATTTGGTCTCATAGCCCACCCAACCGAATATGCCTTTGGTGAAACGGTTATACTCCGTCATCTCAAGAATGGCGTCAACCACCTGTCTGGTCATTAAGCGGTAATCCCTGGCCCCGTCCACTATCTCGGTGCGGGATATTTTATTCATAAGACGATAAAAAAGTCTTGCAAAAAAGGAACGTATCTTAGGCTCGCCTTTTCTGCTTACCCTTCTGGTCGCCACCGAATCATATCCCTGCTCTATATATGAATACATCTGCGGAAGCAGCGACGGCGGATCCTGCAGATCCGCGTCCATCAAAACCACATACGCTCCCTTCGACTTCTTAAGTCCTGCATATATCGCGGCCTCTTTGCCGAAGTTCCTTGAGAAAGACAAAAGATGCACCCTTTCATCACCCGTCCGCAGTTTCTTTACCTCTTCCACAGTCTTGTCCTTAGAACCGTCATCAATATAAAGGATTTCGAAATCTATACCCTTATCCTTAAAATAAGCCTCATTTTTTAACAGCTCATTATAAAAATCAGCTATATTTTCCTCTTCATTATAACAGGGTACTATGACGCTTAATAAATCCATTATAATCTGCTCCCATTTATCCTGATTTTACACTGCTTATTCTAAATATTTTAACACGATTACGCAAAAAAAGAAAGAGATATATACCGATATATACATCTCTCCCTTTTTATCCTGCTTTTACTTTCCCGTTTACCTTATCAGACATAACCTTCTTCCAATCTGACGTAATCCGCAACCGATGCGATATATTCGCTGTTGGTAGGACGGCTGTGTCCTCCGGTGTTGTCATAGCCGAACAACTTCTCAAACAACTCCGCATTTCCCCTCTCCCACGAAACTTCTATCGCATTCCTTATCGCTCTTTCTATCTTCTGGTCAGTGGTCATATATTTCTTAGCCAAGTCCGGATACAACAGCTTAGTCACGCTTCCGATAAGTTCCATATCTTCAACGCACATAATGACCGCCGTCCTCAGATACAGATAACCTCTCAGATGCGCCGGTATGCCAAGCTCCAACATAAGACTTGAAATAACCCTTTCAGTCTCCGGTTTCACCAACGTATTAACATCCATTATATCATTCCCCTTTACTGTATTTCCTGGAAAAATGATATCATAAAGTGACAAATTCTGTAAACTGTAAGTCATCGCATAAATTATCGCTGTATCGTTATATTTACTTCTTTATAATTATTCCTTGCCACAATGATTGTTATATCGGCTTTTTATGTTCGTTTTTATGTTAAAGATACTCTTGTTTATTACCTTCCTCTAAAGCTTCTACGATCTTCTTTACCTCCTGTACTCTGCTCTTATCGCATACAAGCACGGCATCTTCGGTTTCTACCACGACCATATTTTCAAGCCCTATTGTGGTAACCAATTTGTCCTTGGCATAAATTATACAGTCATGAGTATCTATGTGTACCTGCTCGCCATAAGTTATATTTCCATGATCGTCCTTATCATACAGCGCCTCCAACGCATCCCAACTTCCCACATCGCTCCAACCGAAATCACCTTCCAAAACAAGCGCTTTATCGGCCCGCTCCATAATGCCATAATCGATCGAAATCTTAGGGATCACAGGATAAACTCCATTTATCACTTCTTTCTCCCTCTCGGTATTCATGGCCTCGCCTATCTTTTTTAAACAGTCATATACATCCGGCAGAAGTTTCTCGAAATAGCGTATGATAACAGACGCTTTCCAGATAAACATCCCGCTGTTCCACAGATATTTACCGGACAACACATATTCTTTAGCCGTCTTTAAATCAGGTTTTTCCACAAACTGCTTTACATCATAATAACAATCGCCCGATTTATCTTCATCATGGCAGATATAGCCGTAACCCGTGGACGGAAATGTCGGCTGTATACCTATGGTAACAAGCGCGTCTGTCTCGTCAGCCACACGTATCGCATCGCCTATGACTTTTTTATATACATCGGTCTTTTTTATATAATGATCCGACGGAAGTATGCACATTATGCCGTCGCCGTATTTCTTAAGTATCTCCATAGCCGCATAACCTATGCATGCCGCCGTATTCCTTGCCGCAGGCTCCGCAAGCACATGATCCGCTCTGATCCTGCCCTCCGTCGCCTCAAGCATTAAACCGGCCTGCGTAACATTGGTCACCACAAAAATATCTTCTTTATTGACATTGCCTTCAAGTCTGTCAATGGTTTCATTTACCATCAGATCCCTGCCAGTCAGATTGAGCAGCTGCTTAGGCAGTTCCTTTCTGCTAAGCGGCCAAAAACGCGTTCCGCCGCCTCCTGCCATAATAACACCGTATGTTTTAATCTTGATCACCGTGCCTTTCTTTATTATATATTATTTAGACGTTTGCAAAACTCTCTCTCAACGTATATTGATTGTACATATTTAACAAACACCATTGCAGGCGCTCTGAGCCTACCGGTTCTTAGGCTGCGTATTTTGCAGCCTTAGTACCGCTGTAAGGCTCAATGCAGCGCAAGCGTGCCTGCAAGGTTTTGTTAAATTTGTACAATCTCGATAACGTATATCATGGTTTCGCAATTGCCTATTATATATTATCAATACATTCTGCCAAAATTCATATTCACATTATCATAATCTTGCCTTATCAACATTTTCCCTGAACCAGTCATAGGCAAGCTTCACGCCTTCTTCCAACTCTACTTTATGCGTCCACCCAAGCTTATGAAGAAAACTTACATCAGTCAGTTTACGCGGCGTACCGTCCGGCATTTCTTTATTCCAGACTATCTCGCCCTCATATCCCACGGTTTCTTTGACAAGCAGGGCAAGCTCGCGGATCGTTACTTCCTTTCCTGTTCCTATATTAACATGACACTCCCCGCTGTAATTCTCCAATAAAAATACGCAGGCGTCGGCCATATCATCCACATACAGAAATTCCCTGAGCGGAGCGCCTGTCCCCCAGAGTTCCACACTCGGCGCATTATTTACCTTAGCCTCATGGAATTTACGGATCATCGCGGGCATTACATGCGAACCCTGCAGATCATAATTATCGTAGGCTCCATACAAATTTGTCGGCATACAGCTGATAAAATCATCACCATACTGACGCTTAAAAAACTTACACATCTCAAGCCCCGCGATCTTGGCAATAGCATAAGCCTCATTCGTATCTTCAAGCGGCCCCGTTAAAAGCGCATCCTCCGGTATAGGCTGCGGCGCCATCTTGGGATATATGCAGGTACTTCCCAAAAACAACAGCTTTTTTACTTTATAATCATGACAGCACTTGATCACATTGCACTGAATCTGCATGTTTTCATAAGCAAATTCCGCAGGGGTGGTATTATTCGCATTTATTCCCCCCACCTTAGCTGCCGCCAACACAACTATATCAGGCTTTTCTTTTTCAAAAAACTCTCTGACGGCCAACTGGTTAGTTAAATCTAACTCGCTATGCGTCCTGCCTATCAAATTATCATAACCCTTGGATCTTAAATTACGCACAATAGCGCTCCCCACAAGACCTCTGTGCCCTGCCACATAAATCTTATCTGTCTTATTCATGTCCGTATTTTCCTTTCACTCTGCATAATAAAAACCGTCTTCTATTTTATCCCCGCGCAGACGCATCTTCGCCCTGGCCGGTGAAGACGGGAAACTCTCATAACCTGTTCTGTCTCCGTTGACCGGATAATAAAACGTATATCCGTCTATTTCATAACTAAGCGTATCATAATTCTCATAATCCTTCTGACACAGCCAGAAATCATTCACATAAGCCGCCGCCTGTTCCTTTACAAACGCAGCCGTTTTATACAGTAAAAAAAGACCTGTGACCGCTATACACAATATCTGAATAACTCTTCCCGCACAGGCCGCATACGTTTTCTGCAAAATTCTGCCCGTATCATTAAAACCTGTTTTCTTAGTATCTGTTCCGGAATCGTAAGGGCATACGTTCAGGTATTGTAATATTTCTATATATACGTTTCCCCATACCACCGCCGCCGTAAGATAAACATACACACAACCATAACGCATCAGCGGAGACGTCACGATCCAAAATAAAAACGAAAGCGACACTACGCCTTCCACTATAAATCTGTCCAATATGGCTGAGGCTTTAAACGGTCTTTTGACGCTGACTGATTTTGCGGTCTCATGTACGACACTGCATACAATTCTTATCAAAAATACGCCAACTCCCATAAAGGCTGCGACCACCAACAGTCTGTCCAATCCGCCTATGTTGCCAAACCATTCCGGCAGCCAGTCTCCTATTGACCTGTCATACGCGCCGACATCGCTGTAACCCCTTCCCCATACCTGTATCTCCTTTGCGTCATATGATGCGATATCCCAAGGTATCTTCCAGTCCACATTAAACAGGTCAATATCTGTAAAAGGATACACAAGCCAACCCGAAATCATAACATTCCTTATCAG
Source organism: uncultured Lachnospiraceae bacterium (assembly GCA_947631625.1). GTDB lineage: Bacteria > Bacillota > Clostridia > Lachnospirales > Lachnospiraceae > UBA3282. Next base: position 10,016 of record CANRMA010000004.1, on the reverse strand, counting down.
GTATGGCGCTGCCGTCACTATACCCAAAGAAATAAAAAGCAAAATTTCCTTCCATTTTTTATCCTTAATGAGCATAACGGCAGGCTTGGCCACAAGCAAAATGATCAACGCCGCCGAAAGCTTTACCGTCATAAGAAATACTCCAAGCACACATAAAAGCGAATACGGACAAACATTGTCTTCCTTCGCTTCCAACAGATCGAGAAAACGTATAATGATATAAAACGCCGTCAGCACCATAAAATAGTCCGAAGCCGGCGATATCATTTCATCGAATATATTAAAAAGATAGTACAGCCCCATAACCCTTGCAAGATCCGAGACTTTTACACACTTTCTTCTGACGGCTCCGAATATTTCCAGACACACCGAGGCAACGATAAGCGCTAAAAAACCCGCCGCCGCATGATATGACCGGCCGTTTATAAAAGCCATGCTATATAGCGCCGACAGCGCAAAAGAAGCGCTGTTGTAAGCCAGTCTGCAATGCAGGTTGCCAAGCCCCTTAACCACTCCGTACTCTTCTATCCAACGTATACTCTGTGCATGATACAAACCCGTATCGTAGTGAATGATTCCCCTCGAGGTTCCGTATGCATATAATACAAACAGACACAACAGCAATATCCCTTTACGGTTCACTAAGCCATGCAGTTCTTTGATCAGACGCTTTCTTCCCGCCACGGCGATAAGCAGGCATATGCCCGACATTATAAGATTCGCCATAAGCCCCACCGGCGCAAATATACTGAAAAACTGTGCATAAACGGCTGCCCCGGCAAAACCACACATAATGTAGCTGCTCTTTTTTTTAATACGATAAGGACACAGATAAGTAATACCTGCCAAAATCCCGTATCCCAACAGGAAAGTGGTCACTATCATATACAGCCATATCAATATAACAGATATCATATCGTTCCCCGATAATAAAACATTTATCTAAAACTTATTTATCACTCTTTTTTGACTTGCCGCTCTTGTATTCTTTACAGCTCATTCCGGCGATCGCCTGTAAATCCGCATCCATCATCATGGCAACCAGACCTTTGAAATCCACCTTACGTTTCCACCCCAACTCTTTTTCCGCCTTTTCACAATTACCCCACAGATATTCCACTTCAGCGGGACGATAGAATTCAGGATTTACATCTACCAAAAGTCTTCCGGTCTCAGAGTCATAACCCTTCTCATTGACTCCGCTGCCTTCCCATCTGATCCTGATGCCAAGCTCTCCGAAAGCAGCTTCCACAAATTCTCTGACTGTATGGGTTTCATTGGTGGCAAGCACATAATCATCAGGTTTATTCTGCTGCAGCATAAGCCACATTCCCCGCACGTAATCGCCTGCAAATCCCCAGTCGCGCTTTGCGTTCATATTTCCGAGAGAAAGTTTCTGCTGTTTTCCGGCAATAATATTGGCTATGGCCAAAGTTATTTTTCTGGTAACAAAATTTTCACCGCGTCTGGGAGACTCATGGTTAAATAAAATCCCGTTACATGCATACATATTATAAGATTCTCTGTAGTTTACCGTGATCCAGTATGAATACAACTTCGCCGCCCCGTAAGGACTCTTCGGATAAAAAGGAGTCTTTTCATTCTGAGGAGCGGTCTCCGGAATACCTCCGAACAACTCCGATGTAGAGGCCTGATAATATCTGCAGTTTCCGCCATTTACGCGTATAGCCTCAAGCAGCTTGAGCGTACTCACTCCTGTTGCCTCCGCAGTATACTCCGGCACTTCAAAAGAAACTCCGACATGAGACTGCGCAGCCAGATTATAAACCTCCGTCGGACGTATCTCCGCTAACAGTCTCATAAGATTGCTTGAATCCGTTGTATCTGAAAAATGTAAGAAGAACTTAACTTTATTATAATCAGAATGTATAATATGATCTATCCTTGCAGTATTTGTAATACTGTGCCTTCTTATCAGCCCATGTACTTCATATCCCTTGTCCAACAAAAATTCGGCCAGATATGAACCGTCCTGACCTGTTATACCTGTAATAAGTGCTACCTCACGCATATTGATCCTCCATCTTTGCATATTGATCTGTATTTACTATCTTTAATTCATCATCCGTAATTTATCATTTGCCGTTTATTGATTTCACGGATAATTGCAAAACCCTCCTTTCTCCACCGTGATTTAGTCAGGATTTCACAATTACCTGTTAATCGTAAATTAATCATCTGCTCTATATCCGTAATTATATTCGTAATAATATCCGAATTAACTCCCTACAGAACATATGTTCTAAACAATCTCCTTTATATATTCCGAGATCGCATCGTGCCAGTCCGCAAACATAAAATCGGAAGTAAGTTTAAACATATAATTATCCAGTATAGAATATGCCGGACGCGCCGCCGCAGCGCCGTATTCCTGCGTTGTGATCGCTTCAACTTCAGTATTTTTGCCTGCCAGACGGAATATCTCCCTCGCAAAATCAGCCCAACTGCAATCTCCCTCACAGGTTCCGTGAAAAAGCCCGTAATTTTCGGTAGGCAGTAAATATGCTATCGCCCTGGCAAGTTCCGACGCGCTTGTAGGCGAACCCACCTGATCTCCCACTACGCGCACTTTATCGTCCGTTGCCGCCTTACCTAGCATAGCCTTGACAAAATTTTTACCGTCTCCGTAAAGCCATGCGGTACGTATAATAAAATACCTCTGCGCAAACTGCTTTACAAAATTTTCTCCGGCAAGCTTGGTAACTCCATAGACCCCCTGAGGTCCCGTTGCATCAAATTCAGTATAAGGCCGCGTACCTTTCCCGTCAAACACATAATCAGTCGATATATGAATCATCCTAGCCCCTGTCTCCGTTGCCGCAATACTTAAATTTCTTGGCCCGATCGCATTAATACGGTATGCCTTGTCCACCTCTGTTTCACAGGCGTCAACAGCCGTGTGCGCTGCACAGTTTATTATTGCATAAGGTTTTATCTCCCTTGCAAAAGCCATCACCTGATCAACATTAGTAATATCAAGCTCTCCCACACCCGTGTTGACAAGCTCATATTCACTGTTACCCGCATACAGCTTATTTACAGCCCTTCCAAGCTGTCCGTTACAGCCCGTAACTATTATCTTTTTCATAAACCTATACTACCTCCGATTATATATATTATATAATACAACCAAATCACTAATTGTGCAAGGAGGCAAAGACAATGCCATAATTTAATACCGTAAGATAATGCCATAATTTAATACAGCAAAAATCATGACATAATTTAATACAACAAAGGTCATGCGATAACTTAATACTTTATTTATTAAATTTAAGAATTTTTTAAATGACTGCCACTTTTTCTTATGCTATAATTACCAAATGGAATTTTAATTGAAAGAGAGGATAAAAGATGAAAAAATTACAGGTATTATTCCTTATATCGTTATCTTCCGCTCTTCTGTTTGGTTGTGGAAAAAAATCAGCCGAGGTCATGGAACCTGTAGTTAATCCGGTGATCGAAGATACAGTGGATGATACTGATAAGACAAATACTGATGAGGAAAAAACCGAGGAAGACATACCTCCCAAAGAAGGAATGGTACGCAGCCGTATTACAAATGAATGGGTAACGGAAGAAGTCAATAATACAAGGCCCATCGCCGTTATGATACCTAATACAAAAACAGCAGCCCAGTATGGAATATCACGCGCTGATGTCCTATATGAATGCAATGTTGAAGGCAGCATTACCAGACTTATGGCACTGTTTCAGGATTGGAGCGACTTTGACAGACTCGGTAACGTAAGAAGCTGTCGTGACTACTATGTATACTGGTCGTTTGAATGGGATGCTTTTTACATACATTACGGCGGACCGTTTTATATCAATGAAGTTATAAACCGCGCAGATACCCAGGATATTGACGGTCTGAGCAGTTCCAACTTCTGGCGCGCCAAAGATACAGGCAGTTCAACAGACAATGCTTACGTGGATACCGACGGTATCATGGCCGATATCAATAAACTCGGTTACAGCTTAAATTACAGAAACGGTTATGCGGACGAACAGCACTATATTTTTGCCTCTAACGGCAGTCCAAACACATTGGAACAATACGGCAACGCCATCACAGCAGACAAAATAGATATGTCTCCAACTTACCCTGTTACAAAATGCTACTTTATATATAATCCTGATACCGGTTTATATGACAGATACCAGAGCCTGTCCGGCTCTTCCGACGGCCCTCATATTGATAAAGCCAACGGAGAACAATTATCTTTCAAAAATATCCTGATCCAAAATACATATTTTGAAGTTCGCGATCAGAAAGGCTACCTTGCATTCCAATGCGTAGATTCGACAAGAGACGGTTGGTTCTTCACCAACGGAAAAGGCATACATGTAACATGGAAAAAACCTTCCGACTATGCCGCAACCAGATATTATGATGATAACGGTAATGAAATTGAATTAAATACCGGAAAAACAATGGTATGTATAGTGGAAGATGGTGATTCATTTATAGTTGATGGTGAAAAAATCACCTCGTCTACTGCGCAATAAAGATTTCGATTGACTCATTTAGTCAAACTGCCGGTTATGAATCTGATCTTAACAGTTTAAGCTTTGACCTGACTCGTTAAGAGGCAGGTTCATTATCCGGTGTTTTTATAGTGTTTCTCTTTCTTATATTACTGATTTTTCTATATTGCTTCTTGTCCTATACTTTTTCTTTTCCTATATTTTTTCTTTTCCTATATTGCTTTTCTTTTCCTATATTGCTTTTCTTTTCTTATATTGCTTTTCTTTTTCCTATATTACTTCTTTTTCATATTTCTACCCTTGCTGTTCCCGCATAACTTCTTTTAAAAACGCCTCTATCGTTTTGTAATATGTAACCGGATCTTTATCCTGCGACTGAGCATGCCCCGCGCCTTCGACTATCAGAAGCTCCTTACGGCATACTGCTTCGTCATACAACTGCCTTGACATTTCAACAGATATCATCGCATCTTCATCTCCATGTATGAATAGAGTCGGCGTACTGCTCTTTTTGACCGCATATAAGGCAGAAGCATCTTTTAAATTATAGCCGCCCCTCATACGCAACACAAAGCAAGCCGTATCAACTATCGGAAAAGCCGGCAGATCAAACCATTGCTTTATCTTTTCACCAAACATGGAATACGCATCAGTATATGCGCAATCGGAGATCACAGCGCGTATATTTGACGGCAGCTCTTCTTCACCCGTCATCATAAGCGCTGTTGCGGCCCCCATAGACTGCCCGTGAATAACAATTTCCGCATTATTATCCAATGATAAAATATGTTCTATCCAAAGCTCACAGTCATAATGATCCGTCCATCCCATTCCGATAAAATCACCTTCGCTCTCTCCCTGACATCGTAAGTCAGGCACAATCACATTGTAACCTTTTCCATAGTACCAATGCGCAAACGGATACATTTCCTCTTTCCAACCCGTATATCCATGAAGTATAAGCGCCCACATGTGACTTTCTTCATCTGCCAAAAATTCTTCCGCCACGAGCGTATAACCGTCATAAGTTTTCGCGGTAATTCTTTGACATTCTACATTATTCAGCCACTCATTTGTTTCATTTATACTTATCTGTCTGTTTACCTTAATATCCGATGTCTGTACCTGCGCTTCATAACTCTCATCGGTAATCCTTTCAAACGCCTCAAGCTTCTCCATAAACGACGGCACCAACGCAGCGCTTACCAGAAAATTTACCATAATAAAATACAGCACTGCCAGAAATGCTGCCATTAAAAAAAATATTATTATTATATTCCTTCTTTTTCCGGATTTTTTATGATACACTTTTTCAGACCGCCCTATCATACAAAATCAACTTATACACATACTTATCTTTTCCTATGATCCACATGCATAGCTACATTCTATATAACCAATACTTACAGCGCTAACCTTTTTATTATACTGACTTTTTTATTACTCTAACATTTTACTACACATATCTTCATTTTTCTACTCGTTTATCCAATGCAATATCTGGAATATACGGATAAAATGCAATTCCGTCTCTGCTTATCACCTGTACGCCAACATCCACCTGTTCTCTTCTTTATAATATAAAAGCCACACATTTATTTCCTGCTCTAAAATCGTTATGGTACAGTCAAACTCAAGCGTAGATATTCCCGCATACATTTTCTCTTCGCATGAATTTATTCGTATCTGCTTTATCGTGCGTATTTCCCCATCCTCATCCTGTATCTTAATCATAACAGGCATCACCCGCCCTTTACTGGTAAACCAACACTGACAGGCTATTTCCCTTTGCTTCCCCTTGATCATTCCGGCATCTGTAACACTCATATTTATGCCTATACCAAATGCCATGCAAATCACCCTTTCTTTTTAAAATACGCCATTTCATACCTTTCTTATACAACACAACGGCATACAGCTGCATTATTTCTAATTGAGATATTCCGACCGCCTTTCTCCGGGTAATCCGCCGCTCATATGATCAAACGGCTGATTTACAAATGCCGCCCTCATCACAGAATCCATACCAAATCTCTTTCTTATACTGTCCACGGTTCTATCAACTTTTTTCAGCTTACTATAGTCCAACTCATCAAACAGACTTTGCTGCCTGAAAAAATTATTATTTTCTACCCCGCCTGTATAAATTCCTAAATGTCTGATCGGATTGTGATTCCATAACTCCAAAAACAAATTAAATGCAGTCTTATAAATCTCCCACGTTATGTCAGTAGCGCACTGTAATACCGTTTGATGTGAAAAACATGAAAAATCCGAGTATCTTATGCTTACTGCAACTACCGAAATCTGCACTTTATCGGATCTGACTCTGTTCCCTATGGTTTCTGCAAGCGCCAAAAGCACCCTGCCGGCGGTTTCCGCGTCAGTCACATCAAAAGATATAGTCGTGGAATTTCCATATCCTTTATTAGCAGGGAGCTCGCAAAGTACCGGCGACAAATCTATCCCATTCGCAAAATTCCATATAGTTTCTCCCGGCTTTTTTAATATACTTTTTATCCACTGCAAATCTGCTTTTGCAAGTTCTCCTATAGTTTTAATCCCCACCGAAAGCAGTTTATCAGTCGTTGCCCTTCCTACAAAAAACAAATCTGACACAGGAAGCGGCCACATTTTTTCATATATTTCTTCCGGATATAAGGTATGCACCTTATCAGGTTTTTGCATATCACCGGCCATCTTTGCAAGAAGCTTATTCGATGACACTCCCACATTGACCGTAAATCCCAATCTGTTCCGTATGCTGTCTTTAATCTGTTGCGCTGTCTCTTCCGGAGAGCCAAATAAATAACAGCTTTCAGTCATATCAACATAGGCTTCATCTATGCTGTACTGCTCCACCGCCTCCGAATACTCACGCAAAATATTTATGAACGCCGCAGAACATTTTTTATACAATCCATAATCAGGTGGAACAATAATCAGATTGGGACACTTACGCCTTGCCTCTATAATGCTGTCGCCCGTCTTTATCCCGTACTTCTTGGCAGGAATAGATTTTGCAAGAATTATACCATGCCGCATAGCCATATCACCGCCCACAGCAGATGATATCTCTCTAATATCCTGCTCTTCTCCCTTATGCGCCAAACGATAAACAGCCTCCCACGATAGGAAAGCCGAATTTACATCTATATGAAAAATAATTCTTTCCAAACGTATGTTCGCCTCCTGCATATATTTTAACAAACATACTTTTTTCTTTCAACAGGTACATTTTTCCATACTTACAACTCAAACCGTCTGCAATTATCATTACAAAACATCAGCTAAACGCAAATAATAATAAGGCAAAAATAAGTTATTTAAAATCATTTTACTTATAAAATAAAAAAATCCCGAAAAATAAATTTTTCGAGTTCTTTTAAGAGGCGCAGACCGGATTTGAACCGGTGGATACTGGTGTTGCAGACCATTGCCCCTGCGTTTCAAATCCAGTAATATCAACGGATCGACGCCTCTATTACTTAACGACCACTTTATGTCCACCTTATTGGGTGGAAGCAGCTCGTCGTTACCACGGACTGATTATAACATGATGCTGCTGGTGAAATCAACAGATTTTATCAGCAGCTCTATACGATCAGACTCTTATACTCTGTTCAAAGACTAAAAGGAGGACTTTATGGACTACCAATTAGAAATCAAGCAGATCGTGGATTATCCACGCTGCCGCATCTACCGCGAATTTATCCGCACCCTTATGGAAGATAGGAACATCCGTACAAACGGAAGCTCCTATCTTTTTTATTACATGACCTTATGCTCCTATGCTAACTTCCGCTCCTCCTACCGCAGACTGGAAGGCATCTCCTACTTGGTTGCGCCTGGAGAATGGATCTGCACACCGGCAGAGCTTGCGGAATGGTTCCGTACAAAGTTCCAACACCAGGCAATCGCTATACTGGACTATCTTCAGAAACAACACTACATATCCTACTCCCGGTTAGGCAGGGGAGAACTTATCAAATTCACGATCAACGACTGGAAACAGCATAATACAACGCTTGATTACAATTACCCATGTCTGAAAGATGTGGGCTTTTTCTTTTTCCCGGTGGCTTCCGTCCATGAGTTGATCAGCGTCGGGAAATGCTCGGAGATGGACATTGTGCTGGATCTGTGGGTACACGCTATCTACAACGATGAGCAGGTACAGGGATCAGAAGTGGGTCCGGTGGTGTATTTTAGGAACTGCACCGGCAACCCGATGACTAACTTTAGTGACTTGGCGCTGCGCTGGGGCATATCACGGGCAACGGTCAGCCGTGTCCTAAAGAAACTGCAGCAAAAGGAATACCTCTCACTGGTTTCCTTTACCGGACACCATGGCAGCGTCATCTATCTGCGCAGCTATCTTTCTACCATGTTCAATATAAGCGATGTAATGATCGACAAGGAGGAGGTTTCCATGACATTTAAAGTTCCAATACATTTAGCTGAAAGCTCTGAATCAGATGAAACCACTGTCAAGGATGAGCAGATCACCGTGATCGGTGATTCAGACAGCGTTTCAGCCCCTCCGGATAGCGTTTCAAAATCGGACATCCGGAAGATCGTAAAAAAAGTGGCGCAAATCCTTGCTGCACAAGGGCTCCCCTGCTGTGAATGCGTCAACACACGCTATAAGTTATATCCTTTATCCGACTGCGAGGATAGTAATTTAAAGTTTACTCTGGTAATCTCCTGCTCCGACAGCAGGCTATGTTATGAGTTCGAGTTGATACTCACACAAATGGAGCCACCGGAAACTGCGGGCAGGTTAGCCAGTAATCCACCGTATTACGATGAAACAGTAAAAAAGGAAGGTAGGTAAAAAGACTATGGGAAGAAAAAATACGACGAACATCCCTTCGGAGCAGGAAAACCCCCTGTTCCATGACACTTGGAAGCTGCTGAAGAATTACCGTGACGCCATATGGAACCTGGAGCTTGCCGTTCAGCAGGTGCGGAACACCTTTGAGATTGAATATGGCAACAGTATTGATGAGTTTTTGGACTCCATGTACCTTGCCGGAGCCGACATTGGCGGAAGCAAGCTGGAAAACTACGCAAAGAGTATTGAGCGGAGCAACAAGATGCTGACTCTGCTGAACTCTGCTGTTGACATCATGCGGAGTAAGCATAAGCACGGGGAGCAATACTACTGGATACTGTATTACAGCTATCTCTCACCCCAGCAGCTCCAGAACACAGATGAGATCATCGAAAAGCTGAGACCGCATATTGCCAACATCTCCCCCAGAACCTTTTACCGCAAGCGCCCAGAAGCGGTCCAGGCACTCAGTTCCATCCTTTGGGGGTACACCTCAAAGGACTGTCTGGAGACCCTTGATAAGTTCTTTCCGGAGGGGAAATGACAGATTGACAGTAGAATGTCGCTAAATAGGGGAAAACTGGCAGTAAATTGCGATTTACAGGTAAAAATCACCATGCTATAATGGTCATGCTTAAAATTGTACCCACAACTGCATATCCATTCC
>CANRMA010000003.1 GCA_947631625.1 uncultured Lachnospiraceae bacterium | reverse complement strand
AAAGATACCATATGAAGCTGTCTCAAACAGAAATATCTCTGGAAAACTCCTTGCTTACAACATAATATGGCAGGGAGGAGGCGGAGACTAAGCATTAGAGTTCTCTCTGACATAATACTTTTGATTTGTTTATGAAAGAGAGGGCAGTAATGCATAAGAATGAAACAGATAAGATAAAAAATAAAGAAAATATTAAAGACAGCGAAAGAAAAGAGGGTTCAGAAACAAACCCGGAAACACTAAATAACATAACAGAACTCACGCATACCAACCTAAGTGATTTTGCCCTGTTTTTATCAGTAATGAAAGTAAAAGCCGCATACGAAGACGTACTTAGCATAATACTTGATGAAAACAGCTTAAAACTAAAAGAAGTCAAAGTAGAGCAGGTCATACTAAATAAATCCGGAAAGCGTGCTATCCGCCTGGATGCCTGGGCGCGGGATGTGAAAGAACGTCAGTTCGATATGGAAATGCAAAATGATGCCGGTTCGGACGATATCCGCAAGCGTTCACGCTTTTATCAGGGAATGCTTGATACCCCGATCCTAAAATCCGGAAGGAAGACACGCTATAAAAATCTACCCTCAACAGTGATAATATTTATAACGCAGGACGACATTTTCGGAAAAGACCTTGCAAGATATACATTCAGCGAGAGATGCGAAGAAGTGCCTGATCTGCCGCTTGACGATGGAACGAAGAAGATATTTTTAAATATGAGCAGTAAGAACGGAAGACCTGAGCTTGTGAGCCTGTTACAGTACATGAAAAACACCACGATAACCAATCCGGACATAGCAGTTGGTGATAAACGCATACTTGATCTGGACAGGATAGTGGAAGATGTCAGGCAATCGGAAGAATGGGAGGACGTCAGTATGAACATTTACGAAATGGGAATTGAGCGCGGGAAGACCGAGGGCATAGAAGAAGGAATGGATAAAGGAATAGCAGCAGGCATGAAAAGAGGCATAAAGAAGGGCGAAAGATCCGGGCGGGAAAAAGGCAGCGCAGAAACTCTTATCAGAAATGTAAATGCCTTAATGGAAAATCTTAATCTGGATTTACGTAAAGCCTGTGAAAGTCTTGGAATAAGCGTTGAAAAATATCAAAATGCCAAGAAGAAACTTAGTTAAAAATAAAGGGTCATTGCTAAATAGATGTGAACCGCGCACATCCATGGAGCAGTGGCTTTTTCTTTATGGAAATGTTATATTGAAAGTTTATATTCCTCGTGATAAGATTAAACAGAACGGTATAAAATATCAGAAAGTTTATATAAAATTTTAAGAGCATAGGAGGAAAACAATATGTGTACGGCAGCAACTTACTTAACCAAAGATTTTTATTTCGGGAGAACCTTGGACAACACCTGTTCATACGTGGAGGAAATCGTGGTGACGCCAAGAAACTATCCTTTTCATTTCAGGAAAAAGGAGGATATTAAGTCTCATTATGCTATGATAGGCGTTGCGACCGTAATGGACGATTATCCGTTGTATTATGATGCGGTCAATGAAAAGGGGCTTGGCATGGCGGGACTTAACTTTGTCGGAAACGCGTATTATTCGGAAAAGGAAACCGACGGCGACAACATAACGCAGTATGAGTTTATTCCATGGATATTGGGTCAGTGTTCAAGCGTAAAAGAAGCAAAGGAATTGCTTGGGCGTATAAATCTTATCAAAATACCGTTCAAGGATAATCTTCCTTTAGCGCAGCTTCATTGGATAATAGCGGATAGAAACGAAGCGATAACGGTAGAGTCTGTAAAGGACGGTCTTAAGATATATGATAATCCGGCAGGGGTTCTTACCAACAATCCGACTTTTCCTGAGCAGATGTTTAATCTGAACAATTATATGAGTTTATCGCCCAAGCAGCCTGAGAACTGTTTTTCCGACAAACTTCCGCTAAATACGTACAGTATGGGAATGGGCGCGATCGGACTGCCGGGGGATCTTTCTTCCCAGTCCCGGTTTGTCAGGGTTACTTTTACCAAGATGAATGCGGTTTCGGGTGATTCTGAGGCTGAGAGCGTCAATCAGTTTTTCCATATTTTAGGCTCGGTTGAACAGCAGAGAGGCTGCTGCATAACCACGAACGGAGACTTGAAGCTTACGATCTATACTTCCTGCTGCAATGTCGATAAGGGAATTTTTTACTATACAACTTATACGAACCACAGGATAAATGCGGTTGATATGCACAAGGAGAACCTTGATGAAGATAGGCTTATCCGTTATCCTGTAATTAACGAAGAGCAGATCTTTATGCAAAATTAGGCGATCGTGAAGGGATTACTTTGTATACATTTGCTGACATAGACATAGGAAAGGTTTTAACGGGTAATGAGTAAAAAGCAGAATTCTTTTGCCAAAACATGGGATGTGCTCTCCCCTGCGGTAATATATTATGCGGTTTACAATATAGCTTTTATATTGCTTGTTTATATGGTAAGCGCATTTTTGAATGGTATGAATGGTGAAAAGGCGCTGGCTGATATGAACGGCAACGCGACGGTCGCAGCGATAGTCAACGGCGCCGCCATGCTTATCGGAATAGTTCCGCTTTTGCCTATGTTAAGAAAGCAGCTTGTCGGATGTAAAAAGTCCGGCCTTCTGCAATATATAATAACGGTTGTTATTGCATTTTCATCATCAGTGGCGTTTAATATATTTATGACTCTAACGGGGCTGACCGAGAGTTCGGCTTCATATACACAGGTGGCGGACAGGCAGTACGGTATAGCTTTCGGACTTGGGATTTTTCTGTACGGAGTAGTCTCGCCGCTTGCGGAGGAGGTTGTTTTCCGCGGACTTATTTATAACAGGATGAAAAAATATTATCCGACGGCGCTTTCAGCCGTTATATCCGCGGTTATATTCGGCGTATGGCATGGAAATCTTATTCAGGCCGTTTACGGAAGCGTAATGGGGCTTTTGCTTGCTTATATATATGAAAGGTTCGGAAGTTTTGCAATCCCCTGTCTTTTCCATGCGGCGGCAAATATTGCGGTTTACACTATAACCTGTCATGATATATTTTATAATGTGCTCATAAAGCCGTATGTCTGTATTGTGTTATTAGCGGTTGCGGCGGGCGGAATTTTATACATTGAGAAAGGACTAAGTGTTCATATTACAAAAGCCTCTTAATTAGAATATGCCGCTGTGGCAGGAGCGTAAAGTTATGAGAAAACTGGAGACAAATGACTGGATCATTTTGAATAATATCATATATAAGATCTATACGACGGAATGTTTTGACGAAATGAGATATGAGTTATTGGAGCAACTGAAAACCGTTGTAGATTTTGACAGTGCAGACTTTTATATGGCATTTGAAGGAGAAGGCAAGTTGTTGTGTGATCCGGTAACTTATAACTGTAACATGGATCTTTCGGAGATGTATGAGGATTTGGATTACAGCAGGGGAATACTGACAAGCGGCAAGATGCTCATATATAGGGAAACGGATATTATATCAGACGAAGTCAGGGTTAAGACCGACTACTATAAGAAAGTATACAAACCCAATAACTGGCATTATGCGCTTCAGATCGTTATCGCCGCTCATGAAAAGTTTCTGGGCGCTATAACATTATACAGAACCATAGGAAAAGAAGATTTTCAATATGATGATGTTTTTGTTTTGGACATGCTGAAAGATCATCTTGCATACAGGCTTGAACAGTTTTATAAATCGGGAGAAACGAGAGGAGATAAGATCACCGTTTCCGAGGCTGTCATAAAGTATGGCCTTACCAGACGTGAACACGCTATTTTGAAATGTTTGATGTCAGGACAGGATAATTCCGAAATATGCGAAAAGTTGGTGATCACGCCGAATACTTTAAAAAAGCATATTTTAAATATCTATCGGAAATTGGGCATAAAAAGGCGTGTCCAGTTATTTAAAATGGTAAAAGAGTATGAGTAAATACTACTTTTGGGTTATAAAAATGGTAAATTGGGATAATTGAATTAAAATATTTTATGAGCTACAATCAATAAAAAGTTCAAAACATAATAAAAAAGCGAAGGGGCATATCACAGGCTGATATGCCCCTTTTGCATTGTAGATTTTGCAGTATGCAGGTTGGGAGGGAATGTGTATGAAAGAGATAATAATACTGATACGTCCGGAAAAACTGGAGGACATTAAAAAAATACTGGATGATATCAACTGCGGCGGAATGACTTTATCGACTGTCATGGGCTGCGGTACACAGAAGGGTACGACAATGGAAGATGGGGACGTCGTAAATGAACTTAAAGGATTTAAGACTTCGATAAATCTGCTTCCGAAAGTAAGAGTGGAGGTCGTTGTGGAGGACCACAAAGTGGAAACGATCATTGATAAAGTTCGTGAAACGTGTGTGACGGGTCATGTGGGAGACGGCAAGATATTTATCAGAAATATTGAAGACGTGATAAGGATACGTACAGGCGAAAGGGGAATCAAAGCCCTTTAATCATTGGCAAAGAGGTGAGCCCATGGGAAAGATAGTTGAAATAGAAGGCGTAAACAAAATATACGGAAGCAATCATGTTGTAAGGAACCTTAATCTTTCAGTAGAGGAAGGAGAGTTCCTGACACTGTTAGGTTCTTCCGGCTGCGGCAAGACGACCACACTCAGGATGATTGCCGGATTTGAGGAACCTACAAGCGGATCCATAATGGTTGAGGGAGAACGGGTAGAGGATAAGGAGCCTTTTGAAAGAAATGTAAATACGGTTTTTCAGTCTTATGCGTTATTTCCTCATAAGACCATATATGACAATATCGCGTATGGATTAAAAATGAAAAAAGTGCCTAAGGACGAAATAAAAAGCAGGGTGCTTGAAATGATGGATATGGTGCAGCTTAACGGTTTTGAGAAAAGGTATCCTTCGCAGTTGTCAGGGGGGCAAAAGCAAAGAGTTGCCATTGCAAGGGCGCTTATCAACAGACCCAGGGTGCTTTTGTTGGACGAACCGCTTGGAGCGCTCGATCTGAAACTGAGAAAGCAGATGCAGCTTGAGTTAAAGAGACTTCAGAAAAAGCTGAACATTACTTTTATATATGTAACTCATGATCAGGAAGAAGCGCTTACAATGAGCGACAGGATTGCGGTAATGCATGACGGCATTATTGATCAGTTGGCGTCTCCGGCTGAAATTTACGAGCATCCGGCCACAAAATTTGTAGCGACATTTATCGGGGAAACAAATATTTACGACGGCTGTATCACGAGTATTACGGACGGCGTTGCGACAATGACATTGGAAAACGGCGCGGTAACGGTCAATGCGCCGGAGGATTTTTCTCTATTGGAATATGCAACGATTTCCGTCCGTCCGGAAAAAATGAAATTTTCCACCTCGCCCGTTGAAGGCTTTGAACTTGTAGCGCAGGTTAAAGATTATATTTACGTAGGCTCCGTATTAAAGTGCGTGGTATCCCTGCCAAACGGGAACGAACTGAAAATAGAACGTCTGGCGGGACAAGAGCTGCCGCCGGTCGGAAGTAAATGCTATCCTTATTGGAATGTTGATGATGCGGTTCTGATACATAATGAGAGCCATTACATATTTGAGGCGTTAAATAATATTAAGCTGGCTTAGGAGGTGCTTTATGGCAGGGAAAAGATCAAAGCACGAGTTCAGGGCCAATACGCTTCCGGCGCTTTTGACCGTCGGCCCTGTAACTTTGGTAATGGTATTGCTGATAGCCGTTCCGCTTATTTATGTGGCGGTAATGAGCTTTTGTTCTATCGATGAATTTTACAATGTGACATTTGATTTTACGCTTGAGAATTATGTCCGGCTGGCCAATACGGATTATCTGAAAATATATGCGCAGTCGCTTATAATCGCATTTTTAACGACAATTATCTGTATTCTGATCGGCTATCCTTTTTCGTATATCATAGCGAGGACCAAGAGCAGGAAAAAAAGGATATTATATATGCTTGTTATCATTCCGTTCTGGACCAATTCGCTTATCAGAATATATGGTTGGAGAACGTTTTTAGGCAGCAGCGGTTTACTGAATGCGCTGCTCATAAAGCTTAAGATAGTGTCAGAGCCGATCGAGTTTTTGTATAAGCAGGGAACTACCATTCTTGGTATGGTATATTGCCTTATACCGTTTATGATACTTCCTTTGTATACAGCAATCGAAAAGCTGGACGGATCGCTTCTGGAGGCGTCTTCCGATCTGGGGGCAAAACCGGTAAATACATTTATAGAGGTTATCCTTCCGCTTACATCGGGCGGTATTTTCTCGGGGAGCCTTATGGTATTTATACCTTGTCTGGGTTATTTCTTTGTTTCCGATATTTTAGGAGGCGGTAACTCCGATGTTATTGGAAATTTGATTGAAAGACAGTTCCAAAGCGGAAATAACTGGCCGTTGGGAGCGGCGCTGTCGATAATACTGATCATAGTGACACTGATACTTGTAAAAATATATCAGAAACTTGGCGGAGATATGGATTCGCTCGGAGTGTAAGGAGGCGGACGGGATGAAAAGAAAGAAAAAAGCAAAAAGAAAGAAAGGTCTTAGTTTTGTCTTTTGCGCGCTAGTATATCTGTTTTTGTTTTTGCCGATATCCGTAATAGTTGCCAATTCTTTTAATGCAACTACAACGAAACCTTATATGAGTTGGAAGGGCTTTACTTTTGACTGGTATATAAAGCTTTGGGAAAACAGTTCTCTGGTAGATGCGTTTGGAACCACCATGATCATTGCCATAGTAAGCACGTTGTTGGCAACTGTCATTGGCACGCTTGGAGCTATTGGGATGTATCGGTATAAATTTAAAGGAAAGGCTCTGATAGACGGCCTTTTGTACATACCGGTGGTCATACCGGAGATAGTGTTAGGAATTTCTTTGCTGACGATTTTTGCCAAGATTAATATACCCAGAGGAATGCTTACCCTGATACTTGCGCATGTAACATTCTGTATTCCGTTTGTGATATTTAATGTACGGGCAAGACTGTCAGGTTATGATAATTCGATAGAAGAAGCCAGTATGGATCTGGGAGCAAACAGGCTGGTTACTTTTTTCGAGATCACACTTCCGGTACTGGCGCCCGGAATTTTAGGCGGAGCCTTGCTTGCCTTTACATTGTCGATAGATGATGTTATTATCAGTTACTTTGTATACGGACAGACCAAAACTTATCCTTTAAAAGTTATGGAAAGTGTAAAAAGCGGCGTGGCGCCGGATGTGAACGCGCTGTCTACGCTGGTTCTTATAGGAACCATTCTCTTTGTAGTATTAACGCAGGGGGATTTATTTAAAAAGAATAGGTAATTGCGAAACGTTGTTTTACGTTTTTGAGATTGTGCAGATTTAACAAAACCTTTGCAGGCCGCTTTCGCTGCGTTGAGCCTCGCAACGGTGCTAAGGCTGCAAAATACGCAGCCTAAGAACCGGCGGGCTCAGAGCGCCTGCAATGGTGTTTGTTAAATCTGTACAATCAATATACGTTGAGAGAGAGTTTCGCAAATGACTATTAAAAAACAGGAGGAGAATATTATGAAGAAAAAAATTATCAGTGTTGTCAGTGCCGGAGCGCTGCTGTGCTCCATGCTCACCGGATGCGGAAGCTCTGCAGGCGGTTCGGGAGATAACGGAGAACTGAATGTATTTGTATGGACGGAGTATGTGTCCGAGTCGGCGATTGAAGCTTTTGAAAAAGAATCGGGAATAAAGGTAAACATGTCCACCTATTCGTCCAATGAAGATCTGCTGGCAAAACTTAAATCGGAATCGAAAGGAGCTTATGATGTTATTCTGCCCTCAGACTATGCGGTTGAGTATCTTATCGCGCAAGGCAATCTCGAAGAACTTGATAAAGACAGGTTGACTAATCTGGTCAATATTGATGAAACATATTTGAATGAAGCATATGATCCCGGAAATGTATATACTGTGCCTTATGAGGGCGGAGTTGCCTGTATCGCGGTCAATACCTCCAAAGTCGATAAAGAGATCACTTCCTATGCAGATCTGTTTGATCCGTCATTGGAAGGGCAGATCGTAGTGTTGGATGATTACCGTGCCGTTATAGGAATGACGGAACGTTCCATGGGGCTTTCCATGAATGAAACCGATCCGGCTACTCTGGCGGAGGTTGAAGAGAAATTGTTATCACTTAAGAATAATATCAAATTATATGATTCTGATTCCCCTAAGTCAGCGCTTATTTCCGGAGATTGTTCCGTTGGAATGGTTTGGTCTGCGGAAGTAGCTTTATCAATGGAAGAAAATCCGGATATCAAGATCGTTTATCCTTCGGACGGGGCCTATGTATTTCTGGATAACTGGGCGATTCCCAAGGGCGCTAAGAATTATGACAATGCAATGGAATTTATCAATTTTATGTTATCGGCTGAAGCTGCTCAGATGAATATATCCGACTTCCCTTATCTGTGTCCCAATACGGCAGCGCTTGAGTTAATGGGAGAAGAATATGTAAATAACGAGGCTAAAAATGTTCCGGCCGAAGTTATTGAAAGCGGCGAATTTGTAAGCTATCTGGATACAGATACACTGGCGATCTATGACGATATGTGGACTAAACTGAAACAGTGATATTTAAGAGTCTTGTCATGCGCAGAAAGCAGCGCAGAAATGAGGAAAAAATGAGTTATCCGAACATTGATTTTTTATATTTGAATGAAGAAGATATGATAAAAGCCGGAGTATTGGATGCTGCCGGTTGTATAGAGACAATGAGGGACACTATGTCCCTCTTTGGTAAGAAAGATTTTCTGTTGGGCGGCCCAAAGGCTGATGAGCATGGCCTTCAGATGAACTTTCCGCAGAAGTCGGACATAGAGGGCTTTCCTCTTGACGATGGGCCGGACCGCAGATTTATGGCTATGCCTGCCTATCTTGGAGGCCGGTTTCACGTAGCGGGACAGAAGTATTACGGTTCCAACAGTCATAATTCTGCACTGGGACTGCCGAGGTCCATTCTTATGGTAACGCTGTCCGACGTTGATACGGGTGCTCCAATGGCGATCATGTCCGCCAATCTTTTGTCTGCAATGAGAACAGGCGCAATGCCTGCAATGGCGGCTGAGTATCTGGCCAATAAAGATTCAAAAGTCCTGTCCCTGATAGGGCCGGGGGTAATAAATAAGTGTGCGTTGATGTGTTATATGGAGGTTCTTCCGGACATCAAAAAGATCAAGATAAGAGGAAGTTCTTCCGCTTCCGCAACAGCGCATGCAATGAAGAAATTTATAGAGGAAAAATATCCGCATATAACCGATATCGAAATCTGTGACAGTTTAGAGGCAGCATGCCGGGATGCGGATGTGATTTCGGAAGCAATGTCCGTAACGAAGGAAAAAATGGAAGAATTTAAACTGGAATGGTTCAAAAAAGGCGCCACCGTATTCAGCATGGGTTCGTTTTTATATCGTAAATACGACGATTTTTTGAATACGACTATGGTAGTTGATAATTACGGCATGTATAAAAAATATCTGAGTAATTTTATTGCAAGAGGCCCTGTTGATGAGTTGGGAAACAAACGGGAATGGGTTATTATGGGGATACATTTTGTACATCTTGTTGAATCAGGTAAGACCGGACGTGAAAATGTGCTCGATCTGTGCGATCTTGTGAACAAAACGAGACAGGGCAGAAAAAATCATGACGAGATAGTTATGTGTTCTATCGGAGGAATGCCTATCGAAGACTTGTCATGGGGATATGATTGTTATCAGAAGGCGCTTAATAAAGGGATAGGCGTCAAGCTTAAACTTTGGGATAAACCATACATGAAATAGTAAATTCGCAGCTTAAGCAGGAATGGAGGATTAATATGAGTTATCCGCAGATTGATTTTTTATTTTTGTCGGAGGAAGACATGATTAAAGCAGGAGTAAAAGATATGCCTGCCTGTATTGACACAATGGAAGAAGTTATCAAGTGCTTAAATGCGGGAGATTATGTCATGGGAGGGGAAAATCATAATTCACATGGAAGCCAGATTTCTTTTCCAAAAGAATCCCCGTTTCCCAATATGCCGTTGGACGAAGGCGACGACAGGAGATTTATGGCTATGCCTGCATATATCGGAGGCCCATTCGACCTGGCCGGTATGAAATGGTATGGAAGCAACAGCAATAACAAAAAGAAAGGGCTTCCAAGATCCATTCTTACCGTAATGTTAAATGATAAGGATACGGGCGCGCCGTTGGCGCTTATGTCAGCCAATATTCTCAGCGCGATGCGAACAGGAGCGATTCCGGGAGTAGGCGCAAAATATCTTGCAAAAAAAGCTGCAAAAGTCTGCGGAATATGCGGGCCGGGCGTAATGGGCAAAACTACGTTGGCCGCAGTTATGTCAACCTGCCCCGGCATTAATGAGATCAAAGTAAAGGGAAGAGGCCAAAAGTCATTGGATGCGTTTGTACAATATGCGAAGGAAAAGTATCCGGACATTTCCACTATAAGGGCGGTTGATACGGTAGAAGAATTGGTAAGGGATACGGATGTTATCGCGTTTGCCAATTCCGGAAATACGGACCCAAGCACATATCCGTTAGTTATGGGAGAATGGATAAAACCCGGAGCGTTAATCATAGGCGTGAGTTGTTTTGAATTGGACGCCCGATTTATGGCGGATAAATGTAAGCTGGTAGTTGACAATACGGCGCTGTACGAGGCATGGGAAGAGGAGTTTCCCTATCCGTCTTTTGGAGCCAATAATATTATCGGTTCAAAGTTTACGGATATGGTTCATGACGGGCTCATTGAAAAAAAGGACATGTACGACCTCGGAGATATTATATACAAAAAAAGACCGGGACGTGAAAGCGAAGACGACATAATCATCTTTTCCGTAGGAGGGATGCCTGTGGAGGACGTAGCGTGGGGAAAACACTGCTATGAAAAAGCGCTTGAGCTCGGTCTTGGGCAGAAGTTAAGACTCTGGGAGAAACCGGATTTGGCGTGATGAAGTGAAGGAAGGCCGTATTAGGTAATTGCAAAATTTCGATTTATGTCTTTGAGATTGTGCAGCTTTAACAAAACCTTTGCAGGCCGCTTTCGCTGCGTTGAGCGCAGTAGCGGCACTAAGCTCGAAAATACCTCGCTAAATGCCGACGCGCTCAGAGCACCTGCAATGGTATTTGTTAAATCTGTACAATCAATATACATTGAGAGAAAGTTTTGCAATTGCCTAAAGGCCGTGTAGTGGAAAGGAGACTTAATATGTCAGAGAGAATAAAGGAACATCCGATTCTGGGAGTTCAGGAAAAAGGAAAATCAGTCAAATTTACTTTTGACGGAAAAGAACTGGAAGGATACGAAGGAGAGCCTATTGCGGCGGCTCTTAAAGCAAACGGTGTAATGGTGCACAGATATACCCGTAAAGAACATAAACCAAGAGGAATCTTTTGCGCTATCGGAAGATGTACGGACTGTGTTATGGTAGTAAACGGTGTTCCGAACGTAAGGACCTGTATTACGCCGCTTGTCGAAGGAATGGAAGTTTGTACGCAGTATGGAGTCAGCGCCAAACCGTTTGAGGAGCAATAGAGCTGATAAAGGAAGTACACCTGGAGAGGAGAAAAGTATGAAAAGATATGATTTGGTTATCGTAGGCGCAGGACCTTCCGGTTTGTCGGCAGCGATCGAAGCGGCTAAAAAAGGAATGAAGGTAGTCGTATTTGATGAAAATGAAAAACCGGGAGGACAGTTATTCAAACAGATACATAAGTTTTTTGGTTCAAAGGAGCATCGGGCAAAGATCAGAGGTTTTGTGATCGGACAGCAGCTTCTGGAGGAAGCCGGTGAAGCAGGGGTGGAGGTTGTATTGAATGCAACGGTCATCGGACTGTATCAGGATAAGGAAGTAGTGGTAAGAAAAGGAGACAGGGTAGAGCATTATAAGGGCAACGCTGTCATTATTGCCACCGGAGCTGCGGAAAATATGGTCACGTTTCCGGGTTGGACCCTGCCGGGCGTAATAGGCGCAGGGGCGGCGCAGACAATGATGAATATTCATGGAGTGCTTCCGGGCAAAAGGGTGCTCATGCTTGGTTCCGGGAATGTAGGGCTTGTTGTATCTTTTCAGTTGGAGCAATGCGGCTGCGAAGTGGCGGCTATTGTTGATGCGGCGCCCAGAGTCGGCGGCTATGGGGTGCATGCGGCCAAGGTTGCCCGTACCGGAGTGCCTTTTTATCTCTCACATACGGTTGTGGAAGCTGAGGGCGAAGATCATGTAACGGGAGTGACCATAGCGGAAATAGACAGTAACTTTCAGTTTATTCCGGGAACGGAAAAGCATTTTGATGTTGATACTATCTGCGTTGCGGTGGGATTATCGCCGATGTCACAGCTTTTAAAAATGGCGGGGTGCAAAATGGAGGATGATCCCAAACGTGGAGGGCAGGTTCCAATCTGTGATCCGTACGGAAGAACCTCACTTCCGGGCGTGTTTGCAGCAGGCGATGTCGCCGGAATTGAAGAAGCCTCTTCAGCTATGATAGAAGGAAGAATGGCAGGAATCGTCGCTGCGGAGTATTTAGGATATATAGATGAAGAAGAATTAAAATCAGAACTGGCATCCTTGGACGAAGCGTTAAACGGGCTGCGTCAGGGAATGTTTGCCCCGCAGAACAGAGGAAAGGCCATAGAAAAAACGGAAGAGGGAATTGACATATCAGAGAGCCTTTTGAAAAACGGATATGTAGCGGATGACGAGATCGAAAAATATCCCGGAGTTACGCACAAGACAGGCATACATCCGGTCATCGAATGTACACAGAACATTCCCTGCAATCCCTGTCAGGATGCATGTAAAAAGGGCTGTATTTCAATCGGTTCAAAAATCACCTCGCTTCCTATCGTTGTGGATGATTCGGAATGTATAAATTGCGGAATGTGCGTGGCAAGCTGTTCAGGTCAGGCAATCTTTCTGGTAGATGAATCCTGTCAGGACGGCACAGCCACAGTTACACTGCCTTATGAATTTCTTCCGCTTCCGGAAGCGGGAACCAAGGGCAAAGGATTAGGGAGAGACGGAAAAGTTGTTTGCGACGCCGAAGTCGTATCGGTTAAGAGCATGAAGGCGTTTGATAAGACCAATCTTCTGACTATTAGGGTTCCGAGGGAATATGCGATGAAAGCAAGATTTTTTAAGGTCGTATAGGAGGATGACATATGAATTCAGTAAATGACAGATCAAGAGATATAGGCCCCTTTGTTCCGGGTCCGGATGACGATATGCTTATCTGCCGCTGTGAGGAGATCACAAAAGGCGAGATCAGAAAAGCGGTGCATGACGGAATGTGGACGCTTACGGAGATCAGGAGATATCTGCGTACCGGTATGGGACTTTGCCAGGGACAGACCTGCAGCAGACTGGTAAAGGGAATAGTTGCAAAAGAACTGGGAATATCGCCCTCAGAGCTTGAGCCGGCTGCCAGCCGCGTTCCTATGCGTCCAATAGAAATGGAAGTTTTTGCCAATGAGGCGCCGGATGAAAAGGAGGGCGAATAGTATGAAGACTACGGCAGAGGTTGTAATTGTAGGCGGCGGAATTATAGGATGCTCTACCGCGTATTATCTTGCTAAAATGGGTGTGGACGTGATCGTTCTTGAAGGTTCGGACCATATCGGAAACGGCGGTTCGTCAAGAAACGGAGGCGGAGTAAGGCAATCGGGACGTGATGTAAGGGAACTTCCGCTTGTTATGTATGGTATCAGGAATCTGTGGCCGACGCTGTCGGAAGAACTGGAAGTGGATTGCGAATATCATCAGGACGGGAATCTGCGTCTTGGGAAAACGGAAAAACACAGAGATATTCTGACAAAACTGGCCGATAGCGCAAGGGGAGCCGGACTTGACGTAAGAATGATAGACGGCGATGAAGTACGCGCAATCAATCCGTATCTTTCTGATGAAGTTATCTGCGCGAGCTGGTGTCCGACCGATGGTCATGCCAATCCGCTCACCACGACGTTGGGATTTTATAAAATGGCAAGAAGGCTTGGGGTGACTTTTATTTCAGGAGAGTGTGTTAAAGAACTAAGAGTGATAAAAGGAAAGATACGGCAGGTGATCACGCCGAACAATACATATGAAGGCGAGAGCGTACTGGTCGCAGCAGGCTTGGATTCCAGAGAGATACTGACAAGCGTTGGAATCGATATTCCCATGACTAAATCATTACTGGAATGTCTTGTAACAGAGGCGCAGCCGCATATGTTTGATCAGATGCTCGGCACTGCAGAGGCAGATTTTTACGGTCATCAGACAAAACACGGATCGTTTGTGTTTGGCGGCTCGTCAGGACTGGAAAGATATAATAAAGACAACGGAACGCCAGTCAGCTCATCAAAGACGGCGCCCTGTATCTGCCGAGGGATAATAAAATATTTTCCTGATCTGGCAAAAGCTAAAATCGTACGTACATGGGCGGGGTGGATGGATGCCTCCTCGGATGGCGTGCCGTCGCTTGGAAAGGTAGATGAAATACCGGGTTTATATGTGGCCTGCGCGTTTAACGGGCATGGATTTGGCATAGCGCCTGCCGTTGGCGAACAACTGGCCAAATTAATTGTGACCGGAAAGACTGATGTTGATTTAAGCGAGCTTCATTATGACAGATATAAAGCTAAAATATAGTCAGAGAGAGTTTGGCAGGCTACGGTTATGTTAAAGCGGATAGGAGAAGAAGCGTATGAATAATTTCGTTTATAATATTCCGACAGATATCAGATTTGGTAGGGAGCAGATAAAGTGTCTGCCGGAAGAACTTGGAAAATTAGGGAAAAAAGTTCTGCTCGTTTACGGAGGCGGCAGCATAAAAAGAAGCGGTCTGTACGATAAGATAAAGGAACTGCTTAAAGATTTTGAAATGTTTGAACTTTCAGGAATTGAACCTAACCCTAAGCTTTCTTCCGTTGAAAAAGGAAGTGAGATATGTAAGAAAGAAGGGATAGAAGTAATTCTTGCAGTCGGAGGCGGAAGCGTGATAGATGCGTCCAAGCATATTGCGGCGTCCGCCTGTTACGAGGGAAAACCATGGGATTTAGTGCTGGACAGAAGTCTGGTAAAAAAGGCGTTACCGATCGCGGTAGTGCTTACAATATGTGCGACCGGCTCGGAAATGAATTCAGGAGCCGTTATAAGTAATGAAAAAACGCATGAGAAACTGGAGATCAACACCCCTCTTTTATATCCGAAACTTTCAATCTGCGATCCTACATATTTGTATACATTACCGGCCAAACAGACAGCCGCAGGTTCGGTCGATATCTTATCACATGTCATGGAACAATATTTTCAGCCTAATGACGAAGCGTATATAACCGATGTGCTGAGTGAGGCGGTAATGAAAACCGTTATAAAATATGCCAAAAAGGCTATGGATGAGCCGGAGAATTACGAGGCGAGATCGAATCTGATGTGGGCGTCCACAATAGGATTAAATCATCTGCTGACTGTCGGGAAAGGCGGCGCATGGAGCGTACATCCGATAGAACATGTCGTCAGCGCATACTATGACATAACACATGGAGTCGGACTTGCAATCATAACTCCTGCATGGATGACATATGTGCTGTCGGAACATACGGCGCCTCGGTTTGCGCGTATGGCTAAGGAAGTATTTGGAGTGAACGAATCTGACGATATGAGCGCGGCCAGACTGGCAATCGAAAAAGTAAAAGAATTTAACGGTTCTCTTGGGCTTCCGGCTCATTTAAGCGATGTAGGGATCACAGACGAAAAATTTGATGAAATGGCTTCGGAAGCGGTAAGAACCAGCGGATTGTCAACAAGGGCATATGTGAAGTTGGATAAAGAAGACGTAAAAAAGATATTTTTGCTGTGCAGATAATAAAGGAAAGAAGTATATGGTGAAACGGTTCTGCAAGAGATGAATTGAAATGATATATCTGAGGATGTTTTAGAGTTATTTGATTTATCCTTTATTGCAGGTCAGACGCGTCCTGTCCGGATGCCGCCCTGCCTGTAACAAAATATTGACAATACCACTTATTTGGTTGAAAAACATTTCTCTGACCCATTCCTTTTCCAACAGGACAGTCACTATTGTATTAAAATCTCGCACAATTCAGAAAATATCAACACAATTAAGCGTAAAAAAATAAAATAGTCAAATTATCAGACAATTTCCAGAAATTTCTATATTTACAACTCCCGCAAAAAGGTGTATAGTATATACAGTTTAAGTCGCAAAGGTGCGCCGCAAGGGTATTTTTGCGACTTTTTTCTATGCAATTATCTATAAATCCCACCGCGAAAGGAGACAAACTTATGTTTGATTTAGAAACAAACATTCCCAAAGCTCCGCTTTATAGTACGGACTTTGAACACGATAACTGCGGTATCGGAGCCTGTGTTAATATTAAAGGGCAAAAGAGCCGCGAAACGGTAGAGAATGCTCTTAAGATAGTAGAAAATCTTGAGCACAGAGCCGGTAAGGACGCCGAAGGCAAAACCGGTGACGGTGTCGGCATTCTTACACAGATTCCGCATAAATTTATGCTGAAGGTCGCAGGCGAATCAGGTATTAAGCTTGGGGGAGAACGTGAGTACGGTGTCGGAACTTTTTTCTTCCCGCAGGATGAACTGCAGCGCAATCAGTCCAAGAAAATGTTTGAGATAATTGCGGACAAAGAAGGGTTGGAGTTTTTGGGCTGGAGAGAAGTGCCGATCAATCCTTCCGTGCTTGGACATAAGGCAGTGGAATGTATGCCCTGTATCATGCAGGCTTTTGTGAAAAAGCCTGACAATGTGGCTAAAGGACTGGATTTTGACAGGAAACTTTATATATTAAGAAGGACTTTTGAGCAGTCTACGGATGTGACTTATGTGGTATCGTTATCCAGCAGGACTATTGTATACAAGGGTATGTTTTTGGTCGGACAGCTTCGTACTTTTTTCAGCGATCTGCAGGACAAAGATTATGAATCCGCAATTGCGATAGTTCATTCACGTTTTTCCACCAATACTAATCCGAGTTGGGAACGTGCGCATCCTAACCGTTTTATAGTGCATAACGGCGAGATAAATACTATCCGCGGCAATGCAGATAAGATGTTGGCGCGTGAGGAAACTATGGAATCAGAGCATCTTGCGGGACAGCTTCATAAGGTCCTTCCTGCGATAAGCGCATCGGGTTCCGACTCGGCCATGCTTGACAATACGTTGGAATTTCTTGTTATGAGCGGCATGCCGCTTCCGCTTGCGGTAATGATCACCATACCGGAGCCTTGGGAGAACAACAAGACCATGTCGCAGAAAAAGAAAGACTTTTATCAGTATTATGCTACTATGATGGAGCCTTGGGATGGTCCTGCGTCGATCCTTTTCTCGGACGGGGATATAATGGGCGCCGTTCTTGACCGAAACGGTCTGCGTCCTTCAAGATATATGATAACGGATGACGATACGCTTATCCTTTCTTCGGAGGTAGGAGTTTTAGATATAGATGCGGGAAAGATAGTCGTAAAAGAAAGGCTGCATCCGGGCAAGATGCTTTTGGTCGATACCGTAGAAGGACGTGTGATCGATGATGATGAATTAAAAGAGAAATACGCATCGGCGCAGCCGTACGGCGAGTGGCTTGATAATAACCTTGTTACGTTAAAAGAGTTAAAGATTCCCAATATGAGGGTGCCGGAGTACACGCCCGAAGAGAGACAGCGTATGCAGAAAGCATTCGGTTATACATATGAGGATTTAAAGACAAGTATACTTCCAATGGCGAAAAACGGGGCGGAGGCCATAGCGGCTATGGGTGTGGATACGCCGCTGCCTGTGCTTTCCAAAGCTCATCATCCTTTGTTCCATTATTTTAAGCAGCTTTTTGCGCAGGTAACCAATCCGCCGATCGATGCCATACGTGAAGAAGTGGTTACGTCAACTACCGTTTATCTTGGAACTGACGGCAACTTGTTGGAGGAAAAGCCTGAGAACTGCAATATGTTGAGGGTACACAACCCCATACTTACCAGTACGGATTTAATGAAGATAAAGAATATGAATAAGGAGGGCTTCAAAGTAGAAGTCGTGCCGATCACATACTATAAGAACACCAGTTTGGAAAAAGCTATTGACAGGCTTTTTGTGGAGGTTGACAGAGCGTTCAGAGGCGGGGTAAATATACTCATACTTTCGGATAGGGGTGTGGATGAAAATCGTGTGGCCATTCCCTCGCTGCTTGCGGTTTCGGCGCTGCAGCAGCATCTTGTTTATACTAAAAAAAGAACAAGCGTCGCTATCGTGCTTGAGTCGGCCGAACCCAGAGAGGTACACCATTTTGCGACGCTGCTTGGCTTCGGAGCCTCCGCTATAAATCCTTATCTGGCGCAGGAGAGCATTAAAGAGCTCATAGACAATCATATGCTTGACAAGGATTACCATGCAGCCGTTGATGATTATAATGACGCGGTATTGCATGGAATCATAAAGATCGCGTCCAAAATGGGAATATCCACGATACAGTCATATCAGGGCTCCAAGATTTTTGAGGCGATCGGAATTGATAAAGACGTTATAAATAAATATTTTACCAATACAGTCTGCCGTATAGGAGGCATTACTTTAAAAGATATAGAAAAAGAGGTTGACACGCTTCACTCTATGGCTTTTGACCCGCTTGGTCTATCGACGGATCTGGAGCTTGACGCGGTAGGACATCATCAAATGAGAAGCGGCGCGGATGAACACCTTTACAATCCTGAAACCATTCATTTACTACAGGAGTCAACGAAGCGCGGCGACTATGAGATGTTCAAAAAATATACCGAAGCGGTCAATAATGAAAAAAGCATTAAAACTCTCCGCGGACTTATGGACTTTAATTATGCCAAGAAAGCTGTGCCGATAGAGGAAGTTGAGAGTGTTGACGCTATTGTCACAAGATTTAAGACAGGAGCCATGTCATATGGTTCGATTTCCAAAGAAGCGCATGAGACTATGGCTATAGCTATGAACCGTCTGCATGGAAAATCCAATTCCGGAGAAGGCGGCGAAGATAAAGACAGACTTACGGTAGGCGCAGACGGACTGAACAGATGTTCTGCAATCAAGCAGGTCGCAAGCGGACGTTTCGGCGTGACAAGCGAGTATTTAAACAGTGCGCAGGAGATACAGATCAAAATGGCGCAGGGCGCAAAGCCCGGCGAGGGCGGTCATCTTCCGGGCGGGAAGGTATATCCCTGGATAGCCAAGACCAGACATTCGACTCCGGGAGTCAGCCTGATCTCGCCGCCGCCTCATCATGATATTTATTCCATAGAGGATCTGGCGCAGCTTATTTATGATTTAAAGAATGCCAACACAAGGGCAAGGATATCCGTTAAGTTGGTTTCCGAGGCGGGAGTCGGAACCGTAGCGGCAGGCGTTGCCAAGGCAGGCGCGCAGGTCATACTTGTTTCCGGATATGACGGCGGTACAGGCGCGGCTCCGCGTACGTCCATTCATAATGCGGGACTTCCGTGGGAGCTTGGCGTGGCTGAGACACATCAGACTTTGATACAGAACGGCCTGAGAAATAAGGTGCGCATAGAAACGGACGGCAAGTTAATGAGCGGTCGTGACGTAGCTATCGCGGCAATACTTGGCGCGGAAGAATTTGGTTTTGCGACAGCGCCGCTTGTAACAATGGGCTGTGTTATGATGAGGGTATGCAACCTTGATACCTGTCCGGTGGGCGTAGCTACTCAGAATCCTGAACTGCGCAAACGTTTTAGGGGCAAACCCGAATATGTTGAGAACTTTATGAGATTTATAGCGCAGGAATTGCGTGAATATATGGCTAAACTGGGCGTCCGCACAGTGGATGAGCTAGTTGGCAGGACCGATCTGCTTAAGATAAAGGATGATCTTTCGGATAAGCAGAAAAAGGTTGACCTGAGCCTGATTCTTTCCAATCCTTATGTAAACAGTAAGGAAAAAGTGATTTTTGACCCGAAACAGGTCTATGATTTTCAGCTTGAAAAGACGCTTGATGAAAAGGTATTGCTCAAGCAGCTTTCAAAGGCTTTGGAAACGGGCCAGAAGAGAAGCATAGAGGTAGATGTTTCCAATACCGACCGTACGTTCGGAACCATATTTGGTTCCGAAATCACCAGAAAATACGGCGATACGCTTCCGGAAGATACGTACTGCATTTTGTGCAAAGGATCCGGCGGCCAGAGTTTTGGCGCTTTTATCCCCAAAGGGCTTACGCTAGAACTGGTGGGCGATTCCAACGATTACTTCGGAAAAGGTTTATCGGGCGGCAAGCTGATAGTATATCCGCCAAAGGGATCTAAATTTAAACAGGATGAAAATATCATTATCGGTAACGTTGCGCTATACGGAGCGACGTCCGGCAAAGCCTTTATAAACGGCGTTGCGGGAGAACGTTTCTGCGTGCGTAATTCCGGAGCGGTGGCTGTCGTTGAGGGCGTGGGAGACCATGGCTGCGAATATATGACAGGCGGCCGGGTGGTGGTTCTGGGAACTACCGGAAAGAACTTTGCGGCAGGTATGAGCGGCGGAATCGCTTATGTGCTTGATGAAAACAACGACCTTTATACCAAAATAAATAAAGAAATGGTTTCTTCATACGAAATCACTTCCAAATATGATGTCCTTGAACTTAAAGATATAATCAAAGAACACGTGGCATTGACCAATTCAGTCAAAGGGAAAGAGATATTGGATAATTTCGGTGAATATCTGCCTAAATTTAAGAAGATCATTCCCCACGACTATGAACATATGCTGAAGCTCATCGTTCAAATGGAAGAAAAAGGACTCAGCACGGAGCAGGCGCAGATCGAAGCATTTTACGCAAACAAGGCTAATTAAGTTCTGGGAAAGGAGTAATAAAAATGGGAAAACCTACCGGATTTTTAGAATATGAACGAAAAGTTTCAAAGGATATAAGTCCTAAAGAGCGTATAAAAAATTTTAATGAGTTTCATGAACATCTTTCCATGGAGGAACAGCAGTTGCAGGGAGCAAGATGTATGGACTGTGGCGTACCTTTCTGTCAGTCAGGTATGACGCTTTGCGGCATGACTTCGGGCTGTCCGCTGCATAATCTTGTGCCGGAGTGGAACGATCTGGTATTTACGGGAAACTGGGAGCAGGCTTATTACAGGCTGCACAAGACCAACAATTTTCCGGAATTTACTTCAAGAGTCTGTCCCGCTCTCTGCGAGGCGGCCTGCACCTGTAACCTTACGGGCGCGCCGGTCTCCACCAAAGAGAATGAATATGCAATAATCGAAAATGCCTATGAAAAGGGCTATGCGGCGGCCAAACCGCCCAAGACCAGAACAGGCAAAAAAGTTGCGGTTGTAGGCAGCGGGCCTTCCGGTCTTGCAGTTGCGGATCAGCTCAATAAAAGAGGACATCTTGTGACGGTATTCGAGCGTTCGGACAGGATAGGCGGTTTATTGATGTACGGAATTCCGAACATGAAGCTGGAAAAACATATCATAGAACGCAAGATTGATATTATGAAAGAAGAAGGAGTTACTTTTGTAACAAATTCGGATATAGGCAAGGATATAAAGGCGGATAAAATTTTAAAGGAATTTGACAGGGTAGTGTTGGCCTGCGGCTCGTCCAATCCAAGAGATATAAACGCTCCCGGCAGGGACGCCAAAGGAATATATTTTGCCGTTGATTTCCTGACAAGAAATACCAAGAGTCTCCTTGATTCTGATTTTAAGGATAAAAAGTATGTTGATACTAAGGGTAAAAACGTAGTCATAATCGGGGGCGGCGATACCGGAAACGACTGTGTCGGTACAGCCATACGCCACGGCGCCAAATCCGTGACTCAGATAGAGATGATGCCCAAGGCTCCCGACACCAGAGCCGAAAACAATCCCTGGCCCGAGTGGCCAAAGATCTGCAAGACAGATTACGGTCAGGAAGAAGCTATCGCCGTATACGGACATGACCCGCGCATTTATGAGTCAACAGTAAAAGAATTTATTAAAGATAAAGAGGGTAATTTAAAAGGCGTCAAGATAGTAAAACTTACTTGGGTAAAAGACGAAAGCGCCGGACGCATGAATATGAAGGAGATTGAAGGTTCAGAGAAGGTGCTGGATGCCGAGATAGTGCTGATTGCGGCAGGTTTTCTCGGAAGCCAGAAATATGTTACCGATGCATTTAAGGTTGAGACTGACCAAAGGACCAATGTAAAGACTGACGCAGGGGCGTTTAAGACCAACGTGGACAATGTCTTTGTGACCGGAGATATGCATACCGGCCAGTCGCTTGTCGTAAAAGCGATAAGGCAGGGACGTGAGTGCGCCAGAGAAGTGGACGAAAGCCTTATGGGATATACGAATTTGTATATTCAATAATAAGAAGCGGAGGGTAATCTGCAGGCATAAAAAGCTATGCAGATTATCCGAAATTCCGATAATTGCGAGATATTAAAATCCCTTCTGTTTCAGCCCGTTGACTAATTGCACGTAAAATTCCCTTACATCAAAGGCAGGAATGTTTTCCCTGTTTAGATCTATCATATCTCCATGTGAGATGCCGCGGCTTCCGCTGACGGTGAGAAAACGATAGTTTACGCCCCATGAAAATGATTTTTCGCCTACAAGCCCGTCGTTGGGGCCGTCGAAATGTTTGGCGAGCGGATAGGTAAAGTTAAGGGGAAAGCGGCCTCCGCGCGCTTTATTTAAACGGCTGCCTATGCTTTGATAATAAACATCAGGAATATCAGGCACACAGGCATTGAAGTCCTTACAGGCGGAGGCGGTAAGGTCGCGGACGGCTCCCAAAAAGTCAGGGTTGGGATCGCCCATTTTATTCAGTGCTGTATTATACATGTCGGCAATGGCCTGTTGTTTCTGCATAGGTATTTTGGTCAGTAGATAATCGGCAAATTCGCAGCCGCGGTGAGGCGTATTTATTGTGGTCAGCGACGCCACATGCTCCGCCACGCCGGGAAGCTGCAAAGCGGCTCTGGAATCCAGTCCGCCTTTGGAATGTCCGATGATATTGACTTTTTCACAACCGGTCTCATTTACGATCTGTATGATTCGGGCGGCGATCTCAGCCGCGCTGTCGGATACGGAGGCAGCGGACTGGTGGTTTCCGTAAAAGATTACGGCGCCGTTTTCCTGAAGCTCTTTAGGTATTCTTCCCCAGTAGTTAAAATACCGGAAATCCCGGAAAAACACTCCATGCACTAATAGCAGCGGATATTTTGTGGCGCAGAGGCGTTCATCTTTTCGCGCCTGATTGCGCAGGCGGCGTTTGTTCTCAAAGGAAATCTCCGCAGAGGCAGTACGCAGAATAAGCCACAGGGCTGCCAGATTGGCTATGGGTATCATACCGCATATGATACCTATGACCCGAATGCGGATGCCCAGTTGTTCTGAGGAAAGATAGACCCGTATGATGCCGTTCCAGAAAAGTATTGCTTCAAGTATAATAGCGATTATGGAATTGATTATCCAAAAACGAGGCTCCTGTACAGGAGTGCCAAACGGCAGCATACCGCACATTCCATATATAAAGAAAATGACGGACAGTATCGTGGAGGAAAGAAACAGACGAAGAAGCCGGCAGCCGCCGTCACAGACGCGCAGCCGCCCCTTTATCTGAAGTAAACCAAAGAAGACCGGAAATAAATTGATCCATATAAAGCACAAAAAGACGATTATCGCAAATGCGACAATTTGTATACTATAGGACACATACGCGGCGTGGTCAACCGCATAAACGGCTGAAGTCTGCCCGGCCGCATAAATGTCTGCTCCCTTTACGACTGCGTAAATGTTCGCAGCCGTAAATGTAAGTATGGTATATAATATAAAATTAATTATCCGTCCGAGTTTTTTCATATATACTAAGTCCTTTTGCAAGCCTTGTCTGACAGCCTGAAACTATAAAAGCTGTATCCCTGCTTCAAGCGCAGCGCGGGTTACGTCGGCGGGCCAGAGGGAGGACTGCACTTCGCCTATATGGGCTTTGCGCAGGAAGAACATACATATTCTGGACTGACCGATGCCTCCGCCTATAGTCAACGGAAGTTCGTCGTCTAAGATAGCTTTCTGGAAAGGCAGTTCTGCTCTTTCGGGACAGGCGGCCTTATCAAGCTGGCTTATTAATGATTCTTTATCTACGCGGATGCCCATTGAACTGAGTTCCAGAGAAATATCCAGAACAGGATAATATACTATTATGTCGGCGTTTAAAGCCCAATCGTCATAGTCGGGCGCACGTCCGTCGTGTCTTATGCCTGACTCTAAGAGGTCGCCGATCTGCATGAGGCAGACGGCCCCTTTTTCTTTGGCAATAAGATATTCGCGCTCTTTGGGAGCGGCGTCAGGGTACATATATTCCAAGTCTTGCGTGGTTATGAAGAAAATATCGTGAGGCAGTATCTCTTCTATGTAGTCGTAGCGTATAGCCATGTATTTTTCAGTTTTGCGCAGAACATCATATACGGAGCGCACTACCTTTTTAAGAAAATCGAGATTGCGTTCTTCTTTTGAAATGATCTTTTCCCAATCCCACTGGTCTACGTATATGGAATGGATATTATCGGTCTGTTCATCGCGGCGTATTGCGCTCATATCGGTATACAGTCCTTCTCCATACGAAAAACCGTATTTTTTCAGAGCGTAGCGTTTCCACTTTGCCAGCGAATGGACAATCTCGGCCTCGGCTTCGTTCTGCTCTTTTATTCCGAACACTACCGGTCTTTCCACACCGTTTAAATTATCGTTTAAGCCGGAAGAAGGCTCAACGAAAAGCGGCGCCGAGACACGCAGAAGATGAAGCTGTTCGGAGAGAAGATTCTGAAAAAAGTCTTTTACTGTTTTGATACCGACCTGCGTATCATGAAGATTCAGGGCAGAGTGGTAATCTTTGGGGATTATTAAGTTTTTCATTGATATATGCTCCTTTATTTTAATTAATGTATTGTTAATCCAAAGAAGTGTTTGTGTGTTTTGTATTTATGCATATTGTTTGACAGTTCTTATACGCGGTGCTTTATGTACCAACTGTATCCGTCAAAAATAAGTGTGCGCATACGGTTGTTAAATATAGTCTTTAGCGTGTTCTTAAAAAAGTCATACACTTCGGTTTCTGTTTTATTGCCTGCTTTTATCTGCTCGTTTACATTGGACTGAGTCATCATAAAGCGTACAAACTGTTCTAAATTAAATTCATGCATATATGACAAGAAGCCCGTCCTGCGCCGCAGCCTACATCTAGGCCGTTTATAAAAGGTGTTTCGATATTGAGGCTACAGTCAGATTTTATGCGCAGGGCGACCTGTTTATGCAGCCATGGCCTGTCCTCGGCATAACCTTTTGCTATTCTTTTGTCGCCAAATGATTTATTGTCCATTTTGTTTTTCCAGATGACCTTTTACGGTATTATAGAATTCCATTGCTTTATGATACTGATCTTCAGCTTCCTGTTTAGAGGCAATAAAAAAATCATCATAATCACAGTTATTTCTTATCTGAAAAGCGCTTTGTATATACTTTGAATATTTTTTATCAAAGATTTCAGTTTTAATGTATTCTTTCTGAAAATATGCAATTACTCCTGAGTGTTTTGAAAAGTCAGTCTTATCTTTTGCCAATACGGCTCTTATAGAAGAAAAGATTGCATAATAAGAACGGTTTATAGAATCTTTATATTTTCCTGCTTCAAAAAGCAGTTTTGAGGATTCAAGACGTTCTTTAGCATTTCTAAGTCTGTAACTTTCAAGGTCATCCAATTTTTAGTCCCTCCTTGTAAATGTTCATATAATAAGGGAGTTTATCTTTGTATTTTTCAAACTCGTCATAGGGAATTACGGCAGGAGAAATTATTATATCATTTTCAAGGCCAACTTCTGCAGAAAAATCCCATATTGTAGTAAGTTTTTGCTGAAGTTCCGATCTGCTGCCTTTTACAATAGCGACTATATCCATATCGGATTCATCATTATAGTCGCCTCTTGCATAAGAGCCGTATAAAAAAATATCTGTGATATTGATGCCATATATATTTCTATAGCATTTGACCATTTGTTCGTAAATATTACTAATTTGAGATATTGTAAGCATATTTTCACCCCATCTCAGCTTTATTTTTCTCCACCTTAGTCATCAGCCGATACAGCACGGCAACGGCCGCGGCGGACAGTACGACTTCCGCGCAAAATTGCGCATATGCAAGTCCGTAGAGAGGAAAGATTGTATTTAATATAAAAAGTGCCGGGATTTCCAGAACGATTTTGCGAAGGATGGCAAAGATCAGGGCGTTTTTGCCAAGGCCGCAGGACTGGAACACACCGACGCCAAGGAAATCCATACAGAGAAAAGGCATTGCAAGGCAAAGGCCGTGCAGGAATTTGGCGCTGTATGCAACGACGTCGGGGTTTTCAATAAATAAAGCGGAAAGAGCGCCGGCGCCTATATAATATCCAAAAGTAACTGTGATCATAAAAGTCATGATGATCTTGCCGGCAAAAAGTATGGTCTTCTTAAAGCGGTCGGCGTCGCCCGCGGCATAGCTGTAGCCCACAAGAGGCATGATACCCTGTGAAAAGCCGAGCGCTATCTGCACCGGGACCATATTGACTTTTTGCGCGATACCCATAGCG
Organism: uncultured Lachnospiraceae bacterium; assembly: GCA_947631625.1. Lineage (GTDB taxonomy): Bacteria > Bacillota > Clostridia > Lachnospirales > Lachnospiraceae > UBA3282. The sequence goes on along the minus strand of CANRMA010000003.1, from coordinate 179,258 downwards.
GCAACGGCGTCAGAGCCGAAGGCTGAGGTAAAATTATTAAGTACGGTCATTCCCGTTACGTTTAAAAGGTTCTGGATTGCGGCGGGAATGCCGACCGCGCAGATACCTGCCATGATCGATCTGTTTAACTTAAGTCTGGCAGGATTGACGCAGACATAGGTTTTTCCGCGTTTTATAAATAATAGCATAAAGAAATACATACATGCAACACAGTTGGAAATAAAAGTTGCCAGTCCCGCGCCTGCGGCCCCCATGTTGAGTCCCCATGGTAAAATAAATACGGGATCTAAGATCATGTTTAACAGGCAGCCGCTCATGGTTCCTATGCTCGCATGCAATGAAGAGCCTTCGCTCCTTACCAGATAGGCCATTACAACGTTTAATATTGACGGAATCGCGCCGAAAGATACCGTCCATTTCAAATAAGCCGCGGTTGCCTGCGCTGTCGTAGCGTCGGCGCCCAGAATGTTAAGAAAAGGCGTATGAAAAGCCGTATAAAAAACCGAAAAAAGGGCGGCGGCAAGGAGCGCGCAATAAAAGCCCAGTACGCAGCTCCCGGACACGGTTTCATAATCTTTCCTTCCAAGAGCCCTGCTCATCATGCTTGAAGTTCCAACGCCAAAGAGATTGTTTACCGCGTTGAACGCCAGAAGCACGGGCGCTGCCAGCGTTACGGCGGCGTTTTGTATGGGATCGTTTAACATACCGACAAAATATGTGTCGGCAAGGTTATAGATGACCATAACAAGAGAACTGACTATAGTAGGTACTGCCAGTTTCATTACTGCATTAGGAACAGGCGTATGTTCAAACAGTTGTGTTTTTTGTGTATCTTCCATATTGTACTCCGATAAAATATTTTATTAACGACAACATAAAACCCTGAAATCATATATTTAATTGCTAATGATAACATAAAACCCTGAAATCATATATTTTATTGCTAATGATAACGGAAAACTCTGAAAACGTATATTTAATTGCTAATGATAACATAAAACCCGAAAAAACTGAAAAACCTGCATATGCCCGGCCGTTAAAATAAATACGGTTTTATGTTTATTGGCAACTTAATACATTATAATTGTAGCACATAAACCTTTATTGTTCTATAGTAATATATTTGAGGTACATTTAATGGGACTATATATTCCGTTTCTGTTTTGCAATCAAAAAATTATAAAAAGTATTGAAATGATAAAAATTATGAAAAGTATTGAAATTATAAAAATTATGAAAAGTATTGAAATGATTAAAATTATGGCAAGAATTGAAATTATAGAAATTATGAAAATTATGAATAAGAAATAAAAAATAAAAAATTTCCAATACGTTACTTTTTACACTTTTCGTACGTGTTTAAAGCAAAGGGGGTGAAACCGATACATGGAAAAGAAACTGAAATTCCGCGATATGATACGGTTCAGGAACCGTCATATTGAGGTTCCTATTGATGAACCGGCGGACAGCCTTGCCGCACCGCAGCAGAAAGAAACGTTAAAGGAGCTTATGGAACTCCCGGTCAGGCAGAAAGCGGTCATATGTCTGCATTATATGAAAGGGTATCATATAAAGGAAATACGAATGGAACGCAATATGAACATAAACGGGACATTGTATATAGCGTGGGTTTTCTGCACTCTAACGTCACAAATATCATAAGAGGCCGATATTATAAAAGCTCAGCAGACCGCGAAAGCGGCGCTGAGCTTTTGTGCTTAGTAAGTATAAGTCTGTCCGGCGCATTTTTGCCGTATGTCGAGAAAGTATATGCGGCGGCGTAAATTATATTGTCATTCTTTATCGTGTATCTCTGAATGAAGAGCCTGAAGGGATTTAACCTCGCTGTTGCCGTGCGTCTTCACGTATTTGATTCCGCTTGCGGAAGCCTTGGCTGCGGCGATCGTTGTCATGTAAGGTATTTTGGCCTTTATCGCGGCTTTGCGCAGATAGCTGTCATCATGGACGCTGTCTTTTCCGACGGGAGAATTGATGATCAGATCGATCTGCCCGTTGGTGATAAGGTCAAGGATATTGGGGCGGCCCTCGTAGAGCTTCTTAACTTTTTCGGCGGGAATGCCCGCTTCTGTAATGAGGTCGCAGGTGGTTCCTGTGGCAACTATCTTGAAACCGCAGTCTGCGAAGTCTTTTGCGACTTCAACTACTTCGGCCTTGTCTTTGCGGTTTACGGAGATCAAAACGGCGCCCTCAAGAGGCAGCTTGGACTGAGTGGCTTCCTGAGCCTTGTAAAAAGCCTCTCCATACGAGCCTGCGAGTCCAAGGACTTCGCCCGTAGAGCGCATTTCAGGTCCGAGTATAGGATCGACTTCCTGGAACATGTTGAAAGGAAATACTGATTCTTTTACTCCGTAGTTTGGAATGACCTGCTCTTTCAGGGCGGGAACCGGAGATGCTTTTCCCGTAAGCTCCATAGTTATTATCTCTGTTGCCAAAGGAACCATGCGGATGTTACATACTTTGGATACCAATGGGACAGTGCGTGAAGCGCGGGGATTGGCTTCAAGGACATAGACTTTATCGTTTTCGATGGCATACTGCATGTTCATGAGACCTTTGACATGCATTTCTTCCGCGATCTTACGCGTGTATTCTTTGATGGTCTCAACGTTTTTGTCGGAAATATGGACGGAAGGTATTATGCACGCCGAGTCGCCCGAATGTATGCCGGCCAGTTCTATGTGTTCCATAACGGCAGGCACAAAGGCGTGCGTTCCGTCGCTTATCGCGTCGGCTTCACATTCGGTCGCATGATTTAAGAACCGGTCTATCAAAATGGGACGGTCGGGAGTCACTCCTACGGCGGCGTTCATATATTCGGTCATGCTTTCGTCGTCATATACAACTTCCATGCCGCGGCCGCCGAGCACATAAGAGGGGCGGACCATGACGGGATAGCCGATCCGCGCAGCGATGGAAAGCGCTTCGTCAACAGTTGCAGCCATACCTGATTCCGGCATGGGAATGTTGAGTTTTTCCATTATGGCGCGGAAACGGTCGCGGTCTTCCGCAAGGTCGATGACCGCCGGAGAGGTGCCGAGTATCTTTACGCCGTTTTTTTCAAGATCCGCGGCAAGATTAAGAGGTGTCTGTCCGCCAAACTGCGCTATAACTCCGAGCGGCTTTTCTTTTTTATAAATACTAAGCACGTCTTCGAGTGTAAGCGGTTCGAAATAGAGTTTGTCGGAGGTATCGTAATCCGTGGAAACCGTTTCGGGATTGCAGTTTACGATTATGGTCTCAAAGCCCAGTTTTTTCAAGGAAAGAGAGGCATGTACGCAGCAATAGTCAAATTCGATGCCCTGTCCGATTCGGTTTGGCCCGCCTCCGAGTATCATGATCTTGGGTTTGTCTGAACTAACCGGGTTTTTGTCGGGAGCGTTATAAGTCGAGAAATAGTAAGCGCTGTCTTGTGTACCGCTTACGTGGACGCCTTCCCAGGTTTCTTCAACACCGATGGAAATACGGCGAGAGCGTATCTCGTCTTCAGGAATTTCAAGTATCCGGCTTAAGTATTTATCGGAAAAGCCGTCTTTTTTGGCGGCAATGAGAAGATCGTCGGAGGGGAGAGAACCTTTGAATCTTAAAAGGTTTTCTTCTTCATCGACAAGCTCCTTCATTTGCTCGATAAACCATTTCTTTACATGCGTTATTTCGTGTATCTCGTCTATGCCTGCGCCTTTGCGAAGCGCCTCGTACATTATGAAATGGCGTTCGCTTGAAGGCGTTATCAAAAGCTGCAGCAGTTGTTCTTTGGTCATTGTATTGAAGTCTTTTGCATAGCCCAGACCGTAGCGTCCGGTCTCTAACGAACGGATAGCCTTTTGTAAGGCTTCTTTGTATGTTTTGCCGATACTCATGACTTCGCCGACGGCGCGCATCTGTGTGCCGAGTTTATCTTCAACGCCTTTGAACTTCTCGAAAGCCCAACGCGCAAATTTTATTACGACATAATCTCCGTCAGGCACATATTTATCCAGAGTGCCGTATTTGCCGCAGGGAATGTCTTTTAAGGTAAGGCCTGAGGCAAGCATGGCTGATACTAACGCTATAGGGAAGCCTGTGGCTTTGGAAGCAAGAGCCGAGGAGCGGGATGTGCGGGGATTTATCTCGATCACGACTATGCGGTCGCTTTTGGGATCATGCGCAAACTGAACGTTTGTTCCGCCGATCACCTGTACCGATTCCACGATGCGGTAAGCCTGTTCCTGCAGGCGTTTCTGTGTTTCTTCAGAAATCGTGAGCATGGGCGCCGAGCAGAAAGAATCGCCGGTATGCACGCCCATAGGATCGATATTTTCTATGAAGCAGACAGTTATCATGTTGTTGTCCGCATCACGCACTACTTCAAGCTCCAACTCTTCCCAACCGAGAACAGACTCTTCAACAAGGACCTGTCCCACCAAAGAGGCTTGTAAACCTCTTTCGCAGACGGTCTTAAGTTCCTCGCGGTTGTATACAAGACCGCCGCCTGCGCCGCCCATAGTGTATGCTGGACGCAGCACCACGGGGTAGCCGAGTTTATCTGCGATAGTAAGGGCTTCTTCGACGCTGTAAGCGACTTCGCTCCTAGCCATTTCGATACCGAGCGCGTTCATGGAATTTTTAAATTCTATACGGTCTTCGCCGCGTTCTATCGCATCTACCTGTACGCCTATTACTTTTACATTGTATTTATCCAGGATTCCTGCTTTATTCAGTTCCGCGCATAAATTTAAGCCGGATTGTCCGCCCAGATTGGGTAAAAGGGCGTCGGGGCGCTCTTTTGCTATTATCTGTTCAAGCCTTTGGACATTCAGAGGTTCAATGTAGGTAACATCTGCGATTTCCGGATCTGTCATGATGGTGGCGGGGTTTGAGTTCACGAGCACGATCTCATAGCCCAGCTTACGCAGAGCCTTACAGGCCTGTGTGCCGGAGTAGTCAAACTCGCACGCCTGTCCTATTATGATAGGGCCGGAACCGATGATGAGTACTTTGTGGATGTCTGTTCTTTTTGGCATTTGTATATCCTCCTGAATAATGATCATATATGGAAATCGAGCATATTTTCGTCTGCTCTTATTTATAATTATATAGAAAATTACGGAAATCACAAGAACCTTTATTAAATTTACGCTTTTAATAAAACATGTTGGTATACGGACAAATTGTATGGTACAATTTATCTAATAAAAATAAGGACAGTGGTAAGCATGAAATATTTATTCTATGTTATACAGACTTTTGGGATGTTGGTCCCTTTTGCGGGAATAATCGCGCTGTTGAGGCGTAAACATCAAAGCAATAACAGCATGTATCTGATGGTGACGAATATGGGCTGTCTTCTGATGAACAGCGGATATTTTTTTGTGATAAGCGCCGATACTGCGGAGCAGGCGATTATAATAAGTAAGATGCAGTATCTGGGGAATGCTCTTTTTTACTACTTTTTCAGTATGTTCGTGGCAAGTTATCTGTGGAGGAAATTCCCGAGGCTGCCTTTTTGCATATGGGCGGGGTTGGAATCTTTAAGCGTGCTTTTGTATTGGAACGACGGACTCAGGAAAATCATCATAGGCGACACTCCTTTTTTCAGCTTTCAAAAGAACGAGTTTCTCGGGATATATACTGCGAGCGCGGGGCAGAATGTGATATATATGCTGCGTTACAGTTGGGTATGTTTTCTTTTGATATGGGTGCTCTTATATTCGAATATCAAAATGTTCAGGTTAAAAGATATGACGGAGCGGAAAAATATGGCAAGGCTCATAGGCGCGCAGTTCGTCGTCATAGTTTCGCTGATCTGTTATATGGCGTTCGACCCTGCCTTTGATTTTGTGCCTCTTTTTGCGTCATTTTCCATTCTTTTCATCATACTCGGCCTTTTAAAAGATGAGTTTTACGGAATAAAAGAGATGGGGCATGAGTGGGTGTTCGAACAGATGGAAGACGCGTTTATCATAGTAGATAAAAACTACGGTTTCCTCGACGCCAACGCCTACGCCCTGTCGATATTCGGCGAATATAAGCTGAACGGCATGCGCAAACAGGCGCGCATTCCGGACGAACTATACGATTTATTCGTAAATACGGATGAAATTTATCAAAAAAACGATAAATATTATAAGAAAAAAATAGTGGACATAATAGATAAAAATGAAGTCGCAGGCTATAGTATGCTTCTTGTGGACGTGAGCAGGCAGCAGGAGCTCATGGAAAAAGTAAGGCAGGAAAAAGAGCGCGCAGACGCTGCCAATCAGGCCAAATCGGCTTTTGTATCCAATGTTTCGCATGAGATAAGGACGCCTATGAACGCGATCGTGGGAATGACGCAGATACTCCTGCGGGGGGAACTCCAAAAGAAGGAGCGCGAATACATAGTCAATATCCAAAATTCAGGAAACGCCCTTCTCACTATAATAAACGATCTTCTCGACATTTCTAAGATCGAATCCGGCAAGATGGAGTTGGTTGAAGATAACTATGATTTTACGCAGCTGCTCAGCGATTTGGGCATGATAATACTCAATAGGATAGGAGATAAGCCTGTAGAACTTATTTATGATATTGATACGTTGCTGCCTAAGACTTTATGCGGCGATGCCCTGCGTATACGCCAGATCATAATCAATCTGATGAATAATGCGACTAAGTTTACCGAAAAAGGCTATGTCTCATTATGTGTGCGCGTGGAAAAAACAGAGGGTGATGACATAGAGCTTTCTGTCAGCGTAAAAGATTCCGGGCAGGGGATACGTGAGGAAGATATACCCAAACTCTTTGGCAGTTTCCAACAGGTAGATACCAGAAAAAATCATCAAAAGGAAGGCACGGGGCTTGGACTCTCCATTTCCAGACAGCTCGTGGAACTCATGAACGGCTCTATAGGCGTAAGGAGCGAGTATGGAAAAGGAAGCGAGTTTTATTTTACTATACATCAGAAGCTCGTAGGAGATGAAAAAGCGGCGGTATTGGAAAAATCCGGCGAGGAAGTTCTGATAGCCGGCAAAATGAAAAGCGGCGAGGCATATGAGTCGCTAAAGACCTTGGCAAAAGCCTATAAACTCTCGTTTTCCGACGATATATTGACCGATGCGGTTGAAAATAAAAAACTGATTTATTTCACTGACTGTTCCGGTCAATTAAGCGACGGGGAAAAAGACCGCCTCAAAAAAAGCGGCGCCTGGTTGTATTTACTACAGAATCCTATGAAGGAAAATGATGAGATCGAGGGCGCGGCAACGATAAATAAGCCTCTTTATACGTATAATTTCTGTCACGCCATAGAAGGTAAGGACGACGATCCTGACGATACCCAAAAAGCTGAAACAGAAAAGAAGGAAGAGGAACTTTCTTATACCGCGCCCGGGGCAAAGATATTGATCGTGGACGACAACGAGATCAACACCATGGTTGCCGCCGAGATGCTGACTCCGCTCAAATTAAAAGCGGATATAGCGCAGAACGGCGCGATCGCCGTTGAAAAGGTCAAAAAAGAAAGGTACGATATCATACTCATGGACCATATCATGCCGGTAATGGACGGATTGGAGGCTTCCAGAACCATACGCGCGCTTGAGGACGAATATTGCAGGGAGGTTCCGATACTCGCGCTTACGGCTAACGATGCGAAGGACCAGATAGAGGAATATCTAAAGGCGGGCATGAATGATTTCGTGGAAAAACCGATAATGATGGAAGATATTTTTTATAAGATAAAAAAATGGCTGCCTGCGGACAAGATCATAAAAAATGAGTGATCTCGAATAAAATGTCACGAACAAATGTTCTAAAAACATCTTGCAATTTATTTTAGGTTATGGTATTATGCATACAGAACAGATGTTCGCATTGCGGGGCGGACGACTTGAATTGCAGGATATAGTGACTATCGCATTATTATTACGGGTGTAATATCGATATGGAAATCAGAATAGCGCAGGATATGCCGATAATGGAAAAACTGAATATACTTGCTGACGCCGCAAAATATGACGTTTCGTGTTCGTCGAGCGGCTCTTCAAGAGGCGGTAACGCCAAAGGCATAGGGAATACGGTATCGGCAGGGCTTTGCCATAGTTTCGCGGCGGACGGGCGATGTATATCTTTATTAAAGATTTTATTTACGAATGAATGTATTTTTGATTGCAGATACTGTATGAACAGACGGTCGAACGATGTTCCCAGAGCTTCGTTCACGCCGGATGAGGTCTGCGCCCTTACAATGGAATTTTACAGGCGCAATTATATAGAAGGCCTGTTTTTAAGTTCGGGCATACTGTACAGTCCCGATTATACAATGGAATTGATATGTCAGACGCTTTATAAACTTCGCAACATTCATCATTTTAACGGATATATCCATGTCAAGGCAATTCCCGGGGCCGATCCTGCGCTCATACACAAGGCGGGATTTCTTGCCGACAGGATGAGTGTCAATCTGGAGCTTCCGACAGCGGAGAGCCTTAAACAGCTTGCGCCTAATAAAAACCGCAAAAGCATTCTCAAACCGATGCGGCAGATACAGAACACGATAAGCGCCAATAAGGAAGAATTGACGTTATACAGGCATACTCCGCGTTTTTGCGAAGCAGGACAGTCTACGCAGATGATCATAGGGGCGACGCCGGAGAGCGATTACCAGATAATGTCTGTGGCAGAGAATCTTTATCAGAAATTTTCATTAAAAAGAGTCTATTATTCCGCTTTTGTAAATGTCAATGAGGATAAAGCGCTTCCGGCTCTGCCCGGAGGACCGCCTCTTTTGCGTGAACACAGGCTGTATCAGGCGGACTGGCTGCTTAGATTTTATGGTTTTAAGGTAGATGAACTTTTGACGGACGACCGCCCTAATTTTAATATGAGGATAGATCCCAAGGCTGACTGGGCCGTAAGGCATTTGGAACTGTTTCCGATAGAGATAAACCGGGCGGATTATAGACTTTTATTAAGAGTCCCCGGAATAGGGGTAAGGAGCGCAAAGCGTATAATAGGCGCAAGGCGGTTTGGCAATCTCAATTTTAACGATCTTAAGAAAATGGGAGTCGTGCTGAAAAGAGCCTTATATTTTATTACATGCAGCGGAAAGATGATGTATCCGACTAAGATAGAGGAAGATTATATAGTAAGAAACTTAACCGACGACAAGGAGCGGCTTAAGTTTACAAATGACGGGATGCGGTATGAGCAGTTGTCGCTGTTTTCCTGAGCGTCTGCCGGAGAAAAAAGGAAGCGGGTATGTATTTATATGGAAGAAAAATATCTTGTCTGTGAGGATTCCATAGAGGGCGTCTTTACCGGTATATATGAGGCTTATGCCTTAAGGGAGGGGCATGAGCATATTCATATACAGATAGGTGAAGAAGGAAATCTGAGGTTATTTGCAACTTATATTAATATTGAACCGGATGCGGTGAAGACCGCCAAAGTGGCGCAGACATTGAGAAAACGTCTGGGAGATGAGGTTTATCTTTATATCTGCCGCGCGCTTGCCGCGCAGGATAGGATGAAAGGAGAAGCGGTCTATAAGACCGTGGTAAACGGATTGTCTAAGGGCGGCGGAAGGCGGGTCATGGAAAATCTGGCAGATACGCATGTAGAACGTACGTTCGAATTGGCGCGCAGCGCCGCTAATGAAGCGCTTCGTTATATAGAGATAGTAAGGTTTAAGGAATCAGGCGAGGGCATACTTTTTTCAAAGATAGCGCCAAAATGTAATGTGATACCGTTTATAATGCCGCATTTTGCGGACAGGCTGTCGGTTGAAAATTTTATTATTTTTGATGATATGCGTAAAATTTACGGCGTTCATCCTGCGCTTAAAGATTGGTATATGGTATCAGACAGTGATAATTCCGTTTATGATATGTTTGGGGAATCTGATAAGGAAAACGAATATCAGGAACTTTTTACTGCTTTTTGCAAAACTATCGCCATAAAAGAACGCATAAATCCTAAACTTCAACAGCAGATGCTTCCGCTTAGGTTTAGAGAATATATGGTTGAATTTGATAAAAAATGAATAAAATGTGCTGTATCCGTTCACACTGATAAAAGACGGATGAACAAAAATTACAAAAAAGAAGCAGATTATTGAAAAAAAGTGGTAAAAATGACCAAATCTGCTAAATATTGTTACTTTATAAACGCTAATTCTTTCTTTACAAATGGAAATAATGGAGTATTATATTTGTAAAAGATAAGAACATATCAGATGCGTAATGAAAAGGAGGGTATTTATAATGATACAGCACAGGATCATGTTAAGACCTGACGGTGTGCAGGATTTTGTCGCAGCAGCGGAGAAGTGCGAATTTGACGTAGACATTTCATATAACAGTTTCATAGTAGATGCCAAATCCATCATTGGTGTTATGGGATTAAATTTTAATCAGATATTGACTGTTTCATGTAATGGCTATGATGCGGATTTTGAGAAGTATCTGCAGAAATTTGCAGTTGCATGTTGATTGACTGCGGACCGCAGAAAATATAACGCTAAAGCGTCATTGACTCCCTATTGATGATATCGTAATATCATTGTAGGGAGTTTTTTGATGAATGCGGGCGGGGAAGCTTTGATAACAGTTTCGCGATCGCCTGATTTTGTTTATGCGAAGGGAAAGTAGTGCATGGAAATTCGTGTTTCTGTAAGAAGTCTGGTAGAATTTATTCTTCGTTCAGGCGATATCGACAATCGAAGGGCGGCTTTTTCTCCTGACGCCATGCAGGAGGGGGGCCGAATCCACAGAATGATACAGAGGCGTATGGGAGCGGACTATCATGCGGAGGTTTCGTTAAAATATACGCATCACGCCAAAGATTATGACATTGTTATAGACGGCCGCGCCGACGGGATAATATTTGAGAATGTTAATGGGGAAAACGCTGATCCGCCGGATATAAGAGTGACCATAGATGAGATAAAAGGAACTTATCATGATCTCATCAAGATGAAGCAGGCGGTACCGGTCCATCTGGCTCAGGCCAAGTGCTATGCCTATATTTATGCGCAGCAGAATCATATAGAAGAGATCAATGTCCGTATGACTTACTGTAACCTTGAAACTGAGGAAATACGGTATTTTAACCATACTTATAAATATGAAGAACTTAAACAGTGGTTTGGGGAGGTTATAGGTAAGTATGAAAAATGGGCCGAGCTTAGCTTTGAGTGGCAAAATCTCAGGCAGGCGTCGATAAAGGAGCTTAAATTCCCGTTTGAATACAGAGAGGGGCAAAAGGACTTAGTCTCTTATGTGTATCGTACGATTTATCATAGAAGGAAGTTGTTTATAGAGGCGCCGACAGGAGTAGGAAAAACGATATCTACGGTGTTCCCGTCGGTGAAGGCGGTCGGCGAAGGCCGCGCGGAAAGGATATTCTATCTTACGGCCAAGACGATCACAAGGACTGTGGCGGAGGACGCTTTTAGGATATTGAGGGAAAACGGACTTAAATTCAGGACCGTTATACTTACCGCGAAAGAAAAAATTTGTTTTACTGACGAAAAAGAGTGCAATCCCGACGCCTGCCCCTATGCAAAGGGGCATTTTGACAGAATAAACGACGCGCTCTACGATCTGCTTACCCATGAGGAAAATTTTAGCCGTGAGAACGTAGAAAAATATGCGAAAAAACATAAAGTATGTCCTTTTGAGATGTGTCTGGATCTGAGTCTTTTTGCCGATGCGGTCATATGCGATTACAATTATGTATTTGATCCGCATGTATACCTTCGCCGCTTTTTTGCGCAAGGCGTTCAGAGAGACTATGTATTTCTTATAGATGAGGCGCATAATCTGGTAGAGCGTGGAAGGGAGATGTACAGCGCGGTCTTAAAAAAGGAAGACTTTCTTGAGTTAAAAAAGGTCGTAAAGCCATATTCCGTCCGGCTTGAAAAGCAGCTTGACAAATGTAATAAAGAGCTGTTGGCGCTGAAAAAAGAGTGCGTCGATTATAAAATAGAAGAAAATATATCGCCTTTTGTAATGGCGCTTAACAGGCTGAGCGCCGCGATAGAGGATTATCTGGACGACAATGAAAATTCGCCTGTACATAAGGAAATACTGGAATTTTATTTTGAAGTGTCGCATTTTTTACTGATAAATGATCTGATGGATGAGAATTACGTCGCATATTCACAGTTAAATGACGACGGAAGCTTTATTTTGAAGCTTTTTTGCGTAAATCCGTCCAAAAATCTTAAAGAATGCATGATGAGGGCCGTAAGCGCCATTCTTTTTTCCGCCACTCTGCTTCCGATAACATATTATAAAAACCTGCTTGGCGCGGAAGAAGGAGATTATGAAGTATATGCGCATTCGGTTTTTGATCCTGAGAAGCGGGGGCTTTTTATCGGAAGCGATGTGACTAGCAAATATACAAGACGCGGCGAGACAGAATATTATAAGATCGCTTCTTATATATATGAGATAGTGAAAAACAGAAACGGTAACTATATGATCTTTTTTCCGTCCCATGCTTTCTTACAGAATGTGTTAAAATGTTTTGAAGAATATTTTGCGGACGACGGTATTGAATGTATTGTGCAGAAGGAGCATATGAGCGAGACTTTAAGGGAAGAGTTCCTGTCAAGATTTGCCGTAAACGAAGAATGCGACCTGTCGGAGCTTATTCATATGGATATTGAGATAGAGGAAGAAAAGACCCTGATCGGTTTCTGCGTTATGGGCGGTATTTTCAGCGAAGGCATAGATTTAAAGAACGACAGTCTTATCGGAGTTATGATCGTGGGTACGGGTATTCCGCAGGTATGCAATGAAAGGGATATCCTGAAAAAATACTTTGACGGCTTAGACGGCAACGGTTTTGACTATGCTTACCGTTATCCGGGTATGAATAAAGTGCTTCAGGCGGCAGGGCGTGTTATAAGGACGGCGCAGGACGTAGGCATAGTTGTGCTGTTGGACGAAAGGTTTCTGACTCTGCCATACCGGAGGCTGTTTCCCAGGGAATGGAGCGGGTATGAAACGGTCACCGTGGATAAAATTGCTCAAAGGATAGAGCGTTTCTGGAATGAATGGCTGTTTTGAGCAGATGAGTCAATAAAAATAGAACATATGTATGGAAAAATGAAAATGACAACCGTTTCTGACACGGCTGAAACATAAATTTTTTATTTATGACACTTGTGTCATATGTGGATAACTATGTGAAAATGGGGGATTTCTAATGTGAATTATGCATATTTTATAACAAAAGCGTCATAAAATCGGTGGAAAAGTCGGTATTAAGCATTTTTTTGGTGGAAAATAATACTGTTTAAGTCAACTGTCAGACGAATTTGGTCAATGAATAGTCAAGTATAGTCAATGAGTAAAGTCAGTGACAAAAATGAGTAATGGCGGTGGCAAAAAAGTATTGAAAAACAAAAAGCGCTATGCCATAATAGACAAAAAGTTTAATTTGGGAGGATAAAATATGTGGGCTTATGAAAGTGTTTTTTATCAGATATATCCGTTGGGATTCTGCAAAGCGCCGTATGAGAATGACGGCGTATTGAGATCCGGAATTGTGAAGGTGATCGACTGGATACCTCATATGAAGAAGCTTGGGATCAATGCGATTTATTTTTGCCCTGTGTTCGAGTCCGATACTCATGGCTATAATACAAGGGATTATCATAAGATAGACTGCAGGCTTGGAACCAATGAAGACTTTGCAGCGGTGTGCGGGGCTTTGCATGAAAACGGCATAAAAATCATATTGGACGGAGTATTTAACCATGTAGGCAGAGGCTTCTGGGCGTTCAAAGATGTGCTTGAGAAAAGATGGGATTCGCCGTACAAGGACTGGTTCCATATAAATTTTGACGGAAATTCCAATTATAATGACGGTCTATGGTACGAGGGCTGGGAAGGCAATTATGACCTGGTAAAACTCAACTTAAGAAATGAAGAGGTAATAAATCATATTCTGGACAGCGTAAAAGGCTGGGTGGAAGAATTTGACATAGACGGACTCAGGTTGGACGTCGCCTATTGTTTGGATAAGGATTTCCTGCGCAGGTTACATAATTTCTGCGAAGGACTGAAGCCGGACTTTTTCCTGTTGGGCGAGACGCTGCATGGCGATTATAATCAGTGGATGAATGATGAAATGCTTCATTCGGTTACCAATTACGAGTGCTATAAGGGACTTTTTTCAAGCTTCAACAGCATGAATATGTTTGAGATAGTGCATTCGCTCCTGCGTCAGTTCGGCCCTGAAAACTGGACGCTTTACAGAGGCAGACATCTGTTGTCTTTCGTGGATAATCATGACGTGACGAGGGTAGCGAGCGTGCTTGGCAACGAAAAGCATCTGCCGCTTATTTATGCGCTGTGCTTCGGAATGCCAGGCATTCCCTGCGTATATTACGGAAGCGAGTGGGGAACAAAGGCCGATAAAAGCGAAGGCGATCCGGCGCTTCGGCCAAGTTTTGATGAGCCGCAGTGGAATGAGCTGTGCGACTTCATATCCGCGCTGGCAGAGGCCAAAAAGAATTCCGAGGCGTTAAATTACGGAGATTTCCGGTCGGTTGTGCTGAATAACAAGCAGTGTATCTTTGAGAGAAAGAGCGCAAACGAGCGTGTGCTGGTTGCGATAAATGCCGACAGCGAAAGCTATACGGCTCATTTTGACGCAGGCTGCGGAACGGCGGTCGATCTTATAAGCGGAGAAAAACATGATTTTGGCGGCGGAAGCGAACTGCCTCCATACAGCGCTTATTTTTGGAAGATGGAACGATAGTTAGGATAGTTAGAATAAAAAGGAAAAGCGATGATCTATGAGTGCGGATGAGCAGAATAAAGCTAAGTATCAATTTAATCTAAGCAGTCAGGACAACGATCTGGACGAGACGGAACAGCGGCTTTTAGATACCTTCAAAAGAAACAAAAACAGCTCTCTTAAAACGCTGCTTGGCATTTACAAAGGACATTATCCGGAATTGTTTTTTGCGGTAGCGCTGTTTGCAGTCAAACATTCGCCGGTGTGGATACTGCCTATTGTAACGGCAAACATAGTCAATATAGCCACCAATCCTCCGCAGGATGCGGGAAAAAAGATATTGACTCAAGTAGTCATTATGGTAATTGCGATCGCGCAGAATATAGTCACAAACTATTTTCATACGCTGTTGTATGCCAGAGCCATAAGAAACGTAGAGCGGGATTTAAGGAGTACGCTTGTCAGGAAGCTGCAGCAGCTTTCGATAACATATCATAATGAGATGCAGTCGGGGCGGCTTCAGTCTAAGATCATGAGGGACGTTGAGCAGATAGAGACGCTTTCGTCCCAGATTTTCATAACGGTGCTGAGCATTATCATGAACGTGACGGTGGCGTTCAGCGTCGTTGTGAGCAAGAGCCTTACGGTTTTTCTCTTTTTCCTCGGAACGATACCCGTTGCGGTCTTTATAATGGTGACATTCAAAGGAAAGATCAAGAGCTATAATAAAGAGTTCCGTAAAGCCATGGAGGAAACTTCCGTACACGTAATGGAAATGATAGAGCTGATTCCTGTCACAAGGGCGCATGCTTTGGAAGATAAGGAAACCGACAAAATGGACAGCAGGCTCTATAACGTGGCAAAGTCGGGCCTTCGATTGGATATGGTGCAGTCCTATTTTTCATCTATAAGCTGGGTGGCTTTTCAGATCTTTCAGGTTTTGTGTCTGGGCTTTACGGGCTATCTGGCAAGCCGCGGGAAGATAAGCGTGGGCGAGGTCGTTATGTATCAGACTTATTTTGCTTCGATCATATCCTACGTATCCAATATGATAAATCTGCTCCCGATAATCTCCAAAGGCTTAGAGTCCGTTGACTCGATCGGCGACGTGCTGCTTTGTCATGATGTGGAAAGTTATCATAATAAGAAAAAACTGCCTTCCATAAAGGGCGAGATAACTTTTGAAAATACGGGCTTTAAATATAAGGACAGCGACTCTTTTGTCGTAGAAGACCTGAACCTGAAAATAAAGAGCGGAGAGACGGTCGCTTTTGTCGGGGAATCCGGCGCCGGAAAGACTACCATCCTCAATATGGTCATAGGGTTCATTCATGCCACTCAGGGCAGGGTGCTTATTGACGGTAACGATATGGAGGATATCAATTTAAGGAGTTATCGCTCCAATATAGCGGTCGTGCCGCAGACGCCGATTTTATTTACAGGTACCATAAGAGAAAATATCACTTACGGAAAAGACGACATTTCCGACGAAGAACTTATGGAAGTCATAAAGGCGGCCGATCTGGACGAAATGATAGAGCAGCTGCCTGACGGAGTAGATACTATGGTGAACGAACATGGAAGCAATCTTTCCGGAGGGCAGCGGCAGAGAGTTTCGATTGCAAGGGCTTTTATCAGGGATCCTAAGATACTGATTCTCGATGAGGCGACGTCGGCCCTTGACAGCATTTCGGAAGAAAAAATAAGAAATGCCACGGATAATCTTGTAAAGAACAGGACCACGCTTATAGTGGCGCACAGGCTTTCTACAATTAAAAATGCGGATTACATAGCGGTCATAGGGGACGGAGGCTTGAAAGAGTTCGGAAGCTATGACGAGCTTATGGAGAAAAAAGGTGAATTTTACAGGCTGAGACAGCTGCAGATCTGATTCCGGTAAAATTTCGGTAAGATTTCGGATCGATTTTGCGGCTGTCTCACATGACGATTGCTAAGTTATGTAAACTAACCATATCAATATATAATATCAGCCGATATTATTCATATAGTAAGCATAAAGCGTCTGATATGTTTCGGCGCTGTAATGAAGTCCGTCAACAAGGCGGTAACCTACGGAATTAAGATAGCTGTGGCTGTCGAGCCAGTGCACGTTTCCGTTTAAACTGCTTTGCATCTGAGAGTTAAAGTATTCCACCTGTTCTTCGGTCACATAAGGATTTTCCCATACGGGATTAACAGACGAATAATATACCGTTGCCCCTTTTCCGGTCCATTCATCGGCTTTGGCATTCACAAGAGATATATATTTTGTAAGGTTGCCGGGATCGTTGACGCCAAGGTTAATAAGTATCTTGGAGCCTTTCCCTGCGCAGCCATCGATTCTCGGTACGGCATTTTCGCTGAACCAGACATAGCCCTTGGCGCTTTCGGCTATCCATGTGCAGGGATTGTCGCCTACGCTTGCCTGCATCTGGACAAATCGTGAATCCCCAACCATGATTACGCCTGCAACGTTCGCTGCTTCCGTAATGGATGGAGAGGACGGCTCGGCTGCCTGCGCTTCAGTTTCCTGAGTCTGGTCTGCCAAAGCAGCGTTTGTCGAAGCCTCGCCTGCCAGTGCTTCGTCCTGAAGGTATTTATTACTTACAAAAGCCCTGTCTTCATCATATTCTATTTCATACCATTTAGTATCGGCCTGCCCCATTACCGTGACCTCCTGCCCTTTTGCAAGAAACCCTACCCTTTCATAATCTGTGGAAGGACCTGTACGGACATTTACGGAATCGGAGGCATACATTGTCTTGGTCTCATCAAGTTCAGTTACCGTAAATTCCGGAGGGGCGCTTTCAGCTTCTAAAGAGCCGTTCGCGGCATCGGCTGCCTCGGTCTGTAAAGAAACCGTAAGGACGCTCGTTATATCGGAAGAAGGGGCTGCCGATAAAGCGGTCAGGGTTTTGACGGATGAGGCAGATGAGGCAGCGACGCAGCCGACTAGAAAAATTGCGGTTAAAGGTAAAATAATATACGCTTTTTTGAACATGGCATTCATAGTGATCCCCCCAATACGGTTCAATCTGTAAATTTATATATTTCATTGAATTACGCGCATATTTTATCATATATGACAAAAGCTTTCAATATTCGGGCATCGCGGGGGATTTGTCAGGAGAATTTGCTTGTAGAATTTGTCCATAAAATTTACCGTAGTATGATAATTATGAGTCGGATAAGCTATGGGTTGGAAAGTGAAAATAAAAATTTTTAATTAATTTTATTAATTTTAAATATATGTATTGACAAACAATATTATATGCCATATAGTATTATTGTAAACAATATTATACAACGTATAATATTATAAAATATAATAATATTTATAAATGACACTGACAGTAAGTGTAGTAAAGTGACAGGCAGGTTGAATTATGTATTTAAAAAGAGGGAAAGGAGGATATCGCATGGTTTTTAACACAGGCGCAGCCCTGCTGGATGCCATTGTGCTTGCGGTGGTATCCGGCGAACCGGAAGGAACCTATGGTTATAAGATAACGCAGGAAGTGCGTCAGGTAATTGAAATATCCGAATCTACATTATATCCGGTACTTCGCAGGCTGCAGAAAGACGAATGTCTTGAGGTATATGACATGGAGTGCGCGGGCCGGAACAGGCGCTATTACAAAGTTACAGAAAAAGGTCGCGCTCAACTCAATCTGTATATCAGCGAATGGCATCGGTATTCTGCAAAGTTAAACAGTATTTTTGAGGGGGGATTGAAAAAATGAACAGAGCGGATTTTATGAAAAGTCTGACGGAGCTGCTTTCGGATGTGCCGCCGTCAGAGCGGGAGGAAGCGATACAATATTATAATGATTATTTTGATGATGCCGGACCGGAGAATGAGCAGAGTGTTATTGCGGCTTTGGGAAGTCCGAAACAGCTTGCGCAGACTATTAAAGCCGGGCTTGCAGACGGCGGCGATACGGGAGAGTATACCGAGAAGGGCTTTTACGGATACGGACAGAGAAAAAGCGACGAGGTAATGGATATAAGCAAAGCGCAGGGAGAAAATAAATCGGAACAGTCGTACAGACAGGCGGCTGACAAAACTTCTCATAGGCAGGATAAAAAGCGCATATCCGGCGGTATGCTTGCTCTGATAATCATTTTATGCATATTTGCCTCGCCTTTTCTGATAGCGATTGCGGCTTCGGTAATTGGCGTTATTATTGCGGCCTTTGGCTGTATATTCGCATTGGTGGTAAGTGTAGGTGCCGCGGCTATATTTCTTTGTATCGGGGGAGTATGTCTGTTTGCATACGGAATTGCGATGTTGTTTGTAATGCCGTTTGGTGGTCTTGCATTAATGGGCACCGGAATGATATTGGCGGCATTGGGTATATTCTGTTTATGGCTGACCGTATGCTGCGGTATGCTTGTGCCTGTGATAATCAGAGCCATAGTCGGATTTTTTAACCATATTCTTCACAAGGGAGGTGTTAAAGCATGAAAAAGTTTACAAAGGTCTGCCTTGTCACAGCAGGAGTGCTTTTTGTGATCGGCTGCATACTCTGTGGAAGTTTCGGGGCAATGGGCGGTTTCAGCCAGATAAATTCCCATATAGGCTGGCTGGATTATGATTTTTTCGGTTTTTTGGACTCGGTCATGTATGGAGATTGGGATGTTGACCATGGTGAAGTAAATAATAATGAGGAATTAACTGTAATTGAAGAAGTAATTGATGAAGGGAATAATGAGATGTATAATATAGACAAAAATAACAATTCTAATTCGGATAATTATGTCTCGGACGGTGATTTGGGAGAGGGCTATGCGATTGACGATATTTCAAATATAGATATACAGCTTGGCGGAGAGGAGCTGATACTGGAAAACTCCCCGGACGATCATATTTATGTTAAGGATAATACAGAAAGCAACAGGATAAGCTATGGCAAAGACGGCAGTACGTTCAGAATTTACAGTAAGAATAAGAAATTGATCTTGAAAAACCGCAAAAGAGGAAACGTGTATGTGTACCTGCCGGAAAATATGGCGCTTAGCAGTATAGATATGGAGGTGGGCGCAGGAAAATTTAACAGTATGGCGCTTAAAGCGGATGAAATAAGCATCGATATAGGCGCGGGAGAAGCTTTTCTGGATGAGATAACGGCGCGGGAAGTTGACATAAGTGTCGGCGCGGGCGAGGTAAACATTAACGCCATATCCGCTGATGAAGCCGATATCTCGGTCGGGGCAGGGAACGTCACGGTAGACGGAATGGATATAGGAGACGCTTCGTTGGAAGTAGGAATGGGAAATATCACAGCCAATGGGCTCATAAGCAAAGATATTGATGCGGACTGCAGCATGGGCAGCATAAAAATGACGATCGCGGGAAATGAAACAGATTATAATTATTCCCTCGACTGCGCTATGGGCAGCATTATAATAAGCGGCAGAAAGTATGGCGGCTTTGCTTCCGAGAAGACGATAAATAACGGCGGCAGCAGGAACTGTGATCTGGACTGCGCTATGGGAACGATAACCGTAAATTTTGAATAAATAGGATAACAGCAGGAGGATAAAAAGATGGATAATGGATACAAGAAGTTAGTCCGCTCTAACAGCAATAAAATTATCTGCGGCGTGTGCGGCGGAGTAGGCGAATATTTGGGCGTTGACCCGACTGTGGTAAGAATAATATGTCTTATTCTTGCGCTCGGAAGCCTCGGAACAGGCGCGATAATATATATAATTGCCGCTATAGTGATACCTGAAGAATTTCAGGATTAGGTCTAGTATAATAATAAAATTGACCAAAGTGGTCAAAATACAGTATATGGAAAAGAACAAAAAATTTTTATTTGATTTTGATTACTATATACTGATGTTTTTTCTGACGTCCGTAATCGGTTGGGTATGGGAAGTCGCGCTGTATCTTATAAGGGAGAGGCGGTTTGTAAACAGGGGCATATTGTCCGGCCCGTACCTGCCGGTTTATGGAGCGGGGACTGTTTTACTTTATCTTGTATTAAAAAGATTGGAAAAAAAGCCCCTGCAGGTCTTTGCCGTCTCGCTGGCGCTCTGCTCTTTTGTGGAATATTTTTCAGGCTTTATTCTCGAAAAAATGTGGGGAGTCAGATGGTGGGACTACAGCGGAATGTTTCTTAATCTGCACGGACGTATCTGTTTTATGAGCTGCCTGTTCTTCGGAATTGGCGGACTTTTTCTGATTTTCTTTTTAATTCCTATATATACCGTTTTATACAAAAGGATACCGGTTAAAGTAAGGCGGACTATTGCGATAGTATTGTGCCTTATTTTTGTGGCGGATGCGGCCCACAGCGCGGACTTTCCCAACGCGGGCGGAGGGATCACATATAAAATTGCGGCTGTTTTTGAAATGTCGGGAACCTTTTGCGCCTCTTATTTATCATAATTAATAGACGATTGGAAAACGCTGTCTAAAGCTTTCGAATTTATTAAAAATATACAAAACGGGGTTCCATTGCGGAGCGCAGAGTCACCCCTTATTTGTATATTTTTACTAAATTCTAAGTTGTGAGAGTGAGTTTCGCAATTATCTAATCATAGTTAATAGGTGATAGGTAAACAGTAACGGTAGAAAGGGGGGAGGTAGCGCATGTCCGTGATGGATGATGAAACTTTCGCGAAGTTAGTCAGGGAAAATATGCAGAGCATTTACAGGTTGGCGCTCGGTATCGTGCATAACCGCGAGGATGCGGAGGATGTCGCGGCGCAGTCGGTGTTAAAAGCCTACGAAAAAATACATACGCTTAAGAAGCAGGAGAGTTTTCGGGCATGGTTGATGCAGATAACCGTAAATGAAGCCAGACAGGTCTATTCCCATAAGAAGCGAAGTCTTCCGGTTGAAAATGTAGAGGAATATATGCCGGAATTTCGGGACGAATATCATGAACTCTGGGATATGGTAAATAAGCTTGAGCCTGCGTACAGGGAAGCGACCATACTGTATTTTTATGAAAATCTGCCTGTGAAGGAAATAGCGAAGATCCTGCATATACCGGAAGGAACGGTCAAATCAAGGCTGCACAGGGCTAAGAAAATATTGAGAGAAGAAATCTGTGACTAAGAGCCTTGATGACGACAGCTTGGCGGTCACCTGTAAAATTATATGGAAACGGAGAGTTAAAATAAAATGAGAAGAGATATTGATTTTGAACAGAAGATTTTTAATATGGCTGCGGCGGAAAAAATGATACTGCCTGAGTCAGTCAATGAAAAAATTAATGACACACTTGTCAATTTACCTATAAAACATAAAAATCCCCCAATTATAAAAATGACGTGGAAGAGGGCGGTAGTCTTGGCTGCGGCCATTATGACATTGATGTCATTTACTGTTTCGGCTGCCGTCAGCGCATACAGGCAGCGTTTGGAAGCAATGAACGAGCAGGAGATAGAGGATTATTTTATAAATATTTACAGCAGCAAAATAGGCCACGATAATTACAATCGTCCTTTTACGGATTCGGAAACCGAGCGTATGGATAGTCTGCGTCTTACCTATGAAAATGAAGCGCTTTTCCCCAAGGCGTCGCTTACCATGATATCCGATCCGGAAGAATATAAAGGAAAGGGAGTGGCTTTTTATGGCAATACTGCGACCTTTTTCTTGCCGGAGAAGGAACTGGGTGACGAAGAGCTGCTTGAGATAATAGACTTTCTGCATAAGCGCGATTACAGCCTTGCCAGGATGAATGAAATGATAGAGGAAGGAAATATGACATTCCCGTCAGAAGAAATAGAAGCTGCAAAAGATGACGCAAAAGATGGCAAAACAGAGTTGACTGATTTAGTCATTTTAGGGAGCGAGGCTGTTTGGGAGCCTGACAGGGAGCTTACGATACAATATAGAGGGGATCTGGAGATGACCGGCATGGACGCAGGACAAAACTGCATTTTCCTGATGGGTTGGAACGCCGTTCATAAAATGGAGATAGGCAGCGATACGTCGGAACTGTTTTTTGATGATTTTGATGTAAAAAGTATGCCGACTGCGATATATCAGGATAAAAAAGGCGATATATATATGGCGCTTATGGAGCAGACTGACGAAGAAACGTGTGATTTCAAAGTATCCGGTGAACCGTATAAAAACGCGCTGTGGATACTGAGTCCTGAAGGCGAGGTTAAAAAGAAGCTAGCTCTTAACGGCGACGGATTGAGGGTGATAAGAAGAATGGCGGTTGATGAACAGGGCTACATCTATATAAGGACGGACGGCAGTGAGGAAGAACTTCTGCGCGTATTTAACGGCGAAGGAGAGATTGTTAAAAAAATAACAGCCGATCCGATAAAGAACGACATACTCAGAAATCCGTTCGCGGGACTTGGAATGGGCAAAGACGGCAAGATTTACATTCAGGTTGAAGCGGGAGATGTACATGACCGTCATATGGGAATTGCTTCTGTGGATCTTGAAAAAGGCTGTCTTGATGAAGTATATATGGGGATAGTGCCAGATAATACTATAATGCTCGATATAATAGCGCCCGGTTCGGATACGGACTTTGTATTCTGGGGTTATGACGGGATATTCACTTATAATCTGGGAGATAAGAGCGCGGTGAATGTCCTGCCGGCATACGAAGCACCATGTGACTGGGAAGGCGCCTTATACTGTGCGCTTCCGGACGGGCGGATAGTTTTTGCCGACTGCAGCGGTTATCGCATTGAGGAGGAAGGACAGGACGCCGTCCGAATACCGGAGAACGTACGTTTTTATTATAAGACGACTGTCGGAAAAAGTAAGTAGAAAATGTGTCGGAAAAATTGAGTTTAGATAGGAAGTTATGATATAATAGGCTCAGGCTCGGCAGCCTGAGCCGGCAGAATTGCATAGCAATTCTGTATAAGAATGATTAGTGTATTCGCATTTGAGATGGGGAAGTATGAGAGGGAAATTAAGGAAAGTGAAAATCAACAGGGCATTGCTTTTTGGAATGTTGTGTGTTTTAGTGTTTGTCGGATGCGGGAAAAAAGAGGTCCTGCATAAGAAACTGAATTTGGAGTTTTATTATGCTGCGGATTATTGGAACAGCTATGATTTGAGTAAAAGCGCGTTTCCAAGCAGAGAAGACTTTGAGAGCATAACAACACAATATGTAAAGGAAATAGAAGAACTGTTGGGATTATATAACTGGTGGGAAAGATCAGGCGCGCAGGCAGATACATTGGAATTTTCAATAGAAATGGGACGAATGGGGCACTCAGGAACAAACTATCTTGGCAATACATCAGACAGACGTTTAAACACTAATCTGTTTCTTGCAATGAAGACGCTTGAGGACGGATATGGAGCAGATGCCTCTCTTGCGCACGAACTGACGCATATTATGTGCGGCCCGTCATTTTCTCAGTCACTGGAGGAAGGGCTTTGTGAATATGTTAATTACCGCGTAGGAATAATATCATATATCTGGGACGAAAAACCAGACTGGACACGAAAGGAGATTTTTAAACTGCTCATTCCGCGTTATCAGAAAAGCTTCAGTCAGGATGAGCAGGATGAAATTATTGAAAAAATCGGACAGGCGGGAGGCTATCCTTATGGCTATGAGACGCCATCCGCCCGCCTTTGGTATTTTTACAGCGAGCTTTTTGTAGAGTATCTGATTGAAAAGTATGATACTGAAATGACGCTCGATCTGATACGCAATGCCGAAAACCGGGATGATTATGTAAAGTATCTTGGGAAAACGTTTGAGCAGGTAAAGGCAGACTGGTTCGAATGGATAGACGAAATAGAGCCGTCCATGAGCCTTGAAGAACTATATGAGCTGGAGCAGGAACATATGGAAAAATTTGATACATATTAATGATTTAGTAAATTAAGGAGGTGTTCCATGACTTTTGACGCGCGCAAAGACATAAAAAGAATATTGTTCATCTGTCTTGCTTCATTTATCATGGCAGTCAATACCCAGACCTTTGTCCGTACCGGCGATTTGTATCCGGGCGGGGTTATGGGGCTTACCGTATTGATACAGGCGATATTCAGCAGTTTTTTTAACATTAAAGTACCTTTTACCGTAATAAATCTGTTGCTGAATTTGCTTCCTATCTATATCGGCTTCCGTTTTATTGGCAAGAAGTTTACTTTATATTCATGTCTGATGATAGTTTTAAACAGTATACTTACCGATATAATTCCGGTACACGTCATAACCTATGATATACTTTTGATAAGCATATTCGGCGGCATGATCAGCGGTTTTGTCATAAGCCTGTGCCTTATGATGAATGCCACTACGGGCGGCACGGATTTTCTGGCTATCTACCTTTCGGAGAAAAAGGGCGTGGATTCGTGGAACTTCATTCTCGGGATAAATATAATAATAATTTCTCTGGCCGGAGTGCTGTTTGGATGGGACAAGGCCCTTTATTCGATCATTTACCAATATGCTTCCACACAGGTCGTTCATACCCTATATACCAAGTATCAAAAACAGACGTTATTTATTGTTACAAATAAGGCTCAGGAAATATGTAAGGCCATATATGACATAAGCGGCCACGGCGCAACCGTTTTGGAGGGGGAAGGCTCATATGAGCATAAAGAGAGGGATATAGTATATTCCGTAGTGTCGAGGGAAGAAAGTAAGGCCGTTATTTCCGCGGTCAGGAAAACCGATGAGGCGGCGTTTATAAATGCCATACGTACCGAAGGACTCACGGGGCGTTTTTACAGCCGTCCCACGGAATAAAAGCCGAAGGGTTTAACTTTTTGATTTAAAGAAGCGGCAGGCTTAGCAGGATTGGGGGCTCAATGTGGATAAAGTAACTAATGAAATGTTGGATACGGTAAAAGAAGTATATCTTAAAGCGTTTACAAATATACCTTATTCCCGTAACAGAAAGTTTATACGAAACTGCGAACATAAAATAAAGCAGCTTGAACGCCGTATTATGCATAAAAATCAGTTGGAGCTTCACCAGATACTTAACGATATGGTGGATCTGCATAAACGTGCAGCCGATATAGGATATACGGTTACATATAAATACCGTAAACTTATGTTCCGCTATCGTCATGCCTTAAAGCGGCTTGCCAGACTGGATCTGGCATTTATAAGGTATATGGCGCCGGGAGCCGTGGTCGAGGAGCTGATTAAGTTTGACGGAATATGTGAGCTTTTGCGAGAAAAGTCCCTCTATGAAATCTATAAAGACGACTATATGCAGCTTATGGTCGGCAGAAGAATTGAAGAACTCATGGAGGCGGAGCCGGAAAAGCAGTATCCGGAGGCCCGCAACATGCGCAGGCACTTTGTGATCCATATCGGCCCGACCAACAGCGGCAAGACCTATCAGGCCCTTGAGCGTCTTAAACATGCATATCATGGAATATATTTGGGGCCGCTCAGACTTCTGGCTCTGGAAGTATATGATAAGATGACTGAGGCGGGGATACCCTGTAATATGATAACAGGTGAGGAAACGATCATAACTCCGGGAGCTTTTTGCCAGGCTTCAACCATAGAAGTTCTGGATCTGAAAGAAATTTACGATATAGCGGTCATAGATGAGGCTCAGCTTCTGGAAGATGAGAACAGAGGCAGCTTCTGGACGAGGGCGATCCTTGGGATAAGGGCTGAAGAGATACATATCTGCGCTTCTCCCGTTGCGGAAAAACTGCTGATAAAAATGATAATACGCTGTCAGGACACTTACGATATCGTTTACCATGAACGAAATACCAAACTGGAATTCATTCCGACCAAGTATGACATAAACAGAGATGTCAAAAAAGGCGATGCGCTCATAACTTTTTCCAAGAAAAATGTGCTTGCGATAGCGGCGGCGTTGGAGGCCAGAAACATAAAGACCAGTGTTATATACGGAAATCTTCCTCCCAAAACCAGAAAAGAACAGGTGCGACTTTTTTCTGAAGGCGTAAACGAAGTGGTAGTGGCCACCGACGCGATAGGCATGGGAATAAACCTTCCGATACGCAGGATCGTGTTTATGAATACGATAAAGTTTGACGGAATTTCCAAAAGACGCATTAATGCGGAAGAAATAAGGCAGATAGCCGGAAGAGCGGGACGTTACGGATATTACGACACAGGCTACGTCCAGTCGGTGTTGGATATGGGTTATATAGGCAAAAAGCTGAACGAGCCTTTTTACTCTATACAAAAAGCGAGGATAGGCTTTCCGGAAGTCCTTCTGGATATAAATATGGAACTCGATGAAATTATTGAAATCTGGGAGAGCGCGGGAGATTTCGAGCAGTATGATAAAATATCCATGGCTGAAAGCGTCAGGAAATACAAGTATCTTAAGCACTATCAACATACCGGCGAACGTATGCAGGATAAAAAAATGCTGCTCAAACTTATAACCTGCCCTTTCGATTCCGGAGATAAAGACGTCCTCAGGCTGTGGCTTAAATACTGCGAAAATCCGGACCAAGAACAGGACTGCCCTCAATATCCTTCCAATCCGGATTTGGGAGAACTTGAGACATATTATAAAAAACTTGACTTATATAGTCAATTTGCAGGCAGAATGGGCTGGCAGATAGACAGGGAAGAACTTGAAGCGGACAGGGAAGAAGCGCAGCGCGCGATCGGAGCGCTGTTAAAAGAAGACAAAAGGCAGTTTGTTAAAAGGTGCAGCATATGCGGCAAGGCGCTTTCCTGGGATTATCCGTACAGGGTGTGCGAAGACTGCTTTATGGCTGAGGATATGGGGTCTGTGGAAACGGGATAAGGCGCGGGTAGTGCCATTGCTGCAGTTTCTGTCAGGGATCCGGGTCCGCTGAGGCAGGCGTCTATCCAAGCGTCCGTATCTACCTTATACAGCCACGGAATTCCTTATTTTGAGAGTGCCAAATAAATTAAGAAAGTAAAGATAGCATGCATGAAATTATAAGAACATATATAGCGTCCGCAGATAAATACACAGAAGCGTCCTCATATGAAGAAGCGCTTAACAACGTATCGTCATATCGCGCGGATAAGATCGCCGGACTTAAAAATATACAGGATAAAAGACGCAGCCTTGCCGCCGCCGCAGCGCTTGATGCGGCGCTTTCGGAGTATGAACTTAGGGAAAAAGACATGGAATACGGACTTTTGCAGCATGGAAAGCCGTATCTTAAAGATCATCCCAAGCTGCATTTCTCACTTTCACATTCCGGCGCTTATGCCATATGCAGTATAGCTTCTTTGGAGGTCGGCAGCGATATCGAATGTGTGAAAGAAGGTAAAGAAAATATCGCCAGACGTTTTTTCACGCCGCAGGAGCTTGAGTGGCTTTACAACACAGCGCGTAATGACAAGGAAGCGCGTAACGACAATACAGCTCGTAACGGCAGGGAAGCTGCGTCGGATGTCGGCGATACGCCGCATAACGATATATGCGGTAAAATGCATAATGACGAATGTAGTAATATATATAATGAACATAAATTTGCCGACGGATTTTTCCGTATATGGACAATGAAAGAAAGTTTTCTGAAAGTGACGGGACTTGGAATGTCGCTTCCGCTCACGGACTTTACGGCGGTGCCGTCAGAGAAAAACATAACGAAAATCAGACAAAATATAAACGAAAAAACGTATTATGTTAAAGAATACGAATTTCGACCGATAACCGGCGGGCATAAGCCTGAAAATTATAAAATCTCCGTCTGCTGCGAAAATATAAATTTTGCGGATGAGATCTGTCGGGTCTAGCTTTATTTTATTACATTCCATTCTAATTCATCTAATGAAAAAAACGCTCCGGCGCCTTGTAATAGTCGAAGCGTTTTGTATATCTTTTTTGTCCGGCTTACTCATGTAAAATGATTACGCCGCCTGCTAATAACTACCTCTTTATATCATAATTCATATTCATAAGATTTTTGATCGTCTCAACATCGTCCGTAATATTTGCATCGCCGCGAATGGTATGCTTTATCGCGCTGCTTGCAACCGCAAAGTTTGCTATATCCATAGGCTTGTAGTTATGCATCATAGCATAGATGAGTCCGCTTGCAAAAGCGTCTCCGCCGCCTACTCGGTCCAATATATTGAATGTGAAGAGCTTGCTCTCAAAGGTATGGTTTTCATACCATAAAAACGCCTTTAGGCTGTTTTCGCTTCCGCTGTGTGCATAGCGTACATGACGCGCTATACATTTGAGGTTGGGATATCTTGCGACAAAAGCCTGAAAAATTTCGTCTTCCTGCTCATAGCTTGGCTGCAGCGGAATACCGTCCTTTACGTCGCCTTTACTGTGGTCTTCTTCATCCTTCCAGAGATGATAAGGCTCTATCCCAAGCAGCACATCCACATAAGGAAGGCACTGCGTACAAAAGTCTCTGGCCTCATCCCAGCTCCAGAGTTTGCTGCGGAAGTTGCCGTCAAAGCTGACCGTAAGTCCTTTGTCCTTGGCTATTTTTAAACAGTCCATTATAAGCTGACGGCAGTTTTGGGAAAGCGCCGGCGTGATACCGCTAAGATGCAGCCATGTAAAACCGTCAAGCAGTGCGTTTAAGTCTACTCCGGAAAAATCAAATTCGGAAATCGCGCTGTGTTTTCTGTCATATGTAACTTTGCTTGCGCGGATACCGTAGCCGTTTTCCATATAATAACTTCCGAGTCTGTGCGTGGGCGTCTGCTCCGGGGTGCTTAAAATAACCGGAGTGCAGTGTACGTCATTGCTTCTAAGCATACGGATAGCGCTTTTGCCCAAACTGTTGTTCGGCACTACGCTGAAAAACGTACTGTCAACGCCGAGATTGGCAAGAGCAAGGGCTATATTCGCCTCGCTGCCGCCGTAGCTTGCTTCAAAGCTGCTGGCCATACGTATTTTTTCATAATTAGGGGGTGTGAGGCGCAGCATTATTTCGCCTATCGTGATAAATTTGTGAGTAGTGTCGCGTCCTATCAGCAATGGATTTTCGTGTTTCATGGGTAACCTCCTTTTATACAACCTTCTGTTAAGGTAATTGTTAAATCTGCACAATAAATATACGCATATACTAAGCTTTGCAATTACCTGTATAACCTGATATCTACTATTTTAACCTGACTAGGCAACTATTTCAACAAAACTTATGCTAAAGTTTAAAAAATTTTTAGTAAAAATTAGAAAAAATTATTGAGAATATTACAGTTTCAAACTATAATAAAACTAGGTGGTTTTTATTGACCCTCCACCCAAAATAAAGGGCAGATTAAGAAATCCGCAGAACAGGAGGAATTTGTTTCATGAATTTAAACTTAAGACCGGAAAGTGAATGTAAGTTTGATGCAGTATCGCTTGGAGAGGTTATGCTCAGATTGGACCCCGGCGAGGGAAGGATACGTACGGCAAGATCTTTCAGAGCTTGGGAAGGCGGCGGAGAATACAACGTTATTCGTGGCCTGAGAAAATGCTTTAAGATGAATACGGCGGTTATTACGGCGTTTGCTGACAATGAGGTAGGTATGCTTATGGAGGACTTCATTAATCAGGGCGGCGTTGATACTTCTTTGATAAAATGGATGAAAACAGACGGTATCGGACGTATCTGCCGTAACGGTCTGAACTTTACCGAAAGAGGTTTTGGCATAAGAGGTGCGGTAGGCTGCTCAGATCGTGCCAACACAGCTATTTCAAAGGCTACGCCGGAAGATTTTGATTTTGATCATATTTTCGGAGAACTGGGAGTACGCTGGTTACATACAGGCGGTATTTACGCAGCTTTGTCAGAGCAGTCATGCGAGACGGTTTTGGCCGCTATCAAGACAGCTAAGAAATACGGTACGGTTATTTCCTACGACCTTAACTATCGTCCTTCAATGTGGAGCGCTATCGGCGGACAGGCCAAGGCTCAGGAAGTAAATAAAGAGATCGCTAAATACGTAGACGTTATGATCGGTAACGAAGAAGACTTTACAGCCTGTCTTGGTTTTGAGATTGAAGGAAATGATGCAAACTTAAAGACTCTGAATCTTGACGGATATAAGAAGATGATAAACGAGGCAGCCAAGACTTATCCTAACTTCAAGGCGGTTGCTACAACGCTTCGTCAGGTTAAGACCGCTACGGTCAATGACTGGAGTGCTATCTGCTGGGCTGACGGCGAGATATACAAAGCGAAAGATTACAATGGTCTTGAGATCATGGATCGTGTAGGTGGCGGCGACTCATTTGCATCCGGCCTTATTTTCGGACTTATGACGACACAGGATGCTGAGCAGGCGGTAAATTACGGTGCTGCACATGGCGCACTTGCTATGACGACACCCGGCGATACCACAATGGCAAGCAGAAAAGAAGTTGAAGCTATTATGGGCGGCGCAGGAGCCAGAGTACAGCGTTAATTAATTATAATTTAGAGGGTATAGGAGGATATTGAAATGAGCAGTATTACAGACAGCATGAAAAAATCGATCATCGTTCCGGTAGTGGTTATCGAGGACGCAAAAGATGCGGTTCCCACAGCCAAAGCCTTGCTCGCCGGCGGGATCAATGTAATGGAGATCACACTGCGCACGGCCGCTGCGATAGACAGTATCAAAAAGGTTGCCGCTGAGTGCCCCGATATGATAGTCGGCGTTGGCACAGTGCTCAATCTTGATCAGGCTAAACAGGCGGTTGATGCGGGAGCTAAATTCATAGTTTCTCCCGGTTTTGATGAAGAAACCGTAAAATGGTGTATTGATAAAGGCATCGACGTTGCGCCCGGCTGCGTTACCCCTACCGAGATCATGGCAGCGCGCAAACTTGGTCTTAGAGTTGTTAAATTCTTCCCCGCTAATGTATATGGCGGTTTAAATGCTATCAAAAACCTTTCGGCTCCGTTTACGGATATGCAGTTCATTCCTACCGGCGGCGTAAACAGCGACAATATTGCAGAATTTGTTGCAAATAAGGCAATTTTT
The DNA here is from genome assembly GCA_947631625.1 of uncultured Lachnospiraceae bacterium. GTDB lineage: Bacteria > Bacillota > Clostridia > Lachnospirales > Lachnospiraceae > UBA3282. The sequence goes on along the minus strand of CANRMA010000003.1, from coordinate 147,654 downwards.
GCAGTAGGCGGAAGTTGGGTATGCAAAAAGGACGATATTGCCGCAGGAAACTTCGATAAGATCACTGAACTTTGCAAAGAAGCGCGTAAGAATGCTGGAGCGTAAGAACGCAGGTATTCGATTAATATTTCGATAACAATAAAAGAGCTGCCACATCAAAGTGACAGCTCTTTTTGACGATTAAATAACAGGTGATTGCGAATTTCTTTCTAAAAAACATAAATCAACATTCCGCAATTTTACCTATCTTATGCCAATATTTTCTTAACAGCTTCAGCAATAGCCTCATCCTTGCAGTTGGCAAAGAAGTATTCCGAGAAGTTTTTGCCGCTCAAAGCGCCTTTTACAAGCTCTTTATCAAGATTCTCAAGGATATAGACCATATCCGTATGAGTTACCTTCTTAACTTCGTCCAGAATTTTCTTGTTACGCTGTTCGGGAACGACTCTTTCCTTAGGATATCCGCCGCCGCCGGGAGCGCAGAACAATTTTTCAAAAATATAAGTCAGGTTTAACTCGCCGCCCCAGCCGAAATTCTCTGCAAAAGGGAGAGCGATACAGTTACCGTCGTTTACCTGTGAGAAAAGATAAGCGTCAAGCGGAGACTCGATGTGTCCGCAAAGCACCTGCGGGAATGAATTGCAGGCAAGCATAGCGCCTTCACCGGTTCCGCAGCCTGTTATTACAAAGTCAGCTGCTTTGGAATTGAGCAGAACCGCCGCAAGTATACCGTTTTGTACATAGGTGAGCTGGTTTTCATCTTCTGCTGAATACATACCGTAGTTAAAAACCTCGTGTCCCATAGGCTCTACAACTGATTTTAAAGTATTATAGACCATTTCATTTTTAGCGGCCTGACTGTTTTCATTGATCAATGCTATTTTCATTTTGTTTACAACCTTTCTATTTTAAATTAAATAAGGTAACTGCGAAATTCTTTCCATACGTATATTGATTGTGCAGATTTAACAAGACTCATTGCAGGTGCTTTGAACCCGCCGGCACTTGGGCTGCGTATTTTGCAGCCTTAGTACCGCTGCGGGTGAAACGCAGCGAAAGCGTGCCTGCAAGAGTTTGTTAAATTTGCACAATAAAGGTAACGCAAATCTGAATTTCGCAATCGCCTATTTTAAATTACAACAAATCCTTCATAGCGCAGTCGTCCATATCGTCAAAATCCTGATTTTCTCCGACCATGCCCCAGATAAAGGTATACGCCTGTGTACCGCAGCCTGAGTGGATCGACCAGCTCGGAGAGATAACTGCCTGCTCGTTTCTCATAACTATGTGGCGGGTTTCGGTAGGCTCGCCCATATAGTGCATTACGAGAGCGTCTTCCGGCATATCGAAATAAAGATAAACCTCCATACGTCTGTCATGCGTATGACAAGGCATTGTATTCCATACGCTGCCGGGCTCCAATTTGGTCATTCCCATTTCAAGCTGACAGCTTTCAACCTGACCGGGAAGTATGTATTTGCATATAGTTCTGTGGTTTGCGCCCTCTAAGGAACCGAGTTCCACCTTGTTGCAGTCTTTAACGATAACAACGCCTTCCGCCGCCTCGCCCTCAGGCTTGATCAAAACGGTAGGATAAGTCATATGCGCCGGAGCGCTGTTTAAGTAAAATTTAGCCGGAGAATTGGGATCAACGCTTTCAAAAATGATCTCTTTAGACCCCATTCCTATATACATACCTTCTTTGTGGCCTACCTCATAAACCTTACCGTCTATTTTGATCTTTCCGGCATTGCCGATATTGATAACGCCGAGTTCACGTCTTTCACAAAAATACTGGGCGCGAAGCTCGTCTCCCGCCGTAAGCTGCAAAGGCTTTACCGGAACGGCGGAACCTGTGATTATACGGTCGATATGGCTGTATACCAGTTTGATTTCATCCTTTTTAAATAAGTCGTCAATAAGAAATTCCTCGCGTAAACGCTCTGTCGTATAATGTTTAACGTCCTTTGGTGAAGCTGCCGTTCTTAATTCCATTTTTGTCATCCTTTCTGATTTCTTAAAATTATTCCTGAGGTTTTAAATCAAACCCGAAATACTTGATAGCATTATTATAGCAGATGCCTTTTACTATCTCGCCGAGGGTTTCATAGTCGGCAGGATATTCTCCGTTTTCCACCCATGTTCCGAACAGATTGCAGAGAATCCTGCGGAAGTAGTCGTGGCGTGTATAGGAAAGGAAGCTTCTTGAGTCTGTGAGCATTCCTACGAAACCTGACAGATTGCCCAGATTTGCAAGTGAAATCATCTGATCCTGCATACCTGTCTTATGATCGTTGAACCACCATGCCGAACCCTGCTGAATCTTTGCTGCAGCGGTTGAATCTTGGAAACAGCCCAGTATCGTTCCGATAGCCTGATTGTCGTTGGGATTTAAACTGTAAATAATCGTTTTGGGAAGCTCATTCGTCTTATTTAGAGCATTTAAGTAATCTGCCATTTCGGAAGAAGGAGCATAGTTATTGATACAGTCATAACCTGTATCGGGGCCAAGTTTGTCAAACATAGGCGTATTGTTGTCACGCTTGCAGCCGTAGTGCAGCTGCATTACCCAGCCTCGTTTTGCATACTCTTTTCCGACAAAGATCATAAATGCAGTCTTAAATTTAAGCTCTTCCTCGCGTGTAACGCCGCTGCCGCCCATACGCTTTGCAAAGATCGCCTCGATCTCGCTGTCCGACGCGGGAGCATACATCACATATTCAAGCGCATGATCGGAAACCGAGCAGCCCATTGATGCGAAGAAATCCATACGATTGCGCAGCGCGTTGCATAAGTCTGCAAATGTAGATATATTAACGCCCGAAACAGAAGATAACGTAGAAAGGTAATCCTTGTAGGTGGGTTTTTCGATATTCATGGCCTTGTCGGGGCGCCATGCAGGAAGCACCTTAACATCGAAAGAAGCGTCCTGAGCCAACTTTTGGTGCCATTCAAGAGAATCCACCGGATCGTCGGTGGTGCATATTAAAGTAACGTTGGATTGTTTGATAAGGCTGCGTACCGACATGGAAGGCTCTGCCAGCTTCTTGTTGCAGAGTTCCCATACTTCTTCGGCAGTTTTCTTATTAAGTACGCCTGTATAACCGAAATATTTCTGAAGTTCCAGATGAGACCAGTGGAAAAGCGGATTGCCTATCGCTTTTCCGAGACATTCAGCCCATTTTAAGAATTTCTCCTTATCGGGCGCATCTCCCGTTATATAATATTCATCAACGCCGCATGAACGCATAAAACGCCATTTGTAGTGATCGCCGCCCAACCATACCTGAGTGATATTTTCAAACCGGCGGTCTTCGCAGATCTCCTGCGGATTGATATGACAGTGATAATCCAGTACAGGAGTGTCGGCGGCAAAGTCAAAATAGAGCTTTTGCGCCGTTTCGTTAGAGAGTAAAAAGTTTTTGTCCATAAATTGTCTCATTTTGTTCCCTCTTTTCTTTATAAAATAAAATGCTTTGCAAACTGGTTATCTTATGTAAATTTGCAGAAAAATATAAGAGTTTGCATATAAAATAATTATACATTATGACTGAAAATAAAGCAACCTAAAACGGTTAAATTCGTTTACTCGTTTTCTATAAAAAATTGTGCTTAAAAATCAGTAATTTATATATAGAAGTTAGTAATTTATGTATAAAAATATATATAAAAAACAGTAATTGTCTCTTGAAAAGGTATACGCTTTATGATATTATAATCGAAATAAAACAAATCTTGGTTCTAAATTATGATAACTGTTAATTGAACATGCAGCTACATAATCCGGCAGTTCTGCCAGGAATCCACTTTTTGTTTGGCAGGATTGCGCGGCTTGAGGCATATGATATGCCCAGTCTGTTTCAAGTTCACCACTCCTGCGCGCTAAAATAACATATCCATAATGCAAAGGAGGACGAAAAGATAACTTGAATGAAAAAACTGAATTAAAGAAAGATCTGCCGGGGAAAGACCGCAGGGTGCAAAATATTTTGTCAAAACACATTGACACTTTTGACCAAAATAAAGTATCACTGGACAGTTCGTGTAAGAAGCTGCTTTCAAATAAAAGCATCCTGGCATGGATACTGAAATACTGCGCGGAAGAATATTCGGCCTGCAGCATAAAAGAGATCGAAGAAACATATATAGAGGGAAACCCCGAAATATCCAAGACAGTCCGGACTGCAGCAGCCTGATACGATTGCTGTCGGTACTGTTTTCTCAAAAGAAGAAGGCGGAAGAAAAGAAAGAGATACTGGAAAAAGAATTTGATATACCAATGACCAAAGAACTAAGAGAGGAGATGCGAAAAATGTGTGATTACAGCGATTATGTAGAAGAACTGGCATTAAAAAAGGGCGTAAAGAAGGCCACAGACTCGGCGAGCAGCTTATGTCAACCTTAATAAAACGCCTGTTTGCCGACGGCAGGACAGAAGATGTATTGCTTGCAGTAAACGACGAACAGGCCAGAAAGCTTTTGTATAAAGAATACGGCCTGTCTTATCGTTAAAATAATATCAAGCGATAAAAAATCAGGTTATTTAAAAAACCGTTAAAATACTCTATAAAAGTCCATTATATTGTACGCTTATGTAAAAAATATAAATTTGTATATAAATATATATTGACTTAGTTGTACAAAATGTGTAAAAATATTAAGAGAATATCATTACATTGGAAAAAATGTACAAAATCATACCAAACAGCAGAGTTGGCGTTTTTTTGTTGGCTTATATATTTATATTTATTATATAGATTATATAGGGATTTGTGAGTTCTTAACAGCAGTTTTGCTAAATCTGCGCAATCTCAAAGATGTAAATCAGCGTTTCGCAATTGCCTAATTAGGGATAGATAAAGAAAGGAGACATAAAAGCATGGAACTTTTAAACAAAAAGAAAACAGGAAAGGTTGAAAGACCGGTAAAGGTTCTGCAGTTTGGGGAAGGTAACTTTCTCCGCGCGTTTGTTGATTATATGATCGACATCGCAAATGAAAAGGGAGAATTCGACGGTGATATCGTATTGGTAAAACCCATTGAATTCGGAAATCTGGAGCGTTTCCACAATCAGGAATGCCAGTATACGGTGCAGCTTAGAGGTATTGACAACGGTGAGGCCAAGAAGATCAACCGTATAATAACAAGCTGTACGGACGCCGTGGACGCTATAGAAGAATATGATAAGTATGCTTCTTTTGCCAAACTGGATACATTGCGTTTTGTAGTGTCCAACACGACCGAGGCAGGCATAGTATATGACGATACGGATAAATTTGAGTTGAATCCGCCTAAGACTTTTCCGGGAAAACTTACCAAATTTTTGTTTGAAAGATACAAACATTTTAACGGAGATAAAGACAAGGGTCTTATAATGCTCCCTGTAGAGCTTATTGACGACAACGGCATTCATTTAAGAGAGTGCGTTCTTAAACTGGCTAAGCTTTGGGGCTTGGAGGACGGATTTGCAAAATGGTTGGATGACGCCTGCGTATTTACGTCCACACTGGTAGACAGGATCGTTACGGGCTATCCGAGAGACGAGGCCGAAGAGCTTTGCAAGGAGTTTGGTTATCAGGATGACCTTATCGTTACCGGCGAGCCTTTTGCGCTCTGGGTAATTGAGAGTTCCAAAGATATAAGTAACGAACTGCCGCTGCCTAAGGCGGGACTTCCGGTTATTTTTACTGACAATCAGAAGCCTTATAAACAGAGAAAAGTACGTATTTTAAACGGTGCTCACACATCTTTCGTGCTTGCATCTTATCTGTGCGGCAATGATATTGTGCTTGAGTCCATGAACGACGAACTTATTCTTAAATTCATAAAAGCTACGATATATGATGAAGTTATTCCTACATTAACGCTTCCCAAAGCGGAGCTTGAAGAATTTGCGGATGCGGTGCTTACAAGATTTAACAATCCTTATGTTAAACATGCGCATCTTTCCATTTCGCTTAACTCCGTATCAAAGTGGAAAGCAAGATGTATGCCGAGTTTCTTGGGTTACATAGAGAAAACGGGTAAGATCCCGGTACATCTGACATTCTCGCTTGCTGCTCTTATGGCGTTCTATACCGGGACCGAGATCCGCGACAAAGCGCTTATCGGACACCGCGACGGTCAGGAATACAATATAATGGATGATGCGGCGGTTCTTGAATTTTTTGCGGCTAACAGCGGCAAAGAGCCTGCTGAATATGTACATGCGGTTCTTAGCAATAAGGATTTCTGGGATCAGGATTTAAGCGCGCTTGACGGAGTTGAGGACGCGATAGTTTCTTATATCACGGATATCCGCGCTATGGGTATGCGAAAGACTATGGAGAAAGTTTTTAACTAATAAAAGCTAAATGGGGGACTTGGTGTGAAAGACTATATCAAGATTCATGAAAATGACAACGTAATAGTTGCGCTCAAGGAAATCGCGGCGGGCACTGTCGTAGAGGTTTCGGGTGCAAAAGTGACCGCGGCGGAGAATATTCCGGCGGGACACAAAATGGCGCTTACGGATATTGCCGAAGGCGGAGATGTTATCAAATATGGTTTTCGTATAGGAAATGCCAAAGAGGACATTAAGGCGGGTTCCTGGATCCATACGCACAATATCAAGACCGCGCTCGGAGACCTGCTCGAATATACCTATGAGCCCGTGGGGGCAAAAGAAAATACATCCGAGGACGTTACTTTTATGGGATATAACCGTCCAAACGGTAAAGTGGGCGTCCGTAACGAAATATGGATAATCCCTACTGTCGGCTGTGTCAACAATATCGCCACAGCGCTTGCCAAAGCGGCCAACCAGCGTATAAAAGGCAGCGTGGAGGAGGTAATTGCGTTTCCTCATCCTTACGGCTGTTCACAGATGGGAGACGATCAGGAACATACCAGAACCATACTGGCGGATCTTATAAATCATCCCAATGCGGGCGGCGTATTGGTGCTTGGTCTTGGCTGTGAAAACAGTAATATTGATGTACTTAAGGATTATATAGGTGAAGTCGATCCCAATCGGGTTAAGTTCCTCGTATGTCAGGAGACCGAGAATGAAATGGAGACGGGAGCCAAGCTTCTGGATGAGCTTATTTCATATGCTTCTTCGTTTGAGCGTGAGCCGATCAGCGTATCTAAGCTCATCATAGGCATGAAATGCGGCGGAAGCGACGGCTTTTCAGGAATTACCGCCAATCCGCTCGTAGGCAAGTTTTCGGATCTTTTGATCAGTAAGAAGGGTACTACCATTCTTACGGAGGTTCCGGAGATGTTCGGCGCCGAGACTCTGCTTATGAACAGATGTGAGAATAAAGAGCTGTTTGAAGAAACCGTTAAGCTGATCAATGATTTTAAACAGTATTTTAAGAGCAATAATCAGACTATATATGAAAATCCTTCGCCGGGTAATAAGAAGGGCGGTATCTCGACGCTTGAGGATAAATCCTTAGGCTGTACGCAGAAGTCGGGAAGCGCTCCTGTCAAGGGCGTGTTGGCTTACGGTCAGCGTGTGGAGAAAGCGGGGCTCAACTTGTTGAGCGCTCCGGGCAACGATCTTGTGGCTTCCACCGCGCTTGCGGCAAGCGGCGCGCACATCGTTCTTTTTACAACCGGACGCGGAACTCCGTTTGCGTCACCGGTGCCTACCGTTAAGATATCAAGCAACAGTGCGCTTGCCGGAAAGAAGAAGAACTGGATCGACTTCAATGCGGGTGTTCTGGTAGAAGATAAGGATATTGACGAAACTGCCAAAGAACTGTTTGACTATGTGGTGGCTGTCGCTTCCGGTAAAAAGGTCTGCAGTGAGGAAGCAGGTTTCCATGATATGGCTATCTTTAAACAGGGCGTTACTTTATAATAAGCAAAAGCTTATCAATGTATTTATATTAATAGAATACGGATTTGCAGATAAGTTAATTTTAACTATATTTTTAAGGAGGATAGTAAAATGTCAATTTTAAACAAATTTTCATTAGAGGGTAAGGTAGCTCTCGTAACAGGCGCGTCTTATGGAATCGGTTTTGCTATTGCAACGGCTTATGCCGACGCAGGAGCGACTATCGTTTTCAATGATATCAAGCAGGAACTTGTTGATAAAGGACTTGCGGCTTATAAGGAAAAAGGTATTGAAGCGCACGGTTATGTCTGCGACGTTACCAATGAAGAAGCCGTAAATGAGTTTGTTGCAAAGGTAGAGAAAGAAGTAGGTGTTATCGATATCCTTGTAAACAATGCGGGAATCATTAAACGTATTCCTATGTGCGATATGACGGCTGCTGAATTCAGACAGGTAATTGATGTAGACCTTAATGCGCCGTTTATCGTATCTAAGGCGGTTATCCCTTCCATGATCAAAAAAGGTCATGGTAAGATTATAAACATCTGCTCTATGATGAGTGAACTCGGACGTGAGACCGTATCGGCTTATGCGGCTGCAAAAGGCGGTCTTAAGATGCTTACAAGAAACATTGCCTCTGAGTATGGTGAGTTCAATATTCAGTGTAACGGTATCGGACCCGGTTATATAGCTACGCCTCAGACGGCTCCTCTGCGTGAGATTCAGCCTGACGGTTCCAGACATCCGTTCGATCAGTTTATTGTTGCAAAGACTCCTGCGGCAAGATGGGGAAATCCTGAGGATCTTCAGGGACCGGCAGTATTCCTTGCATCGGATGCTTCAGACTTTGTAAACGGTCATGTTGTTTATGTAGACGGCGGTATACTTGCTTATATCGGCAAGCAGCCCGGCTAAGATCAGAGTGAATTTCAAAGGTGGCAGCCAAGATTCGCTGTCACCTTTTTATCTTATGACGCCTGCATAGGCTGAAACATCGCAGGTTGTATAAAGACGGGGGACTAAGTATGGATATTCGATTGATTATGAAGACTGCGCGCAGCGTTACACTTGAGTTGGATGACGGCGGAACCTATGAGACGTTGGAAGAATATCGATTGTATCTGAATGGTAAGGAGCGTATGTTGACCAATACGGTCATTACAAGCCTCTATGATCTGAAACCGGATACTGAATATGTGGTTGAAGTACATGATATGCACGGCAACGATCAGGGCAGTATTAAATTTCATACAGATGAAGAATTTGTTACCATTAACGTAAAAGAACTTGGCGCAGCCGGAGACGGGATAACAGATGATACAGGTTTCATACAGGCTGCCATTATGGCATGTCCGGCTAAAAGCCGCGTGCTTATTCCAAAAGGGAAATATAAGATTACCAGTATATTTTTAAAGAGCGGTATAAATATTGAAATTGCAAAAGGCGCGGAGCTTTTGGCGGAAACTGACAGGAACCGTTTCGCAAAGTTTCCGGGACTGATAGAGAGTTATGACGAGAAGGATGAATATAATCTGGGGACATGGGAGGGTAATCCGCTTCCTATGTTTGCAGGGATAATTACCGGTATCGGGGTGTCGGACGTTAAACTTTACGGGGAAGGCATAATTAACGGCTGCGCTACCCATGAGAATTGGTGGCATAATGAAAAAGTTATGGTTGGAGCGTTCAGACCCAGAATGCTGTTTTTGAATCATTGTGAGAAAATCCGGGTTCAGGGACTTACTTTCTGTAACAGTCCGGCATGGACGCTGCATCCGTATTTCAGCAATGAACTTATATTTACAGGACTTAAGGTTCAGAATCCCCAGAAATCGCCCAACACTGACGGACTCGATCCGGAATCCTGTAAAAATGTGGAAATCCTCGGCGTGCTGTTTTCACTGGGGGACGACTGCATCGCGGTTAAATCAGGTAAGATATATATGGGTAAAAAGTATAAGATTCCGTCAGAGGACATACATGTGAGCCACTGCCTCATGGAAAAAGGTCATGGCGCGGTAACTGTCGGAAGCGAGATCGGCGCAGGCGTTCGCAATATGGTTGTTGAAAAGTGCAGATTTTCACATACCGATAGAGGACTTAGGATTAAGACCAGACGTGGCCGCGGAAAAGATTCTGTGCTTGATAAGATTTCGTTCAAAGATATAGAAATGGATAATGTAATGACTCCCTTTACCGCAAATGCGTTTTATTTCTGTGATCCTGACGGAAGAACGGAATATGTGCAGTCAAGAGAGGCATATCCTGTAGATGATGCGACTCCTGAAATGGGCCGGTTCCTTTTTGAAAACATACATGCCGTAAACTGTCATGTTGCAGCGGCGTATTTTGACGGTCTGCCAGAGCAGAAGATTGAAGAGATAAAGATGAAGAACTGTTCGATTTCCTTTGCAGAGGCCGCAACATCAGGCGTTCCGATAATGGCAAACGGTGTGGATGCATGCTCTAAGAAGGGAATACATGCAACTAATGTAAAGAAGCTTATTCTGGATAATGTGAATATTGTCGGCAATGTCGGTGACGACGTGGAGGTTGACGGAGTAGATAAGTTGGAACAGAAATAGTTTTAAGATAGGAACGGAGGGGTATAGTGCAGTTAGGAATAAGGTTACACGATATTAAGAAGGCTCCGCTTGAGGAGCGGCTTAAAATAGCAAGAGAACAGGGGTTTAAATGCGGGCATCTTGCATTATCCAAGGTGATCTCAGAGTATTCAGTGGCGGATGAAGCTCTTACGCCGGGCTTTGCCTGTTATCTGAAAAGGCTTTTTTATGAGAATCATATCGATATTGCGGTGCTTGGGAATTATTTAAACCTTGCCACTCCTAATGAAGAGAGCCTGAAAAAGAATCAGGCGCGCTATCTTGCGCATATTCGATTTGCCTCACTTTTGGGCTGCGGCGTGGTAGGTACAGAGACCGGAGCGGTCAATGAAGGCTATAAGTACGAGGAACGCAACCATTCGGAAGAAGCTCTGGAAATCTTCATTAAGAATGTAAGGCCGGTAGTGGAGTATGCTGAAAAAATGGGAGTTATCTTTGCAATAGAACCGGTATTTAAGCATATCGTGTGCAATCCGGAGCGCGCAAGGAGAGTATTGGATGAGATAAATTCTCCTAACCTCCAGATTATTTTCGATCCGGTCAATCTGTTGGATATCAGTAATTACAAGGATAGAGAAAGTATTATCAGAAACGCTATTGACTTGCTTGGTCAAGATATTGCGATGGTACATATTAAGGATTTTAAGGTTGAAGGCGACAGTTTAACCTCGGTCGCTGCAGGTACGGGTGAAATGGATTACAGCGATATCATACGTTTTATCAAAGCAAGAAAGCCGTACATACACGTTACACTGGAAAATACAGTACCGGAAAACGCCGTAGCTTCCAGAGAATATATTCAGAAACTTTGGGATGAATGTGAAATCTGACTATATTGGTCAAATCTGTAGGTGACTGCATCACTCTGAATAATTGCATAAATTTGAATAATTGACTAACTTTAAATAATTGACTAACTTTAAATAATTGAATTGCCTAACTCTGAATAAATTTTATGCGATGAATGATAATTTTGCAATCGCCCAGGTCAAAAATAAAATAAGAGGAGAAATTTATGGATAGGATTGAAAAATATATCGACGAATTGATGGAGAAGAGTACGCCGGACAGACCTGTTTGGAATATTGAGAAAATTCTTCAGGGGAAAAAGGCTAACTGGAACTATGTTGACGGCTGTATGATAAAGGCAATTCTGGAGATGTATTCAATTACCAAGGATAAGAAATATTTTGATTTTGCGGATACTTTTATCGATCATAAGGTAAGAGACGACGGTACAATAGACGGTTACGACGTGTCCGAGCTGAATATTGACAACGTCAATGCAGGAAAAACCTTATTTGAACTCTATGATCTGACAGGAAAAGAGAAGTACCGCAAAGCCATTGATCTGATCTACAGTCAGATTGAACAGATGCCCAGAACCAAAGACGGAAGTTTCTGGCATAAAAATATTTATCCCAATCAGGTATGGCTGGATGGGCTTTATATGTGCCAACCGTTTTATATGGAGTATGAAACGCGATTCAATGATAAGAAGAATTATGAAGATATATTCAACCAGTTCGAGCAGGTAGTAAAACATATGCGAGATCCCAAGACCGGTCTCTACTATCATGCATATGATTCTTCAAGAGAGATGTTCTGGTGTGATAAAGTGACAGGGCTTAGTCAGAATTTCTGGCTGCGCGCGCTTGGCTGGTATTCAATGGCATTACTGGATACGTTGGATAAGATGGATTCCTCATGTGGGGTGCCGTACGAAAAATTAAAACAAGTATTTGTAGATCTGATGGACTCCATGCTAAGATATCAGGATGAAAGCGGAATGTGGTATCAGGTAGTGAATTTCGGCGGTATGGACGGAAATTATCTCGAGACAAGCGGCAGTTCCATTATGGCCTATGCGCTGCTTAAAGGCGTGCGCCACGGCATATTGCCCGAAAGCTACCGTGAATATGGTAAAAAAGCATTTCGCGGAATCTGCGACAGATATCTTTCCACGGATGAGGAAGGCAACCTTCATCTTGGAGGAATATGTCTTGTAGCAGGACTTGGCGGTAAAGAGATGCGGGCCGGCACATATGAATATTATATGTCCGAACCTATAGTGAACGACGACGCTAAGGGAGTGGGTCCTTTCCTGTTAGCATATACCGAGATGTTAAGACTTGAGAAGATTGAAGTTTAGTCTGATTTGAAATTTAGTTCGACAATTGCAGGATGATTAACTCAAATAAATAAAAACTCCGGTTTCTGTATTTATAATAATTTATAATATTATAATATAAGAAACCGGAGTTGATTTTTTTATCGGACATGGACATATCGGTTATATGTTTTGATCGAATTACCGAATGTATTGCCGTCAGAAGCTTATTTTAAAAGCGCTTTAGTCTCTCTTGCAATGGCAAGCTCCTCATTGGTAGGAATAACAAGCACTTTAGTGGCGGAGTCGGGAGTTGAAATAACCAGTTCCTCGCCACGCTTAGCGTTCTGTTCTTTATCCAGAGTGATTCCCAGATAACCTAAGCGGCTGCAGATCATTTCTCTTACAAATGCACTGTTTTCTCCAAGACCTGCGGTAAAGCAGATCGCGTCCACGCCGTTCATGGCAGCCGTATATGCGCCGATATATTTGGTTACGCGGTATGCGAAAGTCTCAATTGTGCGGATCCCTTCTTCTTTACCGTTTTCATAAGCTTCCTGAAGGTCGCGGAAATCTGATGAAAGGTTGGATGAAAGTCCAAGCACGCCGGATTTTTTGTTGAGGATAGTCATTATATCGTCAATGGATTTGCCCTCTTTGTGGGCTATGAATTCCATGATGGCAGGATCTATATCGCCGGAACGTGTGCCCATGATAAGTCCCTCCAAAGGAGTAAGACCCATTGAAGTGTCGATGCATTTGCCGTTTTTAACAGCCGATACGCTAGCGCCGTTTCCAAGGTGGCATACTATGATTTTTAAATCTTCGTATTTCCTGCCCAATAATTCAGCGCATCTATGAGAAACATAGGAGTGGCTGGTTCCGTGGAAACCGTATCTTCTTACTTTATATTTTTCATAATATTCATAAGGAATACCGTATAAATAAGCTTCCTTTGGCATGGTCTGATGGAAAGCGGTATCAAATACGGCAGCCATAGGAGTATTTGGCATAAGCTCCTTGCAGGCTGCGATGCCGATCAGATTGGCGGGATTATGTAAAGGAGCAAGTTCGTTACAGTCGGTTATGGCTTTTACCACTTCGTCATTGATAAGGGTAGACTTGGCAAACTTTTCGCCGCCATGTACAATACGATGCCCTACCGCCGCGATTTCGGATAAATCCTTAACAACGCCGTTGACCGGATCAGTCAGTGAGTTGAGCACCAGTTTAACAGCTGTTGTGTGATCTTCCATAGGCGTTACTGTTGTGATCTTGTCTTTGCCCGTAGGCTGGTAAACGAGCTGGCTTCCTTCAATACCGATTCTTTCACATAAGCCTTTTGCGATTAATTTCTCTGTATCTGCGTCTATAAGCTGAAATTTAAGAGATGAGCTTCCGCAGTTGATGACTAATATATTCATTTGGTGAATCCTCCTATGATAATTGTGCCTGTACTGCAGTCAGCGCAACTACGCCGACAATATCTTCCCATGAACAGCCGCGGGATAAATCGTTGACCGGTTTTGCTATTCCCTGAAGGATAGGACCGTATGCTTCGGCTTTTGCAAGTCTCTGAACAAGCTTATAGCCAATGTTGCCGCAGTCAAGGTTAGGGAATATAAGAACATTGGCCTTACCTGCAACATCGCTTCCGGGAGATTTGGTTTTGGCTACGGACGGTACCAAAGCGGCGTCGGCCTGAAGTTCACCGTCGAGGCAAAGATGCGGGTACTGCTCTTTGGCAATTCTCGTAGCTTCCACAACTTTGTCAACCAACGGGTGCTTAGCGCTGCCTTTCGTTGAATGTGAAAGCATTGCTATGATAGGCTTGGCGCCTACAAGGCTCTTGAAACTTTTGGCAGAGGAGTCTGCGATCGCCGCAAGTTCTTCCGCTGTGGGATCCTGATTCAGACCGCAGTCTGCAAAAAGAAAAGTACCGCCTTCGCCGTATTCGCAGTCAGGAACGTCCATAATAAAGAAACCTGAGACCAGTTTAACGCCGGGCGCGGTCTTTAAAATCTGAAGCGCGGGACGAAGCGTATCGGCGGTAGCATGCGCGGCGCCTGCAACCATGCCGTCAGCATCATTCGCTTTAACCATAATAACGCCGAATGTAAGCGCATCATTTAAAAGAATTTCTCTTGCTGCCTCCGGGGTCATGCCTTTGTTCTTTCTTGTTTCATAAAGCAGATCAACATATCCGTCAAGTAAATCCGTTGTCTTAGGGTTTACGATCGTAACTCCGTCAAGGTCTACTTCCAACCAGCTTGCGCCGTCAAGTATTTTTTCTTCATCTCCGATCATAATTATGTCGGCAATTCCTTCCGCTATGATATGAGATGCCGCGATCAATGTTCTTTTGTCGGTTGTTTCCGGCAATACGATTTTTTTCTTGTCGCTTTTTGCTTTTTCTTTCATTAGGTCAATATAAGACATACCCCATTCTCCTTTCATTTTCAGTCTGTTTGCTCATATAATCGGCAAAACACAACTGCATTATAGTAAAATTATACAAAAATTCTTGCTTATATACAAGATGATTTATTCAAATAAATGTATTTTTTTAAGTACGGTTTGCCTGAGATTTGTACGAGGGTCCTTTTTGTTCCTTTGCCGTTTACCTTTTTGTATATTTTAGCTAAATCCGGAATCCTTAGATAGCGTTTCGCAAATGCCTGTTTCTGTTCAGACCGAAAATATTTCTTCCAACTTTGCGATAGCCGTTTCCAGTTCTTTATCTCCGATATTGGAATAATTGATTATAAGAGTGGAGTTATGCTCCTGTTGGTTTACATAATAATATTCGGACAGGCAGTTTAAAAGTATTCCCCGTTCTCTGGCATTCCATTTAATCTCGACATCGCTTAAGGAAGTATTTACTTTAAGAAAAAAATAAGTTCCCGCAGCATATTCATATATGCCGGATATTTTGCTTAAATTAGATCTTTTAAACATTGCAAGCACTTTTTGACGCTGTTTTTCGTAATAGAGGGTCATGCGGCGGATATGCCTTTCAAAATATCCTCGTTCAAGAAACGACGCAAGAGCATGCTGTTCAAATCCCGATACGGTACAGGAATAAAAATCCATGGTGGAAATATAGCGCTCCATCAGTTTCTCGGGAAGGATCATATAGCTTACCCGCAGAGAAGGTATCATAGTTTTGGAAAAAGTATTGATGTAGATGACGCGGTTGCTGCGGTCAAGCGTCTTCATAGCCGGAAGGGGAGTGGCGCTGCAGCGCAGTTCGCAGTCAAAGTCGTCTTCAATAATATAACGTTCGGTTTCTTCGGCGGCCCAGTCAAGAAGTTCCCGTCTTCGCTCCATAGGCATGACAAGACCTGCGGGATAATGATGCGCGGGCGAAACGTGAATGACGCTCACATCCGGCTTATTGCGCAGACATTTCACATCAAGGCCGCATTCATCTATATCTATGTATTCCCAGGGCATTCGGTGCCCTTCGTAAATCCTGACAATATTGTGATAACCCGGATTTTCCACACCGTATACAGCCTTTCCGCCAAGAAGCTGTACTATACAACTGTAAAGGTATTCGGTTCCGGCGCCTATTACAATGTGTTCCGGAGATACATCCATTCCTTTAAAACGGTACAGATATTTTGCGATTTCTTCCCTTAGTCTGTCTATTCCGTAAAAAGGAAGGGAATTTAACAGGGTGTTGTCATAGTCGCTCAAAGTCTCGCGCATTACTTTCGCCCAGAGAGAAAACGGAAACATATCGTAGCAGGCGCTGTTGGCGGTAAAGTCGGCAAGAGGTTTTTCTTTGCGGCGTTCTGAACTGAAAGAAGAAAGAGGTGAGGAAATTACATTGGTCTGCGCAATGTGGTTTACATAATATCCCCTTTTCTCTATGGAAGTTATATAGCCTTCCGCGAAAAGCTGAGCGTATGCGTTTTCGACAGTTTTGATGCTGATTTTCAGGTGGTCGGCAAGAGAGCGCTTGGAGGGAAGCTTTTCTTCGGGTTCGATATTGCCTAGTATGATATCGTCGCGTATTTTCTGATACAGGTATTCATATAAGGAGCTTCTGCCCCTGTTTGTCAAGTCATATGTAAGCATGATCTGGTATCCTTATTTTGTTTTAATCTGGATATTTTAAAATCCTTAAGTTTAATTATAATGAAATCATAACATAAATCAAGTCCAAAAAAACGGACTTGGAAATATTAACCGGATAAATTTTTGCGGAGTTATCTGAGTTTATCCAAAAAAAGAAACGGAGGATCAGAAAATGGGTGTATACGCAATTTCAGGCGCATCAAGCGGTATCGGCGCCAAAGCAAAAGAACTGTTGATCGAACGGGGAAATCAGGTTGTAAACATTGACTTAAAAGACGGAGACATCTGCGTCAATCTTGCTTCCGAAGAAGGAAGAAAAGAAGCGGTGGAAAAACTTAATCAAATGTGTCCCGACGGGCTTGACGGCATTATCTGTAACGCCGGTGTATCAGGGGCCTGCGGCAATCTTCCGCTCATTGTTTCACTTAACTATTTCGGCACTATCGCGCTCGCAACGGGCGCATATGATCTGCTTAAGAAAAAACAGGGAAGCTGTGTAGTTACCGCGTCCAATACCATTTCACAGGGCGCGGGACGTATGGATATCGCTGACCTTTTAAATAATATAGGCGATGAAAAGAGAATACTTAAACTGGTATCCCAGATGGATTCTTCCAATCTGAGCGTCGGCAATTCACTTTATGTTTCCACCAAATATGCGCTTGCAAGATGGGTAAGACGTGTATCCTCCACATGGGCGGCCAACGGCGTCCGCATCAATGCCATTGCTCCCGGAAACGTAAATACCGCAATGACTGCGACAATGAGCACCTCTGCAAAGATGGCTCTTAACGCGCTTCCCATTCCCACCAAATACGGTCAGGAATGTCTGATGGATGCCGATGAGATAGCTGAGGTTATGATCTTCCTCGCATCCGACAAGGCCAGAGGAGTGAACGGAAATGTAATGTTCGTGGACGGCGGAACGGATGCGCTGCTTAATTCCGAAAAAGTATATTAATATTTTGATCATAATATCAGATTATATTTATGCCTGCGGAAAGCACCTGTTTTTTTAGTGGGGCTTCGCAGTCGAGTAAGAATGGAGGATTAATATGAAACCTATAGAAAAATATGTAGAAGCTATGGAAAATAAAGATTTCGCCGGCCTTGCCGAACTTTTCAGCAAAGACGGTGTACTTAGCGATTATTGTACCAATTCATCTGCGCAGAAAGAATATCATATATACGGAAAAGAAGCCATTAACATGTTCTTCCGCAACAAATTCGGTTTCCGCCAGTATTCCATAATGGAAGCTGAGGTCGTAAATGACGAGCAGGCTGAATTTATAGCAAACTTCGGCGGCTACAACATAATGGCGATCGCGACCGTCCGCGAAGTGACGGAAGACGGACACATAAGGAAACTGACGGTAAGACCTAAATAATTGTTAAAAATTTAACAATAAATCCGACGCATCCGAAGCAGTGGTGTGTCGGATTTTTATTAATATTATGAAAACTGCATATTTACCCGACATTTTGACATACTAAACTTCAATAGATAATTGCTAAACTAGTTCTCACAACACAGAATTTAGTAAAAATATACAAATAAGGAGTGACTCTGCGAGCAATACTTGTTTTGCTTTTGCAATGGAACCCCGTTTTGTATATTTTTGCTAAATTCGGAAACGTTGAGAATGTTTCGCAAATGCCTAAAAAGTAGTATAATGACAAGGAGAGTTTGCAAATGTTAGGTAAACAGAGTATTCAGTTTGATAATCCGCCATATATAGTAAACAGCGCGTCCATAGTGGGTAAAAAAGAAGGACAGGGGCCTATGGGGAAACTTTTTGACAAAGTGGAGCAGGACGATATGTTCGGCGCGCAGACTTGGGAGGAGGCGGAGAGCAGCCTGCAAAAACAGGCAATACAGCTTCTTTTGGATAAAGAAGGAATGAAAAAAGAGGATTTACAGCTGATCTTTGCAGGTGACTTACTGGGTCAGTCAATAGCCAGCAGCTTTGGACTTGCTTCTTTTGAAACTCCGCACATAGGGCTTTTCGGAGCCTGTTCGACGAGCGGGCTTTCGATTGCGTTAGGCAGTATGAGCGTTGCCGGAGGTTTCGTGGATAAGGCGGTCTGCGTGACTTCAAGCCATTTTGCTAGCGCCGAGAAAGAATTTCGGTTTCCATTGGCATACGGAAACCAGCGCCCGTTGTCTTCAACCTGGACCGTGACGGGAAGCGCCGCATTCCTGCTCACAAGAGAGCAGGAGAAAAAACCGCGCGCCCGTGTAAGCGGCGTGACTTTTGGCAAAATAATGGATTACGGCATTAAGGATTCGATGAATATGGGCGCCTGCATGGCTCCTGCCGCCGCCGATACAATTAAAAATAATCTTCAGGATTTTGGACGAAAACCGGAAGATTATGATAAAATAATCACAGGCGATCTTGGCAGTGTAGGGCAGAAGCTTTTGTTTGAACTGTTAAAAGAAGATGGGACAGATATAAGCAAACAGCATATGGACTGCGGCATGGAAATTTTTGACAGCGAGAAGCAGGATACCAATGCAGGCGGCTCGGGCTGCGGCTGCGCGGCTGTTACGCTTTCGGCTTATATCCTCAAAAAGATAGAAGAAGGCGTGTGGAAAAGGGTGCTTTTCCTGCCGACAGGAGCGCTGCTCAGCAAGACCAGTTTTAACGAGGGCAAGACGATACCTGCGATAGCGCATGGGGTTGTGATCGAAGCATTATGAGAAGCAGACGTTCATAAAATCTGATTATAAGATGCAGAAAATAACAGAAATTTAAGATTGATATATGTCGGTCGATATCTCCTTTTAAGTGTTTGATTTATGATAGTATATTTTCAGAGCCGGAATTTAGGGAGGGTAAGAACTTGAAAATATATTTGGATAATTGTTGTTATAACCGCCCATTTGATGACAGGCGAAATATTAAAAATTATCTGGAAAGAGAAGCTGTCTTATTGATATTGCAAAAAGCGTTTGACGGTGAATATGAAATATATGGTTCCGGTGTTCTTGAAAGGGAGATCAGGCAGATCATTGATCCTGATAAGGCAAAAAGCGTAGAAGGCTTATATTATGCTGTTATTAAAGGCAGCGTTGAGTTGAATGATTCAATCGTTGCAAGAGCAACAGAGATCAGGAAACATGCGAATATAAAAGCTTTCGACAGTTTACATCTGGCAAGCGCGGAGACATTTGTGGATTTGTTGTTGACTACAGATATAAAGTTCCTGAATGCGTGTAAAAGATTGAAATTAAGCATTAAAGTAATGAATCCGATTGACTTTGTTATGGAGGTGGACGAAGATGGACGTATCGATTGATTTAATGAAACCTGGAGATATAAGGCGTATTGGAACAGAAGCATTGGTTAAGGCATTAGGGCCGCTTGGTATGGCGCGATATCTGGAAGAGTATGACAATGGAGGCAACGGTGATTATACAAAAGAGAAGTATGAGCAGCCGGAATATTCCGTTGAGGATATAGTTAATATGTAGCAAACTATGATGTAAGGGATTTGCTGTGGTTTTATTTTATGCTGCAAAACAAAAGGAGTTAAAATGCGTGAAATGGAATTTAAAATGGAGCGTTCCGGCTTGCTTAAGGCAGGGGATCATGTTACCATAACTGAGGGTGTGCTGCCCAGCAGTTATTATTATACCATCGATCCCTCGCTTGCCATGTCCGGAAATTTTCCGTTTAACGAAAGGCTGTTAAAAAGAGAAGGAGAAGTCCTTGAGATAATCCAAAACGACAGGGGCTTCTATGTAAAAGTAGGGTTTGATGAATAATATATGGAAGCTTTAGCAACGGTTTCGCAAATGTCTGATTATAATATGAAAAGAGAGGTAAAGACTATGTTAAAGAAAATTTCAACAGACAAGGCGCCGGCGGCGATCGGGCCTTATTCACAAGGAATAATTGCAGGAGATATGCTGTACGCATCGGGACAGATCCCGATCGATCCCGCTACCGGTGAGATAGCGGGTAAAGATATTACCGAACAGGCCGAGCAGGTTATGAAAAACGTGGGCGAGATCTTAAAAGCGGCCGGAGCGGATTACGGCAAGGTAGTAAAGACTACCTGTTTTCTGGCTGAAATGGCGGATTTTGCAGCGTTCAATGCAGTTTATGAAAAGTATTTTACGGAAAAACCGGCAAGAAGCTGCGTTGCGGTCAAAGATCTTCCAAAGGCTGTGCTTTGTGAGGTAGAAGTCATAGCGTATCTGGGCTGAGCATAGCTTCATAAAAGGCGTAAAAGCATAAGGAAGCGTATAAAATCCATAAAAGTGCAGAAAATATTACATAATTAATTATTTAAAGAGAGGTCATGAAAATGGATTATGTAATTGCTTTCTGCGTGGGCGGCGGTATCTGTGCGTTGGCTCAGATATTGCTTGAAAAGACTAAAATGCTTCCGGGGCGCATAATGGTGCTTATTGTATGTCTCGGAGCGGTTATCAGCGCTTTTGGCTGGTATGAGCCGTTTATGGAATTCGCAGGGGCGGGCGCAAGCGTACCGCTGCTTGGATATGGTAATATCCTTATGAAAGGCGTAAAAGAAGCCGTTGACCAGGACGGTTTTATAGGCTTATTTAAAGGCGGTTTTACCAACGGAGCGGTAGGCTGCAGCGCGGCCCTTATTTTTGCTTATCTGGCGAGCCTGATATTCAGCCCTAAAATGAAAAAATAAATATAGGCCATTATAATTAATTGTTAAGCATTATAATTAATTGTTAAGCATTATATTAATTGCTAAGCACTATATGATTGTTAATCTTTATAATATATTGTTAATTGCTGATCAATAAATATCAGTTACCGGAGAAACTTTTACAGTAGAGATGCCCTTCAAATTCTTTAAAGAGGCTTTCTTCTTTTTTACGCATAAATATGGTAAGGTCGTCTTCTCCGAAAGAAAGCTGAAAGTGTACGCTGCCGACGTATGAGTCTATTATGTGGGCTTTGATATAGAAGGTGCCGTCGGATAGCCAGGCTGCACTTGCACAGTAATTTAAGCCGTTAATGGGGAACTTGCCTGTTTTCATACAGCCTGTTCCGAAATATACGCTGTAGTTTTCTCCCTTATATATAAAAGAGAGTGTTCCCGACGGTTTTGTATTATTTATATTATTTTCATTATCTGCGACGCGGCCGTCTTCGGAGAAATTTATGACACTCGTGTCATAATTAAGGCAGAAACTTTCAAAATCGCTGTTTTTAGTAAGGACCTTGAAAGTTTTGCCGTTTATGCGGGCAGCGTCTGCAGGTATGGGAGCGGTGGCCAACGGTTCTATCTGCAGCGAAGACTGTAATTCCTGCAAACGTTTACTGAGTCGGTCAGTCAATTCATCGGTCAGGGTAAGCGGCGTTGTATTTATATATGGAAGTATCTCTTCATAAAGGGCGTCGTATATCTGTTGGTTGCCGCCGCCTATGCCCTGTGTATCGGCTGTGGTAACGCATATCAGCTCATAATCAGGCAGAAATATGATGAGCTGCCCGCCCATTCCGTAGCAGGTGTATCCGTTTTTTTCGCCGCGCCAGAACTGGAGACCGTAGCCTTGCGCTTCGCTTATATTGGGAGCGGTGACGGTGGTTTCGGTGAGTTTCGATACTGCCATGTCGATATATTCGGGTGAAATCAACTGCTTTCCTTCAACCATTCCTCTGTGAGCGATGAAATATCCGAATCTCAAAAGGTCGCTTGAATGCGCGACAAGTCCTGAACCGCCTATCGATACCCCGAAAGGATCTTTTAACATATATGAGTCTTGTGAAAGTCCGAGTATGCTTAGTTTTTTCTTAATATAAGAAAGCATGTCCATACCTGTGAGTTTTTCCACAAGAGCGCAGAGCGTGTGAGCCGAAGACGTATCATAATGAAAGACGGTTCCGGCGGGATGCGTCGGAGGAGTGGTAAAAAAGCTTTCCACCCAGTCGGACTGCATATTCAGTTTATAGGTGGTGGATGCATGGCAGGTGCGCATCATGAGCATGTTTCTTATCGTCATCGAAGCTATCCAGGGATGTACCTTCTCGGGAAGCTTTTCCGGAAAATATTTTATTATAGGATCGTCCAAATTTATTTTCCCCTCATCAACGAGCAGACCTATCGCTATCGAGGTGAAACTTTTACTTATTGAAAACATACGGTGAAGGGAGGCTTCGCTGCAGGGTTTATAATATCCTTCAAAAATAAGCTTGTCTTTATGCATTAAAAGAAGGCTGTGCATGGGAATCCCGCGTTTGTACAGCCTGTCTACAAAATGACTGATACAGTCAATCGGTATACCTGTTTCTTCGGGAAGCGCTTTTTCAAATGTCAGCATATCGGTTTCTCCTTTCGCAATTAACTATTACCTATTATCTATTACCTGGCGGTTTGCATGCATTGATGCTCTATCATATTATATAATATCACAATTACGGATTTTTGGTTAAATTAAATTATGTAAAAAATTATATGGCGGCAAATTTTAATATAATGAACGGATGTGTCAAAATATAAATATGTATAAAAAAAACCGAATATTTTAGGCATATTGTAGACAATTTATCATAAGATTTTTATAAAAAAATAAAAATTTTGTACCTCTTGACTAAATATAGTCATGGCTATATAATGTATTTATGATGTATAGATATATACATCTGGAAATCTATTTTATTTTATAAGGAGGTTAATATGAAAAAGAAATTAGTTTCCTTACTTTTGTCAGCTTCTATGGTAGCTGCATTAGTAGGATGCGGCGGCGGTGACTCAGAAGCACCTGCAGCCGATGACAGCAACACATCAACAGACGCACCTGCGGATTCATCAGCATCAACTGATGCAGCAGGCGATACGGCGGCAGAAGGCGAGGGCGAAGCTGCTGCAAGCGATTATCAGTTGGATACCCTTAACATAGTAGTAGACGGTACTTTAACTGCAACACTTGACAATGGCCAGCCTGAATTTGAAGCTCAGTGGGAAGACGCTGTAGCTGAGTCATTGGGTCATCCGGTCGATCTGGTTATCCAGCAGTTAGACCACTCAGGTTACATTGACGCAGTTGGTCGTCTTTTCGCAGGCGGCGATTATCCGGATGCGATGATCATGCCCGCAGCTATGTTCAAACAGTATGCGCCTACAGGACTCCTCTGGGATATGGGAAGCGCATATGACAATGCGGATTTCCAGGAGAGAATGGCTCTTCCTTCAGTAAATGAGAACTTGAAGGACAGCCAGGGCAGACTTTACGGTTTTGCTTATGGTTATGGTAACGGCTGCGTAACTTATGTTAAGCAGGCATGGCTTGATGCTGTAGGACTTAAAGCAGAAGACATCAAGACATATGACGATTACTATGATATGCTTCTTAAATTCCACAATGAAGATCCTGACGGTAACGGAACCACAGGTGATACCTATGGTGTTATCGCAGCAGGCTTTATGGGAAATGAAGCTCCCTGGATCAACTATCTGCCTGAATTCTGGCAGGATGCTTTCCCGGCAATCTACCAGGATGAGAGCGGTACATGGGTAGACGGCTTCCAGTCAGATGCTACCAAGGAAGCGCTCCTCAGATTACAGCAGGCATACAAAGACGGCGCTATCGATCCTGAATCACTTACGGCTTCTACCAAGATCGCTCGTGAGAAATGGTTCTCAAATGACCAGACCGGCGCAGCAGGCGCTTTTGCATACTGGGCAGGTACATGGTATCAGACACTTACAGATAACCTTATCAAGAACGAAGTTGACGCTGACCTTGTTGAACTGGCTCCTATCCAGGAGATCAAAGACTCTTGGGGCGGTTACCTCAACAGAGAAGCTCCTGTTTGGGTTATCATTGATGACGGCGACGGAGACGACGCTCGTGAGCAGGCTGTATTCGATACTCTTATCGAGACAATGATGGACGGCGACAAAGTTCAGACACTTTGGACCTATGGCGCAGAAGATGTTCACTGGTCAACCAAGGCTGAATCTTTCGTAACCAACCCCGGTACAGAGAACGAGAAATCTTACGAGTATGCTGACGGTGAGTTCCACTTAAAACCTTCACCGAACGATTCCAACACACTTTGGAAGAAGAACCTTATCGATCCCGCGCTTGTTATCTGTCCTTTAACAAACGGCTTTGAAGATACAAGCGAACTTGCTTCAGAAGGTAACAAGTTCTTCACAGAGAACTGTGTAGACGCTCCTGCTTCACCTACATCTGAGACATATACAAATGAAACAGGTAACATTTATGATGCACAGCTTGCATGCATTACAGATGTAGTTACAAAGGGCGGCGACGTTGATGCGGCTATGGAGACATATGTATCTACAGTTGGCAGCACCATCGATACGATCTTAGAAGAACTTAACTCAGCAGAATAATTTTGGCTGAAAAAGAATAGTTGTTAATCTGATAGCTGTTCTGCTTTGGCAGGGCAGCTATCATTAAATGGATATCTATATGGATTTTGTTTAATTGACTCATGATTCTTTGAGGGATTAGGATAGTGGGGCATATCAGTTATATTAATCAAAATTTCCGGTCATTTTATTATTCCGGTGACTGAAAATAATGGGGATAATGTATTAGGCATGAGAAAGGAAGAGAACGGTATGAAAAAAAATAAGAAAGTAGTTACGTCTACGGGTGTAGCAGTGCGTGAGAAACCGTTAGGAATCCGTATTTGGAATAACCGGGGTTATTACATAATGTTCATTCCGGTATTGATCACAGTTATTATCATGAATTACTGGCCCATGTTGGGTATACGCTATGCTTTATATGATTATAAACCTGTTGGTACGCCGAAACTGATCGGCTTTGACCATTTTACAAAGATGTTTTCAACAGACGCCTTCTGGGTTGCTTTTAAGAATACATTGCAGTTGAGTATTATGAAATTGATTATTACTACCATTACATCGGTAGTTGTTTCGGTCTTTTTAAATGAAATGGGCAATCTTCTTGCAAAGAAGACATTGCAGACGGTTATTTATCTGCCTCACTTTATGTCATGGGCGGTTGTTGCTTCGATCTTCAGCTTGCTGCTTTCTCCTTCGAGTACAGGTATGGTAAACGGTTGGTTGAAAGATCTGGGATTAATAGCTCAGGATCAGGCAGGAATCTATTTCCTGGCAGAGAGCCGATGGTGGAGGCCGATATTCTATCTCATAAATATTTGGAAAGAGACAGGTTGGGGAACTATCATCTTCCTTGCAACGCTTTCAGGTATCAATCCTGAATTGTATGAAGCAGCCGATATCGACGGCGCTACTCGTATGCAGAAGATACGTTATGTCACGATTCCTGCTCTGATGAATACGATCGTTACGGTTCTTATTCTGAACCTTGCAAAAGTTATGAATATGTTTGAATCTGTATTCGTACTTTATAACAATGCAGTTTATGATGTATCAGATGTTATCTCTACATATATCTATCGTCAGTCATTTGCTATAGCCCTTCCTAACTACGGATACACCACAGCGGTTGGTTTGTTCAAATCATTGGTCGGTGGTGCGTTGGTAATTATCTGTAACCAGATAAGTAAGAAGGTACGCGGCCGCGGCATCATATAGGAGGTAGAGGTATGAAAAAGAAAATAAAAGTATTTGACTTAGTCAATTATATTGTATTTATAATTATAGGTTTAATAGTTTTGGTTCCTATATGGAAGGTTTTGATCGACTCCCTGAATGCCGTAGGCGTTTATCAGTTCCAACTCTGGCCTAACAAGTTTACTCTTGACGGATATAAGACGATCATTCAGACTAAACTGTTGTATCAGCCGTTCCTTAACTCCGTTATCACTACGGTATTCGGAACATTACTTGGTCTGATGCTTTCAACGCTCGCAGGTTATGTGCTTGCGCAGGAAGATCTTCCGGGACGCGCGATGCTTGCATACATCTTATTGTTTACGATGATCTTCTCCGGCGGTATGATTCCGGAATACTTGGTAATGAAGAGACTTGGTCTTGTAAACAATATGTGGCTGTTGGTATTTAAACATGGCGTTAATGTTTATAACTTCGTACTTATGAAGAACTTCTTTGAAGGTATACCGGGAAGCCTTTATGAAGCGGCTAAACTGGACGGATGCTCGCCTATGGGTATATTCTTTAAGATCGTGCTTCCGCTTTCAAAAGCAGCGTTGGCTTCGATCGGTTTGATGTTCGCGGTTACTGTTTGGAATGATTACACCACGGTTAAGATTTACATAACTGACCCTACACAGGTAAACTTCCAGTATAAACTGAGAAACATGATCATGGATGGCGATACTCCGTCAACTGCATATCATGTATCGCAGACGACCCTGTTCAACGCAGGTATCATCGCAGCTATCCTTCCGTTCATGGCATTGTATCCGTTCTTACAGAAATACTTTGTAACCGGTGTTAATATCGGTGCGGTTAAAGAATAATAGCAGACTTGGAGGCATTCAATGGCAACAATATATTGGGCCGGTGATTCTACCGTACAGTATAACAGCATAAAAACATATCCACAGACCGGAATAGGTCAGGTGTTTAATCTGTTCATAAAGCCTGAGATAAAGATTTCAAATCATGCCAAGAATGGCAGGAGTACCAAGAGTTTCATTGATGAGTCGAGACTGGTGCCTATTTATGATAACATAAGTGAGGGAGATTTCCTTTTTATCCAGTTTGGACACAATGATGAAAAGAAAGACGATCCTGCCAGATATACGGAACCTTTTTCAGAGTTTATGGTAAACCTTGAGAAGTTTGTGAATGTGGCAAGAGATAAAAAGGCGTATCCTGTGATAATAACGCCTGTTGAGAGAAGAAATTTCATAGATCCGAGCCTTACGGCAGCATTTGACCACAGCGAATATGTGGAAGCTATGAAGCAGACGGCTAAGAAGTTGGATGTGCCGCTGATAGATCTTAACGCTATGAGCCGCGCAGAACTGCAGAGGATAGGAGCCGAAGCCTCTAAGGACTGGTATATGCATTTACCTGCAGGTAAGTATCCATATCATATGGAAGGACTTACGGACAATACGCATCTTAAGTATGCGGGCGCGGTAGCGTATGCAGGCTGTATTGCGAGAGGTCTTAAGGAATTAGGCGGGATTTATGAGGAACTTTTACTTGAAGATTTAATCTAAGATTAAAATGGCTTGGGTGTTGACCTGAGCCATTTTCATTATAATTATAAGGTAATTGCGAAACTATGATTTACGTTATCGAGATTGTACAAATTTAACAAAACCCTTGCAGGCACGCTTGCGCTGCATTGAGCGCAGTAGCGGCACTAAGCTCGAAAATGCCTCGCTAATTGCCGACGCGCTCAGAGCGCCTGCAATGGTGTTTGTTAAATCTGTACAATCAATATACGTTGAGAGAGTTTCGCAAATGTCTGATTATATATAGAAAGAGGTGGAAATTATGGAGCATTTGTGGAAAGCGGATTTAGAGGACGGTAATTATAAAAATCCGGTTCTGTTTGCGGATTTTTCCGATCCTGATGTAATAAGAGTGGGAGATACCTATTATCTGACTGCGTCCAGTTTTAATTATATTCCGGGACTGCCTATTCTGACATCCAGAGATTTGGTGAACTGGAAGCTTGTAAATTATGCTTTGGATAAGATAAATTATGAGAATTATGATATTCCTCAGCATGCAAAAGGTGTATGGGCTCCGGCGATCAGATATCATAACGAGCGTTATTATATATATTACGGAATGCCGGACGAGGGTATTTTTATGGTAAGTACAAAAGATCCTTTGGGGAAATGGGACGAACCGGTTATGGTTCTTGAGAGTAAAGGTCTTATTGATCCCTGTCCTTTTTGGGACGAGGACGGAAAGGCGTATGTGATTCACGGTTACGCCAAGAGCCGCATCGGTTTTAAGAGTTGTCTAGGAATATTTCCTATGTCTTATGACGGGTTTAAGGCAATCGGAGAGGATCATATCTTATTTAATGGTGTGGAGACTCAGCCTACCATAGAGGGGCCTAAGGTATATAAGAGAAACGGTTATTATTATATCCTGGCTCCCGCGGGAGGGGTAAAGCAGGGCTGGCAGACGGCGCTGCGTTCCCGCAATATTTACGGGCCGTATGAAGAAAAGATAGTAATGCGGCAGGGAAATAGCAGTATAAATGGCCCTCATCAGGGTGGCTTGACAGATACCGTAAACGGCGACGAGTGGTTTTTGCATTTTCAGGACAGGGGACTGTACGGGCGCATTGTGCATATGCAGCCGGTAGTCTGGGAGAATGACTGGCCGGTTATCGGGATAAATGCCAAAGACGGCTGTGGAGAGCCTTGCGAGGTATACAAAAAGCCCAATACGGGAATTAGTGATGAGGTTTCTTCACTTGAAGCTTCGGATGATTTTAACAGTGATAACCTCAATCTGTTGTGGCAGTGGCTTGGAAACGAAAAAGAAGGTTTTTATTCATTGACTGAAAGAGTCAATTATTTAAGGCTGTATGCGCTGAATCCTTCTAAAAAGGATGAACCGATATTGTGGGAGAGTCCCAATGTATTGACTCAGAAGCTTGTGTGTCCGTATTTTGAGGCGACTGCTCTTTTACATATGACGGCGCTGTCGGAAAACGAGCAGGCGGGCATGGTGATGATGGGCGGCCACTATGCTTATGTAGCGGTCAGAGTCATAAACGGTGAAAAGACCGTTGTGTTTGCCGAAGCTTATGATGATAAGGACGGTAATGTTAAGGAGAAGTATACTCCGCTTAGGACACTTGCGGAAGATGAAGATAAGCTTTATATAACATTTGTTATGGAAAAAAACGGCGATAGTCCGGCATTTAAGATGTATTATAGTCTGGACGGTAATGAGAGGATAAATGTTCAGACGGACTTTATGCCTTCCGATCATACGTGGGTGGGGGCTAAGATAGGCCTTTTCGCGAATGTGTTGGAAGCGCAGGAAAAAGGCGGATATGCGGACTTTGAGTATATTCACTTCAAGCAAGTGTGAAAGAAGAACTGACCGCTCGAAGCAGGGGCTGTTTTGCAAAGAATTTTTATAATGGAGGGTAAAATGGATTTAGAGCAGGCGATAAAGGCGCAGAGTTTGGAAGATGTGATCGATATAATAACGCGAGATAACAGCAGTATTGAAGGAGAGACGAAAGACGGGCTTCCTCTGTTCATGTATGCGGCCAAGCTGGGCAATTTCCCGATCGTGAAGTATATAGTTGAGTACAGCAGGGCCAGTATGAATACGGTGGATGATGAGAACCGCAACATTCTTCATTATGCCGCGATGTCGGGAAATGTGGAGCTCAACAGATATCTTGTGGAAAAGGTAGGAATGGATATAACTTCTGCGGATATAAATTTGATTACGCCCTATCAGATAGCATGGGAAATGGGGCATAAGGAGCTGCTTGCCTATTATGAAAAGCGCGTGGGGGCGGCCTATGAAGATATGTACCATAATCCCATACGCACGGGGACTTTTCCCGATCCGTCAATTGTAAGGGTGGGGGATGACTATTATATGGTAAATTCCTCTTTTATATATTTTCCCTGTATTCCGGTTTCACATTCCAAAGATTTGGTGAACTGGGATATAATCGGCTATGCCATAACGAATCCCAGGTGGGCTATGTTAGATGAGTTGGAAGGCGGAAGAGGTTACTGGGCACCCGATATTTCTTATGATAACGGGACTTTTTATATAACCGCCACATACAGGCTGAATGATACCGGCACTGTATACAGAAGGCAGATAGTGGTGTCTTCTGACAAACCTGAAGGCCCGTATTCCGAGCCGGCAATAATAGATGAGGACGGAATCGACCCTTCTATTTTTCATGAAAACGGCAGACATTATATGCTTTTAAACAGAGGCGCGAGGATATTCGAGCTGAGCAGCGACTGTAAAAGGAAATTGACCGAACCGGTCATGCTATATTACGGCGACCATAAACGTGCGCCTGAGGGCCCGCATCTTATAAAAAAAGACGGATATTATTATCTCATATTGGCGGAGGGCGGAACTGGTCCGGGACACAGAGTTACGGTTGCAAGAAGCAGGGAGCTTATGGGAAATTATGAGCCTTGCCCGTACAATCCGATAATGACGCAGACCGATCCCAAAGCGGCTATACAACGCTGCGGACATGGAAAACTTGTCTGTACACAGAACGGGGAGTGGTATATGGTATATCTGTGTGGCAGGAAGCTGGAAGGTAAGTACAGCATACTTGGAAGGGAAACGGCGCTCGATCCCGTAACATGGACTGCGGACGGCTGGCCGATAGTGAATAACCTGAATGGGCCAAGCGTGCTTCAGATAAGACCGAACCTGCCGAAAGCGCCCCAAAAACCAGTCCCCCAATTAGCCCAAAAATCAGTCCAAAAATCAGCTCCAAAATCAGTCCCCAAATTAGATCAAAAATCAGTCACAAAAGCGGTTGACTCGTTCGGTATATCGGATGCTGCAATGAGTCAATCAAATATGACACAAGTGTCAGATAAAAACGGCGAAAATAAGGGAGAAACAAGTCTGGGTGATGGACAGCCCGAAGGATATATGACAAATGTGTCATTAAATGGCGACTTTCTGCAAGGAATGTTGACTAATAAAGTCAAAAAACATGAATATACATTTTACGACGGATTACCAAAGGATTTTATCACGCCGAGGCCGCCGGAAGAAGGCGCCATAAGCTTCAGGGACGGCAGGCTTATATTAAAAGGAAGCAGTGAGCCGCTTTCCAGCGTAAAGGCCAGAAACATACTTGTCAGAAGGCAGTGTGATTTTTGCTTTAAGGCGGAGGCAGCGTTTGAAGTTCCTGAGCTTGATGAGGGACAGGAGGCAGGCATTACCTGTTATTATGATGAAAATACGTGGGTATGTTTCTTTTTCTCAAGGGAAGAAAGGGAAGACGGCAGATATTTTTTACAGGTCAGAGAGCATATCGGACAGACCGATATATGTCATGATAAAGAATATGTTGATAAGCCCGCGGGAGAAATTTATATGTTGGGCGTTGAGACTGAATATCTTAACAGAAGATTTTATTATGCCCGGGCAGGCAAAGACGCTCAGTCAAGCGAAGCGGCTTTAATATCGGCGGACGGCGCGGCGGGCCTTGAGGAGAAAACCGCTGCCAAACTTTCAAACGTGTATTATCTGTGCGACGAGGGCATTTCGTTTGGCAAGCGTTTTACGGGCGCAATGGTCGGAATGTACGGCTATGCGGGCGCAAAGCCGCTTTATGTTGAATTTATAAGATTTATATATTATAAGTTGTAGAAATTATGGGTGTAGAAAGTACAAGCTTAAGAAAATATAAGCTTTAGAAAGTACAAGCTGTAGAAACAACGTTTAAACCCCCACTTCATAATATAAGAATATAAGATGGGAATGGGTTTCCCGATTATCGGTGATATAATAAATCGTTTCATGTCATATTTTCATAAATTTATGCCGTATAATCTGATTAAATGATAAGAAAATGTGAAATGGATTTATTAAAATATATCATATATCGGCGGATAATAAAAATATCCGGTCAGATGACAAAATATCAGACAAGCGAGGGCGCGTTGTGAAAATGGCTAAAAGGAATAACAGAGAGATACTGCTTAGCGGAAGTCTTATTAAGGCGATAATGATATTGACCATTCCGGTCGTTATCAACAGTTTCCTTCAGACTATGTATAATCTGACGGATACATACTGGTTGGGGAAGTTGGGAACCGAAGAGCTTGCCGCAATCAACCTGGTTACGCCCATGCAGAATATTGTGATAAATTTCGGTTCGGGCATTACGGTAGCGGGTTCGGTGCTTATTTCACAGTTCCTTGGCGCGAAAAAGGATGACGAGGCAAGGAGCATGGCCAATCAGATTTTTGCCTGCGCATTGATATTTTCGCTGTTTTGCGCTGCATTCTGCGCCTTGGCCACGCCTGCTATCGTGAGGTGGCTTGGAGCGGACGGCGATACTTTTAGCTATGGCAAGACCTATCTGCAGCTTGTTATATTGGATATGCCGTTTTTATATACGGTGAATATGTATACTGCGATAAATCAGGCGCAGGGCGACACTTTCAGGCCTATGCTGTTAAATCTTGGCGGTATCATTATCAATATGATTTTGGACCCCCTGCTAATGGTGGTCTTTCATATGGGAGTCGCGGGGGCGGCGCTTGCAACGGTCAGCGCCAAGGCGGTCCCTGCCATAATCGCCTTTATCCTTTTGCATAATAAGGAAAAAGATGTTTATTTACAGCTTAAAAAGCTTAAATTTGAAAAAGATAAGTTAAAGAGTATTCTTGTGGTGGGACTGCCTACTGCGATAGGCGGCAGCACGATGCAGTTCGGTTTTTTGCTTATGACGAAAAATGTGCTTAAATACGGAACTCAGGCAATGGCCGCATATGGAATAGGAAACAAAATCAACGGTCTGATAACATTGCCAAGCAACGGGATCGGCTCTGCGGTGGCTACTATTGTGGGCCAAAATGTGGGTGCAGAACAGTATGACAGGGCCAGAGAAGGGTATCGCCTGTCCATGCGCATAAGTGTTATATTTTTGTTCGTAGGAGGTATGATACTTTCGCGTATGCCTATATCGACCGCAGTAGTCAAAATTTTCTCCAATGATGCCGAGGTAATAAGCATGGCGGCTGATTTCCTGAGCATTATGGCTTTCTGGTGCTTTGCAAACGGCGTTTACAATTCCAGCATGGGACTTTTTCAGGGCAGCGGCCATACAGAAGTGACTATGATAGTCGATGCGGCGAGACTGTGGGTTTTCCGTTTTGCGACGCTTTTCGTATGCGAAGTCTGGCTGCATATGGGAGTGCGGAGCGTGTGGTATTCCGTTGTTATCAGTAACGGCATCTCGGCAGTGCTTTTATACATAGTATATAAGACCGGATATTGGAAAAAGAAGAGAGTATAGTAAAATACAACAAAATACATCAAGATAATGTTGGAAACTTTTTCAGGATTTGTTATAATGGTAGCACAGGAAAGTTTTAAATGATCGGAGGGGCGTTTATAAATGAAGACGGAAGATTATATAGGGCAATATCTGAAAGACTATACTCCTTATAAGAAATATTGGAACTATGAGGACGGCTGCGTTCTTATAGGAGCTCAGAAAATGTATGAAGCGACCGGAGACGAAAAATATTTCGATTTTATCAGGAATTATGTCGAGCCGTTGATCGGAGAGGACGGGACAATAGCTAACTATCAGACTGACAAATTCAGCATTGACAGTATAAATTGCAGTAAGATTTTGTTTTTCATGTATGACAAGACCGGCGATGAAAAATATCGTAAGGCGATAGAGTTTACTATGGATTTTCTGCGTAAGCACCCCAGATGCGAGTGCGGCAATTTTATACATAAACAGATGTATCCCAATCAGGTATGGCTCGACGGCCTTTATATGGCGCAGCCTTTTTATATGGAATATGAGACCAGATATGATAAAAAAGGGCAGTATAAGGATATAGTAAAGCAGTTTGAAAATGTTCAGGCTTTTCTTTATGATGAAAAGAAGGGGCTTTGTTATCACGCCTTTGATGAGGACAAGGTGCAGTTCTGGGCCGATAAGGACACAGGCTGTTCGGCAAATGTTTGGCTGCGCAGCATGGGTTGGTATATCATGGGCCTTATAGATGTTCTGGATAAGATGAGTATTGAGATTTACGAGCAGTACAGGAAGATTCAGGATATCTTCAAGCTTATACATAAAGGGATAATGCAGTATCAGGACAAGGAGAGCAAGCTTTTCTATCAGGTCGTGGACAGAGGCGATGTGGAGGGCAACTATCTTGAGACTTCCGGAAGCACAATGATAGGCTACGCTATCATTAAAGCCTGCCGCATGGGAATTTTGTCAAAAGAAAAATATGCGGCTTCGGGAATGGAGATCGTGGAAAGTCTTATTAAAAATAAACTTGTTGAGGAAGACGGTCAACTTCATCTTATCGATATCTGCCATATGGCGGGACTTGGGCCTGCGGATAAACCTTCCAGAGACGGAAGCGTTGAATATTATCTTTCCGAAAAAATAGTATCCGACGATTCCAAAGGCGTAGGGCCGTTTATGATGGCATATGCCGAGTATATTCAGCTTAAGAAAGAGCTTGAGATGTAGAAGCGGCGGAGTGGATGATTTATATTTATAGCATAAGATTGGGCAGGAATATTGTTAAAAAAATAACAATGTTCCTGCTCTTTTATGTTATGAGTATGTATGAGACTGAAAATATTGTCCTTTTATAAAATAAATCATATATTTTTGAAGATTATCCGTCCCCCGCTCCGTTATAATATATAAAGATATTAAAAACAAGTAATTGCGAAACTTTCTCTCAATGTATATTGATTGTACAGATTTAACAAACACCATTGCAGGCGCTCTGAGCGCGTCGGCAATTAGCGAGGTATTTTCGAGCTTAGTGCCGCTACTGCGCTCAATGCAGCGAAAGCGGCCTGCAAGGGTTTTGTTAAATCTGTACAATCTCAAAGACATAAATCGGAGTTCCGCAATCACTTATATATCCTTTATCCTGAAAGGGGGTGGGCATATACGCAGGGAAGAACAGTTGACCGAGTTGATCGATGCTTATCAGAATCTTGTGTTTTCCATATGCTATAAGATGACGGCGGATTATTTTGCCGCCGAAGACTTGGCGCAGGAGACTTTTCTTTCCGCATATGAGCATTTAAAAAGCTTTGACGGCGCCAATGCCAAAGCATGGATATGCAGGATAGCCACAAATAAATGCCTTGATTATATGTCCGCCTCCGGACGCAGAAGCATACCTACGGAAGATGTATATCTGGAAAATGACGATAAGGCGGCTCCTGCGGCGGATACTCCGGAAAGCGTTTATATGGAAAATTATATGGAAAATGAGATAAAAGAAATGCTTTTGGAGAACTGCGCCAAACTAAGAACCCCCTATAATGAGATAGCCAAAGCCTATTACTATGATGAAATGGATGCGGCTGAGATAGCAAAGAGCAGAGGGGTTAAGTTAAAAACCATTCAGACGCAGATATACAGGGCAAGGAGCATGTTGCGAAAAATATACAGAAAGGAGAACATTGCATGAAAAATATAAGAGACGATCATCTTACGGACGAAGCGTTGGAAGCGCTTATCGCTTCTGTTGAAGCAGAGCCTATGTTGCGGCCGCCCAAAGGTTTTAAAAACGAAATAATTGACCGGATTAGTCAAAAAAGAAGATACAGAAAAAATCTGCAGTTGTTTTCCTACAGTATGAAAGTGGTAGTGGCTACGGCGGCGGCGTTGGGAATCATGCTGATTGCGCCTGATAATCTGAACGTATGGCAGAATAACGGACGCAGTATTATTTCCGGTGATATTGATATCAGGGATGCGGAAGAAATTTTATGGAATAAGGAAGCCGGAAAAGAATCGGAAGGCACTTTGACAGACACAGAAGATGTATCAAAGAAAAATGTACCCAAGTCCGGGTATGAAGTGGAAGATAAGCATAAATTCGGTCAGGATGATAAAAAAGCATATGATGAGAGTTTTACAAATAAACTAAATAAACATATGGATGAGTATCTGGATTTTATAAACGGCAAATTAGACAGTTTTTTACGTATGGAGGTAAAATTTAATGAAGAAGAAAAAGAATAGGTTTTTGGTATTTTGTTTTTCGTTTCTGCCGGGAGCGGGAGAAATGTATCTGGGCTTTATGAATATGGGCCTAAGCCTTATGAGCAGTTTTGCGGTTCTGTCTATGATCGTGGGCCTGTTGGATATAGGGGCACTTATGTTTATTCCCGCCATAGTGTATGTATACAGCTTTTTTCATGCTAACAATCTGGGCTCGCTCAGCGACGAGGAATTTCAGGCTCTTGAGGACAGATATCTTTTTGGCTTGGACGGAAAAGAATTTGCTTTGTTAAAAGAATACACTGTGGGACACTATCGTAAGGCGGCTGCGATTTTGTTGATCGTATTGGGCGTTGTAATGCTGTGGAACGTTGCAGTGGACTATCTGGCGATGCTCTGTGGAGAAGAGTTTTTCGATGAATTCGTGTACTGGGTAAATAGGATAAGCGAAGATATCCCTCGTATCATAATCAGCATAGCCATAATCTGGTTTGGAATCAGGATGATCAGGGGTAAGAAGGAAGAACTTGATAAAAAGGAAGAACTCGATAAAAAGGAAGAACTCGATAAGAAGGAAGAGCTCGATAAAAAGGAAGAACTCGATAAGAAGGAAGAACTCGATAAAAAGGAAGAATTCAATAAAAAAGAAGACGATGACAGAAGAGAAGAAGCGGATAGTAATATTGGAAAGGAATGATGACGAATGGAAACCTTGCGCAAAAGAAGGGTAGGCTCCGTTACCTGTGGGCTTATGTTGGTTTTGTATGGCGTTATGTTTTTGGCGCATCTGATACAACCAAAGTTAAATTATGATTTAATTTTTAAATTATGGCCTGTTATTCTTATTTTCCTGGGCGTAGAGATTTTGGCAAGCACAGTAAAAAAGCAGGAAAATATTAAATATATCTATGATTTTGCGTCAATTATACTTATTTTTCTGGTTGCTTTGTTTGCAATGATAATGTGCGTCATAAACAGTTATAATGAATATGTTGAGAGGGCATATGGTGTAAGCGGAGAAAATAATGAAGGCGGAAGGCTTACGCATGAGATAAACGGCACGCAGGATTTTTCCGCAGGAGATGTTGAAAGTATAACCCTTAATAACGAATTATTATGGGATATTAAAGCGCTGCCTTCGGAGGATAATGACATTCACGTAAGCTACAATGGCATGACAAGGAGCGATGATACCGTTAAGTTCAGTCAGTCTCAGGACAGCGTCACAATCGATATAAAAGAAGACTCTAACGCTGTGAATGTTCCTTTTTTATGGGAGACTTATGAAAATATCGGCGGGGAGATGGTTCTTTATCTTCCCAAAGAAAATATGGTTGACATAAAATTGCAGAATGAATCGGGTGAAATTTTTTTAAAAGACATATCCTGTAAAGAACTTGCTCTTAACAGCGAGTATGGGGATGTAAAGCTGACGGACGTAGCCTGTACCGGAGATTTTACGCTTAATAATAAATATGGCGGCGTAGATTTGGAAGACGTTGCCTGCGCCGGAAACTTTTCGCAGGAAAATGAATCGGGAAGTATAAAATTTAAAAATGTCACCTGTGCGGATTATGCTATGACAAACGGCTACGGCAATGTAAGATTAGATCAATTTAACTGCGCGGGTTTTGATATCGAAAATGAAGGCGGCAGTATAAATATTAACGGACTTACTGCTGAAAATACTGATATATACAGTAAAACCGGCGCTGTTGAGATCACGAAAGGCCGCATCTTAAATGGTGTCATGGAAACTGATTCGGCTTCTTTTACGTTGGACGGTGTCGAGGCAGGAAATGTGGATGTTAAGTCGGAGTATGGCAATATTTATATAATTAATGCAGGCAAAGATACCGATATAGCCGCAGCCAATAAGTCGGGAGGAGTTTACATAAGATATAAGGAAAAACCCGATGATACTTTATTCAAGTTAAATAGTGAGTACGGATCTTTAAAAATTGCGTTTGAAAACGTTGAGTATGAAATTGACTCAGATACCGAGAAGGTAGGAAAAATCGGCAATGGTTTACATAATGTACAAATTGAGACGGAAAGCGGCTCCGTCTCTGTAAAGTGATGAACTTGATTTTGTATCATATCCGACAGGACGAACGAATAGGGGAGATATCGGTAAGCTCATAACTCCTCATATGAAATTTCCCGCTTGTCGAGTATACGTTTGACGGCGCTGTCCCAGATGCCTTCTATGCTTTTGTCCATAGTAAAAGTGTGGAAGGCGGTTCCCGTAATAAGGGTGAGGGTGGCGCCGTCATATTTTATCGTAAGCGCCAGCGCTTTAAGCTGAGAAGATATGACACTTGTGTCATTTTTTTCAAGAAGGGACTCCGTATGTTCAGGCAGCAGGTGAAGGATGAACTTAAAAGCCACCGGTGTATGAGTGCCTTTTATAAGCGAGTAGCAGATAGGGCGCAGTTGTTTCCAAGCGCTGAAATCGTAGGGCCTGATTTCCTTATCTTCCCATTCTTCTTTCGTATAAAAGTCTTTGTTCTGGTGACCGTCTATTACAAATGTATTGTAAGTGCTTATCGAGGCTTCTTCCAGCATAAAGAGGTCAAAAGCCTCGGAAGCCAGTAGTTTTGCCATAAAATTTTTAATATTTGTGACTTTTAATGCGATCATGTTGCAGCTCCTTATTTTATAT
This sequence comes from uncultured Lachnospiraceae bacterium, assembly GCA_947631625.1. Lineage (GTDB taxonomy): Bacteria > Bacillota > Clostridia > Lachnospirales > Lachnospiraceae > UBA3282. The sequence continues at coordinate 108,732 of CANRMA010000003.1, read as the reverse complement.
ATTAGTCTTAGACGATTGCGAAACGCTGTCTAAAACTTCCGAATTTATCAAAAATATACAAAACGGGGTTCCATTGCGGGGCGCAGAGTCACCCCTTATTTGTATATTTTTACTAAATTCTATGTTGTAAGAATGAGTTTCGCAATCACTTATATATTAGTCTGATTTATAAGTTGTATAAGCATTCAGAGTTGTAAGAACTTGCAGATATATCTGTTTTACTTTAAGTAACCGCTTTATATAATAACAGAAATCATATCTTATTACAATGATAATGCAAACTTTAAAGATAGGGCCTTGATCTTAACGATATGACTTTAATCCTTAAAGATGTGGCTTTAATCCTTAAAGATGTGGCTTTAAACATTAAAGATATAATTATAAAGATATGGTTTATTTATAATATCTAAAAGCCTTAAATATTAAAAAATCTCCAACTCTTGCAAACTATAAATGCTTAACATTCAAACTATTTAATTATTTAAAAATTTTTTAACAAGTTCTGAAAACAATTCATAAAAATAATTACTAAAAATATTTAAAAAAAATTACTAAAAATATTTTAAAAAAAATTACTAAAAATAATTACTAAAAAATATTTCATAAAAAACAATTCCTAAAAAACCCAAAAACCTATTTACAATATAGTGCAACCGTGTTATCATAAGTAGTAATTAAAACTACATGGAATGGTTGTGAGGTCTTTATGAAATATAAAATTGTGGTAGACAGTTGTTGTGAAGTGCCAGAAAAATTCAGTAATGATGAAAGGTTTGAGATAGTTCCGCTTACTCTGGAGGTAGGAGATTACTGTATTTTGGACGACGATAACTTTGATCAGGCTGAATTTCTGGCGCAGGTTGCGGTATATCCTAAATGCCCCAAATCCGCCTGCCCGTCGCCTGAGAAGTTTGTGGAGGCTTATAAGACGGATGCGGAAAATGTTTTTGTTATCACACTTTCATCGCATCTGAGCGGAAGTTATAACAGCGCGGCGCTTGGTAAGGAGCTCTATCATGAGCAGTACGGAGATAAGAATATTTATGTTCTGGATTCCGAGAGCGCGGCCAGCGGTGAAACGCAGTACTTATATAAGGCAATGGAGCTTCAGGATAAAGGACTTTCTTTTGAGGACACCGTTAAGGGGCTTGAAGCTTTCCGCAATGAAATGAAAACATATTTTATTCTGGATAATCTTGAGACGCTGCGCAAGAACGGCAGAATGAGCGGCGTTAAGGCAATGGTCGTCTCAACCTTGAACATAAAACCCATAATGTGCGGAAATCATGGAGTTATCGAGCAGAAGAGCCAGGCTATAGGCATGAAAAAGGCGATAAGCAAGTTGGCCGATATTATGATGAATGAAGCGCCGGATATAGAGAACAGAATATTGATGATATCACAGTGCAACTGTCCAGACAGGGCGGAATATATGCGCAAAGAGCTTTTGGCAAAGACTAAGGTAAAAGATGTAGTGATCATGGATACAAGAGGCGTAAGCAGTATGTATGCCAACGACGGCGGGATCGTGGTCACTATCTAAGTATGGGGCGGCATATATATTTTTTATAATCGGTTTTGGGCTACAGAATGATTATTTGAATTAAGCATATAGAATATTTCGTTAATGTTATGAATTTCTAGAGTGATGCTTTAAGATTTAGCATTATCGAGGCAAAATTTAATTCTGTTTTTTATCTCTGAAACAGCATCATCAGTTATTATTTCAAATATGTATGCCGTCAGGTATTTTCTGTTCATTTTTTCATATACATGGTCTATCATATTTCTGAAATATTTAGTACAATCTGCATCAAAATATTTAAATGATTGTTTGGTTTGATCTGTTAATAGTTTAGCCGCTTCTCCGATTTGTGACATGTAAAAGGAACACAAATCAAATGCCATTTTTGAATTTTCTAAATTATTTTGATTACATTCAAAGTGTTTAATTGCATTTTTGATGTTTTGTTGATTATTGAGTATTTTGTTTAATAATTGTATGTCTTTAGAATATGACTTTGTCATACCCACCGTACCTCCTGCATTACCGTTTTGTATGCTGAGTACGGATTTATTGGAAGGTCATTTTCTATAGCCAGTTTGTCTAATTCTTCATCTTCTTGTTTCATTAAATCTACCCATAATACATCTACAGTTATCTTGAACAATGATTTAATGTACTCCATGATATCAACCCGCATAGAATCGCCCTCTATCACTACATCTATGTCACTATCTGAATGTTGAGTGCCATTTGCATAAGAACCAGCTACTCCGAGCCTAATGTTATCATATTTATTGTATACTGTTTTAAGAATATCCGTTATTTCATTTAGATTCATATGAGGCCCGCCTTTCCGTTTATATTAGATAATTGCAAACTTGTTCTCACAACACAGAATTTAGTAAAAATATACAAATAAGGGGTGACTCTGCGTTCTCGCAACGGAACCCCGTTTTGTATATTTTTGCTAAATTCGGAAGCTTTAGAGAGTCTTTCACAACTACTTATATATTATATCGCAAATCTTCAAAAAATACAAAGCATTGCGTGCAGCGTGTTAATAAAAATCCCACCCCTTATAAGATCCTGAACTGTATAGGCGAGTAAATCAATATCAAAATTATCGCAATCTGGACGATCAGGATCGCGGGCATACCATATAAAAAATACCAGTGCCGCGTTTTATGGCGGAAGATATGCATGGCAGCAGTAGTGCCAAGACTTCCGCCGATAAGCGCAACGACAAAGAGCGTGGATTCGGGAATTCTCCATGCTCTTTTTTTGGCTTTGAGTTTGTCGATACCCATAATGGCAAACCCGATTAAGTTTATTATGATCAGATACGAAATAATATACGTTATTACGTTCATAATATCCTCATTATAAAAGTCCGCGATTGCTTAAATATTGCAGTTATTTTAAATCAATACCCTGTTCCTGCAGTTTCATGGCGCGCACTTTGCTTGATAAGCCGAACAGATTGATAAAGCCTTCAGCGTCGTGGTGGTCATACAGATCGCCGGTGGTAAATGATGCGATGCTCTCATTGTAAAGAGAATAAGGAGATGTCGTTCCTGCTTTGATTATATTGCCTTTGTAAAGTTTAAATTTGACTTCTCCGGTCACATACTTCTGCGTTGACTCTATAAAAGCCTGCAGCGCCTCGCGAAGCGGCGTGAACCATTTGCCTTCATATACGACCTGTGCAAATTTATTGCCAAGATCTGCTTTGAGCGCATAGGTATCGCGGTCAAGGATGAGCTCTTCAAGCTGTTGGTGAGCTTCATAGAGGATAGTGCCGCCGGGCGTTTCATATACGCCGCGGGACTTCATTCCTACTACGCGGTTTTCCACGATATCAACGATGCCGATGCCATGTTTGCCGCCAAGTTTGTTAAGGGTTGCAATGATTTCCGAAACTTTCATCTTTTTGCCGTTTACGGAAACGGGAACGCCTTTTTCAAAAGTCATGGTCACGTATTCGCCCTCGTCGGGAGCCTTCTCAGGGGTGGTGCCAAGCACTAAAAGATGATCATAGTTAGGCTCGTTTGCGGGATCCTCAAGCTCCAAACCTTCGTGGCTTATGTGCCATAAGTTACGGTCGCGGCTGTAGCTTGAATCAGCCGAGAAAGGCAGGTTGATGCCATGATTGCGGCAGTATTCGATCTCTTCTTCACGGGAATTGAGAGTCCATTTTTCATTTCTCCATGCCGCTATGATCTTAAGATCCGGAGCAAGGGCCTTTATACCAAGCTCGAAACGGATCTGGTCGTTTCCTTTGCCGGTCGCGCCATGACAGATGGCCGTCGCGCCTTCCTTACGCGCTATCTCAACAAGCTTTTTGGCAATTACGGGTCTTGCCATTGAGGTGCCGAGTAAATATTTGTTTTCATAAACCGCATGCGCCTGTACGCAGGGTACTATAAAATCGTCGCAGAACTCGTCTGTCAGATCTTCTATGTAGAGTTTGGAAGCGCCGCTTGAAAGAGCTCTTTCTTCAAGCCCGTCCAATTCTTCACCCTGTCCGCAGTTTCCGCAGACGCAGATCACGTCGTAATCAAAATTTTCTTTAAGCCACGGTATGATAACTGTCGTATCAAGACCGCCGGAATAAGCAAGAACTACTTTTTCCTTCATAATGATTCCTCCATTTTCAATATTGTTCTTAAATCAATATACAACAATATTTGAGATAACTCAATTATTTTTGATAACTTATTTGACTTATTTTAATAAAAATTTTAAATAATTGCGATTTTTATTAAAATCTGTATTGTCAGACGCAACATCAGACTTCTTAAAAGTTGTTGTCTTTGTATATTTTGTATGCTAGAATTAGGATGGTCATTGAAATGAATAGCTTACAGCGCAGGTACAGAGTGTATTGATTGCCTGTATCGAAAAAGATGCGCTGTCGGCCATAAAAATGTGTTAGTGCATATTTATAAAGGAAAGAACATGGCATTAGATAACAAATTAAATATTACAAATTCAGCGGAACTCAACAGAGTGGAAGAGAAGATAAGCAAGAAAAAAGCTGTTGAATTATTTGAAAACGGATATTTGGATAATTATGAAGCCGGAACATTCAAGATGCTTGCCGCAATTCATAAATATTTATTTGATGAAATATATGATTTCGCAGGAAAAGCGCGAACCGTAAATATTGCAAAAGGCAATTTCAGATTTGTACCGGTGATGTATCTGCAGGCTGCTCTCGAGAATATAGATAAGATGCCGCAGTCAACATTTGATGAAATTGTTGAAAAGTATGTTGAGATGAATGTAGCGCATCCATTCAGAGAAGGTAATGGAAGAAGCGCCAGAATATGGTTGGATATAATTTTAAAAAAGGAATTAAATATGGTTGTGGATTGGAGCATGGTCGATAAAGAAGATTACCTTTTGGCAATGGAAAGAAGCCCGGTTAAAGATATAGAAATAAAATACATCTTAAAACAGGCGTTGACCGATAAAGTCAACGACCGGAAAATGTATATGAAGGGTATAGATCATAGTTATCATTATGAAGGTTATGATATATATAAAGCTGAGGAGTTATAATATTGACTCCTGCCAACTGCAGGAGACATAAAAGAACTGCCGTTGTTATAAACAGAACTGCCGTTGTTATAAACGGCGGTTCTTTGCATTAATGGAGGCCCTTATTCTCTTTTCATTAACGATAATAAGAGCAATAAATATCGCCAGACCGACAAACGAAATACACAGCCCTTCACGAAGCAGAGGAGTTTTATATACAAGTTTTATTTCATGGCTGCCCGCGTCAAGGTCAAGCGCCATGTGCATTATGTTGGCCTGGTAGATCTTGGCCTTATTTCCGTCTACATAGGCCTGCCAGCCTTTCGAATACGGTATGGAGAAGCATAACAGGGACGGGGAATCGAGGGTTATGTTTCCGGTTACGGTATCGGTTGAAATAGTCATGTTTTTGAGTGTGTTTTCTTTTAATTTATTTATCTGGTTTACATAATTATCCATTGGCTGACAGATAACTTTCAATGAGTCAAAGGAGTATACGCCCCTTAACTGGAATGCAATATTTACACTGCTTAAGCCATCTTCGCCTGAAAAGAGATTTGCGGCGAAATTGTGTCTGCCGCCGTAAAAATCATAGTCTTTGGTTGTATAAGTGATAACTTTGGTTTCATTATTGGATGTTGAAAACGTAAGCGAAGATTTGGGATGGTCGGAAACGGACCAGTAAAGTTTTTCCTTTTTCATCTCCATCTGCGTTTTGTTATCAAAGTTATCCAGTTTTACGCTGTCATACAGGTCTAAGGGATCTAAATTCTCATCGCCGAAGTATAGGTCATATCTTGAGGTTTCTTTGAAATCAAGCCCGTTAAGGCAGACAAATATTTCACTGTCCGGCGGAGTTTCAATATTGAGGCTGACTGAAGCGTCCGGGCTTGTCACCACAAAATTATTTCCCTGTAAAGTTACGTCGTCGCTATTGCATGAAATTTCATACGATATTTCATAACTGCTGATCTTAGGGCTGCCGTAGGCCGTATATCCGGCATTTTCGGATAATACGGCGGATTGGAGCATAGCTTCTTCTTTTCCGGCTGATGTAAGCAGTTTCCATTCGTCTTCGGTCATATAATTATCATATGTGTATGCAAGCGGAAGAGCGTTTTCGTTTTTATATACTTTATATGGGACGCCGCTTTCGAGGTTTTCAATGTAGGTGAAACCGTAAGGCGCGGGTGAAGAGTCATTTTGAGGGATGGCATAATACAATACCGACGCAAGTGAATTTAAAGCTGCTCTGTCATCATAACCGCAGGGATCGAAGGAGCGGTTTTCCAAAATATCCAGACTGCTTCTGTATTTTTCAATATTTGGATTGGACAGTGACCAGTAAAATTCGGTTGATGATATGCCGGAAATCATATTGGCGTTTTTGGTAAGCGACCTTCCGGAAAAGCGGTAGTGTTCCGTGGTCTCCTGCGCGGCGGCCGCAGCCGAAACGGCCGTGGTCTCATTTGAATTTAATGCAAGCTGTCTTACTTCAAGAAAGGCGCCTATGTCGGCGTCGTCAAATAATGAATATCCCCAACGGTCATTAATAATAACACTTGTTATCACAATTATAAGCGTAATGACCTCTTTTTTTCGGACGGACATACTGCTTTTTACAGAAAGCGGCATAAGGATGCAGAGAAGAATAAAGCCCAATATAATAGAAGAAAAGGCTTTTTTGTTCGAGGAATATTCAAAAAGCAGACATACGACGAAATAAGCGGACAGGCATTTTATAAGATACATGCCCTCTTTTGCGCTAAGATCTGTAAGTGTGGGCCATACCGTTACCAAAATATATGCGCAGAGCATGGAGAAGGCCCAGACCCATCTGTTTGCGGCATAGGTAAAGCCATTAAAGAGCTTCGCAAAAACCGGAATTGTTACCATGATCGCACATATCACAAACAGGATTTTATGCAGACGATATTTTTTGGGGGTATGGAACATTATAAAAACAGCAAGAAGTATCGGGATGGCAAGGGCAATACAGGTATAGAAGTCCCTTCCGGATGTTATAAAGAATCCCGGAAGCTTGCTGTAATATGAAAGCGGATATAAAAGATGTATGTTGTAACTTTCGGAAAGACGGGAGTCTCCTAAAAATGCCACAGAAAGCGGCAGGAATATCACGCCCGCCATCATTACGCCTAAAACGGACGCCCCGCCTATGCGCAGAATGAGAAATAAGATTTCTTTAATATTTTTACCATATAAAAGTATGGATCTTACAATAACATAAATTACCGTAAGGATGACCAACATATAAAAAAAGTAAAAATTGCTAAGCAGGGAAACTGCAACAGATATTATGAAAAGGTATGGTCTTTTTTTCTGAATGATTTTTTCTATTCCTAAGATAAGCAGCGGAAAATATATCATCGGATTTATAAAATAAGGATGTACTTTGGCATAGATCGCCCAACCGCAAAGTGAATACGCAAGCGCGCCCGAGAGTATGGCGTAATTGTTCTTTTTGCCGGTTCCGAAACAAAGATATGAAAACGTTATTCCGGATAAAAACATACGCAATATTATAGCAATATCATAATATACATACATATTGTCTCTGGTAAAAAATATCGAAAATACGGAAAGAGGGTCGCCTATAGTGTAGTAGTGCAGGGTAGTAAGTATATCGCCGCCTTCCCCTATGCAAAAGTCCCAGTTAGGGATTATGAGTTTATGCTGAAACAATAGGTTTTTTATTATTGAACGCAGATATTCAGAATAATAAATTAAAGCTTTATAGTGCTGCTGCCAGCCGTCTTCAAGCCAGATAAAAGTTCTGTGTGAGATTATGAACCAGAAATATATAATAAAAACTGCTATGGAAAAGCAGACGGTATATGCCAAAAAATATTTTTTGCGTTCGCTCAATTTATCTTTAAATTTATCAAAAAAATCCGCCAGCTTCATCTCATTTCTCCCATATTAACGTTAAATTCCAAAAACATACAATTTTTACATGCATAAAATATCACTCTAATTCTAACATACAAAAGCTCCAAAGACAACAACTTTTAAGCCGCCTGATGCTGTTGTGTCGGATGTAAAAATGATATATTCGCGAGATTCTTAATAAGATTAGTAAAAGTATGGCTATACTAGCTTGACAGAGTGTGGTAAAATAAATAGTAATTTGTAAAAGAAAGGTATGGTCTCTTATATGATACGGATGATGACGATAGAGGACTATGACGAAGTACGCAGTCTGTGGCTGTCCATAAAAGGTTTCGGCATACGCAGCGTAGATGATTCAAGAGCCGGAGTGGAGGCTTTTATAAAAAGAAATCCTACCACTAGCGTTGTGGCTGTCGAGGATAATAAAATAGTGGGCGCTATTTTATGCGGTCACGACGGAAGACGGGGCTGTCTGTATCATGTGTGCGTGGCGGAAGGCTACAGGATGAGGGGCATCGGCAAAGCAATGGTGGTTTACTGCATGAATGCGCTTAAGGCCGAACATATAAATAAAGTATCTCTTATAGCTTTTACAAGAAACGATATCGGAAATGCGTTCTGGAAACAGATAGGCTGGACAAAACGCGAAGATCTGAATTATTATGATTTTACGCTCAATGAAGATAATATAACTGCATTTAATAAGGAGTGAGAAGACATGAAGGTTATCGACGGGGGAGTAACGGCGGCAATAGGTTTTGAAGCGGCAGGCGCGCAGGCCGGTATCAAGTATCAGGGAAGAAAAGACATGGCGCTTATATATAGTAGGAAACCGTGTAAGGCGGCGGGAGTTTTTACCAGCAATATAGTTAAAGCGGCGCCGGTTTTATGGGATAAAGAAGTTGTCACGCATTCGCCTTATGCTCAGGCTGTTGTGATAAATGCGGGCATAGCCAATGCCTGTACGGGCAGACAGGGTTATGAATGCTGCAGCAATACCGCAAAAACCGCCGCGGATTGTCTTGGTATTTCAAAAGATGCGGTGCTTGTGGCATCTACGGGCGTTATCGGCATGCAGCTTCCTCAGGATAAGTTGGACGCCGGAGTTAAGAAGTTGGCGGAGCTTAAATCTGACAGCATGGAAGCCGGACTTATTGCGGCGCAGTCGATAATGACTACGGATACGGTTCCCAAACAGGCGGCGGTAAGCTTTGAGATTGGCACAAAGACCGTAACTATTGGCGGTATGTGCAAAGGTTCGGGAATGATACATCCGAACATGTGTACGATGCTTTGCTTTATCACATCGGATATCGCAATATCCAAGGAGCTTATGCAGGAAGCGCTCAGTGAAAACGTAAAGGATACTTTTAATATGGTATCGGTGGACGGAGACACTTCGACTAACGATACTTTGATCGTACTGGCTAACGGAATGGCCGAAAATCCGGAGATAACGACTAAAAACGAAGATTATTATAAGTTTGTTGAAGCTCTTGATTATATAAATACGACCCTCGCAAAGAAGATCGCGGGCGACGGAGAGGGCGCGACGGCCTTATTTGAAACTAAGGTGATAAATGCCGTTAATAAAGAAGACGCCAAGAAGCTTGCCAAATCGGTCATCTGTTCCAATCTGACCAAAGCGGCGATATTCGGTCATGATGCCAACTGCGGAAGGATATTGTGCGCGCTCGGTTATGCGGGCGTGGATTTTGATCCGGATAAAATAGAGCTTCGCCTTGAAAATGATGAAAACAGCATTCTTGTATATAAAGACGGCGCAATGACCGAATATGACGAGGACGAGGCCGCGAAAGCGCTTGCGTCCAAAGAAGTCAGGGCGCTTGTGGATATGAAAATGGGAGCTGCGTCAGCCTGCGCCTGGGGCTGCGACCTTACTTATGATTACGTTAAGATAAATGCGGATTACAGGAGTTGATATGTGATCAGGCGATAAAAAAGAGAAGAGGTAGTTTGTTATGGAAAACAAAGAAATGAACCGTGTAATGGAAAAAGCGGAGGTTTTGATCGAAGCGCTTCCTTATATACAGAAGTTTAACCGTAAGATAATAGTCGTCAAATACGGCGGCAGCGCGATGAGCAATGAAGAACTGCAGAAAAATGTCATAAAGGACGTTACACTGCTTAAGTTGGTGGGCTTTAAGCCAATAATCGTGCATGGCGGCGGCAAGGAGATCAGCAAATGGGTAGGCAAGGTCGGCAAAGAAGCCGAGTTTGTCAACGGTCTGCGCGTGACTGATGCGGAAACCATGGAAATAGCGGAAATGGTTTTAAATAAGGTAAACAAGAGCCTTGTAAGCATGGTTCAGGAGCTTGGCGTTAAGGCTGTCGGCATAAGCGGCAAGGACGGCGGACTGCTTAGATGTGAAAAGAAGTATGTTGACGGCAGGGACATTGGTTTTGTCGGGGATATAAAGAAAGTTAAACCCAAGATCTTATATGATCTTTTGGAAAAAGATTTTCTCCCGATCGTGGCGCCTATCGGTCTGGACAGTAATTTTGACTCTTATAATATTAATGCCGATGATGCGGCCTGCGCTATCGCAAAGGCGGTATCCGCCGAAAAACTGGCTTTTCTTACGGATATTGAGGGGCTGTATAAAGATATAAACGACAAAACGTCATTTATTTCACGCCTGACCGCATCGCAGGCCGAAGAACTGGTAAACAGCGGTTACATTGGAGGCGGAATGCTTCCCAAGCTCATGAACTGCGTGGACGCCATAAGAGAGGGCGTAAACAGGGTGCATATACTTGACGGCAGGGTCGCGCACTGCCTGCTTCTGGAGATCTTTACCGATCATGGTATCGGAACCGCGATCATAGCGGATGATGATAAGTAGGTAATCGCTAGACTGTTGTCAAAACTGTCGAATTTAGCAAAAATATACAAAACGGGGTTCCATTGCGGGAACGCAGAGTCACCCCTTATTTGTATATTTTTTCTAAATTCTATGCTGTGAAAATGAGTTTCGCGATTGCCTGACAATCTAGAGTTAATGAAAGGATGATGCCACTATGGATATGAAAGAGTATATTGACGAGGCGGAGGCCTCTTTGTTGCATACTTATAACCGTTATCAGATAGTTTTTGATAAGGGCGAGGGTGTATATTTGTACGATATTGAAGGGAAAAAATATCTGGATTTCGTGTCGGGCATTGCGGTTTTTGCGTTGGGATATGGTAATAAGGAATATAATGACGCTTTAAAAGACCAGATTGACAAGCTCATACACACTTCCAATTATTATTATAATGTTCCGGCGATAGAGGCGGCTAAGAAGCTTAAAAAGATATCCGGAATGGACAGGGTATTTTTTACCAACAGCGGAGCCGAGGCTATAGAGGGCGCGGTCAAGACCGCAAGAAAGTATGCCTATCTTAAAGACGGCACTACGGATCATGAGATAATAGCCATGAACCACTCTTTTCATGGAAGGACTATGGGCGCGCTTTCGGTTACGGGCAATTCTCATTACAGGGAAGCGTTTGAGCCTATGATCGGAAATATCAGGTTTGCCGATTTCAATGATTTTGACAGTGTGCTTGCCAATGTTAATAAAAAAACATGTGCTATTTTATTTGAGACCGTTCAGGGCGAGGGCGGCATACATCCTGTAAAAGAAGATTTTATTAAGAAAATAAGAGCGCTTTGCGACGAGAGGGATATATTGCTTATTCTGGATGAAATTCAGTGCGGAATGGGCAGAACGGGTTATATGTACGCCTGTCAGAAGTACGGCGTTAAGCCTGATATTTTAACCAGCGCCAAGGCGCTTGGCTGCGGCGTTCCTGTCGGCGCGTTTATGATGACTGAGAAAGTCGGTCAAAATTCGCTTAAGGCGGGCGACCATGGAACGACTTACGGCGGCAATCCGCTTGCCTGCGCCGCGATATGCAAGGTGATAGAACTTTACGAAAAAGAGAATGTGCTTGAAAACGTAAAACAGGTGGGCGCATATCTTGAAAAGCGTCTGGATGAGCTGGCGGCTAAGTATTCGTCTTTAATAGTTGAAAGGCGCGGTATGGGGCTTATTCAGGGCCTGGAATTTAAAGAGCCTGTTGCGGATATAATAAACGCCGCGATCGCCAGGGGGCTTGTGCTTATCAATGCAGGCAGCAATATAATCCGCTTTTTGCCGCCTTTGATCATTAAAAACGAGCAGGTGGACGATATGATAGATATACTTAGTCAGTGTTTGGACAAAAGTTAAGCATTGACCGAATAGATTTGATATAGATCGGAGAAATTAAATTGACGATAAAAAGAAGAATGATTGCCGCTGTTTTGGTAATGTGCATTTTGGCGGGAATCTGCGCGGCGGCGGCTTTTGGTCTGTTTGACAGGACCAAGGCCGATGATAAAGAGTATAGCGAGGGCCTTTTCGGACACAGGGAGACTCTGTATCTGTGGTATACGGATGAGGCGCTGACGGATTATTTAAACAGCGTGGCGGTTTCTTATAACGAATATCAGGATGACACGCGTGTGATACCGGTGAACACGTCCGGTTCCGAGTATCTGGAGACGATAAATCAGGCGTCACTGCATACCGATGAAGTCCCTGATCTGTATATAGTTGGAAATGATTCTTTGGAAAAGGCGTATCTGGCAGGACTTGCTTCTGAGATAAAACCGTCCGGCGACAGTTCTGATGTGAGGACCCTTTTTCCCGAATCGGCCATACATGCGGTTACTTATCATGATAAACAGATAGCGTATCCGTTTTATTTTGAGACAAGCTCTTTTTTATATAATAAGAGCTATATGGAAGATTGGGCCAAGGCGCAGATAGAGGCGGAATATGATGCTGAACAGGGTGAAGCGGCGCAGGCTCAGGCAGACATGGCTCCTCCGGGAGAGGATTCCGGGGAGGCGGCTTTGGGAGAGACAACTGCGGGAGATGCGGCCTCGGGAGAGTCGGCTTCTGGAGAGACGGCTTCAGGAGAGACAACTGCGGGAGATGCGGCCTCAGGAGAGTCGGCTTCTGGAGAGGCAGCCGTCGATGAGATGACGCAGGATGAAGCTGAGATCGATGCCCGCGTTAAAGAGGCTCTTCCAAAGACGATAGACGATATACTTGAATTTGCGCAGAACTATGAGGCGCCTGAACAGGTAGAGGCCGTGTTTAAGTGGGATGTGTCCGATATTTTTTATAATTACTTTTTTGTTGGCGATTATATAGATGTAGGCGGCGCTGCGGGAGATAACGATAAGTCTGTGGATATCTACAATGAGAATGCCATCCGCTGCATGAGGGTGTATCAGAACCTGAACCAGTTTTTTTCAATTGATACAAAAGAGATAAGTTATGCGGATATACTGAATGATTTTATAGAGGGAAAAATCCTGTATACCGTAGCGACAACGGACGCCCTTGCCAAGATAGAAGCCGCCAAGGAAAGCGGAGATTTTAAATATGAGTATGGAACTTCGCTGATACCTGATGTCAATGAGAACCTGGTGTCGAGGTCGCTGTCGGTAACACAGTGCATAGTTGTGAACGGCTATTCCGTTCATAAAGACGCAGCAAACGATTTTGCGTTATATTTAACACGCAATAACGCCAACGGCCTGTATGACAGGACGGGCAAGCTCCCCGCTTTGTCAGGAGTGGAATTTTCCAATAAAAATGCCGAAGCCTTTGTAGAGGAATATGAAAAATCAATACCTAACCCCAAGATGATAGAAACCAGTAATTACTGGGTTGAGATGGAGATCGCATTTGCGCGGATATGGGACGGCGAGGACGCCAACTCTGAGCTTAAGTCTCTTTCCGAAAAGATCATGACACAGATCAACGGCGAGGATTACGTCGAAGAATATATCGATGTGCCCGCCGAAGAACCGGAAGCTGACGATGGAACAGAGACGGAAGGCGGGTCGTAAAGCGAAAAAATCCCGAAAGGATTGTCAGCCGTTTATGCATATTTAACTGAATAATTGTAAAAAATAATACAGGATGATAAGAAGCTCATGTTCATCCTGTATTTTTTGCGTTTGTTGAGTTTATTAATCTTAAAAGGAGCTGTTAAATATGATAGGTTTTTTCATCGCGCTTTTATCAGGAGCCTTCATGGCGATCCAGGGAGTTTTCAACACACAGGTTACTAAGTCGTCAAGTATATGGGTGGCGAACGTTTTTGTACAGTTCACTGCGCTCATAGTCTGCGTTTTTGCCTGGCTGATAACGGACCGCTCGTCTTTTGGCGCGCTGCTTAAGGTCCAGCCTAAGTATATGCTGCTTGGCGGTACGATCGGCGCTTTTATAACATACACGGTCATAAAGGCAATGGAGCAGCTTGGGCCGGCGAGGGCGTCCATGCTGATAGTCATCGCGCAGCTTATCGTTGCCTATCTTATTGAGCTTTTCGGGCTTTTTAATGTGGAAAAGCAGCCGATAGAAGCAAGGAAACTTATCGGAATGGGTATCGCAATTTTAGGAATTATAATTTTTAAGTGGACATAGGAAGAAATTTATCTTACAATTAAAATACGGCGCATGGTTTGAACGGGAACATCCTGAAGTATAAGAAAGCAGGAGAACTATGCATAATACTGTAAATTTAATAGGAAAAACCTTCAAGTCGGTAATAACTGCCGGTTTATTTGTGTTACTTTTAACCTCATGCGCAGGCAGGGAAGAACTGATGTTCGAAGAAGACGAACGGATATCAGGTTCTGAGTCTTGGAGCGAGCCTGATGCGGAAGTCGTAGTCAATGCCGCTTCGGATGGCGCGGATAAGGAAGTTGACGGAACCAATGCCGCATCGGGCAGAATAGGCCCGGAGCACGGTGAGAATGTTGGAGAAGCCGCTTCGGCTGAGAGCGAAGGCGCTAAAATATATGTACATATTTGCGGCGCGGTTGTTAATGCGGGAGTGTATGAACTTGATGCGGGCAGCAGGGTTTTTGAGGCCATAGAGGCGGCAGGCGGTTTTACCGGGGAAGCCTGTCAGGATTATGTAAACCAGGCGGGGGTGCTGAGCGATGCGCAGAGGCTTGTCATTCCGACAAATGAAGAGATAGAAGCGGCTAAAGCCGACGGAACATGGCAGGAGCTTTGGACTGCGGACGGTAATGGCCTTGTATCGGAATCCGCAGGGACGGGAACTCAGGCCCCGGGGGCTTTTGAAAACGGAGTTTTGTCTAAGGAAGCCGACGTAAGCGGCGCGGGTCTTGTTAATATAAATACGGCGTCGGAGAGCGAGCTTGGCGCAATAAGCGGAATAGGCGCCGGCAAGGCGGCCGCAATAGTTAAATACAGGCAGGAAAACGGAAATTTTGCCGCTATAGAAGATATAATGAATGTGAGTGGAATCAAAGAAGGCACCTATGAGAAGATAAAAGATAAGATAACCGTAAATTAGGAGCTTGCAGGGGGGCAATATGGGAAAGAGAGTCTTGGTTGTTGATGATGAGAAACTGATCGTTAAGGGAGTGCGTTTTTCGCTTGAGCAGGACGGAATGGAAGTGGACTGCGCATATGACGGTGAAGAGGCGTTGGCGTTTGCGAAGAGCAACAAGTATGATATAATTCTGTTGGACGTCATGCTTCCCAAAATGGACGGATTTGAAGTATGCCAGCAGATACGGGAGTTTTCCAATACGCCGATAGTTATGCTGACTGCCAAAGGCGAGGATATGGATAAGATACTGGGGCTTGAATACGGCGCTGACGATTATATCACCAAGCCTTTTAACATTCTGGAGGTCAAGGCCAGGATAAAGGCCATTATGCGCAGGACCGGCAAAAAGAGTGAAGAAAATGTGTCGTCCAGGGTGCTTGAGGTCCGTGATATGAAACTGGACTGCGACGGCAGACGCGTCTATATCAAAAACCGCGAGGTCAATCTGACCGCCAAAGAATTTGAAGTATTGGAACTGCTCATGAAAAACCCTAATAAGGTATACAGCAGGGAAAATCTGCTGAAAATCGTATGGGGAAGCGATTATCCGGGAGATGTGCGCACTGTGGACGTACACATCAGAAGGCTTAGGGAAAAGATTGAAGAGATGCCCAGCGAGCCGATTTATGTACATACGAAATGGGGAGTAGGTTATTACTTTGCATAAAATAAGATTTAAAAGATTAAAGTTTCTTCACAGTGTAAAAATACGTATTTTTCTGATCGTTTTTATCGTCGGACTGGTACCGGGCGCCATAACAAGATACGCAATCGTTAAGAATTATGAACAAAGAGCGGTAGAGCTGCGCATATACAACGTTCAGACACAGCTTAAGATATTGGCAAATCATCTGATCGCCTATCGTTATTTACAGGATACTTCGTCAGACGTCATTGACGCGGAACTGAGAATGTTATCCAATCTGTATGACGGCAGGGTGCTGATCATCAATAACAACCTTAAAGTGGTAAGGGACACCTATGGCATAAGTGAGGGAAAGACCATTATATCAGAGGAGGTCATTCGCTGTCTCAAAGGTGAAAATACCAGTAATTATGATTCCCAAAACGGTTACATTGAAATGACGATCCCCATCATGGAAACTTTGGAAACAGAGGATATGGGGAAAGGCGCGTCTGAGTCCAACAGGGCGAACGGAGTTATGCTGACCAGTATATCGACGGATTACATTTCGGCCACAATGGAGATACTGAACAGAAAAGCGATCGTTGTGGAGACTGTGGCGGCTCTTTTTGTTTTTATAATATCCATGTTGGCGTCTTATGTGATAATCCGTCCTTTTGAAAAGATAACGGATGCCTTAAGCAGCGTAAAAGAGGGGTATACCAACGATCCGATTTCGGTAACCGACTGCATAGAGACCGAACGCATAGGAGATGCGTTCAATCAGGTGCTCAGCCGTATGAAAGTTATGGACGATTCGAGGCAGGAATTTGTTTCTAACGTTTCTCATGAGCTGAAAACGCCGATAACGTCGATAAAGGTGCTTGCAGACTCCCTGAGGGGGCAGGAAGACGTTCCGGTCGAACTTTATCGGGAGTTTATGGAAGACATTGCCCAGGAGATAGACCGTGAGGATAAGATAATCAATGATCTGCTGGCGCTCATTAAGATGGACAGAACCTCGTCAGACCTGAATATATCCACGGTTGATGTGAACGTGTTGGTAGAGCTTATTATGAAAAGACTCCGCCCTATTGCCGTAAAGAAGAAAGTTGAACTTGTGTATGAAAGTATCAGGCCTGTTTCGGCAGAAGTGGATGAGGTTAAAATAACACTTGTTATCACAAACCTGATAGAAAATGCGATAAAATATAATAAAGAATATGGCTGGGTAAAAGTGACTTTGGACGCCGATCATCAGTTTTTTACGGTGGAGGTGGCAGACTCGGGCATAGGCATACCTGAGGAGTCCATAGAACATATTTATGAAAGATTTTATCGTGTGGATAAATCGCATTCCAGAGAGATCGACGGCACGGGCCTTGGCTTGGCGATAACCAGAAGCGCCATACTTATGCACAGAGGTTCCATTAAAGTAGTCAGTACCGAGGGAGAAGGAACGACATTTACGGTTAAGATCCCGCTTACTTATATCACGATATAAGGCAGGCGCCAAACGCTCTTTTAGAGTCGCCCGAATATCAATGTAACTGAAAGGAAGATACATGAAACCTGATAAAATAAAAGGCATAGGCTTACTATGCGCGGCATTTCTTTTGTGTCTGCTTACAGGCTGCGCAGGCAGGGAAGAACAGCCGGCCGGAAAAGGGTATGATATATATTATGTAAACAATCAGGAAAGCGGTATAGTTTCAGCCCGGTATTTTAGCGAAACTGAGGACCCGAAAGCGCTTCTGGATGAGCTTATCGGACAGCTTGGCGCCATGCCTGAGAAAATGGAATATAAGGCGCCGCTTGCGGGAAATTTTAAATTGCTTTCATACTCATGGGAAGAAACGCAGCTTACCGTTGATTTTGATAAAGGCTACAGGGAGATGGACAGCATTACGGAGGTCCTTGTGCGCGCCGCTATCGTAAGAACGCTGTCGCAGGTGGAGAACATAAGCTATATTTCTTTTACGATAGAAGGAGAGCCGCTTATGGATAACGGCGGCGCGGCGGTCGGAACAATGTCCGCCGATATGTTCATAGATAATGCGGGAAATGAGATAAATTCCTATGAAAAAGTCAATCTCCGCTTATATTTTGCCAATGAAAACGGCGACAGGCTCGTGGAAGAGAACCAGAGAAATGTTGAATATAACAGTAATATCTCGCTTGAAAAGCTAGTAGTGGAAAAGCTGATCGAAGGACCGTATTCCGACGGAGCTTATCCTACCATTAATCCCGAGACCAAAGTAGTAAGCGTAACGGTAAATGACGGGATATGTTATGTAAACCTGAATGAAGACTTTTTAAACCAACCCTATAACGTATCTTCTGATGTGACCATTTATTCCATCACTAATTCGCTTGTGGAGCTGCCAAATGTAAATAAGGTGCAGATTTCAATTAACGGTGAGAGCGATCTTTTTTATAAAGAAAGGATAAGCCTGACTACCATATTTGAAAGAAATCTGGATCTGATGGACAATAAAGAGGACGGCTCGAAGTAGCAGAAAGGGAGGTATTATTGAGGAGACCGGTATGCATGATCGGTCTGGCCTTTGTACTTATAATTTTTATATATATGTACCTGTTTCCGCTTCCGCTCCCTTCATACGAAGGATTGGACGGAAGCGAAGCAGTATTGACCGGATCGGTCGATGAAAAAGAATATCGCACATCTTACGGTGAAGAAATTCTTATTATATATCTTAAGAACGTTCATATTTTAAATCCTGAACAAACAGAAAAAAATATTAAAAATGATGAAGAAAATATTGAATATCCCGATATTAACGGGGTTATGTGCTATATGAAGGAAAGTCCGGAAAAGGGCAGGGAGCCGAGGCTTGGAAGTCTGGTCAAAGTAAGCGGCAGATTTAAGGCTTTTGCCCACGCCTCCAATCCGGGAGAATTTGACGCTGCGGATTTCTATGCGATAAGGGACATACAGCTGAAACTTCAGAACGGCAGGATACTTAAAGAAAGTAAGGGCTGTGATGATTTCAGGGAAACTCTTTGGAAATTAAGAAAATATTTCTGCAAGCTTGCGGATATGTGTTTCAAAGAGGACGCAAACCTTATAAAAGCCATGCTTTTTGGGGAAAAGAGTGAACTGGACGAGGAGATAAAGCAGCTCTATCAGTTAAACGGAGTCATACATATATTGAGTATAAGCGGTCTGCATATCTCGATCATAGGCATGGGGCTTCATAAATTATTAAAAAGGATAAGGTGTCCGGTGGTTCTGAATGTCACAGGCTGCATATGTTTTATGTACGCCTATGGCGTGATGACGGGGATGAGCGTTTCGGCAGTCAGGGCGATAATGATGTTTTCCGTTAATCTGGCGGCGCGGATATTCGGGCGTACTTATGATATGCTTACCGCAATGTCCATGGCAGGGATGTTCATTCTGGCCGGGCAGCCTCTTTATCTGCGGCACAGCGGCTTTTTGTTTTCCTTCGGGGCGATAATGGCGATAGGCTTATTTTTGCCTGTGGTGGAAGAAAATCTTTTTGGAGAGACTAAAATAGAGAAAGTCCTGACGGCGGGATTTTCAATAACAGTTGTTACTTTTCCCGTATATCTTTGCTTCTATTATGAATATCCGCTATATTCGGTTTTTCTTAACCTTATCATCATTCCTTTTACGACGCTGATAGTTGCCTGTGGGCTTGTGAGTATGGGCGCAGCCATGATTTATCTTCCGCTTGGGCAATATGCGGCGATACCGGCAAGGCTTTGTTTCGACTTATACGAGGTCTGCTGCAGTTTTACTCTTAAACTTCCGCAGAGCAGAAGCATACTCGGGCAGCCGGACGATATACAGCTTGTGGTTTACATAATTATTATCGCAATGCTGGTCATATTCAGTTCCAAATTGACGAAACTGCAGTTCTGGCAGTGGGTCATCGCGGCGTTTATATGCATAACCCTGCGTTTTGCTCCGCAGCTTGAGATAACCATGCTCGATGTGGGGCAGGGGGACGGAATTTATATTTCGGAAGAAAAGGGCGGAAAATATTTTATTGACGGAGGCAGCAGCAGCCAAAAAGACGTCGGTACATATCGGATACTTCCTTTTTTAAAGGCAAAAGGGGTCACAAGGCTGAACGCCCTTTTTATAACCCATATGGACAGCGATCATTATAACGGCGTGGCGGCCGTGATAGAAGATATGGGGCAGGGCGGGATAGCGGTGGAAAATCTTATCATGCCCGATCTGGCCATGAAAAGCAGGAACGAAACCTATAATGAGTTGGTCGCCATGGCTAAAGCGGAAGGCGTTAAGGTGCTGTATATACATGAAGGGGAAATTATAAGACATGGTAAGTTTAAACTAACCTGTCTTCACCCAAATGAAAAAGAAGAGTGCGCGGATACAAATGAAGCCTCCATAGTCCTGTACATGCAATATGAGTCTTTCAGCGCGCTTTTTACCGGAGATCTGGAAGGAGACGGCGAAACTGAGGTCACGAAAATTTTGAAAAAATATGACAATGGCGTCGGAAATCTTAACCTTACGCTGCTTAAGGTGGCGCATCACGGTTCGAGAAATTCCACATTTTTACCCTTCTTGGAGGCGGCGGCTCCGCGCATCGCGCTGATTTCCGCAGGAAAAGACAACAGTTACGGACATCCGCACACGGAGACGATAAAGCGGCTTGAAAATGCAGGCTGCAGGATATACCGCACGGACGAGGGCGGAGCCATAACGGTGACGTATGACAATGGGAGAGTCGGCGTGGAGAGTTTCCTTGAGGCTGAATGACGTTCTGCTAGGCAAGGGAGAAAATAGTGTGATATAATAGGCTCAGGCTCGGCAGCCTGAGCCATCAGAATTGCTTTGCAATTCTGCATTGGATGGTTATAGGGTATTCGCTTTAGTGGATGCGATAACACAGGCTCAGGCTCGGCAGCCTGAGCCGTCAGAATTGCTTTGCAATTCTGCAACGGATGGTTATAGTGCGTTCGCTTTAGTGGATGCGATATAATAAGCCTAAAATATATTGAAGTATAAGGGAGAATGATATGCAGAAGCTGAATGAAGAAATAAAAACGGGGGATTTAAAGCAGATATATCTTCTTTACGGTGAGGAAGCATATCTGATAAAGCAGTACAGGGACAGGCTTAAGGCGGCGCTCATGGGTGACGGCGACGCCATGAATTATCACTATTTTGAAGGCAAGGATATAAATATAGGGGAAATAATAGATTTAGCGCAGACTCTTCCTTTTTTTTCTGACAGACGTGTCATAATTATGGAAAACAGCGGTTTGTGCAAGCATGGCGGCGAGACGTTGGCGGAGTATCTGAATGAACCTGCAGAGAGCGCATATTTTGTTCTGGTGGAAAAAGAAGTTGATAAGCGCAGTAAGCTTTATAAAACCATTAATGCAAAGGGGCGGGCTGTTGAATTTAAGACACAGGACGAAAGCGTGCTAAGACGTTGGATACTCGGGATGCTAAAAAGGGAAAACAAAAAAATAAGCGAGCGCAGTCTGCAGCTTTTCATGGAAAAAACAGGATCCGACATGGCGAACATCAGTAAGGAACTGGAGAAACTTGTCTGTTACTGCATGGATAAGGAAGAGATAAACGAGAAAGATATAGAGGCCGTCTGCATAAGACAGATAAATAACCGGATTTTTGACATGATGAACTGTGTCGCGGAGAAAAAACAAAAAAAGACCATGGAATTATATTATGACCTGCTTGCGTTAAAAGAACCGCCCATGAGAATTTTGTTCCTGCTTTCCAGACAGTTTAATCTGCTTATGCAGGTTAAGGAGTTAAGCAAAAAAGGTTATAATTCAAAAACAATAGGTGAAACCGTCGGACTCCCGCCTTTTGCGGCGGGAAAATATATGACTCAGGCTTCCAAATTCTCCAAAGAGGCTTTAAGGCTCGCGGTAAGCGACTGCGTCGCTGCGGAAGAGGCGGTCAAAAGCGGAAAAATGAATGATGTGCTGAGCGTGGAGTTATTGCTTATAAAATACAGTTCATAATTTCTCCGCTCATTGACCGCCCGGGGGCGTTATACACGCATTCACAAAGCTTTGTAAAATTTTGCGGGAAGTCTCTTCTTTATGAAAATTAAATTCCGGGTGCCATTGTACCGCCTGTATAAATTTTTTACCGGGCATGTAAAGCGCCTCTGTCAGCCCGTCAGTCGATACCGCCATAGGCAGCAGGTATGGGGATAATTTTTTAACTGCCTGATGATGATAACTGTTGACCGATATGGTCAATACGCCTAATTCCCTGAAAAGAGGAGTATTTTCCAAAATATTTACTTCGTGACAGGGTACATCGTAGGGCGGCGACATATGGTGCTGCACTTTATTTTCGGAAATATATTCCGTAGGGATATCCTGGTACAGAGTTCCGCCGCATAAGACGTTTATAAGCTGTATTCCGCGGCATATGCCCAGTACCGGGATGTCCTTTTTTAAGGCATATTCAAAAATTCTTTTTTCAAGCCTGTCCCTGTCGGGGTTGGACGGGCCGCAGTTGTCTCTTCTTTTATCGCCATACATTTCAGGATCCACGTCATGTCCGCCCGTAAAAAGAAAACCGTCAAAACTTGAACATAGCCGTTCAATATCCCCATCGTCCGCCTTAAGCGGAAGAATGACGGGCAGGCCTCCCGCGAAACTTATTCCGTCCATATAACCCGGGAGCATCCATATGCTGTCCTTTTCATCATCATATAAAGGTATTACGCCGATCATTGGTTTCATATACATCACCTCCGCCGGATTTTTCCAACCGGATATCACTACAGTCCAAAACGCAGCTTCGGCAATATCGTATAGCAGATGGGGCGTTTTGTCAACAGAGCGGCATGTTGGATTCCCCGATTTTTCCATACAAAATCTGTAATATATCATAATAATTTGTATAATTAGCGTTTTTTGTTTTTATAGAGTATATGGTTAATGGGCGAAGGCATCAACCGTAAGCGCTTAAAATTCAGCCGTTGGCTGGACGTTTTATCTGTGTGTAAGTAAAATCCGTCGTCTCATTCTTCGTACTCAATTCGGAAAAAATCAAGATAAGCTTTATACTTATCTTGTGCCGCCAGACAAGTATCTGTTAAGTATCCCTTTTCCTGATTCCATTCCTTTAATCCACGATAATAATACAGTTTCAAATTATCCTCGATGATGAATGGTACAATATTGTATTTCAGACATTCCTTGAACATAAGTAGTCTTCCCACACGACCATTGCCATCTTGAAAAGGATGAATTCTTTCAAACTCTACATGAAACTCTAAAATATCATTTAAAGTCTTATCTTCTTTGGCATTATACTCAGCCAGCAACATTTTCATTTTACCATGCACATCTTCCGGAAGAGTCGTTTCCATACCTCCAACTTCATTGGGTAATTTCTTATAATCACCTACTGCAAACCACTCTTTTCTGGAATCGGTAGTTCCGTTCTTTAAAATCAAATGAAGCTCCTTGATAAATTTCTCGGTTAACGCTGCTTTGGCGCCTTCAATAATCAAATCGATACAGCGAAAATGATTAGCGGTTTCAATCACATCATCTACATTAATGACTTCATTTCCGATTCCGATTGTGTTTGTTTCAAAGATATATCTGGTCTGGTCATGAGTCAAACGACTCCCTTCCATATGATTGGAATTATATGTTAATTCAATCTGTGTTTTGTGATAGATGCCACCTGAATATTTACTTGCCTTTTGTTCCTTTAAGATATCCAAAAGTGTATGTGGATGTTCCTTTTTCTGATTGGAACGCTCCGGCTTTATCGCATCTTCCGGAACATTCCATGTTTTGCCGGTAAGAAACGCTCCGGGCACACGACCATTGGCACAGTAATTTCTTACACTACGTTCCGATACATTCCATTTTTTTGCTATTTCTGCAACTGATAGATATCGCATGCTTTCCCACCATTCGGAATTCCTTTTTCACTTCTAAATATAGTATATCACATTATCGGCAAAATATCTATTTATTCAACGTAAAAAAGTCCTATTTTTGCCGATACAGGAAATATAAAAAATTTCAGACCCATCATTAACACTATGTATCTCATATGTCAAAGTATTTCTCCAACGAACTCTAAATTTGCTGG
Source organism: uncultured Lachnospiraceae bacterium (assembly GCA_947631625.1). Classification (GTDB taxonomy): domain Bacteria; phylum Bacillota; class Clostridia; order Lachnospirales; family Lachnospiraceae; genus UBA3282. The sequence goes on along the minus strand of CANRMA010000003.1, from coordinate 84,587 downwards.
AGTTTTTGTTTATGGCGCCGTTTTGGCGCCGTCAACTTTATTTTTCGCTATTCTTTCCACCTTATTTCAAAGTTCATCCGACCGATGAATCTTGGTCAGAAGGCTCAATTTTGAGGGAAAGAATAATCAGAAACGTTGGGCTGTAGAAATCTTTATGGTGCAACACACATTGCTATTCAGAATGAAGATCTTAAGCTTTCTACAGCTATTGAGGAAGAACAGAATATATCCTTAATGAAGGATAGCAAGAACTACATTATTTTGTCTAAGACAAATGCTGAGCAGTTAGGTGTTACAACGGATAATCTCTGGGAGGCACTTGAAAGCTTGAAGATATCAGGCGAAATATCAGAATTTAACAAAGTATGAAAATAGAATTTTTAATTGGATATCCTTGGGAACCAAGGTTCTTTGGTTTGGAAAAGAGGAAGAGGTAGCGCTGCTGAAAGATAAGTATTCTGAATTTGCAAAAGCATTTCTCCTTCAGGCATACGTAGCACAAATTACTGAACAGGGAATTTTTGTGTATGGTGAAGGCGATCAGATGTTATTTGAGAAAATAGCAGAGGATTGTCCTATGTTTAATTCTGCTAAGTATCAGGTGGAGCATTGTAAAGAGTCAGAGCATATCGTCGTTCAAGCATCTGCCGGTACTGGCAAAACAACGGTAATGATTGACCGTATCATGTTTCTCTTGCATATGCATCCGGAACTTTGGTTGTCGAAGATTTTCATGATCACCTTTACAAATGATGCAGGTCATAATAATTTTCAAAGATGGAAATATTTTTATCAAAGTACGGTTTATAGGACTTTGATCATGATAGTATAGTTTTAGTTAATAAATTCCGGTTAATAAATTCCGAAAAATAACTTGAAAAATTCGAACATATGTTTTATTATAATTATAGAACATTTGTTCGAAAGAAGGAGGAGCCATGAAGAAAAATGAGTATTTATATGCGGTTGTTACAATAATGTTGGCAGCGGTGATCTTTTTTACGACAACCCTGACCGTTCTCAGCCAGAGCAGGGACAGACAACGGAAACAGTATTATGTCTGCGCGGAGAAAATGTATCTGAATCAGGTAAGAGACATACTTGACGGTGAAGGTTATGAGCATGGCGGCGTTACCGTAAGATGGGTAGAGGAAGCCGACGGCATGCGCAATTATACAGTCCTTATACATCATAAGAAGATCAATTCTCTTGATGTGGATGGGAGAGATAAGCTGCTTGAAATACTTTCCAAAGTTGGCTTTGCCGATCAAAATTGTAGTTTTAAATATGAATTTATCTGATAAAAAGTATCATTAGGCAAAATATTACATATTTTTAAGAATTTATAGGAATGACATTTTAGTGGTTTGGGATTATAATAATACAGTAAGAATCTTGGACGATTCATATAATGCTTTCTGAGTTTACAATAATTAACAGGAATGATGAAAAGTGTGGGTAAGGGTTACCTGCGCCGGATATCAGGAATGGAGGACCGGAATGAGACATGATCCGCAGCCACAGGAAATGTACAGACATTTTAAGGGAAATCTGTATCAGGTAAGATGTCTTGCCAAACATAGCGAAACAGGCGAGACTATGGTGATTTATCAGGCTATGTATGGAGATTTTCAGATTTATGCAAGAGAACTTTCATCATTTATGGAAGAGGTAGACAAAGAGAAATATCCCAATGCATTGCAAAATTACCGTTTTGAACTGTTTAATGCTGACAGTTCACCTTTATCATCTCGGGCAGAAGGTGAGTATGAAAATAATGAACATGCAGACGGCAAACATGACGGCAGTGGTCATGTTCAGGACAACAGTACGAAAATACCTGAAGATTTACCTGTAAAAGATAATGAGAAACAGGAAGAACCTGATATCGATCCTCTGGTATTACAGTTTCTTGATGCGGACACCTATGAGCGCAGGCTTGAGATCTTAAGTATGCTGCATAGCCGTATTGATGATGAGATGATCAATACTATGGCTGTTGCAACAGACATTGAGATAAAGGAAGGAGATATAGAAGACAGATATAATGAACTTAAGAACTGTCTTCTTACCTTTGAAAAGTATGAGTGCAACAGGTTAAGATGAGTTGTCCTGACAGAGATCGATATGAGGTTTATCATAAAAGCTGTATGATATATCGTATCGGTCTATGTCAGGAGGGATACTATGTCTTATGATCTGGAGAAAAAACTTGTTGTGGGAGTTTCTTCAAGAGCCTTGTTTGATCTGTCATGCGAGAATCGGATATTCGAAACCGATGGTGTGGAAGCTTACTGCAGGTATCAGGTGGAGCATGAGGATGAGATACTTAAACCGGGGCCGGGCTTTCCGCTTATAAAAGCTCTTTTAAATCTGAATGAGCTGCCCGGTAAAGAGGGCTGTGTGGAAGTGATAATAATGTCAAGAAACAGTCCCGATACGTCTCTCAGGGTATTTAATGCAATTAAGCATTATGGGCTTAACATAACGAGGGCCGTACTGGCAAGCGGAGCGTCTCTGGCTCCATACCTGGAAGCTTTTAAGACGGATCTGTTTTTGTCGGCATATGAAGATGATGTTCAAAGCGCAATAGATTCCAATATTGCCGCCGGAATTATATGCAGTGACGGAATGCATACATATGATTGTGACCACAGGATCAAACAGATACGAATAGCGTTTGACGGAGACGCAGTGCTTTTTTCAGATGAATCCGAACAGATATTTAAAGAGCAGGGGTTGGAAGCATTTGAAGAAAATGAAAGAAAAAACGCCAATAATCCTTTGAAGGAGGGGCCTTTTGCCAAGTTCCTTAGGACTTTGTCAGAACTGCAGAAAGACTTCAGCACTGAAGAAGCTCCTATCAGGACCGCGCTTGTTACTTCAAGGAGCGCGCCTGCGCATGAACGGGTTATCCGTACATTGCGCGCATGGAATGTCAGGATCGATGAAGCTTTTTTCCTTGGCGGTGTCAGGAAAAAGGATGTGCTTAAGGCGTTTGGCGCTCATATATTTTTTGACGATCAGCCCATACATACTCAGACTGCTTCCGAGGTAGTGCCTTCGGCGAGAGTGCCATATAAGAACAAGGGACCGGACAGCAGCTGACCATACGTCCAAATGATTCTTTCTGAACTGTTATATTATTTTATAAATACAGGAAGAAAGGTTTAAGAACAATGAAATTATTGTCAATAGTAGTTCCAAGCTATAATTCCGAAGCCTATTTGAGCAAGTGTATAGATTCTTTGCTTGCAGGCGGAGAAGATGTGGAAATTATTATAGTAGACGATGGGTCTAAGGATAGAACCGGAGAAATTGCGGATAAATTTGAAAGACTTTTTCCTAATATAGTAAAGGCCGTACATCAGGAAAACGGAGGCCACGGAGCGGCAGTCAATACAGGTCTTTTAAATGCAACCGGACTTTATTTTAAAGTTGTTGACAGCGATGACTGGGTAAAAGAAAGCGCGTATAAGAAGATTTTAGATACACTTAAGGAAATCGCCGGCGGCGATAAAGTTTTGGATATGCTCATAAGCAATTTTGTATACGAAAAGGAAGGCGCTAAGAAAAACAAAGTAATGAAATATCATCATGCGCTTCCGAAGGATAAGATATTTACCTGGGATGAAGTTAAGCATTTCCGTAAAGGGCAGTATATATTGATGCATTCTGTCATATACAGGACTAAATTGCTCAAAGACTGTGGGCTCAAACTGCCCGAACATACGTTCTATGTCGATAATCTTTTTGTGTATGAACCGCTGCCTTATGTAAAAACCATGTATTATCTGGACGTTAATTTTTATCGGTATTATATCGGCAGGGAAGGACAGTCGGTAAATGAGCAGGTCATGATATCAAGAATAGATCAGCAGATTCAGGTAAATAAGCTGATGTTGGACTATCTGGTTAAGAAAAAATTTGAGATCAGCAGGAAGCCCAAAATGAGAAAGTATATGACAAATTATCTGGAAATTATCACAGTGGTTTCGTCTGTGCTTCTGTTACGCTCAGGTACTGAGGAAAATCTTGAAAAAAAGAAAGAACTGTGGAAATACATCAAGCAAAAAGATATTTTTCTGTATATGAGATTAAGATTTGGTATTATGGGTAATTCCATGAATCTTCCCGGAAAAGGCGGAAGAAAGATCTCCGTAGAGAGTTATAAGATCTGCAGACGGATATTTAAGTTTAATTAAAAAATAAAAGGCGGGACTCAGAGAGCCTCCGGTCCCGCTTTTCTTTTCTTACGGCTTTGATAACTTTGTTTAAGATTTAACAACATATCGGAACGATATACGATTATATACATTACGGATGCCATTATAAAGGCGGTTGTAACATCAAATACCGAATGTTGTTTTATAAACATGGTTGACATAATAATTGATGTACAAAGAACTGATGAAGCGATCCGTATTCCTTTTCTGTTTTCAAAATGTCTGCTCTTAATGATTGCAATGTGGCAGCCTATTGAGTTATACACATGTATGCTAGGCCAGAGATTAGTGGGAGTATCTGTTCTGTATAAAGCGGCCACCATTCTTGTAAATACATTATCCCTGGGCATTTCATAAGGTCTTAAATCCTGTCCGTTTGGCCACAGTGTAGAAATGAGCAAAAAGATGGTCATTCCGGTAAACAGGAAAGCACAACTTTTGAAATAGTCGTCTTTATCTTTGAACAAAAAGTACACAACCACCGCAGCGACATAGAAAAACCACAATAAATATGGTATTATAAATATTTCGCAAAATGGGATGTGGTCGTCAAGCGCAACATGGATTATCCTGTAATTGTCAACATTTTTTTCAATATAACCAAACCACAGAAGGTATATTGCCATAAAAACGATCAATGGAAACGCATGTTTATACTTATTAAGATAATCTGAAATTTTTGAATTTTTCATGATCCGTTAAACCTGTCCTTATAATAAAAGGGTTTCCGTTTACAAGTCATATATTAACATGATAATCATAAAAGTCAAGTGAAAACAGGATTGTTTCTAATTATATACATTTTTAATGAAATTTACTATCATATAAAAATAAAAAGAATTTGCTAAAAAGGATTTGCTAAAAAGGATTTGCTAAAAAGGATTTGGTCAAAAGAATTTTGCTAAAAAGAATTTGGAAGAATATATTGCGTCCAAGTATTTCCATATGATATACTTACACTGGTTTTTTATATTGTTTATAATTGTTGTGGAAAGGCAGGAATAAATATGTACTCATTGGATGAAGTAAAGGTAACAGATCCCGAGATCGCGCAGGCGATAGTTGATGAACAGATGCGCCAGAACTCACATATCGAGCTGATAGCATCCGAAAACTGGGTCAGCAAAGCAGTAATGGCAGCTATGGGAAGTCCTCTTACCAATAAATATGCAGAAGGATATCCCGGCAAAAGATATTATGGCGGATGCGAATGTGTGGATGTAGTTGAAGATCTGGCAAGAGAACGCGCCAAAGAGTTATTTGGCTGTGAATATGTAAATGTACAGCCCCATTCAGGAGCTCAGGCTAATATGGCAGTATTTTTTGCGGTAATGGAGCCGGGCGATACTTTCATGGGTATGAATTTAGACCACGGCGGACATCTTTCACACGGTTCACCGGTAAATATGTCAGGTAAGTATTTTAAATGTGTGCCTTACGGAGTCAATGATGAAGGCTTCATTGATTATGATAAGGTTCGCGAGATCGCTTTGGAATGTAAGCCTAAAATGATAGTTGCAGGAGCTTCGGCATATGCAAGAACAATAGACTTTAAGAGATTCAGGGAGATCGCGGATGAAGTGGGAGCGGTTCTTATGGTGGATATTGCCCATATAGCGGGACTTGTTGCAGCGGGATTACATCCAAGTCCGATACCGTATGCGCATGTAACGACAACGACTACACATAAGACGTTGCGCGGTCCTCGTGGCGGTATGATCATGTCAAGTCAGGAAGTGAACGATAAATATAACTTTAATAAGGCCATTTTCCCGGGTATTCAGGGCGGCCCTCTCATGCATGTTATCGCAGCCAAGGCTGTTTGCTTTAAAGAAGCGCTTTCACCGGCCTTTAAAGAGTATCAGCAGGGGGTTATCGATAATGCTCAGGCGCTGTGCAAGGGCCTGCTTTCAAGGAATATAAAGATCGTATCAGGCGGAACGGATAACCATTTAATGTTAGTGGATCTTACCAATTACGATCTGACCGGTAAAGCTGTGGAAAAGCTGCTTGACGAGGCTCATATTACAGCCAACAAGAATACTATTCCAAACGATCCTAAATCTCCGTTTGTAACAAGCGGTATCCGTCTTGGAACTCCTGCAGTTACTTCCAGAGGCTTAAATACGGAAGATATGGACAGGATAGCGGAGGCCATCTCTATCGTGATCAAAGAAGGAGAAGGCGGAATTTCCAAAGCAGGGGCTATTGTTAAGGAGCTTACCGATAAATATCCGCTTATTTAAAGAAATATATAAGTCCGCTCTGACGGACGGCGCTAAATGGCTCCATACAAATATGACAAGAGAGATATGATTTTATGGTACAGATAAGAATGAGATTTCCGCAGGGAAAGAAGAAGGCTCTTACCTTAAGCTATGATGACGGCGTAGAACAGGATGAACGTCTGATCGGGATCATGGTCAAAAATAAATTAAAGGGGACTTTTAACTTAAACAGCGGCTGTTATAAAGACGAAAAAACCGTTTATGAAAAAGGGAACGTTCAGCGGAGGCTGTCTGAAAAAGACGTTACGAAGCTGTACAAGGACAGTGGCATGGAGGTTGCGATACACGGTTTTAGCCATCCTTTTTTGGAGAGGATTCCGGACAACCTGTGTCTTACGGAGATCATAAAAGACAGGGAAAACCTCGAACAACAGTTCGATACTATCGTGAGAGGCGCGGCATATCCGTACGGAACATACAGCGACAGTGTTGTTGAAATGATGAGAATGGCCGGAATAGCTTACGCGAGAACAACCCACAGTACGGAAAGTTTCGAACTCCCGGATGACTGGCTCAGGCTTAATCCGACCTGCCATCACAGAAATCCGAAACTTAGGGAACTTGCAACGGATTTTGTGGAGGAACGCAGAAGAGACCGTGGTTACCCGCTGCTGTTTTATCTGTGGGGACACAGTTATGAATTTGAAAAAGATGATAACTGGGAAGTAATTGAGAGATTTGCTTCTTATGTAGGCGGCCGGAAGGATATCTGGTATGCAACCAACATTGAGATCCATGACTATGTAGAGGCATACAGAAGCCTTTTGTTCAGTATGGACGGCAGGCGCATATACAATCCGTCCTGTCAGCCTGTATATCTTGAAGCGGACTCAGGTGCTCTGGTCATAAATCCCGGGGAGACCATTAAAATTTAAAGGTTGTTGGCAGTTTTGATCAAATTCGGAAACTTTGATAACAGTTTCGCAAACGCCTTATAATATTTTGAAAGAGAGGAAAACAGGAAAATGATTCACGTAGCTGTTTTAGGATACGGTACGGTAGGGAGCGGTGTCGTAGAAGTAATTGAAACCAATAAGGATAGCATAAGCAAAAAGGCCGGAGATGAAATAAATGTAAAATATATTCTGGATTTAAGGGAATTTCCGGGCGACCCTTATGAGAGTAAGGTAGTACATGATTTTGATGTGATCTTGAATGATCCTGAGATATCAATCATATGTGAGACTATGGGCGGCAACGAACCGGCGTTTACTTTTTCCATGAAAGCGCTGCTTAAAGGAAAAAGCGTATGTACATCCAATAAGGAGCTTGTAGCGAATCATGGACCGGAGCTTATTAAAACCGCAAGGGAAAATAACTGTAATTATTTATTTGAGGCAAGCGTAGGAGGCGGTATCCCGATAATTCGTCCGCTTAATTCTTCTCTTACCGCGGAAAAAATAGATGCGATAACCGGAATATTAAACGGCACGACCAACTATATACTGACCAAAATGGATGAAGATAACGCTGATTTTGACGACGTGTTAAAAGAAGCGCAGGAGAAAGGCTATGCGGAGCGAAATCCTGAGGCTGATGTGGAAGGATACGACGCCTGCCGTAAAATAGCCATTCTTTCATCACTGGCAAAAGGTAAGAACGTTAAATATGAAAATATATATACCGAAGGAATTACAAAGATAGAAACGCTAGACTTTGCATATGCAAGGAAACTTAAAATGTCAATTAAGCTGCTTGCCATGTGTAAGGATACTGAAGACGGATTTTATGCAATGGTAGCTCCGTTTATGATTCCCAAAGGACATCCCTTATACAGTGTAAGCGGTGTATTTAATGCGGTTTATGTTCACGGCAACATGCTCGGAGATTCCATGTACTATGGCCGGGGAGCCGGCAAACTTCCTACTGCGAGCGCAGTGGTATCGGATGTGATAGACTGTGCGAGACATCTTGGCAAAAACATACTTTGCTTTTGGGACGCGGAAGATATGAAACTTACCGATATTGCGCGTACCAAAAAACACTTTTTCGTCCGCGTTGCGGAAGCGGAAAAAGCTAAAGCGTCAGAAGCTTTTGCCGGAGCGGAAGAAGTGGACATTCAGGCAAAGGGCGAATTTGCATTTGTAACTAAAGTAATGACAGAGAAAGAGTTCGATGAAAAAATCGCCTCGATAGGAGGCTGCATAAACAGGATCCGTATGGAAGGCTAGATTTTACCGGAATGGGAGCGATGATTATGAAATATGTGATAGTTTTGGGCGACGGTATGGCGGATGAGCCTATTGAAAGTCTTGGAGGGAAGACTCCGCTTGAATATGCCGATACGCCTTCAATGGACGAACTGAGCAAAAAATCTGAGATCGGAATGGTTCATACCATTCCGGAAGGGATGAAACCCGGCTCGGATACGGCCAATCTTTCGGTTTTAGGTTATGATCCGGCTAAATATTATTCGGGGCGCTCACCGTTGGAAGCGCTGAGTATAGGCGTACCCATGAAAGATACGGACATTGCGATACGCTGTAACATAGTGACGCTTTCCGAAGACGATGTGCCTTTTGAAGAGAAGACTATAATAGACCACAGTTCCGGAGAGATAAGTACCGAAGATTGCGACGTTTTGCTTAAAGCAGTCAGGGCCGAACTTGAGAATGAAACATATAAATTTTATACCGGAACAAGTTACAGACATTGCCTTATCTGGGATAAAGGAAAGGTTGTTGAGCTTACGCCGCCGCATGACGTACTTACGCAGGTTATAGGCCAATATCTGCCGGAAGATGCCATGTTAAGGGAAATGATGAAAAAAAGCTATGACATCTTAGTGAACCATCCCATAAACATAGAGAGAAAGAAAAAAGGTTTAAATCCCGCAAACTGCTGTTGGTTCTGGGGCGCCGGCACCAAGCCCGCTCTGACCTCTTTTGAGGAAAAAACAGGCAAAAAGGGAATCATGATATCCGCTGTAGATCTTTTAAAAGGAATAGCGGTAGGCGCCGGAATGGGAGTTGCGAATGTAGAGGGCGCTAACGGCGGACTTGATACCAATTACGAGGGCAAGACTCAGGCTGCGCTTAAGGCATTGCTTGAGGATAACTACGATTTTGCTTATATTCATTTGGAAGCTCCGGACGAAATGGGACACCAGGGCAGTGTGGAGCGCAAGGTCAAAGCTATAGAGTATCTGGACAAAAGAGTTGTAGGTCCGCTTGTAAAAGCGCTTAACGAAAGCAAAACGGACTATCGGCTGATGGTGCTTCCGGACCATCCCACACCCATAAGAGTCAGGACGCACACCTCAGACAGCGTTCCGTACCTGCTTTATGACAGTGCCAATGAGCTTGATAAGACATGGGACTATAATGAAAAAGACGGCGCGGCAAGCGGTAATTTTACAAAAAAAGGCTATAAGCTTATAGACCATTTATTTAATGTAGATTAATTTTTTTTGGCTGAGCAAAATGGAGGATTATTATGAAAAAAGTAGTGAAATTCGGCGGCAGTTCCCTTGCCAGTGCAGAACAGTTTAAAAAAGCGGGAGATATAATAAAAGCCGATAAGGAGCGTAAATTTGTAGTGCCTTCCGCTCCGGGCAAAAGGTTTAACGACGATACCAAAGTAACGGATATGCTTTATGAGTGTTATGGCATCGCCGAGTCCGGCAAAGATTTTAAGGCAAAATTAAACGCGATCAAAGAGCGTTATCAGGAAATAATAGACGGTCTTTCGTTAAAAATCTCACTGGATAGCGAATTCGAGACGATAGCCAAAAACTTTAAGGACAAAGCCGGAAAAGATTATGCGGCTTCAAGAGGAGAATATTTAAACGGAATAATAATGGCGGCATATCTTGGCTTTGAATTTGTCGATGCGGCGGAAGTTATTTTATTCGGGGAAAACGGTGAATATGACGCCGAAAAGACAAACGAACTTATGAGAGAGAGGCTTTCTAAACTTGACGCGGCGGTTATTCCCGGATTTTACGGGGCGTATGCCGATAAGACCATCAAAACTTTTTCACGCGGCGGCTCGGATATTACCGGCTCCATTGTTGCAAGAGCCATTAAGGCAGACGTATACGAAAACTGGACTGATGTTTCCGGCTTTATGATAGCTGATCCCAGGATCATTTATAAGCCGAAAAGCATCGATACCATAACATACCGAGAACTAAGAGAACTTGCGTATATGGGAGCTACCGTTTTGCATGAGGACGCCATCTTCCCGGTAAGAAGCGAGGGCATACCGATCAATATCAAAAATACCAACGCTCCCGACGACGAGGGTACATGGATAGTTGAAAGCACCTGCCAGAAACCCAAATACGTTATTACGGGAATTGCCGGCAAAAAAGGCTTTTGTGCGGTAAACATTGAAAAAGATTTCATGAATTCTGAGATAGGTTTCGGAAGAAAAGTTTTGCAGGCTTTTGAAGAAAACGGAATTTCGTTTGAACATGTACCGTCAGGCATAGATACAATGACAGTATTCGTACATCAGGACGAATTCATGCACAAAGAACAGAAAGTAGTTTCGGGAATACACAGGCTTGCCGACCCGGATTCAATAGACATAGAAGCTGATCTTGCGCTTATTGCGGTAGTCGGCCGTGGAATGAAGTCCACCAGAGGAACCGCCGGAAGGATTTTTTCCGCACTTGCGCACTCCAATATAAATGTTAAAATGATAGATCAGGGTTCCAGTGAGCTGAACATCATAATAGGCGTGGCAAATGCGGACTTTGAAACTGCCATTAAGGCAATATACGATATTTTTGTATTAAGCCGTCTGTAAGATTAAAATGCTTATAAGGTCTTATTAACCGGGAACCGGATACATTGCAGAGTTTTAAGAAAATAAAGCCTGTATTAATATAATGAAGCCTGTTTTAATATCCGAGTTCTTCACCTATAAGATAAATTTTTATTCTGCCTTCATGACCGCTTCTCCGCGTTATGACTATTTGGTTACAGAAACAGTCGGGCGAGAGGCAGTCATGGCAGTGACCTGATGCGGCGCAGGGGATTTTTTTATTCAGTCTTATGGCATTGGCCGGAGATGCCATATTCCGTACTCTCGCAATGCCGCTTTCCACATCCGTGACTATCTTATTCATTCCCACAGCTATTATGACATGCGAAGGCCCCTGTATAAGACAGGCGACGCGGTTGCCGTTTCCGTCTATATTTATAAGCTCTCCGTCTATGGTTATTGCGTTGCTGCTCATAAGATAATAGTCTGCAAGCGCTGTCTTGGCGTATATAGCCCTTGCCTCTTTTGGGTCTTTGGCTGCAAGTCTGTCGATCAATTCATAATTTCCGTTATGTATCGCCTCCATAAGTCCGATCTCTTTAATTGTTTCGCTGCCGCCCCAACCTATGGAGCTGCCTGCCGGAATGGCTTCCAGTATGGCCTTTGTACATTCGGCTCCGGTTTCATAGTAATATCCTTCCATATTACGTTTTTCCAGATTTTTGATGATTGATGCCGCCATTTTTGCATATGCTTCTTTTTTGTATGACATGGTATTACCTCCTTCTATAATGTATTTACGTGAACGGATTTTCTGTAAAATTATTTTCTGTAAATTATTTTTCACAAGATATTTTACCATTGATTTCATTTGGCGTAAACCTTATAAAATATAATATTATTCATATCGTTGACTCAGACCCGTCAACCCGGGTAATTGGAAAGATTTAAGGAATTATTTATGAGGATAGGATATGAGCGGATAGTATAAAAGAGGATAAGATAAGCCGTTTTTTAGATAAGGTTTATCATAAACGTTTTGTTTCAGAACAATGAATGAAACGGGAAATTTTACTGCAAATATAAGCACTGCCTTAATTTTGACACATTACATATAATTATAATAGTTTTACTTCAAGGTCCACGATTTTGATTAAAAGAATGAAAAACGCGGATTTTACAATGGAAGAATGAAAAAATGTGAATTTTACAGCAGAAGAATGAATAAATCGTGAGTCTTACAGCAGAAGAATGAAAAAAGCATGCGCCTTGTAGTAAGAGAATGAAAAAATATAGAATTTATCACAAAAGAATGAAAAAACAATAAATTTTACCGTAAAGAATGAAAAATCGTACAATAAAATAAAAATTTCAAAAAATTAAAAAATTTTTTCAAAAAAGTGTTGACAAATCAAAATGGTATGATATAATAAAATCACAAAGAAACAAAATTCACATAGATATCCTACAGAAAGCGAGGTACGGTCCAACGAAAACTTAAACTTAATTAAAAGACAAGTGAATAAGGAATGAAACAAAAACAAAAAATATCCATTGAACGTAGTCGAGTACAGATAAGAAAGTAGCGCGGGACCTGATAAAAAATGAAAAGGCACGTTACAGTATAATCAATACGAAGATAAGTGAAAAGAGTGCGGAGGAAGAAAAAACGGAGGTATAGACCGGTGGATAGTATAGTTTAGAAGCGGGTGTTGATCGAAAAGATTGATACCCGCTTCCTCGTTGTGAAAGATTATAAAAATTATATTTTGCACGATTTCAGATTTTTCGTTCCCATCTGACAAATACGACATTCTGTTAGAAGATCCCATATGATAGTAATGAAGCTTTGAATTTTTAGAATATAGCAATTATGGCGATTATAGCTAATATGGCAAATATATAAAAATTTGTGGTAAATTGTATAAAAATAGGTTATTATATACTATATAGCGGCAAAATAACTTATTTTTGCAGAGATTTACCGGCATATTAACATGCCCTGAGAAATGGAGAAGTTTTTAATGAAGAAATTATCTGATTTACGAAACCGATTTTTTCCCGGATCCGGCGGATATGAAGAAACGGAGAGCGATTTAGAGAAGATGAAATTATCTGATAACAGAACGGCAGACCAAGATAGCGGGGCCGCGGATAAAATAGAAAGTGGAAATGTTGTCCAAAACGACGATCCCGGAAATCTTGAAATGGATGATGGCGGTATAGATAATATTATCGAAAATGATGGCATAGATAATAATATGGAAGATAAGACCTCATTTGAAAATAACAGATCCCGAGAAAAAGCCATAACCGAATATGAATATAAGTTTTTTGGCGGAAATGATAATGAAGAAAGTGTAGTTGAAGAAGTTCACAATGTCGGTGACAAAGATGAATCGGACAGCAGGACGGGAGCAGTTGAAGAAAGCAAAAGCCCCGAAGAAGCTGAAGTAACTGAAGGATATCAAAACACTGAAAAAGTTGAAGTAACTGAAGGATATCCAAACACCGAGGAGGCTGAGGCAACTGATGTATATCAAAACACCGAAGAAGCTGAAGTAACCGAGGAATATCAAAACACAAAAGAAGCAGCAAGTATTGGAGAGGATGAAAACGCCGAGGCTGACGATACGGTTGAACAGGATCTGTTAAGCAGGCGTGAATACAGGCATAAGAGGCGCATACGTAATCAGATCATTGTTTATGGAGTGGTTGCGGTTTTTGCAGTTGTTATCGCTGCGGCGGCTGTTGGCGTCGGACATAAGATATCGGCTTCGTTTAAGGGCAAGGAGCAGACAAATGAGCAGCAATATGCGGATAATGAGCAGTTAGAGCCGGAAAAAGAAATTTACACAGAGCCGGAGGAGAAAGCTGTCGAGGCTCCGCCGGAGATTGAAGAACCCACTGTGGACGAACAGTTGGAAGAGATAGTAAGTAATTGCATTTCTGTAATGCCGCTTGAAGATAAGGTAGCGGGACTTTTTATAGTCACGCCGGAGGCTCTTACCGGAGTAAGAACTGCAGTTCAGGCAGGGCAGAGCACACAGGCGGCGCTCAGCGAATATGCGGTAGGCGGACTGATATATTTTGCGCAAAACATTCAGAACAAAGAGCAGATAACGCAGATGCTTTCAAATACGGTTTCAATGAGCAAATATCCGATATTTCTTGCAATAGACGAAGAAGGCGGCACTGTGAGCAGACTGGCAAACAGCGCGGTTACTGTTGAGCAGGTAGGCAGTATGCAGGAAATAGGCGCATCAGGCGACTCTTCGGCGGCTTATGAGGCCGGAAAGACTATAGGCTCATATCTTAAAGAGATTGGTTTTAATCTGGATTTTGCGCCGGTAGCAGATCTGGTAAATGCGGGTGGAAATCCGGTGCTTGGCGACAGATCTTTTGGTTCCGATCCTGAGCTTTGCGGGGAGATGGTGTCAAAGATGGCGGAAGGCATACAGGAAAATTCAGTAAGCGCATGTCTTAAGCATTTTCCGGGAATAGGATCTTTGGAAAGTGACACACATGAAGGAAGGGTTGAACTGACTAAGACTGCAGATGAAATGAAAAATTCAGATTTTGTTCCGTTTGATGCGGGAATTCAGGCTGGTGTTGACTTTGTTATGGTGAGTCATGTGACGGCTTCCTCTATTGATACTGATGGTGTGCCAAGTTCTTTATCCAGGGCTGTGGTTAGCGATTTATTGCGTTCGGAACTCGGATTTGAGGGAGTTATTATAACAGACGCGTTGAATATGAGCGCGATCACCGATTATTACACTTCTGATGAGGCGGCTGTCGATGCAGTCGTGGCCGGGGCAGATATGCTTTTAATGCCCGAGGATTTCAAGCAGGCATATGAAGGTCTGCTGACGGCGGTAAGAGATGGCCGTATCAGTGAAGAAAGAATAGATGAGTCTTTGAGGAGAATTTACAGGATTAAATATGCGGATAAATTGGAAGAGTAAGGATGTACTAAAAATTTAAACAATTTTTTGTAGTAAATTTCAAAGATGATTTTAGTAAATAAATTTCATAGATAAATTTAATAGATAATTTTCTTAAATAAATTTCTTAAATAAATTTATTTTTATGGTTGACAAAAGAAGTTAAGTATAGTATGCTATTAATTGTCTGAAAGAAAGCAGTATAAAATGTTTGCTTTCAGATGATATGCGCGAGTGGCTCAGTTGGTGGAGCGCGACCTTGCCAAGGTCGAGGCCGCGGGTTCGAGTCCCGTCTCGCGCTCTTTTTATTGTAGCGGAAATGCCGATAAATAGGGCATTTCCGTTCATTTTTTATTTTAGGGACTTAGTACAAGTAAGTACAATCAGCTAAACAGCTCTTTAACCTTATCATCATATACATTGGATAACCTGCATATCCGCTTGTAATGGTCTGTTATTGCAGGGTCTAAGTGTCCTGCTATCTGTTGAATATGTGCCTGATCTATCTCACATTCGTACAATTTAGTCATCGCCCGGAATCGTATTTTGTGACTTGAAAGATAAGGAATAGTAATAACTTGGCAGATTATTCTTGTTATTTCTATGCTGTTTTTGGAAAAGGCATCTGTATTTATAAGGTGGTGAAGAAATAAAGTAATTGAATAATTGTTGAATTGATGGATGAAAATTGATAAAATTATATCATGTTTTGGTACAACTTTTCGTAAGAGAAAAGAAGGATATTCGTATTGAATTTATTTATGCTTATTTTTCAGACCTAAGCTTGGATATAGATGTTAAATATATAGAAAAAGACATTGAAAATCTTGAAGGCGATACCAGGCTTTCCGTTATAAAAGCGCGAGTCCATCAAAGTGATTTTCGGAAGATTTTACTATGCAAATATGGCAAGTGTTGTATATGTGGTATAGATGAAGAAGAACTTTTGACAGCCAGTCATATAAAACCATGGGTAAAAAGTGATAATAAAGAAAAAGTTAATGGATATAATGGCTTGCTGCTGTGTCCAAACCACGATAAGTTATTCGACAGTGGTTTTATATCATTTGATAATAAAGGTAAAATACTTATATCTAAGAGTCTGTCTGTTGAAAATCAACAATTTATGAATATAAGCGGTGATATACAGATTAATTTGTCTTATGAAATGAAGCCGTTTATGACTTATCACAGAAAGCATATTTATAAAGATAAAGAGTCTCTTTGATTATGCTTTTAATGTATAGCGTTTGCAAGAGTTATATATTACTAACTGTAAATTTAGATCAAATTTATATACAAAAATAAGTATATATCCTTTTGAGGCATATTATTGCAGTTAAATGAATTGATGAAGTGAATAAAGAATCGCATTGGCATATAATCATATTACAATTATAATATATTATGGAAGCGCTTAAATTTGAATGTGGCGAAAATAAAAACCAGATATGAGTCCTAAGTATTGTACATAACTTATCGATTTGTATCTTTTAGAGTGTGCGTCAAATAAGAAGCTGAAAATGTCATGGGAGTAATAGAACGGTGACTTGGAAAATCTTATATTGTTTATATTGAGCATATTCCGGACGGATAACAGAAAAGAATATTTATATTTTCGTCCTATTTATAATAACAGGTATTGACATATTTTCACTCCGACAATATAATTATTCATATAGGCATACTAGGAAATGGGAATTATATGCTTTTTAGCGACGGCCGTGTATTGACGGCCAGATAGCGGCAGCAGTTTATCATATAGTAGCGGAGGAAAAATTATGTCAAGAGGAGTGGGCACGAAGTGTATACATTTGGAGGAAGAAGAAGGAAAGGTCAATAATTACGGGGCTATCAGCTTTCCGATATATCAGACGGCCACTTATGCGCATCCGGGCGTGGGCTGCAGTACGGGCTATGATTACAGCAGGCTGCAGAATCCTACCAGAGAGCAGCTTGAAAAGGTGGTTGCAGCTCTGGAAAACGGCATAGATGCGTTGGCTTTTTCCTCAGGCATGGCGGCTGTTGCAATGCTTATGGAGCTTTTTCGTCCGGGCGACCATATTATAGCGGACGCAGACCTTTATGGCGGGAGCATAAGACTTTTCAAAAATGTATCAGAAAAGAACGGAATTTCGTTTAAAAGTATTGACTGCCATAAAGAAGATGTGGAAAAATACATAAATGAAAATACCAAGGCTATATACATAGAGACGCCGACCAATCCTATGATGAATGTGACTGACATAGAAGCGGTGTCGAAAATAGCGAAAAAGCACGACATACTGCTTATCGTGGACAATACTTTTCTTTCACCGTATTTTCAGAATCCTCTGGATTTGGGCGCGGATATCGTCGTTCACAGTGGAACGAAGTTTCTCGGAGGCCACAATGACACACTGGCAGGCTTTCTGGTTACGGACAGGGAGGATATCAGTGAAAAACTGCGCTTTCTTATTAAAACGACAGGTTCGGGACTGGCCCCGTTAGACAGTTGGCTCATACTGCGCGGCATCAAGACGCTTGCGGTGCGTATGGAGAAGGCGCAGCAGAATGCTATCGAGATAGCTCACTGGCTGAAAACACAAAAAGCTGTGACAAAAGTGATATATCCGGGGCTTGAGGAGCATCCGGGCTATGAGATCATGAAAAAGCAGGCGAGGGGTTTCGGCTCAATGCTCACTTTCCGGCTGGAAAGCAAAGAATTTGCGCTTGCAATTCTTAAAAATGTGCGTATGATTAAATATGCGGAGAGTCTCGGCGGTGTCGAAACGCTGATTACCTATCCAACGACGCAGACTCATGCGGATGTTCCTAAGGAGATCCGCGAAAGGAACGGAATTACGGAGGAAACGCTGAGACTGTCGGTCGGGATTGAGGACGTAAAAGATCTTATAGATGAATTTGGCAAGGTTTTTGCCGAAGCAGAAAAAGAGACTAAAAATTAACTTCTTGCCGAAGCGGAAAAAGAGGTAAAGAATTAATTTCTTGCCGAAGCGGAAAAAGAGGTAAAGAATTAATTTCTTGCCGAAGCGGAAAAAGAGGTAAAGAATTAATTTATTGCAGAAGCAGAAAAAGATGTTAAAAATTAATTTATTACCAAAGCGGAGTGTACTATAATGGCTGAAAAAAATCTTGATTTTGACAAAGTTATCAATAGAAGAAATACGGACTGCCTGAAATACGATTTTGCGCTGCAGCGTGGCCTGCCTGCGGATGTGCTGCCGCTGTGGGTGGCGGATATGGACTTTGAGACGTCTTCCTATGTGCAGGAGGCGATCGTGGAGCGGACAAAGCACGGCGTATTTGGATACAGCGACGTGAGAGAGCCGTATTTTGAAGCCGTAAAGGGCTGGATGAAGAACAGGCACGACTGGGATATAGAAGAAAAGTGGCTAGTCAAGACTCCCGGAGTCGTTTTTGCGTTGGCAATGGCGGTAAAAGCCTATACCGAGCCGGGCGAGGGCGTGCTCATACAGCTGCCGGTCTATTATCCTTTTTCCGAAGTGATAAAAGACAACGGGAGAAAGGTAGTGAGCAGTAATTTATATCTTGGCGGCGATAACCGCTATCATATTGATTTCGAGGACTTTGAGAAAAAAATAACAGACGAAAATATAAAGCTGTTTTTCCTGTGCAATCCGCACAATCCGGTAGGGCGCGTATGGAGTAAGGAGGAACTAACCAAACTCGGAGACATCTGTCTTAAGCATAATGTAACTATCGTCTGCGATGAGATTCATCAGGATTTTGTATTTAAAGGCAGACATACGGTATTTGCGGGCATCAAAAAGGAGTTCGCCGATATAAGCATAACCTGTACCTCGCCAAGCAAGACCTTTAATCTGGCAAGCATGATGGTGTCCAATATTTTTATTCCGAACAGGGAACTGCGGCATAAGTTCCGCAAACAGATGGATGCGGCGGGCATGAGTCAGCTTGGCATACTTGGACTGGTGGCTGCGCAGGCCGCTTATGATAAGGGCGGCGAGTGGTATGAGGCAATGCATAAGTATGTGGCGGACAATATAGAATTTACAAAGAAATATGTGGAAGAAAAGCTTCCCGGCGTAAATATGACGGAACATGAAGGAACATATCTGATATGGCTGGATTTCAGGGGAACGGGTCTTAATGCGGATGAACTGGAAGATTTGATCATACACAAGGCCGGACTCTGGCTGGACAGCGGAAAGATCTTCGGACAGTGCGGCGCGGGTTTCCAGCGCATCAATGCCGCCTGTCCAAGAAGCACTTTAACGGAAGCTTTGGAACGGATAAAAAAGGCTCTTGCGGAAATTTAATTCCGCAGGGGCTTTTTTAGATTGTTTTAAAAACATTATAAATATGTATTGACAACGCCTTTGTAAGTATTTATAATAACATCATAAATCAATACCTACTATTCATACTAAAACACTAGGAATTAAAAATAAGGAGGAATTATTATGAGTAAGATTAAAGAAAGCGCGCTTGAACTTATCGGAAACACACCGATACTTAAACTGAACGGATATTCCAAAAAAGCCGGTATTACCGATGCCACGATACTTGCCAAACTGGAGTATCTGAATCCGGCAGGCTCGGTAAAAGACCGTATAGCACTGGCGATGATCGAAGACGCTGAGAAAAAGGGACTTTTAAAGCCGGGAGCGACCATAATAGAGCCTACAAGCGGAAATACGGGCATCGGTCTTGCAGCGGTGGCTGCCGCAAAGGGTTACAGGGCTATACTTACACTGCCCGATACAATGAGCGTTGAAAGAAGAAATCTCTTAAAAGCATATGGCGCTGAACTGGTGCTTACGGAAGGCGCCAAAGGTATGAAGGGCGCCATTGCCAAAGCTGATGAGTTAAAGAACGAGATAGACGGAGCGGTAATCTTGGGACAGTTCGTAAATCCCGCCAACCCGGCTATTCATAAGGCGACGACAGGCCCCGAAATTTGGGAGCAGACAGACGGTAAAGTCGATATTTTCGTAGCAGGCGTAGGTACGGGCGGCACGATTACAGGCGTTGGCGAATATTTAAAAGAAAAGAATCCCAATGTAAAAGTAGTTGCGGTTGAACCCGCAGGCAGCCCTGTACTTTCCACCGGAAATGCCGGCGCGCACAAGATTCAGGGAATAGGCGCGGGCTTCGTTCCGGAAGTGCTTAATACCAAAATATATGACGAGATAATTCCGATAGAAAATGAAGATGCGTTTGCCGAAGGCAAAGCTTTTGCGGTCAGCGAGGGTATTCTCGTGGGAATATCTTCCGGCGCGGCCCTCAAAGCGGCGGCAATTCTTGCAAAAAGACCGGAGAATAAAGGCAAGGTCATAGTTGCGCTGCTTCCCGATTCGGGCGACAGATATTTGTCAACGCCGCTGTTTGGCAATAATTAAGCGGGTTGGGTAATTGCGAAACACTATCATATGCTTCCGAATTTAGCAAAAATATACAAAACGGGGTTCCGTTGCGGGGACGCAGAGTCACCCCTTATTTGTATATTTTTACTAAATTCTATGCTGTGAAAATGAGTTTTGCAATTACCTGTCCTAATAGTTAAATGATTGCGAAAAGATAATATCAATTAATGAAAACCTGAGGTATGATACGTATGCTTACACAATTTTCACGAACGGAGTTATTGCTTGGAGAAAAGGCAATGGAAAAGCTTGCGGCGTCAAGAGTCGCCGTTTTTGGAATCGGAGGAGTAGGAGGCTATGTATGCGAGGCGCTTGTGCGAAGCGGAGTAGGAGCCTTTGATCTGATCGATGACGACAAGGTCTGTCTGACGAACCTCAACAGGCAGATAATAGCCACACACAAAACCGTGGGAAGATACAAGGTCGATGTGATGAAAGAGCGGATACTTGAAATAAATCCCGACGCGGAGGTTAAGGCGCATAAGCGCTTCTTTTTGCCTGAGAACGCAGACGGTTTTTCGTTTGAAAATTACGATTATATAGTAGACGCTGTAGATACTGTCACGGCCAAGATTGAACTTATCATGAAAGCAAAAGAAAAAAACGTGCCGGTCATAAGCAGTATGGGCGCGGGAAACAAGCTGGATGCGAGTATGTTCAGAGTTGCGGATATATATGAGACCAAAGTGTGTCCGCTTGCGAAGGTTATGCGCAGAGAGCTTAAAAAGCGCGGCGTGGATAAATTGAAGGTAGTGTATTCCGAGGAAGAGCCGATAAAGCCTGTCGGGTATATGGAGGATGACTGCGGTGATAACTGCAGTTGTCCCTCAGGGGATGTCCGCAAACATACCGGCAGAAGGGCCGTACCGGGCAGCGTGGCCTTTGTGCCGTCGGTGGCCGGACTTATTATCGCTGGTGAAGTCGTGAAGGATTTGTGTGGTATCGTGAAGTGAAAATATATGAGATATTGTTAAAAAATTATCAATAATTTTGTTGATAATTTTTTTTATATACTTTATAATTCAGTTTTTTTGCCGATATATTAAATATACCGTATTGTAGCTAAATACCGTTTACTTTTTTGGAAAGGCTTATAAAGGTTTTTCGGCGGATCGGTTATAAATAAAATATTATGAGAGATAAATTTTTCGGGGGGGGGGTGGGAACTGATGAGTATCAATGTTGTTTCTCATAATCTTACAGGTATCAATGCCGAAAGAATGCTTGGCATTCACAGCGTAAGCAAGGCGAAGTCCATGGAGAAGCTTTCTTCCGGATACAAGGTAAACAGAGCCGGAGACGACGCGGCGGGACTGCATATCTCAGAAACTATGAGAAGAATGATACGCGGTCTTAATCAGGGAACCGAAAACGCTCAGGACGGCATTTCATGGGTTCAGACCGGAGACGGGGCGTTGGAAGAAGTCCACGCCATGCTTCACAGGATGACTGAACTTTCAGTCAAGTCGTTAAACGGTACATGGTCAGATGCGGACAGGGCGCTTATGCAGTCGGAATTCGAGCAGCTTCAGAAAGAGATCGACAGGCTGACGGATGCGGCTGTATTTAACGAACAGCATATTTTTGCGGATCATGAGTTCCCTTATTATCAGTTTGAAGGAAACAAACACTGGGATTATGACCAGATGCACTATGTTGTTGACGGTCAGAATGAACTTATTATTTCATATAAAGAAACTCCATACGGAGAGACCAAAACGGCCTCGATCAAAGTGGACGAAGGCTTATATACTACCAAGGAACTATTGGATGAGATAGATACGGCTCTGGAAGATGCAGGGCTTAGAGATAAAGGTTTTTCACTTGAATATACGATAGGCGGGACCTGTAACCTGAATTATGACGGCGGAGCGAGCATAGAAGAGGTAACAGGCGGACTGGCGTATTTATTATATGATACTTATGAGGGAGGCAGCACAGGCTCCCTTATCGGCACGACGCAATATCTGTCTGAAAATGCGAGACTGCCTATACGTAAAGATGTCAATGACCATATGGAGTTTGATATAGAAAGTCTGGACGGCACGACACAGCATATCGATCTGACTATCGCAGAAGGCAGTTATACCAGAAGAGAGCTTATTGATATGCTCAATGAAAAACTGAAGGATACTTCCGTAAAAGCTGTGGAATACGGACTTAGCATCAAGTTGGAGAGCGACGACAGCATAATTACGGCATTAAAAGGCAATATGTTCAAGGTGGATGATGCTTCTAAGGGAGAAGCTGTTTTTACGTCCGTCTTTTATGATAATATAAGGTATGGCGAAGCCGAAACGCATCCGGGCATTCTGACCGGAGGAGCGGTTTTGAGCACTAATGCCACAGATGAAGAACACAATCATTTCGAGATAACTTCCTCCAATAATGTACTGTTAGTCAGTCCTAACGGCAGCAAAGACGTAACAAGGCTTGAGATTAAAGAAGGTTATTATACCGCGGAAGAAATGAGCGCGGAGCTTAACAGGCTTTTTATAGATAACGGACTGGAGCTTACCGCCACTGCCTACTCGACAGGTTACGGCGCCAATGCGTATAAGGGGCTTATCATAACTTCTAACGTAAAGGGCGCGGAAAGCGATGTGGGGATAGATTCCGGCAGCAGCGCTTATAATACGCTTTTTGTAACGCGCGAGTATAATACCGTGCAGGAAAATGAGAAAAAAACAAGAGACAGCAGAACGGATACGTTTGCGTATTATATCGGGGGAAAAATATTTACAAACGACGACTGGCCGTTTGATATTGAAAAAGGCAAAAATGATAAATTCCGTATAGAAATGGACGGGAAATCGTTTGAAATAGCGTTGGAAGAGAATACATATGATTCCGCTTCCGCCTTGCTTGATGCGATAAATGGGGCTATTAAAGAAGCGGCTTCAAAACTTGCCGATGCGGACGACAAAGCGCTGCTTGAAAGCGTTTCCGCTACCTATGTAAGCGCAAGTTCGGGATACAGGTTCAGATTAAATACGACGTCTGAGACGATAAGCTTAAGCGCGTCTTCCGTTGCCGGAAATACGGGCTATGAGGATATCTTTACCACTACGGTAACCCACCAACAGCAAAATACGGGGCAGGGTGAAGGCAGTGTGACCACCAACACCGCCATAGATGATGTTTCCGAAGTACCGACGTCAAAAAGACGGTTTACCGTATATGTAAACGGAAGAGCCGAAACTATCTATATAACTGCGAAGCAATATAATAGCAGGCAGGAGCTTTTGGATGAGATAAATGCACAGTTTAAGGAAGCTTGGACAGAGGAGGCGCCTAATACCTTTTCAAATGTTTCGGCTTACGGCAGCGGCGGCACTATGTCCAAAAGCGGAGTCGGCAGCGAGAACGCATACTCCGTAAATTATTCGGATGTCGGGGACAGCGATATAGGGCAGGGCTCGGCAGGAAGTTCATTTAAAAGGAACGAAGGGGCGAGTATCACGATAAGCTTAAGATCGGGCGCGCCTTTTACCATAAATGACAGTAATAATGTACTTGAGATAGAGATAAACAGTGTAAAAAAGAAGATCACACTTCAAAACGGGACATATAGTAATGCTTCGGCTTTGAAAGATATGCTTCAAAAGAGCCTGAATGACGCTTTTGGCACAGGCTTCGGAGGAGTGGATGTCACGGCGTCTTCCAACAGCCTGACCTTGAAAGCAAGGTTATTTGACAACGGCGTGGAACAGGACGGCAAAGGGACCAGTATCAAATGCAGCACCGCGTCTTCAAGCTTTTTGAAGGATATGAATACGAGCAGGAGCGCCGCGTCCGTTAATCTGAATTCATATGCGCTCAAAAGCAGCATTACTATCAACAGCAGCAATAATACCTTTGAATTTACTTATAAGGAGAACGGCGGCGCAGAGAAGAAAGTTCAGTTAAAACTTGCGGCAAAAACCTATAATACCAGACAGGAATTAGTCGCGGAACTCAACAGACTCCTGGACGCGCAGAAGATCGGCGTGACCGCGTCGTTAAACGGCAGTTATCTTATGCTGTCTACGGATTCGAAAGGAAATGGCTGTGAGATAAGCTATGATTCAACCTCAAGCGGAAATACTTCCGCGGACGCCATATTCGCAGGGTTGGAAAAAACGGCAGCGTCAGTTACATTGGACAGGGACATGGAGAGCAGTATCAAGATCGACAATACTTCTAATCAGTTCAGCGTCTATGTAAACGGTCAAAAGAAGACAGTTACGTTAAAAAACGGAACTTATAACAGGGATACTTTTATCAAAGAACTCAACAGCAAGCTTGGAGCGGTAGGCCTTGCCGCAACCAAAAGCGGTAACCGTATCGTGCTCACGACTAAGGACAAAGGACCGAATGTGAGCGTCCGCATGGTTTATTCAGACGGCGGCTCATCAATGAAGAATATATTCGGCGTCACTAAGATCGAACACCCCAAGTTGGAAGCTTCTTTTAATGCGGATAATAAACTTGTTATAACTGCAAAGGATAAAAACGGCAAAGTAACCAAGGATAAGCTTCAGGTAATGTCGGACTACGGAAGTATATTCCAACGTTCAAAGGAGACCGGCAAAAAAACAACAAACGGCACAGCGTACGCAGGTTATCATTCTGCCGTTCACACCACAATAGACGGCGCTGCCATAAACAAAGATAAGGTAAAGATCGACAGGTGGAACAAACAGCTTAGTTTCCGTTATTATAAGAATAAGTTTACCTCTCCGAACAATTATTCCTATATAAACGTCACATTGACGGAAAAAGAATATACCTACGACGAATTGCAAAAAGAACTGCAGTCCAAGTTGGACGCCGCCGCAGGCGCGGGAGAATTTAAAGTGGAAGTGTCAGAAGACGGAGTTAAGATCATAGCGGGAAAAGAAGGCGGACGCTATGATATGGATGGTTTTTCCGGCGGCTTTTATTATAATGTACTGCGCAGGAACAAAGAAAATTCAACGGCCATGAAGGTCTCTGAGGAGAAAGGCTATTACGACGCGGACGTGTACGCCATAGGAAGAAAAGATATACGCCATGGCACGACCGAGATAACGAGCGGCGTCAACGATACGTTAAGTTTGGATTTTACCATAGGAAACCACGCTCCGATCAAATTGGAGTTTACGCTTGATGCAGGCAAATACAGCGGCGATTCTCTTATCAGGCATATACAGCAGAAACTGAACGAGGAACTTAAACGCAACGGCTTTGAGGAAAATCTGATCGAAGCGCAGATCGGCGGCTATAATACTGGCGTAGTAGGCAGCAATGATGATAACGCGCTTGTTTTTAAGATGTCCAAACACAGCAGACTGCCTGAGCCTGATGTGGAATATAAGATAGACGGGGTCGGCGGCAAAGCCGCATTCAGCGTCTTCTATCAGACGGACGGAGATATCAAGACTGCATATATAAACGGCACAAAAGATATTTCAAAAGGCGTTACGCTTGACAAAGACAGCGATCTTTCCTTTGATGTGGACGGAAAAACTTATACCGTTACGGTTTCCAAAGGGACCTACTCATCAAAAGAGATAATAGATAAGCTCAATGAGCTTCTAAAAGATGCGGCGGCGCCTGTTGTAGCTAAAAATGTAGACGGGGTATTGCAGCTTAGTTATACGAAATATGGGAAACATAAAATTACTAACGTAACGGGAGACGCCAAGCAGCAGCTCTTCTTTCAGGAGAACGGCAGCCCGGAGGGTGAAAAAGATATATGGATACGCGTAGGAAGCGAATCCGGCGATGGGATAACCATAAAAAGAGAGGTCATGAATACGGTATCCTTAGGGCTTAACTCGCTTGTCATAAGCAAAAAGAAATACGCCGAGAAGGCGCTCAGACGTGTAAAAGAGGCCGTTACCAAAGTGTCGGAAGTCAGAAGTGAATTTGGCGCCGAACAGAACCGCCTCGAGCGCACGGTAAATAAAAATAAAAATACCTCCGAAAATATGCAGGCTTCCGAATCTTCCATCAGAGATACCGATGTGGCCGGAGAGATAATGAGGTTATCCAAAGAAAATATCCTTGAAAACGTTGCAGGCGCAATGCTTGCGCAGGCGAACCATTCCAGAGAATATATAATGAGCCTTTTCCAATAGCAAAATTATATTAACTGTAACCAACGACGCGCAAAAATTATATCAACTAACGGCGCACATAGTATTGACAAACTTAAATTTCATATGATACAATACACTTCGGTAAATGGAATTGTTCCTTTTGCCATGCTTTAAGCTGCTGTAGCACAGTCGGTAGTGCGTCGCATTGGTAGTGCGGAGGTCACGGGTCCGATTCCCGTCAGCAGCTTTTTAAACGTATCATCATCTACATTGGATAACCTGCATATCCATGAACGAAGGTGCCGCTCAATCATCTGTTTTTGATGATTTTGCGACACCCTCTTGTCTGTTGTCTTAAGCTATATATTACATATATTTACGCAATTCCTGAAACTCTTCCGAGGCTTTTAAACGGTGTTTAGCGTTACATACGGCATATCTTACCTGCTTTGCTGTTTTGCTTGTAATTTCGGCTATTTCCGCGTATTCTAAAGGGTTTCTGCCGTCCAGTCCATACTTTAAAGTTAAACATTTAGCCTGTAAAGGTGAACAACATTTTTCTATAATTTCTTTTATTCTTTCTCTTAAAATCTCGTTATCAAGATTTCTTTCGGCTTCTTTCTCTGTATCGTTGCTGCCTGCTAATATATCCAGTCCTGTTATATCCTCGGCGGCATTGTCAATGAATGTATCTAAGCTGACTATAGCCTGTACATTATATTTTTTGGCTTTATGGCGGCTTGTGTTATAGATTTTCTCGTAACAACTTGCCATAATTATATTATTAACATATTTAACCGCCCATGTAGACCATATGCTTTTATCCGGGTCATATCTACCCAGTGCTTGTAACGCGGCCATACAGGCGTTCTGATACATGTCCTCTTTATCGTATTGGTTATAGCCTTCCCTGCAGTATTGAGCTATTATCGCCCTGATATTGGTGTTAATAAGTATAATAGCCATTTCTTTAGCTTTTTCCCTTTTATCAGGGTTAGGATTGTGGTACATTTCATAAAGCGCTTTGCTTTCAACATTAGTCATAATCATACTTCCTTTCTTATCTCCTGTTTTTTGTTTTTGGCATTTATCCCTGCTCTTACCCGGGCTGCCCCAAGCTTATTGATGATAGGTACTGTGTAGAAATGCATTCGCAATCGTTGGCATGACATATAAACGGACCGCGCATTTTCATACACGCAGTCCGTTGTCTGCGGGAGTATTTTATTTCTTGAAAATATCGGAATGTGAGCCTGTGTCCACAAGAGTCAGAGTCAGCACGTCGTTTTCAATCAGATAGATAAGCAGCTTGCAAGGGTTTTGTTAAATCGGCACAATCTCAAAGATGTAAATCAGCGTTTCGCAATCGCCGAACACTCTTATTGTGCGCGTTTTGTTTTACAATGTCAAGCATTGTGATGAAACTGCTGCTTTGTGCAGCAAGGGAAAATCTGCGGATGTGATTATATGGGCAGTGAGGCGCGTCATCAGAGTCTTCGTTTCATAACGGAGACTTTTTAAACGGAGACTTTTTATATAAAAACAAAATTTTTAATAATTTTTAACAAAAAAATCTATCAATATTTCTGAAAATATAGTATTATTATATAGTAATGATATTTAATGCTATCTTTGACAGGAGAAAAATTATGTTAGCGACTCTGATACCATTATTTGATGAAAATATGGCGGTAAGCGCATATTCGTTATTTGCGCAGAAAAAGAACTATCTTTTGAATCCGAATTTTTCCGGAACGGGAATTTTTGACGGAGCGGGAAGCATTCCGGGGCTTGATGTTATAGAAAGCATGGGGATCAATACTTTGTGCGGAGACAGGGATGTTTTTGTGGCGGTGGACAATATTTCCGTTTTTGCGGATATTAATGCAATGTATACGGCTCCGCATGAGAGGCTGGTGCTTTTGGCTGACCAGACCATAGTTCCCGACGCCATGTATATCTCACGTCTTAAGACGCTTAAGCGCCTTGGCTACAAAATGGCGATAAGAAATATTGATGAAGATAAAGTTGAAGAGTATTTTGAAGTGTTTAAACTTATGGATTATGTATTGATAAATCATAAGACCTGTAATGTGGCTGAAACCAAAAAGTATTTCAATAAAATGCACCCGCATATCAGGATATGCGTTGTGAACGTTGATTCGCAGGAAGAATTTGAAGCGCTTAAGGCCGACGGAGGGTATGCGCTTTATGAAGGCGAGTTTTACAGACTTCCCGTAACCATGGGCGAAGAGGAAGTAACGCCGCTTAAGATGAATTACATAGACCTTCTTAATATGGTCAATGACGGCGATTATGATCTGAATGAAGCGGCTAAGGTCATAAGCAGGGATACCGCGCTTGTCATTTCCCTTCTTAAGATAGTTAATAAGATGGCCGTAAATTCCAGAGTGACTTCCATAGACCATGCTGCGGCGATGCTTGGCCAGAGGGAGCTTAAGAAATGGATAAATACCGCGGTCACTAACGAGCTTTGCGCCGACAGGCCCAATGAGATAACAAGGATCTCGCTGCTTAGGGCCAAGTTTGCGGAAAATCTCGCGCCGCTTTTTGATATGAAGCAGGCTGCGCCGGAACTTTTCCTGATGGGACTTTTCTCTGTAATAGATCTGATACTCGGCAAGCCTATGGACAAGGCTCTTGAAATGCTGCAGCTGTCGGATAATATCAAGGAGGCGCTCATTGAGCATAAGGGGGAGCTTGCGCCCGTGCTTGATTTTATAATACAGTATGAAAGAGCGTCATGGCAGGAAGTATCGAGGCAGATGCTGCTTAAGAAAATTGATATGAACAAGGTGTACGAAGCTTATATTGAATCGCTTAAATGGTATCGTGACCTTTTCAGAACTGATGCCGCATAGGTGCGGTGATCGTATGGCTGTACGGCATAAATGAGACAACTGCAGGGCGCGGCGCAGGCACTTTAAGAACATGGTAGAACATGGTTATGATAAGGTATAGTAATAAAATCAGCTAAACGATATATATAATAATGCATAGGCATTTGCGGAACAGTCTTTCATTCGGAGGCTTTGATCATGAGTTTCGCAATTATCTATATAATGTATTATCATACGAGGAGGGCAGCATTATGGCTAAAGAAATGATAGCAATGCTTCTTGCCGGCGGACAAGGTTCGCGTCTGTATGCGCTGACTGAGAAACTTGCAAAACCGGCAGTACCATTTGGCGGAAAATACCGCATCATCGATTTCCCGCTGTCTAACTGTGTCAATTCGGGGATTGATACGGTTGGTATCTTGACTCAGTATCAGCCATTGGTACTGAATGAGTACATAGGAAACGGTCAGCCGTGGGATCTGGACCGTCTCTACGGGGGTGTACATGTTTTACCGCCTTATCAGAAGGCGAGCGGTTCGGACTGGTATAAGGGAACCGCAAATGCGATTTATCAAAATCTTTCTTTTATTGAAAGGTATGATCCCGAATATGTAATCATACTTTCGGGAGACCAGATCTGTAAACAGGATTACAGTGACTTTTTGAGATTCCATAAGGAAAAGAATGCCGAATTCAGTGTGGCTGTTATGGAGGTGCCTTGGGAAGAGGCGCCGCGTTTCGGGCTTATGGTGGCGGACGAGGACGACAGGATAACCGAGTTTCAGGAGAAACCCAAGAATCCTAAGTCAAATCTGGCTTCTATGGGTATTTATATTTTTAACTGGGATATATTGAAAAAATATCTTGAGGAAGACGAGGCGGACCCCAACTCCGAAAACGATTTCGGAAACAATATAATCCCTAATCTGCTTAAGGACAACCGCAGGATGTACGCATATCATTTCAGCGGTTACTGGAAGGACGTAGGAACCATTTCATCTCTCTGGGAAGCGAATATGGAAGTGCTCGATCCGGATAACAGCGGGATCGACCTTTTTGACGACGACTGGAAGATATACAGCCGCAAGCGTACCATGACGGGACACAAGGTAAGCGCGGGCGCGGTCATCGAAAATTCCATGATCACGGACGGCTGCAATATAAAAGGCGAGGTAAGGCACTCCATACTTTTTGAGGGCGTTAAGGTAGAAAAAGGCGCTATAATAGAGGATGCGGTAATTATGGGCTGCTCCGTTATCAAGGCGGGGGCTGTGGTTAAGCACTGCATTATAGCTGAAAATGTAACGATCGGGAAAAATGCCGTTGTAGGCGAGATGCCTTCGGACGGTGAGAATAACGTCGCAACTATCGGCGCGGGAATTACGATCGGCGACAATGCCAAGATAGGCCCTAAAGCAATGATCAATAAAAATGTGGAAGAAGGTGGAGAACAATGGTAGTTTCAAATACAAGCGCTCTTGGCATTATTTTCCCCAACAGCTATGATTTGCTTATTCCGGAACTGGTAAACGTGCGCCTTATGGCTTCCATTCCTTTTGCCAGCCGCTATCGCCTGATCGATTTTATTTTATCCAGCATGACGCACAGCGATATCGGAAATGTTTCCATTATGGTCAATAATAATTACCACTCTCTCATGGACCACCTCGGTTCGGGGCGCGAGTGGGATCTGGTTCGTAAAAACGGCGGACTTCACATTTTCCCGCCTTTTGCTGAGAAAGCATCCAAGCCTTATACGGGCCGCGTGGACGCCTTATACGGAATACTTGATTTTATCAGGGATCAGAAGGAAAAATATGTTGTTCTGACTGATACCAATATTGCCGTAAACTTTGATTTTAAAGCGATGATACAGGCTCACGTTGACAGCGGCGCGGACGTCACGATCGCTTACAATGAACAGGAGATCCCCAAAGGTTTCCTTAAATCGGGACCTAAGGATAAGAGCTTTTATTATACTTTTGATGTTGAAGACGGAAAAATAAGCAAGATTTATGTAAACTCCAAAGAGAGCGGAGTACAGAACCTTTCGATGAATATATATGTGATCGACAAGGAGCTGCTTATTGATCTGATCGATACGGCGTCTATCCACGGACATCAGTATTTTGAACGCGACGTTTTGCTTTCAAATATCAACAGACTGAATATCCAAGGATATAAATATGACGGTTACATAGCCCGTATAACTGATATGAAGAGTTATTTTGATGAGAATATGAAGCTTTTGGACGACTATAATCTGGACGCGCTTTTCTCAGGGTTCCCGATCTATACCAAGCTTCACGGCGGCGATCCCACCAGATATCTGGAAGGCGCCAAAGTTCAGGATATCATGGCGGCTGACGGCTGCGTGATAGAGGGTAATGTTGAGAACAGCATTCTTTTCCGCGGCGTAAAGATCGCAAAGGGCGCGACCGTTAAAAACTGTATATTGATGCAGGGCACGGTTGTCGAGTCAGGGGCGTCCATCGAGTATCTGGTTACGGACAAGAATGTTACGATATCCGCCGGAAAAGAGATGAAGGGAACGGATTCTTTCCCTGTGTATATCGGAAAATTCCAGACGGTATAACACCTGTTATTTAATAATAGTTTTAATGTATATATAAACGTATATATAATTAAGGAGCGGCTGCCTCTGCTGTTATTTTGGGCGAAGGCGGCTGCTTCTTGTTAATAAAAGGAGCAATAACGATGCATAACGAATTAACCAGGAAAGACATAGAAAAGATGCAGGAGGAGATCGAGTACAGAAAATTGGTCGTGCGCAAGGAAGCGCTCGAAGACGTTAAAGAAGCCAGGGCGCATGGAGACCTGAGCGAGAATTTTGAGTATCATGCGGCGAAAAAAGTAAAAAATCAGAATGAAAGCCGTATACGCTATCTGGAGAGAATGATAAAAACAGCCGTTATCGTATCTGACGAGTCGCCTGATGACGAAGTCGGAATGAACAATACGGTAGAGGTGTTTTTTGAAGAAGACGGTATTACAGAGAAATATAAACTTGTTACCACTGTGCGCGGAAACTCGCTTGAAGGGCTTATCAGCACGGAGTCGCCGCTTGGGAAAGCGCTGCTTGGACATAAAGTCGGCGACAGGGTCTATGTTGAGGTCAATTCCGGGTACGGATATTATGTTGTCGTTAAATCCATCGAGAACACCATAGACGACGGCAGTGACAAATTGCGCAGTTTTTAAAGTATTAGTGCATATCTTTTTTGATACAGGCATATTGTATAGAGAATAGAGACAAGCATGACAGGCCTTACGCAAGGCGGGAGAGTGCTGCTTGAGGAGGAAAAGATATGTATGAAATGAAATCGGCGGCTGAAACGATCAAGTTACTTAAGTCCGATAAGGCAAAGGGCTTAAGTGAGGCGGAGGCGCTCAAAAGGATCGAAGGACAAGGCCCTAACCGGCTTAAGGAACAGGAAAAAAAGAGCATATGGCAGATGATACTTACCCAGCTTAACGACCCGTTGATACTGATCCTTATTGTTGCGATGGCTGTTTCCATCCTGCTTGGCGAAGTCGGGGATGCAGCTATTATAATAACAGTCGTTATTCTTAATGCGGCAATAGGCGTGATTCAGGAAGGAAAAGCCGGAAAAGCGGTAGAGGCCCTAAAGAAGATATCGGCGCCTCAGGCGGTCGTGATAAGAGACGGACAAACCGTAAAAATATCTGCCGAGCGGCTGGTTATGGGCGATATAGTGTTATTGGAAGCCGGGAATATGGTTCCGGCTGATTTGCGTTTAATTGAGACGCAGGGACTGCAGATAGAGGAATCGGCTCTTACGGGGGAATCGGCTCCGGTGGATAAAAATGCCGCTTTTGTCGAGGATGTAAAAGGGGATAACAGCTGTGAAAACATGGCGTACATGTCCACTTTTGTGACCAAAGGAAGAGGTATGGGGATAGTGACCGCAACGGGCATGGATACCAAGATCGGCCATATTGCGGATCTGCTGCATTCCACTAAAGAAAAGCTTACTCCGTTGCAGCTTAAGCTTGGAGAGCTTGGAAAAGTATTGAGCATTCTTGCCGTGGCTGTCTGCGCGCTTTTGTTCATAATAGCGGTATTGCAGAAGCGTAATATCGGCGAGATGCTGCTTACTTCCGTATCACTCACCGTTGCGGCAGTGCCGGAGGGGCTGCCTGCGATCGTGACGATCGTTCTCGCGCTCAGCGTTTCGCGAATGGTAAAAGCCAAGACCATAGTACGTAAATTGTCGTCGGTAGAGACTTTAGGCTCGGTGGATGTGGTCTGTTCCGATAAGACCGGAACCCTGACACAGAATAAGATGACCGTCATGGAGTGTTACATTGACGGTAAATTAATAGATAGAAATAAATTTTCTCAGACTTTTAATGAAGATATTTTCACGGACTTGGCGGAAACGTCGGCGTTACCCGGTAAAGCTCATTTTTTATTGGGCTGTATATTGTGCAATGATGCGGTGGTTTCGGAAGATGCGGCCGCATCAGCCGGAATGTATACGGGCGCGTCGGCAGACAGGTCAGTGTATTCGGGCGCCAATGGGTTGTCAGACAAAGGCGGCGCCGTATTCGGAGACCCAACTGAAACCGCGCTTATAAATATGGCAAAGGAGTGCGGCATATCCGTTTCTAAAGTAAGGTCAGGTTTTATAAGAAAAGACGAAAAGGCTTTTGACTCGGTAAGGAAAATGATGACCACCTGTTACGCGCCTGTCCATAGCGGCAACAATAACATCGAACATACGTTCTCATATTCCAAGGGAGCGGCGGAGCAGATTCTTGAGAACTGCGATTTTACATACAGGAACGGGCAGAAGGTGAAGCTTGGCGAGACGGACAGGCGGGCGCTTTATGGCGTACTTGAGCATATGATGAACGAGGGCAGGCGGGTGCTTGCGGTTGCGATGGAACCTGACGGCGGTATGCAGGAAAAAAATATGGCATTTCTGGGTTTTATATGTCTGCAGGATCCCGTAAGACCGGAAGCCGCCGTTGCGGTGGAAGAATTTAAAAAGGCGGGCGTTGAAACCGTAATGATAACCGGGGATCACCGCAATACCGCTTTTTCCATAGCTAAGGAGCTTAAGATCGCGACAAGGCCCGATGAGTGTATTTCCGGGAAAGAACTGGATGAAATAGAAGAACATGTGTTATTGAAAAAGCTTCCTAAGCTGAAAGTGTTTGCAAGAGTTACGCCGGAACATAAGGTTAAAATAGTAGACGGCTTTAAGAAGCTTGGCAAAACCGTTGCAATGACAGGCGACGGCGTAAATGACGCGCCTTCGCTGCAGGCGGCGGATATAGGTATCGCAATGGGAATGAACGGAACCGACGTGGCAAGAAATGCGGCGGATTTTGTGCTGATGGACGATAATTTTGCGACCATACAGCTTGCGATAAAAGAAGGCAGAGGGATATATGAAAATATCAGAAAATCGGTGCTTTTTCTGCTTTCATCCAATTTAGGCGAGATCATGACGATGCTAGTTACTATCATAGCGGGCTTTCCGAGCCCTCTTAAGGCAAGTTTTATACTGTGGATAAATCTTATCACGGATTCTCTGCCTGCGCTTGCGCTTGGCGTGGACGATAACGAGACGGAGCTTCTTATGAAAGAGCCGCCCAGAAAAAAGGGAGAGTCGCTTTTTGCAAAAGGAGGGCTAATGTGCGTTATCTGCTACGGACTGGTCATAGGAGGAGTGAGTCTGGCCGCCTTTTTGAAAGTGCCTTATGACAGACTGATAGCGGAGCAGCTTCCAATTAGTTTACATAATATCCTTGAAAGCTATCGTATTTCAGCAGTATTAGCCAAAGCGCAGACGCATGCTTTCATGGTTTTGGGAATGAGCCAGCTTTTCCATGCGATAGGAATGAGGGATGTAAACAGATCCGTGTTTAAAATGAACCACAGGAAAAATCCGTATATGCTGCTTGCGGTAGGACTTGGGATAGTTCTGCAGTTTGTTGTGACGGAAATAGAGCCGCTTATCATGCTTTTTGGAACGGTAAGACTTGGTCTGATCGAATGGCTGCAGCTTATGGCGCTTTCGCTTACTCCGCTTATAGTGCACGAACTTCTGGTCGCGGTATACAGGGGACGCGCGGCGGAGAACGAGGCAGAAGAGGCGCAGAAGCTGACGCCCGAAGAAGCGCAGAAGCTGACGTCTGAAGAAGCGTAGAAATCTATGCCTGAAGCAGCGCGGGAGCATGCGACGAATCGTCACAGACGGCTGAATAAAAACGGAAGCGTCCTATATATTTAGAAGAGTATATAAAGACAACAGCAGTAAAACCGCGCCGCTTAGCCATGAAAGGTCAGCCGAACTTTTCCGCGCAACGAGCGCGCCTGCGGCAAAACCTGAAAAGAAGAATGCAAAGTGAAATATGGCCGCCAATGCGAATACGATCACCAGGGACGCCGCCTGACAGGAAAACGCCATGCTGGCTATCATACTGTCAAGAGAGAGGGCAAGGCTTAAGAAAAAGGCTTCTTTGGCGTTTAGTATCTGTATATCCTGTTTATTGGCGTCTTCCGGGGAAAAGTATATGGTAAAGATTATGTTCATCTGCTTTATCTTACAGGCCCAGTTGCCTATTTTGTCGGGAAATCTGGAGGCGAAATGGCGGATAACGCTTTCGATAAGTTTTTCGCAGCCCAGTATAAAAAGCAGGGTAAAGGAAAGAGTCGAGAACATAAACGGCGGGATAAGTGAGAAAATGAAGCTGCCAAGTCCTGTTATAAGCGTGATCGAAACAGAAGGGATAAATACGAGAAGTATGGCGGAAAGCAGCTTGACCTTTACTTTGGAACTTCCATATACAAAGCCCGCGCTCAGCGAATCCACCGAGACTGCGAGCATAAAAAGCAACAGTGGCGTAATAGAATGATACATAGGATTACTCCGTTTCCGATGAACCTGCGGGCCCTTTGCAGGTGATATAAAATATTTACTTTATAATATGTAATTCTTTATTTTTTGACTGTACTCGACCTGCGAAAAATGTTATGATATATAAAAGGGGGCCTGTTTATGGAACTTATGTTTATTGGGGCGGATCACGAAGTGACCGGCAGCTGCCATTATCTTCGTGTGAATGAGAAAAATATTTTGGTTGACTACGGTATGCAGCAGGGCACGCAGACTTTTGAAAGCTGTGAACTTCCTGTTGAGGCGGCGCGGATCGATTACATATTGCTTACGCATGCGCATATCGACCACTCCGGCATGCTGCCTTTTTTGTATGCGAGGGGCTTCAGGGGGAATATATATACAACCGACGCCACTGCCGACCTTTGCAGCATAATGTTAAGAGACAGCGCGCATATACAGATGCAGGAGGCTGAGTGGAAGAACCGTAAGGCGAAAAGAAGCGCGGATAATGCTCTGGTGGAGCCTCTTTATACAATGGAGGACGCGGACGGCGTGATAAAGCGGCTCGTTCCCTGCGAATATGATAAAGAGATAACCATATGCGAGGGGCTCACGATCCGTTTTACGGATATAGGCCATCTTCTTGGCTCGGCAAGCATAGAGGTCTGGGCGAGCGAGGGCGGCGTTACGAAGAAGCTTGTTTTTTCCGGCGATATAGGAAATATGGATCAGCCGCTCATTAAAGATCCCAAGCTTACAAAAGAGGCCGATTATGTCATAATGGAATCCACATACGGCAACCGCTATCATTCCGATGAAAAACCGGATTATATAGGCGACCTTGTCAAAATAATAAAATCTACATTTGATAAAGGCGGCAACGTTGTAATTCCGTCCTTTGCGGTGGGCAGAACACAGGAGATACTGTATTTTCTGCGTAAGATAAAAGAAGACAGACTCATTGAAGGACATGAGAACTTTCCGGTATATGTGGACAGTCCGTTAGCCGTCGAGGCTACGGGCATCTTCCAGAGAAACAGTGTGGAATGTTTTGACGAGGAGGCCATGGAGCTTATTAAAAAGGGCATAAATCCCATTACCTTTCCGGGGCTTCACCTTGCGATAACCAGCGAGGAATCCAAAGCGATCAACTTTGAAAGTACGCCCAAGGTCATAATTTCGGCGTCGGGCATGTGCGAGGCGGGCCGTATCAGGCATCATCTCAAGCATAACCTTTGGCGACCTGAATGTACGATACTTTTTGTAGGCTATCAGGCGAACGGTACGCTTGGCCGCGCAATTATTGACGGAATTAAGGAAGTCAAGCTTTTTGGCGAGACTATCGAGATAAGGGCCAAGATCGGACAGCTTATCGGTATGAGCGGTCATGCTGACAAAGCGGGTCTTTTGCGTTTTATAGAAGGCTTCGAGAAGAAACCTGAGCGCGTCTTTGTCGTACATGGCGAGGACGGCATATGCAAGCTTTTTACGGAGTCATTGAAAACAGAACATGGGTTCGATGCCTATGCGCCTTACAGCGGAACGCGGTTTGACCTTATAAAAAATGAGTTCATCTATGAGGCGCAGCCTGCTCTGCTTAAGAAGAAAGGCCATATTGTATCCGATGTATTTGCAAGGCTTGTTGCGGCGGGACAGAGGCTTGTGGCTGTTATCTATAAAAACGAGGGTCTGGCGAATAAGGATCTGGGAAGGTTTGCTGACCAGATAAATGCGCTTTGTGATAAATATGACAGATAAAATAAAAAGTAAGACAGGTAAAAACAATGAGTTTGGCTGATGACATTTTTATAAATATGTGCAGGGATATATTGGAGAACGGCAGCAGTACGGAGGGGGAGAAGGTCCGGCCCCACTGGGAGGACGGAACTCCGGCTTATACCGTCAAGAAATTCGGAGTCGTGAACCGTTATGACCTTTCTAAGGAATTTCCGCTTATCACGCTTAGGAGGACGGCGCTTAAGAGCGCTACCGACGAGATGTTGTGGATATGGCAGCAGAAGTCCAATAATATCCATGACCTGCACAGTCATATATGGGACGAGTGGGCCGATGAGGACGGTTCGATAGGCAAGGCCTACGGTTATCAGATGGGAGTTAAGCACCGTTATAAGGAAGGTATGATGGATCAGGTTGACAGGGTTATCTATGACCTTAAAAATAATCCTTTCAGCCGCCGCATCATGACCAATATATACGTGCATCAGGATCTTTATGAGATGAGGCTTTATCCCTGCGCTTACAGCATGACCTTTAATGTGACGCAGAAAAAGGGAGAGGATAAGCTTACCCTCAATGCCGTTTTAAACCAGCGCTCGCAGGATGTACTGGCGGCTAATAACTGGAACGTGGTCCAGTATGCGGTGCTTATGCACATGCTTGCGCAGGTCTGCGATATGAAGGTCGGGGAGCTTGTGCATGTGATAGCGGATGCCCATATTTATGACAGACATATACCGATAATACGT
Organism: uncultured Lachnospiraceae bacterium; assembly: GCA_947631625.1. GTDB lineage: Bacteria > Bacillota > Clostridia > Lachnospirales > Lachnospiraceae > UBA3282. The sequence continues at coordinate 45,694 of CANRMA010000003.1, read as the reverse complement.
GAACTTATTAACAGAAAAACGTATGCCGCCCCGACGTTTCATCTCAATCCGGAGATTAAGGATTTTTATGAATTTACCAGAGACGACGTGAGCGTGGAAAATTATGTCACAGGGGAGCAGATAGAGAATATACCTATTGCGATCTGAGCCGCTGATATTTTGTTATGAAAAGATTATAAGTTATAAATTATAAATTATAAATTATGAATTGCAGGCAAGGAATTTTATTAATTTCAGGTAAGTTTATAATTTTATCAATTAATTATGGAAAGAAAGGCCAAGGTCATGTATAATGAATGTAATAGTAGCTGTTGATAATAACTGGGCCATAGGTTTAAAAGGCAGCCTGCTTGTGCGTATTCCGAACGATCATAAGAATTTCAGGCAGCAGACCATAGGCAGGGTGGTAGTCCTCGGAAGAAAGACGCTTGAGACTTTTCCGCAGGGAATGCCGCTTGGCGGGAGAACCAATATTATACTTTCAAAAGACGAGTCATATAAGGTAAAAGACGCCTGTGTGGCACACAGTCTTGACGAACTGTTTGAGGAACTCAAAAAATATAATGACGACGAGGTTTACATAATAGGCGGAACCAGTGTATATGAACAGCTGCTTCCCTATTGTGATACGGCGTATGTGACTAAGATAGACCGAAGCTACGAAGCCGATGCATATTTTCCCAACCTGGATGCGGATAAAGACTGGGAGCTTACGGAAGTGGGCGAAGAACAGACTTATTTTGATATTGTGTACAATTTTACGAAATATGAGCGCAAAAATAAAAAATCAGAGAAGCTGAATTAATAATGAAAGGTGATCATATTCCATGAGCAATAGTATAAACTCCAAAGACGAAAACAAAAATCAGGGTTCATCTCAGTCAGGCGGGAAGTTTACTTCCAAACTTGAAAAGCAGGCGGTAAGCCTGCTGCTTGCAAAGGACGAACTGGAAAAAAAGAATATAGAGCTTGAGCGCGCCATAGAGGATGCGAGAAAGGCCAATCGCGCCAAAGACCTTTTTCTTGCGAATATGTCGCATGAGATCCGTACGCCCATAAATACCATGATGGGCATGAATGAACTAATATTAAGAGAGAGTCAGGATGAGACCATTCGCGGCTATGCTTTGGATATCAAGCAGGCGGGGGATATTCTGGTCTCGCTTATTAGCGATATCCTGGACTTTTCCAAGATACAGTCGGGCAGAATGGAGCTTATGGAGGCTGCCTATGATATCAGCTCTCTTTTGAATGATATAATCAACAGTATATCGATACCGCTCCGCAAGAAGAAGCTCAGGATGTCTTTGGACATTTCCAAGGATGTGCCGTATAAGCTTATGGGAGATGAGATACATTTAAGACAGATAGTCGGAAATCTTCTGTCCAACGCCGTAAAATATACCAAGGCAGGCATGGTGACGCTTCATCTTTCATGGGAAAAAGCGGAGGAAGAAGACAGCATAATTCTTAAGATCGCAGTTGAAGATACAGGTATAGGCATTAAGAAAAAAGATATGCACAGGATCTTTGACACCTTTACCAAGCTCGATATGGAAGCCGGAAGTTATGCGGCGGGAACGGGCCTTGGTCTTGCCGTGTCCAACAGGCTTGTGGAGATGATGGGCGGCAAGTTGGAAGTGGAGAGCGAATACGGCAAGGGTTCGGTATTTTCATTTGCAATAAAGCAGAAGGTGTTAAGCTTTGATCCTCTCGGAGATTTCCAGAAGCAATATGACAGGAGTGTCACAACTTCTATCGGATATAAAGAAAAATTTATAGCGCCGTTAGGAAAGATCCTGGTGGTGGACGATAATGCGATGAACTTGGCGGTAGCGCAGGATCTGCTGCGTAAGACCAAGCTTCAGATAGATGTGGCGTCAAGCGGGGAAGAATGTATAGAGATGCTTAAGCGCAAGGAATATCATCTTATCCTGATGGATCACATGATGCCCGGAATGGACGGCGTGGCGACGCTTCATGCCATCAGAGAGCTTGAAGGCAATCCGTCGAGGGATATTCCGGTTATTGCATTGACGGCGAATGCCGTGGTGGGAGCCAAGGATTATTATCTTAACGAAGGTTTTGAGGATTATCTTACCAAGCCTATAGAGCCTGAAAAACTTGAAGACATGATGATAAAATATCTTCCCAAGGAACTTGTTTATGTTTCCACAGGCAGTGAGGAGGCTGACGGAGACGAAGACGATAATATCTTAGACAGCGAAACCCTTATAGACATGGGTATCAATGTTTCCCACGGACTTAAGTACATGGGCGGAAGCCGCGTTCTATACAGGAAGATATTACAGGATTTCAGGGAAGTGCTTATTGAGAAGGAAGGGCAGCTTAGGGAACATCTTGAAAAAGAGGATATGGCGGGTTATGCCATAATAGTCCATGCTCTCAAAGGAAATGCCAGAAACATAGGCGCGGACGATCTTGCCGAGGAAGCCTTTGAACTTGAAAAGCAGAGTAAGGCGGGGGCTTTGGAAGAGGTTGAAGTCCGCTCGCCGATCCTTTTTAATATGATGAGCACGCTTAAGAAAAATCTTGATAAATATATTAAGAAGAATTGTGTTGAGGATGATAATAAAGTCATAGAGGCGGCGGAAGAGAAAAAGCTTCTTTCCGACGAAGAATGGAAGGAAAAATTAAAGATCCTTAATCAGTATCTCGACGACTTTGACTCTGACGGCATAACTAAAAGCCTCAATGATATTAAGAAGTATAAACTTGATGAAAATAAGAAAAAGACACTGCGCATGTGTGAAAAGGCGGTCAATGACTTTGCCTACGACGTTGCGATGGACATAGTGGCGTCTGAATTATGACGCATGCATAAATTATTTAGTTGTATGCCGCATCAAAACGCATGGCGGTATTGACATTTTTTAACAAAGGTATATATTTAATTTTGGAATTATAATAAAAGCTGCATATTACACAGCAAAAGGAGCGTACATTATGGAAAAAAAGAATATCGACTGGGAAAACTTAGGTTTCGGTTATCATGAGACCGATAAAAGATTTGTGGCAAATTATAAAGACGGGGCATGGGATGAGGGAGAACTTATCTCCGACGCCAATATCACGATAAATGAGTGCGCGGGCGTGTTCCAGTATGCGCAGACCTGCTTTGAAGGTATGAAAGCATATACCACGCAGGACGGACATATCGTTACTTTCCGTCCGGATCTGAACGCGCAGCGTATGGAAGATTCGTGTAAACGACTTGAAATGCCGGTATTCCCCAAGGATAAGTTTGTTGAGGCCGTAGTTAAAACTGTGGCAGCAAACGAAGCGTATGTGCCTCCTTACGGTTCAGGCGCTACCTTATATATCCGTCCCTATATGTTCGGAAGTTCGGCCGTGATCGGCGTAAGTCCTGCCAAAGAATATCAGTTCAGGATCTTCACGACTCCGGTAGGTCCGTACTTTAAAGGCGGCGTTAAACCGTTGACCATTAGAGTCAGTGATTTTGACAGAGCGGCTCCGCATGGAACCGGTCATATTAAGGCAGGCCTTAACTACGCCATGAGCCTTCATGCGATAGTTACCGCCCATAACGAAGGTTTTGATGAAAATATGTATCTGGACGCCGCAACAAGGACTTATGTGGAAGAGACCGGCGGAGCCAATTTCTTATTCGTGACCAAAGACAATAAGGTCGTAACGCCTAAGTCGTCCAGCATACTTCCTTCCATTACGCGCCGTTCTTTAATGGTCGTAGCCAAAGATTATCTCGGTCTGGAAGTTGAAGAACGTCCGGTTCCTTTTGAAGAAGTTAAGGAGTTTGCGGAATGCGGACTCTGCGGTACGGCAGCCGTTATATCACCTGTCGGAAAGATCGTTGACCACGGCAAGGAGATCGCTTTCCCAAGCGGCATGAGCCAGATGGGACCGATAACTCAGAAACTTTATGATACGCTTACGGGTATCCAGATGGGACGCATAGAGGCTCCTGAAGGTTGGATCCAGGTTATCAGGTAATGTTTGACGGCGGTAACGCGGTTACGATATGGCGGCAGTAAAGGGATAACCAACGGAAATAAATGAAATATATGAGAAAGCATAGAAAAATTACCGCAATAATACTCATAATGCTGTGCGCGGCCTTTTCGCTTGCGGGCTGTGGCGGAAAAAGCGATGACGGCGTAAAAGTGGTGCTGACCACGGGACTTGATAAGGATGAGGTTTTCAGGATCGAGACCGCGACCTGCACCCTGCCTGAGATAATGGTCTATATTACCAATATCCAGGATCAGTATGAAAACGCATATGGCGAAGAGATCTGGGATATTGACTCAGGTAATACAACGCTTGAAGATAATGTCAAGGATATAGCCCTTGCGCAGATCGCGCAGATCAAGACTATGAATCTGATGGCGCTGAAATATGAAGTAGAGTTGGATGACGAAGAGAAGTCCAAAGCGGAGCTTGCGGCCAAAACCTATTATGATTCACTCAATGAGACTGAGATAAGCGCAATGGGTATCACTGAGGAAACCATAAAAGATCTTTATTGTGAATACGCGCTTGCGAGGAAGGTGTATGAGTATATAATCAAGGACGTCAACCCCGAGATAAGCGACGATGAGGCCAGAACGATAACGGTTCAGAATATTCTTCTTAAAACATATGCGGTAGACGGTACCGGTAAGAAGATCGAGTATACGGATAAGGCTAAGGAAGACGCCCGCAATACCGCATATGAAGTCCGGAAAAAGGCTGAAGAAGGGGAAGATTTCGACGAACTGATAAGGCATTACAATGAAGGCGATAAAAGCACGTATTCTTTCGGAAAAGGCGAGATGGACCCGGAGTTTGAAAAAGCGGCTTTTAACCTTGCAACAGGCGAGATAAGCAAAGTTGTGGAGACGGAAGCCGGTTATAATATTATCAAATGTATCAGCACTTTTGATAAAGAAGAGACTGACAGCAACAAGATCAAGATAGTCGAGAAACGAAGGGAAGAGGTATTCGGTCAGGAATATGACAACTTTGTTAAAACTTTAACAAAGAGGCTGAACGAAGAACTCTGGGACGGCATAAGTTTTATCCGTGACGCCAACGTCAATACCGACAGCTTTTTTGATGTATATAATGAATACTTTAGAAAAAATTAATAATTGAGGAAATACCGATAAATTCGGAGTTTCAAGACAACTGTTAGCACTCGTTTGAAGCGAGTGCTAATTTTTTCTTGACTTTTTATAAAGGCGGCATTAAACTTTATTTTAGGTTGAATTTTAAATATATAAACTGCCTTTGATATTTATTCGGTATGTAAATATTATGCATATATTAAGTAAAGTTATAACTATTGAAGGCATAAAGGAAGGAACGGTGGATATTATGTCAACTAAACACGGTAATTTATCAATCAACAGCGATAACATATTTCCGATAATCAAGAAGTGGTTATATTCTGACCATGACATCTTTTTCAGGGAACTGATCTCCAATGGCTGCGACGCCATTACGAAGATAAAGAAGCTGGATATGATGGGCGAGTACACGCTGCCTGAGGATTATAAAGCTAAGGTTGAGGTGATAGTAAATCCTGAGGAAAAGACGCTTAAATTTATAGATAACGGTATAGGAATGACTGCCGACGAGGTAGAGGAATATATCAATCAGATTGCTTTTTCCGGCGCGACGGATTTTATAGAGAAATATAAGGATAAGGCCAGCGACGACCAGATCATAGGCCATTTCGGACTTGGTTTTTATTCCGCTTTCATGGTGGCTGACGAGGTGCATATCGACACCCTTTCCTGCAAAGAAGGCGCCAAAGCCGTTCACTGGGAATGCGACGGCGGCACCGAGTTTGATATGGAAGACGGCGCAAGAAGCGAAGTCGGAACGGAGATAACGCTTTTTATAAATGAAGACTGTCTGGAATTCTGCAACGAATACAGGGCGAGAGAAGTTATCAAAAAATACTGCTCATTTATGCCCGTTGAGATATATCTTTCCAAGGCCAATACGACCGACACCCAGACTATTAGCGAGTCTGAGAAGCTTGAGAGCGATGTCGTGATAGAAGAGATCAAGAAGGAAAAAGAAGAGGACGAGCAGAAGCTTAAGATCAGGAAACGTCCGGAACTGCTTAACGAGACGACCCCTCTTTGGGCAAAACATCCCAATGATTGTACGAAGGAAGAGTATCTGGAATTTTACCGCAAGGTATTTCAGGATTACAAGGAGCCGCTTTTCTGGATACATCTGAATATGGATTATCCTTTTAACTTAAAAGGTATTTTGTACTTCCCCAAGATCAATATGGAGTATGAGTCCATTGAAGGAACCATTAAGCTTTATAATAACCAGGTCTTTATTGCCGACAATATCAAAGAGGTAATACCTGAGTTTTTGATGCTGCTCAAGGGCGTGATAGACTGTCCCGACCTGCCGCTCAACGTTTCAAGAAGCGCGCTGCAGAATGACGGCTTTGTAAATAAGATAAACGAGTACATCACGAAAAAAGTCGCGGACAAGCTTTCCGGAATGTGCAAGACCGAAAAGGAAGAGTATGAGAAATACTGGGACGACATCAGCCCCTTCATCAAATTCGGCTGCTTAAAAGACGATAAATTCTGTGAAAAGATGACGGACTATATTTTGTTCAAAAACCTTGACGGCGATTTCCTGACCCTGCCCGAGTGCCTGGAGGTAAATAAGATCGATCCTGACGAGACGGATAACGCTGAAGACAAAGCGGACGAAAGCGGCGGGAACGCCACGGCAGGTGAAGGCGGTGAGCCTACAGGGGCTTCTGCAATAGATGAGAACGGAGAAAAAGTCGAAGCAGAAGTAGTGGACGAGAACGGAGAAAAAGTCGAGGCTGAAGTAGTGGACGAAAACGGAGATAAGGCAGAGGCAGGCGCTAGCGACGATGCGTTGACTGATGCGGTCAATGAAGACGGAGCCGAGGCTGCGGATGACAAAAAAGAGAAGACCATCTATTACGTTACCGATGAAAAACAGCAGAGCCAGTATATAAATATGTTCAAAGCGGCTAAGATGGATGCGGTAATACTTACCCATAACATCGACCAGCCTTTTATTTCACAGCTTGAAGCCAAGAATGAAGGAATTAAGTTTAAGAGGATAGACGCCGACCTTACCGATACTTTTAAGTCCAAGACTTCCAAGAAGGCAGAGAAAGAGATGGAAGAGCAGGCGGAAGAGATCGCTAAGATCATGAAGAAGGTCTTAAAGAAAGATGCCATAACCATTAAGGTTGAAAAGCTTAAAAATAAGAAGATTTCTTCTATGATAACTCTTTCCGAAGAGACCAGAAGAATGCAGGATATGATGAAGATGTATTCTATGCCGGGAATGGATGTTGGAATGTTCGGAAACAAAGAGGGTGAAACGCTTATATTAAACGCAAATCATCCGCTTGTGCAGTATGTGCTTGAGCATAAAGAGGGAGATAATGTGAAGCTTATCTGCGAGCAGCTCTACGACCTTGCGCTGATACAGCAGGCGCCGCTTGAGCCCGAGGCTATGACGAAATTCGTCGCAAGAAGCAACGAGATAATGATGCTGCTTGCCCGATAAAAGTTCGGGGCAGAACTATTTAATGATGCCTGCATATTATAAATAGAAAAATAATAAGGTTTAAGCAGGTAATTATATGGACCAAAAAGCGATAAAAAGCGCGCAGATGGAAGGAGAAGCGACAGGAACTCTTCAGATCAACGTTACTTCTGATATAGGATTGATACCGATTCAGAATGCAGAGATCACCATCTCATATACCGGGACGCCGGAAGATGTTTTGGAGAGACTTGAGACGGATTCTTCAGGGCAGGCTCAGGAAGTAAGTCTTTCTGCGCCGCCCCTTTCATACAGTCTGAATCCGGACTCTCCGATGCCTTATTCCGAATATAATGTAACAGTTGAAGCGCAGGGCTATGAGCCGGTAATGATTTCCGGTGTGGAGGTGCTTCCCGATGTGACTGCGGTGCAGGATATCAGGATGACTCCTACTGAAACTGCCGGAAATGAAGAAGAGTTTTTATTTATTCCCGACCATACTTTATACGGGGATTATCCGCCCAAAATCCCGGAAGATGAGATTAAGCCGATGGATGAGAGCGGCGAGATAGTATTAAGCCGCGTAGTTATTCCGGAGTATGTTGTTGTGCATGACGGCGTGCCGTCAGACAGCAGCGCGCCTAATTATTATGTAAACTACAAGGAGTATATTAAAAACGTCGCATCCTCTGAAATTTATGCGACATGGCCTGAGAGTACAATATATGCCAATGTTCTTGCCATTATGTCTTTTACTCTTAACAGGGTATATACGGAATGGTATCGCAGTCAGGGTTATAATTTTACCATAACTTCTTCCACCGCATACGACCATAAATGGATACGCGGAAGAAACACATATGAAAATATCGACAGACTGGTGGACAGTATATTCGTAAATTATCTTTCAAGACCGGGAGTCAGACAGCCGATATTCACTTCATACTGCGACGGACAGAGGGTAAGCTGTACCGGTTTAAGTCAGTGGGGGTCCAAATATCTTGGTGATGAAGGTTATTCCGCGATAGAGATAATACGCTACTATTACGGAAGCGATATGTACATTAATACTGCGACCAGTGTATCCGGGGTTCCGTCTTCGTGGCCGGGTTATAATCTTACGATAGGGTCTTCAGGCGATAAAGTCAGACAGCTGCAGCAGCAGCTTAACCGTATTGCGCAGAACTATCCCGCGATTCCGAAGGTCACTGCGGACGGCGTATACGGTTCGCGCACGGCCGATGCGGTCAGAGTATTTCAGAAGGTATTCGGACTTCCCCAGACCGGCATCACGGATTTTCCCACATGGTATGAGATCTCGAGGATATACGTAGGAGTAAGCAGGATATCTGAACCGAATTGATAATAAAGGCTTTGCCGGGGTTCTCCGGCAGAGCCTTTAATATTGCCATAATATGGTTCGGGAATAGTTTGGAAATACAATAATTTTGTTGTTCCGGAGTTTAAATATATGTTAAAATAAACTTGTATGCAGATAATTTGGTATCAGGAGAGGTTGATTTGTGAATTCCAAAAATATTTAAAGGGGGGTAACAGCATGAAGAAAAGGTCAGGAACGATAATTGCGCGTATTATGGCATTATTGATGGTCATAAGCGCATTGCCTGCAGATCTTATGGGGAGCGCAGGAGTAGTTATGGCGGAAGAATTAAATAACGATAGTTATGTTAATTCTGATGGGCCTGAATCCATCGGCGGCATTACGCAGGATGAAAAAGGTACGAATGATACAGAGTTTGAAAACGATAACGAATCGGGCAATGATGGGGGGGGCAATAAGTCCGAACCGGAAGTTGTGGACGGCGCAGGCAGCGAAGCTGGCGGACAACTGCCGTCTGTTTCCGATACAGTGGACGAAGGGCCGCAGGACGTGGAAACGGATCCTGATGAAGCAGATGATATCAGCAATGCTGATGAAACGGGTGACATTGGCAATGCTGATGAAACAGGGGATGTTGGCGATGCTGACGAAACGGGTGACATTGGCGATGCTGATGAAACGGGAGACGTTGACGATGCTGATGAAACGGCCGTCATTGATAATGCTGAAGAGGCTGTGGATGCGGAAGTTTCGGAAGATATTGCGGCAGATGCTGTTAAGATCACGGAATGCGGAGGCTATGAAGAAGGAGTCTATGCGGAGTGGGAGGCTGTTGAGGGCGCTGACGGATATCGCGCCTCTATAAGTAAGGACGGCGGAGCCGTTTATGAAAGGATAGATAATGAGCTTATCCGTAAATATCCGGATTATTGGAGAGTGGATGCGGTAGGTCTTGCGGCAGGCAGCAATTATGTTATTAAGATCGAAGCCGGATCGGTAACGGAAAAAGACGGTAAAAAGGATCTGGACACATCTAAAAAAATCGTTTCGGCAGAAACGGATAAGATGACTGTGACAAACTATGACCGTTCAGGGTTTGCATTTTCCGAGAAGTCTCAGTTTGGCACAGGCTCGGGCGCATATAATGATGACGGCACTTTAAGGAGCGGCGCGCAGGTCGTTTACGTAACTGCCGATACGGCGAAGACATGTACCGCCCTGATACATTCAAACGGCGCTTCCAAACCTGCAGTTGAGGTGACGGGTCTGCAGTCAATACTGGACGCCAAGCAAAAGTCCGGCACTGATATCGACGTTATTGATATAAGAGTTATAGGCTGTTTGAACAGAGAAGACCTTGACCATATTTCAAGCGCTTCTGAAGGACTTCAGGTTAAGGGTAAGGCATATTACTCAGGTATGAACATGACCATTGAAGGTATAGGAGAAGACGCAACGATCAAAGGCTTTGGTTTTCTTATTAGAAACTGTGGAAATGTTGAGCTTAGGAACTTTGCCATAATGAATTTCATGGACGACGGTGTGTCCATTGATACGGGCAACTGTAATGTATGGGTTCATGACATAGAGCTTTTTTACGGCGCCGTCGGCGGAGATTCCGATCAGGCAAAAGGCGACGGTTCAGTCGATATTAAAGGAGCTTCTACCAATATAACCGTATCGTATAACCATTTCTGGGATTCAGGTAAGTGTTCGCTCTGCGGTATGGGCGACAGCGCGGAATTTTTGGTTACATATCATCATAACTGGTTTGACCATTCCGACTCCAGACATCCGCGAATAAGGGTGGCTTCCGTTCATCTTTATAATAACTACTTTGACGGAAACTCCAAATACGGCGTGGGAACAACTAAAGGAAGCAATGCGTTTGTTGAGGCTAACTATTTCAGAGGCTGTAAGAATCCTATGATGAGTTCTCTTCAGGGAAGCGACGCGCGGGCCGAAAAGGGTACTTTCTCTGGTGAGAACGGCGGTATGATCAAGGCCTTTAATAATAAGATAGAAGGCGCGCACAGCCTTGTTTATGCCAATTCGGATGGAGAAGGCAGCACTCTGACGGCGGATCCGGTAAGCTTTGACGCATATCTCGCGTCAGCAAGGGATGAAAAAGTTCCTTCTACATACAAGACAGTTAAAGGCGGCACTGTATACAATAATTTTGATACGGATACGGATAAATATGATCTTGGCGTAAAGCCGGAGAATATAGATTCTCCTGATGATGTTAAGGATATAGTCACATCTAAGGCGGGACGCCTGGGCGGAGGAGATATAAGCTATACTTTTTCATCATCTGAAGACAGCAATTACGGCGTTATTCCGGAGCTTAAGAGTATAGTGGAAGGTTATCAGAGCAGCGTTAAATCAATAGGCGGAATTGACGGCGTATCCACATCAGGCGGTTTGGCAGGCGCGGTTGTGGCAGCTCCTTATGCGGATAAGGCGTCGGGCGAGGTGGCAAAGGGAACAACCATCACTTTAAAAACTTCAACTCCCGGCGCTAAGATTTACTATACGACTGACGGAACGGTTCCGACAGCGGGAAGCATGGAATATACGGCGGCAATTACTGTCAATGAAGATATTGTGATAAAGGCGGTTGCGGTACTCGACGGCGTATCCAGCACGGTTTCCACTTACACATATACGATTCCAAGCGCCGGAGAAGACACGGGGGCAGTCAAAGCGCCCACATCAAGTAAGGCCTCAGGGACAGTAAATAAGGGAGAAAAGATAACACTTATCAATAATGCGGCAGGAGCAACGGTATACTATACGGAGGACGGTACGGACCCTACAAGCAGCGCCGCCGCTCAAACATTTACAGGCGACTCTAAGGAGATAACGATAAATGAAACGGTAACTATAAGGGCGGCGGCTAAGAGCGGTGATGAATGGAGTAAAATTGTCACATTTGTGTATACTGTTTCTTCAACAGGCACAACTCCAAGTCCCGCGGGAGGCTATGTGCATAACTTTACAATAAGCGGCAAGACAAGCGACTTTTATGCCATAAGCGGCAATATGAAAAGCAATCCGCCAAAGGTAACGTATAACGGTCTGGAATTGACGGCTGCTCTTAAGATGGAAACGGCTACGTCCATTAAATTTACTTCAGCCGGTGCGGGAACGCTGATACTGGTCCACGGAACGGATTTTAACGGAAAAACCAAAGTTGACGGTAATAATGAAACTGCGTCCGCAGGAATAATTACCGTAAAAGATCTTGCAGCAGGTCAGCATGAGATTAGCAAAGGCGATTCGGCTAACCTGTATTACATAGAATTTAAACCGGATGACGCGGCAGAGGATTCCGATACAGTGTCCGCTCCGTGGGCCGACATACCTGACGGCTCAAAGGTTGAAAAGGGAACTGAGGTATATCTTGGCTGTGATACTGACGGAGCGGATGTTTATTTTACGATAGACGGGACCACTCCTTCCGCGCAGCATGGAACCCTTTATAATGATGCCAATGAGGACGTGAGCGACGGTCCTGTTGTAATTGATAAAGATACAACCATAAAAGCTATCGCCGTTAAAGGGGATAAGACAAGCGGGATCACGGAATTTTCTTATACGGTATTTGAAGATGAAGAGGAAGTTCTGTATGCTGAAGCGCCTAAGGCCAATCCTTCATCCGGCAAGGTGAAAAAAGAGACAAAGATCACTTTAAGCAGCGGCACGCAGGGCGACGATGTAAAGATCCTGTATACTACGGATGGCTCCGATCCTAAAGATACGAAAAATGCCAATGTTTATCTTTATTATGACGGCGCGATAACGATCAACTATAAAACAACGATCAAGGCATATACGCAAAAGCCGGGATATATATCCAGCAACGTATCCACGTTTGTGTATACAGTTGTTTCAGATACTGCGGCGACTGATAAATACGAGTTTAATCCGCAGTTAATAGCACAGGAGAAAGGATATGCGAACAATACGGATATATCAGCTACCGGACAGTACGGAACCTTAAAAGATAACAATGGTTATTTTACTCTGGTCAATACCGCTAAAAAGACTTCGATGTTTCAGACTGCGGACAGCAGCGGAGTTAAGGTGGAGGCTGATGCCCCCTCTGACAGTAAATCCGGTTCCGGAATAACGAAGTATAACTGGCGGTATAAATACGGGTCGGCTTCGGGAAGCGATAACAGGAAGATAACATTTACAAATACAGGCAGCGCCACGGTTACGATCTGCGCCTATGTGGCTGCCGATAAGTTGACTGAAAACAGAACAGTCATGTTGGATAATGCTTCACGCATACTTACCGACGTACCGACAGAGTATACATTTGAAAATGTGCAGGCAGGTACGCACAGTATAAAAGCCGGCGTAGGGGATCATTTCATACTCTATATTGTTGTAGAAGAAGATGTGGATTCGGAAACTGAACCTGAGCCTTATGACGCAGGGATCACTGCCGATCCTGCGCCTGACGGCGGTTATGTTGAAAAAGGCGCTAAGGTGACTCTTAACCATAATGATCCAAACGATAAACTGTATTATACTCTTGATGATACCGATCCGAGAGCTGAAGGCGGCAATAGAAAGGAATATGCGTCCGGCGACGCAATAACGATCAATAAAACGACAACGATAAGAGCCGTTGCGCAAAAGACGGACGGAACGGGGCTCTATAGTAAACCCGCGGTATTTAAGTATGAGGTCGGGGGAGACAGCGGCAATGACGATTACGGCGCATGGTACGTCGAACTTGACGGCAGTTCCTTTATATACACCGGCGCTGCCATAAAGCCCGCAGTAACCGTGTATGGTCATAACGGCAATGCGCTTGTCGAAGGCAGCGACTACACGGTTAAATACCGCAATAATGTAAATGCGTCCGTAAAAGCCGACGCCAACGGCGGATATAAACCTGTAAATGAGAATAAACTGCCTGCGGTCACGATTACCGGTAAAGGAATTATTTCAGGCAAAGAGACAATAACATTTGAAATAAGACCTAAGGATATCTCCGATGCCGTAACGGACGATTCCATGGCAGCGGCCGATATAGTAATACAGAAGGGCAAAAAAATATCGGCGCCCGCCATATTCCATAACGGACTTAAACTTAAGATAAATAAAGACTATGCTTATAAGACGGCGGCCGATAAGACCAAAACTGACTGGAGTGAAAATGATGCTGTGACGGTCGTCGGTCAGGGCAATTACGAGGGTGCGCTCAACATTAACGTCAGGACATACAGCAAGGATGAGCTTAAGAATAAAACAGCTAAATTCAAGGTGACGCTTGACGGGGACAAAGTCAAAAAACTTGTTTATTCCGGTACTGAACTTGACCGGGAAATACTTGACTGCATTAAAGCCATAACGCCTGTAAGCGGGGCCGATAAAGATAAGAATATATATAATGCGGAAGGCTTGGGAACTAAGTATGCGGTAATAATGCCCGATAATACTCTAAACGCCGGGACAGTTAAATTTACCGTGGTCGGTCTTGGAGATTACAGTGGATGCAGCGTGAGTAAATCGGTTAAGATTCAGCCAAGAACCATAACGGGTTCGTCACAGGATACGGCGTCGCCCGATAAAGTCGTCATAGAAGGGGCTGAAAATACTGCTGTTTATACAGGCAGCGGGGCTATGCTCGACGATCTTATCATTAAATGGAATGGCGATATTTTGACAAACGGAAAAGACTATAAGCTTACTTTCAGCGGTAATAAGAAGGCCGACTCCAATGCTAAGTACACAATAACTTTTAAAGGCAATTTCAAGGGAAGGTTAGCCGAAGCTAACCAAACCTTTAAGGTTGAAAAGGCAGCGCTTGACAGTACGGTTGATGGAATTGAGGCAGTGGCTTTAGACAAGATATGTAAAGAGAATGCAAGTTGTAAAGCAGCGCCTTACGTGACGATAAACAATATATTGGTCAAAGCTTCCGAATATGAGGTTACATACAGCGTCGGCAGTGAGAACGGAACATATACTTCAAAGCCGAAAGCGAAGTTTAACGGCGCCGATTCCGCCACCGTGTATATGAAGATCAAAGCCAAAGGTAAGAATTATAAAACGGAAGAGGGAAAAGAAGTCACAGGCAGTTATACTATATGGAATAAGGCCAAAGTTACCGCCGGAAACAATCTTTCCAAAGCTAAGGTCATATTCTATAGCGACGATAAGCTTACTGCCCGGGCTTCCAAATTCGAGTTCACGGGTGAGGAAGTCGTACCTGCGGGAGTAAAAGTGACAATAGGGAAGAACACGCCCGATATTTCAAAAAATTGTGAAATAATTTACGTCAATAACGTTAATAAGGGCAAAGTGACGGTTATTGTGAAACCGCGAGAAGGAAGCGGTCTGATGGGAGCAAAATCGTCCAAATTCAGTATAGTTTCAAGGAATATCGGAAACAACCCTCTTGATAAGGTGTTCGACGAAGCCGCGGCGGCTTTGTCAGGCCTGTTAAGATAAATCTAAGCAGACAGCCCGGCCTTAAGCGGTTCGGGCTGTCAGTCTGCCATAAGCCCATGCCATAAATAATTTCATAATTGCCTAACCCTTTTATGAATGGTATAATTATAACAAAACTACAAAACAAAGTGTGGTGTTACTTAGTTGAGACAGATCATCAGGGAAATACTGGAAGGCAATTTCAGGGCGGACAATACTACCCTTAATTTTTCATGCCCGCGCATAGATCTGACCCTCCTGCCTGACTGCGTACATGAGGGATCCTTTACCATATACGGGGAAGAAGGGGTCGTTACCGAGGGCAAGGCGCTTTCCTCCGATATCCGCATGGAATGTCTCACGCCGGAGTTTGCCGGGCTTCAGGACGAAATATATTATCGGATAGATACCACGGGAATGAAAGTTTCGGATACCGTAAAAGGTAATTTTTATATAGAATCCAATCAGGGAGAATACTATCTTCCTTTTTCGGTCACTATCGATCGTAAAGTGATAAATTCAAGTCTGGGTGAGATCAGGAATCTGTTTCATTTTATAAATCTTGCAAAAGCCGACTGGGATGAGGCAGTCAGATTTTTTTACGGCGATGACTTTGTGAAAATTTTAACAGGTAATGACAGCCATTATTACGCCGTATACAAAGGACTTTCGGCCGTTTACGGCAATGAGCATAACGTTGAAGAGTTTTTGCTGCAGACAGGCAAAAAGAAGGCGATAGAGTATATACCCGAGAAGACCCATATAGAAATAGAGATAAAGATGGATACGGAAGATCCCGGTGAAGAACAGCGCTGCATACTTACGATAAACCGAAACGGCTGGGGGGACACTTCCCTTTTGATCGAGACTGACGGTGATTTTATCAGGGTGGAACAGGAGAAAGTCTCAGACGATGATTTCCTTGGCAATGTTTATCACCTGTATTATTACATACAAAAGGATAAACTGCATAACGGCGTCAATTACGGCTGTATCAGGCTTAGGAGTTATGAACGCGTGCTTACCGTGCCCGTGAACGTTACAAAGTGCGCGGACAGATTTCCCGGCAGGCATAAACATCACATAGAGAAACAGAAGATAATAATAAAGCTGATGAAATACTATCAGGCTTACCGTTTAAAAAAGATCGGCGTTGGAGCGTGGATGGATGAAACGTCCGGGCTTATAGAGCGCTTAAAAGAGTTGGATCACGGCGATCCGGCGACGGATCTTTTTCAGGCGCAGCTTCTTATGGCAAAGGAGCGTTTTCATGAGGCCCGTTTTCTGCTTGAAAATAACAGGGACAGAATAGAGGAGCTTGGGGATGAGAAACCGGAATATCTGTGTTATTATCTGTACCTGTCAACCCTTTGCAGCGAGGACGAGGTTTATATAGACAGCGCGACACAGGAGATTTTTTCACAATATAAGAGAAACCGCGGCAACTGGCGGATAGTATGGCTGCTTTTGTTTTTGGAGGATGAAAGAGTCAGGACGCCTGCCAGGAAGTGGGAGCTGTTGGAAGAAGCGTTTGAATACGGCTGCGACAGCCCTATGCTCTATCTCGAGGCATGGAATCTGCTGTGTATAAATCCGGCCATTTTACTTAGATTGAATGATTTTGAGATAAATATATTGACTTATTCGGTCAAAAACGATGCCATGAAGGACGAAGTGCTGTTGCAGCTTATTTATCTGGCGCAGACGCAGAAAGGTTATTCGGAGCCGCTTTTTAAAATACTTGCAGGCTGTTATAAGAAAAAGAGGCAAAACGATATCCTTCAGGCGATATGTTCTCTTTTGATAAAAGGCAATAAATACGGTAAGGATTATTTTAAATGGTATCGCGAAGGGGTGGAGCAGAACCTGCGTATTACCGGACTGTATGAATATTATGTCATGTCGCATCCTTTGGACAACAGTGAACCTCTGCCGAATGAGATCCTTATGTATTTTGCGTATCCAAGCGACTTAAGCCATGAATATCTGGCGTATTTGTATGCCTATGTGCATAAAAGGCAGGACGAGCTTCAGGATATTTACATAAGTTATATGCCCCGCATTGAAAAATTTGTGTTAAAACAGGCTGCGGCGGGCGCGATCAACAAAGATCTGGCGTATCTTTACCGTAACGTCATAACTCAGCCAATGGTGACTGAGGAAATTGCAAAGAGCCTCATGGACATGCTGTTTCTGCATGAGATCGTGATAGAAGATAAAGATATCGGCGAATGGTCCGCAGATGAGATTAAGAATATAATAGTGGTGTATCCTTATGCGGAAAAAGAATTGACTTATGCGGTCAATAGACGCGGCTTCAGAATTCCGATTTATGACAGCGAGTGCAGTATAATCCTGGAAGACGAAAACCGGAACAGATATGCGTCTTCCGTTGCTTTTAGCGTTCATAAGCTGTTCTCTGCGCAGAAGCTTGCGCAATACGCGGCGCCGTTTGTGCCGGAACATGCCGGTTATGCGCTGAACGTATGTTTTGGCGGCAAATATGCGGCTGTGGCGGACGAACCCAATCTTGCGCAGTTTAAATTCCTGGCGGGCTCCGATTTGATCGATGAACCAAACAGGCAGAAGATGAAGCTTTCCTTGCTTAAGTTTTATTATGAAAAAGACCGAATGTGGGAGCTTGATGAATATCTGCATGAAATAAAGCCGTCGGATATTGCGTTTCAGGACAGAAAAGAGGCGGTAAGGCTTTTTGTGCTGCGCGGAATGTATAAAGAGGCCTATGAGTGGATTAAGGACGGCGCTTTTTACAGTGTTGACGCCAAAACGCTTGCCAAGCTCTGCAGCGGCCTGCTTGCAGACGGCACATATGAAGATGATGAGTATATGACTGCAGTACTGCATTATGTTGTAAAAAGGGGAAAATACAACGAATATATACTGGAATACCTGATACGTAATTTTAACGGAAATCTTAAGGATATGCGCGATATCCGCAATATAGCGGTCCGATATGGCGTGGATGCCTATGAGCTTTGCGAGCGCATAATAATACAGCTTCTCTACACGGGCGCCTACATAGGAGAGGCTATGGATATATTCACGGCTTATATCAAAGGCGGTGGAAACGACGACATAATCGTGGCCTTTCTTTCCCAGAACAGCTATGATTACGTAATAAAGGAAAAAATTACCGATTCCGCGTTGGTTGACGCCATCGCCCGCATGCGCCGCGAAGGAGTGTCTCTCCATCCCGTATGCAGGCTTGCCTACATACAGTATTATGCCGAAAATAAAAATGAGCTTGATGATGATTCCAAAGCAATATTGCAGGAATTTCTGAGTGATATGATGGAACGGCAGATAGTCCTGCCGATATATAAAGAATTTCAGGGATATCTGCCCCGGCTTGACATATTACAGGATAAATCTCTGATCGAGTACAGAAGCATGCCGGGAAACCGCGTGAACATTCATTACATGATACTGAAAGGCTCCCTTTCCAATCCCGGTTTTATAAAAGAAAATATGCGGGAAGTCTTTTTGGGGATATTTGTAAAGGAATTTGTGCTGTTTTTCGGCGAGACCCTTCAATATTACATAACCGAAGAGGTTGACGGCGAGGAGAAAGTCATGCTAAGCGGCAGCATAGGCAAAAGCGATATCGGAGACGGCAGCGCCGACGGTGTATGCGAGGGCAGCCGCTTTAATATGCTAAATGACATAATGATAGGGAAAACTCTGCACGACTATGATACGGTAGACAAGCTTCTGGAAGAATATTATAAAAAGGATTTCATAACGCAGAGATTATTTGAACCGATATAAAATAACAAAACTCTGAAAGGATAAATATGTTTTTTGATAAGAAGGCGAATGAAAAACCGCATAAAGGCAGCGCGCTTGTCGGCTATGATCTGAATAATGAGTTTTCCCAGATAAGCTGCATGATCTATGGCAGCGAAAACAGTGAGGCGGAAACCGTTCCGACAGTGATGGGGAGCAGGCAGTACAACATTCCGCTCGCATTATGTAAACTAAAGGACAGCGGTAAGTGGCTTTACGGAAAAGAGGCGTTAAACAGCGCAGGTGAAGAGGGCGCGTATCTTATCACGGATCTGGTAGGGCTCGCAAGAAAAGGGGAAAGGATCGAGATAGGGGAGGAAAAAACGGAGGCAGTGGGACTGTTGGCGCTTTTTATAAAAAGAAGCCTTTCCCTGCTGAGCATGATAGTTGACCCTGAGAATATCGGGGCGATAATGTTTACCGTGGACGAGCTCGATGACGTGATGGTGGAAGTGCTGGCCAAAGCTGCGGCCAATCTCAATCTTAAGACGCCGCACATATATTTTCAGAGTCATACCGAAAGTTTCTATAATTTTATGCTTCATCAGAGTGAAGAGCTGTGGAATTATCAGACGCTGGCCTGCGAGCATGACGGAAAACGGCTTAAAACCTACCGTATGGAGCGCAACAAAAAGACCACGCCCATAGTTGTGCTAATTGAAGAACAGACATATTGCGACGTTATTCTGCCGAAGCCGGATGAAGAAGAGGACGTGAAAGCAAGCCTGTACGGTCTGGCGGATTCGAAGTTTACCGATATATTGAAAAAGCAATGCGAAGAAAGAATAGTCTCGTGCGCTTATCTTTTGGGAGACGGATTTAAGAATGATTGGGCTAAGGAATCCCTGCGTTTTTTATGCCGCAACCGCAGAGTTTTTCAGGGCAACAATCTTTTCAGCAAAGGCGCCTGCTATGCCCTGCTTGAGAAAGTACAGCCATCTGAGGCGGGAGCGGCGCATATATTTTTGGGGGCCGACAAACTCAAATCCAATATCGGGATGAACGTGTTAAAGCGGGGGAAAGAGTCCTACTATGCGCTTTTGGACGCCGGTCAGAACTGGTACGAGGCGCGCAGGGTATGTGAATTCCTGCTGCCGGGTGAAGAAAATACGCTGTCTTTTGTGATAACGCCCCTAAACGGCAGACGCGCGGAAATTCAGGAAATAGTTCTGGAGGGAGCGCCGGTCAGGGAAGGCGCGTTCTGCAGATATGAAATGGAGATAAAAATGAGCTCCGTTGCCTGTGTTGAGGCCAGGATAACGGACTTAGGTTTTGGAGAACTTTTTCCCGCCGCGGGAAAAGTATGGAGAAAACAGTTTGTTGTTGCAGACTGACGGAAAGGTTTGGTCAGAATATGGGAAACATTATATTGACGACAGGAAGCATTGCGCGGATTCCGTATTTTTTTGAAAAATGTTATGTAAACCTTTTTTCAATCGAAGAACTCTGCTGCTGCCTTGTCGAAAACGCTGAAATGTTGGATACGGATATAGTAAGCGACAAACTGGCTAAGTGGATAAAAGATCAGTGTATGCTGCCGGATCTTGCCGACGAGCTGTACAGGCTTATTAAGGAAAAAGCTTCTCCCGCGGCCTGGGTGGAGGCCATACTAAGTTATGTGGGCCTGTATCCGCCCGGAAGTATAGCGCATACGGTTTCGCTTGTCAGTGAGAACGCGGGGCTCAGCCCTTATGAGAAGCAAAAGGCAAGAGCTGACCACCTGCTTAGGAACAGGCGCTATAAACTTGCCCTGGAGCAGTATTCGGCCCTGCTTTCCGGATTGGCCGATAAGGAGGAGGCGCTTAAGGCCTCGCTGCACCATAACAGCGGAGTAGCCTATGCAGGACTTTTTATGTTTGACCATGCGGCCCGGGAATTCATGCAGGCGTATGAGATAAGCGGAAATGAAGAAAGCCTTGAACGGTTTCTGGCGGCGAAGCGTCTTGGAAGCACGGAAAAGGAGTATGTCGATTATATTGCAGACAACAGCGCGCTGCATGAAATCTCACTCAGGGTTGAACACATGATAGATGAGGCTGCGGAGGGGTTTGACGCTACGCGGGAAAACAGAATGCTTTTTACCCTTCGCGTATGCAAGGACGAGGGAGCGGCCACGGCGGCGGACGTGCAATATTATGATGAGATAGAAAGCCTGACGGCTGCGCTTAAAGACGAATATAGGGAGAGTGTGTCTGGATAAATGAAGTGGTTAGATAAATTATTACGAAAATGGAAGGATATAACGAGGGAGCCTGATTTTGAAGAGGAGGACCGGGACGGCGTTGGGGAAGAAGAGGAAGTACAGGACTTTACCAACCGGGAATTCCGTCAGGACTATGTAAAAGGCCGCCTTGAGCGGATAGCGCAGGCTTCTAAAGAGATGGAGAACCTTACGTATGAGTACGATACGGTCACGTCAGATCTTCGGGATATGGAGGAAATAGAGGCTCTGCCCGAGGAGGAAGCGGAGGAACTGAAAAACGTCGCAAAAAAAGTGGAGCTTCTGCAAAACAGCAGGGACGACTACACAGTCAGAAAACGCAGAATGAGCGACGAACGCTTTTACCAGATAGAGCGGATGCTTGATGAGATTGAAGAAGGGACCGCCAAGTTAAAGGAAGCAGAGCAGTATCAGGAACTTATAAAAAAGGACCTAAACAGATTGGAAGGCGAAAGACATGCCTATTACTACCGTAAGAATGAACTGCTTGGCATTATCGCGGATACGAGAGGAATGGCGTTCATATTCACGATCGCGCTTGTGCTGTGCTTTGGAATGCTGCTTATACTGCAGTTCCTGTTGGAAATGGACACCAGGGCCGGATATCTTATAACCGCTGCGGTCGGAGCTGTCGCAATCACGGTCATATACGTTAAACATACCGATGCAAAGCGCGAACTTAAAAAGGTGGAGTCTTCCATAAATAAGCTGATAGTTCTGCACAATAAGGTTAAGATCAGATATGTGAACAATACCAATCTTTTGGATTATCTTTATTTAAAATACGACGTAAAAAGCGCCGACGAACTTCAAAAGCTCTGGGAGAATTATGATAAGGAAAAAGAGGAGCGTGAGAAGATAAGGCGCGCTGAACTTGACTTGGACTATAATCAGCAGGAGCTTATAAAGATATTAAGACGCTACCGTATAAAAGACCCTGCGATCTGGCTTCATCAGACGGAAGCAATTCTTGATCATAAGGAAATGGTGGAGATCCGCCACAATCTGATAATAAGAAGACAGTCCTTAAGACGCCGCATGGACTATAATAAAGAAGTCGCGGCGGGCGGCGCCCAGAAAGAGATCAAGGAACTTGTAAAGCAATATCCCCAGTATGCCGGAGAAATTATAGAAATGGTTGAAATGTACGAGAAAAGTATGTAAAATAGTAATGTATGGAAAATAGCATGAAGCGCAAGCGCCGGACTTTGGCCGAAGCTTGCGGACTTAGTCCAAATATATAAATACTTATACATTACAGAAAACGGAGGGATAGGTTATGCAGAAATTGGAGCAGTTATATGAGGGAAAGGCTAAGAAGGTATTTAAGACAGACGATCCGGATATTCTGATTGTGGATTATAAGGATGACGCTACGGCGTTTAACGGGGAAAAGAAAGGCACCATAGTAGGAAAGGGCGTCATTAACAACAGGATGACCAACCATGTATTTAAACTTCTTGAAAAAGAAGGCGTGCCTACACATTTTATAGAAGAGTTAAGCGACAGGGAAACGGCGGTCAAGAAGGTTGAGATAGTACCGCTTGAGGTCATAATCCGTAACGTCGCGGCGGGAAGCTTTTCCAAGAGGCTTGGGGTTGCAGAGGGAACTCCTTTTGACGAACCTACGATAGAATTCAGCTATAAAAATGACGAGCTTGGCGATCCGCTTATCAATAGCTATTTTGCGGTTGCCATGAAGCTTGCGACATGGGAAGAGATCGAGACGATCAAGAAATATGCGTTTAAAGTAAATGAAGTTCTTAAGAAATACTTTTTACAGGCTGATATCAAACTTATCGATTTTAAGATAGAATTTGGACGTTATCACGGACATATAATCCTGGCCGACGAAACCAGCCCCGACACCTGCAGACTTTGGGATGTAAATACCAATGAAAAGCTTGATAAGGATCGTTTCCGCAGAGATTTAGGCAATGTGGAAGAGGCTTATAACGAAGTATTTAAGCGTCTTGGGTTGGCATGATGAGATATTCTGACGCTCACAACAGAAGTTTCACAACAGAAGCTGTTTTCAAAGAGCAGCTATGTTTTACATGATATTTGTGCATCAGGTTTAAACGGGAATGAGGTATATTTATGACGGACGTAAATTGCGGATCTGATAAACTTGGCGAGGAGTGCGGCGTCTTCGGCATCTACGACTTTGACGGCGCGGATGTGGCGTCTACTATCTATTACGGGCTTTTTGCGCTTCAGCACAGAGGACAGGAGAGCTGCGGAATAGCGGTAAGCGAGACTAACGGCCCCAAAGGGAAGGTCACAAGCTCCAAAGATATGGGGCTTATACATGAAAACTTCACGCCGGAGACCCTTGAGCGTTTAAAAGGCGATATCGGAGTGGGGCATGTCAGGTATTCCACGGCAGGCAGCAGTACCAGGGAAAACGCTCAGCCGCTTGTGCTTAATTACGTAAAAGGCACTCTTGCCATGGCGCACAACGGCAACCTTATAAATACTCCCGAGCTGCGGCATGAACTGGAATACTCCGGAGCCATTTTCCAGACGACCATAGATTCCGAAGTCATAGCATACCATATAGCGAGAGAGAGGCTTAACAGCGCCACCGTTGAAGAAGCGGTAAGACGGGCTATGCAGAAGATCAAAGGAGCCTATTCCCTTGTAATAATGTCTCCGCGCAAACTCATAGGCGCGAGGGATCCTTTCGGTTTCAGGCCGCTGTGCATCGGAAAGCGCGACAACGCCTATATACTTGCGTCGGAAACCTGCGCTTTGGATACCATAGGCGCGGAATATGTAAGAGACGTGGAACCGGGAGAAATAGTTACGATCTCGCCGTCCAAAGGCGTCGAATCCGATAAAAGTCTCTGCATAGATAAAGACAAACAGGCAAGATGCGTATTTGAATATATATATTTTGCAAGGCCGGACAGCCACATAGACGGTGTAAGCGTCTACGATTCAAGGATAATGGCGGGGAAATTCCTCGCTATGGATTCGCCTGTGGACGCGGATCTGGTCGTGGGAGTGCCTGAGTCGGGCAACTGCGCCGCGCTCGGTTATTCCATGCAGTCCCACATACCGTACGGGCAGGCCTTTGTAAAAAATTCCTACGTGGGGCGTACTTTTATCAGCCCCAAACAGAAAAACCGCGAGAGCGGCGTTCAGGTCAAGTTAAACGTGATAAGGGAAGCGGTCCGGGGTAAAAGGATCATAATGATAGACGATTCCATAGTGCGAGGCACGACTTCCGACAGGATAGTAAGGATGCTGCGTGAGGCGGGAGCCGCCGAGGTTCATATGCGCGTCAGCTCGCCGCCGTTTCTGTGGCCCTGCTATTTCGGTACGGACGTTCCGGCGAAAGAGCAGCTTATCGCCAATAACCGTACCGTAGAAGAGATAAGACAGATAATAGGAGCGGATACCCTTGCATATCTTAACATAGAGCGTCTTAAAGAGATAGCGGGGGGCTTGGGAATATGCACAGGCTGTTTTACCGGCAGATATCCGCTAGAGCCGCCTAAAGAAGATATTCGAGGTGAATACGATAAATAACACTTGTTATGTAGAATTTTGATAAGGAGAAGGATATGAGCACAGACAGATATGTAAGTCCGTTGTCAGAAAGATATGCCAGCAAGGAAATGCAGTATATTTTCTCACCGGACATGAAATTCAGGACATGGCGCAAGCTCTGGATAGCGCTTGCGGAAACCGAGATGGAACTTGGGCTTAGCCGGAACGGAAAACCGGTCATTACCAAGGAACAGATCGACGAACTAAAGGCTCATGCCGAAGACATAAATTACGACGTTGCCAAAGCAAGGGAAAAAGAAGTGCGCCATGACGTGATGAGCCACGTTTATGCATACGGTAAGCAGTGTCCGAAGGCGGCGGGCATCATTCATCTGGGAGCCACCTCCTGCTATGTCGGGGACAACACCGATATTATCGTGATGACTCAGGCGCTTAAACTTGTCAAGAAAAAGCTTGTGAACGTTATTGCCAAAATTGCGGATTTTGCCGATAAATATAAAGAACTGCCGACGCTTGCATTTACGCATTTTCAGCCTGCGCAGCCGACGACAGTGGGCAAAAGGGCGACATTGTGGGCTCAGGAATTTTGTTTGGACTTGGAAGACCTTGATCATGTCCTTTCAACAATGAAACTGTTGGGTTCCAAAGGAACCACCGGAACACAGGCTTCTTTTTTAGAGCTTTTTGACGGCGATCAGGAGACGGTTGACAAGATCGATCCCATGATAGCGGCCAAAATGGGCTTTGAAAAATGTTATCCGGTATCGGGCCAGACCTATTCCCGTAAAGTGGATACAAGAGTCTGCAATATCCTTGCCGGAATTGCGGCGTCCGCGCATAAAATGTCCAACGACATAAGGCTGCTGCAGCACCTTAAAGAAGTTGAAGAGCCTTTTGAAAAAAGCCAGATAGGTTCTTCGGCAATGGCGTATAAGAGAAATCCTATGAGAAGCGAGAGAATAGCTTCGCTGTCCCGTTTTGTTATTATAGACGCCCTCAATCCCGCCATTACGTCGGCGACGCAGTGGTTTGAAAGGACGCTTGACGACTCCGCCAACAAGAGACTTTCCATTCCGGAAGCCTTTCTTGCCGTTGACGGTATTCTGGATCTGTGTCTGAATGTTGTGGACGGACTGGTAGTGTATGATAAGGTTATTACCAAACATCTTATGAGCGAACTGCCCTTTATGGCGACGGAAAATATAATGATGGACGCCGTTAAGGCAGGCGGCGACCGTCAGCAGCTGCATGAGAGGATACGTGAGCTTTCCATGGAAGCCGGCGCGAACGTAAAAAGAGAAGGCAGGGAAAACAACCTGCTTGAACTTATTGCAAACGATAAGTCATTCAATATGAGCATTGAGGAACTGGGCGAGACTATGGATCCTTCCAAATACATAGGCTGCGCCCCCGTACAGGTTGAAAACTTCCTTAAAGAGATCATTCGGCCCATCCTCGACGAAAACAAAGAATTGCTTGGAATTAAGGCCGACATAAATGTATAAAACAATATAAATTTGAACTTGGAGGTATCAAAATGGTAAAGGCAATAGTAGGCGCTAACTGGGGTGACGAAGGCAAAGGTAAGATCACCGATATGCTGGCAAAAGAAGCCGACATAATCATTCGTTTTCAGGGCGGCGCCAACGCAGGACATACGATTGTAAACAACTACGGAAAATTCGCGCTGCACACCTTGCCGTCTGGGGTTTTCTATGATCACACGACCAGTATTATCGGTAACGGCGTAGCGCTTAATATTCCGCTTCTTTTTAACGAGATAAGATCCATTACGGACAGGAATGTGCCTGAGCCTAAGATACTTGTATCCGACAGGTGCCAGATCGTAATGCCCTACCATGTGCTTTTTGATGAGTACGAAGAAGAAAGACTGGGCGGCAAGTCCTTTGGCTCCACCAAGTCTGGGATCGCGCCTTTTTATTCCGATAAATATGCCAAGATCGGTTTTCAGGTAAATGAACTTTTTGACGAAGAACTTTTAAAAGAAAAGGTAGAGAGAGTCATCGTTTCCAAAAACGTCCTGCTTGAGCATCTGTATAAAAAACCGCTCATAAAAGCTGACGAACTGCTTGAGACTCTGCATCAGTACAGGGATATGATAGAGCCTTATGTATGCGATGTGGCGTCTTATCTGGATAAAGCGGTTAAGGAGAATAAGACCATTCTTTTGGAAGGCCAGCTTGGCACATTGAAGGATCCCGACCACGGAATTTATCCGATGGTCACGTCTTCTCATACTCTGGCGGCGTACGGAGCGATTGGAGCAGGAATACCGCCTTATGAGATAAAACAGATCATTACGGTCTGCAAGGCGTATTCTTCCGCAGTTGGCGCGGGAGCGTTTGTATCGGAGATATTCGGCGACGAGGCCGAGGAATTGAGACACCGCGGCGGCGACGGCGGCGAATACGGCGCAACTACGGGAAGACCGAGACGTGTGGGTTGGTTTGACTGCGTGGCTTCCAAATACGGCTGCAGACTTCAGGGTACTACGGATGTAGCCTTTACGGTGCTTGACGTGCTCGGTTATCTGGATGAGATCCCGATCTGCGTAGGCTATGACATAGACGGTGAAGTAACGACAGATTTCCCCGTTACTCATAAACTTGAAAAAGCCAAACCTGTTATAAAGAAAATGGAAGGCTGGAAATGTGAGATACGCGGCATCAGAAAATATGAGGAGCTTCCGGAAAAATGTCGCAATTATATAGAGTTTATTGAAGAACAGATAGGTTATCCAATCACCATGATATCCAATGGCCCGGGCCGCGACGATATCATCTATCGTAATAGCCCTCTTAAGTCATGATAAATGAAATGAGGCCGCGATCATTCGCGGCCGTCCCAACAGTATGTACATAGTTTGCATTTGTCGATCCCGACGGCATCCATCATGTCATCCAGACGATTGTAATGGAGAGAAGTGAAATTAAGCTTCTCTCTTATTTTTTCCAACATATCGCCGTACTGTATGGATTCAGGATCTGCATATACCGACAGATCGGGATATTTGTTGTCGGTTTCCATTTCTTTTATTACCTGTCTTGTTATAAGCTCCATTTCGGACGTGGAGCGTGAGAAATTAAGGTATTTGCAGCCGTATAAAAGCGGCGGGCAGGCAGGTCTTATATGAACCTCTTTGGCTCCGCTCTGATACAGAAATTCGGTAGTTTCCCTAAGCTGCGTGCCGCGGACGATAGAGTCGTCTATCAGAAGAAGACTTCTGCCTTTGATAAGGTCGTGTACCGGAAGCAGCTTCATTTTAGCGATAAGATTACGTTTGCTCTGGATGGTCGGCATAAAAGATCGCGGCCACGTAGGCGTATATTTGATAAAAGGCCTGGAAAAAGGTATACCTGATTCATTGGCGTAACCTATTGCATGCGCGGTTCCCGAGTCCGGCACGCCCGCAACAATATCAGGTGTTATTTTATCCCGTTTGGCCATTTTGGAGCCACAGTTATAGCGCATCTGTTCTACGCTAATGCCTTCATATGAGGAAGACGGATAACCGTAGTAAACCCATAAAAAAGTACAGATCTTCATATCCCTTCCCGGAGCGACAAGCGGCTGCGCGCCTTCAGGCGTAACTATCAATATCTCGCCGGGTCCGAGTTCTCTCTCCGGCGTATATCCGAGGTTGAGGTATGCGAAGCTTTCAAAAGAAACACAGTACGCGCCTTCTTTTTTACCGATTGAGACCGGGGTACGTCCAAGACGGTCCCTTGCGGCGTAGATGCCTTTCGGAGTCATTATCAGCATGGTCATGGAACCTTCGATCAGCTCCTGCGCATATTGAATGCCTTCAATTATATTTTCCTTCTGATCGATTATGGCGGACACAAGCTCGGTAGAATTTACCTCGCCGCCGCTCATTTCAAGGAAGTGCGCGTGCCCGCTTTTGAAAAGCCTGTTTACTATATCTTCTTTATTATTGATCCTGCCGACGGTTGTGATCGCATACGTACCGTGGTGGGAACGTACTATCAGCGGCTGCGGCTCATAATCGGATATGGAGCCTATGCCTATGCTGCCGCGCATGGTGTTGGCGTCTTTATCAAATTTGGTCCTGAAAGGGGCGTTTTCAATATTGTGAATAGCCCTGTCGAAACCGTGTTCTTTGCTGTAAGTCGCCATTCCCGCGCGTCTTGTCCCAAGATGTGAATGGTAATCCGTACCGAAAAATAAGTCAAATATACAGTCTTCCTTTGATGCAACTCCGAAAAATCCACCCATAAATATCTCCTAATCTGACAGTCTGCCGTATTTTATCGCAACATTTCATTATTTAGGCCATGCGGTTTTGCTTTCTCTTTCACTGTGGGCCTTGTCGCGCATGTGATTTAAGCGGCCTACGATATATTCGATCTGCTCGTCCTGCTTATCAAGCTGTGCCTTGATGGCTGCTACATTTTCAAGTAAAGCGTCTAATTTTTCTTCCTGTGTCATAAGGGTAACCTCCTTTTTGTGATCACTTGACGTGAATTTTACTATATTATTGTAACACAGATGAGAGAGGTATGGAAAGAGCTTTTTTACAACATAACCGACATAAACATCCTTATTTACTTATTTTACAATTTAATATTATTATGTTATTATGATTTTGGATGCTGCCGGACGAAGGAGTAAAGCGTGTGGCAGACAGCGGCCTGTGATGATGAAGATAAGATAATGGGGGTTTTTTATGATTTTCAAGTGTAAAAACTGCGGCGGCGGTATGATATACGAGGCCGGAAAAAAGAGCATGTACTGTCCTCATTGCGAGAGTACGGACAGTGAATACATAGTAAACGAAGGTTCGATAACGGTATGCGGCAACTGCGGGGCGCCCATTACCGTAGGACAGTTCACGTCTTCCGATAATTGCGCGCACTGCGGCAGCAGCTTAGTGTTTAACGAGAGGATAGAGGGCGGATACAGGCCGAACCTCATACTGCCCTTTACGGTAAATAAAGATGCGGCTGTGGAGGCGTTAAATAAAGAATTTGACAAAAGAACATTCACGCCCGCGTCTTTTCTTTCCGAAAAAAGCCTGAAAAACATAAGAGGAATGTATGTTCCGTTCTGGCTCTACGACTATCAGGCCGACTATGATTTCAGCGGAGAAGGCAGGAAAGTCCGTTCATGGATAAGCGGCGATACGGAATATACGGAAACTTCATATTATAATGTCATAAGGCAGATGAAAACGGATTTTGACAAAGTGCCTGCCGATGCTTCTAATGTAATGGAAGACGGCGAGATGGATCTGATGGAGCCTTATACATATGAAGAACTGATGGATTTTGATCCCAAATATATGTCGGGTTTTTTTGGAGAGGTTTACAATGCGGGGGCGGACGAACTGGAAGAACGCGCGAAGATAAAGGCGCGAAGCGCGTCGGAACAGCTTATGCAGCAGTCGCTGTCGGGGTACAACAGCGTAACGCCGCATCGCAAAAATCTGAATTTAACAAGGAACGGACTGAATTACGCGCTTTTGCCGGTATGGATATACCGCTATGATTACAGGGG
Organism: uncultured Lachnospiraceae bacterium; assembly: GCA_947631625.1. Taxonomy (GTDB): domain Bacteria; phylum Bacillota; class Clostridia; order Lachnospirales; family Lachnospiraceae; genus UBA3282. Next base: position 15,263 of record CANRMA010000003.1, on the reverse strand, counting down.
AGAAACCTACCGCTTCTATGTCAACGGACAGACCGGAAAAGTGGTCGGCAAGACGCCGGTATCAAGACTCAAGCTGCTTTTATACGGCTTTACCACCCTGCTTTCGGTAAGCGCATTGGCGTATCTGGCTACCGAGATACTGGAGATATTGTAGATACTGTAGTACGGATAAGACACCTGCAGATATGGATGGCAGAAAATTGCGTCTGATCTCAATTCGCGGGAACGGCAATATTGAAGAATAAAGAGGATAAGGATGAAAGAATATTTTAAATTTTTCAGATGGATATACATAACGCTTGTTATTTTTCTGGCAATATTTCTGGCAATAAGAGGATTTCACTACTTCGATTCCAGAATGGAACACTATGAGAGGACAAATACGGAATGCGCGACGACGCGGCGCGTATTTGACAACGCCGATGTGCTAAGCGATAAGGAAGAAAAAAAGCTTGCCAAATTGATAGAAAAAAGACAGGCGCAGACCAACTGCGATATAGTTCTGGTGACGCTCAACGAGCCGCTTAGAGAGTATGCCGAAGCTATCGAGCCTGACGCCTTTTCCGACGAATATGTAAGGGTTTATGCAGAGCAGTTTTATGCGGACAATAAATTCGGTTATGACGAGGCGGACGGAGACGGTATCATACTTGTGGATAACTGGTCGAGAGCCGACGACGGAATGATACATACCTGGCTTTTGTCTAAGGGTATCGTCGAGGATATATTTTCATATAAGGACTTAGATCATATACTGGACAGAGTATACGAATATGTCGAGAACAACCCGTACAGGGCGTACAAAACCTATATAAACGATTTCTATGACGATATGAGAGGAAACAGGCTTTTTCATACTAACGCGCCCGGTTTTCTTCCTATAATAGTGGGCGTTATCGCTTCGATCATCTTTATCGCGGTCAACTGGAAAGCCAAAAGCGGAGTAAACACTACGACGCCCGTTACTTATGTCAGCGGAAAGAGAGCGGATTTTGTCAACGCACAGGATATATTTATACGCAGAAGCGTTACCCAACACCGCATCCAATCGAGCAGCAGCTCGGGCGGCCATGGCGGCGGACACCACGGAGGCGGCAGTCATGGAGGGAGAGGTCATAGCAGATGAGAAGATAAGTCTTATTCGGTGTATGCTGCCCGTATTTTCGCTATTGCCATATCAAAGAGCAGCTTACAGATATATGAAATAACAACTGTTATTAATACACTCACAGCCATTATCGCCATGAGCGCATTGTTATTGTCATGTACAAGACGCGCTCCGGTCAGCGGGCTGTTCATACAGCGCATGAATATAAAGGTATGAAAAAGATAAATGTAGAGTGAACTTTTTCCGATGAAGGCAAGTATGCGGTCTGCCATAATGAATAAAAAGGGTCTGCGCAGTGTTTTGTTAATGGTATCAGTTTTGGCGCAAAGCAGCAGAATAAGCAGGCTCCATACAATAGTGGCTGTTATTTTAAGCTGTATCTGCTGCTCCGGAGTATAATTTGCATTATTATATTCAAAGTTTAATCCTGATTTAACAATTAATAACATAGCCGTAAATAATATAATCTCTAAATATATGCCAAATTTATTCACAAACTTTTTAACGGCCTGTCCAAACTCGGCGGATATTACTCCAATAACAAATGTTATGTTTGAAACAAACCAGAAATCGGCCCTTTCAAGTTCATAAAGCCTGAAAGAATATATACTGACAAACAGGCTGAGCAAAACAATTCTTGCCGCCTTATTTCCGATAAAGGCATAGATCATCATAAATCCGATATAAAATACAAACAGCGCATTCATATACCAGTAATCGTAACCGCTTATATATAGCCAAAAATCCTTAAGAGAAGTAAAACCGCCCGAAATAATTTCAATAACGCCTGTTATAATAACATATGGTATGAAAACATTTCTGATCCTTTTCCATACAAAGCCAAGGCGTACCTTAGCATCTCCAAGCGATCTGACAAGCGCATACCCCGACAAAAGAAAGAATATATCCACTCCGTATACTCCAAGTTTTGTAAGCGCAAGGCGCAGCGTTTCGGCCTTTCCCTGCGGCTGTATGAACCACGCATACCATTCCGCGTAATGCGACAGAACAACCATTATAGCGGCAACGCCCCTGAATATATCCGTAGTTCCTTTGCCCGCCGGATTATCCGCAGCTTCACTCTTTGGCGCGTCATATTCTGTTTTTCTTGATTTTATATCATGCATATTTTCCATAGCTTACCCTGTGGGTCGTTAAGATTTATAAAAAGAAAAAACAACCCACATGACGGAATGGATTGTTTTTAATGTCTTCATTATATATAATAAGTTGGAAACTAAGCCATCTTATTTACAGCCTGCGCAAGTCTGGATACTTTTCTTGAAGCCGTATTCTTGTGTAACACACCCTTAGAAGCGGCTTTATCAATAGTAGCAGTAGCAGCAAGTAAAGCAGCCTTTGCAGCCTCTTTGTCGTTAGCGGCAATAGCAGCTGTTACTTTTTTAACAGAAGTCTTAACGCCGGACTTGACAGCTTTATTTCTTTCCGCCTTGGTTCTGTTTACTAAAATCCTTTTCTTTGCAGATTTGATATTAGCCATGATGCACACCTCCTATTACAGTTAATTTTATGGAAATGTCTCATTAAATCCGGACACGGACGTTTTAATGGAAACACACGTATATTATTGTAGAATAAGCATTAATTTCTGTCAATACATATTTTTAAAATAATTGTAAAAGATATTTACAGTTAAAAGCATAAGCGGCGCCGCGCGCATGCCGCGCCTTATGACCGGACGGGTTTAAGCTGCATATAGTATTATGGAGAAAGCATATAGAAGAAACGAGGACATGAAGTTATGGGTTGGTTTCAGGTCAGAACGGACCTGGCATTGGAAGCCAGAGAGAGCATTGAGGGAAAAGACAGTGAAATTCATGGTGTAAAAGTGGAAGAAGAGTATGATGAAGATAGCGATATTCATATTACAACCGTAATCATCGAGACCAAAAACGGCGCCAAAGCAATGGGTAAGCCCATGGGAACCTATGTTACGTTGGAGGCCCCCGCCATGATAGAGCCGGAAGAGGACTATCATCAGGAAATCTCCGATGTGCTGGCCGACGAGATAAGGAAGCTTTTGTCTGAGCCTGAAAAAGAGCAGTCCATCCTGGTCGTAGGTCTTGGAAATCGTGAAGTTACCGCGGATTCGCTTGGCCCGAACGTTGCGGATAATCTTTTTATAAACAGACATATAGTCATGGAATACGGAAAAGTGGCTTATAACCGCACCAAAATGCATATGGTGAGCTGTATAGTGCCGGGCGTTATGGCCAAGACCGGAATGGAATCGGCGGAAATAATCAGAGGCGTTATAGATCAGACGTCGCCCGATCAGGTCATAGTTATAGACGCGCTTGCCGCAAGATCGACCAAGCGGCTTAACCGTACCATTCAGATAACCAATACCGGCATTCATCCCGGCTCCGGCGTTGGCAACCATAGAAATGCGCTTACCAAAGAGAGCCTGAAAGTGCCGGTTCTGGCAATCGGAGTTCCGACCGTCGTGGATGCCGCAACGATCGTGGGTGACGCTGTAGGCGAATATCCGAACGCGCTTTCGGAACTTAACAACATGTATGTAACAAGTAAGGATGTGGATTTTCAGGTGCAGCAGATAAGCCACATACTTTGCGATGCGCTAAATAAAGCGCTGGACATGAAAGAACCGCAGTAGACAGAACAGCAACACAGATCATAGTCATGAATTATAAACGTCTGCCGCCGCATATAATGAATAGTGGATGCAATTTCAGGCTCCAAATACGTGGATTGGATAATTGTATTAATGAAAATAAGGCGTATTCTTTTTATTTCCCTGTGTATTATGACAGTAGTGTCATTTTTACAAGAAGTGAACAACGGCGCGGAGCCTGATCAAAAAGGATCAGGACGGGCGTTCCAAAGCTTTATGGAGCAGTCGTTTTCGGATGTCTGGCTGCCTGTGTCGTCGGCAATGCAGGATTTTACCATAGCTTATGAGGGTAATATGTTTGACAGACTGGCGCTTGCGAATTACCCTGTGTTTTTATGTGTTATGGAGCAGGAGCCGTTTTATGATGATGCGGCTTTTAAAGAAAGCAGTTATGACGATCTGGCTTTGCTTGAGGGAACGGATGAGGATAAAAAGGAAATTGAAGAGGGAGCGCTTGAGTATGGGACCGATGCCATCCATCTCGATAAAGGACTTGAGGAAGCCCTGCTTGCCGAAAACGGGCTGCAAAGCGAAAATCAGGCAGCCGCGGGCGAAGGCGAAAATATGGATGAACGGAACAACGAACAGAAAGATGCGGCATTCCATGAAGTGGAAGAGGCTGTATACAGATATAAGTGGGATACCCTGAATACCTATGAGTCTTTGGTCAAAGCTTTCTATGCCATAGATTCCACAACGTCGGCCGGGGAAGAACTTCTTAATACGGATAAGCTGCTTTCTAAGGACATGAGGATGCAGGGGAGCAGCGATAAGCCGCAGATATTGATATATCATACCCATTCTCAGGAAGCGTTTGCGGATTCGGTTGAAGGCGATGCTTCTACGACTATAGTAGGGGCAGGTGAAAAGCTGGCGCAGCTGTTAAGGGATAAATACGGTTATAATGTGATCCATGACACGTCGGCCTATGATGTTCCCGCAAGGGATTACGCTTACAGTAATTCTCTTCCCGAACTGGAAAAGCTGCTTGAACAAAATCCGTCGATAGAGGTTATCATAGACTTACATAGAGATGAGATGCCTGCCGACAGAAGGCTTGTTGTAGACCTTCAGGGCAGACCTACGGCCCAGTTCATGTTTTTTAACGGACTTAGCAGGACCGCGGGAGGCAAAACGATAGACACTTTGGAGAACCCGTATCTTGAGGATAATCTTGCATTTTCATTTCAGATGCAGACCGCGAGCAACGAATATTATCCCTCGCTCGCAAGGCGGATCTATCTTAAAGCATACCGGTATAATATGCACCTTCGCCCCAAGTCGCTTTTGATAGAGTTAGGCGCGCAGAACAATACCGTGGAAGAGATAATGAACGCGACGGAACCGCTCGCCCATGTGCTTCATCTGGTGTTAAAAGGCGATGAGCCGGATAAGGATTACTGATCCGCAGCCGATCCGAATTTTATGTATTTGCTATTTTTCTCTGATTGAATTATAATAATATTGTTTGTAAAGGGCATATCATGAGGAAGGACAGATTGGGCGGATGGAAATGATCGATCAGAGCAGGATTAGGAACTTTTGCATAGTAGCGCACATAGATCACGGCAAATCTACGCTTGCCGACAGGATCATAGAAAAGACAGGGCTTCTGACCAACAGGGAGATGCAGGCGCAGGTTCTTGACAATATGGAGCTTGAGCGGGAAAGAGGCATAACGATAAAGGCGCAGACCGTGCGCATAATATACAAGGCCAAAGACGGCCTGGAATATATCTTTAACCTGATCGACACGCCGGGCCATGTGGATTTTAACTATGAAGTCAGCAGAAGCCTTGCGGCCTGTGACGGCGCCATCCTTGTAGTGGATGCGGCGCAGGGCATAGAAGCCCAGACGCTTGCCAACGTGTATCTGGCGTTGGACCACGATCTTGACGTATTTCCCGTTATTAATAAGATAGATCTGCCTAGCGCGGAGCCTGAGCGCGTCAAGAACGAAATAGAAGACGTGATCGGCATAGAAGCGCAGGATGCGCCTCTTATTTCAGCCAAGAACGGAATCGGAATAGAAGAGGTGCTCGAAGCCATTGTGGAAAAAATACCTGCGCCGGGAGGAAGCCGGGACAACCCTCTGCAGGCGCTTATCTTTGATTCGGTCTATGATTCCTACAAAGGAGTCATAGTATTCTGCCGCATAATGGAGGGCGTGGTACGCAAAGGGACCCGCATAAGAATGATGGCTACCGGGGCTGAGGCGGAAGTCGTGGAAGTGGGATATTTCGGTCCGGGACAGTTCATTCCCTGCGAAGAGCTTTCCGCGGGAATGGTAGGCTACCTCACCGCCTCCATCAAAAACGTTAAAGACACCTCGGTCGGCGATACGATAACCGATGCGGCGCGCCCCTGCGAAGCTCCGCTGCCCGGTTATAAAAAAGTAAATTCAATGGTCTACTGCGGAATGTACCCGGCGGACGGCGCCAAATACCCGGATCTTCGCGACGCGCTTGAAAAACTTAAATTAAACGATGCGTCCCTTAACTATGAGCCCGAGACCTCGATAGCGTTGGGCTTTGGTTTCCGCTGCGGTTTTTTGGGACTTTTACACCTGGAGATAATACAGGAGAGGCTTGAGCGCGAATATAATCTGGATCTGGTGACCACTGCTCCCGGCGTTATCTATAAGGTGCATAAGACAAACGGCGAAGTGATCGATCTGACCAATCCGGCAAATCTGCCCGATCCTTCGGAGATAGATTATATGGAAGAACCCGTAGTGAGCGCGGAGATCATGGTCACGACGGAATATATAGGTCCGATCATGCAGCTTTGTCAGGAAAGGCGGGGGCGTTATGTCGGCACGGAATACATTGAGGCTACCAGAGCCCTGTTAAAATACGACCTTCCGCTTAACGAGATCATCTATGACTTCTTTGACGCATTAAAATCGCGTTCAAGGGGCTATGCGTCCTTTGATTACGAGATGAAAGGCTATGAAGAGTCCAAGCTTGTCAAACTGGATATATTGGTAAACCATGAAGAAGTTGACGCTCTTTCGTTTATAGTGCATGCCGACAGCGCCTACGAAAGAGGACGGAAGATGTGCGAAAAGCTCAAAGAAGAGATACCCAGACACTTATTCGAGATACCTATACAGGCGGCGTCAGGCGGCAAGATCATAGCCAGGGAGACCGTCAAAGCAATGCGTAAAGATGTGCTCGCCAAATGTTACGGCGGAGACATCACGCGTAAGAAGAAGCTGCTCGAGAAGCAGAAAGAGGGTAAAAAGAGGATGCGCCAGATAGGAAATGTGGAAATACCGCAGAGCGCGTTTATGAGCGTGTTGAAACTGGATGAAGATTAAGTCCGTTTGGCGGCACAAATAAGGAGTCTGCGCAAATGAATGAACCAACCCCTCTTAGCATATATATCCACATCCCCTTCTGCCGTCGGAAATGCCTGTACTGCGATTTCCTTTCTTTTCCGGCGGCGGAAGATGAAATGTCACATTATGTAAACCTGTTGCTGCGCGAGATAGAGCAGCAGGCCGACCGTTATGTTTCCCACAAAGTAATTTCAATATTTTTTGGCGGCGGTACTCCGTCTTTTCTGAATGCGGAGGATATTGCGGCAATATTATGTAAACTAAAAGACCGCTTTGACATAGCAAAGGACGCCGAGATAACCATAGAGGTAAACCCCGACACGGTTACGCGGGATAAAATGGAAAGATATCCGGAGGCCGGAATAAACAGACTGAGTATAGGGCTTCAGACTGCGGACGATGAGGAACTGAAAACACTCGGAAGGCTGCACGATTATGCGGCTTTTTGCAAGGCATATGAACTGGCAAGAAATGCAGGATTTAAGAACATAAATGTCGATCTGATGTCGGCGATCCCCGGTCAGAGCGCGGCTTCTTATCGCGCGACTCTTGAAAAGGTGACCGCATATGCGCCTGAACATATCTCGGCTTACAGTCTAATACTCGAAGAAGGGACATGGTTTTACGACAATCGGGACAGGCTTCAGCTTGCGACGGAAGAAGAAGACAGACAGCTTTATGAGATGACAAAGCAGTTTCTTGAGAGCTGCGGCTATCACAGATATGAGATATCCAATTATGCAAAGGACGGCTATGAATGCATACACAACAAAGTATACTGGCAGAGAGGAGATTATGTCGGCTTCGGCCTGGGCGCTGCGTCAATGGTCGGCGACGTGCGGTGGAATAACTGTGATGATATGGAAGTATATGAAAAGGCACTCTTATCCGCGCAAAACGGCCTGACCTGCCAAAGAAACCTGCATTCCCTGACAAAGCAGGAGCAGATGGAAGAATTTATGTTCCTGGGGCTGCGCCTGACGGAAGGGGTAAAAAAGGCGGACTTTTTTAAAAAATTTGCGCTGCCGATCGAAGAAGTGTATGGAGAAACGCTTAAAAAACTGCGAAAAGACGGTCTTATTTCGGAAGGCGATCCGATCCGTCTCACGCCGTACGGGACAGATATAAGCAACTATGTTATGGCAAAGTTTTTGTTTTAAAATTTCGTATGTTTATGTGCCGAACATTAAAGATTGTATTGAATTTTATACAATTTTTGTGTATAATGATATTGTCAAAATAAAATAGCCATGCCTTATTTTTGTGTGGAAAGGCACTCAGGCTGCCAAAGAGTCATAGAATAAAGTAAATGAACTTTGGGGGCTTCTTTTGAAAACATTTAAGCAGCCGCTTACAGCGAAAGAAGAAGCCGAATACTTAAGGCAGCTTAAGACCGGAGATATAAGGCAAAAGCGGGAGGCTAAAGAACTGTTGGTTGAGCATAATCTTCGTCTGGTGGCATATATTGCTAAGAAGTATCAGAATGCGGACGAGGACATGGAAGATCTTATCTCGACCGGAACGATAGGTCTCATTAAAGCGATAGACTCTTTTGATGAAGGCAAAGGCAAACTCAGTACCTACGCTTCAAGATGTATCGATAATGAACTGTTGATGCTGCTCAGGGCAGGGAAAAAGAAATCCAGGGAAGTATCGCTGTATGAGCCGATAGGGACTGACAGGGAAGGCAATGAGATCAACCTGCTTGATATAATAGAGCAGGAGCAGGCAGATATAGTGGAGCGGATGGATGTCAGGGAACGTCTGAAGCGATTATCGGGACTGCTTAATGAGAAACTGGACGAACGTGAGAAGGAGATACTTATCCTGCGCTACGGCCTTACCGGCGACAGGGAGGTCACGCAGCGCGAGATCGGTAAAAGACTTGGTATTTCCAGAAGTTATGTCTCCAGGATCGAAAAAAGAGCGTTAGAGAAGCTTCGGGAAGGCTTTGATTAGGCAATATACAGGGAGAGAAGTCAGATGATCTTTGTAAAAACAGATGATTTAAAGACCGGAATGAGATTAGCAAGGCCTGTTTATAATAAAAACGGAGTTCTTTTGTATGAAAGGGATTCCAGACTCACATATCAGGGCATTAACAGTATCAGGAATTTTGGCCTGATAGGTATTTTTGTGCTTGAGCCGGCAGAACCTGTGCCTCCGATGACGCAGGACGATATATATTTTGAAAGATTTCAGACTATATATGTCTTTGCCATCAAAGAGGAACTTGATAAGATCTTAGAGACTAAGAAGGCTGCCAAGATGCAGTCCATCACAGCGAATATCATCAAGAATTACGGTCATATGGACAGAAAGATATACCTTATGCAGAACCTGCGCAGCAAGGAAGACTATACGTATAAACATTCATTAAATGTCGCTATTTTGTGCGCGCTCATAACCCATACGATGAATGTATCCGTGGCGGAACAGCTTGATACGGTGACTGCAGCCATAGCGCATGACATAGGTAAGCTTGCCGCGCCCAAAGAGGCTCTGACAAGCGATAATCCCACGCCGGAGGAGAAAGCGCAGATAAGGGCGGCTGAGATAGCGGGTATTGATATTCTGGATCAGGTTTTTGCCACGGCTCCCAACGTAAAAAGGATATGCATGCAGGCAAGAAAGGCGTTGGAAAATCTTGAGAACGGCGATTCGCCGGAAGCGGTGAAACTGCTTATCGGCTCCAAGATACTTATGGTTGCGGAAACTTTTGATACCATGACGGCGATGCAGATAGATAAGCCGCCGGCTTCTGAAGTGGCCGCGCTCAAATACCTTATCGGTAATCCGGACTTTTTTGACGCGGATGTGGTAAAGGCGCTTTGCGACTCAGTAAAGATCCTGTTTGCAGGGGTGAGCGTAGAGTTAAATACGAAAGAGAAAGGACTGGTGTTGTCGGAAAATCCCGATAATATCTTAAAACCCATTATACTGACGTTTGCCGACAATAAACTTATAGATCTGTCTAAGAAGGAATACGAAGGCAGGCTTGAGATCGTGGATATAATGAAGACGATGGATAATCGTTATGAGATGAATAAGAAATTCCTGGAGAAACACGGAATAAAGATTGAAGATACCGCTTACGTAGGCGCGTCTCCAAGCATGGTGGAAATTCCGGGAAGCGAACCGGATGATGAGAAAACAAAGGCTGAAAGAACGGATGCGCAGGATGACGATGCCGAAGAATATGTTCCGGGCGCCTTTTAGTAAATACAGAAAGGGAGAAAATATCAAAAATGCCATTAATAGAAGAGATTTTGAGGACGGCAAGTGAAGCCGGCGCCTCCGACGTACATATAACCGTAGGCATACCTCCTAAGATGAGGGTGAACGGAAAACTTGTCACAATGGATGCTTACCCCGTGTTGGAACAGCGTGATACGCATGAAATTGCAACTGCGGTCATGAATGACAGTCAGCGCGAGCGTTACGAGGAGCATGGAGAAGTCGATATGTCCTATGCGATACCGGGCTTCAGCCGTTACCGTGTAAATATATTCAGACAGAGAAACTCGGACGCGATAGCTTTTCGTGTTGTTAATACCAGTGTGCCGTCGCCTGAAGTATTGGGGGTCCCGTCCTCCGTTATCGATCTGTATGAGCGGAAAAGAGGGCTTATTCTTGTTACAGGCCCTACGGGAAGCGGTAAATCCACCACTCTTGCCGCGATCATCGACAAAGTTAATAACAACAGGGATGCCCATATAATAACGCTTGAGGACCCAATCGAGTATCTTCATACCCATAAAATGGCCATGATCAATCAGCGTGAGATAGGGCTTGATTCACAAAGCTACAACAATGCCCTTCGCGCTGCGCTGCGTGAAGATCCTGACGTTATACTCGTGGGCGAGATGCGTGATTTCGAAACTATCAGTATCGCGATAACCGCGGCCGAAACAGGACATCTCGTGCTTTCAACCTTACATACCATCGGCGCGGCCAGCACCGTTGACCGTGTTATCGATGTTTTCCCGCCCTATCAGCAGCAGCAGATCCGTGTACAGTTCGCGGGCGTTCTGGAAGCCGTTATATCACAGCAGCTTATACCGACTCGCGACGGAGGCGGGCGTGTGGCGGCTTTTGAGGTCATGCATGCCAATCATGCGGTAAGGAACCTTATCCGCGAAGGTAAATCTCATCAGCTCGTGTCCGTTATGCAGACTAACCGCAAGATGGGCATGATAACCATGGATGAGAGCATTTTGCAGCTCTACTATGAGGGAAAGATAGGAAGAGAAATGGCTATCCAGTTTGCGGTAGATCCGGACGGCATGGCCAACAAGATCATGTAATCTGAAAAATGGCGCTTGCATTCCGTACCATATAGTGATATATTATTAACACTAAAGCGTCGGAGTGTGGGCGCTGTGCCTAAACATATCCACATTGTTCAGAAATTCCGGCATATCGCCGTATATTCAACGTAACACATGTTATTTATTGCACATTAATGATAGGAGGAATATTTTTTGTTCAGATCAATTACATCAGGAACCGTTCACGGCATTGACGCCTGTCTGATAAAGGTAGAGGTTGATGTGTCGCAGGGACTGCCGTGCTTTCAGATGGTAGGGCTGTTGGGCTGCGAGATAAAAGAAGCCAGGGAACGGGTTAAGGTAGCGCTGAAAAATGCAGGGATACCGCTGCCGGCTTTGTGTATCAACGTAAACCTTTCACCTGCGGACATGCGTAAAGAAGGCGCATTGTTCGACCTTCCCGTAGCGGTATCCATTCTGGGGGCGCTCGGATATTTCCCGCCCGAAAACAGCGAAGACATAATGATAATCGGAGAATTAGGCTTAAACGGTGAAGTAAAGCCGGTAAAAGGAGTCCTTCCGATCGTAAGAGAGGCCCAAAAACAGGGCATTAAACGTTGTATACTGCCAAAAGCCAACGCCGGAGAAGGGGCGTTTGTACAGGATATGGAAATAATAGGCGTTTCCGATATAGTGCAGACTCTGGAGTATTTATCCGAAAAAGGCGACAGGAGAAATGAGATCATCGCGCCGCATAAAGTGGATGTGAATGCTTTGTTTAACGAAAGCAAAAACGCCATACAGCCGGATTTTGCCGATGTAAACGGTCAGAGCGCGGTTAAGAGAGCTGCAGAGATAGCGGCGGCAGGATTTCACCACCTTCTTATAATAGGGCCGCCCGGTTCCGGCAAAACCATGATAGCCAGACGCATTCCTTCAATCCTGCCGCCGCTTTCACTCGAAGAAAGCATGGAAGTCTCATCTATCTACAGCATATCAGGAGCATTTCTGTCAGGAGAAGTTCTTATGAAGTCAAGACCTTTCATAGCGCCCCACCATACCGTGACCAAACAAGCCCTTGCAGGAGGGGGAAAAGTACCTTCGGCGGGACTTATCACCCTGGCCCACAGAGGAGTCCTCTTTCTGGACGAGCTTCCGGAATTTAAGAGAGAGACCATAGATATTTTAAGACAGCCCATGGAAGATAAACAGGTACATATAGCAAGAAGCAGCGGCAATTATGTCTACCCCGCGGATTTCATGTTGGTTGGGGCCATGAACCCCTGTCCCTGCGGTTACTATCCCGATATGAACAAATGCAGATGCAGCCCGCATGAAGTGCATCGGTATTTAGAACGTATATCGGGCCCTATCTTAGACCGGATCGATATCTGCGTGGAAGCGGCTCCGGTACGGGTATCTGAGCTTACTGCCGGCAGACGCGCTGAAAGCAGCGAAGAGATACGAAACCGAGTCATGCAGGCGAGATATATACAGCAGCGGCGCTTTGAGGGAAGCACGCTCCGTTTCAACGCCGACATGGGAGCGAAAGATATCGTAAAATACTGCGGCCTCGGTTATAAAGAAGAAAAACTGTTGGAAAAACTTTTTGTAAAACTCGGACTTACCGCCCGCACCTACCATCGCATATTAAAAGTCGCCCGCACCATAGCCGATCTGGCCGACAGCGCGGATATACGCGAAGAACATCTCACGGAGGCGTTGTGTTACCGGGCGGCGGATCTTGGATATTGGAAATGAATGATATTAAATATTGGAAATAAATGATATTGGCATAGGAACTGAATGATATTGAATATTGGAAATGAAAGATGATATTGGCATAGGAAATGAATGATATTAAATATTGGAACTGAATGATATTGGCATAGGAACTGAATTATATTGAATACTGGAAATGAATGATGATATTGCAGAAGGAGTAAAATACATGGAAACTAAAAAATTTCACACGGACGAAAGTCAGCTTCCGTATGCGCACTGGCTTTGGAATATCGACGGAGTAGGCGGCAGGACCATTAAATATCTGCTTTCTAAGTTCGGTTCTCCGCGTACTATATATAACCTTTCAACCCAACAACTGCTTCCACATTTGACACAGCAGCAGAGAAAGCGCGATCTTGCGCAGCATTTGGAAAAGTTTAAGCAAAACAGGGATATACACAAAGAATATCAACTGTTATTAAATGAAAATATATATTTTACGTGTCTGGGACATGAAAAATATCCGCAAAGACTGGCAAACGCCCCGGACGCCCCATACGGACTTTATTATAAAGGCAGACTCCCGGCTCGGGAAAAACCTTCCGTCGCTATAATAGGAGCAAGGAACTGCTCCGGATACGGCAGAAATATGGCAGAGCGTTTCGGAAGAGAACTGGCAATGGCAGGAGTGCAGATCATAAGCGGCATGGCACGCGGAATAGACGGCATAGGACAAAAGGCGGCGCTTCTTGCAGGCGGATACTCGCTCGGCGTGATGGGCTGCGGTGTGGATATCTGCTATCCCTCCGAAAATAAGGAACTATACGACATGCTCATTGAAAAAGGTGGCATATGCTCCGAATATCCGCCGCATACCATGCCGAAAAACACCCTTTTTCCGCCAAGAAACCGTATAATAAGCGCGATGTCCGATATAGTGCTTGTCATCGAAGCCGGAAACAGAAGCGGGACCCTTATCACAGTGGATATGGCCTTGGAGCAGGGCAGGGAAGTATACGCGCTGCCGGGACGCATCACCGACGCGCTGAGCGATGGCTGTAACCGCCTCATACGACAGGGAGCTGGAATAGCGGTTTCACCGCAGGACCTCATACAAAGCATTTCTGAAAACATATCAGGCGTTATCTTATCGCCGGGATACAATGCTGAAAATCTTAAAAATTCTGCTGATATGCCCGATGGCGGATCAAACCCTCTTAATAAAACCCGTACAGAAATCCTGAACATCCTTGATTACACCCCACAGGATGTAGATACAATAAAACAACATATGTTATTAAATTATAAACACGATATCTCACTGCAGGAGCTTATGAACGAACTGATCAAGTTATGCCTTGACGGAAGCGCAAGCCGGATAGGCGGCAGCTATTTTGTAAAAAATTAACAAAATTTAGTTAATAATTGACAAAATTTAGTTAATAAATGAGTTTTCAAACGATATATAAATGTGTATAATAAAAAGGAGAATATTTGTTGAGTAAAGCAAAACAGATACATAAAAGAGATTTGGAACGCCTGAAATCACTCAGGTATATGGACGATGAGTTTATGACGGCCTGCCTTGAGGATAATCTAGATCCAACGTTCAGACTCGGGAGCAGGCACAAAGAGAGCAAGATATAACAGCAGCCTGTTGGACGCGCATATGCTGAAGCCGGGAGAAGATACAAAAAACCTTCCCGACAGTTACAATGTCATCAAATTAAGGGGCATATTTTGAACTTTCCCGGTTTTATGCGGCTTAGCGCGTCAGCTTAACGATTTTCTTGCCTGAAAAAACCAAAAAAGATTCCGCCTTTTATGAAAAAATGTGCGCCGGATATGATAGTTACAAAGAAAAATCATAAGCTGAAATTACAGCGGAGAAAGTTTAAGCTGTGTCGTATAAGGCGGAAAAACAGAGAGAATACAGTAGAAAACGATTAGAACACAACAGAGAAAATAAAACACACTGTAACAGCAGAACACAACAGAGTTTGAGTGATTTCTCAATATGTATAAACTATGCGGTAAAAACATAAAATTTTAAGGAAGCCATATTGACTTTATGCCTTGTGCTTGCTAGAATAATAGCACAAGGAAAGTTTACCACTGACCGATATGTGGTATATAAATGGTCGGGTTGAAAGTTTACCG
>CANRMA010000002.1 GCA_947631625.1 uncultured Lachnospiraceae bacterium | reverse complement strand
TTTCTGCTGACTCTTTGTTGTCATACCAGGTCTTTGTAACTTCTGCGTAGTTGTCTGCGGTTAACATATTATTAACGTCACCATCAACGGTAGCGCCGCCGAAATCCCAGACATCAGTCTTTTTGGTTTCGTCATATTCAAAGCTTGGCGCGTCAGCCTTAACTTCGGATTTTTCAGGCTCTTCCGCCTCAACCTCTTCTTCTTTCACCTCCTCATCATTTTCTAAGGATTCGTCATCGGTTACAGCCGTATCGTCAGCATCTGCCGTGTCGTCAGCTTCATCTGCGCCATCGGTAACTGCTTCGTTGTCTGAACCGAGGGTTTCATCCCCGCCTGCTTCGGGCGTCTGAGCGTTTCCGTCCGTGCTTTTGTCCGCGGTATCGTCTTCGGTGTTGCCATCTACCGCCTCGTCAGCATCAGAGCCGCTTTCAGTCGTCACTGCGTCGTCTGCCGCAACATCAGTATTCTGTGTGTCAGCTGCTTCTTCCACGGCGTTATCCGCCTGAGGTCCGCTCAGCTCACTTGCATATACCGTCATGTTGGACATGACCATGGCTACCGACAGGACAGTCGCCATGATACGCTTGCTTAACTTGCTTGCTAATTTGCTCATGTGTATCCTCCTTTACAAGATTTTTAGCAAATATGATAAATTAATGAAAAAGTTGGGATTTGTTCAGGAATCACGTTAATATGCCCTTAACGGAAGCAACATAAAATTCATATCCTCCCCGGCGCTATATGCTTTAAATATTTAAAAAATCGAATAAACATATACTGCCAACCCAAAAATTCTCATTTATAATGATATCAGATTAATGCATTATTTTCAACTATATTAATTAAAATAACTAATGTTTTTTTATGCTACTTGCTCAAAATGTGACAATTTGTAATTAAGAAATTTGTAACATTTATACATAGATTTAAAAAGTCACTTAATTGACTATTGTAGTTAATTTACATAATTTTCCAATTTATATAAATTTTTACAATTTCAGACATAATCTTAAATTTATTTTAGAGATTTACTTTTCGGATATTTTTCGATATTTTTTCAATATTTATTAAATTATATATTGAATTTCATTCATTTATGCGCTATATTGTATTCACTTCTATCAAAACGATTGTATATCTGCGCTTTTTGTGAAATCAAAATCCATTGACCGGAGAATTCAGTCGTTCCGCTTTCAAATAAACGAAGTTTAAATTCTGCGCAGTTTCATGCTGCGCCACTACTACTGTTAATCTTTTTATCTATTCAGAAAATATATTTCTGTCTTATTATGGAAGGAAATCACATCTATGACAAATTTCAGAAAACATGGCAGCCATAAAATCACCCATGACTCTGTTGCCATGAAACACCGGCAGGCTACTCACAAAACATCCATCTCCAATAAAGTCTGCATACCGGATGAACATGGAAACAGAGCTTACTCTTTCAGGACCGCTTCCGGACCTATCCTGTACAATATGACCAACGATTACATGTTCCGCGCCGTCCTGCAGTCCAACAAAAAGATGCTCACAGGTCTTATCTGCTCTCTTCTACATCTTAATATAAACGACATAAGCTCTATTGAAATAGCCAACAGTGTCATCTTAGGGCAGGCTGTTGACGATAAGGAAATAAGGTTGGACATCAATGTCCTTCTAAACGACAGTGTATACATAAATCTTGAGATGCAGGTTGCCAATGAGCTAAACTGGCATAACCGATCGGTGATCTATCTGATTTCAATATTTTTAGTGACAATATAACCTTAAGTGTGGTAGACTTAACTAAGATAAATCTGGCTACCGAAGAAGATCGGATGTTCGGAATCGACAAATGGGCCGCACTTTTCAAAGCGAAGACTTGGGAGGAGCTTAGGATGATTGCAGGGAATGACGAATATTTAATATCAGCATGCAACTCAATATTTGAACATGCTACCGAAGCGGACATTATCAAGATGTGCCGCGAGCGCGAGGAATATTATCTCGACCAAATTGCTTTCAGGGAAGAGATCAAACGACGGGATGTGACCATTGCTGAAAAGAACGAAACCATTGCCGAAAAGGACGTGACCATTGCCGAAAAGGATGTGACCATTGCCGAAAAGGATGTGACCATTGCCGAACAAAATGACCTGATCAGGCAATTACTGGCTGAAAACGAACGGTTGAAAAATATACAATAAATTGACCGATATAGTATCCATATTATTTCCCGGTTTACCATGTTGACTATATCGGTCAATCACCTCTGATTTATTCTATTTATTACTGCGCTATGTCACGCTGCCATCAATTCACAAAATCAAACAAACTGATCTGATTCGTCTCAGGCAGTTCGCCAAGCAGTCCCATGCCGTCCATCTGCTCTATTACAGTAAGAGACACTTTGGTACGCTGGCGGAAATCGTCTTTGGAGAGGAACGGGCCGTCTTTTGCTGCCTCCACTATCGCATCGGCGGCCTTTTCGCCAAGACCGTCTATACTGCTTAAGGACGGCATGAGTTTATTGTCCTCGGTTATTGTAAAGAGCCTTGACTTGGCTTTAAAGATATCGATCGGCTCAAATTCAAAACCTCTCGCGTACATTTCACGCACAATTTTCATATCGCGCATCGAATCCTGCTCTTTTTTGCTAAGAGTATCGCTTCTTCTCGTATAATCGGCCATAACATTGTCAAGGTGCTCTCTGCCCTGACACATAAGCTCATATGAAAAGCCTGAGGCGCGTATACTGAAAAATGCTGCATAAAACGCCAGCGGATAATTGATCTTGCAATAAGCTATCCGCCATGCCATCATAACATAAGCCGCGGCGTGGGCTTTTGGGAACATGTATTTGATTTTTTTACAGGACCAGATGTACCAGTCGGGCACTCCCGCCGCAAGCATGGCTTCTTCCCATTCGGGCTTAAGTCCTTTTCCTTTACGCACGCTTTCCATTATGGTAAATGAAAGGGCCGGATCTACTCCCATATGTATAAGGTATATCATTATATCGTCTCTACAACAAATTGCGGTAGAAATCGTGGCTTTACCTTCTTCTATAAGTGTCTGGGCGTTGCCGAGCCATACGTCGGTTCCATGCGCAAGTCCCGCGATGCGCACAAGGTCGGTAAAGCACTTAGGTTTGGCGTCTATAACCATTTGCATTGCAAATTCCGTGCCAAATTCAGGTATGCCGAGGCACCCCAGTTTGCAGCCGCCTATCTGTTCCGGTGTGACACCGAGGGCTTCTGTCGATTTAAAAAGCGACATAACGCCTTTGTCGTCCAAAGGTATCTTAACGGGATCTATGCCGGTCATATCCTGCAGCATACGTATCATGGTGGGATCATCATGCCCGAGTATATCGAGTTTCAGCAGGTTATGGTCTATGGAATGATAGTCAAAATGCGTGGTTATTATATCGGTTTTCATATCGTTGGCCGGATGTTGTATAGGCGTAAAGGAGTTTATGTCCTCTCCGACGGGCAGCACGACGATACCTCCGGGATGCTGTCCGGTGCTGCGTCTTACTCCTGTGCAGCCTGCCACTATACGGTTTATCTCACACATTCTCTTTCTCTGGCCACGTTCTTCATAGTAGTTTTTTACATAACCGAAGGCCGTTTTGTCGGCGAGGGTTCCTATAGTCCCCGCGCGGTAGGTCTGTCCGTAACCGAAGATAACTTCCGTATACTTATGCGCCTTGCTCTGGTATTCACCGGAAAAGTTAAGGTCTATATCCGGCTCCTTATCGCCTTTAAAGCCGAGGAAAGTCTCAAAAGGAATGTCAAAGCCTTCTTTGCTCAAAGGCTGACCGCAGTTGGGGCAGAGCTTATCGGGCATATCGCAGCCTGCGCCGCCGCTGAAGGCGCGGACTTCTTCGGAATCAAAATCATAATAATGGCAGTTGTGGCATAAGTAGTGCGGACTTAGGGAATTAACTTCGGTAATTCCCGCCATATTGGCCACAAAAGAGGATCCGACCGAGCCTCTGGAGCCGACGAGGTAGCCGTCCTCTACGGATTTCCATACAAGTTTCTGCGCAATTATGTACATGACGGCAAAGCCGTTTGAAATAATGGAGTTTAACTCTCTTTCAAGTCTTTCTTCCACTATCTGCGGCAGAGTATCTCCGTATATCTCGTGCGCTCTTTTATAGCATATGTCGGTCAAAAGTTTATCGCTGTCGGGTATTACAGGCGGACATTTATCGGGGCGCACCGGGGACATGGTATCTATCATATCCGCTATCATATTTGTATTGGTTATAACGACTTCCTGCGCCTTGTCGCTGCCAAGATATTCAAATTCTTCAAGCATTTCTTCGGTAGTCCTGAAATAAAGCGGCGCCTGCTCGTCCGCATCCGCAAAATGCTGTCCGGCCATAATGATACGGCGGTATATCTCATCCTCCGGGTCCAGAAAATGCACGTCGCAGGTAGCTACGACCGGCTTATGGAACTGTTCTCCGAGTTTTACCACTCTGCGGTTTAAGTCCATTATATCTTCCAAAGAATTTATATTGGGGTGTTTGTCGGAATTTATCATAAACTTATTGTTGCCAAGCGGCTGTATTTCCAGATAATCATAAAACTGCACAAGCCTTGCGATCTCTATATCCGATTTATCCTCTACAAGCGCGCTGTACAGTTCTCCCGCTTCGCAGGCGCTGCCTATGATAAGGCCCTCTCTGTATTTTACAAAAAGGCTTTTGGGGATTCTGGGGCGCCTTGCAAAATAGTTCAGATGCGATTCCGATACCAGTCTGTACAGATTCATTCGGCCCACATTATTTTTGGCAAGGATAACCGCATGATAGGTTCTAAGTTTCCTGACAATATCGGGATTGGAGCGTCCGAGCATATTCACCTGTTCAAGATTTGTCATACCGTCTTTTTTTAACATTGTTAAAAATTTAACAAAAATTTCCGCCGTAGCCTGAGCGTCGTCCACCGCCCGGTGGTGGTTTTCAAGTGAGATGTCAAGAGTTTTACATACCGCATCGAGAGTATGTTTGGCCTGATCCGGAAGCAGAGCTCTCGCGATACCAAGCGTATCTACATAGGTAAAATCGTGGCGTATATTTTGTCTGTCACAATTTTCCATGATAAAGCTCATATCAAAATTTGCATTGTGCGCAACCAAAACGCAGTCCTTGCAAAAATCAAGAAACTGCGGCAGGATAACGTCTATAAGCGGCTCGTCCATAACCATACGGTCGTTTATCCCCGTAAGTTTTTCTATTTCAAACGGTATAGGCACGTCCGGATTTACAAAAGCCGAAAACTTATCGGCAATCTCTCCGTTTATGACTTTTACCGCCCCTATTTCTATGATCCTGTTATTGATCGGTGAAAAACCTGTCGTTTCTATATCAAATACTACAAAATTTCCATTAAAATCCTGACCTTTGTCATTGGTCACGATTTCTTTTAAATCATCTACTATATAGGCTTCCACTCCGTATATGCATTTGAAAAAGTCCTGTTTGTCTGCCGGAATGCCTTCTTCTTCCCTTTTCTTCTTCTCGGCCTTCCATAAGTCCTCCCATACATGGTTGGCGTCGGGAAAAGCCTGCAGTACGCCATGGTCAGTTATAGCGATAGCGGGATGTCCCCATTTGTAAGCTCTTTTTATTATATCCTTGACTTCCGAAACGCCGTCCATATCACTCATCTTGGTATGACAATGCAGCTCCACTCTTTTGCGCACGCTGTTATCGGAGCGTGTAGTCGTAAAGTCAGGGATCTTTTTAACGCCGTATATGGAGCCTATCGTAAGTTCATGGTCAAATTTATCAAGCACAGTGAAGCCTTTTACCTTAACAAAAGAACCTTCTTTCATCTGCGAAGTCATTTCGCCCGTCTGGGAGGTCTTTATAAAAAGTTTTATCGTCATCGTATCGGTAAAATCAGTTACATCATAAATTAAGATCGTGCGCTCGTTTTTGATATCCCGCTTGTCCATACTGATCACTTTGCCGCGCACAACGACTTCTCCGATCTCTCCAACCACCTCGTCCATGCGCATTGCGTCTTCTTCAAAATCCCGTCCGTAGAGAACGTCAGGATTGTCGGAGCGTTTAAGAGGATGATCTTTGGCGGCTGACATCTTATCACTGCCCGCCGATCTGCCGGAGCGCGCGCCTGCCGCTTTTGCGGAAAGGACTCCTGAACCTGTGTTGCCCTTACCGCTGTCTGCAGCTGATGACTGCGGTTGTTGAGACTGCCCGTCCGAATATGACACATCTGTCATATTTTTTGACGCATCTTTTGACTCTTTTGATGCAGATACAGAGGCCGCCCCCTGCGACGGCAGACCTTGACCTAGACCTTGACCTAGACCTTGACCTTCAATACCGGTTTCCGCCTCGCTTTCTCCTGCTACAGAGGTTATCCCTGCCCGCCTTGCTATCTCCATGATCTGCATATTTATGCGTTTTTCGTCTTCTTCCTTGTACCTGCCTGTCTTCTTCTCTTTATAAGCGGTCAAAACTTCTACGGAAAGACCGCATCTTTCGTTATATATTTTCTCTAATATCCGCACAAGCTCGGCTGACTTTTCCTTCCCCATAACCGTATCTTCCAAAGTCAGCATGACCTGACCGGCCTCAGGGTATGTAATATCCGCGTTTTTAAAAAGGTTGTATTCGATCGGAGAATACTCGCGCAGCTCAAGAAGAATGCTGTCACGATATATGTCCATGAGCTTCTTGGGGTCATACTGCGCGGAAAGATGATATTTCTCATAAATACGTATCGTTATATTGGCTGTCGGGAAAAACTGTTTCTTCATCTCGCGCTCGACACGATATATGTCTTCTTTTAAAATAAGCGTATCGGACACTAAGTAAATGCGCAGAAAGTCTCTCCGTTTGTTTGACGATACCCTCTCGACCGCAGTCTGTCCGAACAGATCCTCCAGTCCTTTATCAAGTTTTAGTGTCGGAAATACGTCAAAAAAATTCTTCAATTATATTCACCCTGGCTTAATTTAATACATCCTTTTTTAAGTTATTCTTCTTTTAGCTGTTCTTCTTTAAACGGTCCTTCGTTAAGTTATTCTTCTTGAAGCTGTTTAGCTTTAAGCTGTTCTTCTTTAATAAGTTCTTCCCTGAGCGTTTCAAGCAGCTTATCTTCCGGAACCTTTTTAATGATCTCGCCATGTTTTATAAGCAGGCCTTCCTTGTCGCCGCCCGCTATTCCTATATCGGCCTCCTTAGCTTCTCCGGGCCCGTTTACCGCACAGCCCATAACCGCCACTTTGATATCCAGATCAATGCCTGCGACCATAGTTTCGACCTGATTTGCCAGACCTATCAAGTCAATCTTGGTTCTTCCGCAGGTAGGACATGACACCACTTCCACACCGCCCTTCCTGAGCCCCAGAGCGCGGAGCAAAATTTTAGCCGACTTAACCTCCTCAACCGGATCACCCGTAAGCGAAACTCTTATAGTATCGCCAATGCCCTGATAGAGAATGATACCGATACCGGCCGCAGACTTAATGTTTCCGCTTATCAGAGTTCCGGATTCCGTTATGCCCACATGCAGCGGATAGTCAGTCTGAGCCGCCAAAAGCTCATGCGCTTTTATACACATCAAAACGTCCGAGGACTTTATACTTATGACAAGGTTGTCATAATTCAAATCTTCTATTATATGTACCTTATCAAGCGCGCTCTCCACTATTCCCTGCGCGGTAACGCCCTTATATTTTTCCACCAGCTCTTTTTCCAGAGAACCGCTGTTTACGCCTACCCTTATGGGAATATTCCTCTCTTTTGCAGCCCTCACCACTTCTGCGACGTTTTTCTTGTCGCCTATATTGCCGGGATTTATGCGTATTTTATCCGCCCCGTTTTCAATGGCCGCTATCGCCATCTTATAGTCAAAATGAATGTCCGCCACAAGTGGGATATGTATCTGTTTCTTAATCTCTGTAACCGCTTTGGCCGCCTCGAGAGTAGGTACGGTCACACGGACTATGTCGCAGCCTGCATTTTCCAAGGCATGGATCTGCGCCACAGTTGCGTCCACATCTTCGGTCCTTGTATTGGTCATTGACTGGATCAATATAGGGTTGCCGCCTCCGATGACGCGGTTTCCTATCTTAATTACCTTTGTGTTATCACGGTACATATTTATTCTCCCTTCATACTGCAAAAATAACCACCCATTCAGCTTTCAAGCTGCTCCGTTTCCAACACCACCCTAATCGCCCACGGCGGCACCGCGGGTGCGTCCGCATCATCATTTAAAAATACGAACGCCGTATCATAATCCGGCATATTTTCAGGATATATCCCATATCCGTCAGTAAAATATATAAGCCCTTTCAGCGACTCAAGCTCCCCGTCTTTTCTGAGTTTCTCAACATACTCGAACACCGGCCTGAAATCCGTGGAGCCGAAACCGCTCAGTTTTCCGCTTGTTAAAAAATTGTCAAAGTCTTCTCTGCAGCTTATCTTAGTATCGCTCTTTACTTCATTATCACACTGTATGATATGCACGTTTATCTTATTAAAAAAATTCTCACGCTCCTGCATTATATTGTAGGTCTTATTTAAAAAAGCCCTCACCAGAGCCCCTCTGCAGGATGCGGAAGTGTCGATCGCTATCACGAAATCTTTGATCTTGTTGGCTTCTTTATATTCAAGAGGTTCTATCAGCGGCATATTTTTGTAATGTGAAAGTCCGTAGGTGTAATAGATATAATCAAATTCGTCGTCGCTTACCTGCATGGTCTCGCCCATTACCATAAACTGTTTCAAAAAATCCGAATAATCATATTTTTCTTTAAGGGCTTCCTTAAGATTTTCTTCAATTCCCTCGGAGGTGTTTTTGTCTTTGGAAAAACTCTTTAAATCTGCCCTTATTCGCTCGCTTATCTTACGCCACTCATTCTGCGTTAGTTCGAGTTCTTCTTTTCTGTCCCAATAGATGTGTTCGTCTAAATGGCAGAGCTTCTTCCACTCAAGTTTTGCTTTGGCCGAAGGTTCCTCTATCTTAAAATGTCTGTATATTTTCTCCGCGCCAAGTCCGCCCGCCTGTTTTTCCAGTATGTCCAACCTGCTTTGCACAAGGCCATCCTTTGGCATACTGCAAATGCTTAAATCCATAGAAAGTATCGTGCTCTCCACCGCTATATCGGTCGCAAGATCCCAATACTCCCTATTTAATTTATCCGTTTTATAACCATGATAAAAAATACAGTGCAGCAGCGTATGCAGATACAGCCTGAGCGCAAAGTGAGGCTCTTTCCTGTATCTTTCAAGCAGCAGCGCCGGATCATAATACAGAGTATTGCCGTCATAGGCAAAAACTCCGATACCCATTCTTTCTTCCAACCTGAGCCTCGAAAGCGCAACATCCAGAAACCGCATATTTATAAGTATGCCGTCATGGGCAAGTTTAAATACTTCTTTCGCCAATTCGGATATTCGTTTATTTTTTAACTGTTTTTCATCTTTTAGTATTTCTTTTTCATATATATTTTCATTATTACTTGCATTTTCATTATTATTTATATTCTCATTATTATTTACATTCTCATTTTTATTTACATTTTCATTTTCATTCTCATTACTATTTTCCATATTCCACATATTTCTCCGGATATGATCAAACTTTATAAATCTTTCCTGCCGCCATAAGATTCATGCTATAATCTATAGTCTGTGTCCTGCATTCAGTCCTGACAAAAAGGATTGTACCTTTTTTCATGTCCTATATCGGTAAAATCCCCGTGTCCCGGATAAACCTTAACATCATCGGGCAGCGCAAAAAGCCTCTCCTTAACGGAGCGTACAATAGCGCTCATGCTTCCGGTAGCCAGGTCCGTCCTGCCTACCGACTCCAAAAACAGCGTATCACCGCTTATCAGTATCTTATCGTCTTCAAAATAATAACAGCAGCTTCCCACTGTATGACCGGGAGTAGCGATGAGTCTGCATGTCATGCCTGCAATGGTTATCTCTTCACCGTCTTCTAAATACCTGTCCGGCACTACGGTATAAGCTCTTCCTACCTGCGCGGACACATTGACGTCGGCGTCCTCGCACAACGCCTTTTCATCCTTATAAGCATATATGGGCGCGCCTGACAGCTCTCTTAATTTATTGGTCCCCCATATATGGTCGAAATGCCCGTGCGTAAGCAGTATGCCCGCTACGTTAAAGCCTTTTGCCTTCAGAGTCTCATAGATATAATCTCCCTTATCCGCCGGATCAAAAAATATAACGTCATTTTTCCCTTCTTCATATACAAAATAACAGTTAGTCTGGGCTATCCCAAGCACGATCCTGCCAATCTTTAAATCTGCCATTACTTTTTAATTCCTTTCCATAAGTCTGTCAGCTAATTGCGAAACACTCTTAAACGGCCGCGCATTAGCTTGTGGCTCTCTCTATATCGATCACATTTTCTATCGTCCGGATCTTATCGATGATCCGTTGAAGTTCATCCCTGCTCCCTATTTCAAAACTGACTGACATCGTAACCAGGCCCTGTTTGCCGGTCCTGGTATTAAGGGTCAGGATATCTATATTTTTCTCGGTAAGACTTCTGGAGATATCCGCCAGAAGACCGTTACGGTTGTCGGCATATATCATTATCTCCGCAAGATATTTCTCGTTTCCTTCTTTATTGCCGTCCTGCTGCCACTCGGCGTCAATAAGCCTTGCCCGTTCATTTTCCGAAAGACTGAGTATATTGCTGCAGTCCGTCCTGTGAATGGATATGCCCCTGCCTCTTGTCACAAAACCTACGATCTCATCTCCCGGCACAGGGCTGCAGCACTTGGAAAACCTGACCGCAACATCATGAATGCCCTTTACCACTATGCCGCTCTTGCTCTTTTTCTCCTGATTTCCGGTAACCCGGGAGTTTTCATTTATTGCGGCAAGTACGTCCTCATTGGACATTACTTTTTTGTGGTCGCTCTCATAAAGCTCCTGCATACGGTTGATGATCTGACCTTCTTTTAAACCGCCGTGTCCCACAGCCGCAAGCACTGAGTCCCAGTCTTTGAAACCGTATTTTTTCATAATGGCAGTCTCATACTTTGGTATGAAAATATCCTGCGTATTTATGGATCTGGCTTTACAGTAGTTTAAAATAAGCTCCTTGCCTTTTACAATATTATCTTCCTTTAGTTCATGCTTAAACCACTGGCTGATCTTGTTTTTCGCCTGCGTACTTTTTACAAGATTGAGCCAGTCGCGGCTTGGGCCTTTGGAGTTCTGCGAGGTAAGTATCTCTATCCTGTCGCCGTTTTTAATCTCATAATCTATTGTGACAAGCTTGCCGTTTACCCTGGCCCCTATCATCTTATTGCCGACAGCGCTGTGTACGCTGTATGCGAAGTCAATA
Source organism: uncultured Lachnospiraceae bacterium (assembly GCA_947631625.1). Lineage (GTDB taxonomy): Bacteria > Bacillota > Clostridia > Lachnospirales > Lachnospiraceae > UBA3282. The sequence continues at coordinate 220,857 of CANRMA010000002.1, read as the reverse complement.
GGCGTGGAACCTGCCGGTAAGTTTTTAACATCGCCCGTAGGCGTAAAACAGTATACGTTGTCCGAAAAAAGGTTCAGATCGCTTTTTAAAAGCTTCATAAACTCTTTATTATCTTCCGCAGTCTGCTGCCACTCCAAAATCTGTCTTAACCAGACTAACTTTTCCTCTTCCTGTGTCTCCACCTTTTTGCCGTCCGAAGCCTCTTTGTATTTCCAGTGCGCGGCTATACCGTACTCGGCGGCTTTATGCATCTCAAAGGTTCGTATCTGTATCTCAAAAGGCTGTCCGCTCGTACCGATAAGCGTGGTATGGAGCGACTGGTACATATTGGCTTTGGGCATCGCGATATAGTCTTTAAAACGTCCCGGAATAGGCTTATACATCTCATGGATAACGCCAAGCGCGGCATAACATTCCGGAATCGTGTCAACTATTATACGCACCGCAAACAGATCATATATCTGATCTATGGTCTTATTCTGGTTGACCATCTTTTTATAAATACTGAAAAAATGCTTTATTCTTCCGTCTATCTGCGCCTTGATGCCCGCTCTGTCAATATGCTCTCTGACTTCGTCAACTATGGTCTGAATATATTTCTCACGTTCACTCTGGCGCACCGCTATTGTATTGACCAGATCATAATAAGCCTCAGGCTCCAGATATTTAAGTGAAAGGTCGTCAAGCTCTACTTTTATCTTGGAAATGCCAAGCCTTTGCGCTATAGGGGAATAAATATCCAGAGTCTCTCTGGCTATCTCCTGCTGTTTCTCCGGGCGCATATGCTGTAAGGTCCGCATATTATGGAGCCTGTCGGCAAGTTTGATAAGAATGACTCGTATATCCCTGGCCATCGCAAGGAACATTTTACGCAGGTTTTCCGCCTGTCTCTCCAGTCTCTCGGCATCTTTATCCCTTACCGTCATATCTCCGTGGAAATTAAGCTTCTCTAACTTAGTAACGCCGTCAACAAGCAACGCGACGTCTTTGCCGAACTCCTGTTCGATCTCTTCATCCGTCATTATCGTATCTTCCACTACATCATGCAAAAGGCCGGCAACTATAGTTTCTTTATCAAGCTCGAGATCAGCCAGTATGATAGAGACGCAAAGCGGGTGTATGATATAGGGTTCTCCCGACTTGCGCACCTGGGTTTTATGCGCTTCATAAGCCACCCGGTATGCCTTTTCTATCAGGGTGATATCAGCCGAAGGGTGATATCTGCGCACTCTGTTAATAAGCTCCTGATATAATGTCTCGGGGCTTTGAAATTCTTCTATTGCTTCAATTCTTCCGTCATCAATGACTACTTCTTTCTTTTCTTCTGTCGCCATAGTAATAACCTTGCCTTTTTGCTTTAATAGAAAGTTTCTTTGAGCTGACGCAATGATCTTAAGATAACTTATACAAAAAAATATGCAATAACTTTATAATAACTTATATTATACTTTCATAATTGCAATTCTTCAAGATAATATTCACTATATTTACCTACATAAAAATTGCAGCTCTTCAATATAATATTCACTATATTTACTTTCATAAAAATTGCAACTCTTCAATATAATATTCACTATATTTACTTTCATAAAAATTGCAGCTCTTCAATATAATATTCACTATATTTACCTGCGCAAAAAGGGAGCGTCGCAAAATAACTGAAAAATAGTTATAGAGCGGCGCTCCCGGTTTACATAACTAAACTATTTATATTACAGGCTAATGTGGTTTTATTACATCATTCCGCCCATTCCTGCTCCGGCAGGCATAGCGGGTTCAGCCTCTTTGATATTGGCTACGACAGATTCTGTCGTAAGCAGTGTGGAAGCAACGCTTGTAGCGTTCTGAAGAGCGCTTCTTGAAACCTTGGCAGGATCAAGTATGCCTGCTGCCACCATATCCACATATTCTTCTTTAAGGGCGTCGAAACCTACGCCTACTTTGGACTCTCTTACCTTATTGATGATAACGGAGCCTTCCATACCTGCATTAGCAACGATATGATAAAGGGGAGCTTCGAGAGCCTTTAATACGATCTGCGCTCCGGTCTTCTCGTCTCCTTCAAGCGTGTCGGCAAGTTTTTCAACCTCTTTGGAAGCATGGATATATGCGGAACCGCCTCCGGCAATGATACCTTCTTCTACTGCCGCTCTTGTAGCTGCAAGAGCGTCTTCAAGACGAAGCTTAGCTTCTTTCATTTCAGTTTCGGTAGCAGCGCCTACGCGGATAACGGCAACGCCGCCTGCAAGTTTGGCAAGACGCTCCTGTAATTTTTCTTTATCAAAATCAGATGTTGTCTCTTCGATCTGTTTTTTGATCTGTGAAATTCTTGCCTCGATAGCTGCTTTATCGCCTTCGCCGTCAACGATAACGGTATTTTCTTTCTGGACTTTAACGGATTTGGCGCGGCCGAGCTGATCGAGCGTAGCGTCTTTTAATTCCAGACCAAGTTCTGAGCTTATAACCTGACCGCCTGTTAAAATTGCGATATCCTCAAGCATTGCTTTTCTTCTGTCGCCGTATCCGGGAGCTTTAACTGCTACTACGTTGAAAGTGCCACGGAGTTTATTTACTATTAAAGTAGTGAGCGCTTCGCCCTCAACGTCTTCCGCGATTATGAGCAGTTTAGCGCCTGACTGTACGATCTGCTCCAGAAGAGGCAGGATCTCCTGAATGTTGGAAATCTTTTTATCCGTGATAAGGATGTATGGATTCTCAAGAGTAGCTTCCATCTTATCCATATCCGTCGCCATGTACGCGGAGATATAACCTCTGTCGAACTGCATACCCTCAACCAGATCAAGTTCAGTAAGCATAGTTTTGCTTTCTTCTATTGTTATAACGCCGTCGCCGGATACCTTTTCCATAGCGTCTGCAACCAACTGTCCTACTTCGTCGTCGCCCGCGGAAATTGCAGCGACTCTTGCGATATGCTCTTTACCGTTTACTTTTGAACTCATTTTCGCAATGGCTTCAACTGCGGTATCGGTCGCTTTCTTCATACCTTTTCTTAAAATAATGGGATTGGCGCCTGCTGCCAGGTTCTTCATTCCTGCATTTACCATAGCCTGTGCCAGAACCGTAGCTGTCGTTGTACCGTCGCCCGCTACGTCGTTGGTCTTGGTAGCGACTTCCTTGACAAGCTGCGCGCCCATATTCTCAAATGCGTCCTCTAACTCGATCTCCTTAGCTATCGTAACGCCGTCGTTTGTAATAAGCGGAGCGCCGTATGATTTGTCAAGCACGACGTTTCTTCCTTTAGGTCCAAGTGTTACTCTGACTGTGTCAGCCAGTTTATTTACACCGCTTTCAAGTGCGGCTCTTGCTTCTGCTCCATATTTGATTTCTTTTGCCATAATGAATTGACCTCCTGTGCTGATAATTTATTATACGCCGTAAAACTCTGCGGTTACGGCTTTGCAGTTATAATACCTATCTTACATGCGCTTTCTGTGGCTTTCTGCGTCCGCGCTTTACGATCGCCCGTATTATGCCTCGCAGATTGCCAGTATATCGCTCTGACGTACAATAATGTACTCTTCATCGTCAAGTTTTACTTCCGTTCCCGAATATTTGGAGTAAATAACCTGATCGCCTGTCTTTACTTCCATCTTTACTTCTTTGCCGTCTACGACTCCGCCGGGGCCTACTGCTATAACTTCCGCCTGCTGCGGCTTCTCTTTGTTCTGTCCGGGAAGCACTATCCCTGATTTGGTTGTCTCTTCAGCTTCTAACTGTTTTAAAACGACTCTGTCGCCAAGTGGTACTAATTTCATATTTCTTCCTCCTTAATAATCTTTTCTAACTGTGTGCTGTATGATACAGCCCTTTTTCCATTTGTTTTGGATTTGTTAGCACTCATCTAAATCGAGTGCTAATCATTAAGGATATATTAGTTTTATCCTATTCACTTTGCAAACACAAATATGACGGAATTTTATATTGTTTTATGATTTTTTCTTACGTTTTCTTAATTTTTCTCTTTTTTTCTTATCATTTCCCAAAAAGAGGGATTTAATACTTTTTTTAGAAATTACCTGCAAATGTTTATAATTTACGCTGAAAATACTACCAAAATACTCCTGTGGCAGTATGGAAATATGGGAAGTTTAATTGTATATTTTAATTGTGACCGGTTATATCACAAAATATCAAACAAATAGAAGGAGGCAATTACTATGTATGTAATATCGATCTTAGCCATAATAATAGTAACACTGTTAATAATCAACTTACCGCTCGTTCAATATATATACGATCTGCCGTCGCTTATAATGCTTATTCTTATATGTATACCACTACTGATTTCAGCGGGACTGATAAAAGACTTTAACAATGCATTCGGAATCGCTTTTGGCCGTAAAAAAGACGCCGGTCTCAATGAGCTTAAGCGTGCCGCAGAAGCTCTGACACTTACCATTAAAACGCTTATGTGCGGAGGCATATTAATTTTTCTGATGTCAATGATAACAATACTTCATACGCTTAGCACGCCCCAGTCCCTCGGACCTAAACTTAGTATAGCTATAATATCGCTTATATATGCCTTCATTTTCAGTCTGCTTCTTTTGCCGTTAAGGTCCATTCTTAATATCAGGATAATTGAGCATGAAGCTTATGACGTAAGAGAATGTGAAAATAATGACATTAAAGAATATGAAGATTATGACATAAAAGAACCTGAAAATAATGACATAAGAGAATATAACGATAACGACATAAAAGAACCTGAAAATAATGACATAAGAAAACCTGAAAATAAAGATTGATAAACAATAAAATATACACTTTACGAACTTTATATTATTATGAATAAAAGAAAGACCTGGTAAGCCATATGAAAAACTTTTCAAGATTCGGAGCCATTTTACTATATATCTTTATAATGTCATATCTGCTTGACTTTAGGCTTCTGCCGCTCTTTGACTTAAAACAGGCAGCGCTTGTGCTCATAGGCATGATCATTCTTTTTCTGCCGGGATTTAAGCGGGGAGAAGGCAGGCGCGCATATGCAGGGCAGCTTGCAAGATGCGCAATCTTTGCAAGCTACATACAGACATTCATAATGCTTTTTATAGTATTATCAAATAAGATCACACTGAATGAGCTGCCAAGAGAAGCGGCGCTAAGCTGTCGCCCTCTTTTGTATGGAATATGTTTATGGGTTATTCTTTCCAACGAAAGCGAAGATAAAAAAGAAAATGCGGCAGAAAATTATAAGGAAGAACTAAATGAAAATAAATCAGAAAGCATAAGTAAGACCGAATCAGCAGACATCCCGGATATTATGAAATCCGATACAGATATTTATCATAAATTCCGCGAGTTAGGTCTGACTAACCGTGAGGCCGAGCTTGCCCTCAAAATGTGTAAAGGTCTTACCAATTCGGAAATCGCCTATGAACTTAATATATCGGAAACAACCGTTAAAAAGCATGCTTCCAATATATTTGAAAAACTTAAGATAAACAGGCGCGAACAGCTTTTACAGTTCATTACAAAATATTAGCCGGGCACCTTTGTACCACTTGAATTAAATGCAAGACCAGTCCCTGTACCGCTTTAATTAAATGCGAAATCAGTCCTTGTACCACTTTAATCAAATGCAAAATCAGTCCTTGTACCACTCAAGCTCATCTGAAGGTATAACGACGTAATTATCCTCTCCCTCTCCTACCCGCAGGATCACATTCTTTATTCCTGCCTGAATGATCATTCTGGCACACAAGGGACAGGGTTTGGCTTTGTGGACCGAGCCGTCCTTAGGGTTTATGCCCGCCAGATACAGATCGGCGCCGAGCGTCTGCTCTCTGGAGCAGTTAAGAAGCGCGTTGGCCTCAGCGTGTATGGCGCGGCAGATCTCATAGCCCTCGCCCTGATGCATGTCAAGCTTTATTCTGGGACATACTCCGGTATCACAGCAATTCTCAAGCCCTCTGGGAGAACCGTTATATCCGGTGGAAATAACCGCGTCGTCTTTGACGATAACCGCGCCGTATTTACGTTTTATACAGGTGCTTCTGTACGCAAAAGCCTCCGCACAGTTCAAATAAGTATCAACTTTGGAAATTCTTTTATTTGCTTCAGGTTTTACCATAACTTTTCTCCGCTAAAAAGTCAGGCGCGACGGCCTGACTTTTTAAATACTGCAAACACATTTACGTCTCTGCCGATATTATTTGTAGTTTACGATCTTGCCGAAATCGGCCTTAAGCGAAGCGCCGCCTACCAGACCGCCGTCGATATCGGGCTGTGAGAACAGCTCATTGGCATTTCCGGCATTTACGGAACCGCCGTACTGAATACGTACAGCCTCCGCGGTAGCGGCATCATAAATTTCCGCAATAGTATCGCGGATAGCCTTACATACTTCCTGCGCCTGCTGTGTAGTTGCGGTTTTGCCTGTTCCGATAGCCCAGATAGGCTCGTAAGCGATAACCATACCCGCAACCTGCTCTGCGCTTACTCCCTGCAGATCCGATTTGATCTGAAGTCTTATCCAGTCAAGGGTAACGCCCATTTCACGCTGCTCCAAAGACTCGCCGCAGCAAAGAATGGGAGTCAGTCCTGCTTCAAACGCTTTCTTAACTTTTTTGTTTAAGAGCGCGTCGTCCTCTTTAAAGTAATCACGTCTCTCGGAATGTCCTATGATAACGTATTTAACGCCCGCATCAACTAACATTGCCGCAGATATTTCTCCGGTATATGCGCCTTTTTCCTCGAAGTACATATTTTCGGCGCCGACAGCTACCTTGCTGCCTTTTACCGCCTCTACAACAGGCACTATATCAATAGCCGGAACACAATAAACCACTTCTACCTCGTCGCTTTCAACAAGCGGTTTTAAGGTATTTACAAGCTCAACTGCCTCGCTGGGAGTCATATTCATCTTCCAGTTTCCGGCAACAATTTTTTTTCTTGCCATAATAACGATCCCCCTGATTTTTTATTATTTATCGTCCGCAGCCACAACGCCCGGAAGCTCTTTACCCTCCAGGAACTCAAGAGATGCGCCGCCGCCTGTTGAGATGTGGCTCATCTTATCGGCAAAACCAAGCTGATTTACTGCCGCCGCGCTGTCTCCACCGCCGATTATGGTTGTAGCGTCTGTCTCTGCAAGAGCTTTTGCAACCGCTATGGTGCCCTTTGCAAGAGTAGGATTCTCAAATACGCCCATAGGTCCGTTCCATACTACGGTCTTAGCGGATTTGACCGCATCCGCATATAATTCAGCGGTCTTGGTTCCGATATCAAGGCCTTCTTTATCTGCAGGTATCTTATCCGCATCTACAACTGCTACATCGATAGGACCGTCAATAGGATCGGGAAAATGATCCGCAATGGTGGTATCTACGGGAAGCAGAAGCTTCTTGCCAAGCTTTTCGGCCTTATCCATCATTTCTTTACAATAATCTATCTTTTCATTATCGACAAGTGAATTACCTACTTCCATTCCCTTTGCTTTAAGGAAAGTGAACGCCATACCGCCGCCGATAATAAGAGTATCGCATTTTTCAAGAAGATTGTTGATAACATTTAACTTATCCGCCACCTTAGCGCCGCCCAGAATAGCGACAAAAGGCCTTACAGGGTTTTCAACCGCATTTCCAAGGAAATCGATCTCTTTCTGCATAAGATAGCCTACCGCATTCTCTCCGCCTTTTGCGGTAATGAACTTGGTAACGCCCGCTACCGAAGCATGAGCTCTGTGTGAAGAACCGAATGCATCGCATACGTATACGTCTGCAAGGTCTGCCAACTCTTTGCTGAACTGCTCGCCGTTTTTGGTCTCCTCCGAACCGCGGAAACGCGTATTCTGCAAAAGTACGACATCTCCTTCTTTCATGGCCTCAACAGCTTTTGTCGCAGCCTCTCCGGTAACATTATAATCTGAAACAAAATTTACTTCTTTGCCAAGTTTCTCTGAAAGTCTCTTTGCAACGGGAGCAAGAGATTCGCCCTCGTTAGGGCCGTTCTTAACTTTTCCAAGATGTGAGCAGAGAATAACCTTGCCGCCGTCTTTGATAAGTTTGTTTATAGTAGGAAGCGCTGCCACGATACGGGTTTCATCAGTGATCTCGCCGTTTTTAAGAGGCACATTGAAGTCGCATCTTACAAGGACGCGTTTTCCTTTTACATTAATGTCATCTACTGATTTTTTATTTAATGCCATTTTACAGTCTCCTTTCAGAATGTGTTAAACAAACAAGGCCCGGCCCAACAGGCCGGACCTTATAGTCAGCTTTATTTCAGTTCATAGAAGCAGAAAACCGCAAAGCGTTTTCTACTGTTACGATCAGCCTAATTCAGCAAAGTATTTGATAGTTCTTACCATTTGGCTTGTGTAGCTGTTCTCATTGTCATACCATGAAACAACCTGAACCAGATTGTCTGCTCCTACCATAGTCTGTGTAGCATCAAAGAGTGAACCGTATCTCATACCGATAATATCTGAAGATACGATCTCTTCCTCATTGTAACCGAAGGATTCATTAGCTGCCGCTTTCATAGCTGCATTGATCTCTTCTTTGGTTACTGATTTCTCAACTGTTGCTACAAGTATAGTTGTAGAACCTGTAGGAGTAGGAACACGCTGCGCGGAACCGATCAGTTTGCCGTTCAGTTCAGGAATAACAAGGCCGATTGCCTTAGCCGCGCCTGTGCTGTTGGGAACGATGTTGATAGCGCCTGCGCGTGATCTTCTAAGATCGCCTTTTCTCTGAGGTCCGTCAAGTATCATCTGATCTCCTGTGTAAGCATGGATAGTGCTCATGATACCTGATTTGATCGTTGCGAGGTCATTAAGAGCCTTAGCCATAGGAGCAAGGCAGTTTGTTGTGCAGGATGCCGCTGAAATGATCTTGTCATCCTTTGTAAGTGTCGTATGGTTTACATTGTATACAATAGTAGGAAGATCGTTTCCTGCAGGAGCGGAGATAACAACCTTCTTAGCGCCCGCATTGATGTGAGCCTGAGCTTTTTCCTTAGAGGTATAGAAACCTGAGCACTCAAGAACAACATCTACGCCAAGCTCTCCCCAAGGACAGTTATTAGCATCGGGCTCTTTATAGATCTTAAGAGTCTTGCCGTCAACCGTGATAGAATCTTCTCCGGCTGAAACTGTGTCGCCTTTCTCATATCTACCCTGTGAAGAATCGTACTTTAACAAATGTGCAAGCATCTTAGGGCTTGTCAGATCGTTAATCGCTACTACTTCGTATCCCTCTGCACCAAACATCTGTCTGAATGCAAGACGGCCAATACGGCCAAAACCATTGATTGCTACTTTTACTGCCATTATTGTTTCCTCCTAATATAAAATATATATTGTTTTGTCAGTCCAAAAAGCAGATTGACAAAATTTTGTCAACAAGGATATTTTAACCAATTTAATTTAAAAATTCAAGATATATTTAATAATTTATTGGAAGTTTTTATTTATTTGCACTTATACGCACTTTGTGAGATAATTATATCGTATATTTTGGCTAAATTTTATGTTGTGAAAATAAATTGCGCTAATGAGTTTGAATTATCATTCACAATAAATAAAATAGAAGGAGACTTATAAAATGGCAATCACGGCAGATTTTCACTTACATTCATCTTTTTCGGGGGATTCGGATACTCCTATGGAAGAAATGGTACTAAAAGGAATAGACTTAGGGCTTAAAACCATGTGTTTTACGGAGCATAATGATTTCGATTATCCGGCGGAGGAAAATCAGCCCGCCGATATATTTGAAGTAAACGCCGACTCATATCTGTATGATTTAATTAAATGTAAAGAAAAATATGCGGACAAAATACAGGTTCTTTTCGGGATAGAACTTGGACTGCAGCCTCATATCGTAAAACGGAACGCGGTTTTTGCAAAAGCTCATGAATATGACTTCATAATAGCTTCCTCGCATGTCTGCAACGGCAAAGATCCATACTATCACAAGTCTTTTTGTGAAGGGAAAACACCCACTGAGGCCTACCGCGAATACTATGAGTCAATCATCGCTAACCTCAAAGTATACAGCAATTTTGACGTATACGGCCACCTTGATTATATCTTCCGCTACGGGCCTGAACCTGAGAACGGATTTTCATACGGAGACTATCAAGACCTTGTAGATAAAATACTGGAAAAGCTTATTTCTGACAGCAAAGGAATCGAACTTAACACCAAAATCCTTGACGACCCTGTTAAGAGCCGCCCCTGCGCCGCTATACTTAAACGGTACAATGAGCTTGGCGGCGAGATACTGACCGTCGGTTCAGATGCGCACACCCCCGGTAATATTGCCAAGAATTATGACATAGCCGACAATATTTTAACAGACTGCGGATTTAAGTATTATACGACTTTTGAAAAAAGGACGGCGACTTTTCATAAGATATAGGGTCTTAATGTTTTATTGAGATATAGGCTCTGATTCTTTTATTGAGATATAGGCTTTGAATCTTTTATTGTCACTGTCGCCTTGCATTTATTTATGTTATTGACAAATGTGGGGCGGTATTACAATCCCCCTCTTAAGCAGAATTTGAGTCTATTTAGATTGATAATATTTTAACGATAAGATAAACCGTATTCTTTATATAAAAGCTTTCTGGCCTGTTCGTCGTTTACTGCAAGCAATACATCCTCTGTCCTGCCGTCGGCAAACAGGCGTTTTATTAAGGTTGACATAAGCTGCTCGCCGAGTCTGTGGCCTTCTCTGCGTCCTGTTTCAAGTCCTTCTCTGCGTCCGGCTTTACGTCCTTCTCGGCGTCCTGTTTCAAATCCTTCTTTACGTCCTTCTTTACGTCCTTTTCTAATGCCAAGTTCTTCTACATAATCACTGTAATCACACATTTTTCGCATCTCCTCTCTTAGTTCTTCGGTCATCGGTATATCAAATTCTTTTTCCAGTATCTCTTTCTTTTCTTCTGCATTCTTCTTTTGAGAAAACAGTACCGACAGCAGGCGTATCAGGCTGCTGCAGTCCGGGCTCTCTTCGTCGCCAAGGCATATCATTATCACTGTGATAAGATCGTAGTTTTCCTTTTTCTCTTTTACATTACCTATCAGCCTTTTTTCACAGAATGAATATTGATTTATGCTGTTTCTTCGGTATTTGGGAGGATTTAGGCAGATCCAGATGCTGTACACCTTCCTCAGCTTTTCATAATGACTTTCGGCAAATACGTTTCCATACTGTGAGGATATCATTCTTCCCCCGTAATATATTCCGCGTTTGGTAAGCGGATAGCCTGCATAAAACTTTGTCTGCGCTTCTATGTTTACTATCATTCCCAATGAACCGTATGGTTTCGGAGGTTTAGCGGCATTAAATATAACATCGTAAGTCACCGTTCCCTCAAGCATTGATGAATTTTCATTGCGTAAGCCTTCTATCATTTCCGAAAAATATTCCGCGTTTTCAATGCCTTCATCCATGTGCAGCGCTGCCTTCGAGATTTCGGGATTTCCCTCTATATACGTTTCTTCGATCTCTTTTATGCTGCAGGCCGAATATTCTTCCGCGCAGTATTTCAGTATCCATGCCAGGATGCTTTTATTTGAAAGCAGCTTCTTACACGAACTGTCCAGTGATACTTTATTTTGGTCAAAAGTGTCAATGTGTTTTGACAAAATATTTTGCACCCTGCGGTCTTTCCCCGGCAGATCTTTCTTTAATTCAGTTTTTTCATTCAAGTTATCTTTTCGTCCTCCTTTGCATTATGGATATGTTATTTTAGCGCGCAGGAGTGGCGAACTTGAAAAAGACCGGGCATATCATATGCCCCAAGCCGCGCAATCCTGCCAAACAAAAAGTGGATTCCTGGCAGAACTGCCGGATTATGTAGCTGTATATTCAATTAACAGTTATCATAATTTAGAACCAAGATTTGTTTTATTTCGATTATAATATCATAATGTGTATATTTTTTCAAGGGATAATTTTTAATTTGATATTTTATTTTTTAATTTGATATTTTATTTTTAATTTGATATTTTATTTATATATAATTCAGATTTTTATTATGAGAATATATTCAGATATTTTATTGCGGACTGATATTAAAATCCTCCTAAGCAGAACCTGAGACTATTTAACTCGTCTGCTTAAGAGGGCATTACATTGATCCGCAGGTTTATGCCATTACAGGCTCTTCTTTTTTTATAACAGCCATTACTTCTTCTACACTTCTGCCTGTTGCCAATACTATCTGCTCAAGCGTAAATCCATTATTGTGCATATTAATTATCACTTCTGCTATAGCATTTTCCCTGATTCCCTGTGAAAGATTGCACATATCACCCACATCCTTTCTCAACTTATCATTTACAGGAATATTATACTCTGTTTTTATAATATTTATTTTTTCATCCATTGTCAGTTTCATTGAAAACAATGTACTCAGCAGACGGTGCAGCTCATACTTTTCATCATACTCAGGAACTTCTTTTGATATACCTATCATAACGATATTCAACAAATCAAGCCTGCCTTTCCATGAATAAGAACCTAACAGCTTGTCGTCCGACAGATGTATATAATCCATACAATTCTCATTCATATTCATGCATATCCATATAGAGAAAACTCGCTTGATATCGTTATAGTTAGTCTTGACGAAATCCCTTTCCTTCTGCGACGAGACAAGTCTGCTCACATAAAATATCGCACGATTCAGGATATGATAGCTTGTCGGCTCATCTTTCTGCGCCTCCACATTTATGATCACCTGCGAGATACCGTCTTTCATCCGTACATAAAAGATTATATCAAACCTCACAAGCCCCTCGTTAATCTCAGCATTTTCCGTATTCATTCCGACAACGCGCCGCCCTGCCTCTTCTTTTACTGCATTGGTCAACCCCGGCTCCACCGGGATCATACTTATAAATGGCTCGCCTTCTATATAAGGCACTACATCTTCCGGATTCATTCCATGAAATTCATCTATAGTTTTTACCAGAATATGCGCTAGAATTATCTTATTCCCCAACAGGCGTTTGGCCCTGTCATCATATTGGGCGTCCTGAGCCGCCGCATTGACTGTATTTTTTATTTCCTTATCCATTGACATATCTACCAGACATATACCTCCTCTTTTTATGATAGGAAATGTAAGCGCCATTCCCCCAAAAGGTACATGACCTCGCATACATTATAACCCGAAACCACTATCAAATCAACGAAAATTTTCCCCATTTTACCCTCCATTTAAAAACATCCCGACCACATCATTTATAATCTGATATTTGGTTTATACTATATTTATTGTCGTTATTGCGTTTATTGTATAACATTGTCTTATTTACAGTTGCCTTCTTTACAGCCGCCTTCCTTTGTGTTAAACTGCCTACATATAAACATTCTGCCCTTATTACAAGGCAGGCAAAACGGACCGGTATCGACTTTTAACGAAGTATACCGACTTATGCGTGAAGGGAATGGAAAGGAATTTACATATGTACTATATCTTAGACAGCATATTCATAAGTTATGATTACGCACAGTGGACAGCTTATTTTAAAAAGAATGACAGGCACAGGCTGAACATAGATTTCACCAATGAACCTACGCTTGGCGAGGAAGAAAAGGCGCTGATATTTCCGTCGATCTCCGCTTTTCAGAAGGGCGAACACAGCGAAGGTTCATATCTTAAAAGCGCCGCTTTAAAATTTGCAGAAAAAAACAATGAGCCTGATTATCCTAAGGCTATTGAGTTTTTTATAAAAGAAGAAAATTTCCATTCTTCATATCTGGCGCAGTATATGAATTATCATAATATCCCGCTCAAAAGCGGCGGGCATAACGGCAAGCTGTTCGATATGATATTCCGAAGGCTGCGTCGGATAAACGGACTTCATTCGGAAGTGACGGTGCTTGTTACCGCTGAAATAATAGCTCTCTCCTATTACTCTGCGCTTTGCAATGCTGCTGAATCTAAGGCGCTGAAAAGTATCTGTCTGCAGATGCTTCATGACGAACTGCCTCACATAGTATTCCAGTCTTATACTCTGGGACACTTTTTGACCAGACCGGTCAATATATTTTTAAGGGCTTTACTTATGGAAATTACCTGCGCCGCAGTCTGGCTTGCTTACAGAAAGGTTTTTGCCGCAGGCGGATACAGTTTCCGCAGGCTTTTATCGGAAAGCATCGGTTATCTGAAGCAGTCAGTCATAATCGCTGCGAAAAACAGGGGTTGAGTTGATGACTCCGCCTCCAAGCACCACTCCTTCATCATAGAACACTACCGCCTGCCCCGGCGTTATCGCGCGCACCGGACTATGGAAACGGCATCTTATGCTATCTTCTCCCGTTCTTTCGATAGTACAGCGCTCGCCTTTGTGGGCGTACCGTATCTTAGCGGTCACTTCTCTTGTTCCGGTCAGATCCTCCATTCCCATAAAGTTAAGTTCGCTGCACACAAGTTCACTGCCCCAGACATCCTCGGCCTCTCCGACCACAACTTCATTGCTTTGGGGCCGTATCTCATTTACAAATACAGGATGTCCCATAGCCAGATTAAGGCCTTTTCGCTGTCCTATGGTATAATGTGTTATGCCGAGGTGCTCTCCTAAGATCTTTCCGTCCTTTGTCACAAAATTTCCCTTTTTGGGCACTCTGCCTGCTGCCGCTTCATCTATAAAAGCCGCATAGTCGTTGTCCAGAATGAAGCAGATTTCCTGACTGTCCGGCTTGTTAGCGGTTTTAAGTTTATTTTTATATGCAATATCGCGCACTTCTTCTTTAGTATATTCACCCACAGGCATAAGTGTATGCTCCAACTGAAACTGAGTCAGCCCGTATAATGCGTAGGTCTGGTCTTTGGCGGCCGTAACGGAAGTCCTGACGGCGTATCTCCCGTTATCAAGTCTGGCTATTCTGGCATAGTGTCCGGTAGCTATATAGTCTGCGCCTATCTCCATGCTTCTTTTCAGCAGAGCTTCCCATTTTATATAACGGTTACAGGCTATGCAGGGGTTAGGCGTCCTGCCTTTAAGGTAACTTTCCACAAAATAATCTATTACCTTTTCCTTAAATTCTTTTTTAAAGTTCATAACATAATGCGGAATACCGATAAGCCCTGCGACCTCTCTTGCGTCATCGACCGCTGACAGGCCGCAGCAGCCGCCGTTTTGCGACTGTCTTTCCGTATCCTCATCCTGCCATATCTGCATGGTAACTCCGATCACATCATAGCCCTGCTCTTTTAATAAGTATGCCGCGACCGACGAATCCACCCCGCCCGACATTCCTACCACAACTTTTTTCTTCATGACTTTTTGCCTTTCTAAAAAACTCTAAAAAACTCTCTGTTCTTCTTTTCAATGCATCGGCATACTATTGAATGATAAATATTCCCCCCGGTGACATATGAAGCACAAAAATCCGCTTATCACAGGTACGATAATCCTTACCGCAACAGGTCTTATAAGCCGCTTTATCGGCTTTTTTTACCGCATATTCCTCTCCAAAGTATTCGGAGCCGAGGGAATGGGTATATATCAGCTTATATCGCCTGTGCTTGCGCTGTCTTTTTCCCTGACCGTATCGGGCATACAGACCGCCATATCGAAATATGTGGCAGGCGAAACTGCCACCCGCGATTATAAGACTTCTTTCCGTACCCTGTGGGCCGGCTTTATACTTGCCATGAGCATATCTTTTCTTTGTATGGCGTTTATATACAGATATTCGGAGTACATAGCCGTTAATTTTCTAATGGAAGCGCGTACCGCGCCCTTACTTCGTATTATATCACTTTCTATCCCTATGGCTACGGTACATTCCTGTATAAACGGATATTTTTACGGAATAAAAAAGACCTCCATTCCCTCGCTGGCGCAGCTTTCGGAGCAGCTCATCCGCGTGGGTTCGGTTTACATAATATATCACATATGCCTCGAGCGAAATATGACTCCCACGATAAGCTTTGCGGCGGTCGGACTTGTGCTTGGCGAAAGCGCGTCCATGGTGGTATCCGTCATAGCTATCATACTCCGCTCATACAATGTTTTCGGCAACCGTATGAGCCATATGGCATTGTCGCCGTCCAAAATGCAGGCTCCGGCCAGACAGGGGCTTATACGAACATACCGTCTCATAATGAAAAATCTTCTAAAGCTTGCCGTTCCTTTATCATTAAACCGTATATTAATAAACGTTTTGCAAAGCATAGAAGCTATCTTCATACCTAACCGACTTATGGCATACGGACTTAACAACGCAGATGCGCTGGGCGTTTACGGCGTCCTTACCGGAATGAGCCTTCCTCTCATTCTTTTTCCGTCCGCGCTTACCAATTCCGTCTCCGTACTGCTTCTGCCTGTCGTGTCCGAAGCCGACGCAAGCGGCAACAGCCGCGCTGTGACCAAAGCTATATTAAAATCTATCAAATACTGTATGCTCATGGGCTTTGCCTGCACTGCGCTTTTTCTTCTTCTTGGCCGTCCTGCGGGCAGAATCCTGTACAACAGCGAACTTGCCGGAAGCTTTATACTTACGCTCAGCTTTATCTGTCCTTTTATGTATGTCGCAAGCACCTTAAACAGCATATTAAACGGGCTTGGCAAGACCGCCCTGACTTTTACATACAGTATCGTAAGCCTGCTTGTAAGGCTGGCGTTCGTTTTCTTTGCAATACCGGTATTCGGCATAAAGGGTTATCTGTGGGGCATGCTTGCAAGTCAGATACTTCAGACGCTTTTATGCGCCGTATCGTCGCTTAAGATAGCTCACAATATTTAGCCGCGCTTTTTACGCCTGACTAATCCCTTTTATTTTTACTGCGCTTTCTGTACTGCTGCGGCGACATTCCGGTGCTTTTCCTAAACGCCGCGGTAAAATTGCCCGGATATTGATAGCCCGTATCAAGCGCTATCTCCGTTATGGTCCTGTCGGTATTTAGCAAAAGGTTCTGTGCGTTTTTTATGCGTATGCCTGTCAGATACGCTATATAGGATTTGCCTGTCTGCTCATGAAAAAGCCTTGAAAAAT
This sequence comes from uncultured Lachnospiraceae bacterium, assembly GCA_947631625.1. Lineage (GTDB taxonomy): Bacteria > Bacillota > Clostridia > Lachnospirales > Lachnospiraceae > UBA3282. The sequence continues at coordinate 203,866 of CANRMA010000002.1, read as the reverse complement.
AAGCCGTGGAATAATTGGCCGCCTCCGCCGCTTCCTCAACGCAGATCTGTTTTGCATAATTTTTTTCCATATAATAAATCGCTTCGATTATAGGCGGCGTAAGCGCCGTTCTTTTTACGCTCTCACTCTCATCGCTCAAACGGCTCTCGTCCATTGTAAGCAAAAGCTGCGACAGTATGCACTGTATCTTAAAATCACTGTACCTTCCGGCCTCTTTATACTCTTTGAGCATATCATAAAACATTCCTCTGATCTTAGCGTGGATATTTTCATCAAAACGATTGACCGTATGCGAAAATATATCCTCTAACAGCTGCTCTCCGAAGCTGTCAGTCAAAGCTTTGACATATAACGGCGAAAACTTCACCAATATGCTCTCATACACTTCATCGGAAGCCGGAACAGTCCTATGATATACATAGGGCGCCATTGCGCTGACATCCCCGGCATGAGTCGTATATATCATAACAGGTGTTATTATAGTCCTGTCTCCTTTTATCAGATATCCCAGCTCATAATGTTCAAATGCGGCTTCATAAGAGGGCATTTCATAATCCGTCGAAAGAAGCCTGTGTTCTATATGAAAAAGTTTTCCCTGCGGCAATGGAAGCGCCATATCCAATCCCCTTTTCCCAAATGCTTATGTGAAACGATAACAGGCCTAACCCGCTGCTTTTGCAGACTTAATGTCATATTTTAATAAATTCATCCTGCAAAATCTGATTAAATGATAAGAAAATGCAGGAGCGATTTATTAAAATATATCATATATTTTAAAGCAATGCAATCTCAGCAGATAAAGATATGACAATATCATCAGATAAAGATATGGCAATATCATCAGTCGGAGGGTATGATACATTTTTTCTCCCAAATGGAAAGAAATAATGAGCAGGGCAAAACAGGAAACGGCTTTGACAGACAAATAACAATATACTATACTATAATATCATATCAGCAAAAAGGAGCAGTAAAATGTCATTTACTTATGTAAACCACCTTCCGACGCCGGAAGATATAAGAGCGCAGTTTCCCGTTCCGGAGAAGCTCGCCAGACTAAAGGCACAGCGCGACAAAGAGATAAGCGATGTAATCACAGGAAAAAGCAATAAATTTCTGGTAATAATTGGGCCCTGTTCAGCAGATAACGAGGAAGCCGTCTGCGACTATGTAAGCAGGCTTGCTAAGGTATACGAAGACGTTAAGGACAAGCTCATCATCATTCCAAGAATATATACCAACAAGCCCCGGACTACCGGCGAAGGCTACAAAGGCATAGTAAGCCAGCCCGATCCCGAAAAAAAGCCCGACTTCACGGCAGGTCTTATAGCTATGCGAAAGATGCACATACACGCTATGGAGATATCCGGTCTTACCGCCGCCGATGAAATGCTCTATCCCGACAACTGGGGCTATGTCGAAGATATACTATCCTATGTAGCCATAGGAGCGCGTTCCGTGGAGGACCAGCAGCACCGTATGACTGTCAGCGGTTTTGACGTTGCAAGCGGTATGAAAAATCCTACCAGCGGAACGCTTTCGGTCATGCTCAACTCCGTCTATGCGGCGCAGCACCCCCACTCTTTTATATACAGGGGCTATGAGGTGCAGACTTCAGGCAATCCTCTTGCTCACACCGTGCTTCGCGGAGCCGTAAACAAAAACGGACAGAGTATTCCGAACTATCACTATGAAGATCTTAACAGGCTTTTAGCGTTATATAATGAACGGGATATCGTTAATCCTGCCTGCGTAATAGATGCCAACCACAACAATTCCAACAAGGAATACGAGCAGCAGGTCAGAATAGTCAAGGAAGTCATGCATAGCAGAAAGCTGAATCCCGATATTTATAAGCTAGTAAAAGGGGTTATGATAGAAAGCTATATAGAGGAAGGCAGTCAGGCCATAGGAACAGGCATATACGGCAAATCCATAACCGATTCCTGTCTTGGCTGGGAAGAATCCAAAAAACTGATCTACGATATAGCGGAATATGAATAAGATTATGAATAAGATTATGAATAAGATTATGAATAAGATAAAGAAGCTCATCCTCTCGGATGAGCTTTTGCATATACGTCTTTTATATGGTTGTATTTTAAGTTAGCATATATCTGTGTAGTGGATATGTCAGAATGTCCGAGCATCTCCTGTACGCTCTTTAAGTCCGCTCCGTTTTCCACCAGATGGGCCGCGAACGAATGTCTGAGCGTCTGTGGCGTAATATCCGCCTTTATGCCTGCTTTATTCGCATAATACTTTATTAATTTCCAAAAACCCTGTCTGCTCATAGGCTTGCCTGAACAATTGGTAAAGAGTATGTCCGATTCTTTGTCTCCGAGCATTGTCTCTCTTGCCTCTTTAAGATATTTTTCAAGCGCCGCCTTGGCAGCATTTCCAAAAGGAATGAGCCTCTCCTTATTGGAGTCCCTGCAGGCGATAAGGCCCATTTTCATATTGACGTCTGTAAGTTTAAGGCTTATAAGCTCTGTCACGCGTATTCCGGTGGCATAAAGAAGCTCAAGCATGGCTTTATCACGAATTTCCTTAGGCGAAGCACCGTCCGGCTGCTCTAAAAGCCTGACAACCTCGTCAGGTGAAAGGATCTCCGGAAGTTTTTTCTCTATTTTAGGCGCCTTTAACTTCTCTGAAGCGTCTTTTGATACCAACCCTTCCTGCATAAGAAAATGGTAAAAAGCCTTAATAGAAGCTACATTTCTTGAAATAGTAGCCGTTGCAAATTTATTATCGCCCAGATATTTAACATAAGAAGCCAGATCCTCATAATCAACCGACGCAGTGCTGACAATGCCTTTTTGTGCCATGAAGCGCTGCAGCTTTTCCAAATCACGCCTGTATGAGAGTTCTGTATTATCTGAAGTTTTCTTTACGTCATGCAAATATGATATAAATGCCTCAATATCTTTTTCCATTGATCCGGAAACCTTTCTTACATGGTTTTATGTTAATGAAACCACTTCCCATTAAACATTATAAGCAGATTTTAAAAGAAAATCAAATGGATTTTTTCCGATTTTTGTGGCATTTTCCTCACATTTTAACACAAACACAACATATCGCTTGGATAAAAAATTATGTCTACCATATCTTGAAAAAAATTTTAAAAAGTTCTTAAATTTTTTTTATAGAAATTTAAAATATTTAATATATCCAAAATATCTTATCAATATTTTCAAAATATTTCCAGGATCAAATGCAATATTTTCAGGTTTACATAACTTTCCAACATGCAGCCCGCGACTACCAAAATTAAAATTCCGGTCAGCTTTACCGTTTTTTGCAGTATAAGCCGTCCTCTGTGATAATAATGACCGTCTAACCCTATTGTCCCCGGGTAGAGAGTTCTGTTAAGATCCATACTCCACATAAACAAAAACAGATATGCAGGTATCAGTATAAGCCCATGAGGAAATATGGCGGCCGCCATAAATAAAAGCCCTCTGACGCCATAACGGATGACTGCCACAGACAGCATACATCCGGCTCCCGCTCCAAGATAACACACATATGCATAAACTATCGGCGGGCCTATGACTGTAGACGCAAGCAGCCCCACGATCAATACCGCCGACAATCTGTGTTTTATGATATAACCAAACAGATAACTCCCGTCCGGTTCACTTTCCTGCAGCCTCCGCATCATTTCCGCATTTAACAGTCCATTGTCATTTATCCAGACATCATGCCTGATATTAACTGCCAATATACCCAGAAATAAACCAAGCAGGAACATATACAACAGATAATATCCCGTTTTTGAATTTTGCTTTGGGAGCATACTCATACCCTCTTTCCAACTACCTAAATATATGTTGGACCGGCCGGGGGTATACACATTATTTGCAATATTTATCACTATATGCGAGCAAAGCCGCTACCGTCTTGCCATCCTGGATCTTACAGTCATAGATCATCTGTTTCAGCTCTTTAATATCATACGACTCAACGTTGATAAACTCATCTTCGTCAAGATGTTGACGGCTTGGCGTCAAGTCCCTTGCCACATATATGTCTATTTTTTCGTTACAAAAAGCGACTGTGGTTCTGATTGTTATAAGAAGCTCTATTTTTCCGGCTTTATATCCGGTCTCTTCCTCCAACTCTCTTGCTGCCGCAACAGAAGTCGGCTCCTCTATGCTTTCGAGACCGCCCGCAGGTATTTCAAGCGTTTCCCTGTCAAGCGCATTGCGATACTGCCTGACCATGAGCAGTTTACCGTCATTATTCACAGCCACTACGGCCGCCGCTCCCTTATGTCCTATAAAATCCCATTTTACTATATTTCCGTTGGGAACTTTAACTGTATCCTGATAATAATCTATTATAGCTCCCTTATGTACCAGAGTCCTATCCAAACGCTCAAATTTCTCCATATCAATAACCATGCCTTTCCTGACGGATCATTTACCGCTATGTCAGTTCATGTTTTCCAACAACTTATTCACGCTCACAAGTTTAACGCAGAGCACAAACAGGTCTGTCGCCGCAGCCATCTCTTCCGGCGTCGGAAAAGTAGGCGCGATACGTATATTACTGTCCTTAGGATCATTGCCATAAGGGAATGTGGCGCCTGCTCCCGTTAAGACAACGCCCGCTTCCTTACATTTGGCAACTATAGCCTTCGCGCAGCCTTCCATAGAATCAAAAGATATAAAATATCCGCCTATAGGTTTCGTCCATTCTCCTATTTCAAGCCCTTCAAGCTCTCTGTCAAGAACCGAAAGCACCGCCTCAAATTTCGGCCTGATAATATCCGCATGTTTCATCATATGCGCCTTTATACCATTTATATCCTTAAAAAATCTCACATGACGCAGCTGATTTACCTTATCATAACCTATGGTGCGCACCGTCATGGACTTTCTTATGTGATCCAGATTGTTCAATGAAGCCGCAAGACCTGAAATACCTGCTCCCGCAAAACTTATTTTGGATGTTGAACATAATTCAAAAACCATATCCGGATTTCCGGCCTTTTCACACTCGCTTAAAATCTCTAATATCTCATCATGTTTATCTTTATACAGATCATGGACCGCATAAGCGTTATCCCATATTATCCTGAAATCCTTTGCGGCAGGTTTAAGATTGGCAAATCTTTTTACGGTCTCATCAGAATAAGATATTCCGAGCGGATTGGAATATTTGGGAACACACCATATTCCTTTTACGGCCTCATCACTGTTTACATACTTCTCGACCATATCCATATCAGGACCGTCGGCAGTCATGGGGATCGTTATCATTTCTATGCCGAAATGCTCAGTTATCTTAAAATGCCTGTCGTATCCGGGCGCCGGACATAAAAATTTTACTTTATCAAGCTTACACCAGGGTGTATTTCCCATAATACCATGCGTCATGGCATTTGATATTATATCATACATAATACTGAGGCTGGAATTGCCGAATACGATCACGTTCTGCGCAGGGACTCCCATAATATCGCCTATAAGCTTCTTGGCCTCAGGAATGCCGTCCATAAGTCCGTAATTCCTGCAATCCATTCCGCCTTCTGTCTTTAATACGGATTTCGAATCCAAGGTATCCATAATACTCATAGTCATATCAAGCTGGGCGACTGACTGTTTTCCTCTTGACATATCCAGTTTAAGCCCTTTACTCTCAGCATCTTTAAACTGTTTATCAAGCTCTGCCTTCAATGATAAAAGTTCTTCTTTGCTCATCTCTTTGTACGGTTTCATAATATCTCTCCTCCATGCCATGAAAGTATTGTTTGTTTTTATAATTGAATAATTGTATACAAACATACACTGCAACTTATTCTACTACATTAACCGGATTAAAACAAGTATAAAAATTAAAAAACTCTGCAGATTTCTCTACAGAGTTTTAAATAGCTATTTAGCATAGTCGACAACCCGACTTTCACGGATAACATTGACCTTGATCTGTCCCGGATATTCCAATTCAGCCTCTATCTGCTTTGAAATATCACGTGCAAGCAATACCATGTCCGCATCCGTAATCTGTTCCGGAACTACCATAACACGAATCTCTCTACCTGCCTGAATAGCAAAAGATTTATCAACACCTTTGAAATTGTTTGTAATGTCTTCTAATTGTTTTAACCTGCTTGTATATGTTTCTAATGTTTCCCTTCTTGCTCCCGGTCTTGCGGCTGAAATGGTGTCTGCCGCCTGTACCAGACATGCGATCAAACTCTGAGGTTCAACATCGCCATGATGGGACTCTACTGCATTAATAACAATATGTGATTCTTTGTACTTCTTACAAAGTTCCACACCCAGTTGTATATGGGAGCCTTCCATTTCGTGGTCAACCGCTTTACCTATATCATGCAGCAGACCTGCGCGTTTGGCCAGTCTCACATCCAAACCCATCTCCGCGGCAAGCAGTCCTGATAACTGCGCTACCTCGATCGAATGTTTCAATGCATTCTGCCCATAACTGGTTCTAAACTTCATTTTACCAAGTAATCTTACAAGCTCCGGATGAATGCCATGTACACCTACTTCAAGTGTAGCTGCTTCACCCTCTTCTTTTATCATTACTTCTACTTCTTTCTGCGCCTTCTCAACCATTTCTTCTATTCTGGCCGGATGGATACGTCCGTCCACAATAAGTTTTTCAAGCGCAATTCTCGCAACCTCACGACGAATAGGATCAAAACCGGATAAGATAACCGCTTCCGGAGTATCGTCTATTATCAGATCAACGCCGGTCATAGTTTCAAGAGTTCTGATATTACGTCCCTCTCTACCGATTATTCTTCCTTTCATTTCGTCATTCGGAAGCTGAACAACAGATATCGTAGTTTCCGAAACATGATCCGCAGCACATCTTTGAATGGCTGTTACCACATATTCCTTGGCCTTCTTATCTGCTTCTTCCTTAGCTCTGCTCTCAATCTCTTTTATCATGACAGCAGCTTCATGTTTTACATCATCTTCAACAATTTTCAACAAATAATCTTTTGCCTGTTCGGAGGTAAGACCTGAGATTCGTTCCAGTTCCTGTAATCTTTGCTCGTTTAGTTTTGCAATTTCCTCACGCTGCCTTTCAAGAGCTTCTTCTCTTGCAACAAGGCCGGCTTCCTTTTTCTCTATAGCCTCTGATTTTTTATCGATGTTCTCTTCTTTCTGCTGAACCCTGCGCTCATATCTCTGAGCTTCTGCGCGACGTTCCTTGATTTCCTTGTCCAATTCGCTCTTAGTGCGGATCGTCTCTTCCTTGGCTTCAAGCAACGCTTCCCGTTTCTTAGTCTCAGCTGTTTTTAGAGCTTCATCAATGATCTCCCTCGCCTTCTCATCCGCATTTCCAAGCTTGGCTTCAACCACTTTTTTACGGTAATTGACAGCAAGCAATGCAGTGACGGGAACGGCTATAACAAGAGCAATGAGCACTGCTATAACAATACTAAGCATCTACAGGAGCACCTCCTTATTTAGTTTTCATTGTACAAATGTCTGTGAAACATTCTAATTAGCAAATTACAACATACTAATTCTACCTCTAAAATTATGTTATGTCAAGCAAAAGAACTCTGCGAATTATGTCGGAATGGAACCCTTTCCTGTAAAGGAATGAAAACATTTTTCGTTTTTCATCATTAGTTGCGGTTTGTACATTATAATTTTTTTTATGTAACAATTCATGTATCATGCTTTCTTCATCTATCTCAAGCCCATCCGATTCCAGTTCGTCGAATATCTTATTTATGATATCCCTGCCTATTCCTTTATTCATAAGATCATTCTCAATACGCCGTCTGCTCTTGGTCTGTATGTTGTACTCTATAAAATCCCTGACATATCTGTCATCATTGATATAATTGTACGATTCTGCATAAGAAAGCGCATCTTCTATTATATCCTGTGGATATCCGCCCTGTTTAAGCTTGTTTTCAAGCTGTTTACGCGTATAATCTTTCGTCTTCAAAAGATTTAAACACCGCAGTCTGGCTCTCTTTGGAAGAACGGTTGTAACTATGCTCGTATAAGCATCTTCACTGAGTTCTTCACCCTGCTTAATATCATAACGCCTGAGCTCGCCTTTATATAAAACAAAAGCATGATCATCTTCAAGAACTACCCTGTACCTGGATTTAGTAATAGCCGTAATCTCCTTAACCGTCATCGCCTATATGGACTCCTCAGCTTTTGATGCGCTCTTCCCTGCCTTGGTCTCACCCTTCTTAGAGGCAGTTTCAACGCTGTCTGCCGCGGGCTCGTCGGTACCCAGATTAAAAAGTTCTCTTACCTTACGCTCCACTTCGTCACACACTGCAGGATTATCTTTTAAATACTGTTTGGCATTCTCCCTGCCCTGTCCTATTTTATTTCCCTCATATGCATACCATGCGCCGCTCTTATTAATGATACCGTTATCCGCTGCCAGATCCAGAATATCCCCTACAACAGATATACCCTCGCCGAACATGATATCAAATTCCGCCTCTTTAAACGGCGGCGCTATCTTATTTTTAACAACTTTCACTCTGGTTCTGTTACCGATCACTTCTCCGCCCTGCTTAAGAGATTCTATCCTTCTTACGTCAAGTCTTACGGAAGAATAGAATTTAAGCGCGCGTCCGCCTGTCGTAGTCTCAGGATTTCCAAACATAACCCCGACCTTTTCACGCAGCTGATTTATAAACACTACCGTACAGTTAGATTTACTTATGACTGCCGTAAGCTTACGGAGCGCCTGTGACATAAGCCTTGCCTGCAGTCCCACATGCGAATCACCCATATCTCCGTCAATCTCTGCCTTTGGCACCAATGCTGCAACAGAGTCTACAACTACAATATCTATGGCTCCGGAACGAACCATTGTTTCAGTTATCTCCAATGCCTGCTCGCCGTTATCAGGCTGTGAAATATATAAATTATCCACATCAACGCCTATATTTCTTGCATATACCGGGTCAAGCGCATGTTCCGCATCTATAAAACCCGCGATTCCTCCGCGTTTCTGTACTTCCGCTATCATATGAAGCGTAACCGTTGTCTTACCGCTTGATTCAGGCCCGTATATCTCAACGATCCTTCCCTTGGGAATACCACCTAAGCCCAACGCAATATCCAGGCTGAGCGAACCTGTAGGAATGGTCTCAACATTAAGCTGGACCGTAGGATCGCCAAGCTTCATTATCGCGCCTTTTCCAAACTGTCTCTCTATCTGCCCTATCGCAGCATCCAACGCTTTTAACTTTTCTTCTTTTTCCATACCAGATCTCCTTTTTCCGTTAGAACATTTGTTCTAATCATTATTAGAATAAAACAAATGTTCGATTTTGTCAACATAAAGTTTAACGTTTCGTTTTTTCTAATACAATAATATCATGTTTAAAGTCCGATAAACATCCCTTTAACAATATTTTTCACCACATTTTTATATTTTCAATAACGCTTTTAAACCCATTTCCCATTTATAAATATGATTCTGAGGCGAAACGCCGGAATTGTTTACCAGAATATCTGCGAATATCCTTCAGGATAAGCTTAATTTAACACATATCATAATATAAAGCAAGCAATTTTTATACGTCTACATTCTCATACGCCTACAGACAAGCAATTTCTTATACGCCTACATTCTCATATGCCTACAGGAAAGCAATTCTTATACGCCTACATTCTCATACGCCTACAGACAAGCAATTTCTTATACGCTGAAAATAACCAAAAATAGCGGCAAAAATAAAAAGCCGACGCCTTCTGCAATATCCATATCACAGGAGCCGTCAGCTTTAATAACGGTTTGGTTTTCCCGGAAGAGATCCCAGTCGCCAATATTTAACTCTAAAAAATCTTCAAAAAATCTTCATAGTCTTTATAAGTAACGGTGACCCAACCGTTAGGATGGTTAAAACCTATTTCCATTCCCTGTGGCGTATAGAAAATTATCAGATTATCTTTGGATTTAAGATACTCTGTTATCTGCTGATCGGTCATTGTCGCCAGTTCCTGATAAGCTCCGTTCTGGATATCGCTGCGCTTCCTGAAATCTATTGAAAATTCATCATCGACATCAATGATACCGGTATTTTCCATAATAACGCCGTCTTTCATGTCAATGTTTATGCAATACAGACTGGCGAGCCCATAATAAGCCGAATAATAACCGTCCTCTTTAAATACGATACTAAGCACGTCTTCAGTCATATAGGTTACATAACCTTCCACAGTTGCAATGAATTCATCATCCTCACCCATAGGATATGATGAGATGATATCTTCATAATTATCTGTGAACCCGGTTACTTTCTTTTCAATATCACTGTTTATTTTATCAAGATTGGGTACATTATTCCCTGATATCACAGGATAACTTACCGAAATCGACACATTATCATTATCCGCATCATAATCAAGATCCTCTATTTCAACGGTATAGGACAGATCGTCTTTGATATCGTTATGCAGCGTATAGTATTCGTCCGAATCATAATCGTAATCGTCGCCATAATCGTCATCATATCCGCCGCCAAAATCATAATCATAATACGGAACATTTCCATAACCATAGCCGTCGCCATAATCATAAAAATCATCATCACCATAATCATAGAAATAATCGTTACCGTAACCATAATTGCCATCATAACCGTAATCATCGTCATAGCCATAATCAAAATCATAGTCATCATCAAAATCATAGCCGTCATTATAATAATCATCATTATTATAATCTTCATAACGACGCTCTTCTTTATTAAGCGAAGCAAACGCTCTATAAAGTAATGCAAATATAGCTATGAGGAACAGAACGATCACGCCAATAATAACACCCACTATTAAACCTGTGTTCTTTTTTTTCTGCGGTATGGCAAAAGGACTGTACGGATTATTCATGCCATTATCATATCCGTTATACCATCCGTAATTATTGGCTCCATAGGGATCCGACGTATTCTGATACCTGTTTTTGCCATAGTCACTGTCATAACCCTGATAAGACGCACCGCCTGTATACATGCCCCCATTATTAGGATAAGACGCTCCTGTATTTCCGGTATAGGCATTGCCGTTATTCGGATATGGTGCTCCCGCTCCGTTTCCGCTGTATGCATTGCCGTTATTCGGATATGGCGTTCCCGCTCCGCCTCCGCTGTATGCATTGCCGTTATTCGGATATGGCGTTTCCACTCCGCTTCCGCTGTATGCACTGCCGTTATTCGGATATGGCGTTCCCGCTCCGCTTCCGCTGTATGCATTGCCGTTATTCGGATATGACGTTCCCGCTCCGTTTAAGGTGTATGCACTGCCGGATTGGTCCGTCATATATGGGGTTCCCCCATACTGTGTTCCATAGCCATCATTATATGTAGGGCTGATACCTGAAAATCTTCCCCCTTTAATCCCGGTTACAATATCCGTACCGGAACCGTACATATCCTGATTCCGATCCTGTTCCGAAACGGACCCGTATATATCCTGACTCCGACCCTGTTCTGAAGCAGCCCCGTATATATCCTGACTTTGAACCTGTTCTGAAGCAGACCCGTATATATCCTGACTCTGATCCTGTTCTGATGCAGACCCGTATATATCCTGGCTTTGGTCCTGTTCTGAAGCGGACCTATATATATCCTCACCCGTCTGTGCCTTATATACATCGCCGGCAGACTGTGATTCATATACATCAGTAACGCCATAAACCTCATTATCATCCCGTACAGGCTGCCCGGTAGTCTCATAACCGCAGTTCCTGCATATTCCGTCGTCCATCTGCGCGCCGCACTTAGGACATACATTTAATTGTTCCTGATCACTCATTTTGATAACCGCGCCTTTCTTTCAGCATTTTTGAAATCTTATCCCGATACCGTTATTTCAATACACATATTTTTCAATACACATATTTTTCAGTACACATATTTATTTATTGGAACCGAAAGTCACTTCGCTGTAATACTTTAGTATTGATTCGCGCATAAGCGACAATGCGGCTGAAACGCTGTTTTCACGTATTTTCATCCTGTTACCGGAAAAATTATATTTCTTAACATTTGTACGGCCGCATACATTGCATGCGATATAAACAAGCCCTACGGGTTTTTCGTCCGTACCGCCGTCAGGGCCTGCAATTCCGGTTATGCCGACAGTCACATCCGCTTTGGATATTATCGCGGCTCCTTTTGCCATTTCCTTGGCGGTTTCAGGGCTTACCGCGCCGTATTTTTCCAACAGAGGCTTCTTGATACCCAGAATCCTGCGTTTAGCTTTATTGGAATATGTTATATAGCCTGACTTAAATACTTCCGACACTCCCGCAACATTTATTAGCCTTGCAGCAAGCATGCCGCCTGTACACGACTCTACGGTACATACCGTAAGATGATTGGCCAACAAAAGATCGACTACCGCTTTTTCCAGAGTGATCTCTTCCTGGGTGGTATAAATATTGTTGCCAAAGCGTCCCTTTAACTCCTTAACTATAGGTTTTACCAGTTTTCTGGCCTCTTTTTCATCTTCGGCCCTGGCGGTCACGCGAAGATGAACCTCGCCCGTCTTGGCGTAAGTCGCGATCGTGGGATTGCTCTGTGTGTTTATCAGATCTTCCACCATTGACTCCGCCTTGCTCTCACCCACGCCGCAGACTTTTACGGTCTGGGAATAAATAATGCCCGGTTCAAGTTCGTTTAAATATGGCATAATGGAATTTTCAAACATAGGCATCAATTCATTGGGCGGCCCCGGCATAAGCACAACATGCCTGCCGTTATCTTCCATTATCACACCCGGCGCCGTGCCGTTGGGATTTTCCACAACTATACAGCCGACGGGCATCATGGCCTGCTTCCAGTTATTTTCCGTGATCTCAATACCTCTTTTTTGGAAAAATTCCTCTATCATCCGCTTGCTTGGCTCATGTAAGTAAAGTTCTTTTCCAAGCGCTTTGGCCGCGACTTCCTTGGTCAGATCATCCTGCGTGGGTCCAAGGCCTCCTGAAATAAGCAGTATATCCGCCCTTGACAAAGCAGTCCTGATAACGCCCATAAGCCGTTCCTCATTATCGCCCACCACGTCCTGATAAAAACAGGACAGTCCCAACGCCGCGCACTTTTCGGCAAGATACGCCGCATTGGTATTAACTATATTTCCCAAAAGAATTTCCGTTCCAACCGAAATGATCTCTACTGTCATGCCGATACCTCTATTTTGTCTCTTTCATAACGTCTTTGTTTTTTACCAGATAATCAATAAGCGAAACGATCGTCAGAACGACCGCCACCCACATGACTACTTCGGTCAATAGCGCAATTGCCTCTATATCAGCGATCATGAGACATATCATGACCATCTGGAACACAGTTTTAAATTTGCCGAAATAGCTTGCTGCAATCACTACTCCGTTGTCTGCGGCAATGAGTCTGAAACCGCTTATTATAAACTCTCTTGCAATTATTATGATAACGACCCATGCGGGTATCCTCTCCATTGCGACAAGGCAGACTAACGCCGAACATACAAGCAGTTTATCCGCCAAAGGGTCCATAAATTTGCCGAAATTGGTCACAAGACCATATTTTCTTGCAATCATTCCGTCCAACATATCAGTCAGACTCGCCACAATAAAGATTGCAAGCGATATCCATTTATCTGCACTTGTTATGTCAACCAACATGAATACTACAAAAACAGGAATAAGTATTACACGAAATATCGTAAGCTTATTGGGTAAGTTCATCTTCCAATTCTCCAATCAGATCATATTCATTTGCTCCGGTGATCTTTACTTTTACAAAATCACCTGTCATAAGTTCTCTGTATGTATTAATAAAAAGAAAACCGTCAACATCAGGCGCATCCTTGTAAGTTCTGGCTATATATGCGTCCTCGTCCGCTATCTTTCCCTCGATCATGGCATCAACGACTTTTCCTTCCATGGAAAGCGCCGCCTCAAAGGCGATCTCCTGCTGCAGCTGCATTAGCTCTTCCCGCCGTCTTTGCTTGACCTCTTCCGATATCTGGTCCGGCATGACGGCCGCCGGAGTATCTTCTTCCTGTGAATAGGTAAAAACTCCAAGACGGTCAAATTTCATCTCATCCACAAAGTTCATAAGCTGCTCATGCTCATCTTCGCTCTCCCCCGGGAAACCGGTAATGAGCGTGGTCCTTATGCAGATATCGGGTATTTCTTTTCTCAGCTTAGTTATGGCGCTTATAAGGCCTGCCTTATCCGTCCTGCGTCCCATGCGTTTAAGCACATCATCACTGCAGTGCTGTATCGGCAGGTCCAGATAATGACAGATCTTAGGTTCTTCTTTTATAACTTTTATAAGCTCATCATCAACTTCTTCCGGATAGCAATATAAGATGCGTATCCAGACAAGCCCGTCTATACGGCACAATTCCCTAAGCAGGTCAGGCAGCATCTTTTTACCGTATAAATCCATGCCATAAACCGTAGTTTCCTGCGCGACCAGTATAAGCTCCCTGACGCCTCCCTGCGCCAATATCCGCGCCTCTTTTACAAGACTGTCCATCGGAACGCTGCGATATTTTCCCCGTATCTTAGGTATTATGCAATAAGTACAATGCTTATCACAACCCTCTGCGATCTTTAAATATGCATAATGGCCGCCCGTAGTTACAATACGCTTAGTATCCGTAAGCGGCGCGGCGTCCGTTTCTTTATAATGATTGTTAAGATCCGAAAGTGCCTGCGCGATCTCATCTATCGCAGTAGTGCCGATAATGACGTCCACTTCGGGAATTTCTTTCTGTATTTCTTCTTTATATCGCTGCGCAAGGCAGCCGGCCGCGACAAGTGTCTTTAAGCTGCCGCTTTTTTTCAGTCCGGCCATATCAAGCAATGTATCTATGCTCTCCTGCATGGCGTCATTTATAAAGCAGCAGGTATTGACGACAACTATATCCGCCTGTGTCTCATCGTCCGTAAATTCATAGCCTTTTTCGGACAAAAGTCCAAGCATCATCTCTGAATCGACAAGATTTTTATCACAGCCCAAAGAAACAAAGAAGATCTTTTCTGAAGCCATGGCGCTTATTCTGCATCGGTCTGCCCGTCGGCATCCGCATCCTGTTCTGACATGACCGTGTCTTCCGTCTCTTCGGCCGCCATATCTTCATTAACCATGTCTTCATCAGACATATCTTCACCGGATATATCTCCATCAGACATATCTTCATCCTCAATATCTTCATCGCCAAGTATCTTGATCTTACCCTGATTAAGCTCCTCCACCGCGATTGAAAGAGGTTTTCTGCCCTCATAATTTTCTATGAGCGCATCATCACCTGCTATAAGCTGTCTTGCGCGTTTGGAAGTCGCCATTACTATTGAATAGCGGCTGCTGACTACAGGCTCATCGCCCTCTTCTACCTCACTGTTTACTACTTTCATTAAATCTGTGTAAGATGGATGTAACATTATTCTTCTCCTTTCGCAAGAGCGCTAAGCTCTGCTCTGATATTATCAATAAATTCTTTATTTCTGACCGGAGCGCTGCGGGCCGCCTTTACAAGCTCATTCAGCTGCTTCACACAGGTTTCCAGATCATCATTAACCAGTATATAGTCATATTTATCCATTCCTTCGGCTTCCTCGGCCGCGCGTCTCAGCCGTTTGGCCACAATTTCAGGCTCCTCAGTCCCTCTGCCGTTCAGCCGCCTCTCAAGCTCCCTTACATCCGGGGGAGTTACAAAGACAAGCAGCGCGTCCGGAAACTGCTTCCGTATATTCATGGCGCCCTGTATTTCTATTTCAAGCACCACGTTTTTGCCTTCGTCAAGCTGCTTCTCCACATAGGCTCTGGGCGTCCCGTAATAGTTATCGCAATAACAGGCGTGCTCTATAAAACCGCCTTCTTCTATCCTTTTCTCAAATTCTTCTTTTTTCAGGAAAAAATATTCCCTTCCGTCCTCTTCCCCGGTTCTCGGCGCTCTGGTAGTCGCCGATACGGAAAGCGCATAATCGTCATACTCGTGTATGAGCCTGTTCATTATGGTCCCTTTGCCGGCCCCCGAAAATCCGGAAACTACGATCAAAATCCCCTTGTCATTCATCCGTATCTCCATCCTCTGACTGTTTCTTTATATCCATACCGTCCTCTCTTGCCCTTCCCGCAATAGTCTCCGGAAGCAGCGCAGACAGCACTATTCTGTTATCTTCCATTACAAGCACGGCTTTGGTCTTTCTGCCCTGAGTGGCGTCAATCGCAAATCCGCCTTCTTTTGCCTTCTGCACCAAACGCTTTATCGGCGCCGAATCAGGACTTACAACCGCTATGATCTTACCTGTATTTACAACATTTCCAAATCCTATATTGATCAGTTTTCCCAAAATATCGTCTCCGCAGTACGTCCGCATTAAATAACACATGTTATACTATTCTATGTTCTGTATCTGCTCGCGCACCTTTTCTATCTCAGTCTTTAACTCTATCGCATGATTGGACGTCTCCAGATCCGTGGTCTTGGAAAGTATCGTATTGGCTTCCCTGTTCATTTCCTGAGCGATAAAATCCAACTTCCGTCCTATATTTCCGCCCTGTATGAGATTTTCCCTTGTAGTTTCTATATGGCTTCTTAAGCGCACCAGTTCCTCGTCCACGCATACCTTATCCGCAAAGATGGTGACTTCCATTACAAGCCTGCTCTCGTCTATCTGTGCATCTTCAAGCAGTTCCTTAACCTTATCCTTTAATTTTCTCCTGTATTCATCAATTATCTCAGGCGAACGCTCCGTTATATAGTCCACATGCTCCAACATAACGTCGAGTTTGTCTATAAGGTCGTTCTTTAAATTCTCGCCCTCTTTGATCCTTGTCTCAACAAAGGCCTCTGCCGCGCCTTTTATCGCTTTATTTAACAGCGCCCACAGTTCTTCTTCGTCCACGGTCTGTTCTTCCATGCTTAAGACTTCCGGATATCTTGACAGAGCGGATACCCTTACGTCATTATCCAGGGAAAAATCTTTCGCCATCTGCTCCAGATACTTAACGTACTCTCCCGCAAGCTCCTTATTGTACTTGACACAGACATTGGACTCGGTATAATCTTCATAAGTTATGAAAATATCCACTTTACCTCTATTGATATAATTCTTAAGTTCATTCCTTATGGCTGCCTCAAAAAAATTCAGCTTCTTCGGCATCTTAATGTTGACATCCATATACCTGTGGTTGACAGACTTCATCTCTACTGTAATTTTACGCTCTCCCTCGGCAACTTCACACCTGCCGAAACCGGTCATGCTCTTTATCATCTTCATCTTCCATTTCCGCAAAACTGCGGGTTTCCTATTTAAAACCCCTTTCATGCAGCCTTGCTTTTATAATTCTCTGCCGTAAAATAACGAATTAAATATTTTTATGGGTAATCGACTTTATTATAGGATAATCAAAGAGTCTAGTCAAGTATCAGGAGATTGAAAAAGCAGACGATTTATTGTAAAATCTACATGGGCGGAAGCATCAACGCCCCCATGGCAAAATATCACTTTCATAGAATGCATGCTATTTTATGCGGAAAGGTTCGGTACATGATAATATGGCTTTTGACGGAATAACTGTTGCAAATATCACAAAAGAACTGAATGACTGCCTTAAAGGCGGAAGGATCTGTAAAATCGCCCAGCCGGAGTCGGATGAGCTTCTTATCACGATCAAGAACAACGGAAACCAGTACAGGCTTCTTTTGTCGGCCGACGCTTCGCTTCCCCTTGTCTATCTTACGGAGAAAAACAAGCAAAGCCCGATGAATGCCCCGGTCTTTTGCATGCTTTTAAGAAAACATCTCCGTAACGCGAAGATACTGGACATTACCCAACCGTCACTCGAACGTATCATAAGGATACGGATGGAACATCTTAACGAAATGGGCGATACCTGCGAAAAAACACTTGTTATTGAAATAATGGGGAAACACAGCAACATAATTTTCTGCAATGAAGAAAATATGATAATAGACAGCATAAAGCACATTTCCGGCATGGTCAGCTCAGTACGCGAAGTGCTTCCGGGAAGAGAATATTTTATCCCTAAGACTCAGGACAAAGACGACCCGTTAAAACTGCTTACATCACGGGAAGATGAATTTTATAACAAAATATCTTCTCTTCCCATGCCCGTGTACAAAGCCATATACAGCTCGTATACGGGGCTTTCGCCCATTATGGCGCAGGAATTGTGCTACAGGGCGAAAACAGACGGCGATATGCCCGCGGGCTCACTGTCGGAAAAATCCATTGGAGACATTTATGTAAACCTGATTTCCGTTATGGAAAAAATAAAAAACGGGGACTTTGAACCGACTATAATTTATGATAACAATGCGCCCATAGAGTTTGCTCCTTTTCCGCTCACTATTTACGCAGATAAAAATAACAAGCGTTATTCATCAATAAGCGAACTTTTGGAACACTATTATTCCGAAAAAAATACTCTTACCAGGATCCGCCAGAAATCCGCAGATCTGCGTAAGATAGTCCAGACCGCGCTTGAACGGAATGTAAAGAAATACGATTTGCAGACAAAACAGATGAAGGATACCGAAAAGCGCGATAAATACCGCATTTACGGGGAACTTCTCAATACCTACGGCTACAATGCGCAGCCCGGCGCGAAATCAGTCGAAGCGCTCAACTATTATACCAATGAAATGATCACTATCCCTTTGGACGAAACGCTTACCGCTTCGGAGAACGCCAAAAAATATTTTGATAAATACGGAAAGCTCAAGCGCACCTATGAGGCGCTTTCCGGGCTTACACTGGAAGTAAAGGCGGAAATCGAACACCTTGAATCCATTTCCACGGCCCTTGATATCGCCCTGCAGGAAGAAGACCTGGTGCAGATCAAAGAAGAGCTTATTGAAAGCGGTTATATACGAAGAAAGGGCGGCGCCGGGAAATCAAAGATAACCGCTAAACCTTTTCACTATATAAGCTCAGACGGCTTTCATATATATGTAGGTAAAAATAATTACCAGAACGATGAACTGACTTTCAAATTCGCCACGGGAAACGACTGGTGGTTTCACGCCAAGAAGAAACCGGGCTCCCATGTGATAGTCAGATCCGAAGGCAAAGAACTCCCGGATGCCACCTTTGAGGAGGCCGCAAGACTTGCCGCCTACTACTCCAGGGGCCGCGGACAGGAAAAGGTGGAAGTCGATTACCTCAGAAAAAAAGACGTAAAGAAACCAAACGGCGCAAAACCGGGCTTTGTTGTGTACTACACAAATTACTCGATGATGATAGATTCAGATATATCGAATATACAACAGGTGTTATAAAATTATATTCCTCTTTGAATAAATGCATCAATATTACAAAATCTTCCTTTAATTTTATAGGGTCTTCAAATCCGTTTAAAAATTAAAGGAAGATTTAATTTAATATAAATTACAAATGTTATTAATTTCTGCTACAGCGCTCAAATGAGATATTATAAAGTTTTATCGGTGAATAAGGACTTCACATGATCTATTTCTTCCTGAGTAGCCTTTGCTGCCGGAACATAGTATGATTTTTCCCTTGCTATCTCATAGAGTTCTTCCTGTGACTGCTCACAGGCATTTCTGAACTGCTTTAAAGTCTGTTTTAACTCTTTATTGTCTGTCTGCGGTATCATCTCACCGAAACGTATAAGTTCTCCGTTTATTCCGGTCAAAGTATCTGCCACCATTGTTTTTTCCTGCATCTGCATAATAAATTACCTCCGTTATTTTTTCAATCAACCTAAGAATTTCATCAACTGCTGCTTGTTCTGCATTGCAGTCTGAGCGCCTTTTTCAAAGAACTGCTTTACCTGAGAGTCAGTCGCGCACTCTGCATACTCTTTCATTTTGTTGTGTGAAACATCATAGCCGCCCATCAGATGACGAAGATTCTGTAATTCCAATTCTGATAAATTTGCCACTTTTGTTACCTCCTGATTTAATTTTTGTCGTTGATATTATCTTCCAAATCAGGATGGAATATTCATGAAATTACGAAGGATTTTTAAATAACTTATGTTATTTTAATAAATGAGCTTTCTTAGCGATCTTAACAAGCAGATCGCCTTTGGGAAGAGTTTTAAGCTCCTCCTCGTTGACCACTTTAAGTTCAATTATTATCACAAAATAAATAACACATGCTATCCCAATTGATATAAGAAGAACCGGACGGTTCATGGGAAGAATGTAATACAGACCGTTATAGATCACAAACGCAGACGCGCCCATGCAGACGGCGGCAATAAATGGCTTTACATAGGTTTTCATGATATCTTCACGGTAATCCAGATATTTTCTCACAGCTATGTGATTTAATATGCACATCATAAGCGAATAGGCAATATTAGCGCCTGCAAGCGCATATAAGTCAAGATCGGTGTAAATGAGCAGCAGTACAAGTATTATTACCTGCACAACAAGCGCTGCTATCGCATGGACCACCGGAATATTTACTTTGCCTATGCCCTGAAGCACCGCATTGGTAAGTGTGGAAAGTCCGTAAAGCACGACTGTTACAGACAGCACCCCAAGCACATTCGCAGCGGTATCAAGCGCCTCCTTCTGGGGATAGATAAACTGCACTATAGGTCTGGAAAGAGCAAACAGCCCGACTGCCGAAGGTATGGCTATAAGCATGGTCATCCATGTAGCCTGTCTGACTTTATGACGTGTTTCATCTTCCCTGTGAGTTGCAAAAGTAGCGGATATGGCAGGTATTGACGCTGACGACATCGCAGAGGCTATGGCTATTGGGATATTTACTATGGATATGGCCTGAGTCGCGAATATTCCATACTGTATCACCACCAAAGCCTCGTCCATTCCCGCATAGTCTATCATTATATGCTGATATATATACATATTTACTACCGTGGAACAGTTATATACAAATGTGCTTAAAATAAATGGCGTAACAGTTGTTATTATTACCTTAAATATATCTTTATAACTCTCATCATCAGACGTACGGTCTCTTTCTACCCTTTTACGTATTATGTCTTTATTGAGACGGTACATGCCGAACATAAATAAAAGCGCGATAAGCACGCCTGCTCCGGTGCCAATGGCGCTGCCCGACGCGCCATATACGGCCCTTGTGCTTTCGTCCGCGCCCGCCGCCATACGTATCAACAGATACGCCGCAAGTATGCTGACTATGGCGTTAAGTATCTGCTCCAATATCTGTGATATGGAAGTATGGACCATTGTTCCGTGAGCCTGAAAATATCCTCTGAGCACGCCAAGCAGCCCCGAAAAAAATATGGTTGGCGCAAAAACCCTCAGGACCGGTATCGCATTTTCCACTTTTACCAGCCAAGGCGCGCCGAAAAAAGTGAAGATCGAGGCAGCGCCCCCCACTACTACCACATAGATGAGCGCGCACTGAAATACCCTCTGGGCATTTCGATATTCCTTATAAGCCAGTCGCTGCGCGATGACTTTTGAAATGGCAGAGGGTATGCTATACGACGAAACCAATAAAATTATAGTGTAAATGTTGATAGCAGAACTGTAATAGCCGTTTCCTTCCAGCCCTATAATGCTGGTCAGCGGGCTTCTGTACAGCAGGCCTATCACTTTTACGATGATACCGGCAGCCGCAAGAATGCCGGCCTGAAGCACAAAGCTGTTCTTTTTCTTCTGTTGTGCCATATTATTTCCATCCGTTCTTTAATAAATAAGTTAAAATAACAGCTTTTAACTCAGCCTATCAGCCAGTCATACATCTCCTGATATTTCCCGGCTGACACATGCCATGAAAAATCAGCCGACATGGCGCGGTCCACAATCTTATTCCATTCTCTTTTCTTATCGTAGTAAATGGCCTCGGCATAACGGATCGTGCTAAGCATTTCATGCGCGTTATAATTGACAAAACTAAAGCCGGTGCCGGTGCTTTCATATTCATTATAAGGCTGGACGGTATCTTTAAGCCCGCCGGTCTCACGCACGATAGGCACGGTTCCGTAACGCAGGGATATGAGTTGGCTCAAGCCGCAGGGCTCAAAAAGCGAAGGCATAAGAAATGCATCACTTGCCGCATATATCTTATGAGACAGGGCGTCCGAATAATAAATATTGGCAGATACCTTGCCATGATATTTCCAGTCAAAATGACGGAACATATTCTCGTACTGTTCTTCACCGGTTCCGAGCGCAACGATCTGAACATTGTCATTGCAAAGTTCATCCATAACATATGCTATTAAATCAAACCCTTTTTGTCCGGTAAGTCTTGAGACAATACCTATCATCATGGTCCTGTCATCCTGTGTAAGCCCCAGTTCAGCCTGAAGCGCGCGTTTATTTTTTACTTTTTCCTTACGGAAATTCACCGCATTGTAATTAAATTCTATTTCAGAGTCGGTCTCGGGATTGAACTCATCATAATCGATACCGTTCACTATGCCGCGCAGGTCGTTCGCCCTTGCGCAGAGCAGACCGTTTAAGCCTTCTCCGTAAAATGCGGTCTTAATCTCCTGCGCATATGTATCGCTGACTGTAGTGATCGCATCGGCATAAACAAGACCGCCTTTTAAAAGGTTGGCGTCTTTATATGCTTCGAGTTTGTCTGCCGTAAAGAAATATGAAGGCAGGCCCGTTATCTCCTGTACCTCTTTTACTCCCCACTTACCCTGGAATTTAAGGTTATGTATCGTCATAACCGTCTTGATGCCCCGATAGAACTCTCCTCCCTGGAAACGTTCTTTTAAATAAACCGGGATAAGTCCTGTCTGCCAGTCATGGCAGTGGATAAGGTCCGGTCTGAAGTCGATAACCGGAAGTATGGACAAAGCCGCCTTACAAAAATACGCATATTTCTCGATCTCAAAAAGAGCATTATCGCTGTATGGCTTAAATCCGTTAAAAAATGATTCATTGTCGATAAAATAGTACCTGATGCCGTCCACTTCTGCCTCAAGAATACCTACGTACTCATTTCTCCAATGAAAGTCCATGTAAAAATGCGTCCTGTATTTAAGCAGGTCTTTCATCTTCTGTGACATACAGGTATATTTGGGAAGAATTACTCTTACATCAAAATATTCTTTATCAATACATTTAGGCAGTGAACCTACAACATCCGCCAAGCCGCCGGTTTTTATAAAAGGCACGCCTTCAGATGCAACAAATAAGATCTTCTTCATAAATAACCCTCCAACATACATAAGTCTTGCGTTTATTATAACTCATTTTTTCATGTAATAAAAGGATTAATTTATGATTTCCTCATTTATTTTCTGTACTGAAGTCTTATCTTATCGGCGATGAGCGCTATAAATTCAGAATTGGTAGGCTTTCCTTTTCCTGTATTTATCGTATATCCGAAAAGCGAATCCAAAGTTTCCATCTTGCCTCTTGACCATGCCACCTCGATCGCATGCCTTATGGCGCGCTCTACCCTGCTTGGAGTGGTCTGGTATTTCGCGGCGATCGTGGGATATAAGATCTTAGTGATGGAACCAAGCATCTCAACATCCTCAACGGACATCATTATGGCCTCCCTCAGATACTGATATCCCTTTATATGCGCAGGCACTCCTATTTCATGTATCATACCCGTCACATCTCTTTCAAGGTCGCGCGCGATCTCGGTTTTAACGTCAGAATGTGTGTTTTTTAACTCTTTTTCGTTTTTAACTGACGGAACCGTTATCATTATCTGAAATTCTTTGTCTCCGTTCATCAGATTATTAAGTATCTGATAGACATTTTCGTTATCTCTTGTTACGGTTAAATTTAATTGTTCCATAAAATTCCCCCATTTTACTGCAGATTTCCTACAGAATATTTAGGAAATAACAAGTTTCCTTTTATTTCCATTTTATGCTACCAATATTATAAACAATGCAAGGGTTATATGGAATATTTAGTCATCGCATTTATTTTTATGCAAAATTTTACTGAACAAGCATGTTTTCTATAAAAATTCCGTACCCGCTTGCAGCGTCCTGCACCAGAACATGGGTTACCGCCCCTACAAACTTACCGTTCTGTATTATGGGGCTGCCGCTCATTCCCTGAATGATTCCGCCTGTCAGAGTTAAAAGCTCCTCATCCGTTATTTTTATGACCAGTCCCCTGTTCACATTATTGTTTTCAAGATGCAGTTCTTCTATTTCTATATCATAAAACTCAGGTTCTCCAGTTACCGAGCAGATAATCTGAGCCGCGCCTGTGCGCACTTCCTGTTTTAACGCAATGGGTATGGGCTCATATGAACAGGATGACGCAATTTGGCTGCTGCAGACACCGAAAATACCTTCCGCGGTATTTTTTGTGATCTTTCCTATCTCATTGTCGTTTTCATATTCAATATAACCCGTAAGTTCGCCCGGCGCGCCGTCTTTTCCCCTGGTAATGCCTATTATCTCTGTTTTATATAAACTGCCCTCTTCCAACTGCATAAGAGTGGAGGTGTCAACGTCATTGATACCATGCCCCAACGCGCCAAATGTATTGTTTTCATCTATATAAGTTAAAGTTCCTATCCCCTGCGCATTATCGCGTATCCAGATCCCAAGTTTCCATTCCCCGCTCTGATTGCTCTGCGGCTGTATCCTTACCTGAGTGATCTCTTCATTACGTTTGATCTTTAAGACCATTTCCTCACCGTCCGATTCTTCTATCAATGAAATGAATTGTTTTTTATTTTCTATCTCCCTGCCATTTACCTCCATGATATAGTCGCCGGACCGGAGAATATAATTCGCCGGGGAAACCGTATCTCCGTTTATATTTTTAAACTCTCCCAC
Organism: uncultured Lachnospiraceae bacterium; assembly: GCA_947631625.1. Lineage (GTDB taxonomy): Bacteria > Bacillota > Clostridia > Lachnospirales > Lachnospiraceae > UBA3282. The sequence continues at coordinate 179,127 of CANRMA010000002.1, read as the reverse complement.
TCCCACTACAAGAACTCCTTTAGTTTTAACATATATTCCTATGGGAATGCCTGACGGAGCAATCATTTTATCCTGAATGACCTGTATATCCACGCTTTTATAAGGAATAACGCCAAAAAGCTTAAGCTCCATTTTGTAATTATCTATTTGGTTGGCCTTTAGCGTTACTCCTTTGGAAAAGTCTACATGCAGGCTCTTTACCTGCCTTGAGAGGCTCTCCACAGCCTCATCCTGATAAATCTCACCGGAAGCGGGAACATGAAAATCCAGCTGCTGCTCCACGCCTGCGCGTATCTTTATGGCAGAAGGCATCTTTTTCCAATAATCCGCATACACGGCCGCCATCAGGGACAACGCGGCCACTGCAAGCAATATATATAAAAATCTGCGATATTTTTTTATCTTGTAATCATTCATATCAAAATACATCCCTCTTTCCAATATACATATGTCTTTCAAATATATATCCGCATTTTCAAGACCGGGCTCTGTTTACCATCTAAAGCCGCATCCTTCCCGCAGGCACGATTCTGCAGCTTATGCTTCAGTCTTTAAGCATTAAAAAAAGAACATACATATAAAGTATGTCCTTTTTATTATGCTATAAATCTTAAATTTTAATTTAATATTGTTTGGTTTTTGCTGCCAATTCTTTCATTTCCCTTGCATTATTTAAAACATTCTCGGTAATACTCGCTCCGCCTAACATTCTTGCAAGTTCTTCCACGCTGCTTTCATCGTCAAGTTTATATATCTGTGTTGTTGTCCGTTCATTTTTCAACGATTTTTCAATAAGAAAATGATTGTCCGCCATAGCCGCTATCTGAGGCAGATGCGTAATGCATATTATCTGATGTTTTCTTCCAAGTATTCCCATCTTCTCTGAAACTTTCCACGCTGTCTTGCCGCTTATGCCGGTATCGATCTCATCGAATATAAGCGTCTCGATATCGTCCCGGTCTGCAAGCACGGTTTTTAAGGCAAGCATTATCCTTGAGAGTTCGCCGCCGCTTGCGACCTGTGAAAGAGGTCTTATCGCCTCGCCGGAGTTAGTGGATATCATAAACGCTATCCTGTCATACCCGTCTGCGCCTGCATTTTCTTCATCCGGTTCCACTGCGATCTCAAACCGCACGTCCATAAAATTCAAGTCTACCAACGCATTTTTCATCGACTCTGCGAGACTTTTGGCGCTTTTTTGACGGATCGCCGATATCTCGCCGCAGAGTTTTAAAAGTTCTTCTTTAAGGGAGTTTTCTTCCTTTAGCAGTTTCTGCCTGTACTCGTCATAGTTCCTGTACATTTCCAGTTTTTCCTGCAGCTTTTGATAATATGTAAGTATATCCTCAATAGTATTGCCATATTTTGACTTAAGATGATTTATCACATCGAGCCTTTTTTCTGTCTCGTCAAGCCTTTTCTCATCAAAACCCGCCTCTGAGAGATAATCCGCGGCCGCCCTGTTATAATCATTGAGCAGACTGTCGATGTCAAGAAGCTGTTGTTCAAGTTCCTGCAGCGCTTCATCATAATTTACGACCTGGCGTATTTCTTTTATCGCTCTGCCGATAGAGTCTCCGGCTCCTCCGTTTTCGTAACCGCTCATATGGTGCGCGGCCGACATGGCTTCCCTTATCTTACGTCCGTTCACGAGTTTCTGATAAATTTTCTGAAGTTGTTCGTCTTCACCCGTTATCAGCGCCGCGTCTTCTATCTCGGCAGCTTCAAACTCTGCGAGCGAAGCCTCTTTTTTTCTGGTCTCCTCATCGGTATCATTGTCCAAAAGCTGTTTACGGACTTCCTTATACCGCTCGTAACAATCTTTAAGCAGACCCTTTTTTTGCGCCAGTTTTTCTCCGGAATAATCATCAAGGATGGCCAGCTGCTTCTGTTCCGAAAGCAGCGACTGGTGCTCATGCTGCCCGTGAATATCGATAAGCAGCTCCGCAAGCGCCTTAAGCTGTCTGGCGCTGACAGTCTCGCCCCCTGCCTTACATACTGATTTGGAAGGCATGATGCGTCTTTGGATTATTATCGTGCCGTCGTCTTCCACCGGGATCTCCATAAGCTTTATTTTATCCAACTGTTCCTTTTTTTCCGCCTGAAAGACCAATTCCACCAGGGCGTAATCGGCTCCGGCACGTATCATATCCCGTCCGGCTTTGGCTCCGAGAGCAAGATTTACCGAGCCAATGATAATGGATTTGCCGGCTCCGGTCTCTCCGGTCAGTATGTTAAGACCGTCACCGAAATATACCTCTGTCTCATCAATTAATGCAAGATTTTTCACATGCAGACTTACTAACATTATAATCCTCTTTCTTTGCAAAGATCAATCAGCCATCTTTTTATGCAGTATCTCCAGAAAATTCTCAGTATTTAACTTAAGTATCCCCGTCGTTTTGGCGGCCCTTCTTATAACTATCCTGTCGCCCGTATTCAGCATGATATTATGCGCGCCGTCAAAACTTGCCTCCATGGACTGTATCGCGCGGTCGCGTCCTAACGGAATATCGATGATAACTTCATCATCCGACGATAATATGATGCTTCTGGTATTAAGCGTATGCGAACATATGGGCGTAAGCATTATGATACTGGCCGACGGTTCGACTATAGGCCCTCCTGCCGACATATTATAGCCTGTTGAGCCGGTAGGAGTAGCGACTATCATTCCGTCCGCGCTGTATCCGTGTAAAAAACGCCCGTTTACATATATGTCGAATTTCTGCATTTTAAGCGTTCCGCAGCGGGCAATTACAATATCGTTAAGAGCAACGTCATATTCATCATCACTGTCTTTATGATAAACCCTGCCCTCGAGCATCATGCGCTCTTCCAACACGAACTCCCCTGAAAGCAGCCTGTCCAATGCATGCTCGATATTTCCGATCTCCACTTCCGTAAGATAACCAAGAGTCCCAAGATTTACCCCAAGCAGCGGCACCTCATAGACCATCATGTCTCTTGCCGCTTTAAGCAAAGTTCCGTCTCCCCCGAGCACAAGCGCGCATTCGATATTATCCGGATGCAGCTCCAACTCGTCCACGCCGGGTTCTTCGGAATACTTTTCAAAAATGCATGTAACATTGACGCCCTTCGCCTCAAGATAGAACTTTATCCGCTTGGTATATTTCCCTTCAGGGTCCTTTTCTTTATTTGTTATAAGTAAAATATTCTTCATAATGATATAAAGCTCCGTCTATTTATCAAGTATCTGATGCGCCGCATTCACGGTATCGGAAATAAGGCCCTGCACGGCTTCTTCCATGCCCATACCTCTTTTGTTCTCCATAAGCTCTTTAAGCGCACACTCCGCATCATGTTCGGTCATATCCTCAATCTTTTTTTCTATATTATCTCTTTTGATAAGATAAAGCAAATATTCGATATTACCTTCGGGACCTTTTATCGGCGAAAAAGAGAGCCCTTTTACCTCAAAACCCGTCAGATCAGAGTAGGTTATTATCTTTCTTACAACGTCTTCGTGTATTTCCGGCTCTTTTACAACGCCTTTTTTTCCTACCTTATCCCGTCCCGCTTCAAACTGAGGTTTAATAAGACATACCATCCCCGCTTTGCTTTTTAAAAGATTTCTTGCCGGAATAAGTATTTTGGTAAGAGAAATAAAAGAGACGTCAACAGAAGCAAAATCCGGACGATCATCGATATCTCCGGGTTTCATATACCTGAAATTAGTCCTTTCCATACATACAACGCGTTCGTCTTCACGCAGTTTCCATGCCAGTTGTCCATGCCCCACGTCCACGGAATAAACCTTCGACGCTCCGTTTTGCAGCATACAATCCGTAAAACCGCCTGTAGAAGCTCCTATATCCATGCATACACGGCCCGCGAGCTCTATAGGGAACTCCTGCATTGCCTTTTCAAGCTTGAGCCCCCCGCGGCTTACATATTTCAGCGTTTCTCCTCTCACCTCAATATGCGCTTTATCTTCATTAAAAACAGTACCGGCTTTATCTTCGCGCTGTCCGTTTACAAAAACGCTGCCTGCCATTATGACCGCCCTGGCTTTTTCTCTTGAAGACGCAAGCCCCTGTTTTACAAGCAGCACATCCAATCTTTCTTTCATTTATACGACCATGCCCTTTAACGCTTTAATATCCTTTTAACGCTTTAATATCCTTTTAATAATGGAATCGGCATTTATGCCTGTTTCTTCTTTAAGCAGATCTACATTTCCATGCTCCACATATTCGTCAGGCAGTGTAATATTTATCAGTTTAACGTCTGTATCAAGGGAATCCACATATTCTCTGACTTTTTCCCCAAAGCCGCCGCTCGCCACATTCTCTTCCATTGTAACGATAAGTCGGTGATTCCTGCAGGCTTCCTTTATATTCTCCGTATCAATGGGTTTTACAAATCTGGCGTTGGTCAGTGAACATGAATACCCCATAGCTTTAAGCTTATCGCGCACTTCAACGGCCACTTTCACCATACTGCCGACTGCCAGAAGCATAATATCCTTCTCCGAATAAATCCTCTCGCTTTTTCCAAAATCAATGGGTTCCCTGTATTCCTGAAGGCCGTCGTAGGCCTCTCCGCGGGGGTAGCGTATTGCAAACGGCGCGGAATATGCAAGCGCAAACTTGATCATATCGGAAAGCTCCCACTTATTCTTAGGCGCCATAATGTGCATGTTCGGAATGGAAGAAAGGTATGAAAGGTCAAAAATACCCTGATGAGTCTCCCCGTCGCTGCCTACCAGTCCTGCCCTGTCTATCGCAAAGATAACAGGAAGGTTCTGCAAACACACATCATGGAGTATCTGGTCATACGCTCTTTGCAAAAATGAGGAATATACCGCCACTATAGGCTTAAGTCCTCCCGCAGCAAGACCTGCCGCAAAAGTAACCGCATGTTCTTCCGCTATTCCCACATCAAAAAATCTGTCCGGATACATGTTGCGAAAACGTTTAAGTCCGGTTCCGTCCGGCATTGCCGCAGTTATCGCGACCACTTTTTCGTCCCTCTGACCAAGCTTACACATTACGGTAGAAAAAATATCCGTATAATTGGCTTTATTCCTCGGTCTGCTCGGTATGCCCGTCTCTATCTCAAACGGCTCCGCGCCGTGAAATCTAGCAGGATGGCGCTCCGCCGGAGCATAACCTTTGCCTTTCCGGGTAATGACATGGATTATGACCGCCCCTCTTACCTTTCTGGCTTCCTTAAACATCCTGAGCATGGCGTTGATATCATGTCCGTCTACCGGCCCCAGGTAAGTAATACCCATATCCTCAAAAAACATTCCCGGCACTATCAGCTGTTTAAAGCTGCTCTTGACACGCCTTATCTGGGACACCATCTTATCTTTTGATTTGGACTTGCCGTGCAGGGATTTATATACTCCCTCTTTTATATCAAGATACATGTCCATTGTCCTGATACTGTTTAAATATTTGGAAACTCCGCCGACGTTCTCGGATATGGACATGTTATTGTCATTTAATATTATTATAAAATTAGTTTCCAGTCTGGAAGCGTTATTCAGGGCTTCATATGCCATGCCGCCCGTAAGAGAGCCGTCTCCGATAACTGATACTATTGTATTTTTTTCTCCTTTTAAGTCCCTTGCTTTGACCAGACCAAGTCCCGCGGATATCGATGTGGAACTGTGACCGGTGTCAAAACAGTCGCAGTCGCTTTCTTTGCGTTTCGGGAAACCGCTTATCCCGCCATATTTGCGCAGATTGACAAAACCGTCTTTTCTGCCGGTCAGTATCTTGTGCGTATATGACTGGTGCCCTACATCCCAGATTATCTTGTCCTCCGGGAGATTTAAAAATAAATGGAGCGCCATGGTCAGCTCAACCGCGCCCAGATTAGATCCCAGATGACCTCCCGTAACGCTTATGGTCTGAATTAAAAACTGCCTTATTTCTTCAGCCAGTTCATTATAGTGCTCGGCGCCTATTTCTTTTATATCATTGGTTTTTTGTATCTGCTCCAAATACATGGTACTCACCTTTATTTCTCTCTGTGTATTAATTTCCCTACAAGCTTCTCCAAAAAGATATTTCTGTTTTCAAAAGACTGAAGCATTTCGATCGCTTCGTTTGACAAAACTTCAACCTGTTGCGCGGACTTTTCCTGCCCGTATATGGTAACATATGTTATTTTATTATTTTTTTCATCGCTTCCCACCGGTTTCCCAAGCACTTCCGAATTTCCTGTCACATCCAGGATATCGTCCTGTATCTGAAATGCGACGCCTATATTATAAGCGGTTTTCTCCAGGATATCCACCGCTTCACTGTCGGCTCCGGCAAGAATGGCGCCTGTCATCATCGCGCACTGTATAAGAGCCGCCGTTTTATGTTCATGGATAAAAAGCAGGGTTTCTCCCGTTACCTCTTCCGGCTTATTTTCCGCCTCGATATCGGCGCACTGTCCGCCTATCATACCGTATATTCCGGCTTTCTTACCCAGAACTTTAAGCGCCGAGGCCACTCTTTTATAATCTTCAAGGCTCTGCGCGCCGTCAAACGCTTTACAGGCTGTCTCAAAAGCATAATTTAACAGTCCGTCCCCGGCCAATACGGCCATGCCTTCTCCATATACCACATGCGTCGTCTTTCTTCCCCGCCTGTAATCATCATTATCCATTGCAGGGAGATCGTCATGCACAAGGGAATATGTATGTATCATTTCAATGGCTGCCATAAAAGGCTCTATCAGATCTTCACTTCCGCCAAACATGGCATAGGTTTCAGCCATCAATAAAGGACGCAGTCTTTTCCCGCCGGCCAGCGCGGAATAGTTCATTGCCTCAATGACAGTCTTCGGGTATCCTTCTTCCTTTGGAAGATACTTATCCAATACTTCCTGTATATATGAAATTTTTTTATTCAATATTTCGTGAAAATTCATCCAATCCACCGTCTTCATTTATTTTAAGTACCTGCTTTTCCACTTTATCTATTTTTCTGTTGCAATATTCAAGCAGTTTCATGCCTTCCTTATAAGCGGCAAATGACTCTTCAAGAGTAATATCCTCATCCTCCAACCGCTCTATTACCGTCTCCACCTTTTCAAAGGCTTCCTCCAGTGAAATTTCTGAAAAAGCATCGACATTATCTGTTTTTTCTTTTATATCATTGATCATATCATTGCTCATATCATGGCTCATCAGGATTCTCCCACACTGTTTTATTAAGTTTTGTAACCTTGGCGGAAATTATGCCGTCTTTTACATATATGTCAATATCATCCCGCAGCTTTATCTGACTTATGGAGGATATCGTTTTCCCATTGACATCCGCTGCATAAGCATATCCCTGATTTAACTTTTCAAGAGGTGATAAACCTTTCAGTTTTTCAATACAAATGGCAAGTTTATGCCGTCTGTCAGAAATCTTCTGCGACATAAGAAGCCGTAATGTATCGTCAAGCTGCGCCATATATGTACGTTTTTCCCTAAGCTGTCCGGAAGGGCTTAAATATTTAAGCTGCACTCTGTAATGCTCTGTCCGGTTTCTCAGACCGTCCATATATTTCATGAACAAATGCTGCATTTTACCGGCATATTCATTGATCTTATAATTTAACTGCTCTACCGGAAAGACCGCCAACTCTGCCGCGGCAGACGGGGTCGGTGCGCGCAGATCCGCGACAAAATCAGTGATCGTCGTATCCGTCTCATGTCCTACCGCCGATATAATGGGAATGGGACAGTCAAAAACAGCCTGAGCAACCATCTCTTCATTGAAAGCCCACAGATCTTCTATGGAACCTCCGCCTCTCCCGACTATAATGGCATCAACATCATAGTTCTCCATTGCATGTATGCCATTTACAATGCTTGCAGGAGCCGCGTCTCCCTGAACTATCGCCGGATAAAGTATGATCTGCACGTATGGATTTCTTCTTGAAGCTATCTGTATTATATCTCTTACGGCAGCGCCGGTGGGTGACGTAACAACTCCCAACCTGTTTATGTATAACGGTATGGGCTGCTTATATTCTTCGGCAAACATCCCTCTTTCTTCAAGTTCAGCCTTAAGACGTTCAAATCTCTCATACAAGGCGCCTGAACCCTCACGTCTGATCTGCTGTGCATATAATTGATATTTTCCATCCCTCTCATATACATCGATTGTGCCGTTTACAACCACCTGCTGACCGTCCGTCATCTCAAAATCAAGTCCTCTGCGGTTTCCGGCAAACATAACGCATGTTATCGAACTATTCCCGTCCTTTAATGTAAAATAAATATGTCCGGAAGTATGATGCTTGCAATTGCTTACCTCGCCCTTAACTGCGATCGATCTTAGCATAAAATCCTGCGTAAACATATTTTTAATATAAGAATTAACCTGCGCTACCGTATATACATTGGGCATAATAACACCTGTTATATAATTATTTAAGCAAATTTTGCCAAAATCCCGTTTATAAAGCCAAATGAGGCCTTCTGACCGAATTTCTTGGCAAGTTCCACTGCCTCATTGATCGCTACTCCCGTAGGCACATCATCATCATAAACAATCTCATAAACGGCGAGCCTTAAGATGGTAAGGTCTACCTTTCCCATTCTTGAGGTATCCCATTTGTCAGTTTTCTCATTTAACATATCATCGATCGCCTGAAGATTTGCCACGATCTTTTCATACTTGGACTTAATATATTCCGTATCTTCTACATCTGCAACGCATTCATCTTCAAAAAACAGTTCAACCTGCTTTGGCATCTCGTCCGGTCCGTTAAATTCTATACGAAACAAAAGTTTAAAAATCTGTTCTCTTAATTCTCTTCTGGTCATATAAGCTCCTATTTCGTCCTATTTGTCTTTAGATAAATTAACGCCTGCTATCCGTATATTAACATCGGTCACATCCAGTCCGGTCATATTCTCAACCGCATTCTTAACCTTTGACTGTACGCGCTGACAGGTAGCAGGGATATTGTATCCGTACTCCATGATAATAGCAAGATCTAATCTGACCTTTCTTGATATAACGTCTACTTTCACTCCCTTAGTCATATTTTTTACGCCTACCATGCTAAGCAGTTCATTTGTAACGTTTCCTGCCATAGCCGCAACGCCTTCAACTTCCGTCGCCGCCAATGCAGCGATCATTGCGACCACATCATCCGCTATCTTAACGCTGCCTATCTTTTCATCTTCCTGTAACTCCAGTATATTCCTGCCGGTTTCCTGCTCCATTTAAACTTCCTCCGATCTCTTAATGGATATTACCAATTTGAATAAGTATACCAAAATTTATAAATTTTGCATAGTATTATTTCTTGTACTGCATTCAGTTGTACTGCATTCAGTTATACCGCATTCAGTATTGAGTTATCCTGCATTCAATTATACTGCATTAAGTTTCGCTAACCGTACTATTCTCTATACTAACCAGAAACTCATACTGTACTGACCGGCATTTTCAGTATAAGATACGACTTTGTCGTCACTGTCAAGATAACGAAATATTTCCTGCCCGGTTATAAGACGCTCATACAAATTATTATAAATCTCTTCTGAATCGCATTTCAACGTAACATATGCGCTGCCCTTGTCATATCCGTCACGGAAGATCTTTTTAAGCTGCTCTTCATCTATCGAATACAGATACAGACCTTCCCTGACATAATAATTGGCAGAATCAGATATACACTGCGGCATTTCCACAACATTATCTATGGTATGCGTCCTGTTAAGCTGCTTTGTAGTCACACACAGGTAATCGTAATTTATGGTCGGTATCTTATCTTCGGAATAACTTCCGCCTTTACCGACTGCCTGATAAGAGGCATCCCCCCATGTTGTATCCACATAATACCATTCGTTATCTATGCTTACCAGATCCCACGCATGTCCTTCCCCCGTAGATACCTCGCCAAGCACCAATTCCGCCTTTATCCCGGCCTTCTGCAGCAGATACTGTGTCGCCTTGGCATAACCCTGACACACAGACCTGCCGTCCAGGAATACCGAACATATATTCTGATTATTCGCTGAACTGTCACTGTACTCAGTATTATTAATTATATACTCATAAACATATTTTACCGTTTCATACTCATCAGCCTGCGGAGAGAGCCCGCTAAAACATTGGTTTACATAATTATCTATCTGTCTTTGACGCTCTTCCACCTCTTTTTCACTCATGGTATAATTCCCGGTAAATGTAATTTTCTTTACAATATCACCAAGAGTATGCTGCGTATAAGTATACCCGTTCACATAAAATATTTCGGGATGATCATTCAAAACACATTGAAAGACACGCGATATCTCATCATTGTCCACACAGGACAGCCTCACGTCTTTCTTAAATTCCGTCAGCGCACACAAAATCTCCATATAAAGCTCTTTTCCTGCATCGTCAAGGGTAGTATACGCATAATGATCATCCTGTTTTTCCAAAAGCTGCTGCATACTGTCGCCATTTGGAAGTTTCTCTCCATATGAAGTATCATCACTTTTGGAAACCAGTATGGCGTTGTCTTCCTTCTCGTCTAAAATATCAACTGTTATTTTATTGGGCGGATTTTCCGTTTCTGACGACAGATTTTCTTCTGCCGGCATGTTTTCTTCTTTTGCCGGCAAAATGCCTTCATTCCTGTAATTTTTAAGATGAACAAGGCTGACTGTCAAAATCACCATACTTAAAAATAAGCAAAAAACTCTTTTCATCAAATCACCTTCTGCCGTTTTGGCGTCCGCTCAGTCAGACCTTTTCATAATGAAGGAAAACAGGACCCTAATTTTTACCGAATTCAGACAGTACCAATCCTTCATTACGCTCAAGCGTCATGCCTATGCTCCACTGATTTATGAACAAAAGCAGCGGATCACCTTTTAAATCTTTAATTTTCTTCATATCAGAGGTGCCCGTAAGCTTGTCCGGATCAATATCCTTATTTTCGATCCATCGTATATACTCATAAGGCAGATTTTCCAGACGGATCTCTACATTATATTCATTCTCCAGACGGTATTTTAAGACATCGAACTGAAGCACGCCTACAACGCCTACGATTATTTCTTCCATTCCCGTATTGAATTCCTGAAATATCTGTATCGCGCCCTCCTGCGCAATCTGGGTAATTCCCTTAATAAACTGTTTTCTCTTCATGGTATCGACCTGTCTGACCCTCGCAAAATGTTCAGGCGCAAAGGTAGGTATTCCCTCATACGTAAACTGCTCTTTGGGCATACAGAGAGTATCCCCGATAGAAAAAACTCCCGGATCAAATACTCCGATTATATCGCCCGCATAAGCTTCCGTAAGTATCTTACGCTCGTCCGCCATGATCTGCTGCGGTTGGGACAGTTTCATAACCTTGGCTCCCTGTACATGCTTAACTTCCATGGCGGAATCATATTTGCCGGAACAGATGCGCATAAACGCGATCCTGTCTCTGTGCGCCTTATTCATATTGGCCTGAATTTTAAACACAAACGCCGAAAATTCATTTTCCACGGGATCTATAAGTCCCACATCGGCCTTCCTTGGAAGCGGAGCTGTCGTCATTTTAAGAAAATGCTTCAAAAATATCTCAACACCGAAATTTGTCAGCGCCGATCCAAAGAACACGGGCGTCAGTTCTCCGGCGCGTACCTTTTGAAGATCGAATTCGGCGCTTGCCCCGTCTAAAAGATCGATCTCATCAGTCAGCTTCTCCTTAGCCTCATCGCCTATATATGACAGGAGCATGTCCTGTTCGCTGACAGGTATCACTGTAGCATGTCCCTCTTTGGTTCCTTTTTCGGTGTCCGAATAAGTAACTACGCTTTTGGTTTCCCTGTCATATACCCCTTTAAAAGCCTTTCCGGAACCTATGGGCCAGTTGACGGGGCAAGTCGCTATTCCCAATTCTTTTTCTATATCGTCCAGAAGCTCAAATGTATCGTTCGCGTCCCTGTCCATTTTGTTTATAAAAGTGAAAATGGGAATCTTGCGCATGACGCACACTTTAAAAAGTTTTCTGGTCTGGGCCTCAACGCCCTTCGACGCATCTATGACCATAACGGCCGAATCCGCAGCCATTAACGTTCTGTAAGTATCCTCAGAGAAATCCTGATGTCCCGGCGTATCCAGTATATTTATGCAAAAACCGTCATACTCAAACTGTAATACGGATGATGTTACCGAAATTCCTCTCTCTTTCTCAATTGCCATCCAGTCTGATACCGCATGTCTGGCAGTCGCCTTTCCTTTTACGCTGCCTGCCAGATTGATGGCTCCTCCGTATAAAAGGAACTTCTCCGTTAAAGTCGTCTTTCCCGCATCGGGATGAGATATTATGGCAAAAGTCCTTCTTCTGTTAATTTCGTCTGCATAATTGCCCACGTTCTTATCCTCCATATATCAGTAAATCTTATTACGATTTTGCCCTGCATGTGATCAGAGCATGGAACTCCCTTCAATTTCAGGTTTTATTCCGAAATAGTCCAAAATTGTGACACCAATGTCAGAAAATGAAGCCCTTGTTCCCAGATTGGCCGGAGCCACCCCTGCTCCATACATTATAAAGGGAGTATGTTCCCTTGAATGGTCGGTAGATACCGTATATCCCGGATCGCAGCCGTGATCCGCCGTTATCATAAGTATATCGTCTTTACGCAGTCCTGCGCAGATTTCCGGAAGTTTCCCATCAAAATAACTTAAGGCCTTGGCGTACCCGTCAATATCGTTCCTGTGCCCGTAAAGCATATCATAATCCACCAGATTTACAAAGCATAAACCTTCAAAGTCCTTGTCCATATATTCGATCGTTTTTTCTATTCCCTCTTCATTTCCCTTGGTATAGGTATATTCCGTGATCCCTTTCCCGGCAAAGATATCATATATCTTTCCTATAGAAATAACGCTCTTGCCCGCAGCGCTAAGTTGATCCAACATTGTAACTGCCGGCGGCTCCAATGAAAAATCATGCCTCCTTGCGGTTCTCGCATAATTACCGTTTTCTCCAATAAAAGGTCTCGCAATGACTCTTCCTACGCCATGCTCTACGGTAAGCAGCTTCCTCGCCATACGACAATATTCGTACAGAGTTTCCACCGGAACGACATCTTCATGCGCGGCGATCTGAAAAACGCTGTCCGCTGACGTATAAACGATAAGCTTTCCGCTTTTTACATGCTCATCGCCATAGTCTTTGATAACCTCTGTGCCGGAGTAGGGACGATTGCATAATACTCCTCTCCCCGTCATCTCACTAAAACGGTCAATGATCTCCTTAGGGAAACCGTTGGGATAAACAGGAAGAGGATCCTTGGATATTATTCCCGCAATTTCCCAGTGGCCTATGGTTGTATCTTTCCCCCTGGAAGCTTCCTTCATTCGCGCTATCCTCGCGGCAGGAGCAGAAACCTTAGCCCCGCAGTCTACTCCGTCAATATTGAAAAGTCCCATTCTGCCCATGTTGGGCATATCAAAATAAGAACTGGAAGATACGGATCTAATGGTATTAGTGCCTTTATCACCATAATCCGCCGCATCTTCCATTTCTCCTATCCCAAAGCTGTCCAGTACAATCAGAAAAACTCTCTTCATCTTATGCCTCCTTAACGCTCCGCCGCTTAAAGCGAACACTTTAAATCCTTCCGGTATAGAATTGCGACGTAATTCTTGGGACTCATGTTGTCCGTCCTGAGTTTATTGTATCATGAATTAATAAATTATGCACTATTTTGAATTAACTGTGCTTATCACTATTGAATCGGCGCTTACGCCTGTCTTACGTATTATTATGTCTTCAATCTGCGCGCGTTGCGCCTCGCTTAACTCTGCCGTATTCACCACTACGTCCACGGTATCGCCGTCAATACTGACTATGGCGTCCGAAAAGCCCTTGGCTTCAAGAAGGATCTCCGCCGCAGTCTCTTTCTCCGCAATGTCCGTAAGTGAGATCATGCTGTTTACTGCTTCCTGCTTCTGCGTTTCGCTTACGTTGGCGTTATTGATCAGTTCTAAAAGGGTCTCCTTATTCTGCGCTCTTGTCTGCTCCTTCTGCAGCTTGGCTCCCGATAAAGCCGATGTGCCTGTGGAAGATGTAAATACGGCCTCTCCCGGCGTTTCCGTCTCTCCAAGCACCTCTTCCGCAGCTTCCTCCGCCGTATCCTGGCTTATTACCTCCACGTCGCTGTCCAGACTTGGTATATCGCCTGAAGTCTGTTCAATATCCTCATCCGACAAGTCCAACAATGCGCTGTAATCGGTATCTTCATTTGCCACGTCGATATTACCCATATCGTCCGTATCTATCTCTCCGTTTACCGTAAGAATTTCCTCATCCGTTACTTTTGTTCCTGCGAAATTCAGGTATCCTGCGACTGCGATCATTATCGCCAGGGCAGTTATCATCACCTGATTCTTCTTGATCATATTTTTCAAGTCATTCTCCCCTTTAATTTTTATTGGATTTCCCTTTTACTACTCTTATCTTATTCGCATCAACGGAAAATAATACCTGTATTGTCTCAATAATATTTTCTTTTACAACAGCCGAATCTCCCCCGCCTGCGATCACAACCACGCCTTCCACCACAGGCTGTATTATCTTGCTCACATAAGGAACATTCTGTCCGTCGTCATTGACGGTATATACCGTAGCGGTCTCTTTATGTACTTCCCTGACTGTTCTGCTGCCGCCTTCGGCATCCGTTTCCAAAGTCTCGCTCACATTGACAGGCTCATCTTTCTCCAGTATTCTTTCTTCCGATTCTCTCAGAGTAATAAGTACCTCGACATCTCCCGCGCCCTCAATGCGGCTTAGGGAATCCTCAAGTTTATCTTCCCAGTAACTCGCATATGAGAGATCATAATCTGTATCCGGCATCCGTGAAAAAGCATCTTCGTCTTCCGTCTTTCCGCTTTTTTCAACTATATCAGAAACTCTGTCCGATATACCGGACTTATCGGAATTATTTTTTCCGTTATCTTTAACCGGAAGCGCTATGATACATAACAAAATTCCCGACAGGATCATAATAAGCAGCTGGTCTTTTCTAAGCTTAATATTATGTTTAGTATCACCTGTTATTTTATTAATAAGTCCGGTCGGCAGTTTACTTACCTTATCCATATATGCTAACCTCCATACACTCTTCATCGACCCTAAGCACAGCGCAGAATCTTTCCCTAAGCATATCCTTTAAAGCCTGCTCATCATCAGGCGCTTCTGCATCGTCGCCGACAGGACCGGTCTCTTTTTCTTTATCCCCGCTCCCGTCGATATCTATACGGTCAACCGATATTTTATCCGTTTTCACAAAAATACCGTTTCCGTCCCCATCGCTGCCCGCGCTGCTGCTTTCCGCGCTGCCGCCATCCGAATCCGCGACGCTGCTTTCATTATAACTTTCCGCGCTTTCGCGGCCGGCTGCACTTTTCACGGTTACTTTTATCTTATTTAGTCTGTACTTTTCATAACTACTGTTATTTTGTCCGTTATAAGAACCATACTCCGTTTTCAAATTCCCGCTGCCATATCCGTCAAGCTCGATTTCCGCCTTTATAACATAGTATCCCTCATCAGAAATATCATTGTTTAATCTTGATTTAATTTCCTCTTCAATATTGTTTATAATGCTTTTATTCAGCGCGGCTGCATTATAATTATCATCTTCTCCGAACAATCCGCCATCCGTCTTTTCATATGCATCCGTAAAGGCGCTGCTTAATTCATCTTCCATCCCTCCCATCAGTTTGTATACAGGTCCCAAAAACTGTACAAGTATCATAATGCCGGCTATGAGCTTTATGTATTTCGCATACTTTTCAGCCGGCGCGAAATGGATAACGGCCTGCGCCGCTATCATAAAGATCCCTATCCTTGCGATCAAAGCTGTTAATGCATCCATTACATCCCCCGGTTTGTCGAACATGCGGCTATGGCTATGCATATTATAAAAAGCGCCATTGCCGATACAGCCATCTTTAACAACATAAGACTGCCGTCCCCGACATGATTTGCACAATTTGTCATTCTCTTATCACTCACTATCCCTATAAGCGCCGCCCCAAGCTTAAGTACCGCAGCCAGAAGTAATATCTTAAACAGCGGGAGTATGCATACAAATATCATAACAATTGTTATGTATATTCCTATGCTGTTTTTTATAAGAACCGCAGAACCTAAGACCATTTCAAACATTCCTTCGGTAAGATCTCCGATCGCAGGGATTGCCGATACCGCTTTTTTCAGCGCCGAAGTTTCCAACGCATCCATAACAGGCGCTATCATCGACTGCAGAACTCCCACGCCGGTTATAATACCAACTGTTATTTTAATACAGCCGCCTATGATCTTTTCCAATAATTCAAGCAGCATATTCAGTTTTTCTTCCGTCCAGACCCCGTTTATAATGCTGAGAAGGATATAACAATTTATCATCGGAAATATAATGGACAAATAACACCTCTCAATTATATAGATCACAAGGAAAAACATCTGATAATATGCCGCCGCCGAAGCCGCTCCTGCCGCTGTTCCGACAGTGATCAAAAAAGTCGGGATAAGCGCCTGCACAAAAGTTATAACCTGATTTAACATTTGCCTGACAATATCGGCAGCGTTCCCAAACACTTTGAGCAGGACCGCGATAAGCAGCAGATACACCAGATAAAAAGCTATGTCGGATACCTGTCTGCTCTGAAATACATCGGCAAAATCAGAAAATAAAGCGGCGCTGACTCCAAGTATAAGGATCATGGCAAATAAGGTTCTTATTTCGTCTATATGCGCGACAAAGGCTTCTTTTAAACCTGATGCCAGTTCGCCCACCGCCTTTAGTATCTTTCCTTCCATAATTAAAGATAACACCTGTTTTCCATCAAAATGATACTCCGGAAACAACTCCCGCAGAGCTTCATTTGCAGCTTCCAGATCCGTTTCCTGCCAGATTTCATCCACACTGCCCGGACCTGCTTCATACTGACCTGCTTCATACCGACCTTCATCCGTACTGCCCAAATCCTCTTCTTTCAGACGCTCGTCCGCCTCAGAGGCTTTGACACTCAGCGGAGCCGCCACACTGACGGCAATTACCGGAAAGAATATAATAACAAGTGTTTTTATTAAAATCGCTTTTCTTAAAATTGTTTTTCTTAAAATTGTTTTTCTTAAAATTGTTTTTTTGACATAATCATATATACCTTTCATTCCAGCACAGCCCGCCTCTTAATTTACCCGGCCAAGCTCTGTATGTTTTTCATCAGAACCATCAGCACGGGCATTCCTATCAGAAGAATATACATTTTCCCAATGGTCTCAACTTGTCCCGCAATACCGCCGTATCCCGCATCTTTGCATATTCCCGAGCAGAATTCGCACACATAAGCGGCGCCTACTGCCTTAAATAAGATCGACAGATATCTAAGATCGTCGCCAAGATAAGTCTGAAGCTCTTCCATACCTGTAAGTATCCTGGTAAAATAATTTACGGAATAGCTAAGTATCAGCAGACATACGGCCAGTCCGATATAAACCCCGTATTCCGCTTTATGGTTCTTAACGGAGACGGCTATCATCACCCCTATAAGCCCGATGAGACCGATTTTGATAATATCCATACATGATCGCCTCCATAATCAATGTTTAAGGCTGAAACATTCTTTTTAAGGATAAAAATTCTTTTTAAGGATAAAAAATTATTTTAAAGATAAAATTTCTTTTTAAGGATAAAAATTATTTTTAAGGATAAAAAATTCCCTTTTATATTGAAAATAAATCCTGTATCATCGTAAACAGATCATATATATATGGCACAAGCCACGTCAGCACCAATATCAGCCCCGCAAGACTCACCAGAAACGCCTGTTCATCCCTTCCGCTGTGTTTTAATACCTGACACAGTATCGTGACCAATATACCGACTGCCGAAATTCTGAAAATAAGACTGATACCCATTTTTTCCCCCTCATGTGTTTATAGCAATAAAATAATGATAAAAAACCCTGACATAACGCTAATGCTCAGTATCACCCTGCTTTTGCCCTCAAACTCCGACTCCGCGCGCCGTATGCGTTCATCTATCATATCCAGGGATTGTCCGGTATTGTCTGCCTGTCCGTTCTCGTCCATTATCCCGGATCGGTCGGGAAGGCTTAATATCACTTCCTTTTCCTCTTCTTTTAGCGGAAGTCCCTTCATACATAAACCAAGCTCTTCTTTCCACACATCCGGCAAAACACTGCCGTCGTTTTTTTCCATTCTCTGAAAAATCCTGCTAAATGCCTGACTATACGGCTCTTTTGCATATTGGCCAAGAAGAAGGCATATTTCGGGCAAAGTCCTTTTTCCGTAAACAATTTCGCTCCTGACACGCAATACCATTCTCTTTATCTCCCTGAGCTCCCGGATACGCCGCTTCTCTTCGGATACTTTATTTATGCCAAAACCGACGCAGCCCGTCATTAATAAGATCATTCCTGCAAGTTTCAGCATAATTTTCCCTCATTATCATATATCCCCATAACATTACATGTGTTATTTATTTTACCCAACAATATGTATCTCCCGAAGAGTTTTTCTTTTAATACATTTTTCATATATTCCTTTCCCCCCACCTCTTCAAGACTGTAACCGTGGATGGTCGCAAGCATCCTGCAGCCGCACTGCATGGCCTGCTGCATCGCCTCCACATCTTTTGCGCTTCCCAGTTCGTCAACCGCTATCACCGAAGGCGCCATAGAGCGAATGAGCATCATCATACCTTCATGCTTAGGACAGTTATCCATTACATCCGTCCGCGCTCCCACATCGTTTTGCGGTATACCGAGAAAACTTCCCGCAATTTCAGACCGTTCATCCACCACCGCCACATTCCGGCCCTGTCCGTAAATATTTCCTTCCGAACAGTTGCGCGCCAGATCTCTGAGCATGGTAGTCTTTCCGCACCCCGGCGGCGAAATTATCAGAGTATTTAAGATTTCCCCATCCTTATACAGAAAAGGAAGCAGCTTATCCGATACGCCTTTTATCTCATGGGCTATACGTATATTTAAGTACCGGATGTATTTTATATTTCTTATCCGGCCGTCGTTTTCAGGAATGACCTGTCCGCACAAGCCTATTCTGTGTCCGCCGGGGACGGTAATGTATCCCTGTCTTATCTCGTCCGCAAAAGCATAAACAGAATAATGACATACGTGTTCAAGCACCGCCTCAAGCTCTTTTTCACTGCTTATAAGCGCCTTTAACATCTCTTTGGACAATTCCCCGTCTTTTGTAAGGAACCACTCTTCATTATCCATAAGTATCGTAACCGGCCTGTCAACACGCAGCCGTATCTCCTGTACACGCCCGGCTTTCTGTGCCGTCTTTTCCCAGACAGGGCGCATAAAGTCCGGAAAAATATGTAAGATCTCTTCTTTCCTCATATTGTCCGCCCCCTTATCTCAATATATGAAACGTTGTCCAAGTTATGACTAATAAAAATATGGATAATTACAAAATTCTTTTAAATATATGGATTTTGGGCAATAAAAAAACGAGGGTTATTTAATTCCCTCGTTTTCTGACGCGCTTCCTTAACTTAGTGCGCTCTCTTCCATTCCAGTATTTCGTTAAGCCTCTTCTTAACCTGCGCCTCGTTTCCCTGGTCCGTCGGATAATAATACCTGCTTCCCCGCATCGACTCAGGCAGACACTCCATATTTGTTATCTTTTCCTTAGTGTTATGCGCGTATTGATAACCTGCCCCATAATCCAGTTCCTTCATAAGTTTGGTCGGCGCATTCCTAAGCTGCAGCGGCACAGGTTCCGCCTCCTTTTGCCTGACATCTTCCTTACACTTCTCGCAGGCGATATATAAAGCGTTCGACTTGGGCGCCATGGAAAGGTAAGCGACGGCATGTGTAAGATGTACGTCGCACTCCGGCATTCCGAGAAAATGACAGGCCTGATATGTATTGACTGCAACAGTCAACGCATTACTGTCCGCCATGCCTATATCCTCGCTTGCAAACCTGATAAGCCTTCTTGCGATATAAAGCGGATCTTCCCCGCCCTCTAGCATACGGCACATCCAGTATATGGCGGCGTCCGGATCGCTGTTACGCATGGATTTATGCAGCGCCGAGATCATATTATAATGTTCTTCCCCGGCTTTATCATACATAAGCGATCTGCGATTTATGCACTGGCCAAGTCCTTCGTCGGTTACTACTATACTGCCCTGCGGCGTGATATCACCGTTCATCACCGCCATTTCCAGAGTATTCAGCGCAATTCTGGCGTCACCGTTTGCAAAAGCTGCGATTGCAGATATCTGCTTTTCATTCATTTCGATCTTCTGACCCGCAAAACCCTGCGGACTGTTTAACGCCCTCTGCAAAAGCCTGACTATATCCTCTTCGTTAAGAGCTTTTAAAACAAATACTCTGCATCTTGAAAGCAGCGCGGCATTTATTTCAAAAGACGGATTTTCCGTGGTCGCGCCAATCAACAGTATGCTGCCTTTTTCCACAAAAGGCAGAAAAGCGTCCTGCTGCGCCTTATTGAAACGGTGTATCTCGTCTACAAAAAGCACTGTCCTTACGCCCATTTTCCGGCTTATATCGGCTTGATTCATAACCTCTTTGATCTCTTTTATGCCGCTTGTCACCGCGCTGAAATTTATAAAGTCCGCTTTGGTCCTCCCCGCTATTATTCCTGCAAGCGTGGTTTTGCCCACCCCCGGCGGCCCCCAGAATATCATGGACGATATACTGTCTCTTTCTATGAGCTGCCTTAACATCTTTCCTTCGCCAAGCAGATGCTCCTGCCCTATGAAATCTTCCAGTTTCTGAGGTCTGAGCCTGCCTGCCAGTGGAATATACTTTCCGGACTCATCCGGCATTGTGTCAAATAGTGATATCTGCTCCATTTAAACTCCCTGCATAACTCTCCCGTATCTTCTTTCTCACTTCCAAAAGCACCCCCGGAGAAACGCTGAATTCATCGATGCCAAGCTCAAGCAGCCGACTCGTCACTTCCGTATCCGCTCCCAGCTCACCGCATATTCCTGCCCATTTGCCTTCTTTATGGATCGCATCGACTGACATTTTTATCAGTTTAAAAATCGCTTCATGGCGCGGATCGAAAAACGGGAGCAGCTCATGATTCTGCCTGTCTATGGCCAGCGTATACTGGCTTAGGTCATTGGTCCCTATACTGAAAAAATCCACTTCTTTCGCCAGTCTGTCGCTTATAAGCGCCGCCGCCGGCGTCTCTATCATGATACCGAGCTCTATACTGTCGTTTATCGGTTTATTTTCCTGTTTTAATTCATTTTTAACTATTTTTATGATCTCCTTTACTTTACGTATTTCTTCCAGGGAGATAACCATAGGTATAAGTATTGACAGATTTCCGTAATATCCTGCGCGATATAACGCGCGCAGCTGTGTTTTGAATATTTCCGGTCTGTCCAGACAGATGCGCAGCGCACGATATCCCAGAACCGGGTTTTCTTCATCTTTAAGCCTGAAATAAGGCGCTTTTTTATCGGCTCCTATATCCAGAGTCCTGATTATCACCCTTTTACCGCCCATTGTCGTAAGCACCTGTTTGTACGCCTCAAACAACTCCTGCTCCGTCGGAAAATCGTCTTTTTCCATATACAAAAACTCGCTTCTGAAAAGTCCTATTCCCTCCGCGTCGTTCTCGACCGCATTTTTTATGTCATCCATACTGCCCGCATTGGCGTACAGACAGATCTTTTTACCGTCAAGAGTAATGCTTTCCTGCCCCTTAAGCGCAAGAAGCTCTTTCTTTTTATTCTTTATTTCGTTTAATTTTATATTAAATCCCGATATGGTTTTTTCGTCGGGCTCTATATAAACAACCCCGTTCACGCCGTCCAAAATCGCATATTTGTTATCGCAGCTGACAAGGCTGTCAGCCTTTACCGAGATCAATGCAGGCACGCCCATGCTTTTCGCAAGAATGGCAGTATGTGAATTCTCCGAGCCCTGCTCCAGAATGAACCCAAGCAGCTTATCCTTGGGAAAAAGCATCATATCCGACGGCGTAAGGTCATTAGCCGCAAGGATCACCGGTTCATTAAACCTTTCTTTCTCGTCCATGCCACCCAAAAGTATCTTAATAAGCCGCTCCGTAACGTCCATAACGTCGGCGGCGCGTTCCTTCATATATTCGCTGTCCATATCCCTGAAGATCCCGGCAAACCGCGTTCCCGCAAGCTGTATCGCATAAGCGGCATTGACCATTTTCTCCTCTATGGTCTTCTCTATCGCCTGCCTGTATTCCTCATCTTCAAGCAGAATTCTGTGCGCGTCAAAAATTGCGGCGTTCTGCGCCCCCATATCCTTTAAAGTCTTATCATAAAGCTCATTTAACTGTGTTTTTGCCTTTTCATTGGCCGCCCTGTAAAGTTGTATCTCCCTTTCGGGATCATCTATCCTGTAAGGCGCCGCCTTAGTCGCCTTAGGGCTGTAATAGTATATCCTGCCTATACAGACATCCTTAAATATGCTCTTTCCATATAGAGTAACCATCTGCACCCCTCACCTGTCTGCTACATAAAAGCGCTTGTGAAACTTTGTTTAAGACTGCTTTATTCGTAGACCCGCATTATTACTTAGATAATAATATCCTGTCATTATCAAGCTGCTTTCCCGCACAGATCTTAAACTGCTCCAATAAATCCTCAACCGTAAGTTTTTCCCGCTCTTCTCCCTTAACGTCAAGCACGATATTACCGCTGTCCATCATAAGCGTCCTGTTACCCATTTCAAGCGCCTGATGCATATTGTGCGTAACCATCAGGCAGGTTATATTCTGCTCTTTTATGATCTCTTTGGTAAGTTCCAAAACCTTAGCCGCCGTTGCGGGATCAAGCGCCGCGGTATGTTCATCCAAAAGCAGTATCTTAGGCGTAACCATAGTAGCCATTAACAGTGTAAGCGCCTGTCTCTGACCGCCCGAAAGCAGGCCCACCGGCTGCTTCATCCTGTCCTCAAGGCCCATTCCAAGCAGCGCCAGATGCTCCCTGAATTTCTGCTTTTCCTTACCGCTTATACGGCTGAAATATGCATGTCTTGAAGTCGAGGCCCTAAGATAAGCAAGCGCCATATTTTCCTCTATGGTCATATGCGGAGCAGTACCTTTTAACGGATCTTGAAAAAGATGCCCTATGACCTTGCTCCTCAAATGTTCTTTTTTATAAGTGATGTCTTCCCCGTCTAAGATTATCTGTCCCTCATCCACATAAAAATTTCCGGTGATCGCGTTAAAAAGCGTGGATTTCCCGGCTCCGTTGCTGCCGACTATAGTGGCGAAATCACCGTCCTCAAGCTTAAGAGAGAGCTTATCCAGAGCTTTTTTTTCATTTACCGTTCCGGGATTAAAGGTCTTGGATATTCCCTTAATTGTCAGCATCAGCTTCACCGCCCCTTCTGTTCATACGCATAACCGTACTTTTTTGTTTGTAAAACAGTGTTTTTTCTTTCAAATAAGGGAAAGAAATAGCTATAGCCACTATAATCGCGGATACCAACTTAAGCGCCTCGGCAGGAACATTCAGCCTGAGCGCCAACGCGACTATAAGACGATACAGGCAGCTTCCCAGAACCACGCCTATGACCTTTCTTATAACGCCGCCCTTTCCTATGATGGTCTCGCCTATGATGAGACTTGCAAGCGCTATCGTCACCATACCTGTTCCCAGATTAATGTCGCAGGATTTCTGATACTGTCCGAGTATAGCTCCCGAAAGCGCTGTCAGCGCATTGGCAACACACAGTCCGACAGTTATCATAAAAAGCGGATTGATGCTTGAGGCTCTGACCATATACTCGTTATCGCCGGTCGCCCTGATTGAAAGACCGAGTCTGGTATTTAAAAACCATGCAAGAAGTATGCCTATGATAAGCACGATCACAAACACTATCATAAATTTATACCAGTCGTTGTACCAGCCCGCTGATATCTTATCCTTGGCAAGACTGAAAACGGTATCGCAGGCAAAAAGATTGACATTGGACGAAAAGCCCATTACCGCTATGTTTATCGTATACAGCCCCGTATTCACTATAATACCGGCCAGAATGGAAGGGACTCCCATTCTGGTCTGTAAAAAGGCTGTGATAAAGCCTGAGCATATTCCGGCCCCCATTGCCGCAAAGAGCGCCAGAAACGGATGTCCCGCTATCGTCACCATCGCTCCCACCGCACAGCCGAGCGTAAAGCAGCCGTCGGTAGACAAATCGGCAATATTTAAAATACTGAAAGATATAAACAACGCCAACGCAACCAGCGAATAAATACACCCCAGTTCCAATGCGCTCTGTAAAATTGACAATGTGAATATAGAACTCATATGCTCCCCTATCCCAATCTTAATATTAAAATATAGATCATATTCTCAAAAGCGAATGTCTCTTAATAACGTGTGTTATTTATTGAAATTCCTCCGCCGTCTGTATCTCCACGAGTTTTGAACACATATCGGCAAACATACTGTAATCAAGACCGATTGCGTCAGCGGTTTCGGTATTGACGGTAGCGATTCCGTTATCCAGTGTTCCTACCGGCGTAGAAGCGGGATCGGTGCCGTTTACAAGTATATCCACAACCATATCCGCCGTTTTTGTTCCGAGCTCCTCATAGTTTACGCCATACCCCGCAAAAGCTCCGTTGAGTGCAAAGGAATCGGCTCCGCCGTAATGAGGTATCTTGGCGTCGATGAATTTCTCATAGATGGCAAGCTCCGCTGTCATTACGGTATTGTCCGAGGGCGTGAAAACCGCTTCCGCGCCTTCCGCTACAAGCGCATCTGCCGCAAGTGAGATCTCACCGTTGTTTGTACCTGTCTTTTCTACCACTTCCAGACCTTTTTCCTCACAGTAAGCCTTGGCCGCCTCAATAGCCGCCGTTGAAGAATCCTGGCTTTTATCATAAAGAAGACCTACCTTTTTAATATCGGGATCAGCCGCGAGCATAAGATCAAAGATAGCGTTTGTATCAAGCGCGTCCGAGGTACCCGTTATGTTGGAACCCGGAGCTTCCATACTTTCAACAAGACCTGCTCCGACAGGATCCGATACTGCCGAAAATACTACCGGAATAAGGCTTCCGTCCTCTTTGGGGTTCTCTGCGGTGGTGTTCTGCATAACCATAGCGGTAGGAGTAGCCACCGGAACGATTATATCCACATCAGAAGCAACAAGGTCTGCCGCGATCTGGTTCATGGTCGTTGAATCCGCCTGACCGTTGTAGGTATAATCCGCATAATCAAAAACAACTCCAAGCTCCGCAGCCTTGGCGTCAAGCTCCGCCTGTACAGCCGATACGATCTGGTTAAGCGATGCGTCGTCAACATACTGAACGATACCCACCTTGTATTCTGCGCCCGCCTGAGCGCCGTCGGAAGCCGCTTCCTCATTTCCTGCCGCTTCGTTCTCTCCGCCTGCCTCAGTCGTCTGTTCCTGCTGTGAGTCTTCCGTCTGCTTAGTTTCCTCTGCCTGTTCAGTCCCTTCGGACGTCGTATCGGAAGATGTGTCCGCACTTCCCTCATCACCCGACCCGCAGCCGGTAAGCGCCGCAGCAGTCATAGCTGCGCTTAACAATAGTGCCAATGTTTTCTTTTTCATAATTTCTCCTCCATTCTTCGGGCTATGCCCATACTTCTTTTATTTGGCATATTATGTAAACCTATTATCCCCATAAATGCCAAAAACCGTCCCAGGCTCAATGCCTGAGACGGTAATAAACAAAATTATTATCGCGGTACCACTCAAATTGACAAAGGCATATCCGCCTTTAGTCCGCTCTGTCCATATACATTATATAATATACATAAAATATATGCCGCCTTGATAACGGGTACGGTTCCCGCCGATACCTACTGCTGCAGCGTCATATGCCTGTAAACTCAATACATATTCTACCGCATTTTCAGCCCGGCCTCAAAAGTCCATTCGGTACAAGCGCCATACTGCCTTCCACCACCGACAGCTCTCTGTGACGGCCTGCTCATACTTACTATTCTTTCTCACAGGTTTGTTTATTATTAAATTCTTACGGTATAACTTATTCTAACATAATCTATATGTTACAAATTGTCAATACTATTTTTTGATTAAACTTCAAAAACAGGAGCTGCACAAAACAGGAGCTGCACAAGGATTACTCAGTGTGTCATTTTACGGACGCCTTTGCCGCTTCTCTTACATCACCAACGCAAACCTACCGGGCATCGACGCTTTCACCGACTGCATCAATACTCTGAGCTTCGTCACTTTCTTCTGCCGCATCAGTATCCTGCGCTTCGTCACTTTCTTCTGCCACATCAGTATCCTGCGCTTCGTCACTTTCTTCTGCCACATCAGTATCCTGCGCTTCATCGCTTTCTTCTGCCGCATCAGTATCCTGCGCTTCATCGCTTTCTTCTGCCGCATCGGAAACGTCCTCAGCTTCATCATATGCTATCGTATCATCAACCGTAACGGCTGACGGTTTTTCCGCTGCCGGGATGCGGTCCGCGGAAGATGATACTTCCGCGGCAGGCTGTTTTACAACGCTCACTTCACTGATCTCGATGGTATGTGCGCCCGGGTCAGTTGCCTGCGCATCATCTGCCTTACCCATCGCTATCTGGAATGTAATCGTGCCTGAATCAGCTTCAGTTACCGATATCGTCGTTTCTACCGCCTGCTCCTCATCTTTCTTTAGCTCAACAACCGCTCCGCCATACCACTTATAAGCATTTTCAGGATCCAAGAAGCAGTATTTTATTTTTCTGTCCACACTTGACTTGATCTTAAACTTAACTTTATAACTTGCTCCTTCTTCCAGAGTCAGATTTTTCTGCTCCAAACTTATTCCGGAATCCCCATTATCACCGGCAAATTTGGTAATCTCATAGACAGCCTTATTGTTCTCAAATTTCACAGTTGCTTCAGCGCCGCCATATGTTCCGTTCGACCAGTTTTCTTCACCTTTCGCGAAGTCCCCGTTTTTGATAAGCTCAGTTCCTTCTTCTACCGTTGGAGGCTCTTCTTCACTGCTGCCGCCGATCTTGGCAACAACTATGTCGTCGATTTCAATGTTATGTTCTCCGAGGTCAGAGTCGTTCTCATGCTTTCCTATCGAAATCTGGAATATCATATTATCATAAGACTCTTTATCGGAAGGCATTGTCACTTCCTGCTCTATGCTCTGTTCCTCTCCATTCAGAGAAATATCCGCTCCTCCATACCAATCGCTGTCACCGTGCATGAATGCGATTTTTATTGTTCTGGCTGCGCCGGATTTCACCTTCATCGACACTTTGTACTTCTGCCCCGCTTCCATCGTCAAACCGCTCTGCTTTAACTGAATATGCCAATCCGCCGTTCCAGCATTTGTTATATTATAAACAGCTTTGCCATCTTTAAATTCAACTGATGCAGCAGCCGCCTCATCAATATACGTTGTCCATGGTTCCTGACCATCGGCAAAGTCGCCGTTAATTATCAGATTATCGTCTTCCACCACAGGCGGCTCTTCTTCTCCGGCGCCGTCTTTAGTCTTCACGAGGCTGACATTATCAATAGTGATCGTGTGCGGAACTTCAAGATCTTCTCCTTCCACTTTACCCATTGAAATCTGGAATATCATGGTTTTGGAAGTCTTTTTCTCCACTGTTAATGTTCCTTCTACATGTTTCAATGTATTTGCTTCCAACTTAATGTCTTCTCCGCCATACCAATCATAATTTGCGCTCGGGTCCATCAAAGCATATTTTATGGTACGTTCAACGCCGGATGTAACATCAAATTCCACTTTGTACTCCGCGCCCTTTTCCAGAGTCAGATTTTCCTGCTTCATACTCACTTCGCCGCTGTTGACATCCGTTCCGACATTTTTAACAGTATATACGGCAGCTCCGTCGTCAAAGCTTACATCTGCCTCACCGGTGCCATATGTTCCATCAACCCAGCCTTCGCCGCCTTTTGCAAAGTCGCCATTCGTTATAAGATTTGCGCCTTCTTCAATCGGCGGTTCTTCCTGCGCCTCAGTTTTTTCCAATTTGATATTGTCTATCGTAACAGTATGCTTTTCCGAAATCTCAATACCATTTACGGCTCCCATAGAGATGCTGAGTATTGTATTGATGTCGGTATCCCCGGTCATTTGGAAAACAACATCATAGTTCTTATATTCACTGCCCACGTTAATTTTCTGCGTTCCTGAATATGGCGTCCAGTTATCATCATTTGTGCCGTCTCTTTGAAGCGCATACATAATGGTTCTGTCTATTGTAGATTTCGCATCAAATGAGAACTTATACCACTGATCTTTTTCAAGCGTAATACCTGCCTGCTTAAGTTGGATATACCAATCCATACTGCCTGTCTTGTCTATCGTGATACAGCATGCATCATCTTCATTCAGGCTGTCTACCAGGGCGCTTGCGCTTGCGGGTGAATTAACATACAATTCATATCCTACCATACCGCTTGAAAAATCGCCGTTCATCAGCAAACAGTTTTCCTGAATGCGGACGTTGTCAATATAAACTTTTCCTGCTGTTCCCAACATAAACTTAAGTTCACTGCCGTC
The DNA here is from genome assembly GCA_947631625.1 of uncultured Lachnospiraceae bacterium. GTDB lineage: Bacteria > Bacillota > Clostridia > Lachnospirales > Lachnospiraceae > UBA3282. The sequence continues at coordinate 150,591 of CANRMA010000002.1, read as the reverse complement.
TAAATCCTCTGCTGTCTCAAATGTATATTTGTATCCATTCGTCTTCTCAGTCAGATTGGCTTCAAAAGTCTTACCTCCAACCTCAGCTTTTATATTCTTGGCCCCGTCCGCATAAGCGTCAAAGGTAAATACATATTCTTTTCCGCCTTTCAGAGCTATGTCCGTCTGTTTTACGATCACGTCTTCAAGCTTTCCTACGGTTTCCGGGACTACAACCTCAAGCATTCTATCGCTGTCTTGTGTAACAGATACTTTTGTACCCTCAGATGCGGTCCAATCCCAATATGCAAGGCGCAATTTATCCGGATCGCTGCCTTCTTCAAAACGGCCGTTATAAACATAGTTTCCATCCGGAAGTATGCTCTTTTTATCGCCGGGGACTTCTATCTCATCACCCGTTTTCTCCAATCTTACATTCGTGATATGGACTCCCGCCGTAGAATTCTGATTACCGAGACAAAATTCTACCCTGCCATTTGCGTCGCTTTCCGATGTCATATCAAAAGTATATTCAAAATTCTGCTTCTGCGTCGTAAGCGGCACTGAAGTATCACTCAGATATCTTTGATATCCTACATCCGGCGCGGTAACACCTGTTATAATATTACGCTCTGTATCCGCATAAGCATCAAATGACAATTTATATTTGTAACCCTTCTCCAGAGGCAAGTTAGCCTGAACTACCTGAATACTGTAATCCAATGCTCCGGCCTTAGTTGTCTTAATATATAATTCTTTATCCGACACATCCGCTGTCGCCGCGCCATCGCTTTCCAAATGAAGCTGCCAGTTATCGCTTGTCGTCAGATCCTCATACTCAGCAAAATCGCCATTGATGATATAATTTCCGCTCTTATCCGGCTCTCTCAGCACAAGTTCCTTATCAGGTTTTTTAACGTTCTTATCATACTCATCTTTCTGATAAACTCTCACATAATCGATGACGAACTGCGCATTGTCACCAAATTCCACACTCTCATCCGGATAACCCACCCAACTGCCGCCGACAGCGAGATTCAATATGATATAGAACTCCTGGTCATAAGGCGCAGGGAAAGCTACTTCGCCAAATCCTGCTTTCTTGGTAAACCAATCATCCACTGTATAAAACAGTTGATCGTCCACGTAGAAACGAAACTCACCGGGATCCCATTCACAGGCATATACATGGAAGTCTTGTGAGAAATCCTTAACTCCGGATTCCAGAGTAAAAGTGCCCTGCTTCTGCGTATGAGGTTCACCGAAATGAAGTGTGCCATAAGCAGTATCCGTTTTGTCGCCCAATACTTCCATGATATCAATCTCACCGCATTTGGGCCACTGTCCATAATAACTCTCATCAACAGGCATCATCCAGAATGCAGGAAGGAAGCCTTTGCCGCTTGGCACTTTCGCTCTGATTTCAAATCTGCCATATTGGAAATTATGCAGATTCTGCGTATTGATCCTTCCGGAAGTATAAGACGCTTTGCCATCGTCTCCTACCGTTTTCTGCGCCTGAATGTACAATTTACCGTCTTTTACATAAACATTTTCATCTGACTTCACATACGACTGCAATTCCTCATTCACCCAACCGGGATCGTGAAGCTCATATTGCCAATTTTCCATATTCAATGAATTGCCATCAAATTCATCATGCCAGGCCAACTCTTCACCCAGTTGTTCATCTGTAGGACCTTTCCCCGAATCGGGATCTTCAATGTCAGGAATAACATATGTTATTTCATTTTCATCTTTTGCGCCGCATCTTACGCATTCTCTGACCTTCAAGCCTTTTTCACCCTTCGAAGGCGCTTTGACTATGACCCATTCATCATATGAATGTCCCAAAGGCTTGGTATTTTCCTGTTTGGTAATTCCGCAAACAGTACAAATGCTGCTTCCAACGCCTTCTTCCGTACAGGTCGCTGCGCTGTCGCCATCCACGCCTTTCAACGCTTTCCATGTATGGCTGCCTGCCGGTTTCACTATGACTTTTGTGCTGTCACAATTACTGCATTTCGCAATAGCTATACCCTGCTTATTGCAAGCCGCCTGTATTTTAGTTTCTTCCGTTCCGAACGCATGTTCTTTCTTTGCTGTTGCTCTCGTTTCAGTATAGCCGCAAAGCGTACATTTTCTTGTCTGTTGTCCATAGTTTTTACAATCAGATTCTTTGACCGTCGTCCAATCACCATATTCATGATCACATCCAACGTCTGCGACAAAAACATGGCAGGTCGATGTATGACCGTTTGCTTTTATCTGAATATCAGCCTTACCGGCTTTTTGAGCAGTGATAAGACCTTTTTTATCTACTTTGACAACGCCTTTAATTGTCCTACCGCTTTCGTCTTTTAAATTAACGACTTTATAGCTGACAGACTGGCTTGGTCCTGTCACATCTACAGAAAGCTCAGCCGTCTTGCCTTTTTGTATATAAACGCTGTGTTCGTCAGGCACTTTTTCACCATTTACGGTTATGACATTTTCTATATCTTTAACAGTTATCAGACATTCCGCACTCATTCCGGCTGCCGTCGCTGTTATATAAGTCTGTCCTTCGCCACAGGCTTTTACTTTTCCTTTTGCATCCACTGTCGCAACTTTGTCATTGCCGCTTGCCCATGTCACCTTTTTATTTGTTCCTTTGGCTGCGTCAACTTTTGCTTTTAATGTAATTGACTGTTTATCCTGATTATAAAGAGTATATTCTTTCTGATTTAAGGTTATGGAAGGTTTATATTCTCCAACCGTAACTTTCACTTTTGCTTCCACACCGTTTGACTTTGCCGTGATCTCGGCATCGCCTTTGCCCTTTGCCGTGATCTTGCCATTTTTGACAACCGCCACTTTCTTGTTTGACGAAGTCCATGAAATGGCAGTCTTGCGTCCTATTGCCTGATAATTTAATTGATATGTATTCACCGGGCTGTTGAGACTTATACTTACATCCGAGTCCGTGATCACAACGTTAGTCTGCTTCACTGTCACTATGCACGTATCGCTCTTATCATTACACTTAGCAGTAATGGTTGCTTTTCCTGCGCCAACAGCAGTCACCTTACCTGCAGCATCGACCGAAACTACTTTCTCATTGGAAGATATCCACTCTACTTTATCATTCTTTCCCGCATTGGTCTTAAGAGACTTTGTTTCAGAAGGAAGCGCCTCTCCCTTGTTGTTTTTGGCCCCTACATACATAAGAACCTGTTCATCACTTATCGCAATTCCGTCTATAACTTTGACATTACAAGTCCTGCTTATACCATTGGCTTTTGCAGTAATTGCAGCCTCTCCTTCGCCCTTAGCTGTCACTTTGCCATTTTTTACTACAGCTACTTTTTCATTGCTGCTTTCCCATGTAACTTTCCTGCCTGAGCCAACAACAGATGCTGTCAGCTTAGCCTGACTGCCCTTGCCTTTCTTTCCAAGCTGTATCTGTGTCATGTCCAACGACAGATTGCTTTCTTTAACAGTTACAAGACAGGACGCTGATTTGCTGCCGGATACTGCAGTTATCAAAACGGTTCCTTTTCCCACTGCCTTAACGACACCGTCTGCGGAAACTCTGGCGATCTTTCTGTTGCCAGTCTTCCAGACTATACGGTTATCCGCACCTTTTACCGTAGCTTTTAACTTTATCTCATCCGCTTTGTTATCTGCCGCGTCTCCGCCTATATACAACGTGGCTGTTTTTTTGTTAAGTTTGACTGTATTATCTGTCACTGTAACTGAACAGGTTCTGCGTTCCAATCCTATCCTTACCGAAACAGTAGTCTTACCTTTTCTTAATCCTGTAACATTTCCGTCTTCATCCACTGTCGCTATATTAACATTATGGGAAGTCCAAACCGGCTCTGCGCCTTCCGGTATCTTTGCGCCTATCCTGACATCTCCACCAATATTTACCTTTGCAGTCTTATCGATGGTAAATGATGAGGCCGCGGCAGCATACACTGTCAGACTTCCGAATAACAGTGTCACTAATAATGTTAGAACCAAAATAGATATTCTTTTCTTCATCTTCACTGTCCTTTCTTTAAAATTTTTAATTCAGGCAACCTGCGAGACTGAATTATAATGATTAATTGTAGACACTTCGTAGCATAAATATAACATGAAACATCTTCTTTTGCAATATATAACTGACCTGTTTTTACACCAACTGCGATGCCGCCCTGAGAATAAGTTTCGTAATTGACTAATTCTGCAACTAAATTCTTCGCTATGAATATTTGACCTGCGGCGCATAATAGTATATTATTAAGCTTAACAACAGAAAGGAAGTACATCCGGAATGAAATTAGACATGCACTGTCATACTAAAGAAGGCTCGCCCGACGGGAAAACCGCTCTGCTTGACATAATAGCTATTCTTAAGGAACGCGGCTATAACGGTATGCTCATAACCGATCACAATTCCTATAAAGCCTATCGGTATTATATGAATCTTGAAAACAAACCAAAGGATTTTACAGTTTTATGCGGAATAGAATACGATACTTTGAACGCGGGGCATATTCTGGTCATTTTACCTACGGGAATACGTCCCGGAATACTGGAACTCAGGGGACTTCCTGTCGGAGTTCTGATAGAGATAGTACACCGTTACGGCGGCATTTTAGGGCCCGCGCATCCCTGTGGAGAAAAATTTTTAAGTATTTTCAATACCCGTATCGGTAAAAAATTAAAAGAAAATCTTATAAGAAAATTCGACTTCATAGAAGCTTACAACGCCTGTGAGGACGACTGTTCCAACGCTTCAGCCAAAGAACTGGCCGGAAAATACAACCTTCCGGAGTTTGGCGGCAGCGATTCCCATAAGGAAGACTGTGTTGGCTTTGGTTATACAATTTTGGAGAAAAACGTCGCAAACGAAAGTGAGCTGATACAGTATATTAAGGAAGGCGGCGCCACTTCTGCCGACGGCGCCCATTATTTCCATACAACCAAGCAGAAACTCGGAAAGATCAACAAAGTACTGGTATATTCTTTCTGGTTCTATAACAGATTTCTTGCATATTTGCGAAGCAGCGCAAGATATCTGGAGCTTAAAACGGATAAGCTGCTGCAGCCTGTCAGAATTAATTACAAAAAGGCCAAATATATTGAGTTGTCGGATGATGAGTAACAGATACGGGACTTTTGCCTTATTTGCCGCTCATCTTATCCGAAACTATATTTTTTAATTCTTCAAATGAAGTTTTAAACTTCTCTGACATCATACCGGGATTGTTGCGTATAATATCACGCTTGTAAAAATCCAACATTTCTTTGGCATTACGCCTGTTTTCCATATATATATTATAGCGTGTCCGCAGCTCCGCAATTTCATCCCTGACACTGTTCAGATATGATGAAGGCGCAGTCTGAATCGTGTCTTTTATGCTGTTAAAGCGCTGCTCTAAGGCCTCGGAAAGCTCGTCCATCTTAAGCTCGCGCTCCTGACGTTTCTGTTCCTTCTCATTATTATTAACCGCAATTATCACATCCAGCCGCTTCTGCATACGCCAGAGTTCTTCCTTGGCGCGCTGCATTTTGGCAAGAATGTTTCCCAGATCCAACGCCGCCTTAAATGAAAGGGCAAAATCCGCCGCAATATATATAGTGATGATAAACGATATATATACTGCCGTTTTAACAGGGACAGACAATATCATATGCTCTATCGGCCTATGGATGACCTGAGTCATAAGTATCGTAAGGCCGCCCCATGCAAGGGTCGTTCCAAGGCATATATAACCTTTATAATTAAAAGGCAGTTTGGAATAGTTCCAATATCTGACATGAAAAAGAGTCTCCATTGCAATCCCTGTTACAAGTTCAAGGGCCGTGGCTCCTATACAGCCTGCTATATAAGTCATTACCACATTATCCTGAAAAGGAAATGAGACTATATACATCATAAGCGCCCCGCTGCCGTACAATGGCAAAAAAGGACCTCTTATAAAACCCCTGTTAATAAGACGCCTGCTCCTTATGGAAACATATGTCGATTCAAAACACCATCCCAAAAAACTATAAGTATAAAAAAATAACAGCCATTGGCTCATAGTATAATAATGCATATTCAGCTCAAGCCTTTCTCTCAACCTGCAATGCTCTTTGGCAGGCATGATATCTTATAAAAAGTAATTACTCTAACGTATATTCGTATATTTTATCACATCATTAAGCACACACAGCCGCCGCGGACCGACTATCTGCCATATACTCCCGCTTCTATCCTGTCTTTGCCCTTTTTGCTTACCCCGGTCTGCCCGTAATATATAAACTTACCATATCCCCTCACGGTCACAGCGTCGTCTTTTTTAAGCTGATATCCGACATTTTCCGTAAGCCTTCCGTTTACAAATATTTTACCCTCATTAAACAGCGACCGACTTTCACTCCTTGAAATATTATATAACTTTGATATTATGCCGTCAATTCTGGGAGACGAAACGGTCAAAGCCACCGTATCGGGTTTGGCCGCTTCAAGCTCAGAAACATTCTCAAGGACACTGCATTTTATATTGGTATGGCGCACCTTATTGAGATTTTCAGTAATATAAGACGCTATATTCTCATTGCAGAACAGGACCGCCCCGCTCTTATTAAGAATAATATCCCCGACTAAACCGCGTTCGATCCCAAGATTCATGACCGCGCCAAGGAAGTCCCTGTGCGTCAGTTTTTCGGCAAACTTAAGCGCCGCCGGAGCCATTTCAATACGGGCGATAGGATATTCTTCGTCATAGCCAAAAGTGTCAGAATTTCCGAAACGCACGATCTTGCGTTCGCATATTGACGAACCGCCGTACATATCGCAGCCTGCATAAGAAACCTCTTTTTCAACTTCATAAAATACCTGCTGTTCGGACAAGCCTAAAAACGGGGTATAGGTGTAGATGCTGCGGTTATAGGATTTGTCTGCGAGCTCCAATATTCTGTTTTTTAGATTTTGCAGGTCTTTTTCGCTTGTAATCGGCATAAATCCAAACCCCCCGATAAAAATTGTTCTTATAACCCGCTATCAGCTTCAACCGCCTTATCCTTTTTGCTTTTTCCCAAAAAAAGACAGCCTGCGGTCAAAAGCAATATGCCGCCTCCCAACAGCAGCAGTATGTCTGAAACAGAAACGCTCTCTTCATATAAGATAGGGCATATCTTTCTCAGTTTATCTTCATAACAGATTATCATTACACTGAATGCGTTATTTAAAAAATGCATGACCATCGACGGAAATATACTGCCGCTTTCATAAGCCACATAGCAGAAGATAAAGCCCAACAGCGCAGTCGGGATAAATTTTATCACGCTCATGTGATAAATTCCAAACAAAACCGCTACGATGACCATCGCCCGGACGGCGCGGTATCTTTCTTTCAAAGAGTTGAACATAAAACCTCTGAAAAGCAGTTCCTCGCATATGGCGGGCGCAACTGCAATAATAAGAAATACCTGCATAACATTGCCGCCCATAAGTCCGGTAAAAGTCTCGGTCACATTTTCCGAACTCGCAGGGAACAGTGCGCTCAGAGCAAGCGAAAGAACCATATTTACCGGGTACATTCCAACCACTGTCAAAATCGCCCCTATAAAGCTCTTTACATTCGCTTTCTTAAAGCCATAGGTCTTTTTTATATCCTTCTTGGTATACAGCGCTACCGCAAGCGGCGCCGTTAAAAGTATAAGCTGAGTTCCAAAAACACCCATTAGCCCGAATTTCAGCTGCAGCATACTCCCTGCATAGATTACGAGCATAATGGTAAGCGCTGCCACAAACCACACATCCGACAGGGACGGCACGCCGCCTCTTACAAGATTTTTACGCTTTTCAAACAGCTGCAGTCCGCCTCCGGAATCGCCGAAAAGTATGGCCTCGCTGTCATAAATCCTGCTCAGAAATAAAACCGAAAAGACTGCATAGGCAATGTTGCTGATCAAAACAATCGCAATAATCGTATAATCAATCTTAAAAGCAAGCATATTTTTTATTAGCAAACATATGTTCGCAACCGGTACTGCCGCCATAGCGCGTGTCAGCTCTATATTCGGTATAAAACCTATATAACCCGCGAACATAACGACCAACATAAGCGGAGTAACGTAATTATTGGCCTCTTTGTAGCTTTGGGCAAAAGATGTTACACACATGGTTATCGCGCTTATAAAAAGCGAAAATGCAAAGACCGCCAGAATTCCCACCAAAATCGCAGGATAAAACCTGGACATATCTATTCCGGCTTCTCCGGTCTGCATATCCATGATCTTGTACATATAAAAGGCTATACCGCCCATTGAGAGGATATTGAGCAGCGCTGAAACCATACCGACAGCCGCAACCGTTATAAATTTAGAGACTATGAGCTGTCTGTTAGTGACCGGAAGAGTCAATATAGTTTCAAGCGTGCCTCTTTCACGCTCTCCCGCCGTAGTGTCAATAGCCGGGTATATCGTACCCATGAGCAGGCTTATTATAAGCATAAAAGGCAGAATAGAACCCATTATGCTTCCCAGAGACTGCTCATTGCTTGCGGTGTCCTTATTTTCATAAAGTATGGGCTCTAATATTTCATGCGCATCAAGCCCGGCTTCCTCAAGCTTATCGCGCGTAAGCTCCTCCCTGTACTCATCAAACACATCCATTATGATTCCCATCGCATATTCGGAATTGGTGACGGAAGAAATGTAGTAAACGTCATACTTAAATTTATTGTCTTCAAGACTGCCCAGGATATATGCGTCAATTTCTTCATTTTCAAGTGCAATGGCGTAATCTTCAATACCCTCAGACTCTACTATGGTGAGCGAATAACCTTTTCCCCCGTAAGCGTCCGCGCCGTCCGCGTTTTCTGCAAGTCTGCGCGCAAACCTGCCGTCGTCGTCGGCATCTATCACAATACGGTAATCCTGCTCTTCCATACTTGATGAGATCATCGCCACAAGCTGCATTGCTCCTATAAATATGAGCGGATAGAGTATTACGGGCACCACAAGCATCATAACAACTGTTTTTTTATCACGCAAGACGTCCAAAAGCTCTTTTTTAACAAGAGTCTTTATAATCTTAGTATTCATTATAAAGCCCCTCCTTCGCCATAAGCTCGGCAAAGACGTCCCGCAGGCTTTCTTTTCCGGTTTCTGCCTTCAGGTCATCCGGAAGCCCTTCGCTTATGATCTTTCCATGATTTATCATTATGATCCTGTCGCACAGATACTCGGCCTCTTCCATATAGTGTGTTGAATACAGTATGGTCTTGCCCGCCTCACGCTCTTTTTTCATAAATTCGATTATCGCGGCGCTGCTTATTATATCAAGCCCAAGCGTGGGTTCGTCAAAGATGTACACCTCCGGGTCATGTATCAGACATCTTGAGATAGACGCCCGCTGCGTCTGTCCCGTGGACAGCTTTTCAATACGGTTATCGATAAAATCTCCCATCGAAAGAATGTCGCTTATTTCCGAAATCTTTTTTTCCACCGCTTCTTCGTCCATGCCGTAGACGGCGCCTAACATACGAAGCAGCTCGCCGCAGGAAAAACGGCCGTAAAGTTTGGTATTATTGGAAAGATAACCTATATGCCTTTTTATCTCTATATCGCCGGTAAGCTCTTTTTCGCCTATATTCAGTCTCACACTGCCGCCTGTCGGCTTCATAAGTTTGGAAAGCATACGGAGCAGAGTTGTCTTGCCCGCGCCGTTGGGACCGAGTATCCCTACTATTTCTCTCCGTTTAACATTTAACGAAATTCCGTCAACTGCATTTATTTCAACCTTTTTGTTTTTTTTCTCATGCTTTGTAAAAGTTTTAATCAGTCCGTCGGCCACTATCACACTTTCAGCCATATTTATACTCTCCATACCTTCAAACAATATATGTCAGTCTTATATAATAACAGGCTGCAAAGCTACAATAAGCCTACAGCCTGTATAATACCGTATTATGCAAAACTTATGATCTCTTCTCTTGGTTTTTTCGTCTGCTCGACGCTTATCGCATGCAGCACCGGACCTTCACCGCCATAGTCTTCAAAGTATTCCTTAGATACTTTGGCGGTAACTTTCACCCACTGTCTGTCCGTAAGCGTATCCGCTTTGTCATATTTACAGGCAAAGCCTAAGAAGGCCATATCTTCCGCACAACAGGTCATAGCCAGCCTTCCCGGAACGAAATATCCTTTGGGAAAAGTCTTCGGCACATGTACCATACCCGTAAACTGCACAGTCTTGCCCTCATATCTCCCGATATGGTCTAAGGAATCCAGATACCAAATTCCATAACCCTCGTTATTTAATTCCAGTATAGGCGCGGAAAGATCATAGGGCAGATCGTCTTCCATGATCTCATTTACCTCACCGTTTGAGTCCTCGAATACAATGTCCGCCTTCTGGTTGATCGCCTTGACATTTCTTTTATAGCTGTTCAGATCCTCTATACCGTCGCAGCGGTTAAAGATTATCAGCTCCGACTTACGTATCATCTCCGCCAACAGCGATTTCATATTGGTAAAATACATAGGAAAAGTCGAGGCGTCTATCGTCGTGATCTGCTGCTCGATCGTCCAGTGCCACGGCAGTTTCATATTCTTGTAATTCCACATGCCGTTATACTCGATTATAATACGCTCAGGCTTATGCTTTTTTTCAAGTTCGATAAGATGCTGCGAATTAAAATCCGCTTCATCTTCAATAAGTTCCATAACGGTTCTGCTCTTCCTCAAAAGTTCCTCTTCATATTCGATCTCGCCCTCTTCACAAAGGAGCAAAAGCGTCTTGCCGCGGATCTGAAAATACGGTTGAGCCAACGTATAGGTAATAAACTCAGTTTTACCGCTTTCAAGAAAGCCATTGATAATATATACCGGTTTCATAATATTCTCCATTCCTGTTCAGCCTGCGAATTCCTGACAGCAAAAACGTAAGCCTCCATAACTCCACATTATATCAGACATTTTTCTTAAATAAAGCCTCAAGTTTATCTTCTTTTAATTTAGAACCGATCACGCAGATCTTACCCGTAACATCAGGTTTTCCGTCCCGGATATCACACTCCTGCGGAACATAATCGAAATAAAGCCACGTTCCGCTGCCTGTGGGAACCATTCCTTTTGCGCGCAGCACAAGTCCAAATTCCTCATCATTTTCAAGCTTATTAAGCTTTTCTTCGATCTCGGCCTTAGTATATGACACGGGAGTCTCAATACCCCAACTTGTGAAGACCTCGTCGGCATGGTGATGGTGATGGTCATGACCGTGGTGGGCGTGGTCGTGATCATGGTCATGGTCATGATCGTGATGGGCGTGGTCGTGATCATGATCGTGGTGGTCGTGGTCATGGTCGTGGTCATGGTCATCGTGGTCATGGTCGTGGTGGGCGTGGTCATGGTCATCGTGATCATGGTCGTGGTGGTCGTGGTCATGGTCATCGTAATCATGGTCGTGGTGGGCGTGGTCATCGTGGTCGCCGTGATTGTGGTCATGATCGTGGTGGGCATGATCGTGATGATGGTGTTCCTCTTCTTTAAGCGCCATCACCTCTTTCATAAGCTCCGCCTCTAAATCCTTGGCGCCTTCGATCGTATTCAAAATATCAGCGCCGTCAAGCTCATCCCACGGAGTGGTAATGATCGTTGCCCTGTGATTATGCTCCTTTATCATCTCTACGCAGGCTGTCAGTTTCTCTTCACTTAATTTATCGGTCCTGCTTAAAATAATGGTTCCGGCATGTTCTATCTGATTGATAAAAAATTCACCGAAGTTTTTGATATACATCTTACATTTAGATGCGTCTACAACAGCGACCGCGCTGTTAAGCTCAACATCCTCATTCTCCATTGCGCCCTGAACCGCTTTCATGACATCAGAGAGCTTGCCAACCCCTGAAGGCTCGATCAGCACTCTCTCAGGCGTATAAGTCGCCAGAACCTCTTTAAGTGAAGTTGCAAAATCCCCCACCAGAGAACAGCAGATACAGCCGGAATTCATCTCTTTTATCTCTATTCCGGCCTCTTTTAAAAAGCCTCCGTCAATACCGATCTCTCCAAACTCATTCTCGATAAGTACCACCTTGGTATCTGCCAATGCCTCTTTTAAGAGTTTCTTGATAAGAGTCGTCTTACCCGCTCCAAGGAAACCTGATACAATATCAATTTTTGTCATAAATAACGCCTTCCTTTCTTATCTTTAAACATATATGGGCAATGCGAAACTATGATATATGTTATCGAGATTGTACAAATTTAACAAAACCTTTGCAGGCACACTTGCGTTGCATTGAGCCTCACAGCGGTACTAAGGCTGCAAAATACGCAGCCTAAAGACAAACGCAAATTCTTTGCGTTGCGGTCTCAGAGCGCCTGCAATGGTGTTTGTTAAATCTGTACAATCAATATACGTTTAGATAGTGTTTCGCAATTACCTGCTTTAAACATATAAATGATCGTGAACCATCATCTAATGCTTCCGAATTTAGCAAAAATATTATAAATTAAATCTTTTAAAAATTAAAGCTTTGGAAAAAGTTTAATCCAGATTTAACCTTTTCTCCATAACATACCATGTAAGGTAATAAAAAATAACGCAGCCTATCAATCCGCCTATCAGCGAATATCCCCAATTCATGCCGAACAGAACGCCCGAAAAGCTGTCGTTCACTCTGGCCGAAAGCGCAATGACCGCAAAATATATCATGGCTATTATCCTCTGCAGCACATAAATTCCGTAATAAATGCCAAAAGACACAAGAACCTTATGATCAGGAGATAACTGCCCCAGTGATATGCACGCGGTAATCTTAAGTATCTTCGCAATGATCGAAACAAATACTGCAACAATCGTCATAAATACCGTAAAAGCATTTACGCTGTCATAGCTGTTCCAAATGTCTATAAAAATATTCAACGCCCATTTCAGGCCTTCGAACGCTTCTTTATTGCTTGCAAAAAGAAAGATTATCGACATATAAATGATCAGACTATTGATAACAACCCATATGAAACTCACAAGCGTCTTTGATATAATGATATGGTGCTTATCCACCGGCAGTGTATGCAGCAGATAACCTTCATCACTATAGACCGATTTATAAAATCTGTATATGAGATAGATGGAAGTAGCCATAATAGTAATGAACATGCTCATGATATAAGCAACTAACACAAACGCGCTCGTCAGCTCAAGAAGCTCATTATTATGCATGGTTTCAAAAAACGTCAGACGAACGGTAAAAAAAGCCAGTATGGACATAACGACCAAAAAAATATACATTGGCACAAGCAGTTTCCATGTAGCCTTAAATTCATACTTCATAAGCTTACCTAACATGCGAACACCTCCCTGAATAAACGGTCAATGCTCTTGCCCTCGCGCCGCCTTATCTCTTCGGCGGGCGCCTGTAAGATAATATTTCCGCATCTTATAAAAATAACCTCATCAAGAATATTCTCAATGTCTGAAATCAAATGAGTGGAAATAAGTATGGTTGCATTTCTGTTATAATTGCTGACTATGGTATGCAGAATATAATCCCTTGAGGCGGGATCCACACCCGCTATGGGTTCATCCAGGATATAAAGCTGCGCGTCTCTGCTCATAACCAGGATAAGCTGTACTTTTTCCTTGGTGCCTTTAGAAAGATTCTTAAGCCTTTCATTGGGCGGGATCTGCAGCCTGTGCAGCATATCAAAAGCCCTTTCCACTCTGAAATCCGGATAAAAATCTTCAAAATATCTTACCATCTCCATCACTTTCATGCCCGAATTAAGATAAGTCCTCTCAGGCAGGTATGATATATGAAATTTGGTCTCAATTCCCGGTTTATGTCCGGCGATAAGTATCTCACCCGCTGTAGGTTCAAGCAGATCGTTCATTATCTTTATAAGAGTGGTCTTACCGCTGCCGTTAGGCCCAAGCAGCCCTATTATCTTACCCGGCTCAAGATTGAGACATATCCGGTTAAGCGCTAATTTACCGCCGTATGTCTTGGTCAATCCCATACACTGTACTAATGGCATCATCTTTTATCATCCCTTTCTTCTTTAATGTATCGTAATCCTGTAGACAGCTTCAAATATCTCTCCTGCCGCCAGTTTCTGTCCCCACTTGCGCTGCTGCCATGTTCCGGCATAACCTGCGTCATCACATCTTCCATACCAAGGTTCTATGCATACAAACGGCGCGTCCTTATGCGGCGGAGACCACACTCCGAAAAGCGGCGCATCAAAGCTCACGGTAAGATACCTGCTGCCGTCAGGTTTAACCAAACCCACCTCGTGTGCCTGATCGTTTTCAATAACCAACGCATCGTTATCGAACAAATGTTTGCCTATCCACAAATGACCGTTATCCAGATCAAAATCTGCTTTCTTGTCACTCATAAGCCCATTTTCAAGTATTCCGGCGGTTATCTTATCTTTGGCATCAAACCACAAACAATAGTCCCCCTGCTTCGCCCCTTCGTCAAGCGGGCAGCAAAAAGCAGGATGGCCTCCTATTGAAAAATACATATCCCTGTCAGCAGGATTTTTTACCTTCCATCTGACGCTCAACGTATTTCCTTCCAGTTCATATCCAATCTCCAGAAGAAAATCATAGGGATATTTAAGCAAGGTCTCTTTATCGGAGCTGAGTGTAAACCATACTTCTTTATTGGTCTGGCTCTTTAAGGCAAACTCCATATCCCTCGCAAAACCATGCTGCCCCATTTTATAGCTTTGTCCGTCACAAACATATTCTCCGTTCTGTAAGGCTCCCACCAGTGGAAAAAGCACGGGAGACGTTCTTTTCCAATATGCAGGATTGCCATCCCACATATACTCTGTATCTGTGGAAGTCTTTTTAAGAGACTTAAGTTCAGCCCCAAAACTGTCCGCCTGTATCGTCAGCTGCTCATTTCCGATATGAAATAAAGCCATTGTCTTCCTCCGTATTATAACGCGATCATATATTATAAATGCTTATGCTTTTCTTTATACTGCTTTTGTATCTCATTGTCCTGATTTTGTATCTCTTTATCCTGCTTTGAAGCTCTTTATCTTTATTTATTCGTTTCTTTGCCTTTGCTTCTGCGCCTTTTGGTATTTACTTATGTATTTTCATATCAGCATAATAATTTTGGACTTATCTTTTATTATATAACAAATTTTTCTATTTTCCAAGCTGTGCGGTAAATATTTATTTACGTCTGTTGTAGGTAAATATTTATTTACGTCTGTCTTAATATCACTGGTGTTTGACACTTCTTTTAAACATTATACCGCAAAAATCCTTTATCCAAGCCAATCAGGGCATATTTTGATATTTTTTTGTCATACAGTCTTTTTTCTGTATTATCATGTCTCCTCCTACTCAATATTATTTTTTGTACTGTTGTCTGGTTTTGAACGAATATATGTAGTCCCATTGGATCTGCTAACCGTTTCATAGTTTCTATAATTTGGATTACCATTTCTGATTTGTGTAATTGCATGATCCAAAGATATTCTTTTTCCGGAATCAATATTCACAAATTCAGTATTCAATCCTGTTTCTGTTTGCTTCACAACTTTTAAATTCATAATTTTCTCTCTCCTTATATTTGGATAACTTTAATAATAAGAGGTTATACAATCTCCTGCAACTATAAAAACAAAGAATGACCTGCTTTGGAATATTTAAGACCAAACATATGTTTAGGAATTGTATTGTTGAATGATAGATGCCAGACTGAATTTGTTTAAATTAATTCGCTAATAATCATCTACGGTCATTAGCAGCGGGCTGAAGTTGGTGCTTCAGCCTTTTTGCTGCCACATTCTCTATAAATCACCAAAACAAACTATTAAATCACCTCCACGCCTCAATCAGCCGCTTTTTATCCCTGAAATTATCTGTGCAATATTTGAAGTAAGTTTCCCTTTGCAATCCGAAATATCCTGGTTAATCTTCTTTTCCTGTTCTATCGCCACATCTATTTTTAACGCTAAATTACCAATATCAGAATTATGTTTTGAATTCATCCCTGTCTTTTCTAAAAGCATATTATAGACAGGTGTCTTCCCCTGTACTTTCTGATTCTCTAAAATAAGAGAATAGTTGGGGTTGATTATTTCTTCAAAATAATTCTCTATGTGCAACAATAAAAACAATTCAAATGCCGGATTGGTTATGGCATATATACTACTTTTACTTTTATCCCGCAGTAGTTCCTGATAATTACAGACTTTCTTTTCAAAGATATCAGCGTCAAAAATCACCACCATTTTATCTTGTTCTTCATCAAATTCAATTTCACCGGTATTCTTAAGTTTCTCGGCAAATTTTATCAAATGTGCAGGATAAGATATATTTCGATCATCTTCCGTTTTTTCCAAAAAACGTATATCAATTGTATCTTTGAACCCAAGACTTTTCCTTTCGTCAATAAGTTTCTTAAAATAAAATTTTTATTATATTATTAAGATATTGTATCCTTTTATCTATGTTTATATTCCTTTATTACAGCATATTCGGCTTACATGAAGTACATCAAACAAGCATAGGCACTCCTTTAAACTCCTTTTTCAACACAAATCATAACCACCGGCATAGCCGGCAATGTCGTCAACTTAAGCATAATAAAGATCATTTTCATAAAAAATCATCCGAAAAGTATCAAGTTTATGAAAAAACAGAGGCACAACAAGCAGACTGTATCTCTGCATAAGAGAACAGCCATCTGGCAGATATCTATATTTTCTGCTCATATACAGCTTTTCATATGATTGTAATATTTCCTGCGGGTGTGTTTTCTATATCTCCCATATTTTCTTCAAGGGCGTATGATGGATAGAATCCTTGCGGATTTCTCAATGATCCGTAATAAAGCTTCGTGACGTACCCGCAGAGAGGATCGCAAAAGCAATACTATGCTGCGCTTGATCCGGTTAAGAATATAGGTGCGGTTCGATCGATAGCTATGTTTATTCCCCTTATGTGAAACAATCAGGGAATCTGACCGGTGTTTTACAATTGCTGCCAAATTGGAAAGATACATCGCAGCAAAAAACTCCTGCAGGATACTGACCGGTTTTATGCTGTTAAAAGATTCTATTTCCAAACGGCTTTTGAGTTCCCTGTATTTGCTCTCTATTCCCCATCGCAGCCTATATAATGCAGGAAATTTATCTGCCTCCATCTGGTTAGGCGTTATATTTGTCACCAGATATTCCACAGTCCCATCTTCCAGCAGAAAATGAAGACTTCTTAAAGCAAGGGAGCCGGCATCATCAGAAGCAGGATATTCGAATAATATATCTTCTTCTTTTGATATGGCTTTTTTAAAAGTTTGTGGAATGCGCATTAGGAACAGAATGCCATGCGCATTCAAGAAACGGAACATATCTTCCGAAGGATACCCACGGTCAAACAACAGGATACTGTCAGGAAGTTCAGGTAAAAAATCCATATGTTCTTTTGCAGCGGCCCTTTCATTATAGCGGTATGGATGAAAAGAGACATCTGCGAGTATATCATTAAGAATATCATAAAGGGCTGACACGGAAGCAAGAGGCGAAACAATTCCTGTTTTATTAGGATTTCCTCCAAATACCTCATAGTTTTCTTTAGATCCCGGGATCTGCACAGTGGTGCCGTCAACAGCAAAGATATGGGATCCATTCCATGTATTAAGATCAGAAGAGTGTTCATAGAACCATGCAACAGAGAGGCGGAAGAGATCAAGAAATGCATGATAGGAGATTCCCTGCCGTGCTTTAGAAACAGCCTGTTTTGATACAAACGGCAGACCTTCCGATGACAGATCATCCAAAAGATCAGAATAATTAATGGATATGGACTTATGGGAAGAGCGCAGGATATAATAGATCAATTTTGGGAAAGAAAGTTTTCCTGAACGGGAAAAAGCATTGCCGATACGATGCTTGATCAGGAAAGACTCGGAAGAAATGAGTTTATCAGAAAGTTGCAAAATAGAAGATAAAAGATCTGTGTTCATCATATTCACCTCGCAATGAAAAAGTAGTCAATGCGAGGCGGCATATTTTGACCGTTTTGTCAAGTATTTTTAATAAATTTATAGCTAAAATTTATAGCTAAAAATTATAATTTTTTACCTTTCCTGTTCCCTTAAGTTGACGACATTGCCTGCATAGCAGGTGGTTTATTAAAAGACTGCCATACAAAGAAACGGCTGAAGTTATCAAAACCTCAGTCGTTTTCTTCTAATAGAAAAGCTTTTCGATATTAATTGCTATAAGTTTTTATTTATCTCCTTCTTATATTTATTCAATTATGTTCTGAAAAATAACATTTGCATTTGTAGCCATTTCGAGAAAGTCCTTTGTTTTAATCCGTATACTTTCTGTATTGGAATCACCACTCATAATTACATATTCTGTATTAATACGATCTCTATATTGTAAAAATATTTTTTCATCGAAATTCTTATTGCTTGCTCTTTGTGCAAAAACAGTTAACGGTGAAATTGTTCCTTGATTAAACTTTTTAATCACAAAAGATTCTGAGGCTAATTCAAATTTCATACGGTCATAAACAGCTATTTCATTATAAGGAAGGATAGCATAACCCCAACAGTTCTCAGTGGATGGCGTTGGATTTTTTTTCTGTAATACAACCATCTTTAAAAGTGTTGCATTTGACATGGGCACATGTTTTTCTTGTAAACTTCGTTTTAAACTTTTTGCGTCTGGCGCCAAGGTATGCCGGTAATTATAATGTTGTATATTAAGATCAGCAAGATAGTCCCTTATTTTTGTATCTGCTTTCTCAACAAACTCTTTTTTATGCACAACTGCATCAATTAACTGCCCATGAATTCCTGTTTTTGCAAATGTTTTATCTGCTTCACGAATCTCGTCAAGAATTAGTCTTGAATATTCACTTGGATTTATTAGTGCAGAAATATATGGGTACGTTGAAATATTAATATTTTCTGTACCAAAAAAAGATAAATATGTTGATCTAAGGCTTTCCGGAGAATAGGCCTTTAGTTTTTTTAATAATGGAGGATGTTCATTTAGTGTATAGGTCCAATAATCAGACAAATATATTGGTGAACTCTCAAAACGTTGATCATTTATATGGTTCTTATTTAATATAATAGCCTCTTTATTATATACAGAAATAAATAAAATTCCATTTTCTGATAACCAGTTATATGCATATCGAACAAAACGAGTCAGGTCATTAATTTGGCTTCCCGCACCATATCCAATTACCAGAAAATCCACATTACCATTTAATTCTTCTGGATATTGATGCATCATATATTCAGGATTTAAGTGGCATAAACGCAACGAAACATTTGATGGCAAAAATTTTTGGCATGTTTTTTCTTCTAGTTTTTCCATAATAGAATATGCGCTATGGGAAGTTGTAAACAATAATAATCTTTCACATTTGTCAATTATATCGCATGTTGTAAGAGAATTCGGTGCGCATATTTCTATGGCAAGGGGTATTTTTTCAATTTTCTCCACTTCTTTAGAAACTAAGGTACGCTCATAGTAAATGGTATGTCGAGACAGATAAGAATATCTACAAATTTCTTTTAACATTACTTCATTCGCATAATGAGTAAAATTCTTAACATTGGTTCTTTTCTGATATGAGGGCAATATTTTATTAAGTACCTTATGCATTTCTTTTAAATCATCTTGATCAAGCTCCTTATTGAGTTTTTTCAAATAAGGCATGAAAATAAGCTCATTGCTAATTACAGAAAGATATGACATAAATCTTTCAAAAATTAGTTGGGCATATTTATGTTGATACACTAATTTTGAAAGTTCAGAACCATTCTCGTCCTGAAACTCAAGTCCCCGAATTGATATTTTCTGTAAATCCATTTCACTTACAAATTCAAAAAAAAGATTATACTTTTTCATTAATAATGACTGTGTCTCAAAAGGAACTCTTTTTTTATCAATATCCGTAATAAACAAAAGCATTTTCAATTCATTTTGATTTTTCAATTTTTCAATCATGAATAAATAATAATCGTATGCATTTTTATCATACCAATCTATCACATAATTAGACAATATAACGCCCACATAATAGGCATTTGGAAATTTAACAATCAGGTAACTAATATCATTTGATTTTCTATCATTATAAACCAAACGACGATATACAACAACGTCTCCTTCACCTATATTTTTTTCAATTACTTGAAAATATTCTCGATACGTTACTAAAAAAGATTTAAGAATTCTAATTATATTAGCAGTGCCTATTTTTTCTTGCAGATATTCTTGTTCGGGGATATCAAGCTTTAGCAATTGTTCTTTAATAATAGAAAGATTTTTTCCGTTGTTGCTAAATATTTCCCATGTGTATTCCCTACCAATTCCTTCTTTATCCAATTCTTCAATGGCAAATTCCGAAAATTCCTCAAAATCTGAGGAAATATCATTTTGCAAACAAGATATTAATTGTTTGATTGATCCAGAACGTATACTTTTACGCTGCAACATATACCAACCCTTTATAGATTTCTGGTCAACCTGTATTTTATCAGCAAGCTCATAAAAGGAAAGATTTTTTCGATCCTTAAAAAATTGAATAATGATTGAAACAATTTTTTCCTCTGTAATTCTCATATTCGTCCTCCCATGGTCACACTAAAATATATATAAATATATCATAAAAACCCAGACTTGTATCGTCTAAAGCAAAAATAACGGAATTTAATGGAAAATTATCCGGAATAGAGACGAATTATACAATCGCCAAATTCCATCTTCATTCTCTGGAATACCATGTCCTAAATAAAGTACAATTTATGTAAATGTGAACGAACAACGTTTTGAGAGATAACACTAGAGTGCAACACTTTGTGCCACACAGATTATGGTGTTAAAAATATTACAACTGTCTATACTGTTGCTACATTAACCTTGAAACGAATTAATACAATGTTACTTCGTTTCATACTAATATATTTTAATGCATGGAGAATAGAAAATGCAAGGAGGTATGCTTTATGGATAGCAACGCGATTATTATTTTATTAATTTACTATATAGGAATTGTCTCATGTGCTGCTCAAGGAGCCGAGAAAGGAAAATATGATAATGGCATTCCTATGCTTCGCTATATAGCAAACGCATTTGGAGGTGGATTTATTCGAGACGTTATTTTTCTGGGCATACCTCCATGGCTGCTTACTTTATCGGCTTTGCCAGACATTATGTTGGTTGTAAGTGTCGGACTTCTTTATACTTATTATTTCTTCGTTTGTAATGTAAATAATAAATATTATTTTATAGCAATACGGATTGTAGCTATTTCAGACGCTTTCGGTCTCGGAAGCTTCGTATGCATCGGTATGGATAAGGCATTTTTATATAGTGAAAACATTTTAACAGTCATTGCCTGTGGATATATTACTGCCATTGGAGGAGGAATCCTTGCAAGCGGGAAATCAATCACGGAGATTGTAAAAAGCAAAGGAATAATTCGTTATCACGTTGTAACTTTGCTTGGTTGCTGTTATTATTATATATTTAGACACTCGCTTTGCCTCGTGTGTTTTATCGCTGTTGGACTTTTCCTGGTAAATACCAACTTTAAAGCTCTATGTAATTCCTATTTGGAAAGCCTAATGATTCCATGTTATAAGGCATGCTTTCTGTATATAGCTATCTATAATAACAGCAATAAATTTCATAAGCAAAACATAGGCAAAATCATAAAAAACTATGGAATCTATTCAAAACGCCCTAAAATATATCTGATACAACACCATATCCGTCAATGTTGATAACCTACAGAAAGCTATACCTAAATGAGTGGATTATGAAATCTTGAAAAGGGCTGTTGCAATAAATGTGCAGCTCTTTTTATACTTATAATCGTATGTATTAGTTCGGTGGTTTTCTTAAATTTTAAGAACGATATCTACAATTTCCATCATATTATATAATAGTTTGGATAGCCAAAATATACTATTCCAATTTTTTCCAAATAGTCATTCTTCTGAAATGGTTTTAAAAAGAAAAATATACATTCTTTCTGGAAACTAAATTTATTAACTATTCTAAATAAAAGCATATCATATAATGTTCATCTTATAGATAATGAAAAAAATATTATGGCATAAAAATGGAACATAGACATTATAAAAATATGAGTATAAGGCTTACACTTCCATTGTTTCTCGGTCTTTGTCTGCTGCCCTTCCCTGTTTTCTTCCAACCGTAATACGCTATCCCTACCTTGATCTCCGCTTTTTCCACATGGAGCATCCCAACTCCGAGATTCCCTGAGCCATAAGCTCCGCCATATTTGTGGGTATCAGTCCGACCGGATCCGGTTCCAGATTTTTGTCTAGGAGATATACATAGCGTTTTTCATTTATCTCGTCCATTACCTCATAGACGGTTCTCCAGTAATCTACTTCCCCGAAGATGGTCCTCGTGGTAGTGTGCCTCAGACCTTTGTTCTGGTATCTCGTTTTATCACGCCATTCCATCAGCTGCCTGTCATACCGTTCCAGAAACTCTTTTGTGAACTCCCGGCAGATTTGACATCCCCATTCGTAAATTTTTTTCTCCAAGTCCTTGAAACTCAGCCCGTTATCCTTTATCATAATCCTATCATACAGCTCCTTACGTTTAGTCTCGGCAACTTAATCATAAGGCAGTTCTATATGATAGGGAAGGGGCTTCGGCCTCTTCTTTTTATTTTTGCCAATGAAAATTATACTCTAAGTCTACTTCACCACCCACACTACTTTCTCTCCCAACCGTTCTAATTTTTTACTACCCTATGAAAAGTTGCATATAACCAGTAAATGTAAATGCACATCAAATGACTGCTCTCTTATAGAGATACCGTCTTTTTATTGTGCATATATTTTTTCGAAAGCTTGCAATTTATCAAATAGTGCTTTGCTCCATTTTTCGGAACGCGAAAAACTCCAATGCCCTCAACAGGCTAAAGCGCATATAAATATGTATCAGATTTCTCTGCCCCACATTTCCCGGATTGATGGCTATACTTGGTATCATGCCTGCATTAATGATCTTCTGCAAAGTCATAGAAGAATAATATTCCGCTTCAGGGTTAATATAAATCGTGTCCCCCTTGCGAAGATTGCCTAAAGTTTGGAACACACTGCCTGTCCATGATGTATATATGGAAAGAGTCTATGCCGCCCTTTTGTATATTTTTTACCTCTTTTCCCAAATTTCCATAATTAGCACGCATTATGTATGCTGTGATTTTAAAATTCATTTTTATTTAAATCATACTTTTAAAATTCTCTAATTTATTTTTTATTAGAAAGAATACATTATTGTCTACCTCCATTTTTAATGCGATTTATGATATTTTTATACTGATTCTGTGTATTTTCCCTGCTCAATCGCTCCGAATCTTCCATCCAACCACCATAAAAATGATGAATGGATACTGTTGATTCTTTTTTATGTATTTCACAGCTCATATAATCATATGGATGATGCGTATAAGATGGATAAACTGTCACATTTCCAATATACTGAAGGTGATTATTTGGCTTAAACCCTTCTTTAAGAAATGGTCTCGTCTCATATATACCATTTGTCTCCATATTCAAGCTCCCATCTTCTAAAACAAAATGAAACTGTTCTCTATAATCTATAATCTTTTTCAACATGGTATGACCTGCAACAAACCCACATCCACCTCCTGAATTGATATTCCCCCATTTTTCTGTTCCAATGAAACCATCCTGATATAAAAAATCGTCTAAACATTTCATAAGGGTTACATCAGTATCCAGATATACTCCTCCATTTTCATAAAGAATATCCAAACGCGCCACATCTGACACAAATCCGAATTTACCTTTTTCATAGGCTTCTTTTGTAAAATCATGTCTGTTTACATTATAGTTATCCTCATTCCACTCAATTATTTCATAGTCAGGACATTTTTCTCTCCATGACATAATACAGTCTGTCAAAAAATCAGGCATTTTTTTTCTGCCAAACCAACAGTAGTGAATTTTTTTTGGAATAATAGGTTGTTTCCTGCTATGCTGAATAATAATCGACTCAGTACTATTTAGCTCATATATTTGCATGATTGGAACAATATAACCACTTACCTCATTTAAACATGATATGGAATCAAGAAAATTAATTATTGGAATAAATTTACTATTTGTTATCAACAAAACATAACTATCATCTATGGTCTTCAGAAAATCCGGTTTAGTTATCTCATACTCTCTGCTGTTAATTTTTACCTTACTTCTCCATTTCCTTTGATCCATATCCACGAAACATATTAAATTATCATAAAGTACATATTCTTCCACAAGATAGGGCACAACGATCTGCCCTATCATACCAACACCATATACAATAATTTTCTTCTTTTCAGTTTCTATTTTTTCAGCAAATTCTTTATATCCACAATTTTTTAATATCATAGAAAATATCCATTTCTATTTCAAATCATTTAAATCATCTTTTCGAATTGCACTAAGTGCATCATTGATTTTTGTAGAAGAAATACCTTTTGTATATGGAAAATAAATAATTTTTATATCTTCTCTTGCAAATTCCTCTTCGTATTTTTTCCATTTTTCCGTTCCATACCAGTCATCACCAACAAATAGATATGACGCTCCTAATTTTTTAGCCGCAGTCAGTTTATCCATATCATATTGTGGAACTGCTGCATCAACATAGATACAACTCCGTACTAATTCAATGCGATCTTCAAAAGGAATCATTGCCTTTTTACCTTTATATTGCACCAACTCGTCCACTGTAACTCCTACAATTAATTTGTCACACATTCCTTTAGCATTTTTAAATAAATTTAAATGACCGACATGAAACAAGTCATATACTCCCGTTGTATATCCTATTATCATATTAATCCTCCATATATGTATGTTTTATTATGTTCCACTGCTCTACAACAGCAAAATCTGCATATGAAGAAGCTGCGCCAAAATAATCATCTACTACATATCCGTTTTTTATAATTTGAAGTTCATTCATAATATCTTCATCCAAGGTTTTTACAAAATATTCAAGATACTTGATTTTTAACGGATCGAAACCCATATATCTTGCAGTCACAAGATCAACATTTAACAAATTATCTCCAACTATCACTGTATTGGCATACTTACTTGTAGGGCAGAACGGTCCCTGACCTTCTCCTCCAACTATACCGTCCACTACCGAAAAATATTTTCTCTCTTTCCTAAGCATTGCTTTATATAAATCAACCACCATTCTCCATATGGTGTCATTGCCCGGCCATGCGCCTCGATGTTTTACATTAGCTACCTGTCCTGCCTCCCAGGCTTCCTTAGTCGGATACTCATCTCCCCGTATTTCAGGATAACCTACTTGCCAATGAACCAATTGATTTTTATTAGATATGGTGCCAACCAACCCTTTTAAATTAAGTGTAACCCCGACCTTCTGATGTGTTTTCATTTTAGGTATTGAAATATATACATCTGCATCATATAAACTTCTGGCAAAAGTATATAGCTGCGTTTCTCCCATATGAGAGGCTATGGTTTCATCTCTTTCATCAAATACTCCTCTAAATCTTGCAGGATCAATTCCATATAACAATGAATCCTTTCCTAAATTAACTTCAACCGTACCGAAAGGATCTCCTAACTGAGATACCATTAAATTCTTTTTTCCGTAGTTATTCAAATCATCGCAAACTAATGGTCTTAAATCCAGTATTTTAGTTTTTACACTATATTTTGACTCCAATTTCTTTATTTCAGTAAATTCCATTAATTCCTGAAAATCTGCATCTATTGAAGGATTGTCACCTATAATAATCTCACCATCACCCCGCAACGCTTCATCAACAAAATCAGCAACCGCCTCTATAACCGCAGGATGTGTTATCACGCAATATAAAGAGTCTTTATGTTGGCATGATGCTCTCCATCTGGATGCCACCCAATTGGGCTTTATAAAAACTTTGTTGCCCGGTTTTATAATTTCACCGAAAGGATTTTCCTCCTGCATTCCGAGATTTACAAAACATTTTCGCAATGCTTCTTTTATTGTCTCTAACCTATAGTTATCAGCATATTCAATCGCTACTCTACTCATATCATCTCCTGCCTTTCTATCAGGTTTAAGAATCGCTCTAATGACCAAACCATCCATTTTTGGTCTCCTGACATATCATCTGTACAATGAGGTATAAACTCGTCCCTTTGAGGCCCTTTCCAATTTTTAAACCATTCATTTACAGGCCTCGGCATTGGTATTTTAGCTGGCATCTCCATCTTTGGATATAACTTTTTAAAAGCTTCTCGAATTATATACTTCGTATCTCCGGATCTTATCCGACTATAGTCAATAGGTGAATCAAGATAAGTTAATGAATACGGTCCTACAAATTCTATCCCAGCAGTTTGACACGCATTATTATATGTACCTAACGCCTCCTGTCTAAAATACTGATTGATAAAATCATGACCGTCTATATAACCATCTTTTTCAAATTCTTTAAATGGTTGCAAAATTAATTCCGGGTCTTTTAACACATAATATGGATTGACATACATATATCTATCTACAAATTCTCCAAAGTGCCAATCTTTCTGAAGCAATCCGTTCATACCTCCATATATAATATCTGCATTTTCACCGAATACAAATCTTTCAGCGCCATCCTCTTTTGCTTTACAAGAAGCAATATAAATCTGAGCCTCTATAGAATGAATTGGAGCTCCTTTATGTAGCATTAATTTATCTGCAACAGCCTCTATATCTTCCCATCTAATGTCTATAATTTCATGATGTAGTCCGTTGCTTTCTGCCCAAATAGAGGCCTGCTTGGATTCGTCGATTACCCCTTTTCCCGGAACAACACACCGGAATGTATACGCCTTCGCGCCTTTAGGCATCAATCGCGCTAATATAGCTGAATCAATTCCACCACTCAACGCTAATACTGTTTTCCCTTTAGATACAGACTCTTTTATAACCATATCTAAAATTTCTATAAGATCATCAGCTGTTTTTACCGGTTTTCTATCAAAAGCCAAGCTAATAATATTGATTGGAACATTATCTTTAAAGAGCTTTTCTTCATGAAATATATACCTAAACATTAAATAGCTAGATGCACAATATCTCAAATCCTCCATCAATCCACCAATTCCCTTTCCAAATAATCACATATATATTGACCAGCTCTTCCGATATTGTGAAACTCTTCATCAAGAAGCCGTTTTCTTTTTTCAAACTTTATATCATTTTTCTTTATTACTATTTCTTGAAACATTTCTTCAAGCGCCTCTTTTGATTTAGTGATATAGTATGTATCTAATATTTTCCTAGCTAAAGGTGTATAGCATTCCATTTGTTGTTCTTTTCTTGGATTAAATATGTAAATACATGGATTTAGTGAAGGAAAATATTCACCTATAAATGAACCACAATCTGTAATCATACACATACTTTTTCTAAATAATCCAATATAATTTCCTTCTGAAATTACTATTGCATTAGATTGATTAGACCATTCTTTAAGATAATTATCATAATCCGATTGAGAGATATTAATTTTCCCTTCATTATAGCGGTTTCGTATTTGAAAATATAAAAGCGGGTGCGGTTTAAAAACAAAATTAATATTAGGATTCTGTTTAACAAAATCCAAAATCAAGCCACCATAAAGATCAAACGTCGCAAGATTATTGCTCACGCCACCCAATGAATGATGTGGCGCATATATTACCAATGGTTTATCATTATTGATTTTTTCAGGAATTTTTATATACTCAGAGTAATAATCGTCATACTTTGGATACCCCGACATAACCATATTGAATCCATTAAAATCACCATCTTTTAAAACTCTTTTGTAATCACTTTGTGTATCAACAAAATATTTCCATGTTTCTCTAATAGCGTCTAAATGATAATGATAATAAAATGAATCTATCATATTCATTCCATACGGTATGTAACATGTGAGATATTCCCAATTCAAATAATCCAGTCTGTTATAAAATGAACTGCCATTACCATGCAATTTAGGTAAATCAAAAAAGAGTATATCCGGGTTATATCGGTGAATATCTACAGGATTCCCGTATTCATCATATCCGCATATTACTTTATATTTATTATTAGAAAAAAATTCGACATCACGCCTAACATCTTCCATATAATTTTTGTAAGTTACATCTCTGCGAGAAATCACATAAATATACGGTTCAAAAATTGGATTTTGTTCCATGCTTCTATATACTGATGCTGCTCCAAACACTGCCGAATCATGTGTCATAAAGAAAACTTTTGCTTTCTTCCCTTTTTCAATCTTTCGTCTGAGTCTGTCAAGCTTAATTTGATGATTAATATGGTACTGCCCAATTCTAGAGTTAATAATTGCTTTATGATTTTCTATATTTTCTCTTATTTCACAATAATCTTCATGCTTGACATATAACCTGTTTTCAAAGCCAAATTCATCTAATGTTTTCGATATATCACGATGATGCTTTTCCTGCGTCGCAATAATGATCAATGCTTTATTTTTATAATTAATCAAATCACCTATATACTTTATTTTTATCCCTTTAACCTCACTTCGTAGTGATTCTCTTATTTGATTCGAAGTGGCAAAATACTTCACTTTACCTGAATAATTAGCTATTTTTATACTGGTTTCAATGTCAATTATATAATCGAGCAAGCATGTCCCAATATCAGCAAATCCATATATTATAGCCATATCATACTTATGTAATTCTTCACATAATATCCTCGAAAACACTATTGTCATTCCTCCGTACTAAAACCGTGTTTTTTAATCATTCCTCTTCACCAATCTGAACGGCTGCTTTAATTGGTTCTCCATTAGAACCCTTACAATGTTTACAACTTTCCATGGGATGAATAAACATGAAATATTTAGAAACTTCAACTATATCTATTGGCTCTCTTACATTTATATAATCTTCCCTTTTTATATCTATATTCTGCAGACTCCGCGCCGGAATACTTCGCGCGCAGCGCCCTATTATACCGTTTTCCATTGTATAGCACATACACCAACTACACTCTAAAACCTTGCTAAAAATATCTTCATTAACCGGACTAACATAATCCATTCCGCCGCTGTCATTCCATTCACCTTTCATTCCTGCAAAATCATACTTTTTATATTTAATTCCATATTCTTCAAGTTTATCTACCAGAACTTTTTCCGTATTTTCCTTTTTATAATCAGATATACGAACTGTACACTTTTCTTTGCTCAACGCTTCAAGGGTTTCTTTTGAAGGTACTATAGACCCATTTGTAGCAATTTGGATATTTTTTACTTTGTTACCATACCCCCCCCCCAATATACTCTATCAACATCGACAGATCTGAATAAACAAAAGGTTCACCTCCCTGAATATGCAGTGTATCTATAATAGAAAAATACGGCATGATATTTTTCAAATCCTTTTTGATGGCATCTATTTCGTATCGTAAATTTTCTCTTTTGGCAAAAGGCGCAAAATTTGCACAGTCTTTACATTTATAATTACATGCCTGTCCCACACATACACTCAGAAATTTTGTTTCGAGCAACGGAATTTGCTTTAATTTATCATTCAACCAATCATCCAATACTTCATCATATATATACACACTGTAATTTTCATGTTTTTCCTTTAGCATATGTATAATATCGCTATGAAATAACGGATTTGTTGCAATCACAATAACGCTATTGCTTATATCAGCCTTCTCGATTTCTATAATACTTTTATTTGACCTCAAAGACCTCTTACCATTCTCCGTAACAATAATACCTTGTGTTTTCTCCGGCCATATACTATGCAGTTTATTAAAGGCATTACGTCCAAGATTACTGTACCCGTAGATCCAAAGCCTTTTTGCCATCTCAATAGACTCAAAATCCTTTCTTACTTCTTCTAAAATATATTTCTTAATATACATAACTATATTTTGCCTTTCTTCTTTTACACTTACATACCTACACAGATTATTGCGCTACCCAGATTGTCAGACGCACACATATAGCCCAGACTATATTTTTTACAAAAATCGATTAATGCCGCTCTTGCTCCATCAAAATTTTTACTCCTGCAATCATGTACTATTATGTATCCACCATTAGCCATTCTCGGATAAAAAAACTCTAATCCACTATATATAGGAGAATACAGATCCATATCCAACCGCACAAAAGCGAACCTGTCATCAACGTCTTGGGCGGACTCCGGAAACCATCCTTTCTTAATAATAACATTCTTAGGATAATGCATTCTGCTCATCACATATTCCACCGAGGTATCCGTGAAATCCAATTTCTCATTATGTAAATTCATATCATCATCCAGAATTTGATCTTTTTCATTAAAACCTTCAAAGGTATCAAACAAATATAATTTTCTGTCCGGAAAAAAGCAATTTATAAATCTTGCCGTCTGTCCCTGAAACACACCGGCTTCAGCAACCGCTCCAATGATATTATTTTTGTAGATTTCTCTTGAAGCACACTCTATCAATGAAATTTTAGGCCAATCAAGCGTTCTTACCTTCTCAAAATGATTCCATGGACAAAAGAATGTTGATCGACTGAGTATATCAGATACGCGCGATATATCTGCGAAATCAATCTCTCTATGTACAGCTAATGATGTGTTCCACCTTGCAGGGTCTACTGCCAACAATATCTGAAAATTTCTGTTTTGATAGTCTTCCCGCATGTATGCGATATCTCGCAGTTCATAACTCCCACCATCGTCTAAATTATAATTACCAACAGGAACATTATTATCAACAACATAATTTTCTTTAATACCATATTCTTCATTTAAAATTTGCTTTGTCAGCTTACCGTACTTACCATATGGATATATAACAAAATCCTTGTATTCTTTTGTTAAATACTTCAGAGCATGCCTAATATAGCTCTCCATTTATATTTTCCTTTCTATGTATTCTATTAATTCTTTGGCACCATTTTTATAAGCCCTACTTTGAAATAATTTCTTAACTAATTCAGCACGTTCTGTCTTGTATATGTCAACAGACTCAGATACATCACTTATATACATAAGCATTTCATTCAGACTATTTATCTTAGTACCCGGCATATAATCCAACGGGTTTTCAACTGCAAATCCTCTTATATATTCCTGCATATCACTTACAACATAACCTATAGGTCTGTTTAACAACATAAACTCAAAAGCAATTCCGGAATAATCCGTGATCAATGCATCAGTTTGAGCCAACACTTGATGCAACAGCAGACCGCTATTTTTCAGGTCGTTTTCTGTTATGATATTAATGTTAGTGCAATAACTTAATATAGAAAATTCTATTTTTTCTCTGGGATGTTTTTTTATTACCAATCTCTGCTTTGTATTATTTAACAGCTTATCCAACATTAGCCATTCCCGATCAGTACGAATCAACTCCAAAGGATTTTCTTCAACAGAATCCTTCCGTATCGAGCCTTCCAATTGACGAAATGTCGGAAGCCATAATATCAACTTCTCTTCAGGTTTTTTCCACGGAACTGTTACATTGTCCCGAAACAAATAATTCACACGCGCCGGCATCATATATAGCAGCTTTGTTTTGGGTATGCCGTACTGTTCCGTATATATATCAGCGCACCCCTCTGATGGACAAACACCATAGCTAAGTTCTTCCGGCTGCTTAAGGACATCGCTCACCTGCTTTAAGGGAATCGTTCCGTGATTTAGATAAATCAAAATCTGTCTGTCACAAACTTTATTCAATGCTTCATTCTCATAAAACAAATATTTAGATGTGGCATAATAATAGCAATATCTAAACACTTCTTTTATGGGGGTTTTCTTTTGCACCGAAGACTTATCTATTTGTATAACATTATTTTTTGTTTTTTCAGACGAATCACCCAAATAAACAAGCTTGAATTTCTTACCATGATATTCCTGATATAAATATTCCACTATTGCATCAGCATTTTCGTGCGGTTCAGTTCCCGCATAAAATAAAAGCCTTCTATTATTTATAAAACCGGATAACAGTTTTAAAAGCATCGGCGTTGTATTTCTGTAAAAACAGGGATATACATAACACAAATCCTTATTTGCACAGATTTCTCTTTTAATCGATTGATATATTGAAAAAACTGCATCAGATGTAATCAAAAGAAGCTTCTTCTTTCCATTATCTTCATTTAAGATTTCCTTGTTTTCAATATTAAAATTCTTATTTCCAATGCTAATCTTTTGTCCCCAAAGTTTTTCATTATTATCTATGAAATGCGTAATTTTCAAGATAAAAGGCTCATCTTGATATGTCTTTAGCATCTCATGCAACCGTTTACCACACCCTATACAACAGATATCATATTTTCCCCCACATCTGTTTAATTTCTCTATAGTAATTCTTTTAGGCAGGCCAACTCTTAAAATCATAAAAATTTCTTTACAACCCCATTAAAAAATCATTCAGATAAAAATATCTTTTTTCTTTTATAGCAGTTTTTATCTTCATAAAATTTAATAAAATATCATGGTTCAACTTATCTATATTTTTTGAACATCTAAATGCAAAACTTTCCATGGACAAATCCTTAATGTTTAATTTTACATACTGTACTTCACTTCCTTTTGAGACACTTAAATAAACACATTTATCCATTTCAAAACATATTCTTGTCACCGATTCTTTATTGTATTTTGTCAAAAACAATGGTGTCATATCTCCAGTTTCAACGTTCAAAATAATACCCATATTAGCTTTTGCTGGTATTAATACAATTTGATTACCATGTTGAAAAATTTTTGTAAAATAAAAATCCCTACCATCAAAACCATCAGGATAATTGTCAAATTCTTTAAAAGTATTTTTCTTTGTATCCCATCTAACTATTGGTCCCGGAATCTGTGGTGCGAACCAATAGTTATCGCATTGCTTACACATACTCCACCAACCACCTTTTGTGGCGCCTATACTAAACAGCTGTCCGTTACAAGTATTTGTATCAATTTTAAGAATCCTATTATTAATCGTACTTGGCAGGTAAATCATGTTTTCATCTAGCAATGGTACTTTCCTAAACACATAATTTCCATCACCAACCCAATCACTGTAATACTCTATAGTATCATTATCAGAATTTATCCTTATAAATCCGG
Source organism: uncultured Lachnospiraceae bacterium (assembly GCA_947631625.1). Lineage (GTDB taxonomy): Bacteria > Bacillota > Clostridia > Lachnospirales > Lachnospiraceae > UBA3282. The sequence goes on along the minus strand of CANRMA010000002.1, from coordinate 117,463 downwards.
GATAAGTACATGGTGTCATATATATATACTTACCAATAACCATGCCACCATTAAACTTTGCATTTATTTTGTAATAAGGATCTTTGCCTCGGTCTATTGCTTCTATCTGCAGATTATATAAATTATTTTTATCAGGCTCATATACCGCAATATGATTCGCCGATGCTGGAACAAAATATATTTTTCCACCATAACTAACAGCCATTGTAAATAGTCTTACACCATTTGGTTTCTCATCTGGAAACATCTGGAGATATTCAGTATCTCCACTTGATAGAAAAACTTTAAAAAGCGCATTATATTCACTACTTGCTGCATATGCAATCTCGTCACTCCACTTCACTACAGCTTCGAAATTTAGTGAATCCGTATTTTTTATAGCCATTATTTTTCTCCAATACTAAATTTGTTCATGCATAACCACCTTCAACATGACCATAATATAAATATTTCTTTTCCATCATCATAAGAATTAGCTTGGCTATCCCGCCTCCGCGCAAAAGGCATCCTTCACACCTTTGACGCAGTTCGCTCCGCATAAAGCCGCGGTCCTGGCGTACAAGCAGGATCTCGAAGATCCCTGATAACGCCGTCCGGACAGTTTCCCATCCGCTTATATCATAAACGCTGTTTCCTGCGATACGGCCCGGCCGTTCAAACGGTTCTCCCGTTCATTCTCAGGGCATGCAGTTTTATCTCATTTCTTCCCAACTTTGCTTTTTCATGATTCCACGGTATTTTCACCACGACATGGATTTTCTTCATTTTCTATCTCATTTTTATCTATTCCATAATTATCTCCCAAGGCGCTTTTCACTCCGTCCTATGTTTCATTCCCCCGGTCTTTGCAATTCTCTCTATATTCCTGGCTGAATTGACCGCTGTTGAACTGCGGTATCCGCAGGCCTCACAGATAAATCCTTCTTTCACGCGCTTTCCCTCGTTTCCGCAGTTTGAACATATGCTCCCCGTTCCTTTGGAACTGATCTCTGTCATTTCCACCGCATTCAGACGGCATTTAAATGCGATCTGATCCCGGATATAACCGCGGAAGTTTCTTGACGTTTTCCTGTTGAACGCTTTGGAATGATTTTTTGCCCGGTCCTTCGTTACGGGTCTTGTGATCACGATCCTTTCAGGCTTTTCCTCGCGGAACATGCGGTTTAATTCCGCATTGATGAAATTCTGCGTCTTTTCCCTCGCCCGGCGTTTCTGTTCATCGTATTTTTTCCTTCCCAGGTTGTTTTCTTCCAGTCTCTTTTTTAAACTCTCGTCCGGCGTTTCTTTTGCTGCGGCAAAATCATTTCCCGCAGGTCTTTCAATGTTCCTTTCTTCTGCCGTTTTATATCGTCCGGCCTTCTTACGGTATGCGGCATAGATCCTGCCGCGCTCGTTATTTTTCTCCGAAAGCCGCTCCGTCTCCGGAGTGACCAGGCTGCCAAGCCCCTTTCCGTATACGTTTCCGTTGGAAAGCGTCAGCATGTCTCCGTAACCGATATATGCATAGACCGTATTGGTGTAATCCTCCCGTTTTCTTGCCGCCGCATCAACCGGAAACGTAATCCTTACGCTGTTTTCCCGGAGGATGATCCTAAGCTGTCTGTCCGCTCCCCCGATCCCTTTGACGGGGATAAAGATGCGTCTGCGCGGCGTCCGGCCTGTCAGATACAGTCCCTTCTCATCCGACCTGTATCCGTTTGTAGACACTGTAAAAAAGTCGTTTTTTTGCTGCGACGGAGTCTTCAGATGCCGTCTTACCAACCTGCAGAGCAGGTTGTTCAGCCTTTTGACATCAAGCTCCATATCTTTTGCCTTGTCAGGCATTTCATACTCCTGACGGTTCAATACCGCCGCAAACACGCTGTTTATTTTCAAAACGGTCCTAAGATACAGCCGGTCTTCTACGCTTAGATTCTCATTTTCACTTATCAGCTCACGGAGCCTGTTCCTGAGGACGCCCCACATGCCTTTGATATCTCCGACCGCCTCGGAAACGGCGAGTTCATAATACACCGCCGGCAGACCGAGCTGCTGTCTGAGCCCGCAGTGCCGCATCTCGTTTAAAACGGTATATACTGGCGTCAGACGGTTTACGTTTGCAACGCCGGAATAGCGCCCGTACACATAATTTTTTACCTTGCAGTAGTCCCGGGCGATCCCCCGGAGGGACTCCATCGTCTCATCCGGCAGCGGCCCGCTGTAGAGCGCGGCTGTTTTGGTAATGATCTCATCTGTCTTCATGCGCCTGCATCCCCATATGTCCGCATCTTCATACATCCACATTCTGTATCATGACCGGCATCCCGCGCTCCCTGCACAACTGCACGACGCTGCTCCCGTCGCCGTAATAGGCGTCGCTCAATACCACCGCGCGGTCAATGTCCGCGCTGTCATCATAAATGCCCCAGCCTTCCCGTATGTATCTCTCAACGATCCTTACGTATCCCGCCCAGAGCTGCGGGCGCATGGCCCGGATCGTTGACGGGATCAGCGGATGGGGACGCCACAGAAGCGCCACGTCATCTTTGTGCTCCTTAAATATCGCAAAGGCGCGTTCCATTTTCTCCAGCATCTTATCCCCGTGCTCCAGGAGCGCATTTATGCTCGTGTTATAAAAAATGATCTTTTTGTCCGCGCCGTCAGGTTTTTGTATGATCTTCCGCCATTCCTGCGGTATGTCAAGTTCTTCTTTCCTGATACGCCGCGCCCGTTCCAGTTTCGGCGAACCCGCGCCGCTGATCTTCCGTTCCAGATATCTCCTGTCCAGATGCTCGCCCCTCAGGCCGCTTTCTTTTGCCGCCTTTATGTATTCGTTCACATAGATCTGCTTCATCTTTTCAGACTGGACGATCACCTTATCCGCATAAATAACGCCCGGCACCCATATGAAATGCTTCATGGAGTCGACCGCCGCCTGATCGTCAGGCTCGATCTCACCCAGGACAAAATAGGGGATATACACAAGCATGTCCGTATATTTTTTCAGGTTGCTTGAATAAAAGCGCGGGTGGACGCTTGTGACAAGGTTGCACTCGTCATATCCGTTATGGATATAGATCTCATCCGGCATCCTTTCTTCAAATCCATATCCCTGCCAGTCAGTGACTTCTATGCCTTTGGGATACTGATCCCCTTCATAGCGCATCTCCCCGAAACTGTGATCGGGGTTCAGCTCAAAATACGGGATCGGCACGCAGTAAGCGTCATATCCCGGATCTTCCTTCAATGCCAGATACACGCTTTCCAGTGAATCCCACATGCTTGCCTTGTACGGGAAGAAAACGGCTTCTTTTCTGACACTTATGTCATTTTTTACAATGTTCTCGATTTTTACAAGCTGTTTTTGCAGCATCCGGCATGCCTTATTTGCGCTGCAGCCGCCCGACTCCAATGACTCATATATGCGGAACAGCGTCTCGCAGTATCCTTCAAGGCATGAGACCGCTGTATGCCCCTCGCCCTCGGTCTGCTCAATGCTGGCGCCCACTGCGACGGCGGCCTGCTGGCATTGTGTCAGGACGTCACGGGCTTCCCGGATGTCTCCCCTGTCAGCGGAGACTTTCACCGCCTCATGCGCCGCGGCAAGCGTATGCAGGATCTCCAATATCTCCCGCTTCTGTTTTTTTCTCATACTGTTCCCATCTCCCGACAACAGGCAAATGTCATCTCTGTTTTCTTATGCGCATTCTTGATAAAACGGCCCGTCACGCCGATAATGATAACTGTGCGGCTTTTCTTTGGAACGTCTTCACCGGAAAAGCAGACCCGGCCGAAAATATCTTTCGCAGATTGCGCGCGTCTGCGAAAAGGCCCTGCGATCCCTCATTATTACAGGATCTCTTAACCGGCCCTACCCGCAACCTGACCATGAAGCCGGGCATAAAATCTGCACAGGTCGTCCGCATACATGCGCTTTGTGTCCATGGACGGATGCGCATAATAATTCAGGGTGATCTTTACACTGGAATGCCCCAGCATCTCGCTCAATGATTTTATGTCCGTCCCGCCTTCGATATGGTTTGTGGCATATGTATGGCGCAGGGTGTGGAAATTTTTATAGGACACGCCCGCTTCTTTTAAGATCTTTTTGTAACGGTTCTGCATGGTCCTCGGATCAAGCGGCTTATCGCCGCCGAATACATATGCTTTCCCGTTCCGGTGATCCGAAAGCAGCGCGATCATGGCGTCCTGCAGCGGGATCTCGCGTTTTGAATTGCCGCTTTTGGGAGAAGTTTCCATCAAAGCCGTCTTTGTGCCGGCGTCCTCTGCATAAAGTCTCTGAACGGTCCTTTTTATGGAGAGTGTCTTATTTGCAAAATCAATGTCCGTCCATTTCAGGGCGCATAATTCTCCAAGACGCAGGCCCGTAAAAAGGCATAACAGCACTCCCAGTTTGAAACGGTCCGTGTTGGCGCAGAGGACCGACAGAAGCTTTGTCTGCTCGGATCTGGTAAACGTTCCCGCTTCTTTCCTTTGCGCCTTCACGGACGGTCTTTTTATTTCCGGAAGCGTCGCATGATAGCGGCCCGCCGCATAACGCAGGATCCCGTTCAGCACGCCATAGATGCTTTTCTGCAGGCTCTCCGATGCTGCCCCGCAGGATGCAAGCCTGTCCCGGACGATCTTTTCCGTAACCTGCCAAAGCATGATGCCGCTGAACGGAGTTTCAAGATAATTATGATAAATAAAGTTATATTTCTCAAAGGTGGACTGTTTATGCTCCGATCTCACGGCGGCCAGCCATTCCAGCGCCGCCGTTCCAAAAGCAATGCCCTGCAGCCCGTCCGCATCCTGCGCCGAAACATTTCCCGTTTTGATCAAGAACGCAGACATTCCTGAAGCTGCGGCGCGTTTTGCCTTTGCTTCTTCATACGTATGCCCATATACGGAACGGCAGATCTTACCTCCCTTTCCCTCATCATATGCCATATAGCGCGCCTCCCAACGCCCGTCACTGCGTTTCCTTATATTTTCGCCATGTCTTCCCATTCGATCGATCCTCCGTTTTTTTCAATGATTTCTGACCACATATCTGACCATAAAAGAATTTATTATTTTGTAAGATCCAAAAATTTTGACTGTTCTTTTGTTTTATCACGTTTTCCGTGTGGTTATTTGAGAAATAATTTACATAAATCTGAATAATATGTGAATAAAATCCGGTAAAAAACTGTTGTAATATCAAAAAAACAATGCTATACTAAGTATGGTTTATTCATGATTGACATGCGGGTATCGAAAGTTCTTTTCGCAGACGCGCGCAATCTGCGAAAAAAAGCATCCGGCAATCTTACCTGCCGGATACTTCTTTGTTTCGGATTTTAACGTAAAAATTCCCCTTAAACAGATTTTGGTTACTTACCCTGTCTGCCTAAGGGGAATCATATCATTATTTAATATGCTTTTTATATTCAGGCCGTATTTTCAGCCATACTTATCAAATGAATTTGTAAACCTTAATATTCCGCAAATTTTTCATACTCCTGCATTATAACAGGCAACGGTACGCTTGCTGTTTCGCCGTTGGTCGTCCCGCCTGAGATCATACCTATGAAATTGCCTTTTGCATCGAAAGTGCCTCCGCCCGACATTCCCGCTCTGGCATATCCAAGCCCGTATATCATGGTCTCTCCAAATTCATCTATATACCTCTCCATATCTCCTACATTGCCTATATAGAAATTATCTGCGGTATCCGCGGACGGGATAAACGTTTTATCGTTTACATCTTTATTTAATTCCGTTCCCAGGCAGTATATCTCATCACCACTTTTCATTTTTTCATACGCGCCCATATCCTTTTTCACATAACAAAGCGTTTCAAGCTCGCTGTATTCAAACGCGGATACATCTATTGAGAGAAAGCCTATATCATGATCCTCTGAAATGCCCAGGATCTGCGCATCCAGATAATAGCCCTGTGGAAAACATACATAACTTATGAACTTATTCCAATATTCGAGTACATGCTTATTGGTAACAATTATCACCCGCTCCGGTGTCATATCCCAGACAACGCCGCTGCCATACGCCTTTCCCATATTAACGCTTACGATGCAGCCTGCAGTATTTTCATAGGCTTTCCTGCTGTCCGGTTCATCAAGCACTTTATTCTCCAGTAAGCCAAGTTCAAGCATCCCATCATATATATCTTTTTCCGTAACGGTCTGTATCAAATGCGGCGGCTCGGATACATCCCGCGTCTCCTGCGCATAAACAGCGCTGCGCGGCATAAGCGCCAGAACCGATACACAGACAAGAATATATAGTCTGCGCGCGATTCCGGACCATACACCCTTATTCATACCATACCTCCGGCAAATATAATAATGAACCAAGCAGAACGATAAGCCGGGTTATGTCGCGAATGGTCATCTATCTGGAACCATCGTCGCCGATGGTCTCAAGCGACCTACCTGAGAGCAGGCTGGGCAAGCCTGTCGCTCTCTGTCTGGTCTTGCTTCGGATGGGGTTTACACAGCCTTTTTTGTTACCAAAAAAGCGGTAGTCTCTTACACTGCCATTCCACCCTTACCGCAGGATCTGCGGCGGTATCATTTCTGTTGCACTATCCTTGGAGTCGCCTCCACCGGACGTTATCCGGCATCCTGCCCTGTGAAGCCCGGACTTTCCTCACCGGCTAAGCCGGCGCGACCATTTGTTCTACTTGGTTTCATACATATTATACATCAAAACAGCTTCCGCCTATGAACTCCCTGCAAAGAGAATTGTTAGGCAGATTTTCACTGCTCACTCCCAGGAAATATTCAAGGAATTTAAGCAGACGTTTTGCCTCATAATATTCGGGTTCGTCCTTTTCTATGCTAAAAAGCAGCGGTTCGGCATACTGTTTTAGCACTGCCAGCTCATATATAAGCGCCGAATTAAACATGGCGTCCGCCTGTTCCTGATATGGGAATATATACTTTTCCTCACCGCGTCTTACGGAAGGCCACATCTCTATGGTCTTTTTGGCGGTAGCCCCTCTTGTTCTGGCGTCCCGCACCAGACGACGGAGCAGCCGCGTATCCGTGGTCGGGATTCTGTTATGTTCATCCACATTCAGGCTTGTAAGCGCGCTTATATATATCTTATACTTAGATTCCGCCGGAAGCGAATGCGACATCTTCTCGTTAAGCCCGTGTATGCCTTCAATGACGAGGATATCATCCGCGCCAAGCGTAGTCACCTTACCGTTATACTCCCGTCTTCCCGTTTTGAAGTTGAAAGTCGGAAGCTCTACGCTTTTGCCTGCAAGCAGTTCCAACATGTCTTTGTTAAACTGCTCCACATCCAACGCTTCAATACATTCAAAATCCGGATTGCCGTCTTCATCAAGCGGCGTTCTGTCATGGTTAAGGTAATAGTTATCAAGCCCTATCGGATGCGGATTCAGCCCGTACGTTCTAAGCTGTATGGACAGCCTGTGGGAAAAAGTGGTCTTTCCCGAGGACGAAGGCCCCGCTATCATGACAAACTTAATCCCGTTTCTTCTTGCAATATCCCTTGCGATCTCACCGATCCTGCGTTCCTGCAGCGCCTCCTGCACCAATACCATATCGGCAATGCTGCCGTGACATATCATATTATTCAGATCGCCTACCGTATCGATACCGATCTGTTCTCCCCATTCTCCGGATTGTTTAAGCGTCCGGAAAAGTTTTTCCCTGGGTTCAAATGCCGGAAGGATATCAGGCGCATTCTGTTCAGGCAAAAGCAGTATCATGCCGCCCTCATAACTTAACAGGTCAAAGCAGTTTACATAACTTGTACTGGGCAGCATATAGCCGTAATAATAGTCAAAATAATCCCCAAGACAATATACATTTATAGTCGAACTTCTTCTGTAGCGGAAAAGCTTTACCTTATCCTGCATATTATATTCTTTAAACAAAGCCACTGCCTCATCCGCCGGATAGGCTTTCTTGGTAATAGGCAGATCGGCTTCGGAAAGTTCTGTCATTCTTTCTTTAATACGCTTTATTTTTTCGTCGTCTAAAATGCGTCCGTCCTTTAAACAGCAATAATAACCGGCTCCTATCGCGAACTCTACTTTGATATCGGCTGCCGTCTCTATGCCTTCCACATCTTTTATTGCCTTCATAAGCATCATGATCGCAGTCCGGACATAGGTTTTATGCCCGATAGGGTCGCCATATGTTGCAAAATCAAGTTCACAATCCTTATCTACCCGCTTCATAAGTTCGCGTATTTTGCCGTTTATAAATACGAGGGCTATCGTATCATCATATTTATGCTGATATTCCTTGGCTATGATCTCATATTTGATACCCTCTTCATACAATCTTTCTTCACCGTCAATTTTAATCTTTACCATCGCTGTACCCTCCTATCTCTTTTAATACGGCCATACCCTCTCTAAGCTTAAGCTCCACCTCTGCATATCTGGCACTGAGCTTTAAATCCGGTATCTCCTCTGTTCTTAGTTTAATTTCAAGCTGTGACAATATCCCCCTGTAAATCCCCATCTCCCACTCAAGATACCTGCATAGCACGGGATTTTTGCTCCTTATCAAAACCGGTCCGTACCTGTCTTCAAGCCTGCGGCGATATGCTTCATCTTCATTTTCATCTTCATCTTTTTCTTTTTTTACGGCCTCAAAACTCTTGCCCAATGTTAGACTTTCCGTTAAATCCGTTCCTGCATCTTTTCCGATCTTAACGGCTCTGATCATGGGGTAAAATTTTCCGCCCTCTTCTATCATATTCTCATCTGCGATCATATATCCGCTGCTTCCAAGAAAATGCCTGAACTGTTCAAGCTCCGACTGAGGCTGTAAGATAAGTTCCTTAAAAGAGGCGGTTTTGGCAGGTTCCCTCTCAAGGATATTCATAATAAGCCTGCCGCCCATCCCGGCGCAGACAAGTGAATCCGCTTCTCCCTCTCTGTAAGCGTCAAGCCCGTTGGAAAGCCTTGTTTCTATGTATTTCTCAAAACCATACTCTCTTATATTTTCATCAGCCTGCCCAAGAGGCCCCTTCCTCAGATCCATTGCAAGCACGTACGGACTTATACCCTTGCTTACCAGATATATAGGTATGAATGCGTGATCGCAGCCTACGTCGCACACACGGTTTTTATGCGTGACCATATCTGCCACTGCCTTAAGCCTGTCCGAAAGGATTATCCTCTTCCTCATCAGTCCAGATAATCCTTTAACTTGCGGCTTCTGCTCGGATGACGCAGTTTTCTCAAAGCCTTAGCCTCAATCTGCCTTATACGCTCACGCGTAACACTGAATTCTTTGCCGACTTCCTCTAAGGTCCTTGCGCGGCCGTCGTCTAAGCCAAAACGCAGTCTTAATACTTTCTGTTCTCTCTCCGTCAGAGTTCCCAACACTTCCACAAGCTGCTCTTTCAAAAGTGTGAAAGCTGCAGCGTCCGCAGGCACAGGTACATTGTCATCCTGAATGAAATCGCCCAGATGACTGTCCTCTTCCTCACCGATAGGAGTCTCCAGAGACACCGGTTCCTGGGATATCTTAAGTATCTCTCTTACCCTCTCAACCGGCATATTCATCTCTTCGGCGATCTCCTCAGGGGTAGGCTCCCTTCCAAGTTCCTGCAAAAGCTGTCTGCTGACACGGATGAGTTTATTTATAGTCTCTACCATATGAACGGGAACACGGATCGTCCTCGCCTGATCCGCTATGGCTCTTGTAATAGCCTGACGTATCCACCATGTTGCGTAGGTGGAAAATTTATATCCTTTTCTGTAATCAAATTTCTCCACTGCCTTAATAAGACCCAGGTTACCCTCCTGGATCAGATCCAGAAACAGCATGCCGCGGCCGACATAACGCTTGGCAATGCTTACGACCAAACGTAAGTTCGCCTCCGCAAGACGCTTCTTGGCTTCCTCATCGCCCATCTCCATCTTCTTGGCAAGCTCGATCTCTTCCTCTGCGCTAAGCAGCGGTACCTTGCCTATCTCTTTAAGATACATCCTTACCGGATCTTCAATACTGACTCCGTCCGGAACGGACAGATCGATGTTTTCCACATCAACCTCTTCTTCGTCGGTAAGCATGATCTCCTCATCGTCCACGTCATCACCTTCAGTAATGCGCAGAACATCTACGCCGTTTTGCTCCAATGTTTCCAGAATTTTGTCAAACTGCTCCTCTTCAAGCGGCATATCATGAAAAAAATCGCCAATCTCCTGATATTCCAGAACATTTCTTTTCTTCTTAGCAATATTTAAGAGTTCTTTAAGACGCTCTTCAAACTTTGCCTGTACATTTTCGTCCATTCCTTGGCCATCCTTCCTTATTGGGTGTTAAACTTTGTATATTTTTCCTTTATTGCGATTATTTTTGCCTTTAATTCAGGGAAATATGCGTTTTGCTAAGTTCTTCCAACGCTTTTTTAGCCAAAATAACCTGATTTATGGCGTTTATGTCAGCTCCCATACGGTTTGAATAGTATTCGAAGCTGTTTTTCTTGACCGCATATACTATATCGTGAAACGCCTTTTCCCGCTCACTCTCGGAAGTAAGCTCCATAAGCTTCGTATTAAAAAGCGACGCCGCCTCCCGCTGTTCCTCTTCATCTTCAAACATGCTGATTATGGACGCAGGATTAAAATTTCCTTCCTCAAGATCAGCAAAAAACTTCTCGGCGACCTTCCTGTACATTTCCTGCGTAAAATCTTCCGGCTTTATGTATTTTTTGATCTTCTGATAAAGCTCAGGCTCCTCCGTTATCCATGTCAGAAGGAGTTTCTGCGATTTATCTTCATTTTCCTTCGTTTCCTTCTTTGGCGCCGTTGTGGGTTTTGGTCTTTCAACCGGCTTTATATAACCCGTCTGCGCCGCATATGAAGCCACCATTTTTCTTAAATTCTCAAGCGCTATATTATACTGCTTCGCCACCGCTTCGGTATAATTCTCACGCTCGACCGCCTCTTCAAAACCGCAGAGCTTTCGGGCTATTTCCCTGTAAAATCTCGTCTTGGAGTCCGGGTCGGATAAATCGTAATCCTTCTCCAGTATTTTTATCTCGAAGAAAAAGCTGTTTTGCGCCTTCTCTATACGCTCCTCAAAGGCTTCCGCGCCATTCGCCTTTATAAATTCATCAGGGTCCTTATACGGCGACATATCTATGACCCTGCCCCTTAAACCGCTCTCTTTTAATATGCCTATGGCTCTCAGCGCCGCATTTACCCCGGCGCCGTCGCTGTCATAAGCAAGCAGCACGTCGTTTGTATAACGTTTGAGCAGATTAGCCTGTCCCACCGTAAAAGCGGTTCCCAGAGAGGCCGTAGCCTGCGTAAAGCCCGCCTGGTGCATGGCTATGACATCCATATATCCTTCGCACAGGATCATGTTATTTTTGCGCGAAGCCCTTGCAAAATTAAGGCCGTACAGATTTCTGCTCTTATCAAATATCATAGTCTCCGGAGAATTGAGATACTTGGGTTTGGCGTCTCCCATAACCCTTCCTCCGAAACCTATGACCTTATGATTTATATCCTGAATGGGGAACATCACTCTGTTCCAGAACTTGTCATGCATTCCGCGCTTCTCATCAAAATCCCCAAGTCCGGCTTCCTTTATGAGCCCGTCGTCATATCCTTTGGAATTTAAGTATTTCACCAAATCGTTACTTGTAACATTGGCAAAGCCCAGGCCAAAACGCTTCATGGTCTCATCGCTAAGTTCCCTGCCCGCCAAATACCTGTATCCGGCATTCCCCGCAGGCGACCGCAGCAGATAATAAAAATACTTAGCCGCTTCCCTGTTTACTTCCAATAATTTATTTTTCCTGTTCTCCCGCTTCTTTGCCTCTTCGGAATATTCCGCTTCCGGAAGGGCTATCCCCGCCCTCTCTGCAAGATACTTTACCGCTTCCGGGAAAGTGTAGTTTTCATACGCCATAAGAAAAGTAAAGACGTTGCCCCCGGCGCCGCAGCCGAAACAGTAATACATCTGCTTGTCCTGAGAAACGGAAAAGGACGGCGATTTCTCACTGTGGAAAGGACAAAGACCGAAATAACTGCTGCCCTTTTTCCGAATACGGACATAACCGGAGATCACATCCACTATATCATTACTGGCTCTTACTTCTTCTATAAGTTCATCCGGATAATACATACCCTAACCTGCCCTGTATCAAATAAATATCCTGCATAAATCCTGCATAAAATACTATCATAAATTTATGCGCTTATGTAACGTAACGCGCCTTTAACCGTGCCATGTCTTGGGAATATATATTTCCTGATAAGTCGCGATGGCAAATCTGTCCGTCATCGAACCTATGAAATCGCACACCAGTATCTCAGGTTTTTCTCCCTCATCATACAGCTTCAGCATGAAATCCGGCAAAAGCTCTATGTGTTCAAGATAATAATCATATAAAGTCTCTATAAGCTGCTCCGCCTTACCCTCTTCGCTTTTCGCGACCGGATTCTGATATACTCTTTCAAACATGAACTGCCTTAACTTAAACATGGCCTCTTCCACTTCGGGCGACATGCATATATCATTTTTACCGCGGCTTGTCGTCACGATATCATGGATAAAAAAGTCCAACCGTTCTCCGCAGCTGTAGCCTATAACATCGCCTATCTCTTCCGGCACGTCGGCTTCCTTAAGTATGCCGCCTCTTATCGCATCGTCCATGTCATGATGGATATAGGCTATCTTATCGGACAGTCTTACAACTTTTCCCTCCAAAGTGCCCGGCATACCGGAAGTCTGATGATTTCTGATACCGTCCCGCACTTCATAAGTAAGATTTATCCCCTGCCCGTTCTTCTCAAGAATATCCACAGTCCTGACGCTCTGCTCATTGTGTGAAAAACCGTAAGGACATTTACGGTTAAGCGCCCGTTCTCCCGCATGTCCAAAAGGCGTGTGCCCGAGATCGTGTCCAAGCGCTATGGCCTCGACAAGATCCTCATTCAACATAAGCGCCTTTGCAATAGTCCTCGCATTCTGGCTCACCTCTAATGTATGAGTCAGACGGGTTCTGTAATGATCTCCCTCCGGCGTCAGAAATACCTGAGTCTTGTCTTTCAGCCTGCGGAATGATTTACTATGTATGATCCTGTCCCTGTCACGCTGAAATACAGGCCGTATATCGCACTGCTCCTCTTCTCTGCGCCGTCCTTTGGAATTCATGCTTAACGTCGCATAGGGGCTTAGGTATTCTTTTTCCCACTGTTCAAGGCTTTCCCGTATATTCATTCAGATTCTCCATACATGAATTAAATTAAACAATAAAACCCAACTTCACGACCGATATACTAAATAAATAAAAAAATAATCCTGATTATATTATTCTGCTTCTTTTAGCAAAATCCTTTTTTTATCTGCAAATATCATAAATAAACTCCGCATTTTTATCCATCGCCTCATATGCGGTCTTAAACGGCGACATCTGAAAAACGTGCCACATGCCTTTAAATACATCTATTTTGACCGAAACATTGGCCTTGACCATCTTTTTGTGCAGAAGGGTGGAATCATTTAAAAGAATCTCATTATCGCCCACCTGTATATATGTTGGCGGAAAACCGTCATAGCTGCCATAAAGCGGCGATATAAGAGGATCTTTCAAATCTTCACCGTTTGCGTAATTGTTTATCATCTCTTCTATATATGCATCATCAAGCACAGGATCTATATCCGCCCTCGTCTTATGCGACCTGCCCGACGAAGTTAAATCCGTCCACGGCGACATGAGCACCAGTCCTCTGGGCAGGAGCCTTCCCTCGCTCTTAAGCTTAAGCGTAAGCGACAGAGCCAGATTACCGCCGGCCGAATCTCCCGCAACTATTATATCCCTTGCCCCATAACCTAAAAGCATAAGATAATTCCAGACCGTCATGGCGTCGTCCGTTGCAGCCGGATAAGGGTGTTCGGGCGCCAGCCTGTAATCAAAGCTCAGCACGTCCATAGAAGTAGACATGGCTAACTTGGTCGTCAGCGTCCTTGCATATATACTGCTGCCCGTTGAATATCCGCCGCCATGACAGTAAAGGATAACATACTTTTTCATGTGCGCCCGGTTTACCGATATCCATTCGCCGTGAATTCCTTCAATATCAAATTCTTTGATATTTACGTCCTTACTGTTTCCAAGCAGTACCCCGAAGTGATCCTGAGACTGCCTGTGCTTCTCTATATCCACGTTTTCCACGGCTCCGTGCATCTTCTTTATCAGATGCATTAAATTTTGGTTTTTTTTGTCTGCGATCGCCATAATGTTTGCTCCTTGTATTATAATAATATTGACCCGGGCAATTGTGAAACTATGAAATATGTTATCGAGATTGTACAAATTTAACAAAACCTTTGCAGGCACACTTGCGTTGCATTGAGCCTCACAGCGGTACTAAGGCTGCAAAATACGCAGCCTAACTACCGGTGGGCTCAGAGCGCCTGCAATGGTGTTTGTTAAATCTGCACAATCAATATACGTTGGTATAGTGTTTCACAATTACCTATAATATTGACCGGATAATGCTGCTGCCGGATAAAAATATATTAATTGCAGGTATATTATACCATAAGTCAGGCAATGTATGCTATAATAAGCTCAGGTCCGACGACCTGAGCTGCAAGAATTGCTATGCAATTCTTGATTGGAAGGGTTTGGGTTATCCGCTTCTATGATTAATGGGGTAGGTGATAAGCTCAGGTCCGGCGACCTGAGCTGCAAGAATTGCTATGCAATTCTTGATTGGAAGGGTTTGGGTTATCCGCTTCTATGATTAATGGGGTAGGGTTTTTATGGACAAGGCACGTTCAATTCAGAAGAATAAAAAAGAAGTATGGTATAAGTTGGATCTGTCGGCAATCGTATATCCAACGCTGCAGCGCAGGGATTTTTCTTCAGTGTATCGTTTGTCGGTACTTTTGAAGGAAGAAATAGATCCCGGTCTTTTGCAGAAAGCGCTTGATATGACGCTTCCGCGCTTTCCCACTTATAAGGTGGCTATCAGGAAAGGAGTATTCTGGCGTTATCTGGAGCCGAATAACAGACCCGGTCCTTTTGTTATGCCCGATATCAAAAATCCCTGTATGCCTATGCCTTTTAAGGCAAACAACCGCTATCTGATACGGGTTTACTATTATGGCAGAAGGATCTCGCTTGAAGCCCACCACTGTCTGGGCGACGGTACGGGGGGCATGTGTGTTTTGCAGACTCTGACAGCCGTATATCTGGGGCTGAAAGGCCATAACGTCAAACCGTCAGGTTTTGTATTGAATATTGACGATGCGCCGGATGAGGAAGAACTTGAAGACGCTTATATGCGCTATGCCAATGCCAGAGTATGTCCGCCGCGCCCAAGCGAAAAAGCATACCGCGTCAGAGGAACCAAAGAGCCTTTTTATACTTTAAATATAATCGACGGCATAATGTCGGTAAAGGAGCTTATGGCTGTTGCCGGAAAATATAATGCCACTTTAACGGAATATCTGAACTCGGTACTGCTTTATGCTTTACTTCAAAAACAGGAAAAAGAACCTCACTTGAGACTTAAGCCTGTTAAGATCGCCATGCCCGTTAATTTGAGACGCTTTTTTCCGTCTAAAACTTTACGCAATTTCATAACAATGGTATATCCGTCCATAGATCCGCGTCTTGGGGATTATACTTTTGACGAGATCGTTACGCATGTTCATAATTTTATGCGTTATTATATCAATGAAAAACTTCTGCGCGGCGATATAACCACAAATGCCTCTACACAGCGCAATCCTTTTATCCGCGTTGTTCCTCTTTTTATTAAGGATTTTGTGGTCCGCACTTTTTACACCAAGATCCAGGACAAAAATTCTTCGGCAGGACTGACCAATATGGGCGCGATGAAGGTTCCTGAAGATATGAAAAAACATATTGAACGATTTGATATTTATATGGGACAGCCATTTTCGTCACGCACCAACTGCGCCATTATAAGTTTTGAGGACACTCTCACCATAAATTTTGCTTCAAGCATAGTGGAAAATGACGTAGAACGCTTCTTTTTTAGAAAACTGGTGCAGGACGGAATTCATGTCAAAATTGAAAGTAATAAGGACGCCAAAAGCAGGAAACAGCAACCGGATTTCCAAAAATAAAAATAATAAATGGTAACGAGATCAGAAATAACTTGACGATCGTTAAAAAATTAACAACAAAGAAAGGCAGGAAATGATATGTCATATTGCGTAAACTGCGGCGTGGAACTGGACTCATCTTTAAAAGAATGTCCGCTGTGCAACACGCCGGTAATAAATCCAAATAACCCCGACACTGTACTTGCCGGGGACTCATACCCCGCTTCCAAAGGCGAAGTAGAGGTAGTGAAACGAAAAGATTTAGGGCTTCTTTTGACCGTGGTTCTGTCTGCGACCTCAATAACCTGTCTGCTTTTAAATATGCTTGTTTTTAAAGGCGCGCTTTGGTCCTTTATGGTCATAGGCGTGTGCATATGCCTTTTCTTCTTTGCTTTTCCGGCGGTTATTTATACAAAATGTCCCTTATATCTGTCCCTGCTCGCTGACGGAGCCGCAGTTGCCACGTATTTATACCTCATAACATTCCTTACGAATGATTCAAGATGGTTCTGGGAGCTTGGACTGTATATAGCAGTCATGGTAACTGCGCTTATCGAACTCTTTACGCTGCTCGCGCGCAGCTTTCCGTTCAATATACTTTCGGGTTCACTATACCTTTTTACGGAAACTGCTGTATTCTGCGTCGCTCTGGAGTTGTTGATACGCAATTATTACAACGATGCGTTGTGTATAAGTTGGTCGGCGGTCGTACTCACGGTCTGCGCCATTATTGATATAACGCTTATAACAATCCTGACCAAAAAGCGCCTGCGAAACGAAGTGAACAGGAGGTTGCACTTTTGAGGCTGATTTTCTATTAACTTAATATCGCTTTATACCAATTAGGAACATTACGTGAAATTCTCACGCATTTTCCATTCTTGTAAATTGCAAACCTTCTGAATGCTTCCGAATTGTCATATATTGCGGCCAAATCACATTGTAATATTGCAGGTTTTAGATTTTTTAAAGTTTCTACGTAACGTCTTTCAATATCTTTATCAGGTATTCCATGCCCGCCTTGCTTAACCCTGTTTTTTACTCTTTCTTTTGCAATTTCTGCACTATCAAGACCTACATAATGTAATTCTACGCTGTATCCGAGTTCCTTTGCTTTTTTGATATTATGAAAAATACTTCTGCCACATAATGTTGTTTCCTGACTAAAAGAAATTCCATTATCAAAACAATTATTTACTTTATTAATAACAATCTTCCCTGCTTTTACTACATTATCAATATCTTTCCAGTCTCCCAATTTTCTTACAACATCATCAAAATTAATTTTTTCTATCTCTCCCAACGAATAAATAAGCGAAAACAACGTTGACTTTCCGGCCCCGTTGACTCCGCCTAAAATAACATATTTTTTCATTAAAATACATTCCTCGCTATGGACTCTTTTTGTTTTTGCTGAAGTAAATAATCTCCCACCATCTCATAGAATAACTTTTCTTCTTCAGTTGCAGACTCTAAAACAAGCTGCAGAGTGTCATCCGGACTAAGCTTGATGATCTCTTCATATATCTCACTGTATTTTTTTAAATCGCACATAAAAAACGTCTCCTGTTATTATGCATTACATCATTTTAATCTCACAAATATTTTTAAATTTAACATTTCATTTTTTTAATCTTATTTTTCAGCTTCTTCATTGGGAATAACTAATTGTACTCTTTTGCAATGTGCGTCCTGCAATTTTTATCAGCTTTTTTCTTTACTTCTGATACCGGTATATTTATCAATCCTTAGACTATTTTTCTTTTTAGTTCTCTGATTTCAGATTCCAAACTCCTAACTTTTATAGCCAACATTTCTACTTCATTACTTGGTTTCATTGCTTCATGTAAGTTTCTTGATAAATCCAGATGCCCTTCAGCTATTCTTTGAATATTTACACGTATTTCATTTTCAATAGTTAGTTTAATTGTAGTGATATCCGATTCAATATTTGATACTTTCTTTAAAAGTAAATCCAATTTTTCACTATCTGTCATATCGTGCGCCCCCTTCCCTATATATAAAGATTATAACACGGACAATATATACAAGCAATCTTTTTGCAAGCTTAATATTTACTATTTAATATTGTAAAAGTTATATTCAAATTAATTATAAAGATAGCCAAATGTTAATTACAATATAAAAGGGAGACTAATCTAAGCCTCCCTTTTTTTACCCATGACAGTGATACGATATGATATAAGTTTAGGTTTGTATACTATTCATTTACCTATTTTGTTTACACCTACATGATACAGTACTCAAACTGTTTATTTTATGGGTATTTACAAGTGCAGGAAAAGGGACTTGAACCCTCATGATATTGCTATCACACGGACCTGAACCGTGCGCGTCTGCCAATTCCGCCATTCCTGCGAACAAACGTTATTGTAACTTTTTTTGACGCGTCTGTCAAGTCCATTTCCCAAATTATATTAAATAATGTTAAATTTATTTAATTTTGTCGCTCTTATTATACCATATCCTTAAATGCGAATATCCTAATCATTCCAATTCAGAATTGCAAAGCAATTCTGTCGGCTCAGGCTGCCGAGCCTGAGCCTATTATCACACTTTAAACTTCTGGGTCTTTTCGCTCTGCTCGTCGCTAAGCGATACAAGCTTTTGAGTATCAGTATAACACTCTCTGATAGATTCCGCCACAAGCTGCATTCCTGCGCTGGTCTCCTGCGCGGAGGCTGAGCTTTCTTCCACAACGCTTCCGAGGTTGGATACGGAATCAGAAACGACTACCTTCAAATTATTGAGCACTTCTGTCTGGCTGCCGATATTTTTAGCGACACCGTCTACTACATTAATTTCTTTATACAGATTGCTGAATGAATCCTGCGTTTCCTGAAGCTGCTGCTGCTGCTCAAGTACGTTGCTCATTACTTCCTGCATTCTTTCGGTAGAAGTTTCAACGTTCATTGTTAATTCTTTAACAACCGTTTCAATTCCTGCAGCGCTCTCCGCTGATTTTTCGGCAAGATTTCTGATCTCTCCCGCAACTACCGCAAAGCCTCGTCCGGCTTCTCCTGCGCGCGCGGATTCTATGCTGGCATTTAAGGACAAAAGATTGGTCTGCGCCGCCATGCTCTTAATGATCTCAACCATATTGTTGATATGCACTGCGGATTCGCTTGTCTGTTTGGTCTGTTCGGCAACAACCTGAATAGCGCTGTTGGTAACTTCCGAAATCTCATAAAGCTTGTTAATGCTCTTAGATGCCCCGTCGGAATATTTCATCATTTCATCAACGGAAGCTCCGAGTTTATCTATTTCTTCTTTTTCTATATCGATTACATTGCCAAGCTCCTGTACCTTATCGCTTACCACCTCTGTCTCATGCGCAAGACTGGTAGCGCCTTTGGCCATTTCTTCGACAGCGCGGTTGGTATCTTGAATATTATTGGTAATGCTGCCGAATTTGGAGCTGAAATCTTCGCTGCTTCTCATAAGCTCCGTACTTGTATGACTGACTTCGCCTATCATACCCATTAATGACATTTTTACCTTGTCGAGCGACTGCGCGATCTTACCAATCTCATCCGAACGTTTAAGCAGTTTATCGTCAATCTCAAACGACAGATCGCCTTCCTCTATCTTGCGCAGATTTTTCTCTACCTTCTGTATGCCTACCGCTAGCCTTCTTGCAATCATAATCGATATCGCAAGCACTGCGGCTATTATTATTATAATACATACTGCATATGCGACCAGCATGTTGCGGAATTCTTTCTGTATATCAACTTCTTTTGCATCTATTTCCGCACTCATATCATCCACATAGTTACCGGTTGTGATAACCCAGTTCCATGGCTCAAACATCTCTGAATAAGCAAGCTTCGGAGCAACGGTAACTCCGTCCGCTTTGGTAAAATAAAATTCATTATATCCGCCACCTTCATTAGCGGATTTCATAATATTCTGAATAATCTTAACTCCGTTCTGATCGGTCAGGTCATAACGGTTATCGCCTTCCTGCTCCGGAAGGATAGGATGCATGACCAGAGTATAATCCGTATCATCAATCCACATATACCCCGAACCGTCGCTTCTGTAACGCATTCCACGTATAGTCTCTTTGGCCGTATACTTTGCTTCCTCTTCAGTCATCTCTCCTGCCTGCGCCAGATCATAGTATGACTGCACTATTGAAACCGCCGCCTCGATCTCGGATTTAATTTCCATACGGTAACCATCATACATAGTTTCTTCATATGTAGATATATCCTCGTTCATGGACCTCTTCAAAAAAGAAATTCCAAGCGCTCCAAGAACTATTACCGTCACTGCGATCATTGAAAATACCGATATTACCAATACGAACGCAATGCTTGTAGATCGTTTGGAAACTGTCTCCGGCTTAACTGAATTATTTTCGTTTTCGTTATTCATGCCGCTGCCTCCTTGATTAAAATACATTATCCGGCGCTTGTGAAAAATTTCACAATTACCTAAAATGCTCTATGGTAACATTATAATATTTTATTTTACATTTTTAAATACTTTATTTAATAAAATTTCAGAAAATTTACAAAATTTTTAAGTTATGTAAACCATTCCTTACATACATCTACCCATTCCTTATATCCCGAATACTTTTCAAGCTCTTCTATCGTAAGTTCTATCGCGCTGTTGGCGCTGCCGCAGGCCGGAAAAACCGTGTCAAACCGCTTCAAAGACTCATCCAGATATACTTCTACGCCATCGTTTATCCCAAAAGGGCAAACGCCTCCCACAGCATGTCCTATAAGCTCCTCCACCTCATCCGGAGAAAGCATCTTCGCCTTTACTTTAAAACGTTCTTTATATTTATGGTTATCAACTTTGGCATCTCCCGCCGTAATAACCAGTACGGCCCTCCCGTCGATCATAAAAGAAAGCGACTTGGCGATACGCTTAGGCTCACAGTTAAGCGCTTTTGCCGCAAGTTCCACTGTTGCGCTCGATACATCAAACTCCTGTATTCGATCCTCCATATTATACTTTTTAAAATATTCCCTTACCCTTTCAATAGCCATTTCTGCCTCCTGTTAAATTTTTAACAAACTTTTAAATTTCCTTAAACATTATATTTATTGAAGTTTTTTATTTATCTAAATTTTCTATTTAATTGCTTTCCCATACCCCATTTACATTTATTAATTGCCATTGCGCTTTACCCGCACAGATTTAAGCCCGTAAAACCTGCTTACTCCCGCATTTATCCAGTCGTCGGGATCTTCCGATATGTCCGAACTGCACAAAAGCGCGGGTTTAACAGGAAGCGCTTTTGCCTCCACGTCCATACCCCCCGACTCATTATAAAGCTCTATCCTCTCCCGCATAGCCTTCCCGTAGGCCGCCGCGTTTCCGTTCAATACATCTGCCGCCGCGGCGCTGAAAGTATAATACTGCGGCTTGGGTATTATGCAGAGCGCAGAAGAAATAAGCCCAAAAATTAGGCAAAATACTATTAAAACTTTAGAATCCGGCGTGAGCGCAACTGTTATGCCGACACCGGGTACAGGGCCAAGTCTTTTTACCGCCCAGCCCGTCACATA
The DNA here is from genome assembly GCA_947631625.1 of uncultured Lachnospiraceae bacterium. Lineage (GTDB taxonomy): Bacteria > Bacillota > Clostridia > Lachnospirales > Lachnospiraceae > UBA3282. The sequence continues at coordinate 95,835 of CANRMA010000002.1, read as the reverse complement.
GCACACAGTAAATGTAAGTAAAAGCATATACATTATAAAAATAAGCGACTGTATCCGCCCCGCCTCTATATTGCCTGTTCCAAAAAGCGGCGGCGCTATCATTGCCGCAAGCAGGCAGTAATTTAAAACGACCACAGCCAACGGATAAGAAAAATCAAAGTCCACAGTCTTTGCAACGTTCCAGAATAACGTCGCAATTATTATTATATACAGCCATACCGCCCAACCTGACCAGCTCCCTATACAATAATCCAATACATAATAAAAAGAAACCAAAACGGCCTTAAGCGGATTCATACCGTTAGAAACTGCACTCCTTACGGCGTTCCCCGGCGCCGCCACATTAAAAATAAAAGCAATATAAAAAACTATTGTCGGAATAAGGATAAACCTCCGGCTTTTAAACTTTTTACCAATCAAAAGTCCCGTAATAAGCAGCGCAAGAACAAGGCCTACATTTAACGCAGTTAAATAATTCCCCATTCCGACAATCAGCCCCGGCAGCGCGCTTATTATAAAAGTCCTTCTGCTTTTTCTTTCATCAGGATAAAGCAGCGCCGATATTATTAAAGCGTAAAAAATTAACGAAATTGCGTGCATCAATGTATAATGCGCCGCTCCGTTATACCAGAACAAGCCTTCGGCCGGATTCGGCATACACTGAACCGTCACGAAAAGCAAAAGCAAAGAAATGCAGCCCGTTAATCTTGAATCGCATTTAAGAAGCCTTACAAAGACCACATGCATAAAATATAAAGTTCCCGCGCTTAATATTCCGATCATTATAAAAGGAGTCAGTTTATAAAAGCCCTCCCCGAATACCGCCGGCTGCAGCGCCATAAAAAAAGACGAAGACATACAGCCTGCCCAGTTTAAATAATATTCATAGGAACGGGTAAACGCGCGTCCCAGCACTGCGATAACGGAATGACTCTCCGCCCAAACAGTCCGACACGCCGCTCCGAACGTATAATCATCAGCAGCCGGATAGTCGTATAGCCCTATCAAAAACAGCGGAATAAGGCTAAGAACATATCCGGCCGTCAATATACAGAATAAGGAGTTTATCCCGACTAACTTATCGACGGCCTTTATAAGCCTGTCAGCCAAAACGCGAAATGCAGTTATGGACTTGCTTTCCTTGGTTTCCTTTTCCATTTACGCTCCTTTTAAACTTTTAATATTTTAGGCAATTGCGAAACGCTGTCTAAAACTTCCGAATTTATCAAAAATATACAAAACGGGGTTCCATTGCGGGGCGCAGAGTCACCCCTTATTTGTATATTTTTACTAAATTCTATGTTGTAAAAATGAGTTTCGCAATCAACTATATTAATATTTTTACTATTGCAACACCTGTTTTAGCGCCGCAACTTCCTTATGCCTAAAGAAAATCAGGCTGAATATACTCCCCAAAACTCCTGTGCACAGAAACATTACCGCCATACCCGCGCCTTCGCCTTTTCCCACTGCCATATGCAAAACCTGTGAAAAGGCGCTGTTTTTGTTCATAAACGGCTCAAATACATAATCCGCCAGAAACCCGCCAAGCAGGATGCCGACAGGAATCGTACTGAACTGAATGGCATTGCGCAGCGAAAATATCCTGCCCTGCATCTGCTCCGGAATCAGTTTATACAATATTACATTTTGTCCCGCATTAATAAAAGGAATAGGCAGACTTGCCATAAAACCGGCGAACGACCATACGGCTGGCCCGCGTCCGACACCCATAAGCAGATCCCCCAGCAAAAAGGAAACGCCTGCGGAAACATAAATGGCTTTGACGCAATCTTTAGGGGTTTTTCCGGCGGAAACCAGTATGCCGCCAAGCACCCCTCCGACACCCATAGCCGCATTTACCAACCCAAGCGCAAAATTATCCCCGCCGCTTCTAGCAAGTATCATAGGCGATAAGATATTTTCATAGGTCAGTCTGGAAAAGAAATTAAGCGCAGCCATAGTCAATATTACTATCATTATGCCTCTGTTATTAAGCAAAAAGGCATACCCTTCCTTACAGCCCTCAAGCATTGAAAAAGCCTTCTTTTCGCTTTCCTGATTTTCCGGAATTTTTATAACAAAAAGCAGGATCAAAAAAGCGAAAACAAAACTCGCAAGGTCAAAAGCCAGAATATATTTAAGCCCCCCAAACGCAAACATTGACGCCGCCAGCACAGGCGCAAATATTGATATTAGGCTGCCTGAAAAAGACAGCATTCCGCTTGCATTGGATATCTTATCCTTCGGCACTATCATACCAACCGCCACGCCGGACGCCGGCGACTGAAACGCATTTGCAAAGCCTATGACACAGTTTATAAGATAAATATGCGATATCTGAAGCCCGTTTCTCATAAACATTATGAATACAAAAACGCTGCAGCCCGCCGCCACGCTGTCAGATATAAGCATTATGCGTTTTTTGTTGTGGGTATCCACATACGTACCCGCAAGCAGGCTCACGATAACATATGGCACATAATTGCAAAATGTCATAAGCGAAACCGTCATTGCGGAATGTCTGACCGAATATACCCATAATATCAGCGCAAACCCCGTCATTGCGCTTCCTAACTGTGAAACTGCCTGGCTGAGCCAGAATATGATAAATTTCTTAAAATTTTGGTTCATTGAATCCATCTCCTTATATTTTATTAGTTTTCCCAATATAAGTACAAGATCCAATGCGGACGAAAAAGTCCCTACCTCTGTACAAGTTTCGTCCCTACACCAGACCTTGTACAGAGCAAAGCATCCAAATTAATCACCATATGGCATAACATAATACATTCTCCTTCATTTAGCGCACTTAACTTTAAAAGCCGCCTAAACACATATATCTCCCGCTTCGACCTCTATGACCTTTCTAAGCTCCGAAAGCGCGGTCTCCACCTGATAACCGATCTTGCCTCCGCTGAAAATTACGGTATCAAAACTTTCTGCGGATTCATCTATGACGGTCTTAAACACTTTCTTCATTCCAACCGGCGAACAGCCGCCATGTATATAACCCGTAAGCGGCAAAAGCTCTTTGGATTTAAGCATTTCAATACTCTTTTCATGCACCGCTTTGGCAGCCTTTTTTAAATCCAGTTCACGTTCCACAGGCACCATAAAAACATAATGTTCCCCGCTTGAAGCTGTTGTTACCAATGTCTTAAAAACCTTATCAGGATCCTCGCCAAGCACAGCGGCAACCTCTGTGCCGCTTATCGCCTCCGTATTGCCGTAATAGTGCGCAGTGTATGCCACTTTTTTCTGCTCAAACAGGCGCATTACGTTTGTCTTTTCGATTTTTTGCTTTTTATCGCCCATATATTTGCTCCGTATATAATTTCTGTATATAATTTCCGTATATAATTTAATTTCGCTTAAACTTTAGTTTGCTTTTTAAATTATAATGCGGCAGCGTCCAATCGTCAATAAGATGCAGCAGACACTGCCACAATCTGCACACAATATCAGTTCGGCATGCACCGCCACATTCTGCACGCAATATCAATTCGACAGCCACAACCATATATCAGCGGATTTCAGGCGCATTTTCCCTTTCCCTTGACAATAACCCTGCCTGCTGCATTGGCATCATCCATAATGATCTCTCCTACTTCCGGAACTGTAATAGTTCCGCTCAAAGGATTCTTGATACTGATAACCCGCGTGGTTACTGTTGCTTCTACATCTGATTTTTCAAAAGCAAGGTCGGTATCAATCATTCTGCAGTTGTTCAACTTAAGCTTCCTGCAATAGCATAGCGGCTGAGTTCCTATGATCGTGCAGTTTTCAAATGTCACATTCTCACAATACCATGCAAGGTACTCTCCCCTAATGGTACAGTTTTTTATAACTACGTCTCGGGCATGCCAAAATGCATCCTTTGTGTTAAAATCACAATTTTCAAATACGGAATCCTTAATATACTGGAAAGAATATTTTCCGTCCAACTTTACGTTGTCAAATTGAAGCCTTTCAGACCGCATCATAAAATATTCACTCTGCGCGGAGGTATCTTTCATGATTATGTTTTTTACGGACTAGCCAAATTCCTTTGATATGATGTCGCTGTTTTCAATCCTGATATCGGAACATTCCCTCAGCGCCTTTATCCCGTAAAACTTAGTATTTGTAATGACTGCATTATTCGTATACCAAAGCGCAGCCCTGCAGTTTAACGTCATTTCACTGCCGTCGATCTGCAGATCGTCATTGTGCCAAAACGGATATCTTAAATTAAAAAACTGTCATAAACCTTTACATTCCTGCTTTCTTTCAATGCGCTCTCACCGTCGGCAGGACCGTCAAATCTGCATCTTTCTACCGTAATGCCGTTACTTCCATAAAGAGCCCGTTCTTCATCATAAACCTGATTTTTAACAAATTTCTCCATAACAGATAAACCTCTTTTCATATATTCTATCATTCACTCAGCTTTAAATTAACTCTTCAGGAAACTGTGCAGTTTCAAGTTGATATAGTTATACTACACCTCGGAATTTACTCCAAGTCAATACCTTTTTAGTTATTTTATATATATTTAATGAATGATTACCATAAGTGATTACCAAACAAACCATGAGTGATTACAAAACAAAAAGATGTTGACGAAAGTATAGATAAATGTTATTATACTTTATGCAAAAGGGTGTTACCGTGAAGCAACGGTTCGCCTTAATTAATGGTTATTAATCAAAAAAGCAACCATTAACCTTGGTCGGGGCGGTTGCTTTTTTGATGTCTTTTATTTTTTCCGGTCTGTCGAATACTGATTATCGTAACGATGATACTGATAACCGTCACTACAATACCGACAAGCTCCAAAATCATAGCAAACACCAATCCTTCTTTACCTTTCACGTTATTTTCCATATGTATCCCCTCCTTCGATACCGGAAGTTCTCAAAATGTACTCATTTTGGCAAAAGGCGAACCGCTACCGTTTAGGTAACACCCATATATATTTTATAATAATTGGGAAAAATTACAATATATTATAGTGAATAATTTATTTTTACAACAGAAGAGTCGTTGCCAAGCAAAAAAGTATTGACGAAAGTGTCAATAAATGTTACTATACTTTATACAAAAGGGTGTTACCGTGAAGCAACGGTTCGCCTTAATTAATGGTTATTAATCAAAAAAGCAACCATTAACCTTGGTCGGGGCGGTTGCTTTTTTGATGTCTTTTATTTTTTCCGGTCTGTCGAATACTGATTATCGTAACGATGATACTGATAACCGTCACTACAATACCGACAAGCTCCAAAATCATAGCAAACACCAATCCTTCTTTACCTTTCACGTTATTTTCCATATGTATCCCCTCCTTCGATACCGGAAGTTCTCAAAATGTACTCATTTTGGCAAAAGGCGAACCGCTACCGTTTAGGTAACACCCATGTATATTTTATCATAATGACAGATTTTTTCAAGATATCGTTGAAAATAATACTTTTTACAGAACATTTTATATACTCAGAAAAAGAAAAATGCGATAAACACGACATTTCTGTCATATTTACCGCACCTAATCTACTGCGGAAGATGGGACTTGAACCCACACGACCTAAACGGTCACAAGATCCTTAGTCTTGCTCGTCTGCCAGTTCCGACACTTCCGCGTATTCACAACACAAATAGTATCATACTATCACTATGCCAAAAAGTCAAGGGCTTTTCATAAATTTGCAAATAAAATTTGCAAATAAATTTTTCATAAGTCTACAAATAAAACTTTGCCAATAAAATTTTGTAAATAAGATTTTCATTGATTTATAATTAATTTACAAATAAAATTCTCAATCAGAACTTATTACTTATTATACATTCGCACAAAGAAAAAATATTATGGGAAAACACTTTTACTCAAACACATTTACTCAAACATATCCACCCAAACATATTTACCCAAACATGTTTTATTCCAGATAAAACCCGTCCGACAGCTCCTCGCCCACAACAAGTCTGTCAAGCAGTTCCTCTTCATTTAAGTAAGGGAAAACATAGTAACCGCACACGATATCGCCGCCCTCTTCCCGCACGTAAAAGGTCTGACCGTTTTTTTGTACAGGTTTCATCTCAAACTTCGCATAGTCTTCCTGCACAAGCAGATTGTTCATAACCGCGTCGCGGACATAACCCAACGTACGCAGGGTATAAAAGCCGGTAAACATAAGAAGCACCGCTCCGCCCATAAACGCCGCAGTAATGGCTGACGCCCTGCTAAACGACCGCTGCCTGCCCGACTTTTCCAACCATATCGCAGGCACGACGGTAAGCGGGAACAGCAGGAATACCCAACAGTATTTCACCTGCGGAATGGTAAAAAACCAGTAAATGAGTCCGATTACGACAACCGCCCTGGGTAAAAGCATGGAAATTTCCAAAGTCTTCTTTTTTACGGCAGATAATACAGTGCTTATTATATCGAATAAAAGCATCGCCGCTACTGACACGTATAAAATTCTGTGGCTTACGGATTCATTCTTAAACCATACGGGCACCCAGGACAGGCCGCTGTGAAGAGCTTCTTCCATTGTCGCATTTACTGCTCTTGCATCATGTATCATGCTTGCCACAGCATATTTAACTATTTCAATATCTATCTTCCACGGCACGTCGAATATATCGATTGCGGTCGCCAGATACACAAGATAGCCGCTAACCCGCACATTGGTCATAAAAAACGGAACTGCCACCAACACACCTGTCGATATATAGCCCGCCGTCTTTACCCATTCTTTATTTTTAATAAGCTTTATCGCAGGTTTTATCACAAGCAGGACTATAATAACTGCAGACGTTTTTACAACCGTTGCAAAGACTCCGAAAATACACAAAAAAGCGTACGGAAAATCGTCTTCCTCATTATCTTCAATAAGTATCAGCCATTCTGTCAGTATAAAAAAGACCAGACAATTCGGCAGGGTATCCGTATAAGGATCAGCATAAAACGCAGTCACAATAATTGTATAAACAACTTCGGCAAGCGCAAGCGCGTCCGCTATGTGTCTTTTATGTCCTTTAAAGCCCGCAATCCTTATAAGTCCATGAAAAAGAAGCAGCAGCCCGAAATATCCGCCCGTGGCATGCATAGATGCGCCAAGCACAGCTTTCATACTGTAAAGCGCGTCAAAATAATGCTGCGCGCTGTTAAACGCCAATGAGTAAAAAAGGTTCGATACGCCTTTTACGCAGCCGTATTCTTCTATCCAGCGTATGGTCTGGGCGTGATACCAGTCGGTATCGATGAGTTTCGGCGCGCCCGACGAGGCCAGCGCATATACTACGCTTCCAAGGATCAACGCACAGATCAGCAGTCTTTTTACAGGCGCGGGCATTTCTTTTCTCAGAGTTTTTATATAATCTGCAAACTCTTGTAAAATTTTTTTACGGAAAAATATTATGTAAACCACGCAGAATATAAGCATTGCTATATTGGCCCACACACTGACTCCGGCAAACAGGCTGTATACCTGAGCATAGCAGGTAGTGCACATTATACCCGCAAACAGATCATAAAAGGGAGTTCTCCGCCATCTGCCATTATCCCCATTACCTTCATCATTCTTATCATGCCGCCTGAATATAAATTCCAACAGGCGCAGGCAGGCATTTCCGACTATGTAAGTTGTCAATATTATGTAAACCCAGTTTATTAATACTGATATCATTGGTATATCTTCCTTTTAAAATTTGTATAAGTAAATAATTATATTAAATAAATAACATATGAATAACCTTTATTTATAGCTTTTATTATATGCTTGTAACAGCACGCGAGATAATTCTACCCTTGACTATATAGTTTGTAAAGCTTAATAACAAAATTTCATCTCCAGACACTCTTGACGTATGAACCAAAGCAAACTTATAATCTATATAAAAGACAGTCTGTATATATTACTATATAATAAAAAAGGAATGAAAATCAATATGACCGGAAACAAATCAGGAATGAGAATAGGCGAATCCGTATTCAGCATATGCTATTTACTGTACGATCTGACAGCGGGAATAATTTTTTTATCGAATGGTCATGACCGCTTGTTTCTATTATATGGATCAATGACATTGCTTCTTTGCTTTGGCGATGCTTTTCACCTTATCCCAAGAATTATAAGAAATATAAAAGGCGAAACTCCGTCGGTGTGTCATATGATGAATATAGGTCTGGCAGTTACATCAGTGACAATGACTGTATTTTATGTATTTTTGTACTATATTTGGAGTATTATAAATGCAGATTTTATCGCTTCAGGTTCTATTGACAGCAATTCGATTTCGATAATAATCCTTGCCATCGCCGCTATCAGGATCATAATCTGCCTGCTTCCCCAAAACAAATGGTCTGGCGGAGGAAACAAGAAGCTTTCTTTATGCCGCAATATTATCTTTGCATTCATGGGGCTGATTGAAATCATCCTGTTTTTTATGGCAGGCGGCGGTTATAACACCGCAATGGCTGTGTGTATATTCTTAAGCTTCGCGTTCTACATGCCCGTTACGCTTTTGGCCAAAGAAAAACCTATTGTCGGCATGTTGATGATACCCAAAACCATTATGTATATGATCATGATCGGATTGGGGCTTGGAATGTTATAAATCACGCCCCTACCCCAAAAACTGGCTGAGCACTTCTATAAACACATCCACGTCTATAGGTTTGGCTATATGCGCATTCATACCGTTCTTAAGCGCGGCTTCCTTGTCTTCTTCAAGCGCGTTGGCTGTCATTGCGATGATGGGAAGCGTGTTGACATCTTTTCTCGGCAGCGCTCTTATGGCTCTGGTCGCCTCATATCCGTTCATGATTGGCATCTGTATATCCATCAGTATTGCGTCGTAATAATATTCTTCTGAAGCTTTGACCATATCCACAGCATCAGTTCCGTCCGGCGCGCACTCTACCACGAAGCCGGTCTCTTCGAGTATGACCTGCGCAATCTCCCTGTTAAGTTCAATATCCTCTACAAGCAGTATCCTCCTGCCTTTGAAATCAGCCTTGGTCCAGTCATCGGTTTCTTCCTTATCCAAAAGATTATTGGCTGCAAGCAGCGCCGATTTAAGATCCGACATAAATAACGGTTTGGCACAGAAAGCCGTAACTCCTGCGGCTCTGGCTTCTTCCTCTATATCGCTCCAGTCATATGCCGTCATTATAATAACAGGCACATTGCCGTCCACCATCTTGCGGATCTTTCTTGCCGTTTCAACTCCGCTCGTATCAGGCATCTGCCAGTCTATTATATAAGTATGATAATCGTCGCCGTCGTCATGCGCAAGCTTAGCTCTGTATACAGCCTCTCTTCCGGATGTGGTCCACTCGGAGCGCATGCCTATCTGCTTAAGCATTTTATTTACGCTGTCGCATACGTTGAAATCATCATCAACAACCAATGCGCGCAATCCGTTAAGTTCTTTGATCTGCTCTGCATTTTTCTCAAGATCCTGCAGTTCCAGAGTTAGTTCGACGGTAAATGTAGTCCCTTTTCCTTTTTCACTTTCGACCGTAATGTTACCGTTCATCATTTCCACAATATTCTTGGTAATGGCCATACCAAGACCGGTTCCCTGTATACCTGTCTGGGTCACTGTAGCTTCACGCTCGAACGGTTCGAATATATGTTCGACAAATTCATCTGTCATTCCTATTCCATTATCTTTGATTATAAATGTATAATCCGCATACCCATGTTTGAATGTATTTTTCTGAATGATGCGGAATGATATATTTCCGCCTGCAGGCGTATATTTTACCGCATTGCTGAGAAGATTTATAAATACCTGATTCATCTTGAGCGGATCGGCTATTACGTCCTCATTGACAACTTCAAAAGTATCTATGAAAAGTTCAAGCTGCTTGGCTTTGACCTGCGGCTGTATGATATTTACCATATTATGCATAAGCTCGGATAAATTACACTCCTGCTCCTTGATCTGAAGCTTACCGCTTTCTATCCTGCTCATATCAAGTATATCATTGATAAGACTGAGCAGATGGTTACTGGAAGAAAGCACTTTCTGAAGACAGTCAAGCACCTGGTCTTTGTTATCAATATGGCTTACGGCAATTGTCGCAAAACCGATAATGGCATTCATAGGCGTTCTTATATCATGCGACATATTGGAGAGGAAAGTGGTCTTGGCTCTGTTTGCATGCTGCGCCTGCATCAGCGCGTCCTGAAGCGCCTGCGTAGCCTCTCTTCTTTTCTTTACTTCCGCAGTGATATCCTTGGTTATTACCATAGCGATTATGTCGTCCGTATCATAATCGCGCGTCATAAGAAATGACTGCCGCACGCATACTTCATCATCATAAGAATCCTTTGCCCAATGTTCGACGACTACTTCCGCCTCACCGTCCTCAAAGCGCTTCTTAAGGTATTCCATATTAACTTTTTCATTATACTCTTCTATATTATCTTCAGGTATCGATTCTCCCATCTTCTTAAACCACTCTGACGCTTTGCAGGGCGCTTTCATTCCAACTTTTTCAAGCAGCGATATCGGTTTTCCGTTTACAAGACGGGTAATATCATTTTCTATCAGATCTTTGGAAAGATTAAATTCAAATGTGCATATGGCATTGGCTACAAGCGCTATACGATACTGTCTCTCTTTACGCCCTGCAATAGAGATCTTGGCCTGTGCGCTAAGTTCTCTCTTCTTGATCTCAGTAATATTCTGACGCATGAACAATGCCTTGCTCGCCCTGCCGTCTTTCCTTTCCAGACAGATGACATTGACATGCTCCCATTGCGGACTGCCGCCGCGCATGACATAACACTCAAAACGCAGATTACTTTCATGCTCCAAAGCCGCTATTACTGCCTCTTTGTCTATCTGCTCATAAAACTCTTTGCGATCTTCTTCTTTTATGATAAGCGAAACAAGGTAGTCCCGCAAATCCTCATACCCGCCGCTTATCGGTATTTTATTGTCGACCGGTCTGGTTCCCGACAGATACTTATAAGTATCCTGTTCAAAATCCACCATTGCAAAGCGTGAAAATAACGTATTTACGCCGTCTATCACATAGCCCATTTCCCTGTTTTCTTTTTCCAGTATCCTCCTGTCCCAACCGGCTTTCACAATAAGTATCAGAATATATATGATAAACAAAACAGCCAGTATGATCTCCAAGACTATACCTAAAAAGTTCGCTTCGTTGGTCATTTTTTGAGTCACACTTTTGGGAAAAGTCTGCACAATAATATAGGACTTGTCCGGAAGGTTCATAACGCAGATATTATCGGTCTGACTCTTCTCGTCGCAGATAAAGGCGCCTTCGCCCCCGTTTTCAAAGATTTCCGATACCTGTGCCGCAGTATTCTCATCTATCACATTATATTTTCGAAGCAGGTCTATCAGGTTATCTTCAAAAGCTCTCTTGCTTGAACTTGCGATCACCCTTCCGTCCGCCATACACAGATATACGTTCGCCTTCTCGCCAAAATATGTAGTCTGCAGCATGGACTCCAGGTAAGCTTCCGCGGTAAATGCGCCGCGCAGCACGCCTATTATCTCACCCTTATAATATACGGGAGCGTAAAAACTTGCCATAACCTCGTCATAGTACGGTGAATTAAATATTATGGATATTCCATTCTGGCCGTTCATACCGTTAATATAGTATTTCCTGTTGCTCGCGTCCGCAGACCTGCCGTCTGAATTATGATCCGTGCCGTTTGCATCGGCAAAAAGGACTGCGTCGAAAATGGTCCTTTCCTCTATGGCTCTCAGAGTATCGTCAGTCACGATCGGCTCATCAAGACTTTCTCCCACGAAATACGCGCAGATATCTATAAGTTTCTTTGCGCTTTCAAATTCTTCATCTATACGCATAGTCGTCAGCCTGGCGGAATCCATCGCATAATTCTTATTCTGTTCCTCTATACGCTGACCATTCTGCACCGTATACCACCTGAATAAAATGATTATGGCGCCCACCAGAATTAACGCATAAATTATCTGATTAAGCGAATTTTTCTTCTTTTTCATTTGAAAAGCTGCCCCCCGGAAGTTTATGACCTATATGTTTACTTATAATTATGATTATTACGAATATTCAATATATGCATAAATATCAATCATAACCATTATACAACCTGAACTCCTAAAAATCAATGCGCGGCGGCATATTGTCGAAATTTCAAAATTTCATGCGTTTAGAATGAATTTTGAAATTACTTATGATATAATAGGCTCAGGCTCGGCAGCCTGAGCCAACAGAATTGCTTGGCAATTCTGTATTGGAATGATTTTGGGTAATCGCTTTTGAGTTATGATATATAATAGGCTCAGTCCCGGCGGACTGAGCCAACAGAATTGCTTGGCAATTCTGTATTGGAATGATTTAGGGCAGTCGCTTTTGAGTTATGATGTAATAGGCTCAGGCTCGGCAGCCTGAGCCTACAGAATTGCTTGGCAATTCTGTATTGGAATGATTTAGTATGGTCGCTTTTGAGTTATGATGTAATAGGCTCAGTCCCGGCGGACGGAATTCAGAAATAGGAGATTTACGCAATGATAAAAGAAAACATTAAGATAAAAAAGGCCATAGTACATATAATGGATTCTACTATAGGAATGCCCGTGCTTTCCGATACGGAGCTTGAATACGGCTCTGACTTCGCGGATTTTCTTAAAGAACATATTTCCAAGATAAGCTCCGGAGACGACGCGAAAGAATGTCGCTTTTATGAAGAAGAATCCGAAGTTTTCCATATACTCGAGCAGTATTCCGACGAAGCCTTCATTGACATAAGCAAAGATATTGCCTGCATTTTATATGATATCATGAAAAGCAATATAGACATTCCGCCCGCAGATCTTATCATCACACGGTTTTGGTATGACGAGGAGGAATACATGGCATTTCTTAAGATGAATTACAAATCCCTCTATACCCACAGGACCATGCCGCTTGATGAAGGCAACAGCAATGAGATCATTCGCCACAGGTCCATTCTGCCCTCAGAGGGTCAGAGGCTTACCGAGGCCGCCGTTATCAGACTTGACGACCTTGCGCTCAAAGTCATTGAGAAAAAGTATGAAGTAAACGGCGAGAAGACCAACTACTTTTCTTTACTCTTTTTAAAATGCAGCAGTCATCTTTCCCACAAATCCAAGCTTTCCATCGTAAGCAAGGCAGTTGAAAGCGTACAAAAGGAAGGCTATGGCGAAGGCGAGCGCTTCGCTAAGCAGATGGAAGCCAAAAATATAATTCAGGAAGAAATTCAGGAAAACGGCGGTTTCAAGGTTGAAGAAATCGCTGATAAAATCTTTGACAACGAGCCTGACCTTCGCGTGGCTTTTCAGGACAAAATGGAAAAATACGATATGGTAAAAGAGGAAATAAGGCCGCAGAGCGAAAATACCGTCAGAAAATATCAAAGCCAACATCTGTATACAGATACCGGCATAGAGATCAAAATCCCGATGGAACAATACAAAAACCCAAAAAGCGTGGAATTTATAACAAATCCCAACGGTACAGTCTCGGTGCTTATCAAAAATATCGAACATCTGGAAGCGCGCTTCTAAACATTATATCCTGTTGCCATACACGGCTTCGGTCAGCGGAGATATCCCATATCTGCGGCATTGGTTTACATAATATTTCAACAATTCTTCACCGCCTTTATCCATGATCCTTTCGGGATGCCACTGCACTCCCCACACAGGCAGACTCTCATGGGTAAGGGCTTCTATTACGCCATCGTGTGAACGACAGACCGGCACAAGCCCCCTTCCAAGCCTGTCAACAGCCTGATGATGCGCCGAATTGACGCAGACGCTGCAGCCGTATAACTGATAAAAGAAATCCTTTCGCCCACAGCCCTCATGATATACGCAATGATACTGATCCTTTCCTCTCCACTCATGTATGTGCGCATTTGGGATATGCTGACAGATGGTTCCTCCAAAATGCACATTTATTATCTGTAGCCCCTTGCAGATACCAAGTACGGGTTTTTTCCACTTGACAAAAAGATCCAGCGCCATAAGCTGTATTATGTCCAGTTCCGTATCTACCGTTCTTGACGCATGATCTTTCTGCCCGAAAAAAGCGGGCGTAATGTCTCCTCCGCCCGGTAAAAGCAGACCGTCACATTCCCTGCACTGTTCAGGATAGAGTGATGTGATCGTATCTACTCCTATCAGCCTGAGCGCATTTTCATAGTTGCGGGTATCAGGATAACGCCCTATTATTGCAACACAGACGCACGATTTCATGGCACAGCCCCTGACTACGGTTATATTCATATAGTATGCAGGAAATATGTAATAGGTGTATGCAAATATTCAAATGTGAGACTCCGCCATTCATCAGAACTTCTTCCACGTCTTAGGTGAAAAAAGTATCAGCATAGGCAGAAGTTCAAGCCTTCCGGTTATCATATCAAACATAAGTACAAGTTTAGACAGGGCGGAATATCCCCCATAATTGCAGACAGGTCCGACCGCGCCAAGGCCCGGCCCCGTATTGTTTATGTTGGCCATGACAGCCGTTAAATTCGTGGTAAAATCATACTTGTCAACCGACAGTATCAAAAACGAAATTACGCATATAAGTAAATATATCATCAGATACGACTGAATGGAGCGAAGAGTCTCGTCCTCTACCGCCCTGCCTTCAAGATGAGGTTTTTTCACGATCTGAGGATGTACGACGCGCAACAGCTCATTCTTCATATCCTGCCAGAGTATCATGACGCGGGATACTTTAAAGCCGCCGCCCGTACTGCCTGCACAGGCTCCGATAGCCATGACCACGATAAGCAGCGCCTTTGAAAAAGAAGGCCACAGATCGAAGTTGGTCGTTGAAAACCCGGTACTGCTGCCGATGGAGGCCACCTGGAAAGCCGCGTCCTTAAAAGCAAGAGCAAAATTCGGATAGTACCCCCTTATATTCCACGCTATGAGCGCAGACGAGATAAGGATGAGCATAAGATATGTCCTCGCCTCCTCATGCTTTAAGGCTTCTTTAGGCTTTCTTGCCACCAGAAGCAGATAATATACGTTGAAATTCATACCGCCCAGTATCATAAAAACGGTGAATATAACCTGTACAACGATAGAATAGCTGCCTATGCTGCTGTTTAAAACGCCAAATCCTCCTGTTCCCATAGTGGAAAAAGACAGTACGACAGAGTCATAAACACTCATCCCCGCCGCAATCAAAAGAATTATCTGTAAAAGAGTTATCCCTATATATATTCCATAAAGGATCTTGGCCGTCGCCTGCACCCTCGGCACCAACTTGCCTACGGACGGACCGGGGCTTTCTGCCCGCATAAGATGCATATTGTAGCCTCCGGACAGCGGCAGTACCGCTATGATGAAGACCAACATCCCCATTCCGCCTATCCAGTGGGTAAAAAGTCTCCAGAACTGCACGCTTTTGGAAAGGTGTTCAACATCTGAGAGAATGGTCGCTCCCGTAGTTGTAAAACCTGACACAGTCTCATAAAGAGCGTCCACAAAGCATGGTATCTCTCTGCTTATATAAAAAGGCAGCGCTCCCACGACACTAAGAAGTATCCACGTCAGCGAAACCGTAACAAAACCTTCTCTTGCGTAAAAAACGTTGCTCTTAGGCTTAAACTGTTTGCCTATCTCCGCGACCACTATGCACACTGCCATTACCGCCGCGAAGGCAAAACCTGCCTTTTCATGATATATTACCGCCAACAGGCAGGGCAGGCTTAAAAACAACGCAACAAACTCCAACACACGGAACAGTATATATCTAATAATGGAAAAGTTCATTTATATACCCGGTCCTTTCATTCTCCCTACTTCAGTATATCTCTTATATCATTCAGTCCGGTATTTGTAGTCACTACTATGACTGTATCGCCGATACTTATTATACTCTGGCCGCCCGGAATAGTGATATGTCCTTTGTGGTTTATCGCGCATATTAAAATATCAGGTTTGATCTTCAGATCCTGAAGAGGGATTCCGATCACGGGAGAATCTTTTTTTACATAAAACTCAAGCGCCTCCACCTTATTGTCATTGAGCCGGTAAAGCGTCTCGATATTACTGCCAAGCGAATTTACCATAGCGCGGACATACTTAATGATATACTCGGCAGTAAGATATTTGGGATATATCACGCTCCCTATATCCAGACTGTCTATTATCTCGTCATAAGTGATGCGGTGCACATTTGTTATAAGCTTGGCCTTAGTCAGACTTTTTGCAAAAAGAGAGAGCATGATATTTTCTTCATCCACGTTGGTCAGCGAAACAAACGCTTCAGTCTGTATAAGCCCTTCCTGCATAAGAAGATCCCTGTCGGTTCCGTCTCCGTTTATGACAGCCGCTTCCGGAAGCAGTTCGCTCAACGTCATACATCTTTCTTTGTCGATCTCTATTATCTTAACGCGAATCCCCATAGAGATAAGCTGCTTCGCAAGATAGAAAGCTATCTCCCCTCCGCCTACTATCATTACGTTTTTTGCGGCGGCAACGGCAACGCCCATCTTTTTAAAAAACTCCACGGTCTTTTGCTGCGTGCCTACTATGGAAATTTCATCTCTTTCACGTATTATAAAATTACCGCCCGGAATAAATACCTGATCGCCGCGCTCTACGGAACATATCAGGATATCGGCCTTAAGCTTTGAATTGATCTGCTGAAGCGTCTGATCGCAAAGAATTGAGCCTGCCTCCACACGGTATTTTACTACCTCGACCCGGCCTTTGGTAAAAGTGCCGATCGCTATCGCAGACGGGAACTTAAGCAGCCTCGCCATCTCCTGCGCCGCCGCAAGCTCAGGATTTACTACCATTGACAGACCAAGCTCTTCCTTGATATAGCCGATCTCCATATTGTAAATGGGATTACGCACTCTGGCGATGGTATGACAGCCGCCGGTCTTTTTCGCTATAAGACAGCACAAAAGATTGACTTCGTCAGAACCCGTGACCGCAATGAGCAGATGCGCATTATTTACTCCGGCTTCGCTCTGCACGGAAAAACTCGCGCCGTTTCCAAGAACGCCCATTACATCATAATTATTAACAAGATTCTGCATTCTGCGGTTATCGACATCCACTATCGTTATATTATGTCCTTCAGAACTAAGCTGCTGTGTCAATGTTGAACCCACATTTCCGCAGCCGACTATTATAATGTGCATATAAATGTTATACCCTTCTTAATCAATAACGTATAAATCAGGTAATTGCAAGACCCCTTCCCGTATGACGGGATAACAGTTTGGCAACACCGGATTATCCATATGAACCTTAGCTTATTATATTATCTATTTCTATAATTAGCAACATTAATATTTTTCGGGATAATCCGTTCCGGTCTCGGACTGCATAAGACTTACATATTTAACCGGATCTTTTTCCATCTTCAGCATGGTGTCAAAAGCCATCAGCAGCATTCTGTCCCCGTTCTGCTTCATACCTGACCTGTCATCGTCAAGTCTGGCTTTAAAATGATCCATCTGCCATACCATTATGTCGATGACACTGTACCCCTGTATTTTATACTCACATAAAAATGTTCGGTTTGTTAAATAATAAACAAACTCCTTATATATTCCCTCAGAGCCTATAAGCTCCTTCCAAAATCCGTTAAGGAAATCATCATTTTCCCCTGCATAATAACACAGAGCCTTAGCCCATTCCCAAGCCTCTTTCCGTGTACTTATGTCAACCATATCATCTTTGTCCATAATATTCTCCTTATATAAGCCATTCCAGGCAGCGCGGCGGCTTTGATGACAGTTGCTCAATCATCCGGACCGCGGTTCTTTTTTATAAAACTGAATAATAAAATATAACAACTTAACTATGTACGGAAAAACGCCATGCTGCAGATCATAAAAGACGCCAACAATTTCATCTGGGGGCTGCCTCTCCTTTTTATACTGATGGGAACCCACATATATTTCACCCTCAGGCTGCATATGCCGCAGAGGAAAATCTTATATGCCATAAAGCTTTCGCTTGGTCTTTGTGATAACGCTGAAGGCAAAGGAAAAAACCTTTCTCCCTTTTCCGCACTCTCGACCACATTGGCGGCCACGCTTGGAACCGGAAATATAATCGGAGTTTCCACCGCTGTTGCGCTCGGCGGTCCGGGAGCCGTTTTCTGGTGTTGGATCACGGGCATATTAGGCATGGCTACGGCTTACGGTGAATGTTATCTTAGCGTCTTATTCCGCAGCCGCCGCAAAGACGGCGCTTTCACGGGCGGACCGATGTATGTGATGCGAAATGGTTTACATAATAATACGTTGGGCGCTTTTTATGCGCTCTGCACACTGGCTGCGGCCTTCGGCACAGGCTCCGCCACTCAGTCCAATTCCGTAACGCAGGCGGCTTACTCTTCTTTTAAGATATCCCCTCACATTACCGGGTTCATACTGGCTCTTCTTGCCGGCAGCGTGATCGTCGGCGGTATAAAAACCATCGGAAACCTGTGTGAAAGAATGGTACCCGCGATAAGCTTTTTTTACCTTTTTGGCTGTTTTCTGCTGCTAATACTGTACCGTAAACAGCTTCCCGCGGCCTGTCTGTGGATACTTAGAGACGCTTTTTCCTTCTCATCGATATCCGGAGGTTTTGTCGGCTCTACCCTGCAGCTTGCGCTGCGCTACGGCATAGCCAGAGGTCTTTTTACGAATGAAGCCGGAATCGGGACTTCTTCGATAGCGGCGGCAGCCTCCGAAACACAGGACCCGCTTATTCAGGCTTATGTCTCCATGACTGCGGTTTTCTGGGATACCGTTGTAATGTGCCTGATAACAGGTCTTGTAATAGTCTCAAATATGCTCTATGACCCGCTTTCCGTACAAAACTGCGCAGAGACCGGGCTTACGGCCGCTGCCTTTTCACACCTTCCCTATGTGGGCGAGGCCTTTCTTACGATATCGCTCACAGCCTTTGCGGTAACGACTCTTATAGGCTGGTCATACTTTGGCGAAAAGGCAACGGAATACCTCCTTGGCCAAAAAGGTATTCCGTATTATAAATTTATTTATGTGCTTATGATATACCTCGGAGCAGTCATTCCAATGAAACTGGTCTGGGAATGCAGCGATCTTATAAACGCTCTTATGGCAGTGCCTAACATTATGGCTCTCTTTTTCCTGCGCCGCCATATAAAGTCCGGTTTATAAGATTACCTATGCATAAGCCGCTTAAATTTTGAAACTGTCAACTATTTCCTCAAGCGTGCGGCTGCTCTTTTCAAGAATGGCCATCTGCCTTAAGATTTCCTCAGAACTTATGTTGGTATTCTGCATTGCCTCCGCGACATTTTTAATATCATCTTCTATTTCGGAGTTTGCCTCCAATATAGTATGTATGGAAGCAAGCAGCTCTTCTATGGAAGCTCCCATCTCCTGAGCCGAAGCCCCAAGATCAGTTGCGATTCCGTCATAAAATAAAGCGTCCTGCTTATACTGCTTAGCAGTATCGAGCATAGCGTGATAATCGCCTATAACATGCTCTTTCATGAAATTCAGCAAAGTACCTGAACTTTCTTTCAGATCCGTAACGGATCTTACAACTTCATCTATTACCTTCTGAATATTGTCCACTGCTTCCGTGGAACGCTCTGCAAGATTCCTTACCTCATCCGCAACAACCGCAAAACCTCTTCCGGCTTCTCCGGCCCTCGCCGCCTCGATAGACGCATTCAACGCAATAAGGTTTGTCTGCGATGCGATCGTAAGAATTTCCTGTGATAAAGTCTTTACAACTTCAACTTTCTCTGCTTCCTGCAAAGCAGCTTCAAGTTTTTTCTCAACTTTACGGTAAATGTCGCTAGCCTGCTGCTTAGCCTCTTCCGTAGTTTCAAGCACCTTATCTGCGCGGGCGTTTATCTCGGAAGAAGCCTCCGCCGCTTCTGAAGCCTTCATGGATACACTGTCAACCACTCCGCCTATTTCCGTACTTGCTTCGCTGACTGTATTGACCATATTGGTCGCTTCGCTCGTTCTGGCGGTAACATCCATCACTAACTGATCCATTTTGTCAAGACCGTTATTAAGGTCAGCCATATCGCTGTAAGCCGCAGTTGCAATATCCTTGATTCCTGCCGCTTCGGCTTTGGTCCCCAGTATCGTGTCACGTATCTGCCTGCGCACGGACTTGGTAGCATATTCTATCTCTTCAAGCTCATCCTTAAAGCCCTCTCCGACTTTGGACTTTTTAACGCCTTCATTGGCTGTTTCATCCCTGAAATCACCGCTTGCAAACTGCTTGAGATCTGCGATCGGCGCAAGCAGTTTGTTGGCCGTTATAACAATGCATATGATTATGATCATTATTCCCACCAGACTTAAAAATATCGAGGAAACAACCAGACCCGACAGTTCTTTCGCAACAGCGTAACGGGGGATCACAACTCCGATCGCCCAGTCGCAGTCCCTAAGGGATACTGTCGCAAAATATTTCTGTTCATTGTCATAATCTTTGCTTAATATCAGACCGCCGCCCGATTTGATAAGTTCATCCACTTTATTAAGGACTCCGCCTTCCACATCCGCAACGGCCGTTGCCTTCTCTGCGGTAGGCAGATATGCGTCGTTAGGATGCGTGATAAAATTTCCTACGCTGTCTACCAAAAATCCGTAACTGTTATCTTCGTTCAATCCGTTTACTACATTAACCAGTTCTTCTATCGTAATATCCGCGCCGCTTACGCCGACTATGGCTCCCTGCTCGTCATGCATGGGCGCCGCCACGGTAATTACTATCTTTCCCGTAAAAGCATCCACATAAGGATCGGTCACTATAGTCGCATCCGCCTCTTTGGCCTGCGTATACCAACCGCGCTCACAGGGATCATAATCATCGTCAACTTCAGAATTAATAATAAGCATGGTATGATCTTCAAAACCATAATAAGCGTCCATGACAGTACCGTCATTTTGTCCAAGATGCGCCGCCATATAACTTTTTATCACATCATAAGATTCACCGCGCATCTTAAGTTCATATGTATCAACATTTTCCCTTACCCACAGGATCTGCTCCGCCATCCAACCGTTTATCTCTTCTGCGGCCTTTTGCGCCTTTTCATTCTGCAGCTGACGTACTTTTTCACTCAATGTCCTGTTGGCGATCATATAACCTGCCAGTGAAGAAACTATCAGTATCAATACTGCTGCCAAAGATATGATCGTAATAAGCCGTCCCTTAATCGTTTTCATCTGATCCTCCTGTTGTGCGCCATGCTTATGTTATCCGGATATAAATTATTTCTGAATATTAATCATGTACTATATATATCAGGTAATTGTGAAACGCTGATTTACGTCTTTGAGATTGTACAGATTTAACAAAACCCTTGCAGGCCGCTTTCGCTGCGTTGAGCCTCGCAACGGTGCTAAGGCTGCAAAATACGCAGCCTTATAACAAGCGCAAATTCTTTGCGCTGCGGGCTCAGAGCGCCTGCATAGGTGTTTGTTAAATCTATACAATCAATATACGTTTAAAGAGAGTTTCGTAAATATCTTTTATATATATTGATTGTTCACAATTAATAATCTATCACGTTTTTATCAATGTTTCAATATAAAATATTTAATTACATTGAAATGACATTGAAATGGAATTGAAAAAACGTAAATTTCGCAAAACAGGTAAATATAATTTTGTTTAATTTTCTTCAAAATTTTCCAATATATCCATTTGCATATATCTGCCTTATATGCTAGACTTAAGATATAGATCTTACTAATAAAAACAGGAGAAACATATATGTCGCGATATATACTGAGCTGCTGTTCCACGGCAGATTTAACCAAAGAATGGTTTGAAAGAAGAGATATCCGCTATGCCAGCTTTCATTTTGAGCTTGACGGGCAGGACTATCCGGACGATCTTGGACAGTCGATCCCAATGGAAACCATGTATCAAAAAATGTTGGAGGGCGCAACGACCAAGACCTCGCAGATCTCAGCAGGCGAATATACCGAATATTTTGAAGATATGCTGCAGCAGGGCTTTGATGTCCTTCACCTCTGCCTGTCAAGCGGTATCTCAGGCACCTGCAACTCAGCCTGCATCGCAAGAGACGATCTTATTGAAAAATATCCCGACAGGAAACTGTATATAGTTGATTCGCTTGCAGCCTCAAGCGGTTTCGGTCTCATCATGGAAACTCTCGCCGACATGCGGGACGACGGCGCAGACATAGACACTCTGTATGACTGGGTTGAAAAAAACAAACTCAGGCTCCATCACTGGTTCTTCTCGACCGATCTGACATTTTTCGTAAAAGGCGGCCGTATTTCCAAAGCCAGCGGTTTTATCGGATCGGTCTTAAATATCTGTCCGCTGTTAAATGTCAACTTTGAAGGCAAGCTTATCCCCAGGGAAAAAATAAGAACCAAGAAAAAAGTCATAGAACGCATCGTAGAAAAGATGGAAACCTACGCCCAAAACGGGACAGGCTATACCGGAAAGTGCTTTATCAGCCATTCCGCCTGCCCTGAAGACGCCAAAGCCGTTGCCGCCTTAGTTGAAGAACGCTTCCCGGATCTTGACGGTAAAGTGGAGATCTTTCCCATAGGCGCCACTATAGGCAGCCATACAGGGCCCGGAACCGTAGCTTTATTTTTCTGGGGCAGCGAAAGAAACGACTGAAAAACGGGGCGCATCACACGCCCCATTTTTTTGCCAGTTTTCTTCTTACTATGATGAAACATATCACATGCGCGGCAAAGGTTATAAACCAACTGACCGGATAAGTCAAATATAAAGACGTTATCGTGTGGAAAGTCTCCATCCTGAAAAATGTAAATATCCATAAAAGCCTGAGTCCGCAGGCGCCTATAAGAGATACGAACATAGGCATTACAGAATAACCGAGTCCTCTTAAAACCCCAACCATAACATCCATCATACCGCAAAATGCATATGTGGAACAGATAACCCGCACTCTCCTCATACCGGCCTCTATAACTTCAGGGCTTGGCGTATACAGACTAAGCAACGGCCTGCCGAAAAGCACCACGATATTTCCCAACACCGCTCCTACCGCAAGCACGCAAAGTTCCGCAGTATATGCAATTTTGTTTACCCTCTCGTATTTGGCGGCTCCGACATTCTGACCGGTAAAAGAAATCGTCGCCTGATGGAACGCGTTCATAGCCACATAGACGAACCCCTCTATATTGGCCGCCGCAGAATTGCCCGCAACCGTAACGGCGCCGAACGAATTTACCGAAGACTGGATAATCACGTTGGAAAAAGAAAAGATTATTCCCTGTACGCTGGCCGGCAGTCCGATCTGCAGTATCCTTTTAAATTTATCCGCATTTATCTTAAGCTTGGACAGTTCCAACCTGACACTCTCCATACGCATCATACATCTTACGATCAAAAACGCCGATATACACTGCGATATCACCGTGGCGGTCGCAACTCCTGCCACATCCATATGTAATACTATTACAAAAAACAGATTTAAAACAACATTGACAACTCCGGCAACCGAAAGATAATACAGCGGTCTTCTGGTATCTCCCACAGCCCTCATGATCGCGCTACCAAAGTTGTAAAGCATCATTGCCGTCATTCCGACAAAATATATACGAAGATACAACACAGCCAACGAAAGCACCTCTTCAGGAGTCTGCATCCAGATCAGTATCTTCGGCGCGCCGATAACGCCGATGACAGTCAGCGCAAGCCCGCTGAAAACGCTTAACATCATTGCCGTATGCACCGTCTCTGACATATCTTTTTTCTGCCGCGCGCCAAAATATCTGGCAACCAGAACATTGGCGCCTACCGACAGTCCCATGAAAAAGTTTGTTAAAAGATTAACAAGCGATGAAGTCGAGCCGACAGCCGCCAGTGAATTGTCTCCGGCAAAGCGTCCTACCACGATAACATCCGCCGCATTAAAAAGAAGCTGCAATATGCTCGATGCCATAAGCGGCAATGAAAACAGCAGCAGCTTCCCCAGTATGGAGCCGCTGCACATGTCCATTTCATATTTGGAGCCCTTGTCTTTTTTGTTGTCCTTTTCATTTACTTCTGTTTTTATAACTTCTTCTTTTATAACTTCTTCTCTTACCTCAGATTGTTTAACTTCCGCTTTCTGTTTAACTTCCGCTTTCTGTTTAACTTCTGCTTTTTTATCTTCTGATTGCTTTATCTCTGTTTTCTCAATTTCCGTTTTCATACCTATGTATCAGACCAGCGGTTTTCGCCGGCTTTCCTTCCACCTTTCTTCCTGCTGCATATATTGTTCATTGAGCCAATCCGCCGCCATCTCCACTCCTTCTTCAGTCAGCGGCACTTCCTTAAACTGCTTTGACCCCTCCGGCGTCTTATTTATCCCAAAAGGCTCCGGCCATATTGTTATACGGATAACATCCTCATCCCCGGACTTCTCCCTTTTTAACATATAGCGCATGCCATCCATGCTGCCAGAATACTCTTCCTTTTTAATATAGTTAAGCGGATGAAAAGTCTCTTTGTCTATCATGTTATCACCTTTTAAAAGGCGCAAAATCCAATCACAATGATCTTACACCTCTGATAGTCCCCTTATATTAAAAGAACAAACACATTGTATCATAAGTCAAATATAAAGTCCATGCCAAAAAATCAGCATAAAAATAAGTATTAAAATCTGCATTAAAAAATCAGTATTAAAAAATTAAAAAATCAGTATTAAAAAATTTTCCTTGCAATTTATCATATTATTATGTATAATACTAAATGTGCTTTGCGGTAAGCTGACAAAAGGCTGCCAAAATAATATACCGGGATGTGGCTCAGGTGGTAGAGCGCTACTTTAGGGAAGTAGAGGCCGCAGGTTCAAGTCCTGTCATTCCGATTGCCAGATTCGATAAAAGCCGACTGTTTATCAGCCGGCTTTTATTATATCTTCTTATCTTATTATATCTTCTTATTTTATCTTCCTACTTTATTATATTTTCCTACCTTAACTTTTTCCGGATATGGCTCTTGCGGCAGAACTCAGGATAATATCACATCACTACCTCTTCAGAGCATTCCTCCACATCGCCGTCAAGCAGTTTCTCAAACTCCTCCTGCGGCACAGGCTTTGAAAAATAATAGCCCTGCTGTATCTCACAGCCGATCTCTGAAAGATAATCGCTTTGCTCTATAGTCTCTACGCCTTCGCACAAAGATGTTATTTTCAGTCTTTTTGCCATATCGATCACACAGGAGATAATGATCTTTTCATTTTCCTTAAGGCTGCCGTCGTCCAAGCTTCCTTCTTTCAAAAATACTTTATCCAATTTAATGATATCGATGGGCAGACCGCTTAAAAGATTGAGCGACGAATATCCGGAGCCGAAATCATCCATGGAAACCTTAACGCCCATTGAATGCAGGCCTTCTATAAGCTCCAGAGCCTTAGTGGTATTTTCTATATAAATGCTCTCCGTAAGTTCAAACTCAACATACTGAGGCGGAATATTATATTCTTCAAAAAGGGACGAAACATAGCTCAGTATACCCATCTTATTCAAATGCACCCTTGACACATTGACCGATATGGGCACGATCGGCAGATCATTTTCCAACCGTTCTGCAATGAACTTAAATACTTCCCTGTATACATAATAGTCCAGATCCACGATCTGACCGCTCTGCTCTATGATAGGTATAAATTCATCCGGAAAAACAAAACCGCCGTTCGGTTTCTGCCAACGCACTAAGGCTTCGGCTCCAATGATAACCTTATCTCCGCTTCCCATTTTGGGCTGATAATATACCTTAAATTCATAGTTTCTGATCGCTTTGGGAAGTGAAGAGGTAACCTCAACCTCTTTCTTGATGCCCTCTATCATCTGATTATCAAATAATATACAACAGTCATCATTCATCTCCTTAGCCATTTTTCTTGCAAGATTGGCATTGGAAACAGCCGTTGCGGGATCCAGGCGTCTGTCGTCTTTGGATATGATACTGATCCCGGTGCTTAATTTAAGGCGCTCATCGAGATATTTATCCCTGAGCATCCGCTCAAGCACCATGTTTCTTTCATAAATAAGGTCTCTGAAAGTATTGTTATTAAAATCTGTATCAAGTTTTGTCGCAACTACTATGTTGTCAGAATATACCCTTGCCGCGCATAAAAGTTTCTTATCAATTTTTAATACCTGATTGACAAATTCTTTTAACAGCATATCGCCGCGCTGATACCCGTAAGTATCATTTATATACTTAAAATGCTTAATATCAGTATAAATAATCGCGATCCGGTAACCGTCCATTTTTGATATCTCTATTTTAAGCTTTTCCAAAAAAGTCTCATATTTATCCAAGCCTGTCAGAGAATCTTTCATTTCCGCCATATTAATCCCCCATTTTCACTCAAACCGCAGATACGGGCGCAAACACAAATATCATAACCCCCCGATATGATCTCTGAACGCCCTGTCGTAATCCGGATAAGATTTTTTCAAGGAAACAATTTTACCGTCTTTATCCAAGAAACAGTGTTTGCTGCTGCCCTCAAACCGCGCCTCACCGCTCTCTTTATCTGTAATAACATATGATAATTCCAGAACAAATCCGTTATATTTCTTAATTACAGGCTCTATCAGCACCGTATCCCCAAAATGCACCATAGATTTATATTTACATGCAATTTCCACAACGGGGCTGATTATCCCGTCTTTTTCCATCTGCGCATAATCGATCCCCGCCTGTTTCATCCACCACATTCTGGCAGATTCCATCCATCTGACATAATTGGAGTGATGAATTATCCCCATCTGGTCGGTCTCATAATACTGCGCCTGATGTTCATAGGATAACATCCGACACAACCTCTTCTCGTCCTATTTTAGTACAATATACAATATATATATACAGTTTACAATTATATGGTAACGATGTCAATAAATACTATAACGTATAAAAATTAATTATACTACAAATTATTTTATCTTTATGATTATTAAAAATAACTTATTTTCTCTTTTAGTATTATTAAAATAACTTATTTTCTCTTTTAGTATTATTAAAATAACTTATTTTCTCTTCAATATTTCCAAAAGATATTCCCATACGCGGTTCACCGAAGATATGCTCAGGACTTCGTTGGTTGTATGAATATTTTTCATATCAGGCCCATATGATACGCAGTCCAGATCTTCTATTTTATCCAGGATCATTCCGCATTCAAGGCCGGCATGAATAGCTTCAACCCTTGGCTTTTTTCCATACATTTCTTCATATATCCTGACCATCTTATCCCGCAGCGGAGACTTTTGCCTGTATGCCCAACCGGGATAATCTCCTCTTATCTTAATATCCGCTCCTGCAAGCGTACAGATTGCTTCCAGCTTTTTGATAAGGGCCTCTTTAGCGCTCTGCAGGGAGCTCCTTATGGAAAAACCAAGCAACAGCGCTTCGTCTGTAAGCTCCATTATACCTAAGTTTAAAGAGGTTTCAACCAGGCCTTCAACATCAGAACTCATGGCTTGTACGCCGTTTGGCATGGCCATTATAAAAGCTGCCGCCTTTTTCATGCTGTCTTTTGTAAGGCAGTTTACATAATCTGTCTCAGTTTTTACACCATGCCCTGCGGCACATTTTTTTGCAATATCGTCTGAATTTTTTACGGTTAAATAAACTCCCGGATCCTTTACGGAAAGTTCAGTCTGCAAATCTTTTTCCAGACCTGCCATTATATCCAGACAGTCCATAACTTCACTCTCTTCCACCACCACGGACGCGCCTGTGAGTATTGGAATAGCATTATCGGCTGCTCCGCCTTTAAGCGATATGAGCGCCGCCGACGTCTTTGCAGACAGCGCCTCAAGCGCGCGTCCCATCAGGCAGTTGGAGTTACCGCCTTCTTTATCTATCTCTGCTCCGGAATGTCCTCCCATCAGGCCTCCTGCTTCTATATCCAGGACTATTCCGCGACGTTTTTCTAAAGCGACGGGAAGCTTGCAGTCCGCCCTTGCGCCGCCGGCGCAGCTTACTAAAAGAACGCCCTCTTCTTCGTTGTCCAGATTCAGCATTCTTCTGCCTTTTAACATTGAAACATCTATCGCTTTTGCGCCGTCCATTCCAACCTCTTCTCCTACGGTAAGTATCACTTCAAGAGGCGGATGAGGGATGTCATGCGAATCGAGCAGCGCAAGAGAATATGCAACGGCGATCCCGTCGTCCCCGCCAAGACTTGTCCCTCTGGCCCGGACCAGATCTTTGTCCCGCTCAAGCGTAAGCGGATCTTTCGACATATCCATATTCAGGTCCGGTTCTTTAACCGCAACCATATCCATATGCCCCTGTAAGATCACGGGTTCTTCCGACTCATAACCCACAGACGCAGGCTTGGTTATTATTATGTTGTTCAGCTCATCCTGAATACAGTTAAGCCCTCTCTTATCGGCAAAATCCCTTATATAATCGCTAAGCTGCTTTTCATTGCCGGAACCGTGCGGTATATTGCATATTTCCTCAAAAAAATGAAAGACCGGCTCCGGTTTAAGCCCTGATAAAACTCCCATGCCATTCCCTCCATGCCCTGTATATTTGTTACCATGAATGCAAATGGAGAACAGCTTTTGGCCATTCTCCATTTATCTTATCATTATTATCATCCAAGATTAGCTTTTGCAAGCTCTGCCAACGTTTTAAAACCTTCCGCGTCATTTACCGCCATCTCTGACAACATCTTTCTGTTGATGTCAACATTTGCAACTTTAAGTCCGTGCATAAATCTGCTGTATGATAAACCGTTCATTCTTGCCGCTGCATTAATACGAGCTATCCACAGCTGTCTGAACTGACGTTTTCTTTCTTTTCTTCCGACATATGCTGATGCCAATGCCCTCATTACAGACTGCTTTGCTACTCTGTATTGTTTTGATCTTGCTCCTCTATATCCTTTTGCAAGCTTTAAAACCCTGTTATGTTTCTTTTTAGCGTTCATACCGCCTTTAATTCTTGCCATGTCTTCTTCCTCCTTAAAATCTGACACATGAAATTCAGTTTACATAAAATCTTTTTACCTAAAAAGCCTGAATTTTTACATGTAAGGTAAAATCTTTTTCATATTCTTAACATTTGTCTTGTCTGTAATAGCAGGTTTCCTAAGATTTCTCTTTGTCTTCGTAGTTTTCTTAGTCAAGATATGGCGTTTATAAGCTTTGTTTCTCTTTAATTTACCTGTACCTGTTACTTTAAAGCGTTTTGCAGCTGACCTGCTTGTCTTCATTTTTGGCATTTCAGAATTCCTCCTATATTTATATTAAGTTAATAAGATATCATAGGGATATCATTTATTTTAAACTGACCAAGCTTATCGCTTCTCAGCTAAAAACATTGTCATGCTCCTGCCCTCAACTTTAGGCGCCTTTTCAATAACCGAAATATCGGAAAGAGCCTGTGCAAAGTCATCAAGAATATGTTTGCTGTTGTTCATATGCGTCATTTCACGTCCTCTGAAACGCAACGTGACCTTAACTCTGTCACCTTTAGTAAGAAATTTTCTTGCCGCATTAACCTTGGTATTAAGATCATTGGTATCGATATTCGGAGACAGACGTATCTCTTTGACCTCGATAGTCTTCTGCTTTTTCTTGGCTTCTTTTTCTTTTCTGGTCTGCTCATATTTGTATTTACCGTAATCTACAATCTTGCAGACCGGAGGTTTCGCTGTCGGAGCGATCTTAACAAGATCCAGGCCCGCTTCATCTGCAAGGCTTAATGCTTCTCTAGCCGACATGATCCCAAGCTGTTCTCCGTCTTCCCCGATCACTCTGACTTCTTTGTCTCTAATTTGTTCGTTAATGAATAAATCGCTAATAGTTTTTCCCTCCTTACGGCAATTCCAACAAAAAAAATGGATAGCATAACTATCCACTTATATACTCATGCCGCAATCCGGTTACATCAGGATAATATCTCCCTCCGACATAATATCGTCAGTCCCGAAACCTGTACTGCCAAGCTATTAACACCTGCGAACCCGCTCGTTGCAGGGTGAGAGTGGATACTCTGCTTTGTTGTTGTGCGCTCAACACGCTTATATAATATAGCATAGGAATATCGATATGTCAATCCCTTTTTATCTTAAATTTATAGATTGCGAAACGCTCCCACAATGTACATTGATTGTACAGATTTAACAAAACCCTTGCAGGTCGCTTTCGCTGCGTTGAGCCTCGCAACGGTGCTAAGGCTGCAAAATACGCAGCCTAAGAACCGGCGGGCTCAGAGCACCTGCAATGGTGTTTGTTAAATCTGCACAATCTCAAAGACGTAAATCGGAGTTTCGCAATTACCTATTAAATTTATCTTCACAACTTATCTAAAAAAATATACCCTTTTATCCTCCCCATTAAGCTTCTCAGGCTTCCCGGAAGGTAGCGCATTCCGTTTCTCTGCAATTTTCCGCGCCGCAGCCTCTTATATCAACATGATCCGCATGACACCTGTAATTACTATTATACATACAATTCGCCGCTTCACAATCTATGCTTATCGTCAGACTCGGGTGATTTATGGAACTTGTATATGAATCATCTCTTCTTTGGGCAAAGCTTTCACAACAGGTATCCCTGCTGCTGTCTGCATGCTGACCGCCTACCATTATATCACCCTTGCAGCAGCAAGCCTCTTCATTATAGAAACAATTTTCCACACCACATTTTAATAACGCCATAATAACCTCCTGAAATTATTTTTGTTAAAGTTAAGTTTCGGAATTATTATTGCCTTGTGATGGAAAAATATACTGCATACTCAAAAATTTGCATTGCCTGACGATACCCGGTAAATGTTAAACCAATACCGCTCCAACATGAAACTTCCGAGTTCTTCGGTATCGATCCCGTCCTTAGCCCAATCTTCACGGATATTCTCCCTGCTGTTAAAGCTTCCGAAAAACCACACCGTCCTGCCGTCGTCAAGAAACTTCTTAATATCATCCGTACTTTTTATGCTGCCCTTATTGCCAAACATATCAATAATCAACTGCTCAGGTTCAGCCTGCCATAAAAAGTTGTCTTGGTTTACATAATATCCGCATACTGCCTGAAGTTGGTCGAAATTATATATTATCACATCATCCCTGCCCATACCGGCAAACATTTCCTGTGTTTCCTGCATTCTCTCAGCCTTAAATTCTTCTTCTCCGTTAAAAGCGCTGTAGTCGAAATATCCCACCGTAAGGATTATCATACAGACGACACAGGCTGTTGCCATGACCGCAGTCCTGAGCTTTGTATTCTTCTCCATAAATCTGTCGGCTCTTTCCGTAAATCTATCCAGGCATAGCGCAAAACAAAACCAAAAGCAGCCCGCCGCCGGGATCATATAGCGGTACACAAAAACAGGCCTTATTATAATGGAAGCAATAAATCCGAATAGTACCAGTCCGCACAGGACAAAACAAGCGGAAATCGTATAGAAAAACGTCGCAATCTGCGCGGCATTATCCTCCTCATCCGCATTGACGCGCTTCTTTTTACGGATATCAAACGCGTATGAAATCATAAGACCCGCGTATATAAAAAACAATATCACGGCAAATGCGACGTTTATCTTATCCCAACCGCTTGCCGGTTTCATAAGAAATTTAACGCAGCCGCCGATACTGCGCCATGTCAGCGGAAGTATCCAGTAATTGTCTTTTATCGCACTGATCTGGGATATCAGCGCAAATAACCACGGAATATAGCCTATAATGGAAAAGATCACGCATAAACTCCAACTTTTCAGATCAATGCCCCTATCCGCCGCCCATGCGCGTTTTTTCTCCGCCTTTTCTTCATTTTCCTCCTTTTCCACTTTTTCTTCATTTTCTTCCTTTTCTTCAATAAAACTGTGTACGGACCATATCAGCATATAAATATACACCATGATTACAGCCACACACGCAAAATACTGTGTATACGCTGCCGCCAACCCGGACAGGATGATTGCGACGTAATTCTTAATATTATTCTTTCGCTCACAAGTGACCTCATGTGCGTAGAAAAACGTCGCATTCACAAACAGCATAGCCCAACCATACATCCTCATTTCCACCGTAAAGGCGCTAAGCTGCGGCATGGCAAGTATGCAGAACATAAACAGGCCGGATACAAACATTCCAAATCTTTTTCTGACAAATGTAAAGGAACACAGTAGCATTATAAAATATGGCAGAACAGATACCGCCTTTATGACCACTACGCTGTCAGCCGCGGGAAAAACCAGTTTACATAAGTCGAGACAAAATTTAACTATAAAATAATAAAGCGGCGGATGTACATCCCTCGCCGTAAAATTAATTAATTCACCGTAGGAATGTTCGGCCATTCCCACGGTGAATAATTCATCATACCAGATATCGCCGCTAAAGCACAGCCGCAGACTGTTTACAAGCATTAATATGCTCAGTATCATAAAAAAACAGCCGACCGCAGCTTTGCAGACTTTTTTGCTTGATCTTAAATCTTTGCCCATTTTTATTTTTCTCTTATTGCACGTTTATCTTTTATTTCTAATTGTTTTACTTCTTTTCTTACCAATTTACTGCTTTTCTTAATGCTTTATTTATTTCTTACTATATTATTTATTCTCACTGATTTATTTATTTTCTATGATTTATTTTTTTAAGCTTTATTTATTCTTACCGCTTTACTTATTTTCTCCCTGCGCTTCTTCCCTGCGAATCGCCTTGGTCCTTATCTCCTCGCAGATCTGCGCGATAAATTCGTCAAGCGGCTTTACGCCTTCGTCTCCCGCGAAACGGCTTCTTACGGAAACCGTACCGTCTTCTTCTTCCTTCTGTCCTACAACCAACATGTACGGAACTTTATCCAGTCTGGCTTCACGAATCTTGAAGCCGATCTTCTCGGAACGGTCGTCCACGGTTACGTCAATGTCATTCTTTACAAGCTCTTTTTTGAGCTTCTGCGCATACTCTTCATATTTCTCGGAAATAGGAAGTATACGTACCTGCTCGGGACACAGCCAGGTCGGGAATTTTCCGGCGTATTTTTCAATAAGCCATGCCAACGTCCTCTCATAGCAGCCCATCGAAGTTCTGTGGATTATATAAGGACGGACCTTTTCGCCGTTCCGGTCTATATAATACATATCGAACTGCTCGGCCAGAAGCGCATCCCACTGAATGGTTATCATGGTGTCTTCTTTGCCGTACACATTCTTAGCGTTAATATCGACTTTGGGCCCATAGAACGCCGCCTCGCCTATATCTTCCACAAACGGAATATTAAGCTCCGTAAGTATTTCCCTTATATGCCGCTCAGTCTCGTTCCACACTTCCGGTTCGCCGATATATTTTTCACGGTTTTCCGGATCCCACTTGGACAGGTGATAAGTAACATCCTCCTCCACTCCAAGCACCGTCAGACAGTATTTGGCATGAGCCAGACAGTCTTTAAACTCCTGTACCATCTGATCGGGTCTTACTATCAAATGTCCTTCCGAAATCGTAAACTGGCGCACTCTGGTAAGCCCATGCATCTCACCCGAATCTTCGTTTCTGAAAAGTGTCGAAGTCTCACCGTAACGAATCGGCAGATCACGATATGAATGCTGGGAATTTTTATAGCAGTAATACTGGAAAGGACAGGTCATAGGACGAAGCGCCAGCACTTCTTTATCCTTGCTTTCGTCTCCGAGCACAAACATACCGTCGGTATAGTGATCCCAGTGGCCTGAGATCTTATACAGATCGCTCTTGGCCATAAGCGGAGTCTTGGTTCTGACATAGCCCCACTCTTTATCCTCCAAATCTTCTATCCAACGCTGCATCTTCTGAATCATTCTCGCGCCTTTAGGAAGCAGCAGTGGAAGGCCCTGACCGATCACGTCCACAGTTGTAAAAAGCTCCATTTCACGACCGAGTTTATTATGGTCGCGTCTCTTTATATCCTCCAGATGCTCAAGATAAGCCTCCAGTTCTTCTTTTTTATTAAAAGCGGTTCCATAAATTCTCTGAAGTTTAGCCTTGTTGGAATCTCCTCTCCAATATGCCATAGAAGAAGATGTGAGCTTATACGCCTTAATGGATTTAGCGCTCATAAGATGCGGTCCCGCGCACAGATCCACAAAACCGCCCTGATCATAAAAGGATATCTCGGCGTCCTCAGGAAGATCGTTTATAAGCTCCACCTTATAAGGCTCACCCTTTTCCTCCATAAACCGGACAGCTTCTTCTCTGGACAGGGTAAACCGCTCTATTTTGTGGCCTTCCTTGATTATCTTCTTCATTTCGGCTTCAATGTTGTCCAAATCTTCCCTTGAAAAAGGCTCCGCATCAAAATCATAATAAAAACCTTCGTCAATAGCCGGTCCGATAGTCACCTTTGCCGACGGGAAAAGCCTTTTTACAGCCTCCGCAAGCACATGCGACGCGGTATGCCTTATCACGCGCAGTCCCGCTTCATCATTTGCGGTAACAATATTGAGACTGCAATCCTTATCAATAACGGTTCGCAGATCTTCCACCTTTCCGTCAACTTCACCGGCGCAGGCCACTCTTGCAAGCCCTTCGGATATATCGGCCGCAATATCATAAATACTCATCGGCTGCGCATATTCCTTAACGGAACCGTCTTTTAACGTAATTTTCATTATTATTACCCCTTTCATACTTACAATAGTTTCAGGCGATTGCTAAATATTATCTAATGCTTCCGAATTTATCAAAAATATACAAAACGGGGTTCCATTGCGGAACGCAGAGTCACCCCTTATTTGTATATTTTTACTAAATTCTATGTTATAAGAATAAGTTTCGCAATCGCCTGTTACAATCATTCAGACGATTACGAAAATAAAACTTCATCTATAATCTGGGCCGCGCACTCCACGATTCCGGCGCAGGGCCTTTTTTTATAAAAATCCGGAGTCCTCGGCGTCGGTGCGGGGCTTTCCTCCATACCTTCCATGCCTAAGATCTCCCTGCAGATTATCGTACCCTGTCTTTCTTTAAACATGCCGCTCATGCGGCGGACCAGTTCATAAATATGCGCCTTGGCCTCTTCATTATCGGGATCGGCGTTACCCTCTTTTAATCCCGCAATAAGAGACATCGAAAGCACGGTGCCGCAGACCTCGCGCATTCTGCCGACTCCGCCGCCAAGCGCGCCCGACATCTTAAGCGCGGTTTCAAAATCTATGTCAAAAATATCGGCGTAAGCCGCAAAAACCGATTGTGCACAATTAAATCCCTGCATAAAAAGCTGCTTCGCATATTCAGGTCTTGTACAGTCAGGCGGCATCTTCCTAGGCATTTCTGCCACAGCATTTCTTATATTTCTTGCCGCTTCCGCACGGGCAGGGATCGTTCGGATATATCTTCGGAGCCTTGTGTATGGTCGTAGACTCTTTCTGCTCCTTATATAAGCTTTTCTTAGTATCCTCGTCAAATATATCGTTCCACTCTTCGAGATTATATAACCAGTCGGCGTCCGCCGCTACCATATTCTTATAAAGAAGCGGTTTGTCAAAGCCCAGGTTTACATGTGTATCTTCTTCCATCTCCTCGATTGGATTGGCATTCTTCAAGCTGTCGTTTATACCGTCCAGAAAACCTGTCATAGTCATAATGTCAACATTATATTTCTCGGCAAGCTCCTTAACCGTTCCTTCCACCACTTCATCGGGATTTTTGAGAAGCGTGGCATATATTTCCTTTTCTTTCATAAAATAATCGGACCACAATCTCTGCAGGTCACCTTTGTTGGCAGTTTCCGAATATGCCATATCGCGCCATTTTTTTAACAAAGCCATCTTACAATTACCACCTTTTATCCAGTATTGATCTATAAGGTATCTTAATTTTAATACGATACTCCGTTAGTATATAACATTTTTTTTAAAAAGTAAATAATTTAAAGCCTGCTTTCTGACTTTCAGGCCTTTATAAATTTTTTTTGCATTTTTTGAATATTTTTCAAAAACATGGCAACAATGATATTAGTCAAAAGATAAGGAAATACTTATCCTCCCCTAAAACGAAAACCCCCGCCTTAAGTTTTGTACAGGCGGGGGTTTTCTAATATTGCTTTCATATATTCACTTTTATATATTTACTTTTTTTCAATATAATGATAAAATGAAAATTGCATAAAATATATTAACTTATTTTTTATATTATAATATATTTTGCATAAAAAAGTCCTTATTTTTAAAATTTATACATAGAAAGGAAAAACAATTATGAGAATCGACGAATTCTGTGATATGCAAAAATTTGAAAGCATCATGGACAACTGGGCAAAGAGTACCGGACTTGCAACGGTCGCAGTCGGCGCTGACGGAAAGTACATAAGCGATTGTTACAATTTTACGGACTTCTGCATCAAACTGACAAGAGGAAGCAAAGAAGGCTGCCGCAGATGTGAAAAATGCGATCAGGAAGGAAACGGCGTATATTCATGTCATGCAGGACTTGTAGACTTCGGCATCCCCATCACGCTTGACGACGGCACCGTACTTGGCAGCGTTATCGGCGGCCAGGTCCTTCCGGAAGAGCCCGATGAGGAAAAATTCCGCAAAGTCGCAAGAGAGCTTGATATCAACGAAGATACATATATTGAAGCTTTACACAAGGTTACCATCAAAACAAGGGAACAGATCGAAGCCTCCGCCAATCTTCTTGGCGACGTTATAAATATGTACGTACGTTCCAGTTATCAGTCCAAACAGAACGGAAAGATACTGGATAAGTTAAAGACCGGCATCGCGCAGGCGGCGGAAGAAATCGAAGCTGCCAACGTAAGCACGTCACAGATAGCCGCTTTCAGTAAGAGACAGAACATGCTCGCCTTAAACGCATCCATCGAAGCTGCGCGCGCAGGCGAAAGCGGAAAAGGATTCGCTGTCGTTGCCGCCGAAGTTCAGAAACTGGCGGGCGGCATGGCTGAAACCAGCAAAGAAATCGATTCCAGACTTTCCAGACTTACCGTCACGATCAATGACCTGAACGTGCAGTAAGCAAACGCGATTTATTACTTTATTATCTTTACTATTAATTTGCATATTTATCATTAATTACTTATTTACGTTAAAAAATTAAATATCTGCATGGAGGATATACATATGGCTTATTTATCTGAATTTATAGGAAGCTTTATCTTTTTGCTTGGCGGTTACGCTTATATGTGTAACGTATCTTTAAAAAAGACCCTGGTGTCAACCTTAAACTACATCGAACTGGTGTTTGCATGGAGCCTTGCCGTCGGCTTCGGCCTTGCCGTCGCTGCCATAATGGGCGGTCCCGCATACTTAAATCCCGGCGTTGTTTTCGGCAACATTATTTTGGGCAGCGTGGGAATAGTTGACGCTCTTATTTATCTCCTTATGGAATTTCTTGCAGCCGGCGCAGCAGTGCTTGTATGCATGATATTCTTCTGGGATTCCTTCAAGGCATCGGGCGACGCGCCTAAACGCGGCATTTTCTCCGCATATCCGGTAGAAAAACATGTTGCGCTCAACTTTGTACAGGAGATACTTGCAACTTTCGTATTCCTTTTCCTTGTATTTATGGGTATCGCAGGCGTTACAAGTTTACAGGCTTCGAACGAAGCTCTTGTTGTAGGTCTTGTAGGTTTTGGCGCGGTAGCGCTGCTTTCACTTTCGCTTAACAGCACCGGTTTCAGCATGAATGCAATGCGTTCGGTATTCAGCAGTATATGGTTTGCAATTCTGCCTATCCCCAATAAGGGTGATGAAAAAGTTGACTGGAATTATCAGCTTATAGTTAATCTGCTCGGTTCGTCCATAGGCGGTATTCTGGCAGTTATAGCTACTACTTTGATCAAAGGCGCTATATAAATTATGAAAAAAAGAACACCCAAACAGATCGCGGCTTTAATATGTGTGATAATACTGGTATGTATGTACTTAGTTACGTTAATTGTTGCCTGCCTGGATTTTTCGGATTCAGGCAGGTTGTTTGCGACGTGCCTGACGGCTACCATCGGACTGCCGATTTTGCTATGGGTATACATAGGCCTGTATGAAAAAGTTAAAGAACGGCGGGACAGTATTACAAGGCAGAATGATATTGGTCAGAATGACGTTGATTGTAATGACGTTGGCAAAAACGATATTGAATAAAATGACATTTTGCATACCGAAGTTGAAATGATTAAAATAGACGAAGACACGGCAGGTCGTCAATAATCAATGTCAGTATATTCAGAATTCAGAAAAAACAGGCTTTATTCCTTTTCTGACAATACAACGCATCATATAAATATCATAATAAATTTTATTCTGAAAGCAGTTTTTCAAGATCTTCCTTAGCCTGCTTTAGATTTTTGAACAAAACAGTATGTATTCCAAAACCTGACGCGCCTGTCAGGTTTTTTTCTGTATCGTCTATAAAGACACACTTTTCCGGCTCAAGATCATATCTGTCTATCAGCAGTTTATATATCTGCGGCATAGGTTTTATGACTTTTTCATTACAGGACATGATGCCGCCGTCCATATGCGGTATAAAATCCAACGCCTCTGAACACTCGACCGCTGCCGAACCGGAAAAATTAGAAAGATATAAAACCTTATACCCTCTTTGTTTTAACTCCTCTATCCACTCAATTGCATAATCATTTCTCGATACCATTCCTTTTTTATTGATAAAACAGCGGCGGATATCGGCGCCGATTTCAGGATCTTTCGCCGCGAACCGTTTTAATATCTCCTCATCGCTCAGCACTCCCCTGTCGCACTCATTCCAGTCCTCGCTCAGTACGGTCGCTTTAGCTATACGCTCAAAAAGCTGCCCCGTATATCCCAACCGCTCAAAGTGTTCTTTCCATGTAAAGTCCGCAAGCACGTTACCTATGTCAAAGATTATTGTATTTATCATGCTGATCCTCCCATTCCTGCGCGGCGCAATATTATGCCGCTCCAATGTATGTATGATATGAAGTTTATTATACAACTTTTGCCCGACAGTAGCAATGACCGCTCAAAGCACTGTTATAGACTGCTCAAAATATACGATAGACCACTCGAAATAATACGATATACCGCTCAAAGCAATGCGATAGATAGTTCAAAATAATACGATTGACCGCTCAAAATAATACGATAGACCGCCCAAAATAGTGCGATAGACCGCTCAAAATAGTGCGATAGACCGCTCAAAGCATCCGACAATACATTCGGCTGATGTTTGATATATTATTGTGTAGCGCTAAACAATATAATAACATATGCTATTTGACATTGTATCGTCCTGATAATATAATAATATATAGTTAAATCTATATCTTACATAGAATGGAGAATTTATATGCAATATCGTAAGGACAAAAAAGGCAACGACATTTCTATCCTTGGTTACGGCTGTATGCGTTTTACCAAAAAAGGCGGAAATATAGATATAGACAAGGCCGAAAAGGAAGTTATGACAGCCATTGAGGGCGGCGTCAATTATTTTGATACGGCTTACATATATCCGGGGAGCGAAGCGGCCATAGGCGAGATCCTCAAACGCAACAATGTACGCGACAAGGTATACATAGCGACCAAACTGCCTCATTATCTTATCAAATCCATTGACGGTGTGGAAAAAACTTTTAACGAAGAATTAAGGCGGCTTCAGACGGATTACATAGACTTTTACCTTATGCACATGCTGAGCGACGTTTCCGTCTGGAATAAATTAAAAAATATGGGGATAACCGAATGGATAGACGAAAAAATTTCGTCAGGGAAAATACGCAATATCGGTTTCTCCTACCACGGCAGTTCCGACATGTTCAAACAGCTTGTGGATGTCTATGACTGGGATTTCTGTCAGATACAGTACAACTATATGGATGAAAACTCACAGGCAGGCGTATCAGGGCTTAAGTACGCCAATGCAAAAGGCCTTCCGGTGATCATAATGGAACCGCTGCGCGGAGGAAGGCTTGTGGATCTGCTTCCGG
Source organism: uncultured Lachnospiraceae bacterium (assembly GCA_947631625.1). Classification (GTDB taxonomy): domain Bacteria; phylum Bacillota; class Clostridia; order Lachnospirales; family Lachnospiraceae; genus UBA3282. The sequence continues at coordinate 55,927 of CANRMA010000002.1, read as the reverse complement.
AATCCGCCAAGGAGCTGTTTGCAAAAGATTCCGAACACCGTACAGCCGCAGACATAGCCTTTAAATGGCTCTATGATCAGCCTGAGGTCACCTGTGTGCTTTCAGGCATGAATTCCGTGGAAATGGTCAGACAGAACCTGGAGACCGCTTCCGCATCACATCCGGGCTGCATGAGCGCTTCCGATAAAGAACTTATAGAGCTTGTAAAAAAAGAGATAGCCAAGAGCGTAAAAGTAGGCTGCACAGGCTGCGGTTACTGTATGCCCTGCCCAAAAGGCGTAGACATACCCGGCACTTTCCGCTGCTATAACGCAATGTATTCCGAAGGCAAGCGTTCCGGCCGACAGGATTATCTTCAGTGTACCGCCCTGCGAAAAGATACCGGCAGCGCTTCACAGTGTATACAGTGCGGCAAATGTGAAAGCCACTGCCCGCAGCACATACAAATACGCCAGGAATTAAAGAAGGCCGCCGGAGAGCTTGAAACGCCCTTTTATAAGTTGGCGAAGCGCGTTATACGGTTGTTTAAGCTTTGGTAATAATTGCGAAACCCGGAAGCTTCAGACTTCATTTTTCAACCGACTGCAATATAAATAATGGGATGCCCGCAACTGCCGTGGCATCCCATATTTTATAATATCATATCCGATATACGGTTTTTCGTTTATTTATACTTTTCCTTGAGATAATCGATAACCAGTTCTTTCATTCTTGCCTGTGCCATGTAGCTTTCGCCATAGGTTGTCTTCATATTATTAACATAATCTTCACCGTTCGTCTCGGTAAGTTCTGCGATATATGCGTCCATATCCAACGTAAGTCCGGCTTTTTCAAAGATAGCCTGATATACAAGCGCTTCCTTTACTGTCGTCTTTGCACGTTCGGTAAGTTCCTTTTCATACTCTATCTCATCTTCGATATCATCGCCCATTCCATCCGTATACTTAAGGATCGACTTGATATTTTTCAGGTATTTCTTAGGATAAGTATTCACGGTGGTATTATCCATTATATAATTGGTGAGGTATTCCTCAAGATGTTCGTCACGGAAATTATTCTCTATCTTGGAACGGTATTCCTCTGCGGTTGAGACATCTTCGCTCTCGGCAAGGTTCTCCGCCACAAATTCATCCGTAAGTTCAGGAAGCTTCTGTATTCCATTGATGGTTACGGCAAAACTCGCATCTTTACCCGCCACGTCGGCTGACTGATAATCGTCAGGGAAAGTAACTTCAACCGTCACCTCTTCACCAACCTTATGTCCTATCAGCTGCTGCTCAAAATCATCTATGAATGAGCCGGAACCGATCGTAAGATCATAACCTGCCCCGTCGCTGCTTCCGCCTTCAAACTCTTCTCCGTCAATGGTCCCGACATAATCAATATTTACTTCATCACCATCAACAATGGCGTCTTCCGTATCCGTACTAAGTTCTTTATAACCTTCAAGGACTGAATTAATCTCTTCTTCCACTTCTTCATCCGTAGCCGCAACTTCGTCTTCAGGCACCGAAATATTCTCATAATCGGCAAGCGCGATAGCGTTAGCCGGATCAACATCGTTTATTTTACCGTCCTCGTTAAGTTCTGCGCTGTAATCACTGCCGGGAGTTGTCCTGATAGCCAGTATATAAAGCTGTTTGCCGATCGCAGCGGCAATAAGTAAAATAACGGCTGCGGATATCACTATTCCGGCAAGCTTTGAAATAAAGCGCTGACGACGCATTTTTTCATTCTGCTTTCTCTGAGCCTCGCGCTTTGCCTTGCTTTTGCTCATATTTTTCGTATCAACTTTGTTTGGTTTATTTTTAGCCATTTTAAGTATCCTTCCCTCTTTCTTATTATTGATCCGTATAATTACTCAATCAAAACCCTACCAAAATAATTTATCACAATTTATCAAAAAAATAAAGCCTTATATTCAAGTTCACAAATAATGCACAAATTCAGCCAGACTTTTCCATACCATCGAACAATACGGCAGGACTTCGGACGTCGCTTCAACAAGATCGGGTACCATTATCGTAGTGCAGCCCGCAGCATACCCTGCTTTTATCCCGTTTACACTGTCCTCAAAAACATAGCACTCCCTGGGATCGCAGCCTATCTGCTCTGCCGCATACAGAAATATGTCAGGCTCCGGTTTACCCCGTCTCACCTGCGTTCCGCTCACAAGCACGTCAAAATACCGCCGCATATCCGCTATCTCAAGATTGGACTCTATCTGCTCTATTACGCTGCTGCTCGCTATCGCAAGCTTTATGTTTTTACGTTTAAAATAATCCAGTATTTCGTATGCGCCTTCTTTTACCGGAACGCTCACTGCAAGCTTTTTCTTAACCCTTTCCACACATTCCTGCGCAAGCGCGGCGCAATCGGATACATGATAATAATGCTCTATTATTTTATAAAGCCGATCCCCCACCGTTCCGCAGATCGTTTTGGCGAAATCCTCATCCAACGTAACATTATGCTCTTCTGCAAGCTCATGCCAAGTCTGTTGGAATACCTTTTCCGTATCAAACAAAAGCCCGTCCATATCAAATATCGCGCCCTTATAACGCTCTGTCATGATAATCCCCCATTCCTGCAGCCTGCGAATTCCTTACATGTCATCCGCGGATCTCTCCTTTTGAATGATGATCTGCTCAAACCGCTCAAGATCAGCCTTTGTCGTTATCTTAAAATTATTTTCATCGCCTGCCATCATCGCTATATCCATACCTGCCATGACCGCCGGCTCGGTTGAGCCGTTTATCCGCATTATCTCATCGGGCAAGAGCCTCCTGTTGGCCTCATAATATTTACCTAAAATAAAAATTTCAGGAGCCTGACCTGCATAAACTGTACTCCTGTCCAAAAGCGACGCCACAGTGCTCCCGCCATCGATGCTTAAATATACCGTATCTTTCATCGGCAGTACCGGAAGCGCTCCGTCATGCCCTTTTACGGCCTCAAAACAATCCCTTATAAACTCCGGTTTAAGCAAAGGCCTTGCCGCATCATGTATGAATATATAAGACGTATCGTCCGCATATGCCCTGATATCCTCAAGCCCGTTCAGTATGGAAAGCTGCCTGTTCTTTCCCGGATCGGAAAAGCCTTTGAATTTCTCTTTAAACTTTTCTTTAAATCCTTCAGCAGAATTTTCCGTGGCATTATCCGACACTGTCTTTGTGGAGTTTTTCATGCATTGCGTACATTCCGCGCTTCCTAAAATAAAATCTCTCCATACATTGTCCGCAACGATCTGTACCGCATCTATGTAATCGCTTTCAAATATACGTTCCATGCAGTAATAAATTATCGGTTTTTCGTTTATTTTTATATATTGTTTCGGAATATCGGCTCCAAGCCTTGTACCCGTTCCGCCCGATAAAATCAGCGCTGTATTCATCTCCTGACACTGCCCCTTTTTCTGTATATTTAACCGGACAAACTGAACCTGCGCATGCTTCCCGGACCTTATTCCTAGAACTTAAGCTTACGGATGTTATCCAAAGTCTCTCCGTACGGCTGCGCTTTACCAAACAACAGGGTTGTCCCAAGCACAAAACCTTTTACTCCCTTAGGCGCATATTCAAGTATCTTGTCTGCGCTGCAGGCGCCGTCCCAGTATATTTCAAAATCCATGTCTTCTTTTATGGAAAGCAGTTTGGTTATTTTTTTACCGACATAAGGCAGATACATCTGCCCTGCGTTACCCGGATTGACAGACATTACGAGCACTTTTTTAACGATTCTTAGCATTTCCATTATCGTTTCCACGCTTGTTCCGGGATTTATCGCTATCCCCGGTATCATGCCCGCATTTATGACTTTCTGCAGAGTTGTTGAAGGGTGATACTCAGCCTCCGGATGGATATAGATCGTATCGCCTTTTCTAAGATTTTCAAGAAATAATGATATTGTATTGTTCGGATGCTCTATCATAAGATGGACATCCATTGGTTTATCCGTGGCAGAGGCGATATAACGCATATCATTTAACGACATCGCGTAATTTGGTACATAGCGGCCGTCCATTATGTCTATATGAAAAGAATCTATCCCGCCTGCCTCAAGGTCTTTTACTTCTTTCTCCAGATTACCATAGTTGGCGCACATCATGGAGGCTGTCAATTCAAAATTCATTATTTATCTTCCTCTCAATTCATATCTGTTTCCTTCTTTCACAGTTTACTATACAACAATTTCTTTTTCAACATAAATATTTTGTGTTTTGATAGTCCAACAATTACAAAATTACAAAATTACAGAATTTATATGAGATATTTACCACTTTGTAATAACTGCCGCATCTGATTATTGCAAAACCTTTTCACACGATCCGAAGTTTATGTTATATTCCATCCATAATATCCGTTATAGCCTTCTCAAATGCTTCCATTGAAAAATAATTATCATATATATATCTTGATTTTATACCTACCTTTGGCAATTCATCTCTGTTTTCCATGCACCATTTGATTTTGCCTGCGAGTCCGCTTACATTTTCGCTCTGAAAAATAAAACCATTTACACCGTCCTTTATATAATCCGCTGTCCCTGCCGCATCGGATATTATACATGGCAGTGAATGCATCATCGCTTCCGCAGCCACGGTAGGCATGGGGTCTTCTCTTGATGGACAAATCATGACATCCGCGCTTTCCAAAATATTATTTATTTCTTCCCTGCCCACGGTTCCGGTCATTATAACCTGCGGTATATTTTTTATTATCTTTTTAATACATTTTGCCATAACAGACGTATTCTGCCCTACCATATAAAATACTGCCTGTTGCCTTATATCATCCGGCAGCGCCTGTATCGCATTTATCAGAATATCCTGACCTTTACGTCGCTCAATATATCCTATCGTCACGAAACGCGCCACCGGAGAGTGCAACGCGTTCGCTGCCACGGATGTATCGTTTTGACCGAACCGTACAGACTTAAGCGCATCTTCCACTCCATAAAGCAACCTCCCTACGCTTAAATCGGGCATAAATTCTTTAATTGCCGCTTCAGGAACGGGACCTACCGAATACACCTTCAGATTTCGCCTGTCAATGCTTCGCAGAATATCTTTATCAACCCCGTCATAAAAGAATGAGGAATCGTGAAGCCACCATATGACCGGAATATTTACGTCGCGTTTGGAAAGAAAAATATAGAAATTGATCGTATTGCATAAAAAGAGCGAAAAAGCGGCCGTCCACCCTGTTTCTTCCATAGTTTCTATCTGCAGATTCTCATCCACTACAACAGGAATTCCAAGTTCAAGCAGCTTTTCCCTTAAAGGGCCGTCTTCCATAGAGGCAAAAACTATTGCATGTCCATGCTCCGCAAGCGTTTTAGCTGCATAAAAAAGGGCTATGGCCGGACCTCCCAACATCATGTCCCTTGACAACAACAGAATGCGCCTGCCACTGATATTTTCCGGATTTATTATCTCTTCACCACCTTGGTAATATTGAACAGGCCTTTTCATTCCTTTATGTCGGATCAGCTTATGTAAATCATAAAAATGATTTATCTTATTTTCATCAACTCCAAGCCCTATTAACTGCTGCCGCATTTCTTTTACGTAAAAACTCATTATGACAATCTCATCATAAACCTGTTTAATGCCTTTTTCCGGCGACATGACTATTATGCCGTCGATATATGTATCCTGTTTTTCCCGTGAATTATCAAGGAGCGCCACGATATCATTTATATCAAACCATTTTTTATACCGCTCATAGCAATCGCCTGTTCCGAAAAGAAGAAATTTCATAATGTGTATCCTTTCCCAAAGCAACGCCGGACTCCACCCTAACGGCGTCATTCTCCACTAAATCAGCATCAGTCTCCCTGTATGATATATATTAAGCCTGTCTTTATTATGTAAAAAATATAATGTCATCAGATTTTCACCTAAATATCCTATGTAACGGTCGGCTCTTTCAAAACCTTTGGGATTGCTTAATTCCTCGGTGCGCTCCAGAATCGGGAACAGCCATGCACAATACCCGGCAAGCACATCTTTCTTTGCAAAGATAAGGTTATAATTATAAAAGTACTGCTGCCTGAAAATATCCGGAAATACCCTCGCATACTCAGGCTGCAACTCACTTAACGCCTTAAACATTGCTTCCCAGTCACTTTCATTTATATACCTTCGATGATGTTCATCTATATCCGGATAATGCAGCGTCGGAAACTGCAATATGACATCAATGTCATTTTCCTTAATCTTATACAGGTCTTCTTCGTTTATATCAAGAATCCTTCGATAATGATATAAGCCGTAGTAATCATATGCCGGGAATTCCGGTTCATTTTCACTGCCGCAAACCTCTCCGGTCTCATTTATGCTGCAAGGCGCTTTGCAAAGTTCATTCTTCCACAGCCAGTATAAAGCAGTAAGCTCACAATAATTTACGTTTTTTAATGAGATGTTGTCACCTGTGTTATCCATAAGCTCTGATATACGCGCATCCGTAAGCCCGGCTCCGACCTGAATAGCCTTCACCCATTCCGGTTTGTCATATCTGTTTACCAATGGTGTATCCCTGTAAAATTTCGACATGAGCACTTTGGCCTTAACCGGCGTTTCCCCGCATCTTAATCCATGAATTGAAGGGAACTCACCTATCGTTTCAAAATACTTTTGCATTAATTTTGCTTCCCTGTGGGAATTCATACAGATATAGTTGTTAAAACCATACCTTCCTAAGTCCCTGACAATCTCTTTATGCAAATTTTCCGGAGTAGCTATAAGTATAAGCCTGTCATTTCTCTCCCCCGGCGTGAGCGTTTCATACAACTCCTCTAAGCGCCATACTTTATTACCTTCCACATACGGCATATTACCGCCAAGTGATCTTACGACAAACCCCTTGCATGCCACTTCCGGATAAAGCCGCTCTATGGCTTTATACATTCCATATGCGAGGGCTTTTGCGCCGTAAAACATTATCTCCTGACTCATTATGTACCTTCCTCCCGGAAGCAGACCGGATACTTCCTTTTAATTCGTTTTACATCCAATATGCCAGGACATTGTGGTGCGTCTTTCTCTTACTTTCATCCGGAAGTATGCCCCAATCTTTGCCATAGAGATTATCCAGATATTCCTTATATCCTGTAGGCACATTTACTTCAATGTCCTCAAACGGAAGCCTTATAGTTGACTCATACACAGCCCTTCCGGCACAGTCGCGCTCACCGTAAGCAGTTCCGAGCACTCCAACATATTCCGAGCTGTCAAAATCATACTTTTCAAGGAAGCTGCGCTGTCTTTTATGCCATTTGCCAAAAATGCGGATATCACCGTTTGCTGCATAGAAGTCCTGCCATATAGAGCGGTTCAGCTCCTTATAATCTGCAAAAAACATATGACGTTCATTATCATCATACGGCAAACCTATCAACGGAAATACGTCTACAGCCAATGGGTTTACTTTACGGACAGTTCCTATATCCTCACAAATAAGCGTCCTGTTATCTGCAACCTTTGCAAAAATATCACTAAAATCAGCAGTTTCTTCTCTCCCCAGTCCAAGCAAAACATACCTTTTATCCTGTTCCATAAGCTCAATAAATTTCAGATAGTCCTTCCACGGCAGGAAAATATCTATGTCGTCATCCCATGGTATAAATCCCTTATGCCTTATCGTTCCCAACAAAGTCCCGCCGCATACCCAATAACGCAAACCATTCTTTACGCATACCTCATCAATACGTGCAAGTATATCCTTTTCTACATCCTTAATCTCACTTATATTCATTAGAGTCTTTCCTTCAAATAAGCGCTCTAGTTCTTCGTCCTTAAAATCATAAACCTTATAAAAATGTTCATCCTCTTTATATCCAAACCCTTCTAATTTTTTCTTTTCCGCTTCATATGAAGCAGAAGAGACTAATATTACCGCCTTATCATCAAACGGACACAGCCTTTCATTGATAGTCTCTGCCTTTATTAGACCGGTTGCCAGATTAAGGAAACGACATCTGAAATTTTCAATTTCCTGCTTTTTCTTAATAACATCAGCTTCGTCATCAGAAATATAACAATCGATGTTATTGTATCCTTTATTTGATAAAATCGTCCTCATTGCAAAAGCATAACGATCCAGGCCATACAAAATGACACCTGTGTCATTTTGTATTACCCCTTTTGAGATTAACCTGTCTATACCCTTTGCAATTTCTCCGATCATACTTTTTATATAGTATCTTTTCATATCATCCTCTATCGCCGCCCTAAAGACCTTTGAATCTCTATGGACTTTTTTATTCCCTTCTCTATTGAAAACTCAGGTGACCACCCCAGTAATCTTAACATGGAATTATCAATGAGCTGCTGTTTAATAGGCGAAGCCTCAGCCTTGGCTATGTCATCCGCCTGTTCAAATTTAACCTGCTTCTGCGTCAATGCAGCGCATTTCTCGGCGAACTGTCTTACCGAACAGGTCTCACCGGATGAAATTCCATATACCTGTCCGCTCTTACCATGAATAAGCACACTAAGCGAACCTGACACGCAATCGGCTACATACGCAAATGAACGTACCTGCTCTCCGGAGCTTTTCATAACAATATCTTGGTTCCTTGCAGCACACCCTATAAACTGCGCCGTCGCCCTGTTATCATCGTCCGTTACATTAGCTCCAAACGTATGGCACGGCCTGACGATCATGACATCCGTCTTATACTCCTGTATATATGAAAGGCACAAAGTCTCTCCCGCTTTCTTGCTGACCGGGTAACAAGCCCTTACAGACAAATGATCCACTTCTTCCTGCACTTCTCCGGTAGAAATATATAATACGCGGCAACCAGGATTGTTACGTGCAAGCTCCATTACACGATAAGTTCCCAACATATTCGCAAGCATGGTCTCCACCGGTTTTTCCCTAAAAGCACGCGGATATGAATAAGCGGCGGCATGAATCACAATATCCGCATGTATAGCGTCATCAAGCTTGGTTACATCACCTTGTATGAACCGGAGCCTGTCCGTTTCATTTCCAAACCGCCCATTCAGGTGCTCTATGTTTCTGCCAAATGCCATTATATGAATATCCATATTTTTAACAGTTGACGCATATATAAAGCAATCTGTTATAAAAGAGCCTATAAGGCCCGACGCTCCCAGGATCAAAATCCTCTTTCCGTCAAAATATTCAAAACCTTTGGTATTCTCAATCGTATTAATTATATCTTCGCGATACAATTTATTTTCCAAATACCGCATGACCGCCAACCTTTCTTATATCATCAGGCTCTAGTCTTTTAACCACTCCGCCCTTTGAGCCAACAAAAGAGCTTTAAAAATATCAATATCTTCAACTGTTGTAAGCTTAAGATTTTTCTCCGAACCTTTAGAAAAATATATTTCTTCACCCATCTCAATCATTAAAGTACAAGACGCCACTGAATTAGTGATTCCTTTCTCAAGAGCTTTCCTATGTACATCAAGCAACTTGCCTATGCCAAAACCTTGCGGTGTCTGTGTCCGCTTAAGTTCATCCCTGTTAAAAATGCTATTAGAACTTTCCTGATCCTTAGTCACAAGCATTGCTTCTGCACAGGGAATTGATGCTATCGCACAGCCTTTTTCTACCGTCTTATTTATACAATCAGAAATTATCTCTTCTGAAACCATAGGCCTTATAGCATCATGTATAAGTACTATGTCATCCACACTATGTTCCTTTTCAAGCGCAATAAGTCCTCTATAAATCGATTCCTGCCCGCAGGCTCCGCCCTTAACGATCATTTTTACCTTATAAATATTAAACTGCCTTATATAAGCCCATAGAATCTGCTCCCATCCCTCAAGACACACTACAATAATCTCGTCAACTGCAGGATGTTTCTGAAAAATCTCCAAGGTATAGATAATTATCGGTTTTTCGTTTACAGTAAGAAACTGTTTTGGTATGTCCTGATGCATCCTGTTTCCGGTGCCTCCGGCTATTATCATTGCTATATTCATATGAATTCCTGCCTTTACTATTATTTAATTAATCCGGCATACTTAGTGATCTGCAGTTATATATAACAAATATTTGTTCGTTTTTGCATTTTTCCCCCACTACCCTAACAATTTCTTCCGATGCTTTCTTATGAATAACAGATACTATAATTCCTGTATCCTCATCAATCAAGGCATCTTTAAATGCGCAGCACTCCACCGACTGTCCGTGTGTATCGGATACAATAAACCCATCATATCTCCAACCCTTTTTATCAAAATAAAGTGCAAGATTTCTGCCGCATACGCCGGCGCCGTATATATATATTTTTTTATACTTTGTACAAAAATATTCCAGACAGTTTATACCTTCGGAAACATAGTTTTCTATGTAAAACTGTCCATCTATCAGATCCCATAGCCAGTTTGCGGGATATAATCTGTTTGACAGTAAAAATTCAACAGCCTCCAATGCATTTTCAAAACCTGTATTAGCTATCTGTAAACTCTTTTTCTTTAAAACCGGCAGCTTATAATCCCTTATCAATTCCAATGAATATAAACGGTACGGATTTTCATTATATTTAAAAGTTAATCCCCATGCATCAGTAAGCGTCATCGGCAAAAATCCTTCACTTTTCAAAAGATTATTCAGTTTATGCTCAAAATAAAAAATCGTTTCTTCATATGTTTTAGGGTACGACAATTCTTCCCAATATGCCCTAAACTGACTGCTTTTTAATACACTGTCATAAAGCATAAGAAAATAACTCTGCACATGCGTATCATACTTTCCTATGAATGATTCATATTCTCCCCCGAAATTTCTCGTCATCCCCCAGAAATCACACCCTGAATCTTTCATCAAGTTAAAATAACTGCCCCAGTCATAAAATGGTCCCACAAATGAATCATTCATAAGGATCAATTCATCATACTTATAAACTTCACCCCAACCAAGGATCGTACAGAGCATATCCTTATATGCGCCTGCATCAAAGCCGACATTCTCTCTGTAAAAAATACCATCCACATAGGGCTTAATATATTTCTCTCCGCTCAGTATTTCAGAATAATTGCATACTACATAAATAGTTGTGGTATATTGCCGAAGCGACTTTATCATATATCCCATATACTCTTTTATTTCTTTTTCTCTATTGTAGGTTACGTATATGCATAAACGATTCATATATCTTTCTTACATTCTCCAAACACAAAATGAATTTAAAAATTATGTTTATAATACTTTAACCAATTATTTTGATATATATTTACATCGCAAATATCAGGTTCAAATTGATTTTTCCAACATATAAAGGGAAAGCTCAGCTGATCACGGATAGAATACTTCAATATCTCCTTTTCCCAATCTTCCATCAATTCTTTTACTTCTGCATCATTATGCGCACGGATCATGCAGCCTGTTTCAAATAAGCCATTATTTATGGGATAACCTTCTTTAAGATAATCAACTACCTGAAACAGCATATCTTTTTTGTTTCCTTTTTTTAAATTTATACACGCTGCTACCTCATCACAGATGCATTCACGTGTATAATGTGGAAAACACAAAATTTTAGACTTATACTGATATTTTTTTATGTATTTTCTTATATCGTCCAGAATTAAAAAATTTCCGTCAATCCATACACTCGTATCAAATTCACTTAAAAACTTATGCGGATTAATTTTAATATGACGCGCCATATAAGTATTATTCTTATATGTATTTTCTACATAACGTATCTCCCATATATTTGATTTCAATTTTGGATTATTAGTATAACAAATATACTTTATTTCGTCTGATACAAAAAGCGGCTCTTTTAATTCGTCATAATTTCCCATAATTGCAGTATATACCGCAAGATTGTCTAAATTAAAAACAGAGTTTACATTTTTATCCTTTAAAGCGCCATATTTTTTACTATAAACCCATTCACAATGGCACTTACGTTTATACTCATCAAAAGTATTTATCATATCTTCCGTTATATTTAATTCTTTACTCAATTGATTGCGTATATCATTAACGTATATACTTAATATAACAATACAGTCTGCATCTGCTTTTTGGATATCCTGAGGCGCTATGATTTTTATTCCATGAAAATCCTTATTCCATAAATCAGAATTATTATCTGTAAATGCTACGTAATCATCCTTGAAGACACCCGAATTTTCTTTGATTTCCCGCCAATACAATTCTGCAGTCTGCCCTGCTCCCCATAAGACTACTCTCATATTTTATCCTCTACTCCCCAAACTCAAATAATATTAAGAAACTTGGGTAAATCAATTATCTTTATATTTCTTTCTCCTACGGTTTCTTTAACCTTCTCACATATTGAGTTCGGTGTGACCAATATAACTTGAATACTATCCAAACATTCTTCCGGTGATACTACCATATATGTACTAATTACATTTCCTTGCTTTTCTTCTGATATATCAATTACTGCGTCTACTTTTAGATTATATTGATAACAAAATTCCAAAAAAACTTCTCCGTTTTTTCCTGCTCCCCATACACCAATTTTATTATTACTATTGTTAAAATCATTAAACATCTTAAAAACAGCATCAGCCTGATAATATAAATAAATTTCAAACTTAAAAGATTTCAAATACCATCCTGTTTCATAATTTTTAACTTCAAATTGCTCAAGAAGTTTACGGGTATGTTCATTCATATCTAAGTAATAACTTTCTGATATTGATCTTATATTACGTATTCCTTCTCTTTTCAGAAAATTATAAAATTCTAATCTACGCTGCTCGTTTTTAGTATTTGAAACTATAACCGTCAATACATAAAAAAGTCTGACATAATAATGTTCATATAGCTTATCAAAACGATTTCTTTTCAACAATTGATCACACAACTCAAACATAGCATAGTAACCACACATAGGATCTCTGTCAAATGATATCCTTGTAGGGACAAAATGATCCCGGACGTACACCATAATATTGGGTGTATCCTTAAAAATAACTCTTTGAGCGGTCATAATACACAGACTGACAAAGCAAACATCATTGAAACATGGTAAATTCTGAAATTCAATGCTATTTTTTTTAACCAAATCACTTTTATATAGTTTGTTCCATGGAGCATCTAACCACTTCATAACTTCATATGGTTCATCCTCTTGTATGGAAAATACCCTTTTACAATATTTATTTACAAATTCATCACTATGTACTACTTTCAGCTTATTATAGATAGAATCTGACGGCACATGCTTAGCATCGAACATTACAATATCCGCATCTGTTGCTTCTGCACAGCGATATGCATTCTCCAACAACATTTCGTCGAAAATATCATCTCCATCCAAAAAAGAAAGATATTTGCCACAAGCTGCATGAATACCATAATTTCTTGATATGGCAGCCCCGCTGCGTTCAGTATTCGAATGCACTTTAATCCGTTTGTCCCTACGTTTAAATTCGTTTACTATTTCAAGCGTTGAGTCTGTAGAAGCATCATTTATACAAATTAATTCATAATCAGTAAACACCTGATTTTGTATACTTATTAAGCTTTCCTTAAGGTATTTTTCTGCATTATATAAAGGCATAATAATTGATATGGCCGGCATAAAACTATCCTCCTCTTAAACCTCATCCAAAATATCCTCCAAAGAAATTACCGGGCAGCTTACCTTCTCACTCAGATTTTCCTCTATTTCATCAAAAAACGTTATTGGTGTGACAACAATAACATCCACAGGCTCCAGATCATCATCCGCTGATACGATATCAATATCTGCAAAGAGCCTGTCCGCATTCCGGTCTATCCCGTAAGCGACCTCTATGCCTGTTCCGCCCAATTCTTCCAACAAAACCTCACCCGCAAAACTCATTCCATATATGGCAATTTTCTTATATCCGTTATTTTCAAAATAAACAGAAAGGTTCTTGCCATCCTGTTTAACCTCCACCCATTTACACATCATTTTGTACAATGCCAGATGCTTATTGGAATAATCTTTCCATTTCTTTACTTCCTTATCTTTGATTGTGCCTGCCGCTCCTGCTCCGGCGGCTGCTCCTACAATTGTAGATATAACCGATACAATTCCTTTTTTCATTTCAATTCCCTCCAAAATAAAATACTTAGTTACACAATCATATTCAAAAATTTACATAGGCTAATAACTTCAATATCTCTTCCATCTAATTCTTTTAATACTTCCTCATATATAGATATACCTGTTACAATAATAAGTTGTACGTCATCACATACATCCTCCGGCGAGCATATTTTATATCCGAGCAATTCATATCCCTGCTTATCCTTAGACTTATCTATTACTGCATATACAGACAGTCCGATTTGCTGTATATAATTTAAGAATGCTTCTCCATAATATCCTGCTCCCCATATACCTATATTCATGCCATTCGTTTTACACATAATAAACAAATCTAATATGCGCTTTTTGTTTCTATACAAATTAATTTTCAGAGTATCATTTGAATCATACCACTTAGAAGCATAATCCATATTTTCAAAGCATTCTAAGCGCGTACGCATATATTCATCCACTTTTTTATAGTACTCTCCGCCTGAATTTCTAAGCCTGTCTATACCCTCTTTTTTTAAAAAATCATAAAACGCCTTTTTATCGTTTTCTTCCGTATTTATCAAAAATGTATTCTTTAAATTAAAATAGGCCCTGTAATAAAAATAATTATACAATTCACCAAATTTATTTCTTTCAATTAACTCTTTTTGAATTTTTTCCAATGCCATATATGTACACATAGGATCTCTTTTATATGAAATACGCGTAGGTTCAAAATGGTCTCTTGCATACACCATTACCCTGTTGTCATCCAAAAAAATTATTTTACATGCCAACATTACCGCCATACATACAAAATACATATCATTTGCGCATGACAATGTTTGAAATTCAAGTTCATTATCCTCTATAAACTTTCTTCGTAACAATTTGTTACATGGACTGGATGAAATCTTTATAAATTCTTCCGGCATAAGTTCTTTGATACTAAACGGTTGCCTGCAATATCTGTCAATATATTCCCTGCTGTGTGAAATAAACTGTTTGTGGTTAATATATTCACTTGCAACATGTTTATATTCGAAAATAACTATGTCGATTGGATGCTGTTCCATTGCCTGATAAGCTTTTTCCAACATTGCTTCGTCAAATATGTCGTCTCCGTCCAGAAAAGACAGATACATCCCATTTGCATAATGCATACCTCTATTCCTCGAATATGCTGCTCCACGCCGCTCTTCATTTACATAAATTCTTATGCGCTTGTCTTTTTCTTGAAATCTCTTCAATATTTTCAATGTGTCGTCTGACGATCCGTCGTCAATACAGATAAGTTCAAAATCTTTAAAAACCTGGCGCTGTATGCTCAATATACTGTCTTCCAAATATTTTGAAGCATTATATAGTGGCATGATAATAGATATTGCCGGCATAATATTTACCTCTTTATAATATTCTTTTATATATCTTTCTCAATTATTTTATCTATCTGTTTCAACATATTAGATATACTGTTCATTTCAAATACCTTTACAGTTTGATCGGTATTCGCTCTGAAAACATCGGATATAATATTATCCGCTAACTCTTCAGGTGAATTAACCAACAGACAAAGGCCATTTTCATATAAGGGCTTCATATTCAAATACTGTGCGTCCTTTATAATCGCTATCTTCGTATTGAACATAGTTGCCTCATACAAAGTAGTTGAACAATTACCTATTACCCAATCCGCTTCGCCCAAATAACTATAAATTGTTTTATTATAATCTCCCACCACTTCAATATTAGGATTATGTAAATATTTCCCATAAATCTGCTTCCAATTGCCATATTCTTTGGGATGCAGCTTAAATATGATCCTATATTGGTTGATATCTAACATATTGGTAATTTTTTCTGCATATCTTGCTATCTCAGTTAAGCCCTGAGATACGAAAAGAATTTGTTTTTTACCGTTTACTTTCTTTTGATTCGCTCTGCAGTACTTCTTATAATTATTCTCCAGTTCAGGATAACCTACCGGAATAATTCTCTCATTATCAATAGGGTATCTCGGAGTTATCTTGTCCAACTGACCGAAGGTAAAAATATAAGAGGGAAAATTGGGCAGTCTTCTTTTATTCAAAAAATTATACGCTATATGCAATGTTCCTATTGCCCCATGCTGCAATTCTATGACCGGGATATTTCTTTTTTGGGCAACTTCACATAAAATCATTTTATATGTATCATATGCACAAGCCAGTATGATAATCTTAGGCTTTATCCTTTTCAACATAAAATCAAAATAACTTATATAACCATCTCTGTCTCTTAATATATTATTTATTAACGCTAACCACTTTCTCTTGCATTTTAAGTCCAGTCTGATATTATAAAAATTTTCAATAGGTTCAATGATCTTTTCTTCCACTTCCTGTTTGCCGGCTTGATAATACTTCTTTTTTCTATTTATTTCCAAGAACACATCCCACTTTAAATACAATATATTTCTGCTTCTCCATTTAAGATATACTCCCCCAACGCTTTTACCGTCCAACAGGTAATGTGACCTCTTCATGGCACGTTCAAGCCGTCCTGTAATATAGCAACTATAACAATCACCTTTATCTCTATATTTTCGTCCCTGAGGGATGATAAGAACATCTCTCCTGTGTGCTAAAAATTGATTACAAACTACCTTTTCCCTCAAAACATCTTTCCATGTTTTATTAATTTCTCCATACCCGCCCGTTGATGCGCCTGTCAGTGAAGACAAAACAACACCAAATACATCAGCAAGATCATAATATAAATGCCGGCGTATAAGATGCCAGATTTTTACATTACCAATGCTTATATCAAACATTCCACATTCATCTTCAAATTGTAAAAAAGAATCAAAAAACTCTTCCACATTCATATTACATATTGTCCTTTCGTAATGTTTAACAAAGTTAACATTGGGTTTAAATGACTATACTTTCATATATCTTCTTTCCAACAATATCTTTTTTCTCAAAACAAATTTTTCTATCTTTTTTTAACACATATATCAAATATTCCTCAAGATTTATTATATCGTATCTTTCCATTACTGCTCCTTCTATGGATTTCGGATAAATCTCGTCTTTATATTTACCCTCTGAATTAAAAGAATGCTTACTTATTTCATTTGTCTCTAAACACAATTCATACAATATACGGGTCTTGGCTGACAAAAAATACGCCTTATCATCAAACTTTTTCACAAAAGCATATTTATGCATGAAAAAGCGTCCCTTTTCTTTTCCTGCTTTTTCCTCTTCGCCACTTATTTCTAATATACTAAACTGTCCCGATACTAAATTGTAATTTAAAATCTTATCGCAATAATCCGGAAATAACCATAAACAATCTTTATAAACAAAACTACTAAAAAAATATGGGGTTGCATTCTTGTCATCGTTATAAAAAAGCTGTAAATCCGAAGGAAATTCAGAACAGGGATCTGCCGTTTCTGCGCCTGCTTTCCATACATATAACTTTCTGTCAGTTCCGGTTATCCACAATTCATCATTATTAAAACATAATGTTGCAATGTATGACACGTTTTCAGGATACTCGTAATATTTAAATTCTTCATTATGTAAACTAAAACTGCATAAGATTTTTTTACTATTAACAGGGTAAAATATCATATCATCTTTGTATACAGTTACTTCTCCGACAATCACTGTTTTCCCCGAACACACCGCGGGAACGACATTATCAATTGACAGTTCATCCATGTTGATACGATTTATTTCACCTGTCAATGTAGAAATAAAATATATGTTTTTATCATATTCAAATATCTGTCTTGCAACATTATTGCAGTCTAAATCTTTATTATTTTTTATACCTGTAAATGTGCGATCTGCAAT
The DNA here is from genome assembly GCA_947631625.1 of uncultured Lachnospiraceae bacterium. Taxonomy (GTDB): domain Bacteria; phylum Bacillota; class Clostridia; order Lachnospirales; family Lachnospiraceae; genus UBA3282. The sequence continues at coordinate 38,051 of CANRMA010000002.1, read as the reverse complement.
GTTGTAAACCATAATTTCATTTTTCTCATTTATTGTAGGAAAAAATATCAGTCTGTTTTCATGCTTATATATTCCCGGGTACGGCCTGCGCGCATCAGCCTTTACATTTGGAAATACATCAAGGATTTCCAAATGGTTTTGCATATATTTCGCTCTGCATACCGCATTGTAATTAGCCAATGAAAAATAAACAGTGTCATCTTCAATAACGCATCCATAATAAAATGCTCGGCTCAATATCATTTTTTTCTCCAAAGCATTTTTATCCTCTTTATCATCATCAACACATTCCACATTCTGCATAAGTATAGGTTTGCCCGTTTGGGCATATACCTGCACTATACTGCTTCCATCCCCATAATACGCATCAGAAATTAATACAGCTCTATCCATATCTGCGCTGTCATCATAAATTCCCCAACCTTCTTTTTTATAATTTTCTACTATCTTCTGATATTCTATCCATAATTGCGGGCGCATAGATTTAATCGTATTGGGTATCAACGGATGAGGTCTCCATAACAACGCGATTTCATCCTGATACTTCTTAAATACATTAAAAACGCTTTCCATTTTGGCAAGCATCTCTTCATCATGCCTGAGCAGAGCATTAATACTGGTATTATAAAATACGATCTTTTTCCGGGTTCCGTCTGATTTTCTTATAACTTTAAGCCATTCGCCCGGAATATCCAGGTCTTCTTTTGACACATTCCGTACCTTATCAAGTTTAGGCGAACCAATACCAAGTATCCTATTTTCCAAGTCTTCCCTGTCTGCAGGAAGTCCCAGAGACTTTGCCTCTTTTAAATACTCGTTAATGTATATACGGCGCATATTTTCAGACTGAACTATTACTTTGTCTGCATAAATAGTTCCCGGAACAAAACAGAAATGTTTCATTCCTTCTATTGCCGCTGCATCATCCGGTTCAATGTCTTTTAATATGAAATAAGGTATATATACCAGACAGTCTGTGTAATTCTTAAGATTTTTGCTAAAATACCTATCCGGTACACTGGTAACATGGTTCCAATCATCATAAGGATTATGTATGAAGATTGCGTCAGGTCTTCGTTCTTCCGGATCATAAGTTCTGTAATCCGTTATTTCTATATTCTTTGGATACTCATTTCCTTCATAATACATTGCTGCAAGACTTCCGTCCGGATTTTTGTCATAATAAGGAATAGGGACAACATATGCATCACAGTCCTTATCCTCTTTTGCAGCAATATATACGCTCTCAAGAGAATCCCACATACTGGCTTTATATGGAAAAAACACTACTTCTTTCCGCACTTTGATATGATTCACTGCATTTTCCGCTTTGATCAAAATACTTTCCAATGTTTTATATATCTTCTGTGGCGCGGACTCTTCCATCTGAATACTCGCATGGTATAACTTCTCACAGTATTTCTCCAGATATGATACTGCTTCCGTTCCTTCCCCTTCAAGCATCTCAATAGCTTCACCCATCTGTATAGCCGCTTCCTGAGCGTCGGAAAGAGCATTTTGCACAGTGGGATATTCTCTCTTAACCAACCTGTCTTTGATTTCCTGATGAAGTATGTGTAAACTTGATATAATATCTAAAAGCTGCTGCTTTTGAAAGTTACGCATGGTTTGATATCCTTCTTTGATTTTTTACTGCATGTTAGATTTACCACTTTTAACTATAAATTGACGTTTACAACATCACTCAACGAATACAAAAATAATGTCTCATCATGATCGTTTAAATAAAGACAATGATTTCCCCTTTCAAATCACAATTTAGAAAATCATGATTTGCAATAATTGTAACGTATCAAAAGGGAATTGACAATATTTTGTTCAAATTATAAGTATTTTCTAACAAAATTGTAATGTCTTCTTCACTGCAAAACAATACTCTATAAATGTTTCCATATATTCTTCAAATGTCACAGTTCTGATGCCACTGTACAAATGTTGTCTGTAAAGAGTACCTCTGTTTATCCACTCAAGGTTTAGAATGGCAGCCGTACTTGGATAAATAGGAAGTTCATTTATTCTCATAAACATATCCTCAAAATCCATATTCTGTAATTCAACCAAGCTTTCATTGGCACCTAAATAGTTCAAAATTCTTCGTACATATTCTCTAAGTAAATTCTGATTAAAATGACCTCTGTCACAATATAATTTTACTAAATTATAATTACTTTCAATAAAATCACCAATTTTAACATCTGATAATCTGTCCGTCAGCCTGAATCGTTTTAGTGAATTTTGATGATTCATCATTACGTCTTCTTTTTTAAAATAATCTTCTTTGGAAATTAATTCCATAATCTTCTTCACAGAATAATTTTCATCAACTAATTTTTCTATTACCTGATCTCTTTCCACATATGCAGGTAATTTCATATTTTTTTGCATCATGTAATATTTGTTTACGGACCGTTCCCTTGCTATATCCTGAGGCCAATAACTGTCAAAATTAAATAAAGATATTGTGATAACACTACACTTATCACCTATAAAACTTTTTATATACTGAAAATCATACTTTGCCTGAGGGCTTATTGCAGAAGGCAGCATAATATAGTCAGCCATACCTATAATATTCATAAACTCTTTTAACAGGGTCCAGTCAAACAAATCTCCATGCTCACAAATACCACGCTCATTATAATATATCATTGAATAATATTTCTTAAAGTTTTTAAGGCGTTTTAACGCTGTAATCATTTCACGTATTTCGCATTGGCCTATCGCTAATATTAACTTTTTGTTTTCCCTGAAACCTTCATAAAGTTCTTCAAATATATCAAATTTTATAAAATCAACATTTACCTCAAAACCTCTTACCATCAACTGTCTTCTTATTTCTTCATAATATATACTGCAGACAATAATAAAATCAATCTGCCTGTCAATCTCATCCCATTGTATGGTTTTTAAACCGGCGATGGATTTAAATTCCTTTTCATTACAAGTACACGCATATATATCAAGATCATTTCTATATTTTTCATAAAACGCATTACCCGTATTGCCAGTTCCCCACAGTATTATTCTTCTATTGCCAACCTTTGCCAATAAGTCTAACATAGTTTTACCTTTTTATTTTATATTATTTCGTTTATATATTCTTATATTTATTTACCAACTCTTCTATTGTTAAAATATTAACAAACCATTCCGGCACTATATCTTCCCCATCAATCTCTATACAGAATCTATCTTCTATGGCAATTACAATATCTGCCACCATCATAGAATCCATTACCCCGGCTTTAATAAAATCCTGACAGTTTAAATCATCCTTTTCAATTCCACACTCCATTAATATGTTTTCGAGTTCCGTCTTCATTTTTATATCCATGCCTTTCGCTTGTATTATGTAAACTTCTTTTAGTTTACATAATTTCTCCCAAATTCCAACTTTGTCTTTGCTATGCTATTACTTGTATTCTTATCTACATAATAAATAACATCATACCTAAACTGATTCATCTCGTTTTTAATTGTATATTTCTCTTTTTCACTTATTTCTGTTTTATATATCTCTGATATGTATGCAGGAACTTCGTTTATAAATTTCTTAGGATACCAGAGATCTTCTATACTTGATTTTCCTCCGCTTCGACTAAGCACATTCATAAATTCATTTTTTTTATCGAGATCCATAATGTCCCCGGCAAATATTATCCCGTTAGTTGAGAGACATTTAACGCATCTTCTTATTACTTCAATAAAATAATTATATCCCGGAAAATACTGTGCAACACTGTTTATTATTATGATATCTATATCGTTAAATCCCAGTTCATCTACCTGAATCGCCCCCCCCCGCGACCAGTTTCACATTACTTATTCCACGTTTTTCCAATGCCTTACCTGTACGAGTGAGCGTTGCCTCGGATAAATCTACCCCTATATATGTATTTACTAACGGCGCTATCTTAAATCCTGTCAGCCCCGAAGCGATACCTATCTCCAGTACTTTGGACGATTTATTACAAAAATTCCTTAGTTTAAAGTATATATTTTCCGTAAACTCGTCCATTTCTTTTTCGGAAAATACTTCACCCGTAAAACTGCTCACCCATCCGGATTGTTCTATGCTGTCATCTTCTTTTGCCTTATTCGCTACCATATCCCAACGAAGTTTAGTCCGCCTGTCGTTTATACTTTCGATCTGAAACCCTTCATCTGCATCAGTTAGTACATATCGTTCCAAGCTGCCGCATTCCCAAAGCAGTCTGCTTATGATATTAATATCATTTTTACTCCCCATAACAGTATTAATATCATTTTCTTTAATAAGTTTTGTTAAAGAATTCCATGATTCTTTCCCGTATTTTACATAAGACGGATCAAAACAAATCATGCTTCCATCACTATTGACATCATTTCTCTCAGTCAGATAAATTGTGTCTATATTTTTCATATTTTAACTCCAGTTACTTTCTAATTTTTTCCTGTCAATCTTTCCATTCATATTCATTGGAAGCGAATCCATCTTAATAATCTTTTTAGGAATCATATAAAACGGCAGCTTTCTCTTTAATACATCAACAATTTCATTCTCTGAAACCATTCCGCTATAATAGCAGATTATCATTTCTTTTGACTTAATATAAATACAGGCTGTCTGGTTCACTTTTTCAATGGCTCCTACACAGGTCTCAATTTCACCCAATTCGATACGATAGCCCATATGCTTTATCTGATAATCACATCTTCCGTCATAAATTATATTCCCTTCCTCATCATAGTGCGCCAGATCCCCGGTTTTATATACTGTTTCCGGATATAATGAATTAAGAGGATTCTGAACAAAATTTTCTTTTGTTTTTTCAGGGTTATTGTAGTATCCCAAGGCAAGTCCTGAACCGCGGATATATATTTCTCCAATTAGCCCCCCCCTCGAACTTAAAACCTCTTTATTGTCATTAATTATCATCAATGCTGTATTTTTTGCTGCCTTCCCTATAGGCAGGGGTTCATCATCCTCAAAATGTCTGTCTATAATATAATAGCTGCATGCATACGTCGCTTCACATGGCCCGTAATAATTAACATATTTGGCTTCCGGTACTGCCTTCATCCACATATTTAACTGTTTTGCAGGCATGACCTCTCCGCAGAACATAATCTTTTTGAGGCAGGAAATATCACGCTTTCCTAATACTTTCATATTGGCTACAGTTACCAATGCAGACGGTACCCAATATATAGCGTTTATATTATTTTGACTAATATAGTCAACAATTTTAATTGGAAAAGCGAACAGACTCTTATCCACTATATGTAATGTTGCCCCGTTTCTTATTGTACAGAATATATCCGGCACTGAAGCATCAAAATAAAATGGAGCCTGGTTTAAAAAGATTTCATTTTTGCTAAACTCCATTTTTTCGGATGCTTCTTCCGTAAAATCAATGACCGCTCTATGGCTGACCACCACACCTTTGGGAACCCCGGTGGAACCTGATGTAAACAGGATATACAACGGATCTGTATCAATAATACTTTCTTTAAGTTTTAAAACATTTTCCTGTACAAAGTCATGATTCTGTATTTCATCATAAGAAATAACAGGACATTCAAACATATCTGATATGATATCATCTTCACAATTAATAACGCACCGAGGATTTAAAATATCAATGATAACCCTGAGCCTGTCCTCCGGCATATCAGAATCTATGGGCACATAGATATTTCCACTCAGCGCAACTCCCAGAAAAGCCGCCACCGCCTTATCAGAATTTTTCATCATTACTATAACCGGCTGCCTGACACATCCTATATTTTCGTTAATCCATCCGGCAGTATTTACTGCCGATAAATATAGTTGCCCATATGTCATTTCCCGTTCTGAATATATTAGCGCGGGCTTATCCGGGTATGATTTATAGCTTTGAATTAAATAATCTAAAACGGTATTTAACATTTATGTTAGCCTTTCTTCTTATTACATTTTTTAATCCCACTCAGGAGAAAATTTTTCTCCAATCTGTATAAAAGACTCTTTTCGATTCCAATTACAATGAGATGACTGATAACATCTTTTACAAGGCAAATCCATTTTATCATGATTATTTACAAACTCGCGATACCTTTGATACTGCGGCGCATTCCACAATTCCATAAAATTAATATCTTTTTGATATTGAAAAAATTGTATCGGTGTTGACATACATGGTCTAACATAACCGTCAGAGCCCAAAAAGAAATCTCTCCATGCCACAAAACAATCCTTATGCAATTTATTACCAGCTTCATCTTTTCCGGAAATATGGGGAAGTTTTAAAATAATACCTAATTCTTCTCCGACTCTTACAGCCTCATCAAAAACCTCGCTGACCTCCGACTCATGTCCCCATAAACTTTCATTCATTAAATCATTCCCAAACACTGTTAAATATACTACTTTAACTTCTTCTATGCCTATATCCGCCGCCAGACGTACTAAATCCGGAAGTTCATGCAAATTAGAACGCATCGCGCAAAACACAAAATTAATCCACGGATATCGCAGTCCTCTCTCCTTCTTTATGCTTACAATTTCTTTCAGATCATCCTTAATAACATCTATTTTTGATCCCCGCCTAATGCGTCCATTGGTTTCATCTGTAGCCCCATCGAGACTTACAGCAAAAACATCAACATTATAATCAAAAATTGCATCTTTGATCTTTTTAAGATTCATACCATTAGTACAAAAATATTTTCTGGCACTATGTTTATTAATTATTTGAAGCATTTCAATAAAATTCGGATGTATGGTAGGCTCCCCCCAACCCATTAATGTAACTTCTTCAACAATATCCATTAAAGGTTCAAAACTCCGAAAAACATCCATGTCAAAAACTGTCGGTTTAAAATCAGCCGCATTTCGTCCACACATGATACAATTTAAATTACATGCATTAGTTAATTCAAATACCAACCTTCTCGGATATGACTGTAACACAATCTTCCCTGATTCTAATTCTTCAATATTCTTTTTACTATTCTTTTCTTGCCTTTCGGTTAATTTCCTACCGGAAAATAAATTTTTCGTTTTTGCTCTTATAATCATAATTTTTTCCTTCTTTAATAATGACAATTATTTATTATCAACTGTTTTAATCGCAATTTACTGTTCTAAAAATGGATATAAATCATCAAATTCTGCAGCTTTTAAAGACCCATCCGGCATAACTTTAGACGCAATTCTAGGTTCAATAGGCGCAAACTCCTGAACGATAATCTCACACAGTACCGGTTCATTTGCACTTAGCACCTCCTGCATTTTTTCATCCATTTCTTCTTCACTTTCTATCCTTACAGCTTTAACTCCGTAAGCCTCTGCAACCTTGCAAAAATCCGGTGTTTTCAGCCCACTATCCGGACCAACACCTAAAAAACGGTCATTCATATAATTATGCTGATTATGCCTTATCAACATATAACCATTGTTATTGTAAACAAAAAGTTTTAAGGGGATATTATTATAATCAATAGTTGCAAGCTCCTGTATATTCATCTGCGCACTGCCATCTCCGGTTATAGCAATTAATTGACGTTTATCCTGATATGCTCCCATTGCTGTTGCCCAAAACCCCATGCATGACAATCCCCCGGATATAAGATATCTCTGTCCTTCTTTAAGTCGCCAACTTTGAGACACTATATTGCACACACTTCCTGTATCAACAATAATATTAGCCTGTCCGCTTACTAAATCTGACAATTTCTTTGTAACCCAATACTCATTAAGCGGCATCTCTTTTTTGTACTCAGGTTTTACATTCGGATACTTCATACGCATATCAAAACAGTGCATTTTCCAAATTCGCCGCTCTTCCGAAACAGTTTCAGTAATATTATCCAACAAAGTCGTAATAAATTCTTTTATATCAATATTATATTTATAGTCTATAGGCACATCTTCTTTTGAAAGTTCTTTTTCATCAATATCTACCATTATTTTAACAGCATTTTGCGCAAGTTTCCGTGGATAATATCCTATTGTAGAAACTGAGAGTCTGCTACCCATTATCAAAAGCAAATCGCATTGCTGAATCGCAAAATGTGATGCCCTATCTCCATAAGCGCCCGGCCTTCCTACAAACCATTCGCTATCGGACGTAATAACGTCAATTCCTCCTCTTGAAGTTACTATCGGCGCCTGTATTTTTCTGCTCAACTCTTTAAGTTCTTCAACTGCCTGACTACATCTCACTCCATATCCTGCCAATATAAGAGGCTTCTTAGCTTCCAACACAATTTTGGCTATATTTTGATAATCAACATCATACGCATTACTTTCTTGTAAAATATTATATCCATCCATCTCTTCCGGCACCTGCTTATTCTGAATGTCAACAGGCACATCGATCCATACCGGCCCCTTACGTCCCGTTATTGCATAATGATATGCTTTTTCCATATGTATTCTTATATCTGCAGGATCCATTACCGCGGCAAAATATTTAGTGATTGGTGTTACAATCGGCTCCAAATTTAAACTTTGTGTGCCATGCTGACGAATTCCTGTTTTTATTTCATAATCTAATAAACGAGAATTAGCCTGTCCTGAAATAACAAACATTGGCGAAGAATCAAGATATGCCTGTGCAACTCCCGTAATTGCATTAGTAGCGCCTGGTCCTATTGTTACAAGACAGCAACCTGGGACATCTCCATGAATTCTCCCATATCCGTCTGCGGACATAGCTGCCGCCTGCTCATGATGACAGCAGATTGCTTTTAAATCATCATTTCTGCATAATGCGTCTGTCAGCCACATAGCTGAACTTCCTGATACCAAAAAAACAGTTTTACATCCTTTTTTGTACAAAAATTCAAAAATGTATTCCGATACCGTCATTCACAATTCTCCCATTTTTCTATATATTCTTTAACATAACTACCTGTAATAAGTCGTAAATCCATTCCTTCTTGCTCTTGTTTTATCATCTCAATACTCTGATGTACACTTTCATAAAGCGTATTAAGGGGTTTCCATCCCAATACCTTATACGCTTTATCACTGTTTAATTTTAAAATTTTTGCCTCATGCTGTATATGACCCGGAAGGTCATTCACCAAATACCTTTCCAATCCAAACTCTTTACATACCATATTTACCATCTCTGCGACTGTAACAAATCCATCTTCATTAGGTCCAAAATTATATGATATATCATTTTTAATGTCATGATTGATGTCATGTTCATACAAATATTTTCCCAACATTAAATATCCTATTATAACATCCAATACCGACTGCCATGATCTAATGGAATACGGATTGCGTATTTGAGGTACTTCCCCATGACTTAAGCAGTCTACCAAATATGGAAACAGTCTGGTAATATTATAATCTCCCGGTCCCAATACATTACTTGCACGAGCTGTTGCCAAATTATAATTATTAAAATTATGATAATAACACTTTGCTAATAATTCCTGACATATTTTACTTGTAGAATATGGATCATTTCCTCCCAATGGACTTTCCTCAGAATATTTTGTATCCATGTCCATATTTCTATATACTTTATCGCTTGTTACTACTACTACAGCTTTAACACTTGTTTGATTTCTTGCTGCCTCTAAAACATTAAGCGCTCCCATTAAATTTGTCTGCAATATCCAATGAGGCAAATCCATACTATGATTTAAAGATGAATGAGACGCTAAATGAAAAATTATATCAGGGCAAGATAAATCAACAACCTTTTTTAAACATTTATAATCCGATATGTCACCATAAAAAATACCAGCTATATCAGGATTTATATTTTGATAAAAGGTATCTGAAACATATGGGTTCCCACTAGGTAATGCAAAACCATATATATCAGCTTCCATCATTTCTAACACTAAAGTCATCCAAGTACCCTTAAAGCCTGTATTACCTGTAATTAATATTTTTTTATGTTTATAAAATCCTTTGAGTTCATCTATTTTTTTCATTTTTACCAGTTTTTAAAATAATCATCATTTTCTGCCCATTCAATCATTCTACGCAAGCCTTCTTCTACAGGAACAGTCGGTTTCCAACCCAATTGCTTTAAATGACTGTTATCCGCATTTACTACACTATAAGCATCTTTATGATAAGTTTCCTGTTTTTTTAAATCAAACTTAATTTCCAAATTTCTTTGTTTGGCTATTATTTTAGCTAATTGTAAAACACTAATGCTTGTATCAGCAGCAACATTGTAAGTATCTGCCCCCCCCCTTTAATAAAACATAGAAAAAGCCTGCAACAGCATCTAAAATATATAAAATATTGCGATATACTTTTCCTTCACTCAATAACCTAATTGGCTCTCTATTGATACAGTTCATTACAAAATCCGTAAAATGCTTTTTTTGCGATGCTACAGCACCCGGGCCATATATTACAGAAGGTCTTACAATTACAATATCTAAATATTCTTGTTCTTCTTTTGCCATAGTTTCACATACTAACTTACTAATAGCATATATGTCTCTGCTGTTATCAAGTTGAACCACACAATCATCCGTTTCTTTAGGCGGGTTCTCTAACGACCACATTCCATACACTGCATTAGAACTAAACAACATTATTCTTTCTGACATATCCTTCTTCGCCCGCTCTAACACTTTTCCAAAACCATTTATGTTAGCAGAAACCACATCCCAAGGGCTAACTGTAAACGCATTTGGATTAGCAGGACTTGCCATATGTATAAAAAAATCTATTTTCTCCGGATAATTTATATCTTCAGTTACGTCTTGAAATAAAAAGGTTATATCATCTCTATTAAATTTATCTTTATATAATGCTTTTGCCTTTTCCCTGCTCCTGCACAATGCAATAACACCTATTTGATTGTCAAACATCTCATTTCTCATAAGCATAGTAAGTATCATATAATGGGCCAAATATCCCGTTGCACCGGTAACCAAAACATTCTTACCCTTTAACTTGCCCCATTCAAGTTTCATATTAATAATATTTTCAATATCTTCTCTAACTATATTGTTCAATATAATCTCCTTTGTTAAAACAATCTTTTACCATTTTACAAAAAATTTTTCGTTTCTTGCCCAATTTATTGTTCTTTGAACACCTTCTTCAATTGCGATTTTCTGTGTCCATCCCAACTGTTTAATTTTACTGTTATCTGCGCTAACCATATTATATGTTGCATTATGATAATCCTTCTGATTTTCTATATCAAAAATAATATCTAAATTACTTTGTTTTGCCATAATCTGTGCCAACTGTAACACACTTATTGTAGAATCAGACACTACATTATAAGTATCTGCTTCTCTATCTGATAACAATACTTGAAAAAAAGCTTTAACAGCATCAGAAACATACAAATAATTACGAAGCATCTTTCCCGAGCTCATTAACTTAATTGGCTCATTATTTATACATTTTAATATAAAATCCGAAAAATGTCGCTTTGAAGATGCTGTTATGCCTGGTCCATATATCAATGAAGGTCTGACTATATCAACGCTCTTTCCTGATGATTTTGCCATTGCTTCACATAAAAGTTTACTTATAGAATAAACATCTACAGCTTTTCCAATATTTACTACACAGGCATCATTTTCAGATAAAGGATGTGATGATGCTTGCGGACCGTACACCATATAAGAACTAAACAACATAATTTTCCTTACTTTATCTTTTCGAGATTTCTCCAATATATTTTGAAATCCATTTACATTAGCAGAAACTGTTCCATACGGGTCATTAACATGCATATATGTATTAGCAGGACTTGCTGCATGTATTATATAGTCTATCGCTTCATCATACACTATATCTTCAGTCACATCTTGAAATAAGAAAGTCAGATCATTTCTTTTAAAATTTTCTTTATATAAAGCCTCTGCTTTGTTCCTATTCCGGCATAAAGCAATAACTTTTATCTTATCATCAAATAAATCATTCCTCATTAATAAAGCAAGCACCATATAGTGTGCAATCAAACCAGTTGCACCTGTAATCAAAATATTACATCCACGAAACATATCCCAGTTACATTCTGATAATACAATGCTTTTTATATCTTCATTAACTATGCTATTCATAATTTATTTTCTCCATATACTCAGCTGTACACATAATTCCTTCTTTAAAAGAAACTTTGGGAATATATCCCACATCATCTACTAAATTTGTAATATCAAAACATTCCTCAGGCAAAAATGCGCCTTTATATGGTAATTTACTAAAATTGATTTCCCCATAACCGCCTAAAATGGCAGGAATTTGCTCAAGCCACTCTCGAAGTGGTTTCACATTTCCACTACCTATAACATAATTTCTATTTGCTTTACCTTTCATACCTATTAAATAAAACGCCATAGCAGCGTCATCTATATATACAAAATCATATAACTGTCTGCCTTCACTAACATCCATTACTTTATTATTAATTAAATTATTTATAATATTGTAAATTAAACGTTCAGTATTTCTTTCACCAGGTCCATACATGTTAGTAATAATCGGCCATATAAATTCTAATCCTAATTCTTGTGCATATTCTAATCCAAGCTTTTCGCAAAGATTTTTACATGATCTGTAATATCTGCTCCTATCCTCTAGAACATATACATTTTGTTTGTAAATATTCTCATACTGTGAAATACTGCCCGCACCAACAAATTTTTTACATCCCAAATTTGCGGCAAGCTGCATACATTTAATTAAAATACTGCTATTTTCAATTTGTGTGATCGGATCATATAACTCTGCGCCTTTTATGCCTTTCCATGCAAAATGATAAAATACATCTATCTTTTCATGAATATTATTCTCTATATCTTCAATATGCTCAAGATCATCTATTGATATACATTTAAGCTTTTTCCCATACTGAGGATTTGAATATATTTCTCTACTTATATTCCTATATAACGCTAAAACATTAATATCATTTTTTAATAATATTTCTATCAATCTTTTCCCAACAAATCCTGACGCGCCTGAGACAATAGCTGATTTCATTTTACAGATCTCCTGACCTTATTCATTATTTATTTTCTTAATCCAATCTGCCGTACGAATAACTCCTTCTTTAAATTCCACTATCGGCGTCCAACCGGTGTCTTCTACTAACTCTCTTATATCGAAACACTCCTCACCTAAAAATGCTCCGTTATATAATCTCTTTCCAAAATTAAACTTTCCACTACTATCCAAAATCGTCGGTATTTGCTCAATCCACTCTCTAAGAGATTTAGCCTTTCCGCTGCCTATAACATAGTTTCTATTTTTTTTGCCTGTCATACCTAATAAATATAATGCCGAAATCACATCATCGATATATACAAAATCATATAATTGCCTACCTTCACTTACATCCATTACGCCATTTGACTTCATAACCCTTATAATATTATAAATGAATCGTTCAGCACTGTTTTCACCTTCTCCATACACATTAGTACAAATAGGCCAAATAAACTGTATACCTAATTCATTTCCATATTCCCTTCCTACCTTATCACAAAAGTCTTTACATGAACGATAATATCTCTCTCTATCGCCTAAAACTCTCCTTTCTCCATATATATTTTCATATTGAGAAATACTTCCCAGACCTATAAATTTCTTACATCCCACATTAATTGCCAATTTCATGTAATTAATCAATATTTTACAGTTGTCTATCTGAATTAATGGATCATATAAAGCCTTTCCACTAAGTCCTTTCCATCCCATATGATAAAATACATCAATCCTGTCTTGTACATTCACTACAATTTCTTCTAAATTATCAACATCTGAGGACAATATATGTAACTTTTCATTCAACTTGTCAGTACCCCAAATATTACTCTCTAATCCTGAATTATCACACAAAGCATAAACAAAAATATCATTATTTATTAACTTGTTAACCAAAGCTTTGCCTATAAAAGTTTCAATTCCGGATACTATAACCGTTTTCATACATATCCTCCATTATATTTACTCCCACAATTTCCAAGCAGCATTTCTGGTTTTCCACATCATATTAAGAATTTCTTTATCTCTAATTGTATCCATGCAATGCCAAAATCCATAATGTTTATACGCACATAACATCTCCTTTTCAGCCAATTGTTCCAACGGAGCTTTTTCAAAAATTAAATTCTCATCATCTGACAAATATTCAAAAATATCATAACTTAAAACCATATATCCCGCATTAATCCAACCACCATCTCCCCGCGGTTTTTCAATAAATTTATCAACTACTCCGTTATCGTCTACTTCAAGTACTCCAAACTTTCCTGCGGGCTGAATAGCCGTAAGAGTTGCAACTTTATTATGTTGTTTATGAAAGTCTATTAAATTATTTATATTCACATCGGATACACCATCTCCATATGTTAACATAAAATCTTCACCCACAGGTATATATGGTTTTATTTTATTAATTCTGTATCCAGTCATAGAATCTTCACCTGTATCTACTAAAGTTACTTTCCATGGTTCAACGGTATTGTTGTGTAAAATAACCTTATTACCACATGAAAAATCAAATGTAATATCTGACATATGTAAAAAATAATCGGAAAAATACTCTTTGATAACATGCCCCTTATACCCACAACAAATTATGAAATCATTAAATCCATAGAAAGAATATAATTTCATAATATGCCATAAAATTGGCATTCCACCTATTTCTACCATCGGTTTTGGCCTTACCACAGACTCCTCGCTTATTCTAGTTCCTTTACCCCCGGCCAGAATTACTACTTTCATTGGCATTTCCTCACATATTGATAAATTTTGCTTATCATATAATCAAGTTTCTCTTTTGTCATTCCAGGATAAACACCTATCCAAAATGTTCGTTCAGTAATTATATCTGTATTATGTAAGTCTCCAACCACTCTATAACCAGATTTTTTTTCTCTCAGTTCATCAAAACAAGGATGTCTGATAATATTTCCTGAGAATAATAATCTGGTTTGAATATTTTCATTTTCAAGATATTGAACAATATCATGTCTTGTAAAACCAACATTTTCTTTGACTGTCATCAAAAATCCAAACCAACTTGGATCCGCATTTTCCGCCTTTTCAGGCATTAATAATATATCCTTTAAATCATCTAATTTCTCACGAAGATAACTCCAGTTATCTTTTCTTGCCTTAATAAACTGTGGCAATTTTTTTAATTGTGCACAACCCACTGACGCCTGCATATCCGTCACTTTTAAATTATATCCAAAATGAGAATATACATATTTATGATCATACCCAAAAGGAAGTTGTCCAAATTGCTGAGTATACCGCTGTTTGCAAGTGTCATCTACTCCAGATGCACACCAACAATCTCGTCCCCAGTCTCTAAAAGAATTTACAATCCTATAAAGTTCCGTATTATTAGTACATACAGCGCCTCCTTCTCCTAACGTAATGTGATGAGGAGGATAAAAACTGCAAGTAGACAAATCCCCTATAGTCCCTGTCATATGCCATTCCCCATTGTACAAATATTTTGACCCAAGCGCATCACAATTATCTTCTATCAACCATAAATTATGCTCATCACAAAAATCTTTTATAACCTGAATGTCAATTGGATTGCCCAAGGTATGTGCTAAAAATATAGCTTTTGTTTTATCGCTTAAAGCATCTTCCAATTTACTTACGTCTATATTATATTCCGGCAACGTCACATCAATAAAAACCGGAATGGCTCCTGCCTGTATAATAGGTGCTATTGTAGTAGGAAATGCCGCAGCGACAGTTATTACCTCATCTCCTGCCTTGACTCTACGATTTCCTAATTTATGAGATGTCAATGCCATAAATGCACATAAATTAGCTGAAGAACCAGAATTGACAAGTGAACAATATTTTACCCCTAAAAAATTGCTTAATCCGGCTTCAAATTCCTTAACATAATGTCCGGATGTCAACCAAAATTCTAAACCTGAATCTATCAGATTTACCATTTCTTCCCAATCATATACTCTTCCTGAATATGAAATGCGATCTCCCGGCTCAAATTTCTTATTTTCTTCTTGTGTTAAATAATAATATTCCCTTACCATAGACAAAATTTGTTTATGTAATTCATCCTTTTTATTATACATACTTTCTCTATTATCCTTAATTTATTTTTTGCTGTTCTTCCAACCACTCTGATACTTCTTTATAAGCACTTTCATAAATATCGATGTCTTTTTCATTGTCATCGGCTTTATATTTATGTATCAATCCGGTTAATTGGCAATATCCATTATAAAGAACACTTTTCCATTTTTCATAATCATATTTTCTATATTCTGTATATAATTCAGGAAACATTTCCATATATATACTACCTTTATATTCCTGAATTTCCTTGTAAAATCTCTTAAAAAAATTCAGCCAAACAAATAAGGGCTCATTCATTAATCTGCCTTTTTTTACATTATCAATTTCTAACAAATTAAATAAATCAATCCACCCTTTAGCTATAACCATTCTTCCGTCAATTCCATCAGCATATTTTCCCCCTATTATCAAATCTCTTTTATCCTTATATGCATCCTTATCAACACGAACTACTCTTATACCACGTAAAGGTGCATAATCACCATCCATAACACAACATACACCCATCATAGTATGTGGAAATACTGAATATGCATCGATTTTAATAAAATTGTTTTCATATCTTTTTAACATTTTTAATAATATTTCTCGATTATATATAATGCCGGAAGTATACGCCAATTGATTATATACTTTCAAATAAGTCTCTTCCGTATTTTTTCTAAACACATGAAACGGTCTGTATCTATACATTTTACCGTTTTCATATAAAGTATTCATTAAAAATACTCCTACATCATTACAACTTCTCAACTGTTCTTTAATTTCATCTAAGTTGTCTACGATAAGTTCATCTTCGTCAGCAATAAGCAGGGTAAACTTTCCTCTGGCCTTTTTGTGGCATTCTATCAAATTAAGATATCTAATGTTAGACTCATTCCGATATAAATGCAACTTATCATCTTTTATAGAAGACAATCTTTCCATAGTTCCATCTGTAGAGCAATTATCATTAACGACAATTTCAATCCAATCACATTTTTTAAAAATATTAAGAAATCTATTAACGCTATCTTCAACAATATCCGCTCTGTTATATGTTGGAATACAAATACTTAATAATAACTCTTTTTCCATATTATTGCTCCTTCAAAATATTATAGGCTAACTATGCATTTGAAACTGAATCTAACAATTTCTCAATCCTTGATTGAATAATTTGTCTTCTCACCTCTGAATTTTCAGACAAATAACCAGCATATTCTTCAGCTAACGGCTTAACAGACTCATTAGCATTGTTAAGGCAGTTATAACATAACGTTCCTTCCAAATTCCCATCAATATGTCTCTTACGTATTCTTTGAAATCTCTCCGAATTCCATGCTTCCTTTAAAGACATCTTGTTCAAATCTTCAATAATTAAATAATTCTCTAAATCTTGACAGCATAATGTTAAATAGCCCTCATATGTAACATGCACCCTATTAAATGGAAAGAAACAAATACCATCCTGTATCGATTTACTCATTGCTTTTCCTTCTATACATACAGTATCTTCTATTTCTGCATTTGCCCCCCCTGTTTTAATACATTCATTAATAAAAATATCATCAACAAATGGCGAAAATGTTTTGATTATTTTTTTACCATCATTTTTTGTATATCTTGTCAATATACAACTCATATAAATCTTAATATTACAACCATTCTCTTTTCTATAATTAGACAGGGTAATTATATTATTCTTTACCTCTTCATAACAATCTGATCCATGTGCAAACAAATAATGTTCCCTATCCCCGCCATTAAAGCTAAACTTAATACTGTCCAATCCTGATTCTATTATAGAGACCATCCTATTATAATTAAATAAAAGACCATTTGTGGTAATGAAAGTATATGAATAACCTAAATCTTTTGCATATTTAATATACTTTTCTAAGTTTTTATCAAGCAATGGTTCACCCATCATATAAAACCCCACTTCTCTGGAACCTTCATTATATGCCTCTTCCAGAAGCCTATAGGCCAATTCTTCATTTATAAATCCTTTGCGTCTCGTCATCTTACAGTGGGTACAAAACACACAACTATGATTACATAAATTTGTTACTTCCAAAAGTAATACTTTCGGAAACTTAGGTGTAAGAGAAACATCATAATTAAAATATTCATTATATTTTTCTTTTAATGCACTCATTGTCCTACCTCCACTTGGATATTATTAATATAATGGCATAATAAATTTCTACATTTGCATAATTTTTTCTTTAACCTCATCATTATTTATCTCATTTATTTTCACTTAATGTCTACACAATATAAAACATATAACTCTCTTAAATAATATCCAGATATTTCCCCTGTTTCCAATAATATTCCGCTATGATTTCCATAAGTTCAAAATCAGCTTCACTATCAATGTCCAATACAGCGGTATCTTTCATCTTCCATATCTTTGCAAAACGATTTTCAATACTCATATCCATCAAATAATCTCTGGCATAAGCATAAATAGATGCATTCATATCAAAACATTCCGGCACCTGCTGTCTGGCCGTATAATTAGATGAAATAACTCTCTCAAAAAAACCATTTTCCTTTTTACAAACCATATTAAAATATGGACTTCTCCGCGCTTCAACTACACTATATGAAAAATTACACCCTTCATTTTGAATAATCTGGCTTATAGTTCCTTCTACATCGGATACATTACGTAACGGTGAAGTTAAATCCAAATCTACTACTATATCATAATTTTTATTTGTTCTTTTTTCAGTTTCAAGCAGTGTATCTTTTATTACATCGCCTTTAGCAATACTATCTCCTGCAAGTTCTTTTTTTCTGTCTATGTAAATATATTTTACCCCTTTGCTGTCAATTTGGTCTAATAACAATTGGCTGTCCGTATTTACGGCAAGTTCTATTTCAGAATACTCATTTTTATGTTTAGCAGAATATTTTTCATAAACGTTAAGAGTATAATATACAATTGGTTTTTGGCAGAATTCCCTAACATTTTTACCTGCCACTCCTTTAGAGCCTGCTCTTGCACACACTGTAAACAATATGTTCATGCCATAAACCATACCCTTTCATCAACCTATGATATTGTGTACACATTCCACATATAAAAGACTTGTCTACACATCAATATCACTCTTCTGTCAAAGCAATTTTCAAAGTTTTATATGCATTTTCTACTGTATTTATATTTATACATTTACCATTAATACAATCTATAAAATATTCCATTTCATTTATGTAAAAATCATCCCTGCCAAAGTCATAAGTACCAATAAGTTTATTACCTTCGTATTCATAAATCATATTTTTTATCAAATCAGCATCTATTCTTTTATTATCAGTAAACAATTGTATCTGTCTTTCAGTTTTATGACCTATATAATCCAAATGAATTTCAAGAAACATGTTTTTATATTTTGCCATATATACAGATACATCATCACTGTCTATTTCTAATTTTGACATATGCGCACTCATATGATATACTTTGTCAGGAATTCCAAATAAATCAATTGCATAATCCCACTCATGAATTAAATCTAAACTGACTCCTCCGCCCAATGACCTTTTAGCTGAATAAACTTCTCTGTAATCCACATTCCTTCTCCATGAGGGCAAATATGAAGTTGAGATAATTCGCGCTGAAATAATATTTTCTTTATTTACAATTTCTTCTTTTACATATTTTAAAATACGCTTATGCCTTAACGGACATGCCACATAATATATGTTTCCCGGCTTCCAATGTAATGAGCTAATATTGTAGCCCACTTTATCAAAAACAGGCTTCTCAATAAAAATATGTTTTGTTTTTTCCAATACATTTTTTATTGTCTCATAATGAAGAGATGTTGGATTTGTTATAAAAATAACGTCATAATCATTCGGAATTTCATTTATGTCATAGTATTGATGCATTATATGTTTTGCACACACATTATCCAATTCAGTATGATTACTCCGTAAAGCATCTATATGGTATGTAATACTGCTTTCTTTAAGTACCTTAACAAGATTTTCAATATGCCTTTTACCTATAGATCCCAGACCAATCATACAAACCTTCAAATTAAAACATCACCCTTCAATCTCATCTATTATTTTCAAAGTCTCCATATCCATTTCAAAATCATATATTGACATTTTCCCTTTTATAACTTCAAAAAATTCTTCTATTTCCTTAAAATAAGCATATTCATTAATAAATTCTGCATAGCCCTGTTCATGATCATACTTGTCTTTCTGCACCTGCACTAATAATCCTGTTCCGATATCTTTTTCATATAATGAATCCGGGGTGCCATTCCACTTTATATAAATATTTTCATTTATAACTTCTAATTGTCTGACTGCCTGTCTACTTACTATATCTACAAGGAAACTGCCTATGTTTCCGGATTCATGTTCTAATTGCATCACATATGTATCGGGAAATTCTAATCCTAAAGAAAGCATATGCTTTTTTATAACTGTTACTTTTTTAATTCTGCCAAAAACTTTCTGTACCCACGGCAGTTCAATAGCTAAGAGTTCTCTGCACCCGTTTGTTGTCTTATTACTAACAAAAAAGTCCTTAAGGTTGTCCCACGGATGCCAGTCCGGTAAATATTGACCCACATGATATTGATATATACAGGACTTCCCGTTTTCCTTTAGTCTTTTATCTATAAATTGTATTTCTGACTTGTATAAAGGCGTAGAAGAAAGAAATAAAGTTAATCCTCTTTCATTAGCAAGCTCCACATTTTGTTTGTACTTATCTGCAACTAAATTAATCTCCGTAAAAACATGATATCCATGTGACAAGCACAAATTGATCAAATCTGCATGAGCCAAGGGAGATGTACATATAAAGGCACAATCAAACTTCATTATCATTTCTGCTGTTTCTAAAGATGCACAACATTCTATATTAAAATCAGTCTTTACATTTTCACATCTTTCTATATTACTATCCACTCCAACAATATTAAGTTCTAATTTCATGCCCTTCATAAGTCGTATTCTACGTCTTCCCATAGAACCTAAGCCTATTACCACTATATTCATTTCTAATATCCTTGTCATATTTAACTAAATGCCTAAAAACTAATATCATAAAATTTTTTCTTCATTTCAATTCCACGTTCAAGCGCATACCAAATCATTTCTATAATCGCATCAGAAGTTCCTGTCTTTTCATATGGATTTTTAACATCAGCAAGCTTATTTCGAAATTCTTTAGACAAAGCTATATTCAATGCATTATCAATCTCATTGCTACTATTTCCACAGTGTATTACAGATTTTGCACACGCTCTTCCTTTTTGTCTGTCCCCAACATTTATTGTAGGAATACCAAAGGATGGTACTTCTATAATTCCACTGGATGAATTACCCATAACAACGGAACAAAACTGTAACGCGCTAAGATATCTTTGCTGTCCAAGCGAAGTATATGCCTTGCACCTTTCGTTATTAAGCGCTACAAACTCATCTATCATTTTATTTATAATTCTTCCATCCGTATCTGCATTAGCTTTCGTAAATATCACTGAAAGCTCCTTATGGCGGTCAATCACATCCAAAATATTTTTAAACTGCTTTTCAGCAGTTAAGTTTTCCAGAGTTACAGGATGAAAAGTAACAAGTATTGTATTATCTGTAAATTGAAAATCCAATTTACATTCTAATTCATCTTTTTTCATTAACTGTACTGTTTTGATATTTTCTACACCTAATGAACCAACATTGTATACTGCATCAGGCTGCTCACCAAGTTGTATTATCCTCTTCCTATATTCCTCTGTCGCCGCAAAATGCAAATGACTCATCTTAGTAATAGAATGCCTTATTGCTTCATCGATTGCACCCTCAGTCTTTTCTCCACCATGTATATGCGCAATCGGAATTCTTGCAATCATAGCTGCTGATGCCGCAACAAGCATTTCATAACGATCGCCTAATATGACAACTATGTCAGGTTTGCATTCTTCATATGCATCTGCAAAACTTATCAGTTGTACCCCCCCCGATTTAGTAATTCCAACTGTAGTATCCGAACTAAGCAGCATTTCTATTTTTTTACAAACCGGATACTGATCCTTCTCTATTTCTTGGTATGTTAATCCAAATTCACTAGACAAATGCGCGCCTGTCACAAATAATTGCAGATCAAACTGCTCTGATCTATAAATTTTATCAATTAACGGTTTTAGTAGACCATATTCAGATCTAGTTCCTGTAACTACACATACTTTTTTCATTATTTAATCCTATCACTTAATATATTTAATTATATGAAATGCTTCTGCATAACGAACCCCTGCCATCGATCCTCTCACTGTAGCTAGCGCTCTTATGTTCTCTTCACTTCTCGGAAATGGTGGAGGAGCTATTTCAGTTTCATATATTCTTAATGCTGCAATTTTACTTTCAATATAATCTGTAATATTCACAAAATAGTTAGGGAAAAAGGTATTCATACCACTAAAATCAGTCTCTGATACAATTTCCATAGTCATAATTTTCTTAATATATGGATATCTAAATACCTTAGAGCAAGAATAACACCACTCAAACACTCTTTTGTGATCTGAATGAACATCATTATAATCAGGAAGAATTAATACTTCCGGCCTTACCTCGCTTATTACATTACTAATATCATCAATTGCCTTAACTGAATCAATATTATTAAGTTCTGTCGTTGGCATATTCAAATGATATACTTTGGAGAAATCATAAAACTTTTCAATTTCCCTTAGCTGAATTTCACGTTTATATATAATGTCCTGAGCATATTTCCCATTCAGGGGTATTGAAGTAATATTTAGCCAACTTACTTCATTTCCTTCATCTTTCGCTCTTAAAATCGTTCCACCTGCTCCCAATGTTTCATCATCCGGATGAGGAGATACTACTAATATTTTCATTCATTACCTCATTTCTAAAGATAAGCGCCAACCTTAATATTTATTTCATCACAATCCAATACTTCAATAAGATTGTCTCCGGCCTTAATTGTAAAATTGCTGCATGAACTTACTTTTATCACCTTACCCGGCTCAATATTTTCGTAACCACTCTGCTTAATTTCTTTAACTTTCCATACCTTGTAATCTTTTCCTTCAAAAACAAAATGAGCTCCGACATATGGCTTAGTAAGTGCTCTTACTAAATTGTATATGCTATTACTTGACATTCGCCAATCTATCCTACCGTCATCTTTTCCACGCTTTCTCCAGGAATTACCAATATTAGGTGATTGCTCAATCAATTTAAGAGTATTATTATCAAAATCTTCAAGTACTTCAACAAGCTGAACAACTGCAATATGCATTAATTTATCATAAAGAGAAGAGGCATCATCCAAATAATCTATACTGACATATTTTTGTGAAACTATTTTCCCGGTATCAGCAGACGCATCCATTAAAAACAGTGTTGATGCAGTTCTTGAAAGTCCTAATGTAAGCGCCCATATGAGAGGATGTCTTCCTCTATTATACGGAAGCTCTGCAGGATGAAATCCAATACATCCTAACTTCGGTATTGCTAGAACTTCTGAATCCAAAAGTTGTGACCATCCCAAACAAAGGATCAAATCAACATTCTTACTTTTTATATATTTTTTCACGGAATCTTCATTAACGCTTTTTACAAATCTATAATCAATTCCATATTTTTTACAAATATAACCTAAATTTACAAAATCCGAATTAAATTTAGATTCTTCTTTAGTTATAACGCCTACAATTTCGGCATCAATCTCTATTAATTTTTTCAAAAATAATTCTGATGACTTTACGCATCCTATAAAAAAAATTCTCATATTTCCACGCTTATATCATAAAAATTCTTTTTTAAATCAATTCCTATATTCAATGCGTTGGCTATAATTTCAACTATTTTATCCGATGTATGTTCTCCCTCATATGGATTTTTTGTATTATGCGCTTTATTATCAAACTCTTTTGAAAATGCTATATTTAATGCACATTCAATTTCCTGTACACTACTACCACAATGTATTACAGATTCTGCGGCTATTCTTCCTTTTTGCCTGTCTCCAATATCTATTGTAGGAATACAAAAAGATGGCACTTCTACAATTCCACTGGATGAATTACCCATAACAACGGAACAAAACTGCAACGCGCTCAGATATCTGCGCTGTCCAAGTGAAGTATATGCCTTGCATCTTTCGTTATTAAGTGTTGCAAACTCATCTATCATTTTATTTATAATTCTTCCATCCGTATCTGCATTAGCTTTCGTAAATATCACTGAAAGATCCTTATGATGATCAATCACATCCAAAATATTTTTAAACTGATTTTCAGCAGTTAAATTTTCCAGAGTTACAGGATGAAAAGTAACAAGTATTGTACTATCAGTAAATTGAAAATCCAATTCAGATTCTAATTCATCTTTTTTCATTAACTGAACTGTCTTAATATTTTCAACACCTAATGAACCCACATTATATACTGTATCAGGCTGTTCACCAAGTTGTATTACCCTTTTTCTATATTCTTCCGTCGCAGTAAAGTGCAAATGACTCATTTTAGTTATGGAATGCCGTATAGCCTCATCTATAAGTCCTTCTGTCTTTTCTCCACCATGTATATGAGCAATCGGAATTCTTGCAATCATAGCTGCTGATGCCGCAACAAGCATTTCATAACGATCGCCTAATATGACAACTATGTCAGGTTTGTTTGTATCAAAATAATCTGCAAAACCGATCAATGCTACTCCCATTGATTTAGTAATTCCCACAGACGTATCTGAACTAAGAAGCATCTCAATCTTAGCATTTATCGGGTAACCATCGTTTTCTATTTCATGATACGTTAATCCAAATTCACTTGACAAATGCGTCCCTGTAACTACTAACTGCAATTCCAAAATTTTCGACAAATGTACTTTTTCAATAACAGGCTTTAATAATCCGTATTCTGCCCTTGTTCCGGTTACTATACATATCTTTTTCATAATTCAATCAACTCGTCTGGTTCAAAGTTTCTTATTGCCTTTTTACCGATAACATCATTCCACCTCATAGGGGAAATTCCATTACCGGGTCTCTTGGTTGTAATATTATCCTCAGAATATATATCACCTTGTTTAATGAAACAATTTGCAACAATACTTTTTCTGACAATATCCATATTTTTCTTTTCAGATTCTGAAGGTCGCTTTATGCCGTTTCCTAATGCTTTCTCAATATTTCTTATCTGTTTGACCATTTCGCTTAATTCACTTGGTTCAAGACTTGCTTTATGATCCGGACCTTCCATATTTTTGTCTAATGTAAAATGCTTCTCTATTACTGACGCCCCCAACCCAACAGCCGCAATAGGAACTTCTATACCCTGTGTATGGTCAGAATATCCGACCTCTACCCCCAATTCATCTTTTAAAGACAGCATTGCCCTTAAATTTACATCTTCATAAGGCGTTGGATATTCTGTATTACAGTGAAGCACTGTTATTTTTTTACTGCCAAAATCTCTTAATACTTTTATGGCATCATCAACCTCATCCAATCTACTCATTCCCGACGACAATATTACAGGCTTGCCCGTTCTTCCAATCTCTCTTAAATATGGATAATTAGTTATCTCACCCGATGGTATCTTGATTATCTCAATTCCACATTGAACCAGATAATTCAAGCTTTCTATGTCAAAAGGAGTAGACAAAAACATAATATTTTTTTTATTACAATATGATATTAATTCTGTATGCATTATTGGGGTCAATTCTAATTTTTTTAACATTTCGTACTGTGATTCAGAATTATCTGTTGTTCCCAATTGATATGCTGCCTTCTTAGCATCTCTACATACAAGATTTTCCGTCTTAAAAGTCTGAAATTTAACCGCATCTGCGCCTGCCGATGCTGCTTTTTCTACAAGTTCTTTAGCTATATTAATATCTCCGTTATGATTAACTCCTGCCTCTGCTATAACAAATACTCTACCCATTAATTTGCACTCTGTCTCTTATTTTATTTTCAGTATTTTCAATATCTTTTCTTACTACCATACCGGCTCCTATAATACAATTGCTGCCAATACTTCTATATTGGATCACTGTTGCATTTGCTCCAATAAAAGCAGCCTTTCCCACTTTAACTCCGCCGCACAATACGCTTCCAACCGATATATGTGAAAAGTCCTCAACCACACAATCATGCTCAACAATCGCTCCGCTGTTAATAATGCACATTTTACCTATTGAAGCGCCTGAATTTATAATTGCTCCTTTACCAATAAAACAGCCCTCTTCTATTCGGGCATGATTTGAAATAACTGCCGATGGGTCGCAAATGACAGGTAACGAAAATCCGATATCTTTCAAACGTTTCCACAATTTTTCTCTCAAATCGGACTTCCCCATATATCCAATTCCTATGGCAGCTCTGGTAATGCCGCCATGAAAAATTTCTTCCAAATCATCATCACAGCCAATCACATGACAATGACCTGACTTCTTCTCCAAATCATTTATTGAGCGACTTCCGCTTTCTGTCTTCACATTATTCACTATATATCCGGCTATCTTATATTTTTGTTCACGTTCGATAATATCAACAAGGCTTTTTGCATGTCCGCCCTGACCCAAGATAATTATTTTTTCCATAATATAATTCCACCAGACTTATGATAAATAGGGACCTATCTCTCTTAACTTTATTTCCATGCTTTCCATCGTATCAAACTGCCCCATATCCAACCACGCATTCTCCCCGATCGGATATATTCCAACTTTTTCTCCTGCTTCTTTCATTCTGTCTATTATATCCGGCATACCTATAGCTTCATCAGGTTCAATATATTTAAAGACTTCCTTTTCAAGTATGTAATACCCCGTATTTGTAAAAAAAGACATTTTGGGCTTTTCTTCAAAGGAACTTATTTCCCCACCGTTTGAGAAATTTACAACACCATACGGTATTTCAAAATTTTTTAAGGAACAGACCATTGTTACTTTGTTTTTAGATTTTATATGATGTTTTACGATTTCCCTTACGTCATCCAAAATCAAAATATCACAATTAGTTAAAACAAAGGTTTTATCTATTTTTTCACTGAGAAGCTTAAGACCGCCTCCTGTTCCCAAAGGTTTATCTTCATCACAAAAATTAAGCCTATACTTGCAATCTGCATCATTAAAATATGCTTTAATCATATTTTTTTTATAATTTACTATCATATAAAATTCTTCACAGCCTATTTTCTGAAATGACCGTATAATCCTCTCAGCAATAGGAACGTCCGCGACCGGAATTAGTGGTTTTGGTAAAATTTTTGTATAAGGGTATAATCTCGTACCCAATCCTCCTGCCATGATTACTATGGGAATATTCAAACTATCATTGATATTTTGCTGTTGATTTATTCCTCTTATGTAAACCTTTATAATTTTCCCATTCTCATCTAATATTGGCAATGCGGCTATTTTTTCTAAATACTTCTTTGCCTGACTTACATCATCATTTTCCAAATACTTTGGATTATAATTAGCTACTTGAAACACCGGTGTTTTAAGTGAGGCGCCTGCTAAGATCGCTCTTCTGACATCGCCATCCGTCAACGCAGCAACAAAAGCTTCTTCATCATTAACTACAAGCAACACCTTGACAATAACCTTGTCCAACTGCTCCAATGCAATCTTTAAGCTTTCATTTTCGGATATGATATTAAATGAAGTATCGATTAATACACTTAATTGTGCATCCATATTGTTTTAATACCTGCTCCCCTAATTATCTTACGTTTCCGCCGCATCTCTGAATATTATCACATTAATTTTTTATCTAAATATGTTTTATATTGAATAAAATTTATCAAAATTACATGCATTTATAATCGCATTAATCATAAATTGTAAATATCCGTTTTATATTTATATAAATTTTCTTTAAGGAATTCTATTGTTTCACTTAAACCTTCTTCAAACGTGTATCTCGGCTTCCAATCTGTCAAGCGCAAAATTTTTTCATTACAGCCTAAAAGCCTGTTTACTTCACTTTTTTCTGGTCTAAGTCTCTGTTCGTCACACACAATTTGGGCTTTAGGATTAATCTGCCTTATCAATTCTTCCGCCAATTCTCCGATTGAGATCTCTTTCTGAGTTGCTATATTAATCTCTTCACCTATCGTTTTATCCGACTCATATATTGCGATAAATCCATTTGCAGTATCTTTCACATAATTAAAATCTCTTGTAGGCGTAAGGGAACCAAGTTTAATTTTCTCATTTCCGCTTAAGAGCTGTGTAACTATCGTAGGTATAACTGCTCTTGCAGATTGCCTCGGTCCATAAGTATTAAAAGGCCTTACAATTGTAACCGGAAGGCCAAAGGAACGATAAAAACTTTCTGCCAACCTGTCCGCCCCTATTTTAGTGGCTGAATACGGTGATTGCCCCTGAAAGGGATGCTTTTCATCTATTGGAACATACTGTGCCGTACCATATACCTCTGATGTTGATGTGATCAGAACTCTTTTTATATTTTGTTTTCTGGCAGCCTGCAATATATTCAGAGTTCCTTTTATATTTGTATCAACATAAGTATCCGGGGAATGATAACTAAATGGAATCGCTATCAATGCCGCCAGATGAAATATGGCATCCACTCCTTTTACTGCTTCTTCAACTCCGTTAGGATCACGGATGTCACCTTGAAATATCTCAACGTTATCCATAATATCTTGTGACAGCGTGTCAAGCCACCCCCATGTATTAAAGGAGTTATAATACACAAAAGCCTTAACTTTGTATCCCTTTTTAACTAATTCTTCTACTAAATGACTTCCTATGAAACCGTCAGAACCTGTTACTAAAATTCTCATAAGCTTATCCCTATAATATTAAAATAAACTGTTTTTCTTACCTAAATTAATTCCACACATTCTTGCCAAAACGCCCATTTCTTTTATTGTGACATCATGGTACGGCAACTCTTACGTCAGTACAAAATTCGAAATATTTATAAGCTTATCCGCAAATTTCTTATGGTTTTTGCAATAAACACACAGATGAACACTCATTACAAGATAATATCATCATAAGGATTATGTATAATATCACTTTAAAATAATCAACTACCAAATCAAAACTACAACAGGCAATGGAATCTTTATATCAGTATACAGCCGACAGTTCATTCAAATTAAGGCGCCAACAGGCTTATAGTTACAACTATATTTCCTTCCGTACTCCCAATAAATGCTCTATCATAAGATACCACTTGCATAAACCATATTCTATAAAAATATAAACCAATTCAATATAGTAATATATTTAATAAGACATATATACTAATGATTATTAGCTAACTTATACGCTATAATCAATATTATACATTTACATATATTTTATTTCAAGTAAAAATGCCCGCCACCGCTCTAATCCGCACCTGACAGGCATCAACTTCTCCAACACTATTCCTGCATCCATGCAAATTTATCGCAATCCTTGCTGCTAAATTCTATATCGGCTTGCCGCAGGAAAATGTTTAGTCTTAAATTAAAATACAAATATTTTACCAACTTTAACTATAAATTGACGTTTACAACATCACTCAACGAATACAAAAATAATGTCTCATCATGATCGTTTATCTCATATATTTTATCGTCAAAACCTGACTCTGAAAATAGTGCATAAAAGAACAAATTATCTTCCTTCTGCGGAGTGAGTTTAGCAATCGTATCCAGATATTCCGAATATGAAAACGGTCTGCCTTTAAATTTACATTCACCAATAAGATATTTTTTCTTATCTTTAGATACCGCCACTATATCAAGCTCTGTTTCGGCGACTCTTTCTTTATTATCTTGTTTTGCATCCCGTATGGTAGTCTTTCCATGCCACCGGCCTATATTGGAATAGCGAAAAGGAAGCATGTTTGCTTTTTGAAGCCTCTGCACATATTGTCTGCACACATCCTCAAATACCGGAGCAGCAAATTCATGCAATAAAGGTTCTACCGAATATTTATAAACCCCCTCAATATCTCCGCTTTCCAGATCAGAATAATTAGTAAATGCAAATGCATACCAAAATCGGAAAAAATTATCCGTTAATTTATACATCCCACGATTGAAATTTGCCCTTTCTTTTATCCCGATATCTATGGAAAATTCACGTTCAATTATACCTAATTCCATAAGATTGCGCAAATATACGCTTGTTTTGGAAGTATCATCCATAAGAGATTTCTGGCTTATATCATTAAGTCTTGTATTTCCCAGTGCAACAGCTTCTATCAAAGAGTTATACAACGTAGTTTCACGAAGCTCCTGCCTTAAAAGGAATTCAACCTCGCTGTATAATACACAGCCTTTTGTAAGAATATTTTTCTTTATATTTTCCGCAAGCGAAATATCCGCGTCAAATTGACACAGATAATGCGGAATCCCCCCAAGCACGGAATAAAGTAAAACTTTATCCTCGTCACTATAATCCGGAAAAAACTTAATGGCATCATAAAAATCCATTTCTTTCATTTTATAAATTCCGGTTGCCCTGCCATATAGCGGATTCTTTTCTGCAAGGACTTCTTTTTCGATAAAACTCATCGCACTTCCGCAAAGAATTATCATTACATTTGCTTCTCTTAATCTCTCATCCCATAAATTCTGCAATATTGAAGGTATCGCAGAATTGCCCTTGCACATATAAGGAAACTCATCTATAATAAGCAGTTTCTTTTTATCACCATATGGCAGATCCATGACTGCGCTGAATGCCTTATCCCAATCAGCAAACTGCTCAATATACTGCCTTGCAGGTATTTCTTCCCTTAAAATTTTCTCTGAAAAGTTTTTTAACTGCATTTTATCAGCACATTCCTGACATGAAAAAAACACATGAGGCTTCCCTTTGCAAAACTGTCTGAGAGTTTCGGTCTTTCCTATACGTCTTCTTCCATAAAAAACTATCAGCTGGCCTGCCTTTTCATTATATTTGTTTTCCAAAAACTGTAATTCCGCTTCTCTACCAATAAACACAACTGTTTTCCCCTTTCAAATCACGATTTAGTAAATCATGATTTGAATTAATTGTAACGTATTTAAAGGGAATTAGCAACACTTGGTTAAATACAAATTTTATTTAAAATGACTTAATTATAAACTTTCCGTCTCCTTCTCACTCTCCATCACATCTATACAAATACTTCCCCAGATCCACTTTCCCATCAACCACTTCCACGCCATCCTCTTCAAGCAGCCTCGCCTGAACCTCTGCGCCGCCAAACGCAAAACCTCCCGCCAACTCACCTTTGGAATTAACCACCCTGAAACATGGAATATTATCGGGATCAGGATTTTTATGAAGCGCATTCCCGACTGCCCTTGCCATCTTCCTGTCTCCCGCAAGTTCGGCTATCAGCCCGTAAGTCGCGACTTTACCTGACGGGATCTTTTTTACCGCTTCATATATTCTCTTCGTCGGACTGTCGGCTATAAGGTCATAGCTGTCCGCTATCATACGCTTTATATCATCGTCAGGAATCGTTCCGTCCAAAATAATGGTATTCCAATGCTCTTTATTCTGGTGATATCCCGCAATTACCGATTCATAAGCGCTTCTCCACAAATCTCTCCACTCAGGGGAGACTTTTACATTCAGATTTACATATCCGTCCCGTTCATAAGTCCACAAAAAAGCCTTTTTGCTGCCTTTCACCCGCACAAGCTGCCAGTTTGCATCATGAAAAGGCGCTTCCTTATATGTATCAGGAAATGACAGCCCGTATTCCAACGCCTCATCTCTTGTCTGCATATTTCTCCCCCTATACATTTCGGTTGTGCTTTGACTACATTGGTCAATATCCATATTCACAGGCACATCTGCATATTGATCTATATTCACAGACACACCTGCATACTGATCCATACCCACAGACACACCTGCATACTGATCCATACCCACAGGCACACCTGCATATTGATCCATACCCCCAGACATATCTGCATATTGATCCATACCCACAAAGCTCTGCCTCAAAATCCCCGCTGCTTATCGATATTTATCGCTGCTTATCATTTGCCCCAAATTTTCCGCTGTGATAAAACAAAACTGACATAACCGTCGCAATACTCCACCCTATCGGCCATGCGCACCATATTCCCGTCACGCCGAGCGCCGTCTTTGATAAAAAGACTGCAAGCACGACCCTTAAGATCAGATCGGTAAAAGTTGCCGACATAAACTGCTTCATCATGCCTGCGCCGCGCAAAATTCCGTCTGCGACAAGTTTAGCCGATACCACAAAGTAAAAAGGCGCCACTATCCTCATAAACATAATCCCCGTATTTATCGCAAGCCCCGCCGGTTCGTCCATAAACAGATACAAAAGATATCTGCCTCCGAATATGTACAAAAGCGCCAACGGCAGACTTATACTCCACACCAGTTTAATTCCCGCGCCAAATCCCTGTTTCACACGTTCAGGCTTTCCCGCGCCTATATTCTGCGACGCATAATTGGATATTCCGTTCCCAATCGTCGTAAAAGATGTTATGACCAGATTATTAAGCTTCACTCCCGCCGCATAACCGGCGATCACACTGGCCCCAAAGCTGTTGATAACGCTCTGTATTATTATATTTCCCACGGAAATAAAACTCTGCTGAAATATACTCGGCACGGCTATCAATGCCACCTGCCCCAACACGTTCCATGAAAAAACAGTCGAATTCCCTTCAGTTTCAATCTTTTTTAGCCTGATAAAAATGACTATGACAGCCAGAACGCAGCTTATCCCCTGGCACAGAAAAGTAGCCCAGGCCACGCCGGCCACGCCCATTTTAAAAGCCGTTACAAACAAAATATCCACAAGAATGTTAGCGGTTGATGAAAACGCCAAAAAAATAAACGGCGTTTTTGAATCGCCCATCGCCGAAAAAATTCCTGTCGCTATATTATAAAAAAATAAAAACGGCAGTCCCCATATGTAAATGATAAGATAGAGTTTGGAATCATCGAATATTTCCGCCGGCGTATTGATAAGCCCAAGAAGCTTTCCGGAACAGACAAGCCCGCCGATCATCAGCAAAGCGCACAATACCGCTGACGCAATAAACGTAGTGGTCACTGCGGTTTTCATCTGCCTGTAATCTTTTGCGCCAAAATGCCTTGAAACAATAACAGAGCAGCCGATATTGCACCCAAACGCGAAAGCGATAAATATTAACGTAATTTCGTATGAATTTCCAACCGCCGCAAGCGCATTTTCCCCGACAAACTTTCCCGCAACAAAACTGTCCGCAATGTTGTATAACTGCTGAAAAATAATGCTCCCAAACAACGGAAGGCAAAACGCCCACAAAACCTTCTGCGGTTCTCCGACCGTCAAATCTTTATTCATAATTCATCTCACAACTTTCTGACTTAATTTTTTACTTTCCGACTTTATATTTTTTTCTGACTTACTTTTTATTTTCCTACTTACTTTTTATTCTCTGACTTACTTTTTATTTTCTGACCTAATTTTTATTTTCCGACTTACTTTTCACATCTCTTTCTTCGTACCCATTCTTCCATAACTATCTTTATGGGCGGAGATATTTCTTCAGGCAGCTCGTTAATACCAAAAAATCCAAGCTCCTCTACCTCCGTCTCCTGAGGCTTTAAACTTCCACTGTAATTTTTACATATGTATACAATATCCACGGTAGACACTTCATCGCCGTTCGGATATACGTAATGAGTCTCTTTTCCTGAAAAGATCCCGAACAGCTCAAGTTTCTCCGCTGTCAGGCCTGTTTCTTCAAGAAGCTCTCTCTTAGCGGCCGCCTCCACTTTTTCATCCAACTCTACAGAGCCTCCGGCATAACACCAACAATGATTGTCCTTTCTCTTCTGCAGCAGGATCCTGCCTGCTTCATCTTCGACGATAACACTTGCCCCTACCTGAAGCAGCGGCCTGTGCCCGACCGTTTTCCTCAGATCCATAATATATGACATTTTTAAATCCCCCTATTAACCAACTTTTGGCATAGCCATCATAACACAGAATTTTACTCTTCGCAACGCATAACGCAGAATTTTGCCCTTCGCAACGCATAACGCAGAGAATTTTGCTCTTCGCAACGCGTAACGCAGAGGATTTTGCCCTTCGCAACGCATAACAAAAATCTTCTCCTACTTTATATTTATGTCTGCGATACGCATTTCGTATTTGGTTTCCGGTTGCGCAAGAGGCATACGGTCTTAACACAAATCAGATTACGCCGTAGTCCTGCATGGCCTGAATATTTTCACTCAGGATCACCTGCCTCATTTTTAATTGCATCGAATTCGCGGCAATTAAATCATTGATTGCTGACATTATCAAAGTTTCATTCCACTGAACTCATTTGCAAATAAGGCTCGAAAAATTTGTCAAATTTATCGTATTTGAAAAGCGGGAGTAATTCTTCTATTAGAATTTCAATCTCTTTGGTTTCATCGGTATCACACAACTTCAAGTAGCTGTCATAAAGGGATGGATTTCTCATGAGCGTATAATAATCATACCTTGCAATACCACTTGAAGAGATGACATTCCATGCGTTTTCGGATGTTGATAGGCCGTAACCTTCGTAATAATAGGAGTTTATTTTTTCGCACAAAACATTAAATTTTGAATAAACAACTTCCAAAGTGTTCCTAAGATCTTTATCTTCACATGGCAGCAATAATTTTGCTCTATTAAGTGCTTTACATATCGTATTTGCCACATTATTAGCATCGCTTACTAACTGATAGGGCACAGTGTAACCATCGACAGCTACATAGTTTGAGAAAATTATGTGTACACTTCTGCGTATGCGCACAAGAATACCTTGTGCCAAGCAAAAATCGTCATAAATCTTTAGTAAATTATCCCTCATCTGGATATATTCTTCACGCTTATTTATAGCGCTTTGAAATTTTTCACTGCTCTCTTCTATTTCTTTTTGCAACTTATTGTTTTTCTTGTTTTGAAACCACGATGAAATCGCAACAGCAGCAGAAATGCTGATCGGCGCAAATATTCCTACATATGTTATCCAAACAGGAATAGAATTCTGATTGATAGTCTCTATTAACCGGTTGATTGCTTCAATAAATATCTTCCATTATGTTACCTCCTAAATTTCTTCGCGATGTATCTGCTTCCGTGGCTCTTTCTCAATATTAACAATATCCTCATATCTAACCAACGTCACATTCCCCATCTCTTTCGCCTTGTCAGCACAACCTTTGGTGAATCCGGACTTGGCAAAGAGATAGAAGTTCTTGTGTTGATACGGGAACAGCTCACTGCGTTTGACCAGTGTTTCCAACACGCCGAGGTCGACCTTCTCGTTCGTCCATTTACACTCGCCGAAAAGGGCAGTATCCTTGTCCTGCTCGGCGAGAATATCGATTTCCGCCTGCCGCTTTTCTTTCGGGTCGTTGCCCCACCAACGGCCGAGGGAGGAGAACTGTACCCGGCATTTCCCGGTAAGCATCAGTTCCCAAAGATATTGCTTGCAGATCTCCTCAAACACCTTGCCCATATAGTCAGTCAAAAAAGGCTCAATACGCCGATAGGCAAGGTCAGCGGCGCCACGGGCAATAATGGAATTGTTCTCCGGTACGAAGCGGTACCAGAAACGGAACAGGTTGTCTTCGATGGCGTAAATTGCTTTCCGGGACGCCTTTTCGCCGTAGGGCGTCTCTTTTCGAATAATGCCGAGGGCAACAAGGTTTTTCACATAGGTGGAGCACACATTGGTTTCCTCGCCGACCTTGCCAGAAATCTCCGACATCCGGGTGGAACCAGTGGCAATTGCCGTAATAATGGCATTATAGAGCGCAGGCTCCCGCACCTCCTGCTTGAGCAGGTTTTCCGGCTCCTCAAACAGCGCAGAGGTGGGGTTCAAAAATGTATTCTTAATATTGTCTTCGACACTCATCTTGTCGTTTATTTGCAGCAGATACTGGGGCGTCCCGCCGACTATCCCATAAAGCAGCGCTTTGTCTTCGTCGGAGAAATTCTGAAAATATCGGCAAGTCTCTTCAAATTCGAAGGGAACGATCTTCATCTGCGCCGTCCGTCTGCCGTAAAGCGGCGCTTTGTAGGCAAGAACTTGATCCTCCATATAGGACATGGACGAGCCGCAGAGAATCAGCATCAGCTTCGAGTTATCCTTGTACTTGTCAATAAGAAGCTGAAACGTGGAAGCAAGGCTTTTTTCCGACCGGGCGACATAGGGATACTCGTCGATGGCGAGGATGAGCCGCTCCTGTTCGGACAGCTTGAACACATACTCCAAAGCCGCCTGAAAAGAGTGGAAGGAGCCGTCCGTTTCAATGCCTGTGCGGTACTCTAAAATGTTCTTGCTGAAGTTTTCAAGATTTTGCTTGGCGTTGCTCTCCACGCCCATAAAATAGATGGCGTTTTTGCCTTGGATAAATTGATTGATCAGCGCCGTTTTTCCCACACGCCGCCGTCCGTATATGACCGTGAATTCAAATTTGTTTGAATCGTATAGCTTGTTCAAAACCTCCAGTTCCCGCTCTCTGCCGATAAACATCGCGCCACCTCCCATTTTATGGTAACCACAGTATAGCGCGGAAAAGCAAATTAGTCAAGTTGGATTCGGCAAATCCCGCTTGACCAATTTTAAAATTTTTGAAACTTCATATATTCCGGTTCTTTCTCTATTTCTTCGATAGACGACAAACTGCTCTTTAATTCTTCAGGCAAGGCCCGGACAATCTGGTTTTTCCACTCCGCTACGCCTATGGGATTTTGATATCCGGCAAGAAATCTTGGATATGCAAACTCCGGGTGGTTTCTGTAACAAAAAAGGTGGTTGACAATTATGCGCCACCCACCTAAAAAGTTATATACCCTATTATTTTAGAATAAATCGCTGTGGGTTCCTGTTCTGGTTAGATAAAGAATGAGTTCATTATTCGCTATTTCATAAATCAAAAGCCAGTCAGGTGTGATATGACATTCTCGGCAGCCTTTATAGTTTCCAAGCAAGCCGTGGTCTTTGTACTTTTCAGCTAATGGCTGCCCCATTGCAAGCGTATCAACGACGTTGCTTAACAAGGATAAATCGTACCCTCTCCTTTTAGCTGATTTCAAATCCTTTTTAAAAATTGAAGTAAGAACGATACCGTACTTTGATTCATTATTCATCGTCTGTTAAATCCTCCAACACTTCACTGAAAGAACCGTAAACCTTCTTGTTTGGGTCTTTTTTTAAGGTTTCTACTTCCTGAATAGCTAAAATAGTGTCAGCATTGGGATTATCATATTTGATAACACTTTGCATATACCTCACGATATTTCCTTTTACGTTCTGTCCCTGCTTGCTGACAATGCTTTTGAATGCATTGTAAACGTTCCTGTCCATAACAAACGAGCAGGTGATTAAATCAGACTTCATAAAATTGATCCTTTCTTAATTGTTCTATTTACTTAGTAAACTTAGTTTGTATACTAAGTAAATTATAACTTATAAAAAAACGCTGTCAAGCAAAAAAAATTTTTATTAATCATATCAAAAAAATTTTTATTAATCATATCAAAAATTTTTATTAGTCATATCATATGAAAATGTTTCAAGGCTGCTTCAATGGCGGTTCTCTTATCTGACGGACATTGAGGCACTCTGGCATTCTCCAACTTTCGCTTATTGTAGCATTCTCTTTCAATGATCCCATATTTTTGCTTGATCTGAGCCACATATAAGGAAGATACCTTCATACCGTTATAATTATCGCATACCCATTGTTTGATCTCTCGATAAATTGCCGTAGCCGGCATCTTATCTAAGTAATCATTATTCTGTGGCTCATAATCGACATGAAATTACTCGGTAGACTTTTGGTGGTACAAATGGACAACCGTCTCCACATGCTCATCATCATCCAAACTCACTTCCATATCTTCCTCAATAATGGGAAGCCTGAATTTTATGGATTTCAGCCATTGACCGTTTGGCTGCCTGTCCTCAAAAATCTGTATCTCCGA
>CANRMA010000001.1 GCA_947631625.1 uncultured Lachnospiraceae bacterium | reverse complement strand
GCTCATTTATCTGAGATATGAATTGAAAAATTCCTTGAAAAAAAGGAAAAAAGACTTGACTGAATAGGGAGGAAATAAGAGTGACAGGTGTTTTATTAACTCAGGATTCCGGAAAAATTATAGGACCTATCGCTAAATTGCTAGGTTATATAATGGAAGCTATTTTTTTTATGCTTGATAAAATAGGAATCCCTAATATTGGACTTGCTATTATTTTATTTACTATTGTTATATATCTGCTTTTGATGCCTCTTACGATCAAACAGCAGAAATATGCAAAATTATCTGCTAAGATGAATCCTGAACTTCAGGCTATTCAGGCTAAATACAAGAATAAAAAAGATAACGAGTCAATGATGGCCATGAATACCGAAACTCAAGCCGTTTATGCAAAATATGGAGTTTCTCCTTCCGGAAGCTGTGTTCAGCTGCTTATTCAGCTTCCTATTATGTGGGCTTTGTATAGAGTAATTTATAATATGCCCGCATACGTAAGCAGTATTAAAAACGCATTTTTTCCGCTTGTTGACAAACTCATCGCGCAGGAAGGCAGCGCTGAATTTATTCAGACTTTCAAAAATGCTGCCATGTATTCCAGGCAGTTTACCAATGAATCATATACAAGCGGCGTAGTTACCTATATTCAGAATACATTTATAGATGTTTTGAATAAGGCGTCTACCACTGAATGGCATAGCATAATTGAGAAGTTTCCTAATTTATCCGCAGACGTTAATAATACTCTTACATTACTTGAAAGATATAACAACTTTATGGGGCTCAATATAGGAAATTCACCTTCCTATATATTAAAGGAAGCTTTAAGCGTCGGAGCTTACGGAATGGTTGTTGCAGCATTGGCAATACCTGTTCTTTCCGCGGTGACACAATGGATAAATGTAAAACTTATGCCTCAGCAGCAGACAAGCGAAAGCGGAAATGAGCAGCAGGATACAATGATGCAGTCAATGAAAATGATGAATATGACGATGCCTATAATGTCCGCGATATTCTGTTACACACTTCCTGCAGGTCTTGGACTTTACTGGGTAGCAGGTTCGGTCGTAAGAAGTATTCAGCAGGTTGTTATCAATAAGCATATTGATAAGATCGATCTTGATGAACTTATTAAGAAAAATGAAGCCAAAGCTAAGAAAAAAATGGAAAAAGTCGGCGAAAGAGCTGAAAAGATAAATGCTTATGCCAACATGAATACAAAAAATGTCAAAGTTTCTTCAAAACCTTCCATGAGCGCGGAAGAAAAAGAAGAGGCAGTCAAAAGATCAACAGAATATTACAGTAAAAATGCAAAACCCGGAAGTTTGGCTTCTAAAGCTAATATGGTGAAACAGTACAACGAAAAAAATAATAAATAACAGTTAATATTTAATTTGTTAAACAGGAGGTATAAAATAATGGAATTTACTGAATTTTCGGCTAAAACTGTAAATGATGCGATTACTGAAGCTTGTCAGAAGTTTCTTATAACAAGTGATAAATTGGATTATTTGGTAGTTGAAGAAGGTTCTTCAGGTTTTCTTGGAATAGGTTCGAAGCCTGCAAAAATAAAAGCAAGAATAAAATCTTCCGTGGAAGATACTGCAAAAGATTTTTTAAATTCTGTTTTTGCTGCCATGAATCTTACGGTTGTGGTTGATATTAAGTTTGATGAAGAAAACAATTCCATGAATATAGATTTAAGCGGAGACGAGATGGGTATTTTAATAGGTAAAAGAGGACAAACCCTTGATTCTCTCCAGTATCTCGTATCTCTTGTAGTTAATAAAGATGCTGAAAATTATATTCATGTAAAAGTTGACACGGAAAACTATAGGCAAAGAAGAAAAGATACTCTTGAAAATCTTGCTAAAAATATTGCTTACAAAGTTAAAAGAACAAAGAAGCCTGTATCTTTAGAGCCAATGAATCCTTATGAAAGAAGGATCATTCATTCAGCGCTTCAGAATGATAAATATGTTACGACTCACAGTGAAGGTGATGAACCTTACAGACATGTTGTTGTAGTATTAAAGAAATATAATAAGGCTTGATTTTATATTAATATCAATTGTTATTTAATATTATATATGCTAACTTGATTATTGGGAATGTAAATTAATGCAAATTAATTACATTCCCAATTTACATTATTATTTTTATAGGATATATTTAATTATAGTAAATTCTTTTAAGGGGATCTTATTAAAATGAAAACCGATACTATAGCAGGCATAGCAACTGCCATGTCAGATTCAGGGATAGGAATAATACGTGTGAGCGGAGATGAAGCTGTTTCGTCGATAAATAATATTTTTATAAATAAAAAAAACCGGAAATGTCTGTCATCTTATGCTTCTCATACTATCCATTATGGATTTATAGTAGATGAAGAAGATAATATTATTGATGAAGTTATGGTTTCAGTTATGAAAGCGCCTCACAGTTATACAACGGAAGATACGGTTGAAATTAACTGTCACGGCGGAATATTTATTATTAATAAAATAATGAGTGTTATTTTAAATATGGGAGTAAGGGCGGCGCAGGCCGGAGAGTTTACTAAAAGAGCTTTTTTAAACGGAAGGATAGATCTGTCTGAGGCGGAAGCCGTAATGGATATGATCAATTCCAAAAATGAATTTGCTCTAAAAGCTTCAATGAAGCAGCTTAAAGGTTCATTGTCTGATATTATCATAGAATTGAGAAAAGAAATCATATATGAGATAGCTTTTATTGAGTCGGCGCTTGATGATCCGGAACATATAAGTTTGGACGGTTATACTGAAAAATTGTCCGCTAAAACTGAAGAAATTCTTGCGAAACTTAAAAAAATGTCTGAAAGCGCGGATAACGGAAAAATCTTAAAAGAAGGAATAAACACGGTAATAGTAGGAAAGCCGAACGTAGGAAAATCTTCTTTATTAAATATTCTGGTAGGTGAAGATAAAGCCATAGTAACTGAAATTGCCGGTACGACCAGAGATATATTGGAAGAGACAATAAACCTTGACGGCATTACTTTAAATATTATGGATACGGCAGGTATCAGGAATACTGAAGATGTAGTTGAAAAAATCGGAGTTGAAAAAGTTAAAAAAGCTATAGAAGATGCGGATCTTATTATTTATATGATTGATTCTTCCATTCCTTTTGATGAAAATGACAGTGAAATTATTAAAGCTGTTTTAAATAAAAAAACGATTGTTATTTTAAATAAGTCTGATCTGCCCTCATGCGTAAATGAAGATGATTTTAAAAAAGTTATGTCAAATTTAATAACGGATGATATTTTAAGTAAAGATAAAGAAAAATTTTTTCAAAATTTTGTTAAGATAATTAAAACTTCTACTAAAGAGAACAGTGGCATAGATGATCTTACAGAGTCGCTTAAAGATATGTTTTTTAAAGGACAGTTGTCTTATAATGATGAAATTTTTATTACTAATATAAGACATAAAGAATTAATAGACGAAGCATATAAAAGTATGACAAATGTCCGGAAAAGCCTTGAAAATAATATGCCGGAAGATTTTTATTCAATAGATCTTATGAGTGCATATGCGGCTCTTGGTAAAATAATCGGTGAGGAAGTTGAAGAAGATCTGATCAATGAAATATTTTCCAAGTTTTGTATGGGTAAATAGTTGCTCGAAGATTTAGTGATAATGGAGGATTAATATGCTTGAAATAAAACAGCAGGCAGATGTGTGTGTAGTAGGGGCCGGACATGCCGGATGTGAAGCTGCGTTGGCGTGCGCAAGACTTGGTTTAAAGACAATTATTTTTACCGTAAGCATTGACAGTATTGCAATGATGCCATGTAATCCGAACGTTGGCGGAACTTCAAAAGGCCATCTTGTAAGAGAGATCGACGCGCTTGGCGGTGAAATGGGCAAAAATATTGACAAAACTTTTATTCAGTCAAAAATGCTTAACAGATCTAAAGGCCCTGCGGTACATTCTTTAAGAGCTCAGGCTGATAAAGCAGAATATTCAAGAGCTATGCGTAAAGTTCTGGAAAATCAGGACAATCTGATAATTAAACAGGCAGAAGTCTGCGAATTATTGACTGAAGATATCTACTGTGAAGATGATAAAAAAAATAATATTAAAGAAAATTATGTTAAAGAAAATGGTATTAAAGAAAATAATTTTAAAGGAAATGGTACTATAGAAAATGATACTAAAGGAAATGGTACTATAGAAAATGATACTATAGAAAATGATACTAAAGAAAATGATACTATAGAAAATAATATTAAAGAAAATAATAAAGAAAGTAATATTAAACATATAATTGGTGTAAAAACATATACAGGTACAATATATGAGTGTAAGGCTGTGATTTTGTGTACCGGAACTTATTTAAGAGCAAGATGTTTATGCGGTGAAGCCATTACATACACCGGTCCGAATGGCCTCCAACCTGCCAATTATCTTACTGATTCTTTAAAAAAGATTGGTATCGAAATGCGTAGATTTAAAACAGGGACCCCGGCAAGGATGGATAAACGTTCGATAGATTTTGATAAAATGGAAGAACAGTTTGGCGATGAAAAGATAGTTCCTTTTTCTTTTTCAACTAATCCTGACGATATACAAAAAGAGCAGGTTTCATGTTGGCTTACTTATACTAATGAAAAAACCCATGAAATTATCAGAAATAATCTTGATCGTTCTCCAATCTATGCGGGAGTTATTGAAGGCACAGGTCCGAGATACTGTCCTTCCATAGAAGATAAAGTCGTAAAATTTGCGGATAAAGACAGACATCAGGTTTTTATTGAGCCGGAAGGTTTACATACAAATGAAATGTATGTCGGTGGAATGTCTTCTTCTTTGCCTGAAGATGTGCAGCTTGCCATGTACAGAACAGTTAAAGGGTTGGAAAATTGCAGAATAGTCAGAAATGCTTACGCAATAGAATATGATTGCATAAATCCTAAGCAATTATATCCGACTCTTGAGTTTAAAAATGTTAAAGGACTTTTCAGCGGCGGGCAATTTAACGGAAGCAGCGGTTATGAAGAAGCTGCGGCCCAAGGTCTGATAGCCGGAATAAATGCCGCGCTTACTATTCTTGGAAAAGAACCCGTCATACTTGACCGGTCGCAGGCATATATAGGAGTTTTGATTGACGATCTTGTTACAAAAGAAAATTTCGAACCTTATCGTATGATGACTTCAAGGGCGGAATATCGTTTGCTTTTAAGACAGGACAATGCCGATTTAAGACTTCGTAAGATAGGATATGAAGTGGGACTTGTATCAAAAGAAGAGTTTGATAAAATTTTAACAAAGAAAAAATTGATCGATGAAGAGATAGAAAGATTAAAAAATACGTCTGTTGGCGCCTCTAAGGATAATCAGAAATTTCTTGAGTCACATGGAAGTTCTTTACTTAAGACAGGAACTAATCTTGCAGAATTAATGTGCAGACCTGAGCTTAACTATGATATTTTATCCGATATCGATTCGGAGAGAAAACCTCTTCCTAATGATGTGATCGAGCAGGTCGAGATTGAGATTAAATATGAGGGATATATTGAAAGACAGCTAAGACAGGTAGAACAATATAAAAAAATGGAGAAAAAATTAATCCCTCCGGAAATTGATTATAATGATATAGGAAGCCTGCGTCTTGAAGCAAGACAGAAGCTTATTGATTATAAGCCTGTTTCCGTAGGACAGGCTTCACGGATTTCCGGTGTTTCTCCTGCTGATATTTCGGTGCTGCTTGTATATCTGGAGCATTATAACAGAATTAAAAATAGTGATAATTAATTATTGATATTAATTACTGATATTAATTATTGGATATTAA
Source organism: uncultured Lachnospiraceae bacterium (assembly GCA_947631625.1). Classification (GTDB taxonomy): domain Bacteria; phylum Bacillota; class Clostridia; order Lachnospirales; family Lachnospiraceae; genus UBA3282. The sequence goes on along the minus strand of CANRMA010000001.1, from coordinate 234,117 downwards.
TTATGAATCATTAATTGTGAATTATTAATTATGAATCATTAATTGTGGATTATTAATTATGGAGTATTAATTATTAATTTCTAATTATTAATTATGGTTTATTAACTGATCGTTAATTATTGGAGCAAAATATGATTAATATAAATCTGAATGATTATGAACTTTCTTCATTTAAAAGTGATCTTAAAGAATTTGGCATAGTGTTGAGTGAAGACCAACTGTGCCAATTCATGAGATACTATGAACTTTTAATCGAATGGAATGAACGTGTAAATCTTACGGCAATCACGGATTTTAATGAAGTTTTGAAAAAGCATTTTACAGACAGTCTTTCTTTGGTAAAAGCATACAATGATTTTTCCGATAAGTCACTCGTCGATATCGGAACTGGCGCAGGATTTCCGGCTATTCCGTTAAAAATTGCTTTTCCCGGATTAAAAGTTACAATGATCGATTCTTTAAATAAAAGGATAAATTTTTTAAATACTGTTATAATTGAATTAGGACTTGAGGATATAGAAGCTATTCATGGAAGAGCAGAAGATTTTTCCAGAGATAAAAATTTAAGGGAAAATTTTGATGTTTGCGTATCAAGAGCTGTGGCTAATCTTTCAATACTTTCCGAATATTGTCTTCCCTATGTAAAAGTAGGCGGCTGTTTTGTTTCTTATAAATCAGGTAAAATCAATGAAGAAATTAAAGAAGCCGGTACGGCAATATCAATTCTTGGCGGCGAAATCAAAGAAACGGTGGAATTTATGATACCGGGTTCTGATATTTATCGGAGTCTTGCGGTTATAAATAAAATTAAGAAGACTCCGGATAAATATCCAAGAAAAGCAGGTGTTCCTGCAAAAAGTCCGATTGTATAATATATATCTGTTTAAATTTTAATATGTATTTATATTTTCGTTTATATTTATATTTTCGTTTATATTTGCATTTTCGCTTATATTTATATTTTCGCTTATATTTATATTTTCATTTATATTTGTATTTTCGTTTATATTTATATTTTCGTTTATATCTGTATATATTTATTCATTTATATTTTTATTTAGAAATGTTTTTTAGCCATGTTATATTCTAAAAAGCTGATATGACTAAATAAATAATCTGATAAGTTCCAGTAATTTCTCCGGCGCTTCTAACTGGGGCAGGTGTTTTGTTTCCGGAATGTATTCAATCTCTATGGAATTATTATAATATGCATAATTTTCGAGATTTGTTTCTATGTCGTCTTCTTTACTTCCGCCTATCATAAGAATACTGTTATTTATTTCTTTCAATGCATATATTATGTTGGTATTCATATATTTTGAAATAAAACTGGCAAAAGCAAATTTTGCAGAATATCCGTGTTTTCGTGAAGCTTCGAGATAGCTGAGTATATATTTTTCATGTATCTTGTTTTTATCATAAAAATATTCTTTTTTAAAATCTTTTTCAAAATCACGCTTTGTATTTAAGATATTATAAATAAAAGTTCCTAAAATCGGTATTTCAATCAATAATTTTAAAAATTTCAATTGCTTAGAAGGAATTTCATTCTGCATATACAGACTTTGAGGATTAATGAAAATCATTTTATCAAAAAAATTGGGATTGTTATGGCAGGCCATAATAATGAAAGGTACAGAATAACCTGTTGCAATAACGCTTGTTTTTTTACCTATTATATTTTTGATAAAATCTGTTATCAGTTGTTCGTACATATTATTGGTATAAGTTATTTCCGGTTTATCCGACAGACCGTGTCCTAACAGATCCAACGTATAGACTTCATGTTTATCTGTGAGATCATTTATAATACGGTGAAATTCATAACTTGAACTTCCCGGTGTGAGATCGTGTACAAAAAGCAAGGGTGAACCGCTGCCTTTTTTATTATATTTTATTTTTCCGAACCTCCATTGAAAATAATGGTTTTCGGAATAGGATAATAGATCTTTAGATGTATGTAAAAATGTATTAATTCTGTTTAATATATGAATTGAAATTATTGATGATGTAGATAAAGCGGTAATAGTAAGAATTTTTTTCTTCATTATTTTATTGTCTCCAGTCATTAATGGTTTTGGTAAATGATTGACATTTCATCTGCAACTATTTAACTTTAATTTGAATTATTTTATATATTATTTTATATATTAATTTATATATTATTTTGTATATTTAAAACCTGTCGTTATTATATTTTTTATTATTATGTTTATTATACTTTATAATGGAAATGATTACAAATAGAAGATTAATTTAAAACTTGCAGGTAATTGCTAAATTCGGAAGTTTTAGATAGCGTTTTGCAATTGCTTTGATTAAATAATAATAGTGAGAATAAAAATGTTTGATTATATTAAAGTCACGCTTGTATCAGATTTTGTATTACTGCGTCAGGGAATTAAGGTATTATTGGAGTATAATGAAAATGTAAAAATTATAAGTGAAGCAGCTGATATTAATGAATGTCTGGAAAAATTAAAAATAGTAACACCCCATATATTAATTATGGATATTGATGTATTTAGAGGAAAAAAAATTGTTGAAGACTTGGATAATATAAAGAATAAATATCCGAATATAAAAATCTTGCTATTATCAGATAACAATTTAATTCAACCTTCTTTTAATGTGATATCCTCTTCTGTTGATAGTATTGTGTCGAAAAACTGTGATATTTCGGAATTGCTTGAAGTAATTTTTATACTTATTAATGATATTAATAATATTAATAATATTAATAAGTATAATGGTATTAATAATATTAATGGTTTTAATGATATTAATAGTATCAATAATATTAATGGTTTTAATAATATAAATAGCATTAATAATACTGATAATAGTAATAATATTAATAGTAAAAATTGTATTGGTGTTGATCTTAACGATAAATTTTTGTATGTAATGCCTAAGATTAAGCCGGATATAGAGAAGACAATCAAGTCAGAAAAAAATTACTTAACAAGACGTGAAAATGAAGTATTATTAAAAATTGCAGACGGAATGTCAAATAAAGAAATTGCTATAGCTTTAAACGTAAGTGAACGAACTGTTAAAAATCACATTTCCAGTATTTTTAAGAAAATAAAAGTATCTGATAGAACTCAGGCAGCTATATATGCAATAAAAAATCATCTTGTATATATTTGACTGCTGATATTTTATCTAATAAATATGGATTTTGTCTTTTGTCTATTTGAAAATACTTTTCTAGAGTATAATCATAAATTCTTTGCATTACACGCTCAGAACACTTTAAATGTTTTTTAAAAAAATACTGAAATTTGTTAAATTCAAATAATTTATATATGTTGATACATAGTTTTACAATTATCTAATAATATCATGTTTCACGTGAAACATTAACATTGTAATTATTTTGCATCTACAAGATAATGTTTCACGTGAAACAATTTTGCCCAAGATATTGTAAAAAAATCTGTGAAACATTTAAAATAACACTAGAAATATATCCGTGAAACATTTTTTAAGGTTATTATTAAGATTTAGCGGATAAAAATTTATTAAATACAAAATTCGGCTTAAAAATATCTAATAAAAAAGATCAAACTACAAAAAAGCATGAGTATATAATCATTTTAAAAATTAGTTTTATATAATTTTATATAAATTTATATAATTTGGACAATTTTATATAGATTATAATTTTAATTAGTGTTATAATCGTTTACAAGCGAAAGAATCGGGAAAGAATTGGAGATAAGAATATGGGAAGAACTATTGCGATAGCAAATCAGAAGGGTGGGGTCGGTAAAACTACGACATCCATTAATCTTGCTGCCTCTCTTGCAGCAAAAGGTAAACAGGTTCTGGTTATAGATACCGATCCGCAGGGAAATACAACAAGCGGTTTTGGAGTTGAAAAAAATGATCTGGATAATACAATTTATGAATTAATACTTGGAGAATGTTCCATAGAAGAATGTATTTTAAAAAATGTTATACCCGAAGTATCGATCATACCTTCAAATGTAAATCTTGCAGCTGCGGAGATCGAACTTATAGGAGTTGATAAGAAAGAATACATATTAAAGAATGAAGTGGACTGGGTAAAAGACAGATATGATTTTATAATAATTGACTGTCCTCCTTCACTGAGTATGCTTACTATCAATTCTATGACGACGGCTGATACGGTGCTTGTGCCAATTCAGTGTGAATATTATGCTCTTGAAGGTTTAAGTCAACTGATCCATACTGTAAATCTTGTAAAGGAAAGATTAAACCCGAATCTGGATATGGAAGGCGTAGTTTTTACAATGTACGATTCCAGGACAAATCTATCCATGCAGGTAGTTGAAAACGTAAAAAGCCATTTAAAGCAAAACGTATACAGTACATTAATACCAAGAAATATAAGATTGGCCGAAGCTCCAAGTTACGGTATGCCGATCAATATATATGATCCAAAGTCAGCCGGAGCGGAAGCATATATGCTGCTTGCCGATGAGGTAATAAATAATAAAAATTATAAATAACACCTATAATTTTAGTCCTTTTTCAAAATTATGGGATTAGTATAAAGCTTTGCCTATTTTTTACTTAATTGCCATCGGCGTTTCAATTGTTTCTGTACAATTAATGTACATTGTGGAGACGTTTCGCAATCGCCTATTATAAATTATTTAGACAATTGTGAAACTTTCTTTAAACATATATTGATTGTACAGATTTAACAAACACCATGCAGGCGCTCTGAGCCTACCGGTCCTTAGGCTGCGTATTTTGCAGCCTTAGTACCGCTGTAAGGCTCAATGCAGCGAAAGCGTGCCTGCAAGGTTTTGTTAAATTTGTACAATCCCGATAACGTAAATCATAGTTTCGCAATTATCTATAATAAATTATTATATGAAAGGATGTTAAATTTATGGCACCAAAAAGAGGATTGGGAAAAGGTTTAAATGCACTTATTCCTCCGAATGAAACCGGTGATAGTAAAACCAATGATAATTCTGCTGAAAGTTCAGCGGAAAAAGATCAGGAAACTATAGTTAAAATTACAAAAATAGAACCAAACCGCGAACAGCCGAGAAAAAATTTTGATGAAGAGGCTCTGCAGGAACTGGCTGATTCAATTAAACAGTTCGGATTGCTGCAGCCCATTCTTGTACAGGATAGGGAAACCTATTATGAAATCATTGCCGGGGAGCGTCGTTGGCGCGCAGCAAAACTTGCCGGTTTAAAAGAAGTTCCGGTTATAATACGCAAATATACCGAACAGGAAATCGTTGAAATTTCTTTGATTGAAAATATTCAGAGAGAAGACCTGAATCCCATTGAAGAAGCTCTGGCTTACAAGAAACTTTTGGAAGAATTTAATTTAAAACAGGAAGAAGTGGCGGAGAAAGTTTCAAAAAGCAGAACTGCCGTGACTAATTCCATGCGTCTATTGAAATTATGTGATGAGGTTCAGCAGATGATCGTGGAAGATAAAATTTCCACGGGACATGCCAGGGCTCTTATTTCTATAGAAGATCCGGAGCAGCAGTATGAAGTCGCGCAGAAGATTTACAATGACAAGCTGAGTGTACGTGAAGTCGAGAAATTAGTTAAAAATCTGAATAAGCCTGAGAAAACTAAAAAAGCGCCTGTCGGCGATGAAGGTCTGAATGTTATCTATCAGGATGTAGCGGAAAAATTGAAGCGCGCGCTTGGTACTAAGGTATCTATTGATTCTAAAGGTAACGGCGCCGGTAAAATAGAAATAGAGTTTTATACTCATGATGATTTGGACAGAATTACGGATCTGTTGTCTAAAGCATAAGATTAGTTAAGTAAGGATGGATAATGGGGATGAATTATGATCTACTAAAGAGTATGGGCCTTGGAAATATTGACATTACATATATTTTTATTGTAATGGCCGCCCTTATTCTTATTTTAATAACGTTAGTTATTGTTCAAATGGTAAGAATGGGAAAATTGAATAAAAAATACAGTAAATTTATGTCAGGAAAAGATGCAAAAGATTTAGAGTCTGATATCATGGGTTTGTTTGAAGACAACAAATTTATTAAAATTTCTCTTGAAAAAAACAATAAAGATATTCATACTTTATATAAAAAGCTTGAAGGCGCATATCAGAAAGCAGGTATTGTAAAATATGATGCTTTCAATCAGATGGGCGGCCAGTTAAGTTTTTGTCTTACCATGCTTGATGAAAATGATAACGGATTTATATTAAATTCCGTTCACAGTACGGACGGATGTTATTCTTATACCAAAGAAATAAAGAATGGCGAATGTGATATATCTCTTGGTGATGAGGAGAAAAAAGCTCTGGATATCGCAATGGGTAATAATATATAAAATAACGGCTGGTATTTATTATATGACTAAGAAAATATATAATGTCAGTGATCTGACAGGTAAAGAAAGGCTTGCAAAAAGTATAGTAGCCGAAGATTATAATATATTGCTTTCTTCAGGAACGGTCTTAAGACAGGAATATATTGAAAAATTAAAAAAACTTAATATTACGGAAGTCTGTATATGGGAAGACGGTACGGAATCGGTAGCTATTTTAAAAGAAGAACTGGAAGAAACTTTTAAAGCCGAAGTAAAAAGCGTATTGGAAAAACATACCTACTACCATAATGAAGAATTAATAGAATTAAATCAGACGGCAGATAATATTATAACAAATATTTTGAATGAAGAAGAAGTAGTAAATAAAGTATTTGACATAAGGGAAAGAAGCTCGGATATTTACGACCATTCCATAAGTATATGCAGTCTGGCTGCTGTTGTGGCTCTGCGTATGGGATTGCCGCAGAATTTAATTCACGATATATGTGTAGGCTGTCTGCTTCATGATCTTGGTATGCTTTATCTGACCATGGATTACAGTAATGTGGATATAGAAAAGCTTCCGGAAAAAGAATGCGCCGAATATAAGAAACATACCGTATATGGATATTCTGCCTTACAAGGAGAAAATTGGATTTCCAATGTGAGCAAGAATATGATATTATATCATCATGAAAGGATAGACGGTTCGGGATATCCTCTTAAAGCAACGGACATTCCGTTAGAATGCCGTATAATTCAGGTTTGTGATGCTTTTGATGAAATGATATGCGGTATAGGCTGTGAAAAAGCTAAAGTATATGAAGCCGTGGAGTACCTTAAAGCTTACAGAAAAGTAAAATTTGATGCCAAGATTGTCGATATATTTTTAGAGTTTACTGCAGTATATCCGGCCGGCACATATGTTAAAACAAATGAAGGCGAGATAGGAGTGGTTCTTCGACAGAATAAACAGTTTCCAGGAAGACCTGTGATCCTTATAACACAGGATAAAAACGGAAGACCGGTAAATATCACTAAGGATCTGCTTGATATAAACAATATTTATATAAAAGAAGTCATAGGCTAAAAGAAAGGCATGGTTACGAAAAATGATCGACATTAAATTTTTAAGAGAAAATCCCGAAGCTGTAAAAGAAAATATAAGAAAAAAATTTCAGGACTCCAAATTACCTCTGGTTGATGAAGTTATGGAACTTGACGCCAATGTAAGAAAAATACAGCAGGAAGCAGATGATATCAGAGCAAGCCGTAATAGGATATCCAAAGAGATCGGGGCATTAATGGCTCAGGGCAAAAAAGCAGAAGCAGAAAATAAGAAAGCTGAAGTTGCCGCAAACGCAGCCCGTCTTACTGAATTGGAAGAAAAGGAAAATGAGCTTCGCGAAAAAATAAAAAAGGATATGATGACAATTCCAAATATTATCGATCCTTCCGTTCCTATAGGAAAAGATGATACGGAGAATGTCGAGGTCAAAAAGTATGGCGAACCGATTGTTCCGGATTTTGAAATTCCTTATCATACCGAAATAATGGAAAAGTTCAACGGAATAGATATGGATGCTGCAGGCAGAGTTGCGGGTAACGGTTTTTATTACCTGATGGGTGATATCGCGAGACTGCATTCCGCAGTTATAGCCTATGCCAGAGATTTTATGATTGACAGAGGTTTTACTTACTGTGTGCCTCCGTTTATGATCAGAAGTGCAGTAGTTGACGGGGTTATGAGTTTTGCGGAAATGGATGCGATGATGTATAAGATTGAAGGTGAAGACCTGTATCTTATCGGAACATCTGAACATTCCATGATCGGAAAGTTTATTGATACCATTATTCCCGAGGAAAAACTCCCGCAGACGCTGACAAGCTATTCTCCATGTTTCAGAAAGGAAAAAGGAGCTCATGGTATTGAGGAACGCGGCGTTTACCGTATCCATCAATTCGAAAAACAGGAAATGATAGTAGTATGCAAGCCTGAAGATTCACCGATGTGGTTTGATAAATTGTGGCAGAACACTGTTGATTTATTCCGTTCCATGGATATTCCGGTAAGAACGATAGAATGTTGTTCGGGCGATCTGGCGGATCTGAAAGTAAAATCTTATGATGTTGAAGCGTGGTCTCCCAGACAGAAGAAATATTTTGAGGTCGGAAGCTGTTCCAATCTTGGCGACGCTCAGGCAAGAAGACTCAGGATCCGTGTAAACGGCAAGGACGGAAAATATTTTGCGCACACATTAAATAATACGGTTGTGGCTCCTCCGAGAATGCTCATCGCATTTTTGGAAAATAATTTACAGGCAGACGGATCGGTACGTATACCTGAAGTGCTTCGTCCATATATGGGCGGAATGACTGAGATAAGATAATATGTAAAACCTGACAAAATAAATGTCATAACATACAATAAAAAGGCAGGGGGTGGAATCTTTGCATAAGTATATGCGGGCTATTGGTTTTAGTGAACTGACAGACAGGATTGAACAGCAAAAACTTATTACTGATATAATTTTGCATTCGACGCATCGTTCGTATACGTCTAACGGTGATGATACAATACTTGCAGAATTTTGTGAAGATTTTGCTGAAAATATAGGGATTGCCGTCTGTGGCGAATTTGATGCGGAAGATAAATTCACATATGACTATTTTTATCCTTATTTAAGAGGAAGAGGCATAAGTTCCTGCGAGGATGTTTCTGTGGAACGTCATGCAGAAAAAGAATCATACGCCGGGATCTGTGACGATATAAAAGTGGGAGTGAGCCTTATTTTTTATCTGCAGAATATTATCCCATATGTGAAAGCGCAGAATACCGGAATGCTTCCCATAAGGGGAACCACACTTACTTTATCAGGTTTGTCAATTAAGGGAAATATCATACTTCCTATTGTTAAAAATGAAAAAGAAGTTCAGAGAGTAAAGAAAGCGTCTATTAACAGGAACAAGCTCATTGCCGCGGCAAGGCAGGGTGACGAAGATGCTTACGAAAGTCTGACTTTGGAAGATATGGATATTTATACTACGATCTCCAAAAAAATTTTAAAGGAAGATGTTTTCAGTCTTGTAGATACTTATTTTATGCCATATGGGGTAGAATGTGACCAATATTCCATACTTGGTGAGATTTTAGATTTTTCAATGATAAATAATAGGTTGACAGGAGAGCAAATTTATGTTATGAAATTAAGTTGTAATGATTTACAATTTGATGTCTGCATAAACGCTCTGGATCTGTACGGAGAACCTCAGGTGGGACGCCGGTTCAAGGGAATAATCTGGATGCAGGGTTATATTAATTACCCTATGTGATAAAACAGGTGGGATGTCTGTTTATTTCAGGCTTCACATAAATGTTCTCGTAGCTCAGTTGGATAGAGCACTCGCCTCCTAAGCGAGGGGTCGGAGGTTCAAATCCTCTCGGGAACGTATTGAAAAGCATTGAAAATTTAGATTTTCAATGCTTTTCGTTATAAAAGGCCCGGGTAAAGGCATTGATACACTTTAACGGTTTATAAGATCAGGAAATACTATATGGATTATATAATTTTGGATTTGGAATGGAATCAGAGCAGCACGGGAGAAGAAGAGGTATGTAAAGTACTTCCTTTTGAAATTATAGAAATAGGCGCTATAAAGTTAAATGACCTTCGTGAAAAAACCGATGAATTTAACGAGTTGATAAAGCCACAGGTATATCATGAACTGCATAATATCACGAGAAAGCTTATACATATACGGATGGAGCAATTAGAAGGCGGTAAACCATTCATTGAAGTGATGGAAAATTTCAGAAAATGGTGGGGCGAGGATTACATTTTCTGTACATGGGGGCCTTTGGATCTGGTAGAACTTCAGAGAAATATAAGATATTACGGACTTGAGCCTATTGATATTGCGCCGTTTAAGTTTCTGGATGTTCAAAAGCTTTTTAGTATAGCGTGTGAAGATAAAAAATCCCGGAAATCTTTGGAATATGCCATAGATTTTATGAATATAGAGAAAGACATTCCTTTTCACAGAGCTTTAAGTGATGCATATTATACGGCAAAGATACTGCAGAGATTGGATAAACAGGTTCTTCAGAATTATTCTTTTGATGTTTTTCATATTCCTGCAAGCAAAAAAGATGAGATCGGGGTAATTTTCGATACTTGTTATCAGGATCCTTATTTTAAATATATTTCGAGGGGTTTTGATGATAAGATTAAAGCAATGTGTGATAAGACCGTAACTGCTACCAACTGTTTTTTGTGTAATAAAAACCTTAGGAAAAAGATAAAATGGTTTTCGCCGAATAACAAGCATTATTATAGCGTATCATACTGCGATAAACACGGTTATATGAAAGCTAAGATACGTATCCGTAAATCGGAAGAAGGTCTTACATATGTAGTTAAGACGGAAAAGTTCATATCCGAAGATGATGTAAAAAATATTCAGGAGAAGCAGGAATATTCAAAGAAGCACCGCAAAGAAAAGAGAGCGGCTAAAAGTCAAAATCATCGAAAGAAGATCTGAGACGTTCCCTGCGGCGCTTTCTTCTTTTTAACCTGTTTTTACGATGCATGGAACTGTTATTATTATTTATAAATGCTCTTAACACGAATATACAGATAACAACTATTGCAAAGATTAAAATACCAATGAGCACTTTTTTAACATTTATAAAAATTATATTTTCTTTTGTCGGTTCGGTTTCATTGTCGCGTTCAACGCTGATGTCTGTTACGGTCTGTGTGTCGGAATTAAAAGTATCGGCCGGATCGGCAATCTCAGCCAGGTTTACATAAGTGCTTCCTACGAAAGTATCATTATAGCTGTAACTTATCTGCGCAACATGATTTTCTTCTGCGACATCATAATTTATTGTTGAATCCAGATCTGAAAAATCCGCCATATTCGGCACTATCACATAGCTGTCCGTATCAATTGATAAAATGGGTTTGGAGCTGCCAAAGATGTCATTGTCAGCCTTAAAGAAATTTACGTTATCTATATTGAATTTTTCTTCGTTTTCGGAAATATTCAGTACCTGAAAATTCTGAAAACCATAGTCAAACAATTCTACCGTATCGGTAAACTGCGCAGGGGATTCTTCTTTAAAAACTACACAGATAAGTTTCATTCCGTTTTGTTCTGCGCAGGTTACCAAAGTCTGTCTTGATTCACCCGTATACCCTGTTTTTCCGCCTATGATCCCATCATAGGGAATTTCCCCGGTTATAAGTTTGTGCTTGTTTTTTTCATAAAAATCGTCCGGCTGCCCGGCTGAAGGTTCAAAGTGATACCTTGCCGTATTACCTATCTTGCACAACATCTCATTCTGGAAAAATTTTCTTGCGATAGTTGCAAGGTCATAAGCTGAAGTATAATGGTTCTCGTCAAAAAGCCCGTTGGTATTAGCAAAATGAGAATCCTCGCAGCCTATTTCTTTGGCATAATCATTCATCATATCGATAAAATTATCAATGGTGCCGCCCGCGTATTCGGCAACCGCATTGGCAACTTCATTAGCCGACGCTACCAAAATGCCATAGAGACATTCCTCCAGAGTAATGGATTCGCCTTCATCCATACCCATTGTTGAACCGTCAGGAGGCACACTGAAAACCGCTTCATGAGAAAAAGTGACCATATCGTCCAGATTGCCGTTGTTAATGGCAAGAAGACAGGTCAGGATTTTCGTTATGCTGGCGGGATATACTTTTTCATGTATATTTTTGGCATACAAAATTACGCCGGTTTCGGCGTCCATTAAAATTGCCGATTCCGCGCTTATTTCAGGGCCTACCGGCCAGTTCTCTATTTCGTTGGACTGTATGGGGAGTTGTTTTCTTGCCTCAGCCTGCATGGCCAGGTCGTCATAAGATGCGGCATATGCGGTTATGGCATTAATATTAAAAAGAACAAAAGTAAGAACTGACATGATCAAACATAAAACGGCAGTTCTTATTTTATAAGAATTATTTTTATATAAAAAGTACAACATATTGTACATAACCTTTCTATTAATAACTTATAACCTATAATACACTAAATTTAAAAAAAACGGAATACATTTATAAATCTTTAATAAATCTTTAATTTTACATATCTTTTAATTATCTGATCGATTTAAAGATAATATGACTTAAGTTATATCTTTCAGAAAATCTTATAGGAAATAATCAAATATATTTAATATCTGCTTTTAATTAATTACAAAATAGTGTAAAATAAGTTGGAAAATTATGAGAAAGACGGGATCAGATATGAGACTGCGCAATGTTGCGGGTTCAAAAGAAGCGATAAGCGAAAGCCGCTTTGTAGTTCAAAATCCGAAAGAATATAAAAACCGTTGGAATGAACTTTTTGGAAATTCCAATCCTATACATATAGAGATCGGTATGGGTAAAGGCCGTTTTATAATGGATATGGCAATGTTTAATCCGGATATTAATTATATCGGCATTGAAAAATTTTCAAGTGTCCTGATAAGAGGCGTTCAAAAGATGGAGACGCAGGAACTTCCCAATCTGTATTTTATAAGAATGGACGCCGAAGAGATTACCGATGTGTTCGGACAGGAAGAGGTTGGGAAGATATATTTAAACTTTTCCGATCCATGGCCAAAGGAAAGACATGCGAAAAGAAGACTTCCTTCCCATGAATTTTTAAACAGATATAATGTAATACTAAATAAAAAAGGAAATATAGAATTTAAAACCGACAATAAAGAACTTTTCACATTTGCGCTTGAACAGATAGATCCTGCGGGATGGCATTTGGACAAGGTTACTTATGACCTTCACAACGATGCTGCCATGATGGAGGGTAATGTTATGACGGAATATGAAGAGAGGTTTTCGTCTATGGGAAATCCGATCTTTAAGTATATTATAAGCAGATAAAATTATTACAGACAAAATATCATAAAAGGAGGGCTTTATAATGGAACATAAGATCACAACAACAAATTTTGAAGAGGAAGTGCTTTCTTCCGAAATTCCGGTATTCGTAGATTTTTACGCGGACTGGTGCGGTCCCTGTAAAATGATGGCTCCGATAGTTGAAGCGCTTGCGAAGAAATATGATGGAAAACTTAAAGTAGGAAAGTGTAACATTGATGAAGAGAACGGGCTTGCGGCAAGATATAAGATTATGTCGATACCGACAATGATGATCTTTGCGGGCGGAGAAATTAAGGAAAAAATAATAGGCGCATTATCTGAAAGCGAGCTTGAAGATAAAATAAATAAAGCACTGGCGTAATACCGGCGCTTTATTTATTGCAGTGAATATAAAAGCTTAGATCATTCAGAAATCATGCAGCGGGAGCCTGCTGTTTTTTATCGTCTCTTGAATAGATAAACTTAAGCAGGATCGGAGTTGATATTGAAGAAACCAAAATAAGCAGAATGACAGCTGTAAAATAGTCAGGGGTTATAAGTCCCGCCGACAGTCCTTTTTGGGATACGATCAGCGCGACCTCTCCCCTCGTCATCATGCCCACGCCGATCTTTAATGAATCTGTCAGGTTATACTTGCAAAGTTTCCCGGCGAGTCCGCAGCCGATGATCTTGGCAAGCAGCGCTACTATAACGAAACATATGCAGAATATAAGGAATTGTCCGGTCATGGCGTTAAACGATGTTTTAAGTCCTATGCTTACAAAGAAGATCGGTCCGAAGATCATATAAGAACTAACGTCCATCTTTCTTTCTATATATTCATTGTCGCTTAAGTTACAAAGTACGATCCCGGCAACATAGGCTCCGGTTATATCCGCTATTCCGAAATATTCTTCCGCAACATAAGATAAAAGAAAACAAAAAGCAAGGCTGGCTATCGGTATACGTCTTGTATGCGGATATCGTTTATCCAACATGGAGAAGAGTTTGTATACAATATATCCGCCGACCAAAGCGACTGCAAAGAACACAATTGTTTTCCATAGAACCAGAACAGGGCGTGATGAAGGATCTTTAAAGCCTATGACGAAGGTGAGAACTATAATACCTATGACATCGTCTATTATCGCCGCGCTTACGATCGTTGTGCCGACTTTGGTTTTGATCTTACCCATTTCCTGCAGCGAAGCAACAGTTATGCTCACACTGGTGGCAGTCATGATAGTTCCGGTAAATACGGATTGATAGAATTCTTCGCTGCCCCACGGAGCAAAACCGTAAAATAACATATGTAAGATGCTTCCAAGTATCAACGGGACAAAAACCCCAAAGGCGGCTATTAAAAATGCAACCGGACCGGTTTTTATCAGTTCTTTCAGATCCGTATCAAGACCTGCCGCGAACATAAGCAGGATGACGCCTATTTCAGCCATCTGGGCTATAAAGTCCGTCTGCTCTAAAATGCCCAACATGCAGGGACCCAGAACCAGACCTGCGATGATCTCTCCGACTACCTGAGGCGCTTTAAAATGACGCGCGGCGATAGCAAACATTTTTGCAAAAAATATGATTATTGCAAGATCTTTTAAAATACCGTATACTTCCATGATGACTCAGACCTCCATTAAATAACTAATCCAATATAGTTATACGTTCAGTCGCGTCAAATGTCAACTTTTATAAAAAAAATTATAAAATATGTTAATTTTATTTAAAATTCTGCAAAATTTACTTCAAAAGTAACACTTCGGTGGCGTTTGATGTTGTAAAATAGAGTTCGTAAAAGGGGAATGTTTTAGGAAAGAAAATATTTGTCTGTTTCAAAGACATGTATTTAAGAAAAAGTATTACAATATACTGTGGCAGAATTAATTCGGTCTTTCCTAAAACTATTAAAAGGGAGTACAATAATGCTCCCTTTTATTATGTTTCCGGTTTTTATCCGAAATAAAACCGCGTTCACAGATAAATCGGGGTGACGTGATTCGAACACGCGACTTCTACGTCCCGAACGTAGCGCTCTACCAAGCTGAGCCACACCCCGATATCATAAGGACAAATAAGATAATACAATATAATATGGCAGTTTGTCAATGATTATAATAATAATATTTTTTATTATTTTTATAGTCTTTTTTAATTTATATTTTTGAATTGATATGAGAATGAAGGCACAGGCATTTGCCAAGCCTCCTTTTATGATGTAAAATGATATAATTAGCACATTATAAAATTTTTGAAAGTCATTGACAGGGAAAGGCAGGATCGTTTATATGGCTGAGGATGGGAATATCCGTGATATTGTCCGGGATGCCCTTATTTCAATGTCAGAGCCGGAGTATCAGCGCTTTTGCGCAAAACTGCTGCCAAATACAGACAATATTCTGGGTGTGAGGCTTCCGAAACTGCGTAAATATGCAAAGGAAATTAAAAAAATCTACGGGACTAAGTATCTGGATATTCAGGCTTATAATGAATACATGGAAGAGACCTTGCTTCAGGGAATGATAATAGGAAACCTTAAAGTAGAAGATGGCGTTTCTACAGACGATATTAAAAGTTATATCAGAGATTATATTCCCGGAATAAATAACTGGTCCGTATGCGACAGCTTCTGCGCGGGTTTGAAGATAGCAAAGAACGAGCCGGCGCTTATGTGGGAGTTTATAAAGCCGTATTTTGAGTCTGATAGAGCGTTTGACGTTCGTTTCGGTTTGGTAATGCTGCTTAATTATTATATAAATGATGATCATATCGATGAAGTTTGTCATATTTTTAACAATGTAGGAAGACGTTGGGCCGATAGATCCCATGAGGATTTGGACGTCTATTATGTTAAAATGGGCCTGGCCTGGGCAATCTCCGTTTTTTATGTGCAATATCGGGATAAAGGCAGAGAGTATCTTGAGGATATGTATGAAGAGCCTTCAATACTCGATGATTTTACATATAATAAGTCTCTTCAGAAGATCGTAGAGTCGCATTGTGTGTCCGACGATGAAAAATTGTACATAAAATCAATGAAAAGGCGACATAAAGATTGAATTTATATATTTTTGCGGATATAATATTTTGCAAAGTATAAAATATACTGTTCATGAACCTGTTTTGTATAAATCATAACCCTTTTGTATACCATATAAATTGCCATAAGCGGCAATTAAATATATGGAAAGGGATGAATGATATGGATTACAATGAGCTGCCCTTAAGTATTGGGGTTTTAGGTCTGGAAAACCAGATGAAAGAGGACAGGTTCTACAATATGACCGATGATGAGAAAAAGGAATACCTGGAGAGAAACCGAAGCGTTCTGTCCAAAGATGAGATTGAGCGTATGAGCGCCGCGATCATTGAAGAGGATGAGACTCCCAAAGAAAGGTAAAGTTATATGCAGATACAGTTACCGCATAAAGTATGTTATATCATAGAGACGATTCAGGCAGCAGGCTATGAAGCATATGCGGTGGGCGGCTGTATCAGGGATTGTGTTCTTTTAAAAAAACCGGATGACTGGGACATTACTACATCCGCCGAGCCCGAAGTGATAAAAGAACTTTTTGACAAAACCATCGACACGGGCATAAAGCATGGAACAGTTACGGTAATGCTTGAAAAAGAAGGATTTGAGGTTACAACCTATCGCATTGACGGTGAATATACCGACGGCCGTCACCCCGAAAATGTGACATTTGTGTCAGATTTGGCGGAAGATCTGCGGCGCAGGGATTTTACCGTTAATGCTATGGCTTATAATGAGAAGGCCGGGCTGATCGATTTGTTTGGCGGTATGGAAGATATTCACAAAGGCGTGATCCGTTGTGTGGGAGACGCAAAGGAACGTTTTAACGAGGATGCGCTCAGAATGATGAGGGCCGTCCGTTTTTGCGCGCAGCTTGGTTATGTTATGGAAGAAAAAACCGGGGACGCTATAAAAGAGCTTGCACCTGCAATAAAAAATATCAGTGTGGAGCGTATACAGACTGAACTGGTTAAACTGCTTATGTCAGATCATCCTGATTATCTCCGTATTGCATATGAAACGGGGCTTACCGCATATTTTATTCCGGAGTTTGACGAGTGTATGCAGACCGGGCAGAATAACCCGCACCATGATTATAACGTGGGCGAGCATATATTACATAGCCTTAATCATATAAGATCTGATAAAGTGCTTCGTCTTACCATGCTTTTTCATGATATAGGCAAGCCGCAGACACTTTCAACAGATGAAGACGGGATCACCCATAATTACGGACATGCGCGGGTGGGTGAAGAAATTACCGGCAGGGTATTAAAAAGACTTAAGTTTGATAATGATACTATTTATAAAGTTAAGACTTTGGTAAAATATCATGACAGAAAAGGCAAAACCGACGCCGAGAGCGTAAAAAGGCTGATGAATCAGATGGGCGGGGAACTGATGCCCCTGTTGTTTTGCGTTCAATATGCCGATATAATGGCACAGAGCAGTTTTAAAAGAGAAGAGAAACTTAACAGACTGGAAGAATTTAAAGCGGCATATAAAAAAATACTTGAAAGAAAAGAGTGTTATTCCCTGAAGGACCTTGCCGTGACAGGCAATGACCTTATAGAAATGGGAATGAAATCCGGCAGGGAAATAGGTGAAACTCTTTCAAAACTGTTGGATATTGTTTTGGCGCATCCTGAATTTAATAATAAAGATTATCTGCTTTCAGGACTGCCGTTTAAAGATTGACCGACAAAAAAATCATACTTTTCCATGGCCTATCATAATATAGGATAGATGGGCTTATGGGAGGTATTTTCGTGAATGACAGGGCTGTCGGTTTATTTGACAATTATGATATAGAAGTCAGCCGTACCTGGAAAGGCAGGGGGGCTATTCTTTGTGAGTCGGATAAGGGCTTGTTAATATTAAAAGAATATAGCGGACCTTTAAATAAGGTCTATTTTCAAGATGCATTGTTAAAGCATATTAAAGAGGCGGGTTTTCCCCTATCGGAAAATATTTTAAGAACCAGGGACAGCGAACTTATCGTATATGATCAGGATAAAGTTCCTTATATATTAAAAAGTTATTTCGATGGAAGGGAATGTAATAACAAAGAGCCTGCGGAATGTGCCCGGGCGGTCAGCCTGCTCGCAAAGCTGCATAACTGCTCCGATCTGTCAGGATGGGAAAGCTTTGCGTCCCAACCGGTATTTCATATTGAGAAAGAATATGAAAAGCATAACAGGGAGCTTAAAAAGGTAAGGCGTTTCCTTCGTACAAAGAGCCAGAAAACACCGTTTGAGATCTATCTTACCAAAAATTTTGATTATTTTTTTGATATCGCTTTGCAGATTACGGAAGAAATGCGTTATTATATAGATAATGAAAAAAATATAAATCGGAATGAATTTCCTATTGTATGTCACGGCGATTACCAGTATCATAATATTATACAGACCTCAGAAGGAATGGCGATCGTCAATTTTGAAAAATGTGTAAGAGATGATACGGTCAGGGATCTGTACCTGTTTATGCGTAAGCTGCTTGAGAAAAATAACTGGTCGCAGAAAATGGGAGACGATCTTTTAAACGAATATTCTAAAGAGAGGACTCTGACTGAAAATGACTACATAATGCTGTATTATCGGTTTGCATATCCGGAGAAGTTCTGGAAGATAGTCAATTTTTATTATAATTCCGGAAAAGCATGGATACCGGGCCGCAATATGGAGAAACTTGAGAAGCTTCTTGCACAGGAAAAAGAAAAAGCTGAATTTCTGGAAACGGTTTTTCATAAATAGAGAAAGGTATGGTTATTAAAATGTACAAGAGATCAGCATCAACCATAACACTTGTTATGATATTAACGCTGCTTATTACGGGTTGTACTTCCCAGGCAAGCAATATTGGTATGGCCAAGGAGGAAGAAAATAAAACCGTAGGTTCGGATTTTGTGGTTGCCGAAGTAGGCAGCTATGATTCCGCCGACACGGCCGTGGTGCTTTCCGTGGCGGAAGACATCGGTTATGTGACATTTATGAACATTGCCACGGGAAAACAATATACGTTATCTTATGACGGAACTACATATGTAAAAGATAAATATGACGGCACAATGTCCATGTCCCAGATAGAGGCGGGGGATATAGTTGATATTACTTTTTTAAAGAGTAAGAAAAAACTTGCAAGTATGCAGATATCCCCCAAGTCATGGGAATATGATAACGTAGAAAATTATGATCTGGGCGGTGCCAATAAAACCGCAACAATAGGTTCCAATACATATTCTCTGCCGGATGATGTTGTCGTAATATCCAACGGAGAACGCACGGAGGTCATGGACGTAGTAAATAAGGACATGCTTACGATAAGGGGAATAGATCATAAGATCTGCAGCATTAAGGTTGAAAAAGGTCATGGTTATCTGCGGCTTGCCAACAGTCAGGCTTTGGCGGGCGGTTGGATCGAAGTCGGAAATGCCGTGGTAACTCAGATTACGGAAAATATGATGCTTACGGTACCGGAAGGCAGTTATCAGGTCATGATTTCCCTGGGAGATGCGAATACCGTAAAGGATGTTCTGATCGAAAGAGACAAAGAAGTGGTCCTTAATGTAGGGGAACTTGATATAGTGCAGGACAAGGTCGGAAAAGTAATATTTTCTGTAGAACCGGCGGACGCAGTAGTGCGCATTGACGGGGAAGAGACGGATATAAGCGAAGAGGTGGAACTTTCATACGGAATTCATCGTGTTGAGTTGGAAGCGGAAGGGTATGAAAGCATGGCTAAATATATTCAGGTGGGTTCAGAATATGCAAGCATAAGCTTTACTATGGAAAAAAGCAGTGATGAACAGACGGAAGATACCGAAGAAGACAATGAACAAAGTAAAGATGACGACGCTGAAGACGAAGATGTCCAGAACGTAACGACCGAAAATCAGGTTTATATCGATGCGCCTGCCGGAGTTGAAGTATATATGGACGGAAATTATATGGGTATTTCTCCGGTAAATTTTGCCAAAACTATCGGAAGCCATACGATCGCTTTAAGAAAATCCGGATATCAGTCCAAGAGTTACACAATCTACTTATATGACGATGGTGAAGATATCACTTATTCGTTTGCGGATCTGGAAAAAGAAAAGTCCGGCAGTACGAATAAAACGACCTCGTCAAAAAGCACCCGTTCAAAGAGTGAAGGCAGCAGCGGAACGAAAGGGTACTCTTCGAATGACTCATCCAAAACAGGTTCTTCTCATAGTACGGTAAGCGAAAACAGCAGTATTGAAAATATCAGGGTGAGAAAGAAATAGGCCATTTAGTTTACATAAACGTAAAATAGTATTATTTCTGTAAAAAAATGTTCTCAATTTAGATAAAATGGGCATTTTTACCTTGACAAGCAGTGAAAAAAACCTTATAACTATATATAGTTGTTTCAAAAGAGAAACTTCTAAAAATTGTAAACTCATATCAAGAGGAGGAGTAAAATGAATAAGGCAGAATTAGTTGCAGCTATGGCTGATCAGGCAGGCTTATCAAAAAAAGACGCAGAGAAAGCATTAAAAGCATTTACGGATGTTGTTGCTGAAGAACTTAAGAAGGGTGAGAAAGTACAGTTAGTAGGTTTCGGTACTTTTGAAGTTTCTCAGAGAGCAGCAAGAGAAGGAAGAAATCCTCAGAGCGGCGCAGTTATGAAGATTCCTGCATCTAAGGCTCCTAAATTCAAAGCAGGTAAAGCTTTAAAGGATTCCCTTAACTAATTTGCGGTTTTAAACGGCTGGAAAACATTGACCTGTACATGCATATGCATATACAGGTCTTTTTCATTAACGTAAGGGCGGCCCGCATAAGCGTGTCGGCCGTTGTTTTAACAGGTAATTGCGAAAAAAAGAAAGAGATGGTAATGATCATGAGATTGGATAAATATTTAAAAGTTTCACGCCTTATTAAACGGCGTACTGTCGCAAACGAGGCTTGTGATGCGGGCAGGGTATTTATTAATGACAAACCGGCTAAAGCTTCCGCAAATGTAAAAGAAGGAGACGTTATTACCATTCAGTTTGGAAATAAAGAAGTAAAAGTAGAAGTATTGGATGTGCAGGAAACTGTTCGAAAGGAAGAAGCTAAGGAATTGTTCCGTTATTTATCATAAATGTGTGATAAATGCCAAATACCATGCATACACTTAACTGGAAGAGTTTTAAGGGAGGTATGTATGGAGGATTTAAACAATATTAATAAAAGGCCCCATAAGTTAATGCTTACCAATAGAAGGACATGTACTATAAGCGGCGTAAACGACGTGCTGTCGTTCGACGTTAATGAAATTCTGTTGGAGACGGAACAGGGGATGTTAATGATAAAAGGGAACGAACTGCATGTAAGCAGATTATCTTTGGATAAAGGGGAAGTGGACATAGACGGAAGGATCGACAGCCTCACTTATTCAGAGAATGCCGGTTATGGATCAAAAGGAGAGTCTCTGCTGTCCAGACTCTTTAAGTAGGTGATATATGAGCCGGGATATAATACAGGAAGTTTCCTTTTTTTCGCATTCCATGATAATGGGGATAGTGATCACTTTTGTATACGACTGGTTCCTGATCATACGTAAACTTATAAAGCACAATATGTTATGGATATCCTTAGAGGATATGGTCTTCTGGTTTGCATGCGGTATAGGCGTGTTCTATATGCTGTACAGAGAAAATAACGGAGTGCTGAGATGGTTTACGGTGATAGGCGCGGTCATTGGCATGCTGTGTTATAAAATTTTGATAGGCGGCAAGTTTGTACATATTATGTCAACCTGCATATACAAGATAATGTGGTTAATTTTTAAATTCATACAAATTGTAGTAAAACCGCTCAAATGGCTGTTTTTAAAGCTAAAGAAGCTTGCGGATTTTATTAAAAAGAAATTAAAAAAATTGCGAAATTTCATCAAAAATAAGTTGACGGTTTGCATAAAAATGTTTAGAATTATTTTATGTAAACAGTAATCAGTTATTGTAAACTGAAATTTATGTAGTGGAGAAATACAATGGCAAGGAAAGCTGCATTTCGCAAACGACGACAAAACAGGCTGGCGATGATGCTTGTCACAACAGTAGTATTGATGATGCTGATTGTGGTAGCGGTTAAAAGCGTAGAGCTTCGGAATAAAAAAGAGTCTTATGATGTAAAAGTTGCTCAGTTACAGCAGGAGATAGCTGCGGAGAAAGAGCGCGCCGAAGAGATAGAAGAGTATGGAAAATATACGCAGACCAAGAAGTACGTGGAAGAAGTAGCCAAAGAAAAACTGGGCCTTGTGTATGAAGGCGAGATTATTTTTAAAGATGAAAATTAAGCAGATTTTGGATAGCCGGGTATCCGAAATCTGTTTTTTGTCCAAACAGACCGGATCAACGCGCTTATTTATCGTTAATGGAATATTGCGGCTTAAAACTTATTAGAATAATATGGACAACCTTCACATATATTGATTTAATAGATAGTTAAATAATTTTCCACGCGCGTATTGTCATATACAGGATATATTGCTCTTATGAATAATATGTATGATGACGCGGGGTGAAAGGCATGGTGAATGATATATGAGAAGGCTGTCAGGGTTAAAAGAAGAAAATGTTGTATCCGTGCTGCCGGAATACGGAAAGCAGAAACTTTTAGGCTATGCAGAGTCTTTTAAGGAGCTTGCAGGTCTTTTTGAGCAGAAAAATGAGCCTGATGAGTATTCTGAAAAAGAAAGCAGCCGTCAGGAATATTTCTGGAATAAAAAGCTGTATGAAAGTAAAGAACTTTTAGCGGAACATCTTAAAGAAATATCAGGTATTATGTCGGAGGTTGCGCTTGAGTCATACAGATATCATCCGGTGGGTGAGCGGAAATACAGGCAGATATCAAGATATCTGAAGGAGTCCGGTATCCTTCTTAAAAATTTCCTGATACTTGAAAATAATGACGGACATATCGAGCTCAATCTTACAATGAAAGCTCACGGCAAAGAAGGGCTCTTAACGGAAGACATTGCAAATCTGCTTTCCGTTGCTATGAATCTGCGTCTGCAGCCGTCCGTAAGCCAACCGTTGTTTATGGCTAAAGAATGGACGGCATATCACTTTATAGAGGAGCCGAAGTTCCACATTCTTACGGGCTTTGCAAAAGCTGTTAAGGAGACGGAAAAAATTTCGGGAGATAATTATTCCGTATGTGAAATAGAGTCGGGACGGCTTGCAGCGATCATATCCGACGGCATGGGTTCAGGTGAATCGGCCTGCGAAGAATCAGAGCGGGTTATTGAAATGATGGAAATGCTTTTGGGCGCAGGTTTTAAAAAAGAGGCGGCGGTCCGTATCATAAACGGCGCGTTGGCAGCAGGAGAACAGGAAAAGAATATGTCCACAATGGATATATGCGAACTGAATCTTTATACCGGAGACTGTGATTTTGTTAAAGCAGGCGCGGCGGCTACATACATAAAGCGCGATCTTATGGTGGACAGGCTGTCGGTCGGAAATCTGCCGCTTGGGATCTTTCAGCATATAGAACCGGAAGTAATGCATAGAAAACTGCAGGACGGAGATTATGTTATAATGCTTTCCGACGGTATTTCCGATGCGCTTGCAAAAGAAGGGCAGGAAGAGCTTTTACCGGAAATAATAGCAAGGATATATCATACCAATCCTACGGAGATAGCCAATCAGATCCTGGGGAGCTGCCTCCGGTACAGTAAAGGTAAGATCCCGGACGATATGACAGTGTTGGTAATAGGAATATGGCAATAGATAAAGGGTTTGCCGGATAAATCGTAAAACTTCAGGAAGCGTAAAGATGGGAAATAAAATAACAGACGATATTTATAATAAAGTCAGAACTTTTATAAAGAAATATGATATGATCGCCAAAGATGATGTTGTTTTGGCGGGAGTGTCCGGAGGGGCGGATTCGGTATGTCTGCTGCTTATATTAGCTAAATTGTCCGGGGAAATTGGTTTTGACCTTAAGGTGGTTCATGTGCACCACGGAATGAGAGAGGACGCGGATAAAGACGCGGCCTATGTCGAAGAACTTTGTAAAAAACTGGGGGTCGCTTTTTTTCTGAAAAAAGTGGACATGCCCGGCTACGCCAAAGAAAACGGGCTTTCATTGGAAGAGGCGGGAAGGAAGCTGAGATACCGCGCTTTTGAGGAAGCGCTTGATAAGCAAAATGAGGATAAATATAAAATAGCAGTCGCGCACAACTGCAACGATAAGGCTGAAACATTTCTATTCAATCTTTTCCGCGGCAGCGGGTTAAAAGGACTGGGAAGCATAAGGCCGGTCAGGGATAATATCATAAGGCCGTTGCTTTGTCTGGAACGTTCAGAGATAGAAGCTTATCTTGAACAGGAAAAAACCGGATTTTGCATAGATAAAACCAATGATGATGATACTTATACGAGAAATAAGATACGTCACCACATATTGGCTTATGCCAATGAGCAAATCTGCCAAAATGCGACCGTACATATTTCGGACGCGGCCGATGTGCTTGCGCAGACGCAGGTTTTTGTACAAAAGCAGGCCGATCTGGCCTATGGGCGTTGTGTAAAAGGTTCAGGGCAGGATAAAAGACTTGAGATAGACCTTAAAGTTTTTCGAAAAGAAGAAGAATTTCTGCAGAAGCTTATACTGCTTCACTGTATGGAAGCGCTTACTCCATACAGAAAGGATATAACAAAGGAGCATATAACGGCTTTGCATAATATCAGTTTTAAAGAAGGAAGCAAAGAGCTTTCCCTTCCATACGGGCTTGCGGCGCGCAAAGAATATGACACACTTGTCATATTTAAACCCCGAAAGGAGAATGATAAAAGATCCCCGGAACATGAAGAATATCCGCAGATACAGATATCCGCGCCATGCAGAGTCAGGGCGGGCGATATGGGGATATTTAGTTTTAGATATATGGACAGAGAGGAATTTTTTTATAAAAAAGGTCAAATTATTCCGGAAAAAACATATACTAAATGGTTTGATTGTGATAAAATAACTAGGGCTTTAGTCTTGAGGACGCGTAAAACGGGAGATTTTCTTACGATAGACAGCGGATTTAGGAAGAAAAGCATTAAAGAATATATGATAAATGAAAAAATTCCCGTGTCTAAGAGGGAAAATCTTTATCTGTTGGCGGACGGAATGCATATTTTGTGGGTTCCGGGATATAGGATAAGCCAATACTATAAGGTCGATGAAAATACGAAACATATCTTGCAGGTATGTCTGGAGGAAGATGAAAATGGCTGAACATGTAGAGGTTATGCTGTCTGAGGACGAGATCGGTCAGAGAATCCGTAAGATAGGAGAACGTATAAGCAAAGATTATGAAGGGAAGAGCGTACATTTAATATGTATTTTAAAAGGCGCCAGTTTTTTCATGTGTGAGCTTGCCAAGAGAATAACGGTGCCTGTGTCGATTGATTTTATGTCGCTTTCAAGTTACGGAAGCAGCACGGAATCTGCAGGAGTGGTCAGTATCAAAAAAGATATTGAAGAACCTTTGGACGGGCGGCATGTGATCGTGGTAGAAGATATAGTGGATACCGGAAGGACTTTAAAATATCTTAAAGAGCTTTTAAAAGACAGAGGAGCTGCCGACGTCAAATTGTGTGCGCTGTTGGATAAGCCTGACCGCAGAGTGGTAGATGTAGAGGCGGATTACATAGGTTTTAAGATCCCCGATGAATTTGTTGTGGGTTACGGCCTTGATTATGATCAGCGTTACAGAAATCTGCCGTATATAGGCGCGGTGAAGTTTGATTAAACAGAAAACGATGCGGACAGAATATATGCAACGGCCAAGATAATAAAAGTAAGTATACATAACATACTAAGTGATTATGGAGAAAGAGGTTTACTTTGAGTAAGAATAACAAAAGTTTTTATTTATATTTTATAATTATCGCAGGTCTGCTGTTTGTTACAGTATGGCTTGGAACATTCAGAGTTCAGGGCAATAACTATACCAGAGGAGAGTTTGAGAGTCAGTTAAAAGAGAACAACGTGGCGATGGTTACGATAAGCCCTGACAAAGAAACTCCTACCGGCTCTGTAAGAGTTACATTAAAGAGCGGGGAAGAGAGAAGGTTTTATGTAACTGACGTAAGAGAGATAGAAAGTTTTATCAGAAGTTACGGACTTGATCCTACGGTAGAGGCGGTGCCTGAGGAAAACTGGTTTTTAAACAGTGTATTTCCGATATTGCTTGTTACAATAATATGCGTCTTTTTCTTTGTAATGTTTAATTCACAGAATGCGTCCGGCGGAAACGGCGGCAAGATGATGAATTTCGGAAAAAGCAGAGCGAGACTGTCCATAGGTGATAATAAAGTGACATTGGACGGCGTCGCCGGTTTAAAAGAAGAAAAAGAAGAACTTGAAGAGATAGTGGAGTTTTTAAAGGAGCCGGCCAAGTTTACGAGGGTAGGCGCGAGAATACCCAAAGGCGTCCTGCTTGAAGGCGCGCCCGGCACCGGAAAGACGCTTCTTGCCAAGGCTATAGCGGGTGAAGCAAACGTACCGTTTTTCAGTATATCCGGTTCGGATTTTGTGGAGATGTTTGTCGGCGTCGGAGCTTCACGCGTGCGCGATATGTTTGCGGAAGCTAAGCGTCATGCGCCGTGTATAATCTTTATAGATGAGATAGATGCGGTAGCAAGACGAAGAGGGACCGGTATGGGCGGCGGTCATGATGAAAGAGAGCAGACGCTGAATCAGCTGTTGGTAGAAATGGACGGTTTTGGAGTAAACGAAGGAATAATAGTGTTAGCCGCAACTAACCGGGTGGATATTCTCGATCCCGCTATCCTGAGACCGGGACGGTTTGACAGAAAGATAAGCGTATCCGCTCCGGATGTAAGAGGCAGGCAGGATATCTTAAAAGTTCACGCGCAGAATAAGCCGTTGGCGGATGATGTGGATCTTGAACAGATCGCGCAGACTACGGCCGGCTTTACGGGAGCGGACCTGGAAAATCTCCTGAATGAAGCGGCGATAAATGCGGCTATGGATCAACGCGTTTTTATAAAGCAGGAAGATATAAAGAAAGCATTTATCAAAGTCGGTATAGGTTCCGAGAAAAAGAGCCGTGTCATATCTGACAAGGAGAAACGTATCACGGCATACCATGAAGCCGGTCATGCCATTTTGTTCCATGTGCTTCCGGATGTGGGCCCGGTATATACGGTGTCCATTATTCCCACAGGAATAGGCGCCGCAGGATATACCATGCCGCTGCCGGAAAAAGATGAAATGTTTATTACTAAAGGCAAGATGAAAGAAGACATAATGGTATCTTTAGGCGGACGTATCGCTGAAGAGATCATTTTTGATGATGTGACTACAGGCGCCTTCAGCGATATTAAGAAGGCTACTAAAGCGGCCCGAAGAATGGTCACAAGATACGGAATGTCTGATAATATAGGCGTTATCAATTATGATGACGACGATGACGAAGTGTTTATCGGCCGCGACCTTGCGCATGCCAAGAACCACAGCGAGATCATTTCAGGTGAGATTGATAAAGAGGTTAAATCAATAATAGACGAGTGCTATAAAGAGGCTAAAGAGATCATTTTAAAATATGAAAATATCCTCCATAAATGCGCGGAATTGCTGCTTGAAAAAGAAAGGATCAACAGAGCGGAATTCGAAGCTTTGTTTGACGGAGAATGATATTTGTGCAATTTGCATAGTTTTTTGAATTTGATTTTGTAATATTTGTGAAAACTTGGTATTGTAGAGTTTATAAGGCTGTGCTATTATACACTTGTAACCCCCAATACATTATATAGTTTTTTGCTATACCCCATAAGAAGAAATACCTTCTCTAAAAAGGACAGCCATTAAAAGCTGTCTTTTTTACGTTATATGGCAGATTTCGCCGGGGCTTATTTTATTCTTGTACGGAATTACTTGAATACCTACAACATATAGTATAAAATGTATTATATCAGTCAGATAAAGAATGGGGGATCATATGGATATAAACCATTATTGGAAGGCGGAACAGAGTTATCAGTATATAGCGTCCATGAGGCCGGTTTTTAATAAAAGAGCATTGTTCACGGATACCACTGAAAACTTTATTTCCCCTGCGGAGCCTAACGCATATAGTGAGATAACGATTAAATTCCGTACGGCAAGAAATAATATAGATAAAGTATTTTTCGTCAGCAAAGGCGAAAAGTATCTGATGTTTAAAAGCGAGACGGACGATTATTTCGATTATTATACGCATACGGAACAGCTTGACAATGAAAAGTTAAGTTATTATTTTGAGATATACGCCGGAAAGATCTTCTGTTACTATGATACTCGCGGGGTTGTCAAAGATATAAACGCATATTATCATTTTCAGGTGATACCGGGATTTAAAACTCCCGATTGGGCGAAAGGCGCGGTATTTTATCAGATATTCGTGGACAGATTTTACAATGGCGATCCGTCCAATGATGTTCTTACGAATGAATATCGTTATATAGGTGAGGGAACCGTTAAGGTAGACGATTGGAACAAATATCCGGCGTCAATGGGCGTAAGGGAATTTTACGGCGGAGATCTGCAGGGCGTTTTGGATAAGATGGATTATCTGCAGGATTTAGGAGTGGACGTGATATATTTTAATCCGCTTTTTGTGTCGCCGTCCAATCATAAATACGATATACAGGATTATGATTATATAGATCCGCATTTTGGAAAGATAATCAGTGATGAGGGTGAAGCGCTGCAGCCGTGGCAGCAGGAAAACCGGTATGCAACCAAATATATCGATCGTGTTTCAAATAAATTAAATCTTGAGGCCAGTAATAAACTGTTTGCCGAGGTGGTGAAAGAAGCCCACAGGCGCGGCATGAAAGTTATTCTGGACGGAGTGTTTAATCACTGCGGCTCTTTTAATAAGTGGATGGATCGTGAGAAGATTTATGAAAATGCTCCGGGATATGAAAAAGGCGCATTTATTTCACAGGACAGTCCTTATCGGAATTATTTTCAGTTTAATGATAACAGATGGCCTTATAATGCGGCGTATGACGGCTGGTGGGGAAATGACACGCTGCCTAAGCTGAATTATGAGCAGTCTGTGGAGCTTGTAAACTATATACTTGAAATAGGTAAAAAATGGGTTTCTCCACCTTATAATGCTGACGGTTGGCGTCTTGACGTGGCGGCTGATCTGGGGCACGGCGCCGAATTTAACCATCGTTTCTGGAAAGATTTCCGTAAAGCGGTTAAGAGCGCTAATCCGGATGCCATAATATTGGCTGAGCATTACGGAAGTCCCAGGGACTGGCTTCAGGGCGATGAATGGGATACGGTCATGAACTATGATGCTTTCATGGAACCACTCACCTGGTTTTTAACCGGAATGGAAAAACACAGTGACGATTATCGTGAGGATTTAAAAGGGAATGCGGACAGTTTCTGGGAGGCGATGAAACATCACAGCGCGAGTTTTACCGCGCCGTCTCTTTTGACTGCCATGAACGAATTGTCAAATCATGACCATTCGAGATTTTTGACAAGAACTAATTATAAAGTCGGACGTACCAATACTCTCGGACCTGAAGCGGCCGAAACCGGAATTAATAAGGCTGTCTTGAGGGAAGCAGTAGTAGTTCAGATGACATGGATCGGGGCGCCTACGATTTATTACGGCGACGAAGCAGGGGTATGCGGGTTTACCGATCCGGATAACCGCCGGACATATCCGTGGGGGCATGAAGATAAGGAATTGATAGAATTCCACAGAGATATAATCAGGATGCACAAGCAGAATAAGGAATTTTTAACCGGTTCTCTGAAGTATATTGATGCAGACTACAATTTTATAGGATATGGACGTTTTACAAAGGAACATCAGTCGGTGATACTTGTAAATAATAATGATTATGAGGTTACAAAGGATCTGACGGTATGGCATCTTGGCATACCCAAACAATGTATGCTTAAACAGTTGATATTCACAACTTTTGAAGGATATACAACGAAGTTAAAGGAGTATCCTGTGATATCCGGTAAATTACACATTACGCTGCCGCCAAAGTCCGCAATCGTATTACAGTATCGCAGCGATAAAGAGAGCCCTGCATCCGGAAGGGATGAGGCGGCTCCCGTTAAAAATTTCTTGCAATTCAGTTAATATTATGATATAAATGGTAGTTGTGAGCTTTATGAACATGGCTACCATCAGCCGCAGTGGCGGAATTGGCAGACGCCCGGGACTTAAAATCCCGTGGGTAGCGATACCCGTACCGGTTCGACCCCGGTCTGCGGCATTTGATAACCTCTGATATTATTAGGGGTTATTTTGCACTTGAATATTTGCGGTTGTATATATTTTTTTAAACTGCGCCGACCGACTGGTCGGACGGAAGCGGAAATAAGCAAAGGACTTAAATTTTTAAAGAGGAGCGTACATAAATGTTAGGAAAATTCAGCGTTAAAAAGCCCTACACTGTTTTGGTGGGAGTGATCCTTGTGATCGTGCTTGGAATAGTGTCGTTTACTAAGATGTCAACGGATCTGCTGCCGAGCATAAGCCTGCCATATGTGATTGTAATGACTACTTATCCGGGAGCGAGTCCGGAGACTGTGGAAATGGCAGTTACCAAGCCTGTGGAGTCATCAATGGCGACGGTCAGCAATATTGAAAATATAAGCTCCGTTTCCAGCGAAAATTATTCGGTGGTCATTATGGAATTTGCGCAGTCAACAGATATGAACGCCGTATCGCTTGAAATAAGGGAAAATCTGGATCAGATCAAAAGCTACTGGGACGATTCCATAGGAAATCCTATTATTATGAAGCTTAATCCGGATATGCTGCCGGTCATGATAGCTGCTGTCGGCGGAGTCGGAATGACTAACGCGCAGGTCAGCGATATGACGCAGGATACGATTATACCGGAGCTTGAAAGCATAGAGGGCGTCGCTTCCGCCAATGCGACGGGACTGCTTGAAGAAAGCGTCAATGTCATAATCAGACAGGAAAAGATAGATAAGATTAACGAACAGGTGTTCGGATATATAGATGATGAGATGAAGGACGCCGAGCAGGAGCTTGCTGACGCAAGACAGGAAATTTATGACGGTCAGGACGATATTGATGAAGCCAGAACCGAGATCGAGGATAATAAGCAGAAACTTGTTGACAGCCAGAAGGAGCTGGACGACAGTAAAAAAGAATTTGAAGAAAACAAACAAAAGCTTGCCGACGGTAAAGCCGAGATAGAGAACAGCAAATCCGAACTGGAAAACGGTAAAAGCGAGCTTAATAGGAAAAAAGACGAAACCGCAGCCCAGCTTGACAAGCTTGAAAAACAGCTTCTTAAGGGTAAGGCGGATCTGGAAGCGCTCAAAACATCTATTATCGCAACAATGCCAGCCGCGTTAGATACTGCTAAAGAAGGGCTGGCCAAGCTTGATGAAGCCTTGAAACAGTATGAAGATGCGGTTGCAGTCATAAACGCGATAGATGCAATACCGGCGGAAGGCGCTCTGGATACGGCAGCAAGAGCAATGGCGTCACAGATACTTCAGACAGATGTAAGCGCTATGAGCGACGATCAGATAAGAACGCAGCTTTCTGCTATGAAGACGGCTATGCAGTCGGCCATAGAGGCAATGGGCGGTGATGCAGGGATCGAAGCGCTCAAAGCGCAAAAAGATGAGCTTAATAAGAATATTGCACTTATGGAAGAAAATATAGCGAAAGGGCAAGAACAGCTTCCTGAAATAGACAATAACATTGCCAAGATAGACAAAGCCCTTATGGAATTATATAAAGGCAATCTTACCGCAGCGATCGAGTTTGCCAATGCACAATCGGCCATAACGATAGGTGAGATGCAGATAACTTCCGCAGAAACGCAGCTCGACAGCAGCGAAGCTCAGCTAGAAGCCGGTGAAGAACAGCTTGAGAGCGGGCAGGAGCAGATAGATTCCGGTTGGGAACAGATCACGGATGCCGAAGAACAGCTTAACGATTCCGTTCAGCAGATGAAAGATGCGTTACAGGAGATAGCCGACGGAGAGGAGGAATTGGAGGAGTCAAGGCAGGATGCCTATGATCAGGCCGATATGAACGGCATTCTTACCGTTGATACAGTTAAATCGCTTTTGGCAGCCCAGAACTTCTCAATGCCGGCAGGCTATGTGACCGAGGACGGCATAGACTATCTGGTAAGAGTCGGCGACAAGCCCGAAGATATCGAGAAACTTAAGAAAATGCCTATTATGAATCCGGAAATGGACGGAGTGGATATAATCACTCTGGAAGACGTCGCGGATGTGTTTATGACGGATAATTCCGCCGACATTTATACTAACGTAAACGGCGAAGCCGGTATTATGATCACGCTGCAGAAGCAGACCGGTTATTCAACGGGTGATGTGTCCGATAAGATACTGGATAAATTTGAAGAACTCAAAAAAGAAAACAGCGATCTGATCCTGATCACATTGATGGATCAGGGAATCTATATAGATCTGGTTATGGATTCCATTATGAACAATGTGGTCTTTGGCGCGATCCTCGCAATATTAATATTGATAGTCTTTCTAAAAGACTGGCGTCCTACCGCGGTAGTAGCCTGCTCCATACCTATAAGTCTTATTACCGCAATAGTATGTATGTATTTCAGCGGGATCACGCTGAATGTTATTTCGCTTTCCGGTCTGGCGCTTGGCGTAGGTATGCTTGTAGATAACTCAATAGTTGTTATCGAAAATATATACAGACTAAGGAATGAAGGTTATTCGGCGAAAGAAGCGGCGGTTGAAGGCGCGGGCGAAGTGGCGGGAGCTATTTTAGCATCTACGCTCACAACGGTCTGCGTATTCTTACCTATAGTATTTACTGAAGGTATTACGAGACAGCTTTTTGTGGATATGGGGCTTACGATAGCTTATTCCCTTCTGGCGAGTCTGCTTATAGCGCTTACCGTGGTTCCTGCTATGGGCGCGGGGCTGTTGTCAAGAACGCAGTCCGCGAAAGAAGGCAGATTCTTTAAAGGACTGATGAAAGTATATGAAAAACTGCTTGGTTTTTCTTTAAGATTTAAACCGGTAGTGTTAATACTGGTAGTTGTACTGTTAGTTGCAAGTATGGCGGCGGCTTTTTCG
Organism: uncultured Lachnospiraceae bacterium; assembly: GCA_947631625.1. GTDB lineage: Bacteria > Bacillota > Clostridia > Lachnospirales > Lachnospiraceae > UBA3282. The sequence goes on along the minus strand of CANRMA010000001.1, from coordinate 200,743 downwards.
AGAGGTATAGCGTTTATGCCTGAGATGGACAGTACCCAGATAAGCATGACGCTTACGATGCCTAAGGATACGCCGCTTGCAGATACCGCGCAGGTAACGGACGAAGTCGTTGAGAAACTTATGGAAGTAGAGGAAGTAGTGGATGTGGGCGCTATGGCAAGCTCGTCGTCTCTCGGTATGATATCAGGAGGCGGCAATTCGAGCACGAACGAAACTTCTATCTATATATCGCTAAGCGAAGATAAAACGCGGGATAATACTGTGATCGCGGACGAGATAGAGGAAAGTATTGCGGATATTCTGGAGCAAAATAATGCGGAAGCCGCAATAGAAACTTCTACTATGGATATGAGCGCGCTGGGCGGGTCAGGGATTTCCGTTCAGATAAAAGGACGTGAACTTGATACTCTTCAAGAAATCGCTCAGGATATAGCGGCCATAGTGGAGACGGTCGAAGGAACCGTTGATGTGTCGGACGGTCTGGAAGATTCAACAGGAGAAATGAGAGTAATTATCGACAGAAACAAAGCGATTGAGCATGGTTTGACGGTTGCGCAGGTATATCAGCAGTTACAGGCAAAACTTGCCGACGCAGCCAGCGCGACTACTTTGGAGACGGAAATCCAAGAATATGACGTATACGTTAAGAACGCCAAAGACATGGAGCTTACAAGAGATCTGATAAAAGATCTGGAACTTGACAGGACCAAACAGGACGGAACCAAAGAGAAGATAAAGCTTTCGGATATAGCGGAATTTGAGAGTACCAAAGCGCCTAAGTCCGTAAACCGTATAGATCAGACCAGATATATTACTGTCAGCGCGGGCGTTGCCGACGGTTATAATGTCGGCTTCGTTTCGGCGGACGTGAAGGAAGCCCTTGAAGATTATGAGATGCCAAACGGTTACAGTTATGAGATGAGCGGTGAAAACGAAACGATAACGGAAGCTATGGGGCAGGTATATCTGATGCTTGCGCTTGCGCTCATATTTATGTATCTGATAATGGTGGCACAGTTCCAGTCGCTGCTTTCGCCGTTTATCATAATGTTTACCATTCCGCTTGCGTTTACCGGCGGTTTTATGGGGCTTGCCATAAGCGGAAGCGAAGTGAGCGTTATCGCACTTATCGGTTTCGTTATGCTGTCGGGTATCATAGTCAATAACGGTATCGTGCTTGTGGATTATATCAATCAGCTCAGAGAAAGCGGTATGGAGAAAAAAGAAGCCATAATGACTGCAGGCAGGACCAGAATAAGACCTGTTATGATGACCGCGCTTACAACTATACTTGCACTTAGCACTATGGCATTCAGCGACGATATGGGCGCGGATATGTCGAAACCTATGTCGGTAGTTACGATCGGTGGACTTATTTACGGAACACTGCTTACGCTTGTCGTAATTCCGTGCATATATGATATATTTATTCGTTCGGATAAAAATAAAGAAAGAAAAGGTCTGTTCAAGAGATTATTTTCAAAAGTAAAAGAGGATTCCGGCATTACAGAGGGGGAGGATGCAGGAGATAATGAGTAAGGAATATTCACCTAAAGAAAAAGCCATTTATGAAGCGGTGATCGAGCTTCTCGAAGAAGGCGCGGATCTAAACAATCTGACCGTAGCGGAGATAACCGGAAAAGCAGGTATAGGCAAGGGTACGGCCTACGAATATTTTTCTAATAAAGAAGAAATGATAGCTAAGGCGCTTTTTTATAACAGCGAAAGTTTTTGCAGACAGCTTTATAAAGGCGTCTGCAAAGAGAAAAACCTGCATGATAAAGTCGATTATATGATGCGCAAGATAGAGCAGGAGGTTCCGAAGGCCAAATGCCTGCTGCGGCTGATGAATATGCTGTCTGACAATACCGAGATAAGCAGGCGGTTGCAGGAGCTTTTTAAAGAAGTGTTCTGCGCCAAAGAAGGTATCGTGGAATTTGTCAGAAATATTCTGGAGGATGAATTTCGCGACGGAAAAACACCCTCCAAAGATGAAATGGAATATCTGGTTCTTGATATCTATTCAAAAATCATATGCTGGGTCATGGTGCTTAATGAAAGCAAGTATGAAGATATAACCCGCAGAAACTCTATGCGCGCCTTAATTCTCGACGGGATCTGTCGGGAAGTCCGGACGATCTGAGCCGTCCGGATCTAAGACAGGCGGGCCAAAGCTGTCAGAACCAAAACCCTCAGGGCTTAAACCGTCCTTTTGGAAGTTTTGGAAATCTGCCGGCCCCCTGTCATGCGCTCCGCCTTTACCCATTCCCATAGAACCCATGGAGGAAACTTTAAGATCGCCTGCATCTATAAAAGAAGAAGAATCGGCGGCCTGTCCGTCAGAAGTAGACGCTATTGTGCCGTCTAACTGTGCGGATACGCTTTCGGCGCGCAGCAGACAGAACTTTTTGAGGTTAGTCACCGCTAACTCAAATTCTTCATAGCTGCAGAATTTAGTCGGATCTTTTTCCACATAAGGCGAAATCATTTCCGATACGGAGTCTGCCATTTCCGTAAAATATCCGCTGTCGAAATATTCCGAGATAAATTCCTTAAAATATTGATGATAAAGGTTTGTATATTCTTCATTATTAAATATCCATGCCAACATGGGCCTGTCTTCGACACTGCCGCCGGAAACCGGAGTATCGATTGGATAATTTATGAGCGTCGATGCATCATCGCCGGAAGTAAAACCGCTGAACGACAGGTTGTAATCCCAAGGTATCATTGAAAGGCGTCCGTCCTTTTCATACAGATAATAATTGTGTATCATGGAGCCGGTATAACTGTCAAAGTTCAGTACAAAATTGTGTACAACAAAATAATGTAAAACTTCGTCAATATCTACGACTTCTTCAAGACTTTTACCTTCGTTTAACTGTTTAAGCGAGGAGATGAGTCTGGCCTTGTCACTGTCGGATATATCGGTTTTGGCATTGTCAAATATGTTGGAGTAGCTGTCAGGTTCGTCATCACTGTATTTCAGCAAAACATCTTCGCTTCCGCGCATGCCGCCGTTCATATTATCGTGCATGCCGCCGCCCATATTATCGCGCATATTGCCGTTCATATTGCCACGCATGCCGTTGCGGCTGTTTTCCGGCGGTTTCCCGTTCAGATTACTGCTGTCAGTGGTTTCCTTATCGATATTGTTATTGGGGGAATCTGAATTAGCGTCGTTGTTGGCACTATCAGCATTATTATCGGCATCTAAGTCCTCCGGCATTTCAAAATGCCGTCCGTTGCCGCGGCCGCCGCCTAAATTGGAGCTGTCGGGTTTATACAGTTTACCATAGTCGCTGCCATAATTTCTCTGCAGAAACGAATCTTCGACAGCTTCAACAGCAAGATACAAACCCCAGTCCTCACCGTTTACGGTAATATATGCATAACTGCATAAAGGCGCGTCGGCTCCGGCGGCCGACATCATCTGATAAGCGAGATAATCCTTCATATAAGTATTGTCCTGAATTATATTATTAAGGCATAGCTTATCAAGTCCGTAATAAGAGTTGGAATTGTCATAATGGTCAAACTCTATCTTAAAACTGTATCGATTATTTCCATAGGACTCAACCGATGAAAGTGAAGTATTTCCCTTTGCGCGGATTGCGACATTTTTGTACGCTTCACCGTCAATTACCACCGCACAGGTTTCGTAGGTCTCATCAGTGCAGTTTTCAATAAAAGTATCCCAATCGTCCATAACTATATCAATGGTATGGACTGTGGCCGTATCAAAAAGCCTCGACGCATAACCGACGGGCGCGCTGACAGCCTGAACGCCGAGTTTTTCCGCATTGATAAAAAGAGTGGTAAGTATTAATACGAAAATAAGCACTCCGATACAGATTTGGTCAATACGTTTACTGGTTGACATAACAAACCTCCTTTATCCCATGTAATCTCCGTTATAGCTGACCAGTACCGCATTATTGATACCTTCCATTGCGGAGAGCTCGTTGATAAAATCAGTGTTATCGTTTTTCATACGTACTTCCAGATTGAGTTCAACGGCGCCTTTTCTGGCGGTTTTGCTTTTTACGGTTACACGTTTTACTTCATTATTCAAAAAGTCCATAGCTTTTGTTTCACTCTCGTGATCGGAGCAGCTAAGTACGATTATGTATGGATTGGCGTGAGTTTTTCTGTTGACGAACAGCAGAAGAAATACACCGATAAAAACACTGCCGATAACCGCAAGCACGATCATACCGGCCGCAAGTACGATACCGGTTGCAATAGACCAGAACAGAAAAGCTATGTCAAGAGGCTCTTTTATTGCGGTACGGAAACGAACGATAGACAATGCGCCGACCATACCAAGTGAAAGAACTACATTGGAAGTTACCGCAAGAATTACTAACGTCGTTATCATCGTTATCGCCACCAACGACACCGCAAAGCTTGAGGAATACATGACTCCGGAAAAGGTCTTTTTATAGACAAAAAATATGAATAGCCCGATACCGAAGGCGAGGAATAAAGCAAGCAGCATATCAAAAATGCTTACGCTTGAAATGTTTTCGAGGAAATTGGATTTAAAAATGTCATTAAAAGTCATTGATGTAACTCCTTTTCTACTATAATATTTTTTTAGCGATTGCGAAACTCTGATTTATGTTTTTGAAATTGTGCAGATTTAACAAAACCCTTGCAAGCCGCTTTCGCTGCGTTGAGCGCAGTAGCGGCACTAAGCGCGTCAGTCGTACATCCGGCAGGCGGCGTATTTGGAAAATGCGCTGCTGCGTCGTCCCGATAAACGAACGGCATCGCGGATTATGTCCGGCAGCCATTCATCCCATTTCACTTCAAGGATTATCGGAGAGTCCGCAATCGGAATTGTGGGACAGTCATAGTCCAGAAAATTTGTATAAAATAAACCGGTACGGATGTTGTAATCAATAGTGATCCTTACATTACCGGCCGGAAATACATATGGCTCTCTGGTATAATCGACTATCGTTTTAGGCCTTAAGCCCTGCGATTTCATTTTTTCATAAAGCTCTGCGATAAGCGGTAAAGAACCGTCGGACGGCGGATTGTCAATTTCGTTAAATAAATTTTCGGTGGACATATTGCCGCTAAGTATCGCTTTAGCCGTTTTTTCGCTTATCATAGCCGTTTCCTTATTGGAAAGATTGTTTATCTTGGATTTTTTTTCCAGAAAAATACTTGAAGTATCGCCGTTATAATAACGCAGACGGAATTTTTCACGGTTTTTTACTCCGTCAAGCTTCTTGCGCAAAGCCTTGTCTGAGAGATTATCGAAGTAAAGGCTTCTTATCTCATATTTTCCGTCCATTGCATGAGGATCGGGAAAGGCAACTGCCGATAGACGCTGACGCAGACATATCATATCCGATATATTTATTTCGTGTTTCCATTCATGCCGAAAATGGATTTTGCAGTTTTGTTCTTTATTTGCCACACTTTCACCCCCTTTAAGCAATCCCTAATTTTGATGAAGAAATCCGTCCATTAGTAAGTAGAATTTTTATTTGCACTATCAGCATGGGATTTATTCTAAATTAAAAATTTGTAAGGTTTGTGTAAAATTTATGAAAAATCTGTGACGAAAACGGTGGGAAATGTATATAACAAAAAAGCGTATGGTTTTGTTCCATACGCTTTTTTGTTGTATTTATATTTAACTATAATGTTGTAAGTGTCGGATCGACAAACCGACTGCCTACACTATTTAACTTCGATTCTCTGTACGGACTCTCTGGTCTCCGGCTCCTTCTTGGGAATGACCACCTCAAGAATACCGTTATTATAGGAAGCGTCTATATCATTGGCTTCAACGTTATTTACGCGGAAGCTTCTTGAGTAGGAACTGTAATACCGTTCCTTGCGTATATATTTATGCTTGTCTTTTTCTTCGTTTTCCTCCTTGTGAGACGCGGAAATCGTGAGCAGATCGTTTTTCAGATCAATATTGATATCTTCCTTATTAAAGCCCGGAAGTTCGGCCTCTAAAAGATAGCTGTCATCCCTTTCAATAACATCTGTTCTGAAAGCGTCATGACGTTCCAGTTCATTATCGCCCCAGAAATTCTTGAAAGCATCATCAAACATTTTATCAAAAGCATCATCAAAATACATAGGTTTATAATTACGGTTGTCAAAAATTGCAGGTCTTAACATAAAAATCACTCCTTCTTAATATTGTTTATTTATTATTACCGGAAACAGTTAAAATTTTTCATCTCAGACAAAAATTATTGTAACTTTTAAAATGTCCTTTGTATATGTCCGGATAAGAAGATTTATTTCCGTTCCCTTTGTCTATACTTGTTATACAACATCTATAACAGACGGTCAATTATGGAAATATTAAGAAAAAATGAAAAAAATCTAAAGTTGCATACCAATGTCATCAAATTATGGGGCATATTTTGAACTTTCCCGGTTTTATGCGCCTTTACCAGTTGATTGTAGAATCGCTTGTGGTATGATATAATATCAAAGAAATAAATCGGGATTTGGTGATTTGGTAAATCCTGATAAATTAATTTTATAGGGAATAGAAACCTTGAAATTAAAGGAGAAATATTGTGTTTGAGCAAGATTATGTAATGAGGCTCATTAAAGAGATGGTGCGAGCTATTCTAAAGCTATTATTTCATATTGATACGGAGTCACCGACAGTAGAATTATTGGAAAACAAAGAAGAAAATGACTTCAGCAGAGATGAAATCAAATTAGGTCTTGAAAATGTTTCTGATAGCTTTGGATTAAGCCGTATTGCAAAAATGTTTTTGACAGATTTTTAATTGAATTGTCTGGTCGTTTGTCGAGTAAGATGACCAGACAATTATAATTTGAAGGACACTTATCCTTTCCCAACCAATGGTTGAGTTTGATAATTCTACTTACAGTTCGTGTACAGAAACAGATAAATATTGTAAAGTGTAGCATGAAAGGAGGCATATTGTAATGAATCAAATTGACACAGGAAAGTTTATTGCTGGTTGCAGAAAAGAAAAAGGATTGACGCAAGCTCAATTAGCAGAAAAGTTAAACATTACCGACAGAGCTGTTTCTAAATGGGAAACGGGAAAAAGTATGCCCGATTCATCTATTATGTTGGAACTTTGCAATATTTTAGATGTTACTGTCAACGAACTATTAACCGGGGAGAGGATAGAAATGAATAATTATGAAGAAAAAGTAAATGAAAACCTCATCGAATTAAAAAGAAAAGATGAGAATAATATGAACAAGAACGCCATAATATCAACAATATACACAATCGCTATGGTTATTGGTATTATGGTATGTTGTATATGTGATATTGCTATTTCGGGAACCCTGACATGGTCACTTATTGTGCTTAGCTCTGTCTTGATTACATGGATAGCATCTTTTCCGGTTATATTGTTGGGAAAGAAGGGTGTGTTGGTAGCAATGATCGCTATTAGTATTCTTATTGTACCATTTATGTACATATTAAGTATTTTGATAAAAGTCAATGAAGTATTTCACATTGGTGCGATTATGTCGATTATTTCACTTGTATTTTTGTGGATAATTTATATTATGTATTATCGACTTAAAGAGCGAAAACTATTGGCAACAGGAATTACATTCTTGTTTGCAATCCCATTTACATTTTTGATAAACAGTACATTGTCAAAAATGATTGGAGAGCCTGTAATTGATATTTGGGATATATTATCTGTATTTATTCTGTTTATTATAGCAGTCGCTTTTATCATTGGAGATTATGCAAGGAAAAATGGTTATATAAGATAAATTTCTCTTTGTCCAACCAATCTACCATATCTATACTATTGTGGCATTTATTCTTGACATTAACATTGAGTTGCGTACAGCATATTATATGTTATTGATTAAATCCCTGGCTTCTCTTATTGCGGTAATAATATTGCTTATTTCCTGCATGATGTCCGAAAGTTCTTCGTCCGAACATGCTGAAAAATCCGTTTCGGCAAGTTCTTCAAGACGGTCTTTATATTTTTCGGCCACTGCGTCCGCAGCTTTGACGCCCTTTTCCGGGGCATTTTCATTGTGCGCGGCTTCGTTCATGCGGTTAAAAGAGTCCTGCGCGGAGCCTAGCAGCGACGCCGCGTTTTCTGCCGTTTCTTCATGGGTGGGCGTTGTAATGGGGCTGGCAGGTTTGATAGAAGTTGTAAAAGATTCATGTATACCGTCTTCATTTGGATTGTCTGAACCGGCGCAGCCGCAAAGTAAAACAGGGACAAATAAAATTAATACTGATAAAAATTTTTTCATATTTTGATGCGTCTCCTTGTCTGTTAGACCATATTTTATTTTGTAAAACCTTTATTATATATGATATACTAAATATACTATATTATAAAAGACCATTCAATATCTGTTATATCGTAATAGTTTTAAATTTTTATCTATTTATTTTCTTAATATTCTATTTACAATCCCATTATTTTTGATAGAATTAAAATTAGCTTCCCTAAAGCGATGTATCGCGAATATTACCGGGGGGGGGTAGAAAAGGAGAGATAAAAATGAAGTTTAAAAAAATGAAGAGAAGGGTATTTCCGATACTATTGGCTGCAGCTATGACGGTCACTTCGTTTCCGGCAGTGCCGGTTACGGCGGCAGAAAATGAAGAAGTGACAGTTGAAAACGAATTTTCGCCAGTTGATTTTAATGATTCGGAGCAGTCAGTTCTGGAACCGGAAGCGGAGGGGAAAGATGTTGATGAAGCTGTCTCCGAAAATGGTAATGTAAATGAAGGGGCTGAGCCGGAAGAGGTCGGTTCGGAAGAGGATACAGCTGAAAAATCCGAATCAGAAGAGACCGATCTTGAAGAAAATGCAGTTAAAGAGCCTGCAGCCGAAAAGTCCGAAGCAGAAGAAACTACTGTTGAAGCCATTACGGAAGAAGAAACAACGGCTGTAGCAGTTGAAGAATCTCAGGAATTATCGGACACATTTAGCGCAGACGTTAAAGTAGTAGGTTCAAACGGAGTTCAATATGATGATGTAGCATATCTGTCTATGAGGGCATATAACAGCCTGCCGGATGATGCTAAAGATGTATACAAAGATATGTGTGAGTCAGTTATTGAGTGGAAGGAAAATGGTGACGATGTTCACAATATAGTCATTTCACTTGATGAAAACGGCGCGTTGGGAATGGATATATCAATACCTGTTAAAAATCTTTTTACAGCTGATACACAGTCAGAAGTAAGCATTGATAAAGAGGAAACCGTTGAAGCAGATGAACAGGAAGACACTTCTGAGACAGAAAAAGATTCTGAGATCAAAGACGGTTCAGATGTGAACGAAACAGATACAGAAAACAAGGTTGGTATCGAAAATGATGCCAATACCGGGAATAAAGAAAGTATCGGAACAGATACTAATGCAGAGGATAAAGAAAGTATTGGAACAGATGCTGATGCAGAGGACAAAGAAGGTACTGATTCTGATGCCAACACAGGAGACAAAGAGGGCACTGTAACAGATTCCGATGAAGAAGATAAACAAAGTAACGATACTGATGTCGAAGTGGGAAATAAGAACGATGCAGACAGTGATTCAGAAACAGAGGGGGGGGCTATTTCGGCTTCTGGCAATAATGCTGATTCAGATGATAAGGGCGCAGAGTCCGATGATGTTTCAGATACAGAGGGATTCGGAGAAACGGAAGTATCCGATAAATTTGAAGAAGTAGTTGAAGAGAATGGTTTTGTTTCGGAAAATGTTGAGTTGGCTGAGTCATATACTGCAGCGGCAGATGCAAGGGAAATTTCATTAAATGAACTGGATACTCTTCACTCAAATCAAAATTATTTTAAGAAACAGTTAAGCAGTAAAGAACAAGTATTTTATGAAGCCGGGGAAAAAATATGGGTTGACGAGAAGGCAGCAGATACATCTACAGATGAATATGTGGGTTATATATTTCCATCGAAGATGCTTATCTATGGAACAGCGTGGGAGAATGCGTTGGTCAATTCAATATCGGCATTGGTAGATTCATATCCTAACAGTTTTAACTGGATGGATTTAGGATGTTATCCTCAACCGCTTCAAGCACATATGGAATATAAAAACGGTAATGGAACATATGAAACATATTTGGCAAAATCTCCATATTATCAATCCGGTTTGGAAACACAGGCAGACCAGAAGGTACAATCACTTGTAGATGCGGCAGTATCTTATGCAGTAGCTAATTATCCTGCTAATCCTACTTATGGCATAATTGAATATTTCGATAACTGGATATGTGAAAACAATGAATATAACTGGGATGGAACTGACTCAAACAAAATGGACACTGATACGTACTTTTATTGTCATAGCGCATATGGTATTTTATTAAAAGGATACGGTGTATGCGAAAGTTATGCACTGGCAATGACGCGTTTGTTGGATAGGGCTGGTATAAAAAATCTGTATGTTGTCGGAGATGCCGATACAGGCGATGGAGTTGGTGGTCATGCATGGAATTATGTACAGATGCCGGATAATAAGTGGTATTTATTGGATTCTACATGGAACGATTCCGAAAACAAATCAAATAAGATGTGGCTGCTAAAAAGTGATGACGGTATGCATATGGCTACAGGGAAGCGTTTTAATGAGGGAAAGAAATTTAAGTTCGAAAAACTTTCCACAACCGATTATCCAATTCCGGAAGGTTCGGCTATTATCTTAAAACCTAAGCAGAAGTATAGTATGTCAGTTAAAGATTCTTATTATAGTAAGATGGTAACAGAATGGAGTAGCAGCGATTCTAACATAGTTGCGGTAGATAAAGACGGTCAGTTGACAGCAGGCAAGAATCCCGGAAATGTCACAATTAAGGCAAAGTTAAGGAATGGTTCTTCCTGTAATATCAGTGTTCGCGTAAGTAACTATAAGGTCAGCAAACTTGTATTCTCAAACGGGAAGACATCTTATACAGAGACAAAAGATTACACGAAAGCAGAACTTGATAATAATTATAAATATTTGACGGAAGACGAAAAAATTAATTATAATTCCTTTGATATTACGATCTCTGTAAATCAAGGTGATCCGGATATCAATGCGGAAGAGCTTCAGAAGTATGCGGGTGTCAGTCCTACCATTACATTGCCTAAAACATCGGTGGTAGCTGTCTCTGATCCCATAGTGGAAGGTAATACTATTAAATTTTCATTACTACCGTATAGTATTGGTAAGAGTAAAATTACCGTTAAGTTCGGAGGAAAGAGCGCGTCTTATACGATAAATGTAAAGTATTCTTTACAAGAAGACTGGTTCTCATGTGATATACAAGATGGCGGTTATTCTTATACAGGAAAGGCGATCAAACCTAAAGTATCTAAAACCAGCGCCGGTAATGCCGTAAAAGTAAAATATAAAGTTACTTATGTGAATAATAAGAATGCAGGAACTGCCACGGTCAAGATTACCGGTACCGGTAATTTTGCAGGAACCGTTGAAAAGACTTTTAATATTAACAAAATCGCTGCTCCGGAGGGTGAGCTTCAGTTCATTTCTTGTACGCCGTCAGCTAAATATAACGGCGCAGGTCAGCAGCCTAAGACTAAAGTCAAAGTAGGAAAGAAAACATTAAAAGCAGGCAGCGACTATGTTTTGTTGTATAAGAAGGTTAAAACAGCAGATGGTCAGGAAGTAACCGAATCAGACTATAAAGAAGACCTTCCTAAAGAAGCAGGAACATATTTAGTTACTATTAAAGGAAATAATTATAATCTTGATACAGCTAACGTAAACAAAGATCCAAAGACATTTGAAATTACTAAGACAACTTTTGATAAAGTAAAAATCGTCTGCCCGTCTTCCGTGAAAGCTACCGGTTCGGATTTGCTTGCAGAGTTAAAAGCAAGTAATAAGATTGCAGCAAAGATCGGAAAGAACATATTAAAGGAATATAAAGAACAAGATAATAATGAATATGCAGATTACACATTAAGTGTAAAGAACAGCAATGGGGAAGATGTTGATGAAATAGTTAAGAAAGATACTTATACATTAACCTTTACCTATGTTGAAAACGGTAAGAATATAGATCCCTCCACAAAACCTGCAAAGAATACAATTACCAAAAGGCTTAAAGTTAAGTAATTTATAACTAAGTCGCCGCCATCCGTTTTACGGGTGGCGGCGACTGCAGGGTTTTTAACCAAAGTATCTCTTGAGCAGTCCCTCAAACGCCTTGCCGTGTCTTGCCTCGTCTCTCGCCATTTCATGAACGGTATCATGGATAGCGTCAAGGTTGGCGGCTTTAGCGCGTTTTGCAAGGTCGAATTTACCTGCGGTTGCGCCGTTTTCAGCTTCTACTCTCATCTCAAGATTTTTCTTGGTGGAATCCGTTACAACTTCTCCGAGAAGTTCTGCAAATTTAGCAGCGTGTTCTGCCTCTTCCCATGCAGCCTTTTCCCAATATAAACCGATTTCCGGGTATCCTTCTCTGTGGGCAACTCTTGCCATTGCAAGGTACATGCCTACTTCCGTACATTCGCCGGTGAAGTTTGCTCTTAAATCGGCAAGGATATCTTCGCTTACGCCCTGGGCAACGCCGACTACATGTTCTGCAGCCCATGTTCTTTCTTCGCTCTGAGCCGTGAATTTGGAAGCCGGAGCGTTACACTGCGGACATTTCTCCGGAGCGGAATCTCCTTCATGTACATAACCGCATACCTGACATACATACTTCATAGTTAAATTCTCCTTTAATTATGTTATATTTTAAGATGTTTTGCGTAAAGCATAGGGTAACATCTTAAGTTCATTATTGGGTTACGGTTTCACGGCAGTCGCCGCATATACCGTAAAAATAAGTGATATGGCCCTGGATCTCACCATTGAAATCCATGCCTGCTATATCGACTATACTGTCAATGTTATTCATTTTCAGATCTATTACCTGACCGCATTTTGAACAGATGAAGTGATAGTGCGGGGAAGTGTCCGCATCAAAATGATCCACGCCGTCGCCAAGACGCAGTCTTGTAATTTCACCCATATCCGCCAGAAGCGTCAGATTTCTGTATACTGTGCCAAGGCTGATATTAGGGAATTGCTGCCTCACATTCATATATACGACATCTGCGGTAGGATGATCTTTTCTTGTCATTAAAAAATTTTTAATTTCCTGTCGCTGTCTGCTGTATTTAATCGCCACATTGATCACCCCAAATCAGTAATGATTACTGATTTTAGTATATCAGAATAAATAGAATTGTCAATATTTAAAGGTCTTCAAAAAGAAAATTTACAAATTTTTAATAAGATTATATGAATAGGTTTATTTTTATTTTCCTATTTTGTGGTATATTAATTATGATACCATTAAAAACTGTCAGGATGAATATCGGCGGTGAGCGGATATCAGGCAGGGAGATGAAGTTTTGAAATTTAGAACACGTTTACTTATTACGTCTATTATGATCATTATAGTGCCTTTACTGCTTATGGCCGCGACTTTTATGGGAATAGGGATCTATATGGTCAATTCGGAGCAGGAATTTGAGATTTCCGGCAAGGATTATGCTTCTTTTACCTATACGTTGGAGACTTACAATGAGATTACCGAAGATATCATTACGGAAGTAAAAGAGCAGCTTCGCATCAATCCGGCGATCATAGAGGATGCTGATTATCTGGAAGAGATAAACAGTAATCTGGCAGGTAATTCTTCTTATATCATAATAAGAAAAAATGATAAGATCTACTATGCCGGAAATCCGGAAGCGGCGAAGAAGATATTTACTCAGCTTCCGGAATACAGAAGCGATGTATCCGGTTCCAAGCGGGGCTATTATTACAATGATCTGAAGAAACTGGTTAAGCAGCTTGATTTTAATTTTGTTGACGGGTCGGAAGGCAGTTTTTTCATAGTTACCAAAGTAAGTTCGCTTATATCCAAGAAGATGCTTTGGGATATGATGTTGGCAGTTATTTTGATACTGATAATTACAAGCATCATACTTACACAGTGGATACAGAAAGGCGTTTTTATACCGATCGACGAGTTAAACAAGGCTATGCAGAATATAGCGGAGGGTAATTTTGAATATCGTCTTTCAAGCGACGGCAAGGGTGAGATCGGAGAGCTTTACAGAAATTATGAGGATATGAGGCTTCGCTTAAAAGAGTCCATTGATGAAAAGATAGAGCATGAGAAGCAGAACAGGGAGCTTATAAGTAATATTTCGCATGATTTAAAAACCCCTATTACTGCAGTAAAAGGTTATGTCGAAGGAATTATGGACGGTGTGGCCGATACTCCTGAGAAAATGGATAAGTATATCAAGACTATCTATAATAAGGCTAATGATATGGATAGGCTCATCAATGAGCTTACGCTTTATTCCAGAATTGACAATAACAGGATACCGTATAATTTTCATCGTATTAACGTAGCCGAATATTTCAGCGACTGTGTTGAAGATGTCGGACTGGATCTGGAGTCTAAGAATATTAAGCTTAATTATGAAGATCTGGTTTCGCCGGACACGCAGATCATAGCTGACCCGGAGCAGCTTAAGAGAGTCATTGATAATATTATAGGGAACAGCGTTAAATATATGGATAAGGAGAACGGAGTGATAGATATCCGTATATTGGATGAGGTAGATTCGATAAGGGTTGAGATAGAGGACAACGGAAAAGGGATAGCGGCAAAAGATCTGCCGAATATTTTTGAACGTTTTTACAGAACGGACGCCTCAAGAAATTCGTCGCAGGGCGGCAGCGGGATAGGACTTTCCATAGTGAAGAAGATAATAGAAGACCACGGCGGTTATATCTGGGCGACAAGCAAAGAGCAGGAAGGAACCTGTATGCATTTTGTAATAAGAAAGTATAAGGAGCCTGAAAAAGAGGAGGTAAAAGATGTATGAGCAGGATATTAATTATTGAAGATGAAGAAGCCATAGCTGATCTGGAGAAAGACTATTTGGAGCTGAGTGATTTTGAAGTAGTGATCGAAAACACGGGTGATGCGGGGTTAAAAAGAGCGCTTTCTGAGGAATTTGATCTTCTGATACTGGACCTGATGCTGCCGGGTATGGATGGTTTCGACGTATGTAAAAATATCCGTGAAGAAAAAGACATACCGATCATTATGGTATCTGCCAAAAAAGACGATATTGATAAAATAAGAGGTTTGGGTCTTGGAGCGGATGATTATATGACCAAACCATTCAGTCCGTCAGAGCTTGTTGCCAGAGTTAAGGCTCATATGGCGCGATATGACAGGCTTGTGGGAAGTAATCAGAAGACCAATGACATAATAGAGATAAGGGGTCTTAAGATAGATAAAACGGCCAGGCGTGTATATATTGACGGAGAAGAGAAGAATTTTACGACCAAGGAATTTGATCTTCTGACTTTCCTTGCGGAAAACCCTAATCATGTATATACTAAGGAAGAACTTTTTAGAGAGATATGGGATATGGATTCCATCGGAGACATAGCGACGGTTACGGTCCATATCAAAAAGATTCGTGAAAAGATAGAATTCGATACAACAAAACCGCAGTATATAGAAACAATATGGGGCGTAGGGTATCGCTTTAAAATATAATATGCTCAGGTCCGGTTATCTGAGCCGTAAATCGGGATTAAAATATGAATAAAGAACAGATATTGTATGAAGATAATGATATAATAGTCTGCCATAAGCCGGCGGGGATAGCCACACAGACTGCCGGGATCGGGCGGAAGGATATGGTAAGTGAAGTAAGTAATCATATAAAAGCCCCCATCAGGTTGGTCCATCGTCTGGATCAGCCTGTTGAGGGTATACTTGTGTTTGCGAAGACAGGCAAAGCGGCAGCAGAACTTAGCAGGCAGATTGCGGACAACCGCATGGAGAAATATTACTGCGCGGTAGTCTGCATTAATGATAATTTCCAAAAAGAAGATAATATAAGTAATCGATATAATATAGATATTCCGGGCGATCCGTATGATTTAGACGGAAAAGAAAAAGAACACGATACAGACGCAATAACGTTGACAAATTATCTGTTTAAAGATAATAAAACAAATATTTCCCACGTAGTCTGTAAGGAAAAAAGCGGCGCCAGGATAGCAAAACTTCAATATACATTATTGGATAAGCGTCCGCTTGCAGAGGTCATTCCTGCGTCTGTGACCGCTGCTGATTTGGGGGACAGGACCTGTCTTGCGTTGGCAAGGATAAAGCTTATTACAGGCAGACACCATCAAATACGGGTACAGATGAGCCATGCCGGTATGAGCCTTTTGGGAGATTATAAATATGCAGATGAGAAAACTAAAGAAATCTCTGAAATGATAGGGATTAAACAGATAGCTTTGTGCGCTTACGGGCTTATATTTTATCACCCGCGCTCCGGGGCAAAATTATCTTTTTGCAGGCAGCCCGAAAACGGTATTTTCAGTAAATTATCTTTCCAGAACTTTTCATTATAAATTTTCATAAATCCTTCATAATAAATTATGGCGGCAATATGCCGTTATGCCGGGACGTAAAAATGCTGTAAGGAAGATATAGGCATAATGGCATAGCGCCGCTGCCAAAGTCAGGTAACGGAAAGAGAGATCGGATCAATATTATTATGAGGGATTGGGGAAATGAGATATACAGCTTAATATTTAAGAGGAACAGACTGGTAAGGTTTGTGGTCACAACCTTGTTTGTTTATCTTTTTTTCCGTTATATCTTTACTTTAATAGCTCCATTTTTTCTTGCATTTCTTCTTATTACCATGTTTTATCCGTTATTGCAGCGCATACAGAAGATTATACCGATGAAAAAGAAGTTTATTGCGGTTGGCGTAATGTTTTTGGCACTGTTATTTATTGCGGCGGTCATATGGCTGTTTGGGCTTAACAGCAGCATTGAACTGGATAAGGTTACGGACTTTTTCCGGAAAACCTATGACAGACTGAAGCTTACTCTGCATAACTGCTGTTATAGTCTGGACGGAAAATTCGGATGGGACGGAGAGGAAATAGAAACATATATTGTGGAAAAAATGACTGTTATGATGGAGAACGTACAGGTACAGGTCATGCCAAGAGTATTGTCGTCATCATGCAGCTGTTTCAAAGCGGTGTTTGCATTTGCGGCATTCATTTTTATCACGCTTATTTCCGCGGTCTTGCTTGAAAAAGACTATTCGGTTTTTATGGATTGGCTCAAAGCTTCAAAAGACATGTCTTTTATCCGTAAGACTTTTGAAGGAGTTTTAAGTTATATACTTACGTTTTTAAAAGCGCAGGGTATACTTTTTCTCATAATAAGCGCTGTTTGTTGTGCGGTCCTGTGGGCGGCGGGAGTTGACGGAAGTTTATTTCTCGGGATACTTGCAGGTTTTATGGACGTACTTCCGTTTATAGGCACCGGCATAGTGTTGGTGCCGACGGCGTTATGGCAGCTTTTAAACGGTTATTATATCTCCATGATCGTCTGTCTGCTGCTTTATATAGGCTGCATATGTATACGGGAATTTTTGGAGCCTAAACTGATCGGCGAACAGCTTGGGATCGCTCCGGTTTTAATGCTGCTTGGCATATATGCGGGTATAAAACTATTTGGCGTGGCGGGTATTGTAGAAGGACCTTTGGCGCTGATTGTTATCTGTGAACTGATGAAAGATGAAAAGCCTTACGGTTAATAAATATGACAGACGTCAGGACGGACGATGAATAACCGCATAACCTTGACAAAATAAGATATAGGGTTTTATTATAGAATTGATTTATCCACACAGTTCTAAAATATATTGAAATACCGGGTAAGGTTATGTCAAAAAGGTCCAAAAAGAATAAATCAGATAATATTGGCAGCGATCTCATTGAAAGTTCGAAAGAATCTGTTCCAAAAGCTGAAAATGCATTAGCGGTGCTGTATTTTCTGATAATGATGTTTATATATCCGTTTTTTATACGTAACGGTTACTACAGGATCGGTGAAGTAAAATATATTTTTTTCCGCAGCGCGGGAATTGTATTTATCTTGTCGGTAATAGCTGCCGTATCATTGCGGCGGCGTCAGCAAAAGAATTATTTTCCCATAAGGGCTTTTTATAAAGATTTATCGCTTACTGATGGTTTTGTATATTGCTATATGGCGTCCGTTCTGCTCTCATATATTTTTACCCCTTACCACAGAGAAGCGTTTTGGGGCGCTGAAGGTTGGTATATGGGTTTTGTGAGCCAGTTTTTGCTTGTGGGTATTTATCTGATCTTTTCCAGATATTTTATGTGGAAGGATAAATGGCTGTATGCTATATTAATGTCATCGGAAATAGTGTTTTTGCTTGGGATTTTAAACAGGTATTCGGTTTATCCGATACGGATGAGCGGTTATGCGCCCGGGTTTATTTCAACTCTTGGAAATATAAATTGGTTTTGTGGTTATTGGGCTGTTTTATGCCCTCTTGGAATCGTGTTTTATTGGAAGAGCAAAGCCGGAGCGCAGCAGGCAATTGCCGGTATTTATGTTGTGACGGGGATCATTATCGGAATTGTACAAGGCAGCAGCAGCGCGTATCTTGTCTTTGCAGGAATGTTTGTTTATCTGTTTGGTATTTCATTTGATGAAAATCGCTCTATGTACAGGTTTTTGCAGTTGTGTTTGCTTTTTCTGTCGGCGTGTCAGATTGCAAGGGCCATGCGGTATATTCCGAACTTTAGCATGAATTATGAAAATCCGCTGTCAACTTTTCTGACAAAGTCAAATGCTTCCATATACATAGCTGTCGTTGTAGTTTTATTGTATGCTTTATTTTATTATGGAGACAGGCAGAAAGGTTTCGATGTTTCAAAGAGTAAAAATATACGCAATATCGTTATAGGCGTTGTGCCGGTAATAATCGCAGTATATGCCATTCTTTTAATTTTGAACAGCAGTATTGACGGTGGCATACCGGGGCTTGCCGGCGTCAGCGCATTGACTTTTAACGACGAATGGGCAAGTTGCAGGGGCGCTACATGGAGTATCGGCGCAGGCGCATATATTAGTATGCCTTTGCCATATAAATTAATAGGCGCAGGTCCGGATTGTTTTGCTCCTTATATTTATTCACAGCCGGATCTGGCAGCGCGCGCATATGCAAGGTTTGGGAATTCCATGCTTACCAATGCGCACAATGAATGGCTTACAGTGTTGGTAAATAATGGGCTTGCAGGTCTTATAAGTTATGCCGGGATTTTTATTTCCGCATTTATCGGTTTTATGAAAAAAGCTGTCAGAAAACCTGATTTATACCTTTTTGCGGCGTGTATTTTACTTTATACAATACATAATATCGTAAGTTTTCAACAGGTATTGAACGCGCCTTTTGCTTTTATGCTTCTGGGAATAGGCGAGGGGATACGGAGGGATCATATTGAGTATTAATATCGTAAAACATAATTTATCTGCCATGAATACCCAAAGAATGCTTGGAGTCAGTTCCGGCGACAAGGCCAAGTCCATGGAGAAGCTTTCTTCAGGATATAAGGTAAACCGCGGCAGTGACGACGCTGCGGGATTAGCCATATCGGAAAAGATGCGAAGAATGATCCGCGGATTAAATCAGGGAAGCGAGAATGCTCAGGACGGTATTTCATGGGTTAAGACCGGCGACGGCGCTTTAGAGGAAGCTCATGCCATCTTGCACAGAATGAATGAACTGACCGTTAAAGCGCTTAATGGAACCATGTCCGATACGGATAAGGAGATCATACAGGTAGAGATCGAGCATTTAAAGTCAGAGATCGACAGGCTTACGGATGAGGCAACTTTTAATGAGAAACATATTTTTGCCGAACATGATATCCCTTATTATCAATTTGAAGGCAATCTTAAATGGCTTCCGAACCAGAAGCACTATATCACGGAAGATACGAATACATTGACTGTAACTTACAGACTGACTGAAGGCATGCCGCCGCAGACGGCTTCTATAAGTGTGCCTCCGGGGCAGTATACTACCAAAGAGTTAATGGACGAAATAGATACTGCGCTTGAAAATGCGGGGCTTAAAGACATAGGCTTTTCGTTTGAGTATACGCAGCAGGGAACCTGTAACTTAAATCTGGACGGCGGCGTTCATATAGATGAGGCTACGGGCGGTCTGGCATATCTTTTGTACGATGTTTATACGGGCGGCAGCGCGGGAGCGCTCATAGGAACGACAGAGTTTCTGTCAGAAACCGCGAGACTGCCTATCCGTAACGGTATAAACGATCATATAGAGTTTGATGTGGAAAGTCTTGACGGAACTACCGAGCACGTGGATCTGACCATACCTGAAGGCAGTTATACAAGGTCAGAACTTATTACATGGCTGAACGATAATCTCAAGGATACCTCCGTCAAAGCCGTGGAATATGGTCATGGCATTAAGCTGGCAAGCGATGACAGTATTATAACAGGTCTGAAGGGAAATATGTTTAAGGTGGACGACCCGGAGAAAGGGGAAATAGTTTCTACGTCCGTTTTCTATGATAATATAGGTTACGGCACGGCAACAGTTTATCCTGCAAGCCTGACGGGAGGCGGAGTTTTAACTTCCGATTACAGAGATAAAGAGCACAGTCTTTTTAATATTACTTCTACTAACAATGTTTTATATGTACAGCCAAACGGAAGTTCTGCCGTAACTAAGTTGGAGATCCCTGAAGGTTATTATGACGCCGACAGTATGAAGAATGAATTGAACAGACTTTTTGGCGATAATAATCTTGGGCTGAAAGCCGATGTATACACCGATAAAGACGGATATAGCGGATTGATCATAACATCCACCGTCAAAGGCCTGGAAAGCAAGGTCGGCATAGATCCAAAGAGCAGCGCCTACAATACGCTGTTTGTGACACGCGCATATAATAATCATGAGGAACCCGCGGTTTTTGAAAGGGACAGCAGGTCGGATGTGGACGCCTACTATATTGGAGGTAAAACCTTCAGTTCTTCAGGTATGCCTTTTACCGTGGAGACCGGTGTAAATGATAAATTTAAAATAAATGTAGACGGTGAGTCGTATCTTATCACGCTTGCAAGGGGCAATTATAATACCGTAGATGAGATCACCGACGCCATCAATGCCGCGATAAACAGAGCTGCCGGCGCGTTGACCGACACGGTCAAACAGGCTGCGTTAAAGGGGATAAGGGCAAGCTCCAGCGGTAACCGCATAATGCTTATTGACAGCGCGGGCGCGAAGCGGGTGAGCGCAGAGTCATATACGGAAAAGGGCAAAGTCAATGACGGTTTTTCGGATCTGTTTACAACAAGCGTAACATACACCAACACACCGGCCTCCGGTATGGGAAGCGCTACTACCAATACGGAAGTAGATATTCCTGCCAATATCTCGTCTGCTAACAGGAGACTGGATGTATATCTTGACGGTCAGGTATATTCGGTATATCTTACGGAGGGAACTTATAACAGTTATCAGGATATTCTGGATGAGATTAACAGGCAGCTGCCGAAGGCGGAAAACATAGAAATAGATATAAAATTTACTGATGTAACCCGCGCAGGCAGCGGAGGTGATTTTAAAAAAGACGGTGTGGGAACTACTGTAGGACCTACTAAGACTGTGACATATGAGAGCAGGGGAAGCAGCGATCTTAATCAGGGGCAGGTAGGAGATTTCAATAATAATGTGGCGGCGCAGATAAAGATAAATCTGACTGCGACCGCTCCGTATGAAATCAATGATACCAACAATAAGCTTCAGATCGAGATTAATAATAAAGTTAAAACAATAACTTTAAAAAACGGGACATATAACAGTATCAGCGATCTGGCCCAGATGCTCCAGACCTGTCTGGATGATCCCAATACCGGTTTTGGGGATGGCTTTGGGGGCGCCAATGTTACTTATTCTTCAAATATGCTTACATTGACTGCAAGGCTGTATGATAAAGGCGTAGAGCAGGACGGAAGCGGGACCAATATAAGGTGTGATACGAATACTTCCAGCTTTTTAAAGGAAATGAATACAAGAAAAGAAGCGGCCTCCATCACATCTTCATACATTGTGAATTCTTCCGTTACGGTACAGAGCAATGTAAATGACACCTTTGAGTTCACATATGTGGAAAGCGGAGTCTCAAAAAAAGTCAGTCTGAAGCTGAAAGCAGGAACTTATTCAAGAAGTCAGTTGGTCGATGAGATCAATAATAAATTGAAAGAACAGAATATCGGCGTTAAGGCGGAACTGTCAGGTTCGGTCCTTAAGCTGACAGCGACCACAAGGGGAGCCGGTTATGAACTTCATTATGATTCTGCAAACGGCGGAACCATAGCTAATTCCATGTTCTCAGGTTTAAATAAACAGCCCGCTGAGATCACGTTGGATAAGGATATTCAAAGCTCGATCGAAATTGATAAGGACAGCAATACATTTACGATAAATGTAAACAATCATAATTATACGGTTACGTTGGATTCCAAAACTTATACAAGGCAGAGTTTTGCAGAGGAACTGAATAAGAAGTTAAACGCCGCGGGGGCAGGGGTCAATGTTAAACTTAATCCTTCAGGCACCAGACTTGTATTTACAACAGTTGAAACCGGAACTTCCGCATCATTAAGTATGTCTTATGATAAGGGAGGCAGCTCCATGACAAAGATTTTCGGTAAGACTACGCAGAAAAAACCGGGACTGGAGGCTTCTTTTAACAGTAACAATAAACTTGTGCTTACCGCAAAAGGTGAAGACGGCAGTACCGTGACTTCAAGCGGAGTAACCGTATACTCTACTTATGGCAGTATATTCCAGAAAGCTATAAAGAGCAATCCCGTAACTGTACCGGGTACGTCGTATGAAGGTTATCATTCCGATAAATGTTCCATGATAAACGGCGCGTCGTTGGATGAATCGACAGTTTTGATCAACAGGTGGAATCATGATCTGAGTCTGAGATATATTATGGGCTCTACCGTTAAATATATAGATATAACTTTGGACGACAAAGAGTATACCTATGATGAGCTTAAGAAAGCGCTGCAGGAGAAGTTGGACGCCGCGACGGGAACGCCCGGCATGATAAAAGTCGAAGTAACAAAAGATGGAGTGAATATAATAGCAGGACAGGCAGGAAAAAATAATTATTTTCCGGAAGGCGGTCTGTCGGGCGGATTTTATTATAATGTGCTGCGTAAAACGCGTGAAAAAAGGACAGATACAAAAACAACGGTAAGGGACGGCGGATATGAATCGGCTGTATATGCTGTAGGAAGAAAAGATATAAGAAATAAAAAAACGGAAATCACCAAAAACGTCAATGATACTTTAAGCATGGATTTTACATATGGCGATAAAGTTGTTAAGCTGTCAATGACGCTTGATCCGGGTGTATACAGCGGCAGTGATCTTGTAAAACATATACAGAAAAAGCTGAATGAACAGCTTACGGCACTGGGGCTTCCCGCAGGTCTTATAGAAGCGCAGGTAGGCGGGATAAATACCGGCGTCAGCGGCAACAATGACAACAACGCGTTGGTGTTTAAATTGGCGCAACACGTTAAACTGCCTGCGGATGACGTAGAATATAAAATTGACGGAATTGGCGGTAAAGCGGCATTCAGTGTATTTTACCAGACTGATGGGGATATGAATATCGCATATGTTACCGGAACGAAATATGTTAAAGACGGAGTATCGATACCGACAGACAGCGACTTTTCATTTGATGTGGACGGCGTGCATTATGATCTTACGATTCCGAAGGGAAATTATACGGCGGATGGTATCCTTAGAAAATTGAATGAATTGTTTACTGCCGCGGGAGCGCCGCTTCATGCCGATATTACAAACGGAAGTATAAGGCTTAATCACACAAAATACGGGGAGCACCATATTACGAATATATCCGGGAAAGGCAAGCGTTATCTGTTCATGCAGGAAAACGGAGCTACCGAGGGAGAAAAGGATATATGGATACGTGTCGGCAGCGAATCCGGAGACGGGATAACTATAGACAGACCGGTTTTGAATACGGTATCGCTTGGGCTTAACTCTATAGTCGTGACCAAACAAAAATATGGCGATAAGGCGCTGAACCGTATAAAAGCTGCGATAACCAAAGTGTCAAATGTCAGAAGCGATTTTGGCGTAAAGCAGAACCGCCTGGAGCATACGATCAACATTAATGAAAATACATCAGAAAATACGCAGGCCGCAGAATCGGCCATCAGGGATACGGATTTATCAGCGGAGGTCTTACGCATGTCAAAAGCTAATATTTTGGAAAATGTAGGAGCTGCCATGCTTACGCAGGCTAACCGCGATAAAGAGAATATACTTAGTTTACTTGAGAAATGATGGCAGCGCACTTTATTTTTTTTACAATATATGCTAATATTATGCTAATGTTATGTCAGGTTATGTTTATATAGTATGGTAAAAGCCTAAGATTGCATTTAGGATATGTCGGTATCAAACATCAGGGAAAGGAAATAAGTTATGGCAGACAAAAAGTTAGTGGAAGCTATTACATCAATGGAAGAAGATTTTGCACAATGGTATACGGACGTAGTAAAAAAAGCTGAGCTTATCGATTATACAAGCGTAAAAGGCTGCATGGTGATACGGCCCGACGGCTATGCGATCTGGGAGCTTATACAGCAGCAGCTTGACGCAATGTTTAAAGCGGTTGACGTTCGGAACGTATACCTTCCTATGTTTATACCGGAAAGTTTACTTAATAAAGAAAAAGATCATGTAGAAGGTTTTGCGCCGGAGGTTGCATGGGTGACGCATGGCGGTCAGCAGCCGCTGCAGGAAAGACTGTGTGTCAGACCTACTTCGGAGACTCTTTTTTGCGACTATTATAAAAATACGGTACATTCTTATAGAGATCTGCCGCAGGTCTGTAACCAGTGGTGCTCGGTAGTGCGCTGGGAGAAGGAGACAAGACCTTTTTTGAGAAGTCGTGAATTTCTCTGGCAGGAAGGCCATACCGCGCATGCCACCGCAGAGGAAGCGGAAGAAAGAACGCTTCAGATGCTAAATGTATATGCGGAGTTCTGCGAAAAAGTATTGGCTATTCCGGTAATAAAAGGACGAAAAACCGATAAGGAGAAATTCGCCGGAGCTATCGCTACTTATACGATAGAAGCTCTTATGCATGACGGCAAAGCCCTCCAGTCAGGAACCAGCCATAACTTCGGAGACGGTTTTGCCAAAGCCTTTGACATACAGTTTACGGATAAGGATAATACTTTAAAATATGTACATCAGACTTCATGGGGAATGACGACCAGACTGATTGGAGCCGTTATCATGGTTCATGGCGACAATTCAGGTCTGGTGCTGCCACCAAAGATTGCGCCTACGCAGATCATGATAATCCCTATCCAACAGAAAAAAGAAGGCGTGCTTGATAAAGCGTTTGAATTAAAAGACAGACTTAGTCATTTTCGGGTAAAAGTAGATGACGCGGATAAGAGTCCCGGCTGGAAATTCTCAGAGCAGGAGATGAGGGGTATTCCGATTCGCGTGGAGATAGGCCCGAAAGATATAGAAGCAGGAAAGTGCGTGATCTGCCGTCGTGATACCGGAGAGAAAACGGAAGTGTCGTTGGATAATTTAGAGACTGAAGCGGCCAAGATACTTGATAAGATGCAGACAGAGATGCTTGAGCGCGCAAGAAAACACAGAGAAGCGCATACCTACGTGGCTAAGAATGCCGATGAATTTAGGGAGATCTTTGAAAATAAGACCGGTTTCGTTAAAGCTATGTGGTGCGGAGAACAGGCCTGCGAGGATAAGATCAAAGAAGAACTTTCCGTTACGAGCAGATGTATGCCTTTTGAGCAGGAGCAGCTTTCGGATGTGTGCGTCTGCTGCGGTAAGCCGGCCAAGAAAATGGTATATTGGGGCAGGGCGTATTAGAATGTCATTACATTGTATATACAATGTAATGCAAAGAGAGAAGCTGTCTCATATTATAACGGTAAATATACTGCCTCCGCCGTAGGCATCCATAACATTTATGCTGCCGTTGTGCGCGGCGACTATTTCCTGAGCAATGGATAAACCAAGCCCGAAGTGACCTTTATCGCTTCGGGCTTTTTCAGCCCGATAGAAACGGTCGAAAATTTTCTTTTTATCTTCATCCGAGATACCGATACCGTTATCCTTTACGGATATATAGAAGCGTTCTTTATTGTATACAAGAGTTATTTCAACCCTGCCGCCTGTAGGTGTATAGCTTATCGCGTTGTGGATGAGTATGGAAACGACCTGACTTAGACGATCCGGGTCTGCGTTACATAGCGGCAGAGCGTTTTTAGGCAATGTGAGCTTAAGAGAAACATTTTTATCATGCGCCATAGGCTTAAAAGCCTCATAGGAATTTATAAGCAGAGTGTCTATCTCTATGGGTTTTGGTTTAATACTGAAACGGTTGCTGCCGGAGCTTGAGAGCGCGAGCATATCGTTTACCAGAGAAGACATACGTAAAGTTTCCTGACGTATGGTTTTAAGGAAACCTTCCTGCTTATCGGCCGGCGCGTCGCTTAAACATTCCGAGGCTGACAGTATGACCGCTAAGGGTGTGCGGAGTTCATGTGAAGCCGACGCTATAAATTCATTTTGCTTCTTTTGATTTTCAATGACAGGCGCTAAGAGCCTGCCTGTTAAAAGCCATGAAAAGACAGAGAGTATGAGAACTGCCGCCATATCTATCAGAATAAAGCGCAGCCGCTGGCTGTTTATCTGCTTTTTTAAAGGCATTAAGGAACACAGTACGGTGATTTCAAGCGTTGAATCCTTGTCCTTAGGATAGATTACCGTAGTAAGATAATTGTTTTTTGAAAAATTATTTTCAAACTTTTCACTTGTAATGCTATTGTATAAAAAAGGCACCCCATTGTCCGTTACATAAAACATGTAATTGTCCTGAGCTTCCATTCTGGAAAGATATTCCATGGAAATAACAGATTGGGAATCTAAATTGGCGGAAATGGTATTTATATCGTTTTGAAAAGACTGCAATTTGCTTTGATAGAGTTCATGCTCAGATACATATAAAAAAATAAATGACATTACTGTCATAATTATAATGGATATTCCCGCGCACAATAATGTTAAACGTATACGGACCTTTTTAAACATGGATTAATTCTCCTGCAGACTGTAGCCGACGCCTCGTACGGTTTTGATATTGAGTCTTGAGCCGATGATCTGAAGGCGTCTGCGCAGAAAGTAAATATAATTATCAAGGTTTCCGTCTTCAACGTCACTGTCGGGGCCCCATACTTTTAAAAGCAGAGTGGTACGGGGAAGAGTTTGTCCTTTGGAGCGTAAAAATACTTCAAGCAAAGCGGCTTCTCTTTTAGCGAGAGTACATGAAGACTTGGGCCCTTTTAACGTATTCAATGTCTGATCCCAAGTGATGTCGGCGAAAGACAGTGTGTCCGGCGCAGTGAGCGTATGCGGTCTTCTCGTAACACAGCGTATCCTTGCGAGCAGCTCTTCAAAGGCAAACGGTTTTACAAGATAATCGTCCGCGCCAAGATCAAGACCTGTCACCTTATCAGATAAAGTACCCAGAGCTGTGATAAGAATTATCGGAGCCAGTATACCGTCCTTACGCAGCGCTGTAAGCACATCCGTACCTTCCATATGAGGCATCATCCGGTCAAGCAGAATGATATCGTAGATATTCTGTGAACCGTAATACAGGGCTGTATCTCCGTCTGTGCACGAATCTACGATAAACCCTTCTTTTTCAAGTTGATAAGTCAGAGATTTATTTAATTGAGCGTCATCTTCGGCCAGTAAAATCCTCATGTTAATCCCTCATTCTTGCTCAGCCTGTAAATTTGAGACCTTTATAAGTCCCCGTAAATATTTTATATTAGTATTCTTTAAATTATCTCTAAATAATCTCTGACTTATTAAAATATATTATTTGATTAGTGTTACTTAATTATATATTATATCTATTAGCATTACTTAACTGTATATTATATCGATTAGCATTACTTAACTGTATACTATATCAATTAACATTACTTAGCTGTATACTATATCAATTAACATTACTTAACTGTATATTATATCGATTAGTATTATTTAACCGTATATTATATCAACTGGCATTATTATCGATATATTATATTAATTTTTATTATTTACCGATATTTTTATCACTATGTAATATATGGTTTGTCAGCCATTCGGTAAGAAATTCCAACAGCTCTTCCAGAGTATCCTGCTGATTTTCATCAATATGCGCCAGATCCATGTCATCAAGTCTTGCTATAAACGCTTCATGCGCGCGCTGCTGTGCGGGCAGATCCTTATAGTTGATCTTTTTCATATAGGCTTCTTCATCTTCAAAATGAAATTTGGTATAATTTTTTAACTGTTCAAGTAAAGAAATTATCTCATCATATTTATCCGCGATAAAGTCGTCGTTCATAACACTGTATAAATTATCGATAATACGGAATAATTCCTTATGTTCTTCATCGATCTGTGAAATCCCGGTTAAATATTTATCGGTAAATTCTATTTTTTGACTGCGCTCGTTTACAGGACGAAGTTTACCGATCAACAGATCCGATCCGATAATATGTCTGTAAAGCCAGGTTACCAAAAATTTAAGAAGATCTGTGAGAAATTCATCTTGTCCGGAACCTGCGATAGTCATATCCGCTTCGTTTATCTTATCGCAAAAATCCGAATGTTGTTTCTTCTGGAGCTCCAATTCAGGGTGGTCTATACTTTCCATATACAATTCTTCATGTCTGAAATGCTCTTTGGCATATTCTTTTAATCTGTCGATCATTTCTATGCTGCGGTCATACTTATCATTTGCAT
This sequence comes from uncultured Lachnospiraceae bacterium, assembly GCA_947631625.1. Classification (GTDB taxonomy): domain Bacteria; phylum Bacillota; class Clostridia; order Lachnospirales; family Lachnospiraceae; genus UBA3282. Next base: position 171,933 of record CANRMA010000001.1, on the reverse strand, counting down.
CACTGTCCAGAAGATTTTGAATATCATTTACGATGCGGAAAAGTTCGCGGTGTTCGTTATCGATCATTTCAATACCTATAAGACAGTCGTCTGTAAAGTTATACATATATGAGTCCTCCTATAAAATATGTGCTGAGCTTATTATACCATATTCTTAGAAGCGAATAGAATAAAACATTATAAATTTTTTAAATTGAAAATGAAAAAATCAAAATCAGTGAGAAAATCAAAATTGGAGATTGACAGAAAGGGAAAAAGGGCATATTATTGAGAATAAGAAATGGGTTTTCACCGTACAGTGTTTTCACTCAAGCGGGCTGCTCGTTTCTTTTTTTATTGCCAATATGTCATATAGATACTTCTTGTCATCATCCGCATGACGGACCAACATGCTTGCAGAATAAATATTATATCTGGCTATGCTCTCGGTTTTATCATCAAATACCGGTAGTGCAAACCGGATGTCGTACCTGTACCATCCATACGTCGCAGCAGTCTTATGCTTGGCTTTCCGGTTTTCCTCATGCTTCGGATTGACAGCTATTTTTATAAGTTCCGGGACAGCCTGCGCCGCATTCGCTTTGGCTTTTGCCACAGCGCCTTTCAAGGTGATACGGCTTTCTGAACTGGTATATTCATCAGGGAAGTCTGACGAAATGTATATTTTGTCAGAGGTTTCCTCAATTTCATAAAATTTTCCTATGTATTCTTTCAGATATTCTTCTACAATGTTCCAGTCATTTCGCGCTTTTGCCTTGAACCTTATATCATTGATCAGCACTAACTTTTTACCGTCAGTATCGGTTATAATATTTACATTTCTGTTTTCAATCATCTTTTCCGGTCCTTTTATTCTTCTTTCTCGATTTATAGACATTATATCTGTTATTGCTCTGTCCGCTGCAAAATACATTCCCTTTTCTGCTTGCGATAAAGGCTTTTTTGCAATTCCAACGCCACAGCTTGAGGTGCATTTTCCATTGTCGTTGTTGCCGCAATGCCGTCACGGCTATTTACGAAGTACCTCGATTTCAAGTTGTTTCTTGTAAAATTCAGTTTTTCAAACGGATAAAAATAGGAAAGATATTTTTACGTGAAGAGCGGTTACGCCCTGATGAAATGGTTTTTTGACAGATATAATGATTGTACGAACACTGCCTGCGTGTCAGCAACATCTCTATTAGTCTGTATACAATCCTATGCCGCATATACTATCTGCTCTCTGCGGTGTTTCAATCTCTCTGTCAGGGTTTATCTGTTTGCTGTATCACATATTTTCTTTCAAGATATTGATGATATCGGATCATTAACAACAGTCCTCCAACCGTTTCCGCTATCGCAACACAGATCCACAGAGCCACATCTGTCATTTCTATCATAATTACAGAAAACATCACTGCCGGCACGATACCGGCGCCGTATAGGATAAACATTATGCCATGCTTTTTATTGTAAGCGGCAATATCCGCGACTGATTCTTTGGACGGCGGCTTTCTGCCTGCCCAGAAGCCGACAGGCTCCTTGCTCCTGCACTGTGATATCCCTAATATGACATAAGATGCCGCAGGAAAAAAGGTGAATATAAAGCATATTATAATGGTCGAAATCATAGTTTCTCCTTACATATTTCGAGTTCACAATTACCTAATAAAAAACACAGGTTTTAGTCTCGCCGATGTATTCTGTTGTTTCTCAGCGTTTGCTGCGTTTTCTTTGTTTTTTACCTTGTATGACAGTGCTTAAAATTTCTTTGCTGTGTTTACAGTATATTATCTTTCGTTGTAACAGTCAATTATTAACGCGCCTTTTACACGTATGAGGACTGCGTTTAACGTAAAAACAGCAAATTTTAAATGCAAAACAATTAAGTATAAATTGCGCTTTCTGTCGGATTATGGTAGTATTCTTATAGGACTATCAAGATGGTAGGCGGTTAGCCCTCTCCGGAGGGACTGTGACCCTCCGATTACATAGAAACCGGAAACGGAATCTGGGAAAGGAGGGCTGAGCCATATGGATATTTTGGGACTGATTGCGGTGCTGAGCTTCGGCTTGACCTGCTTTGGAATCGGATACTCTTTTGGTAAAGATAGTAACAAGACACAGAAATAGCCGCCCCTGTCTGCAAACTGAGCGGCTTTTCTGAAAGCTTAACTGTTTCGGGCTAACCGTCTATCGGTAGTTCCTGTGGGGCATTTGTTAACGCAGATGCCCTTCTTTATATTCAATATACCACACTCTCCAGAGCGCCGCAAGTATTTTTTGGTGATTATCCAATTCACCAATCCAGTCGATTATCCTATCTGTTAGAATATATAATAAAAAGGTTTAAATTAGTTTATTCATTTGGGGAAAGCTGTTCGTTATTATATTATGAAAAGTAGATAATTGCAAAACTCGTTCTCACAACACAGAATTTAGTAAAAATATACAAATAAGGGGTGACTCTGCGCCCTCGCAATGGAACCCCGTTTTGTATATTTTTGCTAAATTCGGCAGTTTTGACAACAATTTCTCAGTTTACCATTATATATAATACTTTTTAGAGATTATTTAAAGATAAGTCTGTTATCCTGTCAACGTGGGGTTATGCATTAAATTAAAAACAAGAAAAAAATTAAGTATAAAACCAAGATTGGAGGATTTGAATGAAAATTAGTTTAGGAATCAAAAAAACAATATCGGCGCTTATGACTGTGCCTATGCTGGCAATATGTCTAAGCGGCTGCGGAAACGGCGCGCTTGATAATACCGGTGATGCTAAGAGCATAAATCAGGACGGCGCGCAGGCAGCGTCTTCGGGAGTTGACGGCGCGTCCGATACCGGACAGCAGTCGGGCGGACCTGTGGCAATGGGCAGATATGTCGAAAATGTGACAGATATGTCAGATAAGATCAGCGGAATGTGCAGCCGTCTTTTTGAATTGGCGGACGGTACGCTCGTACTTACAGACAACCAATACAGTCCCGTTTACCTTTCCAAAGATAACGGTGAGAGTTGGGAAGACAGCGGTTGGCAGTGGTTTAAAGCGCTTATGGATCATAAGGATTATATTCTCGAAATGGCTGTAGGCGCGGACGGCACCGCCGCGGTAATTTATAATTTGGACGACGGCGACGGGAATGATGAGACCGGCGACTGGAATCCGAAACTTCATATTATAAGGCCTGACGGTACAGATATAGAAATAGAAAATCCTGAAGGCGCATCATATCCGAAAGATGTGGCTGTCAGCGACGACGGAAGAGTATTTTTTAGCGTTCTTGGCGGGATACCTGATCTTTATGAGGCCAAAGATGACGGGAGCAGCGAGGTCTTTCTTGAGATACAGCAATACGAACCGAATCAGATATGTACTAAAAGGAATCTGCTGTTACTGGACGGTTATAAGTATAAGGCTCCGCTTATTTACGATATGGAGAAAGAGGAGTATATAGAGGATGAAGTCTTAGAAACTTTCTTAAGCGAAAATTATCCGGACGGAAACAGTTACGCAAGTGATTATGTCAGTACATTGTTTTTTCTCGGAGAAGAAAATGTGGTTTATGTAGCGGGAGAAAAAGGACTGCACAGGCATGTGATAGGCGGAAGCACCATGGAACAGGTAATTGACGGTAAGCTCAGTACTTTTTCCAATCCGGCATACGGCATAGGCGGAATGGTGATGCTGCCGGATAATGAATTTTTGACCATATTCAGCGGCTGCAGACTGGTCAAATATGTTTATGACAAAGATGTGCCGACGGTTCCAAGCGATAAGTTAAGCGTATACAGCCTTAAGAAAAACGATACAATTCAGCAGGCGATTTCATTGTATCAGACCAATAATCCGGATGTCTTTGTGGATTATGAGATCGGTATGGGCGAGGATAATGCCGTTACTAAGGACGATGCCTTAAAGAGTCTTAATACTAAGATCATGGCGGGCGAAGGTCCGGACGTGCTGATATTGGACGATATGCCTATGGATTCTTATATCGAAAAAGGACTGCTTATGGATATGAGCGGTTTCCTCGGAAGTTTGAGTGGGGATGAGGAGTTGTTTGGAAATATCGTTGATGCGATGAAAACAGGCGATAAGGTTTACGCTATGCCCTGTGAGATTTTGATACCGGTGCTTATGGGAGAAGAAAAATATATTTCAATGGCAGACGGTCTGTCAGGCATTGCGGATATGGTTGAAGAACTCAGAAAAGACAATCCAAGTGAAGATCTGCTTGAGATTGCATCGGAAAAGGGTATACTCAGATTTTTCTCAAGCACTTCGATTCCGGCATGGACAACAGAGGACGGAGCGATCGATAAAGAGGCGGTATCGGAATATCTGGAGCAGACCAAGAGGATATATGACGCCCAGATGCAGGGGCTGTCGGATGAGGCCGTTGAAACATACAAAAGGCGTAATGACGATTGGGTAGAGAGTTTTGGAGAAAAAAGAGAAGATTCTCATTATTTCACTCAATTGGTTGGAGGAATGCAGTATGTGAACGGCAGGATCAAAATATTAAAAGGCGATATATACGGCCGCGACAGCTACAGCAATATGATATCGGTCAAAAAAGTAGAAGGTTATGAAAACAGTAAATGGAAGCTCATGGACGGACAAAGCAGTAATGTATTTCGCGCAAATACTTTGCTGGGGATCAATGCGGCTTCGCAGTATACGGATCAGGCGCAGGATTTTATAAAAACGTGTCTTGGCAAGGAAAACCAGAAAAGTCTGTTCAACGGGCTTATGGTCAACAAAGCGGCTTTTGATGAAAACTTTAAAGTCGATAAGAATCTGGTCAATGAAGAAAACCAGTATTTGTGGGAATCTTCAAGCGATGCAAACGGCGTTTTCATGGAGTTTGTCATATACTGGCCAAATGAAGCGGAGACGGCTGAACTTAAAAGCTGTATAGAGTCGCTTACAACGGCGGGTATTGAAGACAGTATGCTGCTTGATGCCGTATATGAGGCCGGCGGAGCTTATTTTAGAGGAGAACAAAGTCTTGAAGAGGCGGTTGACGCTATTGAGAAAAAGGTCGCACTTTACATGGCGGAGTAAGTTCATATTATTTATGGCGCCCAGTCTTGTAGGGATGTTTATATTTGTTATCATTCCGTTTGCGGATGTGGTAAGGCGCTCATTTTATACGGTGGTAACTAAGCAGTTTAGCGGATTTACCAATTACCGTACGATTTTTACCAATCAGGCGTTTATGCTTGCGGTTAAGAATACTCTGCGTTTTACGCTTGTTTGCATACCGCTGTTGGTGCTTATCGGACTTTTGGCGGCATTGCCGCTTAGTAAATTAAAAAACGCGGGAGCGATCAAGTCCTTATACCTCTTCCCGCTTGCTATGCCGACGGCGACTGTGGTCATGGTATGGAAAATGTTTTTTTACAGGCAGGGTTTTATAAATCTGCTGCTGACAAAGCTTGGGACCATGAGCGGTTTATGGGGAGAGGTACATAAGGATTATCTGGGGAGCAGTGCGGCTTTCTGGGTGCTGGTTATAAGTTATATCTGGAAAAATACCGGATATACGGTAATATTGTGGCTGGCGGGAATTTTGGGAATACCCAATGAGCTTTTGGAGGCGGCCAGAGTTGACGGCGCCTCCGAGCGCCAGTGCTTTATGAAGATAGTCCTGCCTAACTTAAAAGGAAGCCTGTATACGATAGTTATTCTGTCTTTCCTCAATTCTTTTAAGATATACAGGGAGGCTTATCTGACGGCGGGCGCTTACCCGCAGCAGGACATATATCTTCTGCAGCATTTGTTCAATAACTGGTTTGTTAATTTGGATTTTGATAAAATGGCGGCCGCAACTGTGTGCGTAGGCGTATTTCTATTCATAGTTATACTAATATTGCAGAGGTTGTGGGACAGCAGATAAGTGAGAGCGTGAATTGATTTGAAGATTAAACGGAAATTAATACGAGAAAAGTTAAAACAGGATTTAACATCACTGGCTTTATTGATACCTGCGGCGGTGATAGTGATGCCGGTATTTTTTCTGATAACGGGCTCGGTTATGGGGAATATGGAATTGCGGGAGTATCTTTCGCCTGTTATAAGCGACGGGGCAGGGTTTATAAGCTGGAAGGTCATTCCTGATTATCCTACGTTTGAACATTACGGCAAGCTGCTTTTTATGACGCCGCAGTTTTTTGTCTTGTTCTGGAATTCGATCAAATTAACGGTGATCATATTGGCAGGGCAGTTGATAGTCGGAGTTCCGGCGGCATGGGGCTTTGCGGTATATAAATTTAAGGGCAGCGAGGTGATTTTTGCGCTTTATGTAGTGCTTATGCTGCTGCCCTTTCAGGTTACTATGCTGTCAAGTTATCTGGTGCTTAATACGCTTGGAATGTTGGATACGCACAGCGCGGTCATTCTGCCTGCGGTGTTTTCAACTTTTCCGGTTTTTCTGGCGTACGGCGGGTTTAGGACTATTCCTATGCAGCTTATCGAGGCTGCGCGTATCGACGGGGCGGGAGAGTTCAGGATCTTTTGTAAAATAGGGCTGCCGCTTGGGAAAAGCGGGATTTTGTCGGCGGTAGTATTGGGATATCTGGAATACTGGAATATGATGGAGCAGCCTATGGCTTTCATAGAGAATAAAGCGTTGTGGCCGCTTTCTTTATATCTGCCAGAGATAACATGGTCGCAGGCGGGAAGCGCTTTTGCGGCGTCTGTCATAACGCTTGTTCCGGCAGTGTTTGTCTTTATCTGGGGACAGGACTATCTGGAGCAGGGTATCATATTTTCGGGGCTTAAGGAGTAAAACCTTAAATAGCATTTCTGAGTTTTGGGTATTGATCGGGTTTTCCGTTGTCGGATATTTAATTAGATAATTGCGAAACACTATCTCAACGTATATTGATTGTGCAGATTTAACAAACACCATTGCAGGCGCTCTGAGCCTACCGGTCCTTAGGCTGCGTATTTTGCAGCCTTAGTACCGCTGTGAGGCTCAATGCAACGCAAGTGTGCCTGCAAAGGTTTTGTTAAATTTGTACAATTTCGATAACATATATAATAGTTTCGCAATTGCCCGGGGTATTAATGTAAGTGAGGAATTGTATATGCAGGATAATATTGGTGTATTTAAGAAGAAGATCATAAAATGGTTCATTGCTTTCTTAGGGCTGATGTGGCTGTGTACGGTGGTGTCAAAGAGCATATATGTTTCCAGACTGCCCGTAGTTCAGACGGCCTCGCCGGAAGAAAAATATATTGAGCACATTGTTGAGGCTGAAGGTATCGTGGAGGCCCAAGATAAAATTCCGATTATTGCGCTTAGCGGACTGCGGGTGAGCGGAATAAACGTGCGGACCGGTGATGAGGTTAAAGAGGGAGATGTGCTTTTTACAATAGATACGGATGATCTGAAAGAGAAGATAGAGGAAAAAGAAGATGAAATAGCCAAAATCAAGCTTCAGATAGATACGATAAAACATAATGAAGAACTGGCAAAGCAAAAGAAAGCATTGGATGAAGAACGGGCAAGGGAAGATTACGACGAACTGGCAAGATATAATAATGATCTGGTCGGAAGGGCGTCCGAGGAGGTGGCCAAAGCGGAGCAGGCAGTGGAGGAGGAGATCGAGCAAAAAGGCGTAGAGGAGGCTTCGGAGGAGCTTAAGGATGCGCTTAAGTCGGCGGCCTATGCGGAAGCGGACGCCAAGCATGCCAGAGACGACGCCATAAAAGAAGCGGGAAGAAAAATTGAGGACATAACGCAGCCGGAGACGGAAGATGCGGCGCTTAAAAACTATGAGTTAGACGAGACTAACTTACAGGAGGAACTGGATAAATATAAAGAGATAGAGACTGACGGCGGCGAGGTGAGATCGCAGATAGGCGGTATTGTTACGGATATCAATATAACACAGGGAGCGCTCATACCGGATTCGGCGGCGATGTTTCTTGCCGATGACAGTTCGGAGCTTGTCTTTAAGACTGTCATAGACAAAGAACAGAAGAAATATCTTGGTTTGAACGATCAAGTGGAAATCGAACTGGAAGGGAAACGCAGCCCTGAGAAATTAAATGTTGATTATATAGAGGAAAGCAAAACCGCGTCCAGCAGTTATGATGTATATATAAATCTGCCGCAGGGCGTAGGAAAGCCTTCCGTATCGGGGAGTTTAACCCACAGCGAAACGGGAGACAAATACCGTTGCTGTATTTCCCCATATGCGGTCAATACCGAAAATAGCAGGAGTTATGTATATGTCGTAAAAGAGCGCGAGGGAATACTCGGCTCTGAATATTATATAGAGAAGATCTATGTGGATATTTTAGATGAAAATGACACTTGGACTGCGGTAGAAGGCGCGTTGGATTCAGAGAGCGAGGTATTGGTTTCTTCTACTAAGGAAGTGGGGAATGGAGATATAGTGAGATATGGTTAAATTATACATAGGTCATAGTCCTATTGCAGCGGCATATATATAAAATATCAGTCGAAAGGACATGTTTAAAATATGTTATAGGCAATTTATAAAAGGATTTTCAAGAAAGACAGAAGAATTTTGTATGTTTTTTAATAAAATTAATTGATATAATCACGAATGTAACTAAGAGTTACCAATATATTAAGGGAGGTAAATTTTAATGAAAAAGAAAGTAATAAGTTTATTGCTTACAGCTACTATGATAGCGGCAATGGTAACAGGATGCGGCGGCAGCGCTGATACACCGGCGTCAACAGACAGCGCGGCGGATACTACGGCTGAAGCTCCCGCAGACACTACGGCAGATACCACAGCGGAAGCGCCTGCCGATACAGCGGCAGATACCGCTGATGCAGCAGCAGACGCAGCAGGCGGAGATCTTGCGGACAAGAAAGTCGGCGTATGTATTTATCAGTTCTCCGACAACTTTATGACATTATTCCGTGAGGAACTTGAGAACTATCTTGTAAGCCAGGGCTTTGCGCAGGAGAATATCACAATCGTTGACGGCGCAAACGATCAGGCTACACAGACAGGACAGATCGATAACTTTATCGCAGATAAAGTAGACGTTCTTATCATCAACCCCGTAAACTCTTCTTCAGCAGAAACCATTACCGATAAGGTAGTTGAAGCAGGCATTCCGCTTGTATACATCAATCGTGAGCCTGATGAAGCGGAAGAGCAGAGATGGGAAGACAATGGTTGGAATGTAACATATGTTGGCTGCGACGCTCGTCAGTCAGGTACTTTCCAGGGCGAAATGATCGTAGATCTTGGTCTTGATACAGTTGACTTAAACGGCGACGGAGTTATCCAGTACATCATGGTTGAAGGCGATCCCGAAAACGTTGACGCTCAGTATCGTACAGAGTTCTCAGTTAAGGCTCTTACAGATGCAGGTCTTGAGGTTGAGTGTCTTTCAGATCAGGTAGGTAACTGGCAGCAGGCGGAAGCGCAGCAGATCGTTGCAAACGCTTTAGGACAGTACGGTGAAGATGTTGAAGTTGTATTCTGTAACAATGATGCAATGGCGCTTGGCGCATTACAGGCTATCGAGTCTGCAGGACGTACAGTCGGAACAGATATCTTCCTTGTAGGTGTTGACGCTTTGTCGGAAGCTCTTGAAGACGTTATCGCAGGAACTATGACAGGTACCGTATTCAACGATCACTTCTCACAGTCACACAGTGCAGCAGACGCAGCTATCAACTTTATCAACGGTGAAACAAACGATTATTACATCGGCTGCGATTATGTAAAAGTAACGTCAGACAATGCTCAGGAAATTCTTGACATGGTAAAATAATGAGTTAAATTTTAAGAGGTGCGGGTGTCGCAATAAAGCACCCGCACCTTTTTATACGGTATATCAGGGAAGGTATGCGTGGGGCGGCAGTTGAAATGCCAAAAAATATCCAAGGTATTATGGGACATTCTTAATTAATATACTAAAATATGAAATAAAGCGGAGTTATCTCTGCATAATATATAAAAATTCAACAGAAGGAGGACAAAAATGGCTGAATACAAACTTGAGCTAAAAGGCGTATGCAAGTCCTTTCCCGGCGTAAAAGCGCTTGACAATGTACAGCTGTCGCTGCGTCCGGGCACGGTCCATGCGCTCATGGGCGAAAACGGCGCCGGCAAGTCTACGCTGATGAAATGTCTCTTTGGCATTTATAAGATGGATGCCGGAGAAATATATCTGGACGGACAGAAAATAGAAGTTAATAATCCGGATGAAGCGATGAAACATGGCATTGCAATGGTGCATCAGGAACTGCAGCCCATACCCGCAAGAAGCGTGGGTGAAAATCTTTATTTGGGAAGGTTTCCGACTAAGAATTTCGGACCAATAAAGATAATCGATCATAAAACTATGTATGAAGAAACCGCGAAATGGTTAAAAGAGGTTAAAATGGATTTCGATCCGAAGGCGCAGCTTGGCACTCTTTCTATCGGACAGATGCAGTCGGTCGAGATCGCCAAAGCGGTTTCACAGCAGGCTAAGGTAGTTATCTTTGACGAGCCGACGTCCTCTCTTTCGGACAATGAAGTGGAAGCGCTGTTCCGCATCATGAACGACCTTCGTAAAAAAGGCGTTACGATGGTATATATATCACATAAGATGGATGAGATCAAGCGTATTGCTGACGATATAACGGTTATGCGCGACGGTACATATGTAGGGACATGGCGCGCGGACGAACTGACGACGGATCAGATCATAGCCAAGATGGTAGGCCGTGAACTTACAAACGTTTATCCGGTAAGAGAGAATAAGCCCGGAGAAGTGATAATGGAAGTTAAAAATCTCTCTTCCATCCATACAAAATCTTTCCAGAATGTAAGCTTCCAACTCAGGAAGGGTGAGATCCTCGGTTTCGGCGGTCTGGTAGGAGCGCAGAGAACGGAGCTTATGGAAGGGATTTTCGGTATCAGAGGCGTTGCTTCCGGAGAGATCTATATGCATGGTAAGAAGCTAAAGATCAAACATCCTATAGACGCGATGAATGCAGGCATAGGTCTGATAACCGAAGACAGACGCGGCAGCGGTATATTCGGCTGTCTCTCTATTAAGGACAATGTAGGCGTATCTGTATATAATAAATATCTTAAAGCGGGCTTTATACTGGACCATAAGAATATAAACAGAGTTGTGGACGACGGAATAAGTAAGCTGAGCATCAAAACGCCGAGCATGAAGGAACATATTTCCAATCTGTCCGGAGGTAATCAACAGAAAGTTATCGTTTCAAGATGGCTTGCAAACGATCCGGAAGTGCTTATAATGGATGAACCTACCCGCGGTATCGACGTAGGAGCCAAGCATGAGATATATGAGATCATTCATGATCTTGCCAAGCAGGGTAAAGCGATCATTATGATATCTTCGGAAATGGCGGAGCTTCTTGGCATGGCGGACAGAGTCTGCGTTATGTGTAACGGAAAACTTACCGGCGTGATAGATAAGCCGGAAGATATGACACAGGAAAAAGTTATGAGCTATGCTACACAATTCTGATAATGGGAGGAAGGAAAAATGGTAAAAACGAAACAACAGAAGATCCAGGATTTTTTAATAAATAACGGCGTTATCATTGTTATGTTTATTCTGGTTATCTATACCGGATTTACATCAAAGAACTTTTTTACAGGCAATAACCTGATGAATATTCTTATGAATATGAGTTCAAGACTTGTTATTGCGCTCGGTATCGCGGGCTGTGTTATCACCGCGGGCTGCGACCTTTCCGCAGGACGTATGATAGGCTTCGGCGGCTGTATAGCAGGCACTCTTTTACAGCGTATGGATTACTCCAACAAATTCTTTCCTAATATGGAGCCTGTGAATGTATTTGTTGCGGCGATTTTGGTTATGCTTATCTGTGCGGTTTTTGGTACTGTTACAGGATTTTTTATAGCATATTTGAGCGTACCGCCTTTTATAGCTACTCTGGCAATGATGGAAATTGTATACGGTATTTCGTTAATTTATACTAAGGCTACGCCGCTGGGCGGTTATGTTAAAGAATATACTGATGTCGCGAACGGAAAGTTTCTTGGTATCAATTACCTGATCTGGATAGCGGTAATAGTAGCCGCCATAACATGGTTTATTTTTAATATGACCAGACATGGCAAATATATGTATGCTATCGGCGGTAATCCGCAGGCTGCGGAAGTTGCCGGTGTTCCGGTTAAGAAGACACTCATTCTCATTTATATGAAAGCGGCGGCTATGTACGGTCTGGCCGGTTTTATGCTCGGAGCCAAGGCGGGCGGCGCTTCCGTACAGCTAGGTTACGGTTATGAAATGGAAGCTATCGCAGCCTGTACTATCGGCGGCGTCTCTGTAACGGGCGGCCGTGGTAAAGTATCATCCGCCATCATCGGCGTTGCGGTATTTGAGCTGTTAAAAGCAGCCCTGCAGTATTTGGGAGTAGACGCAAACGCACAGTACATAGCGATCGGTATCGTAATATTTGTAGCGATCTCACTGGATATCAGAAAATATATTGCAAAGAAATAATATAAAGTATATGCTTATAAATAGCGGCTGGAGTATTACCGGTCGCTATTTTTAAAACGGAGGCTGTGCATGAATTTAGGGTATGTTATAGAACAGGCCGGTATACCGCTGTTATTGTTTGTTATATGTATGTATTATGGGATACGCCTGCTTATTTCTAAGGATTCAAGCCTTATCAGAAGTAAGGAGAAGGGGCCGCTTAAGGATGAAAAAGCTTACGCCGAAGAAAGCGGGAAACTGCTGCTGTTTTTTGCAGGGGCGACTCTTGTAATGGCGGTTCTTATATTTGTGGATTTATATGCGGCGCTTGGGGAGATCATAGTATGCACACTGATAATGGGGATATTGTGGAAGCGGATGAACAATAAATATGGGGCGTAAACGGGAAGGTATGATATTGCATGAATAAGTATTCGGTTCTGCTGGTGGATGATGAAGAAGAGGTTTTTGAGGTAATACGGAAGAAGCTGGATTGGGAAAGCATGGGTTTTTTAGTGGCAGGCTATGCCCGTAACGGGATAGAAGCGCTTGAAATGGCGGAAGAACTGCAGGTGGATGTGGTCATGACGGATATCAAAATGCCGTATATGGACGGGCTTACTCTGTGCAAAAAGTTAAAAGAGCTGTATCCTACCATGAAAGTGATAATCTTTTCGGGCTTCGACGAGTTCGAGTATGCAAAAGAAGCGATCAAGATCGAGGCGGAAGAGTATATATTGAAACCGATAAATGCCAATGAGCTAAAAGAAGTATTTGAGCGCATCAGGATAAATCTGGACAGAGAGTTAGATGAAAAGAGGAACATAGATAAACTCAGGGAATACTATATGGAGAGTCTGCCTGTTCTTCAGGAGAATTTCTATACATCTCTTATAGAAGGCAGGATCACGGGAAGCGAGATTGAAGAACATGCAAAGAATTATCAGATAGAATTTACAGGACCTTATTATGTGGTGACTGTATTGCATATAAGTACGACAGATCCGGTTTCGGAGGACAATATTAATCCGGTGCTGCTTGCCATGTCGGTAGAAAAACTGGCAAAAGAGCAGTTGTCTGAAAAATGGGACAGCAGGGTGGTGACTTATCTTGGGGATATAATAGTTATCACACAGCTGCCGAATGAAGAGTCGATCACCCGTTTTACCGACAGAATGGACAGGATATGCAAGATGGCAAAGCGTGTATGTAAGGCAAGGGTGACTGCCGGGATAGGACATATCTGCAGTAAGCCCGAACAGTTGCCGATATCTTATCAGGGCGCGCAGAATGCCATTTCTTACCGGGTATTGTATGGAACGGTCAGAGCCATCAATATCGCGGAAACAGATCCGAGGGAAAATGCAGATATACCTTGGGAAGAGTCCTATATCCGTGAAATAATCAAAAGGATAAAGATGGGTGAAGCACAGCCGCTGCAGGAGGCTGTCAATAAGTTCACCGAACAGATCGCGGGCTGCAGGATGTCTTTGCAGAAATATCGCATATTGATCATGGAACTCATAACCGAAATATTTAAGTTGGGAGCCAATAATCAGATCAATCTGGAAGAAGTTTTTGGAGAAAACAGGGACGTATATACTCAGGCTATGCAATTGGAATCGCCGGAGGCATTAGGCGGTTGGCTTATGGACAATTGCATTAAAATGCAAAAACAGATACTGAATGAAAGGCGTGATACTACCAAGTCTTTCGTTACAAAGGCAATCGAGTATGTCAAAGAATATTATGCAGATCAAAATCTGAGTATTGAGACGGTCTGCAGTTACCTTAATGTGAGTTCCGCTTATTTTTCTACTGTATTTAAAAAAGAAACCGGGAAAACTTTTATAAATTATCTGACTGATTACAGAATGGAAGAAGCGGAGAATCTTCTTTTGACAGAAAACGAAAAAACGTATATTATTGCGCAAAAGGTCGGATATTCAGATCCCAATTATTTTAGTTACGCTTTTAAAAAGCAGTTTGGAATGTCGCCGTCCAAATATAAGACAAGCAGACTGGAGCAGGCGGAACAGATATAAAAGTGAGCATGGTTATATGATATGTCAAGGATAAAAGAGAAATTAATGCGCCTAATTTCATATATCAGAAAAAGTGTTAAACCGCAGTCGATCCAGATGACGATAACAGTTTCTTTTACCATTGTATCCACAGTCTGTATGGGTATGCTTGGAGTATCTCTTTACAGTAATTTTGTAAATCGGATGGAAGATACCATGAGCCAGAATATGGAGCAGTTATTGGATCAGACGGCGATCAATCTGGAAACTTATCTGAAAAGTATGCGGCGTATTTCCGATGCAATGTATTACAGCGCCATAAAAGATAAAAATCTGGCGACGGATACTCTCGATGAGGAAATGAACCTTTTGTATGAGGCCAATAAGGGAAATCTGATAAGCATAGCCTGTTATACCAACAGTGGCAGGCTTGTAGCGGCGGCGCCTGTGGCGACGGAAAAGGAGAATATAGACATTGTAAATCAGGAGTGGTTCACCGAAGCGGTAGGACAGATGGAAAATATCCATTTTTCCACTCCGCATGTGCAGAATTTATTCGATAACACCAGTTATCGATATTACTGGGTGGTATCTTTAAGTCAGGCCGTGGAGCTTACAAGTAACGGTAATTCCACTTTGGGAGTATTGTTGGTAGACATGAATTATAGCAGCATTGAACAGCTTTTGAACAAAGCCAATACCGACGCTTCTTCCGAATATGTATATCTTATGGACGGCGACGGCGAGATCATTTATCATCCCAAACAGAAACTTCTTTATACAAACCTGTATGAAGAGAATAATCTTGAGGCGGTCAATTATGAAGACGGAAGCATTAAAGAGGAATTTCATGGTGAAAAAAGACTGGTCAGTGTAAAAACCATAAGCTATACCGGTTGGAAGATAGTAAGCGTGGCGCCTATGAGTAATTTTAATGTCGGTATGGCGGATTTACGGTTGGTGGTGATCCTGTTTGTGTCGCTTGCGATGCTTATGATAATAGTGCTTAACCAGTTGGTATCTGCGAGAATAGCCAAACCGCTCCAGAAGCTTAATGAATCCGTCAGGGAATGGGAAAGCGGAAATATGAATCCCGATATTTATATGGGCGGTTCACTGGAAGTGGAACATCTTGGCAGAACGCTTCGCTCTACGGTGGAGCAGCTGCAGCAGCTTATGAATGACATAGTTGTGGAGCAGGAAGAGAAACGCAGAAGTGAGCTTGATGCGCTGCAGTCACAGATCAATCCGCACTTTTTATATAATACTCTGGATTCGATAGTGTGGATGATAGAGGGTGAAAGGTATGACGATGCGGTTTTTATGATCACACAGCTTGCCAGTCTGTTCCGTATAAGTCTGAGCAGAGGCAGGACTATCATAAGCATAGAAGATGAGATCAAACATGCCCGGAATTATATGAATATCCAGAAAAGACGGTATAAAGACAGTTTTAGTGTGGAATTCCACATAGAAGAAGAGATATTAAACTGCTGTACCGTAAAGCTTATCGTGCAGCCGCTTTTGGAAAATGCGATCTACTATGGCGTAGAGGGCATGGACGGCGACGGTGAGATTGAGATTACAGGCTATCGCAGGGAGAATGATGTTTATATCGAGGTAAAAGATAACGGTTTTGGAATGCCTGAAAATATGGTGGAAGCTCTGCTTGTAGAAAATAACAGGGTGAGGAAAAAAGGTTCCGGAGTGGGGCTTATAAACGTCCACAATCGGATAAGGCTTCGTTTTGGCAGTCCTTACGGGCTTGAGATCGAAAGCCGATTGGATGAGGGGACAACGGTAAGGATACATCTGCCTTATATTCCTTATTCGGCGCAGACAGTCGAAAATCTGGAAGCGGGACATATGGAACAGATAAAAGGAGAAGATGCCGATGGCGAAGAGTAGATTTTATTTTGGGCTGCTTGTCCTTGTATTTGTGGGTATTATCGCATGGACATCATATGAAATGAACAATAACGAAAAACAGGAAGAAAGTTATCGCATCTCCGTTATAGTCAACAACAGTAACAGCGACAGGTGGATATCTCTGCGGCTCGGACTTGAGCAGGCGGCAAGAGACTGTAATGTCAATATCAATTATGTTTCCACGGGTATTCTGGCAGATGTGGAAGAAGAGACGGCGATCATAAATCGTGAACTGGAGAATGGCGCCGAGGGTATTATAGTGCAGATGGTATCAAGTGAAGAGGGCGCGCTTAAGTTTGGCGGGGCGGCAGTTCCGGCGCTGATGCTTTTAGAGTCGGACGTTAAACCTGAAAATCTGTATGCGCTGTCAGGACCTGACAATATTGAAATAGGCAGGGCTGTGGCGGACGCGGTAAAAAAAGATTTTGGATATGAGCTTGAAGGTAAAAAAATAGGTATCCTGACAGGGAATGATAAAATGCTTTCCATTCAGCAGAGATTGAAGGGACTTACAGAAAGTCTCGCAGATACACAGGCGGATATAGTATGGCAGCTTTCCTGTGAACAGACTAAGGACGGAGGCGCCAAGGAACTTACGGATCAGATGGAGCAGGTGGATATAGTAGCGGCTCTTGAAAATGACGAGACTGAAAAAATGACAGACTATATGCTAAATTATACGGAACCGGCACAGGATGAAGATAGCGGGCAGAATATCGCTTTGTACGGAGTGGGCTGTTCGGAAAAAGTAGTTTATTATCTGGACAGGGGGCTTATAGATACTCTGGTGGTTCCGAATGAATTTAATCTGGGTTATCAGAGTATGCAGGAAGTTGTAAATCAGCTTAAATATCATTTGGACAGAGCCAATGACAGTAAGGTGGATTTTCTGGTAGTGGATCAGAATAATCTGTATGATAAGGAAAATCAGAAAGTGCTGTTTCCAATCGTACAATAGATATTGCGCCTTATTTTGTATATTTATAGATATTTGCTAAATTTTCGGAAGCTTTAGAGAGGGCTTCGCAAATGCCTATGTATATTTGGACTAAATTTTAGTTACGGAGATACGGGAGGAGAAATATTTTGTTTTTCAGGCATAGGATTATAAATATGACATGTATAAGAGCGGCGTTTAAATCTGCGCTTGCGGCCTGCGGCTTTTTGCTTTGCGTCTGTCTTGGCGGCTGCGGCAAAAATAATATTGAAGAAGAAGTTAAGAATATCAAAATAGGTGTGACTGTTTACGACCAGTACGATACTTTTGTGTCGCAGTTAATAGACAGATTTAATATTTATGCCAGCGATAAGGAAGCGGAAAGCGGCATTGCGATAAATGTCGAGGTATATAATGCGGCCGACAGCCAGTCTACGCAGAACAGCCAGGTAGAGACGATGATAGACGACGGCTGCGACGTGGTGTGCGTCAATCTGGTAGACCGCACCGAACCCACGACCATAATCGATATGGCGGAAAAAAATGACGTTCCTGTCATATTTTTTAACAGGGAGCTTGTAGGTGAAGATCTGGAAAGATGGGATAAGCTCTATTATGTAGGCGCAAAGGCGTTTGAGTCCGGGATCATGGAGGGCGAGATAGCGGCGGAAGTTTTTAAAACCGATGCGGACGCCGACAGAAACAAAGACGGTATTTTTCAGTATATAGTTCTGGAAGGAGAGGCCGGACATCAGGACGCGATCGTTAGGACCGAATATTCCGTTTCCACGATAGTTGATAAGGGAGTGGAAGTAGAGAAGTTAAACTATGCGATAGCCAACTGGAACAGAGCGCAGGCGCAGACTAAGATGTCGCAGATGCTTGGAGAATACGGGGATAAAATAGAACTTGTGCTTGCCAATAATGACGATATGGCGCTTGGCGCTATCGATGCGCTTAAAGCGGCCGAGATAATTCCCGAAAAATGGCCTGTGATAGTCGGAATAGACGGAACTGACGTAGGCCTTGAAGCGGTAAAAAACAAAGAAATGGCAGGAACCGTATATAATGATAAGGAAGGACAGGCGAAAGCAATGCTTGAGCTTGCATATGAACTGGCAACGGGCGGCAGTTTAAATGGTCTGGAGTTGGAAGACGGTAAATATATAAGACTGCCTTATGAAAAAGTAAGAGCGGAAGATGTAGACGAATATACGCATAATAAATAGCGAAATAACAATAATAATTATTGAGTGTGTAAAGCCTTTATTTTTCGGTTTTGCGTTCCTTTTCATAAACGATCTTGGAATATATTATATCAGCCGCTGAGGATATTATAAGATATGCGATCATCATAACTATACCTGTATTCCCGTTTGAAAATACGGCAGTTAATATAGTGAGCATACCCGCAATGATAAGGCTGACGGCGCCGAAGCGATTGCTTTTTTGCCATGTTTTATCATTGTACATACTCCATACGGTTCTGACGCCCGAGATCTTGTTTTTCTTTATATTTGACATAAAGCATCCGGTAATTATGAATAATATCCCGCCTAAAATGCAGGATATTTTTGCGATATCAAATACCGACTGCCTTGCGTTGGTATTTGCTTCTATATATGCTCCATACAATATAAAGAAATGCATAAGGCCAAATATAACAGCTTCGGAAATCCCGACTATGCATAGCAATTTTGCATTCGACGCCGCATTCGAGGCTTCCTTTTCTGTATTTGCAGTACCGGATTTTTTCTCAGAATAAGAAATCATAATAGTCCAAAAGCCTGTAACAGCCAATATTATAATCGGGAATATCAACTGTTCCGTCTTGTTTCCAAAGCGGTCGATGTTTCCCTCCATATCATAGTGCATAGGAAGACTGTCGGGAAGAAACTGTAAGATAGCAGCCGTAACCGCAAGCGGTATAAATGAAATTATCCACATGGCTTTTTTCATATTTATAGCTCCTTATAGGTAGGTATTTGTTAGATTTATACAATTGCGAAACTGTTGTCAAAGCTTCCGAATTTAGTCAAAATATATAAAAACGTCGCTCGTTCTATCGCAAATCGCTCCTTTTTTTATATATTTTGCCTAAATTCTATGTTGTGAGAATGAGTTTCTATGTTGTGAGAATGAGTTTCGCAATTGACAAATTTGTTAAATTAATATCATATCCCGTTACAATAATATCATATCCGCCATTGATTTACTAATGGAATATTATTTACAAGACCCGTAAAAAATTAATAAAAATTTAAAAAATATGAAACTAATATTTAATTTTTAACATCTAATATTTAGAGAAGATTTAAAGATAAATTTGTTATAGTACATACGATTTATACCATTAATATCTTAGGGGTGGATAAAGTGCAAAGCAATGCACATAAGAAAAACCGAGGACCGGAACTGTGGGAATTTAATTCCAATAAACAGAAGATTTCAAACGGCAGAACCAAAACGGGAAAGAGCGCAAGAACAGGTCGGACAAGCGTTGATGAGCTTAGGACTATCGATATAACGACCAGTCCAAAACGCAGAAACGCAGATATGGAATACCTTAGAAAACGCAGACAGGCAAGGCGAAGAAAGGCTTATCTGTATCGCGCTTTAGCTGTGATGATGCTCATTTCGGTAGCTGTGTTGTTTTGTACGGCTGTCGGGCTTGTGTATAGATTTTTTATAAAAGAAGAACGCGCAGATTCCGTTGCGGCGGTCAGCGATGAGATTATCAATGATGCCGAAGAAAACGCTATATCAAAGCCGGAAATCGCGGTTGATCTGCTCAATATTAATGAATATTCCAGACCGGGCGACAAGATTGACGAAATTAAGAGTATTTTCGTACATTATACCGCCAATCCCGGAACATCTGCAGCGCAGAACCGCAGTTATTTTGCCAATCTGGAGGAAACTCATGAGCGTTCTGCAAGCGCTCATTTTATAATCGGTTATGAAGGAGAAATAATACAGTGCATACCGCTTGATGAACAGGCGTATGCGGTTATGACAAGAAATAATGATTCCATTTCCATAGAATGTTGTTATCTGGATGAAGACGGACAGTTTACGCAGGAAACCTATGATTCTCTCGTACATCTGCTGGCATGGCTTAAACAGGAGTATGAGCTTGACAGCGAAGATATACTGCGCCACTATGACTGCGGCGGAAAACTTTGTCCGCTGTACTATGTTGAAAATGAAGATGCGTGGGAGAAGCTGCTTAGGGATGTGGACAGTTACGAGGATTAGTTATTGACAAATAAAATTTTATATGATATCATGGCAAAGGTTTCAAAAAGAGTTATATATTTTTAATGCGGGTGTAGTTCAGTGGTAGAACACCAGCCTTCCAAGCTAGATATGTGGGTTCGATTCCCATCACCCGCTTATTTTATTTCGGCGGGGAATCCTGAGTTTATCGGGTTTCCCGCTGTTTTTTTGTTCTGTTGTTCTGTCTTTCCGGGTATTTTCAAAAACTGCATTGTAAGGAGGAGCTTTTTGCGGTATTATGATAGTGGAGAGAATGGGAAGGAAGTGCGCAGGAGGCGAACATTATGTGTAACTTGGGCGAAGGAATCAGGGAGCAGGCAGTGCAGGAGACTCAACAGAAAACGTGGCTGCAGGCTGTACTGAATCTGATGAAATCATTAAAACTGAGCGCGGAAGAAGCAATCAATGCATTGGCGATACCTGAGGAGGAAAGGCAGACTTTGTTGGAGAGGATTGATAAAGAACTTGCCGTTAGATAGGTGATTTTATGGACGATCAATCGCAAAAAACGGAGAATACAAATTCAGGTTTCTTTTGCAGTTCCCTTATTATTTTTTTCTCATCACCATTTGCCTTGTTACAGGGATTAGTTATAGGGACTATTTTATCATATATTTAGTACCTTTTCCTCTTCCTTCAATTTTCACAATACCTTGTTTGCTCATCTCTTTTAGTAACTGTGTTGTCTTTGATTTGCCAAACTCAACATAAGGAGTAATTTCGCTGATCGATTTCAACATTGTCTTGCTTAGGAGCTTATATATTTTTCGTTCATCTTCCGTTAAATTCTCGTTTTTCTCAAAAACCGGAAGTACAATCTTAATGGTATTTTCCGATATTTCAAAGTCCGGTTGTTTTGATCCTTCTTCATAGAGTTGTTTTATCCGTGTAATTCCTGTACCGAATATTTCTACAAACCCTAGCCTGTAAAATACATTTGCAAGATTTACGTTTCTCAGAACGGAAAGTTTTCCCGATAAATACTCATCTTCCGATATTCCGGGCGGCAGCCCTCCCGGAGAAATAATTTCTATTTTGTCATCGAACATCGAAACTTTTATTTGTGATTCCGTATCCCACACTCTATGAATTAATGCATTTGCAATTGCCTCCCTGAATGCAGCCTCCGGTATTTTTTCCACCATTTTTCTGTCGGCGCCTTGTATTGCTTCGTATTGATAATAATCTTTGAATACCTCTAATGATCTTTCATATACTTCTAAAACGGACATATTGTCAAAGGTTGCCCTCTTATAAATTATGCTGATGTTTTCACCGAACTTCACAATATCAATTCCCGGAAAATGATTTTTATCTGCCAAAATACCGGCCGCATTATTATATCCAATGGTGTTGTTATATAAATTCAGCGTTTTCAAGGTATCTTGATCGAAGGTTTCGATCTGAATGCATTCTTTTAATTTCCGGCATAAAATATCAAATGTAAGTTCCTGATCCTTACACGGTAATTCTTCAAATCTGATATTTTTACCTTCCAAGATCAGTCTTGACAACTCCAGTGTGTCAACTTCTATTGTTGCGGTATCATTTCGTTTGTATGCTTTTGATTTATATAAATATGGCTTTTGAAGCCCGCTTTTAACAGTCAGTTTTATCGTTCTGTCATTATTCTGCAATTCCAACGTGTAATCAGGCTGTGGAGTAATATTGTCATTCACTTTGTTTTCAATATCCAGACACGCCTGCTTTACATCCGACAGTCCTTTGATATTACCATTGTCATCAATGCCAAAATAAATCTCTCCGCCACCGTAGTTCGAAAAGGCGCTTACTGTTTTTAAAAATGTATTTGTAATCTTTTCTTTGAACTCTGTAATTCTTGTTTCACGCATATACGGTGCTTCCTTTACAATTTTACTGCTTATATTATACGCAGAAATACTCATAAAATCAATCGTATTTTTTTATGATTGATTTTATGGATTTTTACAATTGATTTTAAGCTGTTTTTGGCTGCTAAGTTTTGCATATATCAAGCGGCTCATCAACGACAAGTGTATTTAAAGAATTCTATTAAACATAAGCAGTCTATAAATTCTTTTCCGCATACCGATGGTCGATCCGCGGAAGATATGTCTTGCCGGAACTATTGTTTGCCGAGAGTTTACAGGCGTTGAAAAACGTCTGAAACAGCTTGAAAAATGGCGGGGCAGACATTATAATTAACATGATTGAACAGTGGGGACAAACATTATAATTAACATAATCGAACAGTGGGAACAGCCATTATTGTGGAAAATGTGTATAGGCGGCAGAAGTTTCTATAAGAATCTGCCGCTGTTGTTATAATAAGCGCTGTTTGAGAATGATAAGAAGGGACAATATTGGTTTTATTGATAAATAGTTTATTTAAAGGTGAAGATAAGTATGGGTATTACGATCAGGGAAATACGGAAGAAGGATAATGCCGCCGTCGAGAATGTGATCAGAAGCTGTCTGATAGAATATGGCGCCGATCACGAGGGCACTGCATGGACAGATCCGGATCTGGGGAGATTTTCGGAAATTTATAATTCCAAGGGAAATAAATATTGGGTTGCCGTTGATGAAAACGACAGAGTCGTAGCAGGCGTGGGAATCGGCAGGCTTGCGGACTTGGAAGGGGTGTGCGAGCTGCAGAAAATGTATTGCATTCCACAGGAAAGAGGGTCGGGAGTAGCTCATCGGTTAATGGATACCGCGCTAGCTTATGCCGGAAAATATTACCGACGCTGCTATCTGGAAACCCTGAAGAATATGACGGCCGCCCGGAAATTTTATGAAAAATACGGATTTAGAAGGTTATATGAGCCGTTAGTTAAAACCGGACATTTTGAATGTGATGTAAGGTATATAAAAGATTTATAGTTTCTTAGCATATATAGTATTCTGTAAAAAGTAACGGTGACAGATCACCCGAACTAGTCTGAACCGGTGTTTGATAAATCCGCGCAATCAATATACGCGGAGAGAGTTTTACAATTATTTAAAAATATTGGCGATCAGGGAAGGAGATATTAAGTGATAAAAGATTTAAGAAAATTATTGATCATATGTATTGCGGGGATTGTTATAATTTTAACAATCATTTATTCTTATGAAAAAGGTAATAAGGATGCCGAGGTTTGCATGGGAAGTATCGGTCTGCAGAATACAGATGTCGAATGGAAGTTTTTAAGCAGCCTTAAAAGTGCATATGAGTTAAAGGTACAGGATAAGATGCGAGATAACGTACAGACTGCGATGCAGGAGAAAGCGCAGGATAGCGAACAGGGTAATATTCAGAGTGGAGAGCAAGATAGCGGACAGGGTAATATTCAGAGCGGAGAGCAAGGCAGCGAACAGAGTAATATTCAGAGCATAGAGCAGAACAGCGAACAGAGTAATATTCAGAGCATAGAGCAGAACAGCGAACAGGATGATATTCAGGACAGCGCGCAGGAGCCGAAGCAGGATTCGACAGGATATGTCGTAGTAATAGATCCGGGGCATCAGGCTAGGGGTGACAGTACCAAAGAACCGAACGGCCCTGATTCAACAACTATGAAAGCGAGAGTTACAGGCGGGACCAGTGGAAGAACAACAGGTGTTATGGAATATGAGCTTACTTTGGATATATCTTTGCAGCTTAGAGACGAGCTTGAGGGCAGAGGATATACGGTGTATATGACAAGAGAAACTCATGATGTAAATATCAGCAATATGGAGCGCGCGCAATATGCCTCGTCGGTGGGTGCGGATATAGCGGTGCGCATCCATGCAAACGGTGTGGACAATTCTTCCGTAAGCGGAGCGCTTGCTTTGGCTCCGTCGTCTTCCAATCCGTATATTGCCAATCTGGCAAATGAGAGTCAGCGTTTGAGTCAATGTATTCTGGATTCGTACTGCAGTTCAACCGGTATGAATAATCAGGGCGTGGGCGCATCGGATACTATGACCGGAATTAATTGGAGTACGGTTCCCGTAACTATCCTTGAAATGGGTTATATGACTAATCCTGCTGATGATGTGAATATGGAAGATGAGGATTATCAACAGAAAATGGTTCAGGGAATCGCCAATGGGATCGATGATTATTTCAATGTCATCAATTAAGGGGCATATTTTGAACAAATGAGCATGATTGTGGTATTATGTTAGTGGAACAAATCGGGATTTAGAGGAAACTTACATGATTGATTTCATTGTTAATCTGTTTGCGGAGATTGCTGATTTCTTTATTACTTTTTGGGTGGATAATGTCATTGAGATCATCTTGCAGAGTTTGATACATTGTAAAGGAAAAATGGACATGTGCGCCTTTGCGGTGTAATTTGTTATTGGTCGGAATTATGAAAATTTGGATTTGGGAGAAAGAATGAAATGAAAGTCTTAGTAATGAATTGCAGCCCTGTAAAAAACGGAGCAACAGCGGAAATCGTAAGTATAATTTCAAAATGTCTTATGGAACGATATGAGACCAGAAACATATGTATTAACGAATTCAATTTTAATTTTTGTAAAGGATGCAGGACTTGCCACCGTACCGCAAAATGCGTTCTGAATGATGACGTTGAAAAAATCATCGAAAACTATGAGTGGGCGGATATTATAATATCCGTATCGCCTTCTTATTGGGCGGATATTCCGGGGCAGTTTAAAGCTTTTATTGACAGATGTACTCCATGGTGTAACACCCATGAGCCGCATGCGGCCTTAAGTTCAGGAAAGAAAGGTTATGTAGTGGCTTTAAGAACCGGAACGAGTATGAGGGAATGTCAGCGTATTTTTGAAAGCATCGAACATTTTTACGGGCATATGGGGATTGAATGTTGTGATAGGCTGGGTTTATGTTCCGTGGAGTATAAAGAAACTGTGGAACAGAGGAAAGATGAAATCATAGAGTTCTGCAACAAGATTTAACAAACATACGGCTTGTATTAAAATCGGCAGTAACATAGACAAGTTTGCTAAAAAGAAATAAGTAACTTCCGGTTTGTCCAACCAATTTACCCCAGTTATAACTAAACATAAACACAGTGGCAAAGCGTATAGAGTAAATCTATACATTTTATAGACATTTTAATCAAAACTTTTTATAATATTTATATTAGTAATTGAGAAATGTATTCCAGAGCTTATGAATTTAGACGACCGTTTCGCAATTACCTATATAGAATTTATATAAAGGGAACATCTATGGACAAAAATACAAAGGACAGACATTCGGACATAAGTAGTAACAGCAACGACTGGAAGAATGACCGGGATTCTTCCTTGATGAGCGCGGCTGATAAAAAAGTGCTGTTTATGGTAATAGGCGTCGCCGCTATGGTCATTTTGATATTGATAATAGTGCTTGCTGTTTTCATAAAAAACAAGAGTGAAGAAAGAGCAAAACTGCAGGCGCAGTTAAGTATGCAGCAAGAGGAACTGCAAAATCGGTTAGATGAAACTAACCAAGACCCGGAGAACGAGCAGGATACGGAAGATATTTCTAAGACAACCGAAGCTTCAGATGAAGTCAGGTCAGACAGTGCTGACAGTGGAGAACTTACCGGGAACGGAGCGGCACAGAGCAAAGATCTGAATGTATCTGCAGGCGTCGGCGCGCTTGATGATGAGCAGGACCCGCAGGAATCGGCCGCGGCAGGGAATGAGGGAAGCGGCGCGGAAGTTACGGTGGCAGGCATAAATGAAGACGAAGTATCGGGTATGGTCATGGGTATAGATGTTTCCAAGTATCAAGGCACTATCGACTGGGACAGGGTGAAAAATTCCGGCGTCGGTTTTGCCATGATACGTGTGGGCTACAGGGCCAAAGCTACGGGAGAGCTTTTTGAAGATCCGACTGCGCGGTATAATATGCAGGAAGCGCAAAAAGCAGGTGTTATGATAGGAGCATACTTCTTTTCCTCCGCGGTAACGCCGCAGGAGGCCAAGGCGGAAGCTGTTTTTACCGAAGATATAATAGCGAAATATAAGATTACATATCCGGTAGCATATAATTGCGAAGATTTTCAGTCGCCGGACAGCAGGCAGTTCGGGTTGGACCGCGCGGCAAGGACTTCGTTAGCCTGCGCATTTTTAGACGAAATTGCGTCTGCGGGATATACGCCGATGTTTTATGCCTCCAAAGGCGAACTTGAAGGCAGTGCGCAGTGGGACACGTCTTTGTTGGAAACCAAATATAAAATGTGGGTGGCGCAGTATCCGGAGCGGCCGTATCCTGAGACAAGCGTGTGCGGCTATTCGGGGCTTCATGATATGTGGCAGTATACAAGTCAGGGCATAGTTGACGGTATAAATAAAAAGACAGATGTCAACATCGCATATTTTCAATATACACAAGAGGCGCAGGCAAAAGATGACGTGCCTGCGGAAACGGTAGAGGCAGACCCGGAAGTCGGTATAATTTTTACGGAAGTAAACGAGACTGTAACGGCCAAACAGGAAACCAATCTGCGTTCCGAGCCCAGCACGTTAAATGACGATACCATTATGTATAAGCTGACACATGGAGAGACTGCAACGAGAACCGGAATAGGCCACAATGGTTGGTCGAGGGTGATATATAACGGACAGACCTTATATGCCGTTACAAGTTATCTTACTACTGATATGGACGACACAGGACAGCAGGCGCCGCCGCAGGGACCGGTTTATACGCCGGTCAATGAACAGGTTACGGCTAAGATAGAGACGAATTTAAGGTCGGAGCCAAGTACGTCAAATCCCGATACGGTTGTGGGAATGTTGCATAACGGAGAAACTCTTACCAGAACCGGAATAGGGGATAACGGTTGGTCACAGCTTGAGTATAACGGGCAGACCGTATACGCGGTAAGCAGTTATCTTGTCGTACAATAATCTAAATAATGTAAAGGAGAGAGGGTATGAAGGAAACGGTTTTAAAGAAGTTTGAGGAGATTTTTGGTGATACAGATGGGGTAAGTGTATATTTTGCTCCGGGGCGTGTCAATATGATAGGCGAGCATACGGATTATAACGGCGGACATGTTTTTCCCTGCGCGCTGACTATCGGAACGTATGCGGCGGCGCGGAAAAGAAATGATGACAAGCTGTTTCTGTACTCCATGAATTTTGACAGTCTGGGTGTCATAAAATCTACCATTAAGGATTTAAAGCCCGAAAAGGAAGCCGAATGGACTAACTATCCAAAGGGAGTTATGTGGGCGTTTGAAAAAAGAGGGTTTAAGCTGCCCTGCGGACTGGACGTGGTATTATACGGAAATATACCTAACGGTTCGGGTTTATCATCATCGGCATCTTTGGAAGTGCTGACAGGTTTTATGCTGCGTGATCTGTTTGGTTTTGAGGTTTCAAATATCGATCTGGCTCTCATAGGGCAGTATTCCGAAAATAATTTTAACGGTATGAACTGCGGCATTATGGATCAGTTTGCTTCCGCAATGGGTAAAAAGGACAACGCCATATTTTTAAATACCGCCGATCTGTCTTATGAATATGCGCCGTTGGTTTTAAAGGGAGCGAAGATAGTTGTAACTAACAGCAATGTAAAACATAAACTTACGGATTCCTCATATAATACCAGACGGAGCGAATGTGAACAGGCGCTTAAGGAGCTTCAGACTAAGGTGGATGTACAGACTCTTGGAGACCTTACCGAAAAAGAGTTTGAAGCGCATAAGTCTGCAATAAAAGATGATGCGAGGCTGCGCAGAGCCAAGCATGCGGTATATGAAAATCAGAGAACGATACGCGCGGTAGAGGCGCTTAAAAATAATGATGTAGAACTTTTCGGGAAGCTTATGAATGAGTCTCACGTATCGCTGCGTGATGATTACGAGGTGTCCTGCAGCGAGATAGATATACTTGTGGAGGAAGCATGGAAGATCGACGGCGTGATAGGTTCACGCATTACCGGAGCGGGTTTTGGAGGCTGTACGGTAAGCATAGTCAAGGACGAGGCGGTCGAAGAATTTAAAAATAGATTAAGCGCGGCATATGAGGAGCGTGTCGGGAAAAAAGCGGATTTTTATGTGGTTGAGATCGGAGACGGGCCTTGTAAGCTGTAAAAAAGATTGAATATAATAAATAATTTGGAGGCGGACATGATTCAGCAGTATATTGGAAGATTGATAGAATATGCTTTGGAAACGGGTTTGATTGAGGAAAGCGACAAAATTTATACTGTCAACAGGTTGTTGGAGCTGTTTGGACTGGACGAATTGGAAGAAAATGACACAAGTGTCATAAATGAGGAAAATAAGAACCGTCAGGAGAATGTAAACAGGTTCTGTGACAAAGACGGTTCGGAAGGCAAAGACATTATATGTGAACTTGAAAATATACTTTCAGACATGTTGGATTATGCCTGTGAGAATGGTTTTATAAGTGAAAACAGCATAGTTTACAGAGATCTGTTTGACACTAAGATAATGGGAACATTGGTTCCCAGACCTAGCGAAGTTATAGCTAAGTTTAGATCAAAATATGAGATAAGCCCCAAAGAGGCGACGGATTATTTTTATAAATTAAGTCAGGATACGGATTATATCAGACGTTACCGCATTAAAAAAGATCAGAAATGGACTGTGGCTACCAAGTATGGAGATCTGGATATAACGATCAATTTATCCAAACCGGAAAAAGACCCCAAAGCGATCGCGGCTGCCAAAAGCGCCAAGCAGAGCGGCTATCCCAAGTGCCTGTTATGTATGGAAAATGAAGGATACGCAGGGAGAGTCAATCATCCGGCAAGGCAGAATCACAGAATAATACCTGTAACGATCAATGGGAGCAAATGGGGTTTTCAGTATTCACCGTATGTTTATTATAACGAACACTGCATAGTTTTTAATTCCGAGCATATCCCGATGAAGATAGAGCATGACACGTTCTGCAAACTTTTTGATTTTGTAAAACAGTTTCCTCATTATTTCGTGGGCTCCAATGCCGATCTTCCGATAGTGGGAGGTTCGATCTTAAGCCACGACCATTTTCAGGGCGGGCATTATGAGTTCGCAATGGCTAAAGCGCCCATAGAGAGGACATTTACGGTAAAAGGCTTCGAGGATGTTGACGCAGGTATAGTAAACTGGCCTATGTCTGTGATCCGTATTTCTTCCAAGGATACCGGAAGGCTTATAGCGCTTGCGGATGTGATTTTGGATGATTGGAGAAAATATACTGATGAGGAGGCGTTCATTTATGCTTATACGGACGGAGAACCTCATAACACGATTACGCCTATAGCAAGAAAACGTGGTGAAAAATTCGAGTTGGATCTGGTTCTGCGCAACAACATAACCACTGCGGAGCATCCGCTCGGCGTGTATCATCCTCATGCCAGACTTCACCATATCAAGAAAGAAAATATAGGTCTTATTGAAGTAATGGGGCTTGCTGTGCTGCCCGCGAGGTTAAAAAGCGAAATGGAGCAGCTTGCGCAGGCGATACTTTCCGGTAAGGATATCCGCAGCGACGAGGTTTTGGAGAAGCATGCGGACTGGGTCGATGAATTTTTGCCTAAATATAGTGATGTGAATAAAGACAACATAACCGATATTCTTCATAAAGAGATCGGAGATGTATTTATGAAGGTTTTGGAGGACGCAGGAGTATATAAAAGGACGCCCGAAGGGCAGGCTGCGTTTGACCGGTTTACGGAATCGCTTAACGGGGCGGAAAACTAAATTCCGAGGGCAGATATCAACAGATCAAAAGAAAGAAGGTATTCCATAAGCATTGTAAGACCTATGGAATACCTCTTATTATAGACACGCAATTCTAGTTACGCAAAACAGATAGATATTATCTGTAGAAATGCTGATGATTACAGTCACGTTGTTATATATCCTCGGAAATTCCGAGCATACTGCAGATAAATGTAAAACAGTCCTGCTGCTGTCTGATATTCATTTTTTGGTATAGGGAAATAAGCCGTTGATATTTTTTGAAATTATGAATATTTTCAGCCAACAGGGAATCTGCGTTTATCCGTGTTTTCGTCAGACAGAGAATGTAGTCTGTAGATACATTGAAAAATTGTGATAAATTTAACAAAAGTATTGCATCCGGAACGCTAAAACCGCATTCGATTTTACTCAGCATAGACTGGGTAGCGCCCAGATGTTCTCCCAGGGCTTTCTGAGTCAGATTTTTTTCCAATCGCAATTCTCTTATTCGTGTGTTCATTTGTAACTTCCTTTCTTATATTGTAGTCCTTTTTTCGGTGGTAAAAATTCCAATTATATATAAGTTCATTAAACATGGAATATTTTCCGGATCTTCAGGCTATTTAATATTGAATATTAAAATGTGGTCTAAAGGTAAAAAAAGCATTTAATTAAGCAAAATTATCACTTGACAACTGCATAAAGAGTAAAATATTAATTCAATATTTCCACATTATGGTTAAGTAGTGTAAAATTTGGTTTTGTACAATTTTTAAATGTGAATATTGTAAAACGGGCTTAAATATAGTATTATTCAGATAAGTTATACGACACGTCAATATGGAATTGTTCAGATGGGTTATACGAGGTGTAAGCATGGCATTGTCCGGATAAGTTACGCAATCTGTATCTATCGGATCGTGCTATATAAAATATAAACCGTCTGCGGTTTCAACGGAGAAGTCCACATGAAGATCCTTCTTGCAGCTGTTAATGCCAAATTCATACATTCAAATCCTGCGCTGTACAGTCTCAGTGCATATGCGGGAGAGGTAGTTCGGCCATACATTGAAATTGCCGAATATACCATCAATAATAAAACAGAAGAGATATTGGCCGATATATATTGCAGAAAACCCGATGTCATAGCATTTTCATGTTATATCTGGAATATCGATATAATTAAGCAGCTTATAAATGAGCTGCCGAAAGTTTTAAACGATGCGGACATCTGGCTTGGCGGGCCGGAAGCCTCCAATGACGCCGATACATTGTTAAAAAATTATCAAATGCTTAAGGGAGTAATGATAGGAGAAGGCGAAGAGACTTTTCGGCAGTTGGCGCAACGTTACTGTAATGGGGAAAAGAGAGAAATATATGATATAGACGGTATTGCATATAGGGATGGCGAGGAGGTTGTTTTTACCGGGCCAAGGCTGCCTGTGGATATATCGAAGCTGCCTTTTTTATATGACGATATGGAGTCGTTCGGGAACCGGATAATCTATTATGAAAGCAGCCGCGGCTGTCCATACCGATGCAGCTACTGTCTTTCGTCAATTGATAAAACTGTGAGATTCAGGGATATATCCGTAGTTAAAAGAGAGCTTAAATTTTTTTTGGACAAAAAGGTTAAGCAGGTTAAATTTGTAGACCGTACATTTAATTGCAATAAAGAGCATGCACTGGAAATATGGAAGTTTTTGCTAAAAAATGACAATGGTGTCACAAATTTTCATTTTGAGATTGCCGCGGATATACTTGATGATGACGAAATAGAAGTATTGTCCTCTATGCGGGCAGGACTTATACAGTTGGAGATAGGCGTGCAGACCACCAATCCCGATACACTTAGAGAAATACGGCGTATAAGCGATATGTACAGACTTAAAAAGAATGTGGGGAAACTTGTCAAAAACCGTAATATTCATATTCATCTTGATCTGATAGCCGGGCTTCCTTTTGAAGATTATGAGAGTTTTGTCCGTTCTTTTAATGAAGTATACGCGATGCAGCCGAATGAACTTCAGCTTGGCTTTTTAAAAGTATTAAAAGGCTCATATATGTACGAAAAGGCAAAGGATTACGGTCTGAATTACACTGATATGCCGCCGTACGAAGTCCTTTCCACCAAATGGCTGACTTATGACAAACTGATCGGGCTTAAGATGGTGGAAGATATGCTTGAAATCTATTATAACAGCAGTCAGTTTGTATATACATTGCCGGTTCTGCAGAGCGCATTTGACAGCGCCTTTGAAATGTATGAGCAGCTTGCCCGGTTTTACCGGGATAACGGGTATATGCTTATGACTCCGTCAAGAATTTACCGTTATCAGGCACTGCTTGATTTTGCCATGCGCAAGGCGCGGGAAGACAGGTCGATTACAAATAGCGAAGCGTTAAAAGATGAAGGATCGGGCAGGGAGATTTCTGAAAGTAAAGAGTTGTACAGTCAGCTCCTGACCTTTGACCTTTATCTGAGAGAAAATGCCAAGAGCAGACCTGAGTTTGTTAAAGATTTAACAATATATAAGCGGCATATACACGATTTTTATGAAAAAGAAGAAAGAGACAGAATTTATCTGCCTTCTTATCGGGGATATGACGTCAAACAGATTTCAAGGATGACGCATATGGAGGTTTTTGATTATCCGGTCTGGGAAGAAGATTTATGTCAGCGCGTAAAAAGGTCAGATAAACCGTATATGGTGCTTTTTGATTACAGTGAACGCAGTCCCGTGACACATGCCGCGAGATTTGTGGTGATAGACGACTTTATTGGGATATGATCGGCATTGCCGGTTATCCGGGACAAAGATGATGTAAGGAGACGGATGTACAAATGACTAAAAATCTTAAAGCAATACTTGACTTGTTGGACGAGCATTACGGTACGGATTATGTATGTTATCTGCATCATGATAATGCGTGGCAGCTTTTGATCGCAACCATACTCAGCGCGCAATGTACGGACGCGAGGGTAAATATTGTTACGGAAGATCTTTTTAAAAAGTATACTTGTATAGATGATTTTGCCAATGCCGATTTAAAAGAGCTTGAAAATGATATACATTCCACAGGCTTTTATCATAATAAGGCCAAAAACATTATTGCCTGCTGTAAGGATCTTCGCGATAAATTCGGCGGCGAAGTGCCCCGCTCCATAGAAGAGCTGACGTCGCTTCCGGGCGTCGGACGCAAAACGGCCAATGTAATAAGAGGAAATATTTTTCATGAGCCAAGCGTCGTTGTGGATACGCATGTAAAAAGAATATCCAAGAAGCTTGGGCTTACCAAAGAGGACGATCCGGTTAAGGTTGAAATGGAGCTTATGAAGGTTCTCCCGAAGGATCACTGGATCTTATGGAATATTCAGATAATAACGTTGGGGCGTCAGATATGTAAAGCTCCGACGCCTAAATGCAGTGAGTGCTTTTTAAAGGAGCATTGCGCCGATTATAAGAAACGGAATAAAGCGTGAAAACTGAAAAAGCAGTTAAGGCAAAGGCATAAAAGAAATTGTTGGAACGAAGCCATGAAGGAAAAAATTAAAACGGGGCGAATGGATGACCGATTCATATGTTTGTCTGGATCTGGAAACTACAGGTCTGGACCCAAAACGTGATAAAATTATAGAAGTAGGAGCAGTTAAAGTAAAAAACGGAGAAATTACCGGAAGAATGGAAACATTTGTAAATCCGCAGAGAACGTTGGAAGAGCGGATCGTTGAGTTGACCGGCATAACTGATGATAAGCTTGTAAATGCTCCGGAGATTACAGACATACTGCCCGGACTGCTTGATTTTATAGGAGATGACATATTGCTTGGGCACAGCGTTCGCTTTGATTATTCTTTCGTGAAAAAGGCGGCCATAGATCAAAGGTTTAAGTTTGAAAAATTTGGTATTGATACGCTTAAGATAGCAAGAAAGTTTCTTCCGGAACTGGAGAGCCGCAGTCTGGAATTTTTGTGCAGGCATTTTGAAATAGAGCATAGCGCTCACAGAGCTCTTGCCGATGCGGAAGCGACGATAAGGTTATACAATAAACTTACAGAACTTTTTTATGAAGGACATGAAGATGAATTTAAACCGACACTACTGTCATATAATGTAAAAAGGGATACGCCTATAACAATACCGCAAAAAGAACAGTTATATAAATTGGTGGACAAGCATAAAATAAAAACAGAGTATAATGTGGAAAAGCTTACCCGCAGCGAGGCAAGCCGCATTATAGCTCGGATTCTTGAAGAATACGGACGATAGTTTTTTGGGTGGCGGAAGTTATTGAGTCTGCAATGGGGTAGAGTTCCTTTATCTTTTCGGGAGATCGCTCTTCCCTGTATATTTTGCACAGCAGTCTGTAGGAAGCGCTGATGTCGGTTTTGGTGGATACTGCGAATTCCAGGACCTGACGGGCTTCCTTTACATAATCTTTGTCGTAGAGGTATTCGGCCCATTTGTTGAGAGTTCTGGCAAGAACGGTGTAACTCTGGTCATATCTTGAAAGTAAGTCGAGGTTGGGCGCGCCGTATTTTAATTTTAAGTCAGTATTGCTTATACCTGTGAAATTGGCTATGGGAGTTTCGCTTAATGAGTGAAGGATATCCAGATATTCGCTTATCTGCGGATCGTCAGCAAGTATATCCACAGGCAGTTTCTCAATAGGTATCGTGATATAATCAATATCATCGAGCGGTTTTTTCTGTGTATTGTTGGCGAGGCGCTCTTTAGCCCAGAATTCTTTGATGGGGGCTTCATCTTTGCGCCTGCTTTTGGAAATTTCGTAACTGAGCCATATAATAAATATGATACAACTTGTCAAAATCGGAAAAATCATATATAATATCCTTTCAGAATAAGGGAGGTTTGCGGGTATGTTTTCTTGGCATAATAAACGATCAAGGCAGATCATTTCTGCCATTATAATAGCGGTGCTTATACTGGCAATGGTAGTGCCGTTGTTGATAAGTGTAGCCGTATAACACTGCATGGCAATAGTAAGTTTATCATATTTTTCCGGTTAAGGCAATGGAGCGGATAACGGACAGATATGGGAGCAGGAAGTTGGGAGAGGCGGGATCATTATGAAAAATGTGTGGAAAAAGAGACTTTTGACAATTGCATTATTAAGCGGCGTCTGCATGGGCGGACTGAGCCTAAATGTGTGTGCTGCGGGAAAAAATGATGAAAAGATCGAGAACGGGATTTATGCCGAAGATATAAATCTTTCAGGCCTGACTACGTCGGAAGCAAAGGATAAGGTTGAGAGTTATGTAAACTCATTTGCGGATGAGGAACTGACGCTTCATGCGGTAGACGACAGCGCTATAGTAGTCACGGCGGAAGAACTCGGGCTTAAATGGAAAAACAAAGAAATAATTGATGAGGCCGCGAGTCTTGGGAAAAAGGGCAATATTGTACAGTGCTATAAAGCGCTTAAAGACCTTGAACATTCCAATAAAGTTTATGATATCGAATTTGATTTTGATAAAAGCAAGATTAAATCCATTATAGAAGAGCGAAGCGCCGAATATAACCAACCGGCTGAAGATACTTCTTTGAAAAGAGTAAACGGCGTCTTTGAGATTACCGAGGGTAAGTCAGGCGTTATGGTTGACGTTGATGCTTCTGCGGATGCGGTATATGATTATCTTGTAAATGAATGGAACGGTTCCGGATCGGATATCGATCTGGTAGTTGAAATAGTTGAGCCCAGAGGAAGCAAGGAAGAGCTTTTGAAAGTTAAAGATGTTCTGGGAACTTTTACGACGAGTTATTCGACCTCCGGAGCTTCGAGAAGTAAGAATGTCAGCAACGGCTGCAGGCTTATAGACGGCGCTACGCTTTATCCGGGAGATGAATTTTCGGCATATGAGGCTGTTTCACCGTTTACGGAGGAAAACGGATATTATATGGCAGGCTCATATTTAAACGGTCAGGTGGTTGACAGTCTTGGCGGCGGTATCTGTCAGGTGTCTACAACTTTGTATAACGCGGTCCTTAGAGCTGAACTGGATGTGACGCAGAGATATAACCATTCAATGATAGTTACTTATGTTGATCCGTCCGCTGATGCGGCGATAGCAGAGTCCTCCGGCAAAGATTTTAAATTTGTCAACAGTACGGATTATCCGATATATATAGAAGGTACCACATCATCGGATAAGCATATTACTTTTACAATATACGGTGTGGAGACCAGAGACAGTAACAGAGAGGTGGCTTTTGAGAGTAAGGTGCTTGAAACCAATGTACCCGATACGGAAGTTATTTATACCAATCCATCACTGCCGGTAGGCTATTGTTCGGTACAGTCCGCGCATATAGGATATAAGGCGCAGTTATGGAAAGTAGTTACCGTTGACGGTGTTGAGGTCAGCAGGGAGCAGGTTAACAGCAGTACATATAATAAAGCGCCCAGAAGCGCGACCGTAGGGATAGCGACAGCCGATCCCAATGTATACAATACGATCATGGCAGCGGTCGCAAGCAACAGTATAGATCAGGTAAAGGCTGTGGCGGGCGCTTATCAGGCAACCGCCGATGCTGCAGCGGCACAGGAAGCGTTAAATGCCACAGTTGCGGCGCAGCAGGCGGCGGCAGCGGCAGCAGCGCAACAGCAGGCAGCCGAAGCAGCGGCAGCGGGAGATCCGGCGCAGCCTCAGCCGACGGGAGATGCGGCGCAACAGCCCGCGGCTCCGGTTCCCGATGAAACCGCGCCGTAAGTTATTGAAATGTCATTATATTCATGGCGTACATAACTGTTTATGGCAATAATGTATTTGGATCTACAAACTTTACTTTATATAACGTGATTGCAGGCGGATACATAAATGAGAAACGGCAAAATATCTGAAAATGTACTTATACGTTCCGTTTTAAGAAATATAAAGAGCAAAAGAGAAGAGGTTTTATGCGGCGCAGGTGTAGGGACAGACTGCGCCGTTTTGTCTTTTGGCGGAGAAAATGATATAGTTATGTCAACCAATTCGGTAT
The DNA here is from genome assembly GCA_947631625.1 of uncultured Lachnospiraceae bacterium. GTDB lineage: Bacteria > Bacillota > Clostridia > Lachnospirales > Lachnospiraceae > UBA3282. The sequence continues at coordinate 134,652 of CANRMA010000001.1, read as the reverse complement.
GCGCGCCTGCGGATATGGTTGCCTGTTACGGCATACACCGCGCGCTTAATAATATAGCGTCAGCCGGGGCGGAGCCTGTCGGGGTTATGATATCCGCCGCGCTTCCCGAAAGTGCCGAAGAAAAAGAGCTGCAGCGTATGATGAAGCAGGCCGACGATATAGCGGGTAGATATAACGTACAGATAATGGGCGGACATACGGAAGTCATGCCGGATATAAACGAGCCGCTTCTTACAGTGACAGGTATCGGAAAGCGTAAAATAAAGGAAGGACGGCAGATAAAAGAAAACCGGGAAATAGAGCCCGGGCAGGATGTAGTAATAAGTAAGTGGATAGGTCTTGAAGGAACCGTAAGGCTGGCAAGGGAGAAAAGGGAAGAATTAAGTAGCAGATATCCCGTTGGTATGATAGATGAGGCAGCAGGCTTTGAACAATATCTGTCTGTGGCGCCGGAGGCCGCTACCGCCCTTAAGTCCGGCGTCTGCGGTATGCATGATGTTTCCTGCGGCGGAATATTCGCTGCGTTGTGGGAACTTGCAGACAGAGCGGGCGTTGGACTGGAAATAGATTTAAAAAAGCTGCCGGTCAGACAGGAGACGATTGAGCTTTGTGAGTTTTATGATCTGAATCCGTATGAACTTATGTCAGGGGGCAGTTTACTTATGACCTGTAACGACGGTACGGGGTTGGTAATGGAGCTTGAGAAAGCGGGAATCCCTGCGGTCATCGTCGGCAAGACCACAGCAGGAAATGACAGGGTGCTTTTGAATGAAGACGAGAGGCGTTTTCTGGAGCCGCCCAAGCCGGATCAGTTGTATAAAATTTAAGGCAGTTGTTTAAGAATATGAATTTAAGTTAAAATATAGTGGAGGATTTTTATATGAGAGAAAAAATACTTACGATCATTGAAAAAAACAGCCGTATCGATTTGAAGGAACTTGCGGTTATTCTGGGAGTTGAAGAGATTGATATAGTGAATGAACTTGCGGCGCTTGAAAGCGAGGGTATCATCTGTGGTTATCATACGCTTATCGATTGGGAGAAGACTTCGATTGAAAAAGTTACCGCGCTTATAGAAGTAAGGGTCACTCCGCAGAGAGGACAGGGTTTTGACACCATAGCGGAGCGTATATATAAATATCCGGAGGTTACGTCCGTTTATCTTATATCGGGCGGCTTTGATCTTTTGGTCACGCTTGAAGGAAAGTCGTTAAAAGAGATATCGGGCTTTGTATCGGATAAACTTTCCACACTGGACGCCGTACTTAGTACAGCGACTCATTTTATCCTTAAAAAGTATAAAGACCATGGCACCATTCTTGCGAAAAAATATGAAGACACAAGAGAGAAGGTGACTCCATGAGAAATCCACTTTCAGATAAAGCGGTAGCGCTTAAGCCGTCGGGCATAAGGAAGTTTTTTGACATAGTAAATGAAATGGATGATGTGATCTCTCTGAGTGTGGGCGAACCTGATTTTGATACTCCCTGGCATATAAGAGACGAGGGTATCTATTCTTTGGAAAAAGGTCGCACTTTTTACACGTCCAATGCAGGCCTTAAAGAGCTGAAAGAAGAAATCTGTAAGTACCTTAAAAGAAAACAAGGCGTAGAGTATGATCCCAATAATGAAGTGTTTGTAACGGTAGGCGGTTCAGAAGGCATAGACGCGGCTATGCGCGCTATGCTAAATCCGGGGGATGAGGTGCTGATACCGCAGCCAAGCTTCGTATCTTATGAACCCTGCGCGATACTGGCGGGCGGTGTGCCTGTTATAATTAATTTAAAAGAAGAAAATGAGTTTCGTCTTACGGCAAAAGAGCTTGAGGACGCTATTACGGATAAGACGAAAATTCTGGTGCTTCCTTTTCCTAACAATCCGACCGGCGCAATAATGGAGAAAAAGGATCTGGAAGAAATCGCCAAAGTAATAATAAAACATGACATATTTGTCATGTCTGACGAAATTTATTCCGAGCTTACATATAAAGAAAAGCATGTATCAATAACGGAAATTGAGGGCATGAAGGAAAGAACAGTTTTAATAAACGGTTTTTCCAAAGCATATGCAATGACAGGGTGGAGACTTGGTTATGCCTGCGGATCTAAGGAGATAATCGCGCAGATGTTAAAAATACATCAGTTTGCCATTATGTGCGCACCCACCACGAGCCAGTATGCGGCAGTTGAAGCGCTCCGCAACGGAGATGAGGACGTTGCGAATATGCGTGAGGCCTATAATCAGAGAAGAAGATATCTGCTTTATGCGTTTAAGGAAATGGGGATCAAATGTTTTGAACCGTTCGGGGCTTTTTATGTATTTCCCAGTATTAAAGAGTTCGGGCTGACAAGCGAGGAGTTTGCGACACGTTTCCTTCAGGAAGAGAAGGTGGCGGCGGTGCCGGGGACTGCATTTGGAGACAGCGGAGAAGGGTATCTTAGAATTTCTTATGCATATTCTCTGGATAATCTTAAAGTTGCGATGGCAAGAATGGCGGATTTTGTGGAACGCCTTAGAAAAGAGAAATAGGGCATGAATATTATACTACACCAACCGGAGATTCCGGCGAATACGGGAAATATAGGAAGAACTTGCGTTGCGACCGGAACTTCGCTGCATCTTATTGAGCCTTTGGGGTTTCATCTGGACGAGAAATCCATTAAACGCGCAGGCATGGATTACTGGGATAAACTGGATGTTACAAGATATATGAATTATGATGAATTTTTATCTATGCGCCCGAATGCCAAAATCTGGATGGCAACCACTAAGGCGAAGAAAATTTATACGGAAGCCGAGTTTGGAAATGATGATTTTATAATGTTCGGCAAGGAGAGCGCGGGTATTCCTGAGGAGATACTTGTAGAGAATGAAGCAACCTGCATAAGAATCCCTATGCTTGACAATATCCGTTCGCTTAATCTGTCAAACGCCGTCGCCATTGTACTTTATGAGGCGCTTAGACAAAACGGTTTTAGGAGTATGCAGACTAAGGGCGGGCTTCACAGACTGCATTGGAAAAGTGATGAAGTCTAGTCTTCGTCTTCTATATCCGATTTGGGCAGGGAAAAGATAAATTCCGTGCCTACGCCTTCCGTACTTATCACATTTATATGTTCACCATGGGACCGGATGATCTCTTTCGTAATGGAAAGACCAAGACCGGTTCCTTTTTTGTCCTTGCCGCGCGATAGATCGGATTTATAGAACCTGTCCCAGATAAGTTTGAGGTTGTCTTTGGGTATGCCGATACCGGAGTCTTTTACGCTGACGAAAACCTTGTTATGTTTTTCTGTGGTTTCGAGTTTTATTACCGAGTCGTGATGGCTGAATTTAATGGCGTTGTCGATAAGGTTGTAAAGTACCTGTTGGATCTTGCCCATATCGGCCGTCACATACATTTCTTCACCGGTAAGAACGAGATCGATAGTTATTTTTTTGGCTCGGCAGGTTCCCTCAAAAGACGCCGCAACGCTGCGGATAGTGCCGTTTATGTCAAAGTCGGTCTTATCAAGCATAAGGCCCTTGGTATTAAGATTGTTCAGGGTTAAAAGACTGTTGGTGAGTTTGGTCAGTCGTTCGGTTTCGTTTAAAACAATGGTAAGATACTTTTCATGCAGTTCATTGGGAATAGTACCGTCAAGCATTGCCTCCAGATATCCTTTAATGGAGGTCAGAGGGGATCGGAAATCGTGGGAAACATTGGCGACGAACTTTTTTTGGTCGTCTTCAGAACGGGCGATCTCGCTCGCCATATAGGAGAGGGTAGCCGCCAGATAGCCCATTTCGTCTACGCTTTCTACCGAAAATTCATAGTGCATGTTGCCGCTTGCATACTGTTCTGTGGCTTCCGTTATCTTGCGCAGCGGGATATATACCATTTCCGTAAAAAATATCAGGATGATCAAAGACAGCAGAAAAAGTATGATCAGCATGATATAAGAAATATTGAGCAGATCGTCGGAAGATTTTCTTATGCTGCTTGTAGGCATATGGAAAACTACGTAGCCTTTTACCTTAAAGTCTGAAGTGATGGGCGCGAAAACACTTAAAGTTTCTTCGTCAAAGGTATTAAAAAAATTGCCTACCGTATAATAAGAACTTTCGGTTATGGTAGGATTAAAATTTTCGATCACAACTTCCCTTTCCACGTTTACGGGAGAAGAAGAATCAAGTATCATACGCCCCGAAGGGTTGATGATCCAGATTGAAGCTCCAAGATAAGTGTCGAGCGCATCTAACTGGCTTTTAACGGCTTCCAGAGTTGTCTCACTGTTATAGAGGTCGGTTGCATAGGTATTGGCTATTAATGTGGCTTCGCGATATAATGAATCCGCTTTTTCTTTTTTCAGATGATCGAAAGTCATACTGGATACAAAAGTGGCGACTACAATAAAGCCGAAAAATCCAAAAATAAAGTATGCCAATATCAGTTTAAGATAAAGTGTCTTTCTCATTTTATTTCAATACTCTCTTTCAGGTCAGGGAATGTCATGCCCTTGTTTCAAATTTATAGCCTATGCCCCAGATGGTGGCAATACGCCATTTTTCATGATCGTTAATTTTTTCACGAAGTCGTTTGATATGTACATCAACGGTTCGCGTATCGCCTATATATTCATATCCCCATAGTTGGTCCAGGAGCTGCTCTCTTGTAAATACATGGTTGGGAGAGGAGGCAAGAAAATATAAAAGTTCAAGTTCTTTGGGCGGCATTTCAATATTTTTACCCATATATACGACGGAATAGTTAGTCAGATTAATTATAAGATCCGGATATTCCACACATTTTATTTCTGCATTTGTCGGAGTGGAAACCGCGGGTTTATAACGTCTCAGCACTGCTTTAACTCTTGCCACAAGTTCCTTGGAGTCAAACGGCTTTTCCATGTAGTCGTCCGCGCCGAGTTCAAGCCCCAACACCTTGTCAAAGACTTCACCTTTGGCGGAAAGCATGATTATTGGCAGGGTGGATCTGGAACGTATCTCGCGGCAGACCTGATAACCGTCTATACCGGGCAGCATCAGATCCAACAGCATCAGATTAGGCTCGAAGCTTTCAACCGCCGTTAAAGCAGACTCCCCGTCGTTTACTATCATAGTTTCAAAACATTCCTTGGTCAGATACAAAGATATAAGCTCCGCGATATTATTATCGTCGTCAACTATAAGTATTTTCTGTTTATTTACCATTAAAAATTCGCCTCCTTATTTATTTAATGCTAATAGACGATTGCGAAACCCCTCCGCAATGTGCATTGATTGTACAGATTTAACAAACACCATTGCAGGTGCTCTGAGCCCGCCGGTTCTTAGGCTGCGTATTTTGCAGCCTTAGCACCGTTGCGAGGCTCAACGCAGCGAAAGCGACCTGCAAGGGTTTTGTTAAATATGCACAATCTCAAAGACGTAAATTAGAGTTTCGCAATTACCTATTAATGCTAATCAGGCAAGTTACTTAAATTCCGCAATCGTAACTCCTGCGTCGCCCTCGCCGTATTCTCCCATACGGTAATTTTTAACATAGCTGCAGCGGCGCAGATAGTTCTGCACAGCCTTTCGCAGCGCTCCGGTGCCTTTGCCATGTACTATCCGGACGCTTGGCAGATGCGCCAGATATGCGTCGTCCAAGTATTTGTCAAGCTCCGAGATCGCTTCGTCAACTGTTTTTCCGAGCAGGTTTATTTCGGTTGAGACAGAGTATGACTTGGACATCTTAAGTCTGCCCGAACCGGTGCGCTGAATCGGGGATGAGGCTGTAACGGTTTCTTCATCCAATAAGACAAGGTCCTCCAAAGCCACCTGTGAGCGTATGATGCCGCATTGTACAAACAGCTTGTTATTTTTATCGGGCAGAGAGCTTACTGTGCCTTTTAAGCCCATTGAAACCACTTTTACGCTATCGCCCAGTTTAAGCTGGCCGGGCTTTAAAAGTTTATGAGTCGGTTTATCTGCTGCAGATGTAAGTTTTGTATTTTTTTCTGATATCTTATCGCGTACTTTTTGTCTTGATTTCTCTAAGTCCTTCATAGAAACGGAAGAATCGGCTTTACGGAACGTTCGTATTGTTTCGTCGGCAATATCTTTGGCGTCCTGAAGAATCTGCCTTGCTTCCTCATTGGCTTCTCTTATGATACGCTCTTTTGAACGGTCGATTTTTTCCTGCTTGGATTCTAAGCATTCTTTTAAGGTTTTTATCTCCCGTTTATATGATTCGATTTCAAGCCTTTCTTTTTCTATGGTTACACGGCTTGTTTCCAGATCGGCAAGCAGGTCTTCAAAACTTTCCTTGTCTTGCGTAATGTGCTTTCTGGCGTCTTCAATAATATAGTTAGGCAAACCTAACTTGGAAGATATCGCAAAGGCGTTGCTTTTGCCCGGAATACCGATCAAAAGACGATAGGTCGGCCGCAGTGTTTCAACGTTAAATTCGCAGCAGGCATTCTCGACAAAATCAGTAGAGAGCGCATAAACCTTTAATTCGCTGTAATGAGTGGTCGCCATAGTGCGTATTCCCCTGCCATGCAGGTGATCCAGAATGGAGATTGCCAAAGCGGCGCCTTCCGTGGGGTCTGTGCCTGCGCCAAGTTCGTCAAAAAGACATAAAGAGTCCGCATCGGCGTTTTGCAGTATGGAAACGATCGTGGTCATATGCGATGAAAAGGTCGAAAGGTTCTGCTCTATGCTCTGCTCGTCTCCGATATCCGCATAAACTTCCGTAAATATAGAAAGTTCCGAACGGTCAAGCGCAGGTATATGCAATCCCGCCTGCCCCATTAGAGTAAGAAGGCCGACAGTCTTAAGCGAAACGGTTTTGCCGCCGGTGTTAGGTCCGGTTATAACTAACAAATCAAAATCTAAGCCCAGTTCTATATCTATCGGAACCACTTTTTTCATATCCAAAAGAGGGTGTCTGCCCTGTCTTATCCGTATGCGGTGATCTAAGTTAAATACCGGAGCGGTGGCGTTTTCCTGCAGTGCAAGAGACGCTTTGGCAAATATGAAATCCAGTTTGGTCATAAGCTCCTGATCATCGGCCAACTCTTTCGTGTGCTCTCCGGCAAGAGAGCTTAAGCTTGCTAAGATTATTTCTATTTCTTCCCGTTCTTTTATGGACAGTTCCTTTAATTCGTTGTTAAGTGTAACTACCGCCGCAGGTTCTATAAAAAATGTCGAGCCTGTGGATGACTGGTCATGTATCATTCCGGGAACCTGTCCTTTATATTCCGCCTTAACGGGAATACAATAACGGTTGTTACGCATTGTGACAACGGCATCCTGCAGATAAGTCCGATACGCGCCGTTGACCATAGAGGTAAGCTGAAAATGAATTTTGTCATTGGTTATGGACATACTGCGTCTTATACGTTTAAGGGCAGGGCTTGCATCATCCGCTATTTCCTCCTCGGATAAAATACATCTGCGTATTTCATTTGCAACCGGACTGAGAGGCTCTAAAGCGTTAAAATATTCATCCAGTGAGTCTGCGGGCGCGTCGTCCCTCTCGTTTCGTCCATATGCCTTGATCCTGTTTACGTTTTCCAACAGGGCCGCGATATTTAATAACTCGGTTACGGATAATGTGCTGCCGACTTCGAGTGAGCGTATGCTGAAGCTTAAATCCTTATTGCCGCCAAAAGAAGTCGAGCCTTTTTTAAAAATACGGCTGAGCGCATCGGCGGTCTGCGTCTGCGCGTTTTGGATAGCGGCGATGTCAGTCATGGGCACAAGTTCCCGGCACAGCTTTTTGCCCGGAGCGGAAGTGGCCTTATCAGTCAGCATATCTATTATTTTGTTATATTCCAATGTACGTAATACTTTGACGTTCATTTATAAACCTCTTTATATGGCGCTATGATATATTTTATAATTTTCCTAATAAATATAATATCATAAAGGTTGTAAATTTACTATGAAAAAGATATACTTAAGGCATGTGTGAAAAGTATATATAAAACACATAGAAAGATATGGTATTTTTATTATATGAATGAAGAGGAAATAAAAAAATCAGGCGCGTTATTAGAGAATACGGGTGACAAAACGGAAGATAATGAGAGCGATAAAGCGCAGGCTGAGGCTTCGGCTTTTATACAGTCGGACTTTCTTCGTGAAAAGATCAAGCAAAAGCCGGTCAACCATAAAAAACTGCTGCGCAGGACCATAATAACCGCGGCAATGGCAGTTTTGTTTGGTATAGTGGCCTGCCTTACTTTTTTACTGCTTGAGCCTGTTATAAATAACTGGCTGTATCCCGAGGAAGAAGCACAGGAGGTTAAATTTCCCGAGGAAAGTCCCGTTGAGGAAATGAATCCCGAAGATATGCTGACAGAGGATATGGTTAAAGAAGAGATGGAACCGCCGGAGCTTGGAGACGAGCAGATAGAAGAGCTGCTTTCACAGGTAGATTTCGGAGTAGAGGAATATAAGTCGGTATATGAAGAACTTGCCGGGATCGCCAGAGATGTGGGTCGATCAATAGTTACGGTTACCGGAGTGACTTCGGATGTTGACTGGTTTAATAATACATATGAAAATGAGTCTGCCGTATCGGGCATCATACTTGCCAACAACGGTCAGGAAATGCTGATCCTTGCAAGTATGAATAATGTGAGTGATGCGGAAAGAATTGTTGTAACCTTCTGCGATAATACACAGGCAGAGTCAGAACTTTTGCAGAAAGACAAAGCTACGGGACTGGCTGTTTTGTCAGTTTCCCTGGATTCCATAGACGAAGCTACAATGGATGTCATCAATATAGCTGAACTGGGAAGTTCCAATATAAACAATATTGTCGGAACTCCGGTTATGGCTCTTGGAAGTCCTATGGGAACAAGCGATTCAGTCTGCTATGGATTTATTACGTCTTCAGGTTCGATCATAGATAAGGCAGATTCCGCATACAGGCTTATATCGACAGATATATATGCAAGCAAAAATGCTACCGGAGTATTGTCTGATCTGGAAGGACATATAGTGGGTATAATTGATAACTCATATAATGGTGAAGATAAAGGAAATCTTCTCTCCGCATATGGAATTTCGGAGTTAAAGAGGACCATTACCAAAATGTCAAATAACCAGGAAAGAGCATATCTTGGCGTTTATGGAACAGATGTGCCCAAGGAAGCCGAGTCAGAATACGATATACCTGAAGGCGCATATATAAAAGAGATTGAAATGGATTCACCGGCTATGACGGCAGGAATACAGAGCGGCGATGTTATTACCATGGTGGGGAGCGCGACCATAACAAATTATGGAGAACTGTTAAACTTATTATATACAATGGAACCGGAGGACACAACCGCATTTACGGTAATGCGTCAGGGAATGAACGGTTACCAGAGAATGAAAATAGAAGTTACGCTTGGAAAAGCGGATTAGAATTTATAAAACGAGGGGAGAAAAATAATATGAAATTTATAAAAGATTATAAAGAAGGAGACAGGGTTTCCGACATATATCTGTGCAAGCATAAACAGTCTGCGATAACTAAAAATGGCAAACCATATTATAATGTTATTTTGCAGGATAAGACAGGTACCATTGACGCCAAAGTGTGGGATCCTAATAATGCAGGAATCGAGGAATTCGACAGTCTTGACTACATAGAAGTAGTCGGAGACGTAAATAACTTTCAGGGAGCTTTGCAGCTTAGTGTAAAAAGAATAAGGTGCTGTCATGAAGGAGAATATGATACGTCAAATTATCTTCCGGTAAGCAGTAAAAACATTGACGATATGATGAATGAACTTCTTGGCATTATAAACAGCATTGAAAATGTATATTTAAAAGAACTGCTTCAGGCGTTCTTTGTGAAAGATGAAAAATTCATAGATGATTTTAAAAAGTCGTCAGCGGCCAAAACAGTACATCATGCCTTTATCGGCGGACTGCTTGAACATACTTTGAGCGTTGCCGGATTGTGTGAATACTATTGCAGCCGATATCCTCTTTTAAAAAGGGATCTGCTTCTTTGCGCCGCGATCTGCCACGATATAGGAAAGACGAGGGAAATTTCACTTTTTCCGGAGAACGATTATACCGATGACGGTCAGTTCTTAGGACACATTGTGATCGGGACGGAAATGATAAGTGAAAAAATCCGTGAAATTCAGGGCTTTCCCGAGTTTCTGGCAAATGAGCTTAAACATTGCATACTTTCACACCACGGTGAATTTGAATTTGGCTCGCCTAAGAAACCCGCCATAATGGAAGCGGTAGCTTTAAGTTTTGCCGATAATACGGATGCAAAATTGCAGACATTTACAGAGATCCTGAATGCTTCAACAAATTCTGACTGGCTTGGCTTCAACAGACTGTTTGAGTCCAATGTCATAGCCTCCAGACTGGAATGATATAAGTTTTGAATAAGTAAAAAGTAGTATAAATATAGAATAAGCATAAATATAGGATAAGTATATATATAAGATAGTTATAAATATAAGATAAGCATAAATATAGGATAAGTATAAATATAGGATAATCATAAATGTAAGATTATCATAAATAAGAGTTGGTATAGAATTGTTTATTATACTTTGCCTATAATTGCAGATTACTGGCGGCTTGTTTAAAATATAGTAGTGAGTTATATATATAATTTTATGCCAGATAATATTATATTTACAACAGATATGCAAACGTAATTAAGTAATAAAATTATCGGAATTTAGCATGCGCCAATAAGCTTGGATTTTTTTGCATATGTACTTGGATCATATATTAACTGTAAGTTGCATTCAGCGGAGAAAGATTTATGGAATATAAGAAAAATGATATAGTGACCGTACACATTGACGATATTGGAAATGACGGCGAAGGCATAGGTAAGATCGACGGTTATACACTTTTTGTAAAAGACGCCGTTATAGGAGATCTAGCAGAGGCAAGGATCACCAAGGTAAAAAAGAATTACGGATATGCAAGATTAGAGAAGGTGATAGCGCCTTCTTCTTTTCGTGTTGAACCCCGTTGCGCTTTCCACAGACAATGCGGCGGCTGCCAGCTTCAGGCTATGAGCTATGAAAAGCAGCTTGCCTTTAAACAGGATAAAATACGCAACAACCTTATACGAATAGGCGGTTTTGATAAAGACTTTATTGATAAAGTAATGGAACCCATAGTCGGAATGGAGTATCCCTGGCATTACAGAAACAAGGCTCAGTATCCGGTCGGTTATGACAAAAACGGAAAACTGGTGACGGGTTTTTACGCAGGACGCACCCATGACATAATTCCCAATACGGACTGTGAATTGGGAGCTGTTGAAAATAAATATATCTTAGAAGCAGTGCTTTCCTATATGGAAGAAAATCATGTCAGCGCATACAGAGAAAATACCGGAGAAGGACTGGTGCGCCACATCCTTATCAGGACAGGCTTTTTTACCGGAGAAATTATGGTGTGCATAGTGATAAACGGAAAAAGACTTCCAAAGCAGCATAAACTTATTGATAAACTGCTTGGAGCAATTCCCGATGTAAGTTCCGGTTCTGCCATGCCTTCTGCTGCGCGCCGGTCAGAGACGTCTGCTGCAAACTCAGATAAACTTCCTGATGCGCGTTATGCTATGCATACGGATACTTATACTGCCCGCACTAATACTGTTTTATCCGGCAGACATATAACCGGAATTTCAGTAAGTATAAACACTGAGCGCACCAATGTCATTATGGGAAAAGAAGTGGAAACAATATGGGGCAGCAGCTATATTACAGACAGCATTGGCGCTATGGATATTGTAAAATCGGAAGACGGACGTAAAAAGTTTATTCCGACTGATGAAAGAGTGAGTTTTCAGATTTCGCCGCTTTCTTTTTATCAGGTCAATTCACTTCAGACTGAAAAGTTATATAGTCTTGTTCTGGAATATGCAGGGCTTACCGGTAAGGAGACCGTATGGGATCTGTACTGCGGTATCGGAACGATTTCGCTTTTTCTGGCAAAAGCGGCTAAGCTGGTATATGGTGTGGAGATTGTTCCGCAAGCAATAGAAGATGCGAAAAAAAACGCAGAAATTAACGAAATTAAGAATGTGGAATTTTTTGTGGGCGAAGCTGAAAAAGTTCTGCCTGCTAAGTATGAGGAAGAGGGAATATATGCCGATGTGATCGTTGTGGACCCGCCGAGGAAAGGCTGCGGTATGGAGTGTTTGAATACTATGCTTGCTATGCAGCCTGAGAGGATAGTTTATGTAAGCTGCGATTCGGCAACGTTGGCGAGGGATCTGAGAGTGCTAGTGGACGGCGGGTATGAAGTGAAGAGGGTGAATGGGGTGGATCAGTTTGGGCAGGGGGTGCATGTGGAGTGCGTGGTAATGATGCAGTATTGTGGAAAAGAGAAGAAAAAGTAGGGTTTGACCACAAGATGTTGTGGTTTGAGGGCAAAAATTAGGCTGAAAAATGGCTAGTTTTTGTCCAATTTTTTGCCCGTTTTTAAAGATGCACAGGGGTAAAAAAGTGGTCTTGGGAGTGATTTGGAGAAAAAACTAAGGAGGGAGTGGTAAGCAAAGGTAAAAGTGAATAAGGGTAGGAACGCAAGGCGGTACTTTTTTTAAAAATGGAATAGGTGCCGCCTTATTTTTGTTTATGGAGATAAGAATGTAAGAATTATTTTGTTTAAGTCTGGAACTTCGGATACTGGAAAGGAAGATGCAACAACCGCCGGGGTACAGACCGAGAGGATATGACATCTGTATCATTGAGGAGATGTACTGGAAAAGCCGAGGAAACTATTCTGAAATTGTGGATTGTGTTATCAGCCGTATGCAGTTGGAACATCTGAAAAAAAAGGGTGGAGAAAATTTTTGCAGAGGCAGATAAGGAACTGATTTTCAGAAGTATGAAACACAGAAATGACGTTTATTCCCTGCTTATGGGAAAGAAATCAAAAACATTACAGCATACACCAAACTATGCTGTCTCTGTATTTTTTTGTCTGCGGATGAAGAACTCTGGGATAAGGTACGTAAAAATGTGTTGGATACCGGGATTTACTTTGACCGGGTAAGGCTTGGAGGTGTGACGCTAGAACAGTATATATTATTCCATGCAGCTAAGGATGTTTATAACGGAACCAAGCATATCCGATTGTCGGATCTGACAGACCGAAACCTGATACCAGATGAGATACTGAGACTTATCGTGAATGCTTTCTAAAGTGGGGAATCACCTTTGAGGAGCCATACGAGATTGAGGAAAAGTCAGCAAGAAAGGTAGCCTATGCAGACAAGCAGGAGATTGAAGAAAAGATTATCCGCAGATATATGTGCTGTGTGGATGAGGAGCCAGAAAGTACGGAACAAGGCACTGCATCCCGAAGTGGTGGTATGATGCAGTCGCAGATGAATGAAACGGTTGCCAAGGTCAGAAAAGCTCTCAGAACAGAGGATTAGGTGATTAGTTGAGCAAAAAAGAAATATATGCAGCAGAACTGCTACATAGGGCTGTGGCGGTATATCTGTACTTAATGGATCGTGCGAATAAGGAAGGCAGCAGCTGCCCGGCAATCGGTACCATTGCAAAGGAACTACATTTATCAGTCAGTACCGTAAAACGTGCGATCAGCGATTTGGAGGAGAACGGATTTATACGAAAGAAACAGCGTTGGCGTGATAATGGTGGCAGAAGCAGTCTGCTTTTTGAAATCATAAGGTAAGCGCAAAGGTGTAACTTATTATCTAAAACAGAGAATAGATTTATAAAATATATAGCTTTTTATAGAATTTGGTTTATAATACAATTGTTGAGCAAAAAAGAAATATACGAAGCAGAACTGCCCCATAGGGCTGTTGCGGTATATCTGTACTTAAAGGATCGTGCGTATAAGGAAGGCACCTGCTACCCGGCAATCGGTACCATTGCAAGGGAACTGCATCTGTCTGTCAGCACGGTAAAACGTGCAATCAGAGATTTGGAGAGGAACGGATTTATACGAAAGAAACAGCGTTGGCGTGATAATGGTGGCAGAAGCAGTCTGTTGTTTGAAATCATAAGGTAAACACAAAGGGGATACTGCGTAGGTCGGGTGGACTATGGTATGGTTCACTGTGGCCTATGCAGGGAACTTTTGCATTTTAAGGAGTAAGACAGAGAAAATGAATTTTGGTAATATTTGATGTAGTAATAGTTAATAGAAGAAATAAGTGTTATGATAAGTTTTAATATGAAAAATAAATAATAACCATTATAACCTTTATGCAATGGTGTGATATTGAGGAGAGATTATTAGATGGACAAATACGAGGAGTTGATAGCTGTTTTTTCAGAGACACTTGAGCAATCAAGGGATTATCATATTGCCTATATGTACCAAGTGGGCTATGTATCTGTATTCGGATTGTATGAAAGAGATAGTACACAGAACAACTCAATGAAAATTGATGAGGTTTTTCATTCTCCGGAAGAAATGGCGGACAGTTTGCTGCGTAATTGGCGCTGGCAATGGTTTTATAAGAATAGAGAGCTGTTAGGCTGTCAAGATTACGAAAATATTTGTAATCTTGACAATGAAATCCCGGATTTGCTTCAGGAAGAATATAGACAAAGTATACAAATCCTTCAGAATAAAATCCATATTGCTTTACAGGCGGAAAATTAAGACTGTTTATAAGCAACTCGTCCGATAAAAGAGGTTATACATATGAAAGCAAATACAATTGCCTGAAGAAACATATATCTTGTATTTCCTGTTATGGCGAAAATAACTGCAAGCAGAAAACTGAATAATAAGGTAAAATGTGTTCTTCGGATAAAAATGCGGTTTTCCTGTGAATCAACTTCCCGGTTTTGATGATCTACAGGTCCTATGATTAAAATTATAATGGCACAAAACACGTACAGCATAAAGGAAATAGGAATCGGGATAGTAAGGTATTTTACAATAAGCAGGGTAGTAGTTAGTATCAAGCAGGAGCCGATAAAACAGGAAAAATAGGTTTTTAAATGCAAGCCGCCGCTGAATGAACGCATTGGAATAAACAATAGGAAGAAAAACATGCATTCGGAAAACATATGCAGCAACAAGGCAATCACAATACTGCAAATTGTGCTGGCAGAAACTTCTAAAAAGCATTGAAAGCCATATTGGTATATTTCGTAATTTTTTTCATCAATACTTCCCTTTTTAAAGATATATTTAGTTAATACAATAGATAAATGTTCCATAGCAGAGGTCTCCTTTAACAATCCTACAGTATAAAACAAAGAAAGAGGAAAAATGACGTATTATGTCGGAAATTCAACTTATAAGGCATATAACAGGTAAGAAATGCTATACTTTTGTTTAAAAAAACAGGAGGTATTCATTATGTCAAAGAAACAGGCTAATATCACAGCAACAATTTTAGAGAAAGTAGCTCGTAATTCTGTGAAAATGGCGGCAGACAGCAGATGTATGTATGTTCTTCATCAGCCGAAGCAGCCAGCAGGAATGAAAGAATTTCGTAAATAAATCGTTGATGCAAGAGGTAAATACTGCAATATCTGTCGAGTAGAGATTATTCATGGATATGGCAGTATTTTTTTGTAAATACAAAATAATACAATAATTAATCGGGTGCAGTTTTGCATGCTTTGTTCGGCATGTGAATTGCACCCTTTTTAATACCTACATGCAAGAACCATAAAGCCAGAGATCCGCCATGTGTCCTTCATTTCAAAAAATTACGAAATGGAGGACACATAGATGTTAGAATGGATAAAAATTAGAGTAAAAGATTTTTACAAAGACGCAATTGGAGAAACGGAATATACCTATGTCACCAAAGAGGTATATGAGGCGTTGACAGAAACATTCCGCAAGGAAGCACATGCACAGGAGATGCGTGATTTAAGACATGTAACCAGGGAGGGATATACAGAGGGAGAGACTGAGGATTTGGCATTTGATTCAGGCGAATCATTGGAGGATATGGTTATCCGGCAGATGGAGCTAGAAACCCTACAGAAGGCGATGCAGTCACTCACTGAAGTACAGAGAGAACGACTGCATCTTTATTTTTTTGAAGGACTTACCTACAGGCAAATAGCCGAGAAAAAGGGAGTTGGAGAAAAGAATGTCAGGGAAAGTATCGCTGGTGCTTTAAAGAAAATTAAAAATTTTTTTGATTAGTACCCCCTCAAATCGTGATTTTGTGTGAGTACCTTATGAGAGGTTTTTTTTCGGGCGGATGGTATCTTCCGAAAATCCTCTCGTGGTACTTTGAAAATGCCGGAGTGGATACCCTTATATCTGCTTCCGAGAGCTGCACATAATCACGATGTGTTTTGCCAGCCATATCTAGCAGTCCAGATACATTAGCCATTTAAGGAGCCGTAACTGGGGCGCAATGACACTCCTGCATCCGTCTGTCGGATGTAAAAAAGATCGCATCTAAGGAGTCGAGCGGGACAACCGGGGTACAGCCTGTCTGTGGTAGGCAGGTGCGAAGAGGGAAATGGCCTATAATGATACTCCTTGAGATTAGCCAGCACGCAGTGGTGGAGGTGAGATTCCTGTGATGTCTGTCTGCCTATTATGGCAGGAACCGCAGACAGTCTGGATTGACTGCCCAAGGGATGAGCAGACAGAGGATTATTTTTTCTCTGTCTTTGCGGCGTTCCGGCTCCGGGAAGTAGTGTCGAATAGGAGCAAATCACTTACAAGAAGTGAAGGATTATGGCAGTGAGACTAAATCACAGAATCCATGCGGCAGAGGGGCAGAAAACTTCTGCCGCATTCTTGTGTGTTTTAGCGGCACAGAAATTAAGGAAGCGTGAAGCGGAGGAAGAAATCATGGCAGAGAAAGAAAAGAGCATGGTAGAAAAGATTCTGGATACAGAAAGGGCTAGATATGCCTATTTTTATCCAAGTGACGGAGAAAATTACAGGAGTTTTTTATTTCCACTACACCAGGGAATATGGCAAATTTCCTTGGCAGTCATTTTTATGATTCAGAGAAAATGATAATTACCGACATGGTTGACCGCTTGATTTTGGATACCTATGGTGGCTTTATCAACACCTGCCCGGATCAGAAGCTGTGTGCAGAGATTATTCCTTATCTTGCACCGATTCAGATGGGAGAGAAGGAAGCCGGGGAAATCTTAATGGTAACCAGAGAGGAATCAGATATGTACTTTGCTGCAGAGGACGAAGCAGTCACGATGGCAGAGTGCCAGATGATGTAAGTGTGTTTCTTTGGGGGATAAATTTAGTATAACTAAAATTTGGAGGAAAAGTGATGAGAGTAGTAATTATTGTAGTATGTGCGACAGGCGTGATTCTGGTAGTGGCTACCTGCATGGCGGTAAAAACCGTCAGTTTATATGAGTTGGATTAGGAGCAGTTTATGAAGAAGGAATCTAATGAAGTCAAGTATAAGCTAGCAGAATACATACTGAAAAAGATGCAGGAAAGTGGCCTCATAAGTGAGGAAGAAAGGGAAAAAATCGCTGTTTTGAACATTGAGACGTTTTCTCCCGAACTTGCAAAAGTATATCTGTAAAAACGCTAGATATATTCCAAATTGTGTGGTAGTGTATGGTGCTAACAGGGGAGGAATTCCTTGAAAATAAAGGAAAGGGGAACCAATATGGCTAAAAAAGTAACAGTCATAAATGCGATTTCCGAAAGTAAACATACGCAGCCACAGCAGAGGTTAAAAGTGTGTGCCTATGCCAGAGTCAGTACTGGATCAAGAGCGCAGGCAGAATCTTATGCCACACAGGTGGAGTATTATACGGAAAATATAGAGAATAATCCACTCTGGGAGTTCGCAGGTGTGTATGCGGATGAGGGAATCACCGGAACCAAGGTAAAGGGCAGGGATGATTTCAAGGCAATGATAGCCGCCTGTGAAGAGGGAGATATCGACCTGATTCTGACCAAGTCCATAACGAGATTTGCCAGAAATACGGTGGAATGCATACAAACCATCCGAAAATTAAAGGCAATCGGTGTGGGGATTTATTTTAAAAAGAGAACATAAACACATTAACCGAAGCCAGTGACCTGATGCTGACAATACTGGCATCCGTAGCACAGGGAGAATCGGAAGATTTTTCGGGAAATAACCGATGGGCAATCATCAACCGATTTGAGAATGGAACCTTTATCGTAGGAACACCGGCATACGGGTACCGGAAGGATGAGGATGGAAACCTTATCATAGAAGAAACTGAGGCAGAGGTGGTAAGGTGGATTTTTGAATGCTACCTTAACGGAATGGGAGCCTATGTGATAGCCAAAATGCTGAATGACCACCAAATACCGACCATTCGGGAAAGTGAAAAATGGCAGGACAGTGTAGTCAAAAATATTTTAACAAATCCAGTGTATGAGGGGGATGCCCTGCACCAGAGAACCTACACTGAGAAGCAGTTCCCATTTACCAGAAAGGTAAACTATGGGCAAATGAATATGTATCTGACCAAGGATGCCCATCCACCCATCATAACCCATGAGGAAGCAGAGGCGGTACGGAGTATCATGGAGTACCGGAGCAGGACACTGAACATGGATGGGAAAAGAAGTCAGAGCAGATACATCTTCTCAAGCAGAATTATCTGTGGGGATTGCGGAAGCCACTTCCGCAGGCAGAAAATATATATAGGAAAACCATATGAGAAAATTATCTGGACATGCCATAAACATGTGGAAGATAAGGAATATTGCCACATGAAAGCAATCAGAGAGGATGTGCTACAGCAGGCATTTGTAGATATGTGGAATAAGCTGTACATCAATCAGGGAACCGTACTAGAACCCCTGCTGAAAGCCTTAACGGAGCTGGCAGCAAGTAAGCCGGATACCGAAGAAATCGAAAAATTGGATAATGAGATACACTCCTTAAGTGAGCAGAGCCGAATCCTGAATCAAGTAATGAAGAAGGGATATATGGACTCTGCTCTTTTTATGGAGAAAGGAAACCAACTGGCTCACAGGCTGACGGAATGCAGGCGAAGGAAAACGCTCCTTGTAAGAAGGCATAAGCGGACCAAAGAGATTGTGAGGACGGAGCAGATTATCGGACTTTTAAAGCAGGAAGGATACCAGAGGGAGTTTCAGGAAGAGTTGTTTAACATGGCAGTAAAGGAGATTCGCATATCCCTGGACCATGAAATTAGTTTCTGCCTAAAGAACGGTCTTGTGCTGACGGAAAAGGAAGGGGGCAGTGAAGATGCAGTGGCATACACCAATCGGGTATAAGGTTCTGGATGGAAAGATAGTGGTTTACGAGGAACATCGCAAAATTGTAGAGCAGATTTTCAGAGATTATGACAGCGGAATATCAGCCCTTCGGATAGCAAGAAATTTGAAAGAAATGGGAGTAAAAAATGCCCATGACAGAGTGGGCTGGTCCCATGCTTCCATAGGCAGGATACTGGAGAATTACAACTACCTCGGTACCGAGGATTATGAACAGATCATAGATAAGGAACTGTTTGAGAGGGTACAGAAAAGACGGGAGCAGGTACGGATTGAGGGAAGTCGTGGAAAACACAGACCGAACAAAAGGGAAAGGCTCATATTCAGCGGAGTGCTGATATGTGCAGAATGCGGATGCCCCTACAGCCATATCCAGCCACACAGTAAGAGAGTGAACGGAATACCCAAGTGGAAGTGCAAAAATTATGTGTATCAGAACAAGGTATCCTGCGGCGGTGGTTTTATATCAGACAGGCAGGTGGAAGAGGTATGTATCACAGCCATAAATAAGTTGATACAGAATCCCGAACTGACAGAAAAATATGAAAAGAAAGAACAGCAGATTACTCCAGAATATCGCAGAATCACACAGTGCATAGAAGAGTCGGAAGACATGGGAGCCGATGAGATGATGACGCTTTTATTTCGACAGGCTTCGGAGCGGTACAAAACATTAGAGGTTATGGATGAAGATATTAAGGCAGAGGAAATGAGGGAAACACTTGCAGGAATAGAAGAGATTGAGGAATTCGATGAGGAACTGTACCGGAAGCTGATAAAGCAGATTGTGGTATATAAGGACGATTCCGTAAGAGTGATTTTTCCTAACAATAATAGTATAAGGATTGGCTACCGGGATTTATAGGGAGCCGGAAAGGAGCAGATATGCCACAGGCAGCGGTAAAGAAGAAAGTATCCATGATACCTGCAAAACCGCAGTATGACAGGAGTATCAAGCTGTCAGAGAAAAAACTGCGGGTAGCCGCCTACTGCCGAGTCAGCACCGAGCTTGAGGAGCAGGAGAGCAGCTACGAGGCACAGGTGGAATACTACACACGAAAAATACAGGAAACAGACAACTGGAAAATGGCTGGTATTTATGCCGATGACGGAAAGAGTGCAACCAATACCAAGAAACGTGACGATTTCAATGCCATGATAAAGGATGCGCTGGATGGGAAAATCGACATGATACTGACAAAGTCGGTAAGTCGATTTGCCAGAAATACGGTAGACTCCTTGTTGACCATCCGAAAACTCAAGGAAAAGAATGTAGCAGTGGTTTTCGAGAAAGAGGGTGTCAACACCTTGGATGGAACCGGAGAAATCCTGATTACCATCTTAAGCAGTCTGGCACAGGAAGAGAGCCGTAACATCAGCGAGAACACCAGATGGGGTGTGGTGCGAAGATTTGAAAATGGCAAGATGATTGTCAACCACAATAAATTTATGGGATACACTAAAAACGAAAATGGCGATCTGGTCATCGTACCGGAGGAGGCAGAAATCGTGCGGTTGATTTTCAGACTTTATCTGGAGGGCTGCAGTGCCAAAAAGATAATCCAGTACCTAGAGGAGAATAGCATAAAAACTGCAACAGGACAGGATAAATGGTATGACTCGGTAATTTTCAAAATGCTTCGGAATGAGAAGTACATGGGAGATGCCCTGCTGCAGAAGACCTATACAGTAGATTTCATGACCAAGAAGAAGGTTATAAATAAGGGAATCGTGCCACAGTATTATGTGGAAGATGACCATGAGCCAATCATCCCCAAGGAATTATTTTACCGGGTGCAGGAAGAACTGGCGAGACGTGCATCCATGAACAAATCTGCGGTAACACGCAAGAAGAATCAGAAAAGCAAATTTTCCTCAGAATATGCCCTCACCGGTTTGCTGCTCTGCGGAGATTGCGGGCAGGAATACAGAAGAGTTACATGGTCGAGAAATGGGAAAAAGAAGATTGTGTGGCGGTGCAGTAACCGACTGACAAACGGAACCAAGAACTGCAAGAAGTCCGAGACACTGGAGGAGGGAGCATTAAACAGAGCGGTTATGGAGGCAATAAACAGAATCACCTGCAATGACGGAGATTTTGTAGGAGCCTTTAGACAGAACGTCATCCGGGTAATTGGAAGCTATGGTGGGGAGCAGGAGCCGGACGAATACGATGAAAAAATCGAGAGAAAGCAGGAAGAGATGGTGGCTCTGATTGCGGAGAATGCAAGGGTAGGTTCCTACACCGATGAATTCGATAAAAGGTACCGCAGGATAGAAGAAGAAATCAACACCTTAAAAGAGGAGCAGATAGAGGCCAGACGGAAGAAAAAACTGGCAGACAGTTATGAACAGCGGTTGAAGGATATGGATAGTTTCCTAGAGAAACAGACCTGCCAGATACCGGAATTTGATAATGACCTTGTAAGAAGGCCGATAGCAAGCATCAAGGTAGTCTCTGCCGAGAAGTTGATAATCCAGTTCCAGTCGGGAATCGTCATGGAGCAGGAAATCAGATATGAGTAAGTGACAGGCAGGGATGACAAATGAATAAGGAAACGCAATTCCTGCCTGAATTTATGGTAAGAATAAAATGCCCGATGGGTTCGGGCGTTTTATTGTTGGCATAAATGAAAAGATATAAAATGCAGATTGTAGAAAGACAGTACCATCAAGTATAATATAAATAAGGATACAAATATAGAGAAAGCAGTTGTAATTGGTATTAAGAAGGGAGCTTAAATGATAATTGATGTTTCAGATATAAGCACAATTCCTATGGAAATAGAGCAAAAAATATTGGAGAGATTTCAAAGCATGCCTTGTAGTATAGTATCTAAGATTAAGGAATGTGAAATTGAATATGATAAGGATGTAAATTGTGCAATAGAAGATTATATGGGACCGAGTTCGGCATATTACTTTTACAGAGAACTGTGTGTGCTGTTTGAGAAGTATGAGATGATTTGCTATCATTCAACTAAAACACTGGATGAGAAAATAATTCTCACATCTGGTCTTCAGACCAATGAGTGGAATGCATATAGCGCACATGCTATTAAAACATTACATACTCTTAAAGTTTCAGAGGA
Source organism: uncultured Lachnospiraceae bacterium (assembly GCA_947631625.1). GTDB lineage: Bacteria > Bacillota > Clostridia > Lachnospirales > Lachnospiraceae > UBA3282. The sequence continues at coordinate 112,366 of CANRMA010000001.1, read as the reverse complement.
AGAAATTACTCAAGCGGTTGAAACCATAAAAAAGAAATATTATTGGAAATATCCTTCGCATGGCAGAGAACCGCAACTATGCTTTTATTCAGATATAGGTCTTTTAAGTGAAGATATGCATGCTGGATATGAACAATTCTGCGAAAACATTGGAGGAGAATTGGCAAGGGATGCATTAAAGAATGAGTATCCACAGTTATATGAATATTTGAGAGCAAATGGAAGGGCATTTTTAGTAAAATTTAAAATACCGTTTTCCAATATAAAGGACTATAACCAGGTTTCTATAATATACCAGTTTGTTTCTTATTTCGCAGGAAAGTACTTTTGGAACTATGATTATGAAATTCATTTTGATGGAAATACGGATAAGGAAATACTAGCAACTGATATTTTGGAACTTATACAATATACAGTAAATAGGTATTATTTTTATGAATAAGGGAAGGTAGATGTATGTTTAATCAAATGTATTTTGCAATAGAGCTGAATAAACTTAAAGGCAGGTTTGGAGGAACAGTTACAACTGCTATTCTTGAAGTATTAAACAGGGAAACGGATGTGAAACATCAGGAATATATCTATCAAGTGTTGTCACGATTTAATGCTACAGTAAAAGCAGTAGAAGAGGCAATTGGAATTAGTCCAACAGAAGAAGAGTGGTCAGAGTACGAAGAGGAATACCACGATATGTATATCAACATTTTGTTGAATAATCTTAATAAGTTGTATTTCAGATTTGGAAAGACAAATTTTATGGAGGAGTATTCTCAAGTTTATTGGAAGCATACACAAGAATTTATTTTGCAGTTGTGGAAGGAACTTCCGGATGGGAAAAGTGTTGCCGCTAATGAAGCAAGTTTTATAAAGATATTTGATGATTTTTTTGCTGAAACAATGAAAGCATTTCCGGATTTCATTGTAAAACAGCTCAGAGAATTCCAAAATTTATATAGAGCAAGCCGATATGAGGTATTTGACAATTACAAATACATTATTCCTGATTTAGCATATTGCCACGATACTAGATGGAATGAAGATGGAGAAGCCTTTCTTTATTTAGCATATGATAATGAGGGACAGGACTGCCAGAATATAAAGCTTGCCCAGAAAACATGCTTTGAGGAGTTAAGAGCTAAAAATGGAGAACAACTCTCGGTATGTAAATTTAAAGTAGTACATAAAAGAGTCAAGATATTGGACTTGTCATATGATGGTATTGATTATGATGAGCAATTAGAGGAATTAACAGAATCTGAGCATGATTACAAAGAAAGAATATTGCAGGTGATTCAGGATAAGCCTAAGCTAAAGAATCGAATGGTGTCGTATGCGAAGCATAAGGATGAGAAATCATTTAGAGCAGAGTTGGAGCGAATACAGAAAAAGCTAGGTTTAGATAGAGAAATACACCGTCAGGTACAGTTACAACTTTCAAAGATTTTGATTGGAAATATCTGTGACTCGATTTTTTATGCTGTGGATAAAGAGGATGATCATAAGTTAGAAGCATATATTCCTTTTAGAGCATTTAGCATATATCTGATGGCTAAGGGATTTGGTGGAGTAGCCTACAGAAGTACAAGAATGGCATTGATTGGTTTGCAAGGAAAATGTGTTACTCTTTTTAATGTGGAAGATGCAACATATATTGATGGTGAGATGGAAGTATATGAGTATCAGCAGGATGGCTGCAAGTTTATAACAAAATATTAAGGGAGAATTTTTTATGCGTAGAAAACAGGCGGAATTTAAAGAACTGATAGAACAGGGAAAGTTTATAGAAGAATACATTGGCAAAGAAGTATTAAAAGAAGGAAGTCCAATAATCATTTTGGAAGGATATGAATGGATCAGAGAAGTTCTTTCTTTGTTGGCTAAGAATATAAATTTATTTGAGAGCTGCCTGGTTCTTTTGGAAAATAACATGGAGCAGGAAGCGTATATACTGGCAAGGAGTCAATTTAATAACACACTGTGGATTAGTTATTTGTGTGATGATCACAACAATGAGCGAACCAAAGAGTATTATTATGAGTACCATATTTCAAAATTACTTCAGTTTAGAAATATACAAAAGTATGTATCTGAAAATGAAGAAAAAATTAAAAATTCCGGTGCGGAGATGATTGAGGAGAGTGAAATAGAAGAAAAAATAACACAGGTAGAAACACTGCTCTCAAGTGAAGGGTACAATACTGAAAAGATATATGCTAAGAGTATTGCAAAATTAGCAAAAGAGAAACAAGAATTATTTGGTGTATATATTTCGATGTATTGTGAAGGAAGTGAATATGAACATTCTAACCGGGGAAAGGTTGCATCATTCAGAGAAGCAATATTGGATGAATATGATGCGGATTCTGTGTTTAAAATAGAGCTTGGTAAATCTGATTTGACAACTTGGAAGCAAGTGTTCAATTTTGCTTTATTGAATGTATTTTACGGAATAGATGCGTTACACAGCAGAATAGAAAGCAGAGATAAGCATTTGTTTGATGCAGGGATGATTTCAGAACAGGCTATGGCACGTACTCTATATATGATAAAGGAATTGACTGATAAGCTAGATGCGTACGGTGTTGAGCCTTCATAATTATTTGGGTATTAAAAAATAAATAATAGCATATACTATAGTGGCTGTAGAAATTGCTTGACATGAAGTGCAAAGTTAAGTAAGATAAGTACAGTGATTGCGTTGCAGAAACCTGTGAGGCCTGCGACCGGGGGAGAACCTGCGGGGTCTCCTCTTTTTACTTTAAGGAAATGTTGTATATGCCAAAGATTTTTTTGAGTTATGATCAGCAAATTGAAAAACTGAAGAATGAAAAAATTCTGCAAATTGATGATGAGGCATATGCCAAGGAGATTTTAAGACAGACAAGCTACTATTAATTAATTGGAGGGTACAAGGATATTTTCAAAAATCCGACAACCAAGAAGTGCAAGGATGGAACGAGATTTATGGATATCGTAGAGTTATATTATTTTGACGAATCCTTAAGGTAGTTATTTTTGAGATATCTCTTTAAAGTAGAAAATGAAATAAAGTCACAAGTATCTTATTACTTTACAGAGAAGAATGGCGAGAATCAAAAGGAATATCTCGATACTGCAAATTACAATTATGTAGGTAAGAAAAATCAGAGAGATATTGACCGTTTAATAAAAATATTAGAGGGTATGTTACAAAGCCGACAGACTATCATTACATAAATCATGCACAGAGAAAATATGGGAATGTTCCGTTATGGGTACTGAAAAATGCATTGACATTTGGAAATATCTCAAAAATGTATATGCTGCTTCCACAGGATATACGGATTAAAGTCAGCAGGAATTATCCATGTATCAATGAAAGTCAAATGATATCCATTTTGGCTGTAATGGTAAAGTTCAGATATGTTTGTGTGCATGGTGAAAGGTTATTTACATATAGAACTACTGATAGTATTCCGGATATACCAATACATATGAAATTAAAGATTGCTCAAAAAGGCATACAATATGTGAATGGAAAAAATGATTCATTTTCCTCTGTGATTGCTTTAAGATATATGTTGAGTGATAGTTGGTACAAGTTTATAAAGAAACTTAAAACGTTTATAGATAAATGCCTTAAGAAACATGATAGTATATCGGAACAGGAATTATATGAGAAAATGGGGTTTCCGGAAAACTGTAGAAAAATAACCAAATACAGAAAACAATAAAATATAAAAATGATCGAAATCAAGTTTCCAAGTCCACATAAGATATGGAGGATTAATTTTGCAGATTCGATAGGGGACTGTTGCATCATTTTAGAACCCGGGCTTGACGAATAATCCATTGGTTGAAGCAATGGAATGGGTGTGATTACGAATAAATCTCAAATTTATTGTTAAAATTATTGTCAATTAAGCATAATATAATATATAATAATGTTAAAAATACCAACATTGTATTGACAGTTATAAATGTTTTTGTTAAAATAATTAACGTACATTTTTTGGGAGGTTTGTCATGAAGGAATTTAATTCGGAGAAATTTTGTAAGGATTTAGTTTCTCTTAGGGGAAAAGAATCCCAAGATGTATTTGCAAAAAAACTTGATATTAAAAGACCAACTTTGTCATTGTTGGAAAATGGTAAACAAGTACCTACCATCGATTTGTTAAGTAAGATTTGTAGCTTGACAGGAGCAAGTGCTGACGATTACTTTGTTGAGTCTACAACAGATGCACTTGTATATCTTATGGGTAGTCTTAAGGAATCTGATAAGCAGAAAATTGCAGAAATGGTTGAGCGTATTAGAATTAAGGAAAAGTATGAGATGCTTGCAAAGAGAGGTAGTTATGTCGTCGATTGATAATAATGAATTATTCGAAAAATATTATCAAACTGAATATGATTTTAATACAACTTCGCTTTCGATAGATGAAATAGATGCAATAAAAAAGTTAGCTAGAGAAAAAAGAGTTGATTATGCTTCTGCACCAATGGGACCAGGTATATTCGAATTGATTCAAAAACAGAGTATTGATATTAGGTTTGAATTGGTATCGTTTGAATCTGATAAAATTGATGGAATGTTATACATTCCGACAACTGGCAAAGAGAGAGCATACATTATTTTGAATAGTAATAAGCCTTTGGTAAATCAGATTTTTGCAGCAGCACATGAATTTTATCATTACATCAAGGACTATCAAGTGTTTAAGGAAAGACCATATATTTGCGATTTTGGTATGCTTAAGGATGTGAATGAAAAGAAAGCATGTAGGTTTGCAGCAGAATTATTATTTCCAGAGGAAGCCTTAAATCGTGAGGTAAGAGACTATTGTAGAAAACTACAGGTGGCAGAGTTTAAGTCATTAGGTTTTAATCAGGTTGCATCATTTATCATTTTAATGACAGTAAAATATCAATTGCCGCTTAAAGCAGTGATTTATAGACTTGAAGAAGAAAATTATATCGAAGAAGTAAAAAAGTATATTGAAAACTATGGATTTATAAAGAAGGTTCTTCAAGAAATTCAAATATTCAGTGAACTGGTTTCTGTGTTATATGGTACGATGAATAATTTTATTATTCCGTATAGTAAGACATATCAAGACATGGAAACAGCTTTTTCTACAGGTAACGCATCAAAGGATGATATTGTCAAAGATGCAAAAATTCTTTCATTGGATATGAATCTTATAAATGAATTGGTTGAACAAGATGAGGTTGTTGATGACGAAGAAGAGGATGATGAAGAATTGTTCTCGATAATAAGTGCAAAGCAGAGGTGATTACGTATGTTTACACCACTAAGAAAGACTGCTTTGCATGATTTATTAAGCAAACCCATTCTATTTGATGCCAATATATTTATGGTGGGAATATCGGAAAGAAATTCAGATAAAAATTGCTCTTTTGAGAATATGAAGCAATTATACATAACCCCTTTATTTGAAAGTTTTACTGATATTTACATACATGAAGAGGTATATAAAGAATTAGATGATGAAGCTCGAAAATTTGTTGATGGCTACAAAGGGAAAAATGTTGTAATTGTAGGGGAAGGAGATTTGTACGGAAAAGATCCCAAATACACTGTTATATTTAATAACATTGCAAGTCATGAACTGGTAAACTATAAAAGAGGGAGTTCGAAAGATCGTGGTGAGGTATATAGCCTTGCATATGCTGCTTATCATAATATGAATTATTTTTGCTCAAAGGAAATTATGGTTGATAATGTGGCTAGAGAGTTGGAGGATTTAAAGGATATAGACATAATAACATTTGATATTATCATTCTTCAATCTTTTGTATATTATGCGCAAAAAAATGATAAGTCTAATAGTAAAGGATTGAAGTCAATATATAAAAGATATTGTGCTGATGTCATAAAACGACATAGACTTCCTACAACATTAAGTGAATATATTAAAGAATCGCAATATTATTTATAAGTATTTTAGCAGGTCGAAGATAATAAAAAATCGACCTGCTTTTTATATAGGGTAAGCTTTTATGAATATGTATTAAAAGGAGTATGATTTCATTTTTAAATGTTACCGTAATAACAACATCTCCCGGTATTGCAACATCATTGAATGTTATATAATCATCATTAACAAAAAGAAGATTTTTTATCGCAAACAACGAGATTTCATCAAAATCTATGTTCAGGTTATCTTTAACTTTGTCCGGAATCTGCTGTTTTTGTTGTAAATGTAGATATTATTTTTTCCAGTTTTTCTACAAAGGCCTGGTTTTTTGTCCTTAATAAACTGACTTTAATCTTTCGACTGTCCGGTTCCGGTTTCATACCGCTTACATCCAAGGTTACACACCCACCATTAAAGGTAATTTCTCTGATAATGTAATGACTCCGGAAAAAACGGTAAGTTATGTACAAATTGCTGTATAGTACCACTATTTTGGCAGCTCCATTGCCCGATAAACATGTATCTGATATGTATTACAGGGATATAAAGCTCCTGTATAAGAAAAACTTCTCTTTTCTTTATCATCCAGTCTTATATGTTCTGATAAAACAGCAGGATTATCCCGGCATACGGGTTGGTCAACTATCTGCATCATGGTATGACAGTGCTCTCCGTTCTCGGCTCTGCCGTCCAGAACGTATTCCCCGTCACAGTTGAATACTATGCCGCCTTTTTTTGCAACTACTGAGTTCGGGCGAATATCCATTCCGCATGAAATTACCAACTGTATATCGACCAATTCATCATTCCAACGTTTATGGGACTGAGCTAATCGTCCTCGCCCATGATCTAGGCAGATTTCTACGCCAAAACGAATGCCTTTATAGATAAATATGCTATATGGATCTCTATTTTCTTCTTTTACTTCTGATTTTTCCGGTATTTCCGGATAACGTGTTATACTTTGAGTGTAATTTCCTTCAATTCCATTTAAGATAAAATCCTCTTTTGATTTATATTTCTTTTGGATTGAAAAAATGGAAGGGTGCTTTGTTCCACCTTCAACTATAAAACAGCAGTTACTTACCTCAATATCTGCCGTCAGATCACAATAATTAAGCGCAGCCGACAAAATGGAAATATATGAACTGTCATTAGACGGCTCCTTCATGGAAAGACCTCTGATTTCGGTTTTTCCGTATAAAGAAGCGCTTTCTTTTTCATCTGCCAATTTTAGCAGGTTGCTTAACGATACAAAATTCTCTGCCTTACTCTCAGGCGTGGCAGTTCTTTCTTTAAGCGGATGTAAGCGATAATAAACATCCAAAAGAGAATCTCCTATAGTAAAAAGAGTTTTGGTGGGTTCCTGATCTAACTCTACCTTCACATTTGATGTTATCAGGGTCCCCAACACAAAAATCCAATTTTTATATTTTTCTTGAGAAAGAACGGATGATATAAAATTTTGAAAGTATTTATAAAAAATAGAATCCGGTGTCCCGAAGTAGGCGCCTTTGCTGCCTCTAAAGAAAAATTCCGGTATTGTAAATATTTTCAGGACATCACTGCTATTATCATGCATCTCATAAGCATTTTCGATTACCTGCTTTACAAAATCCAGTCGAGCCGATATGTCTTTTTCTATATCATCAATACCCAAATAACGGCCGTCATCACTGGTTCCCTCAATAGAATTAAGATTACCGGGGGTAGTAGATAACGCGAATCCTATCATCTGTACTTTATTGTATGTCTGTTCTGACATTATTAGTATCGCCTCCTTATCATTTACCACTGTCCTGATCGATTGTGCATTAATATTAATTGTACAGTAATCTTTTTCACAATAATGAATGACTTCTTAAAAATGATACCATTTTTTTTGCCTCATGTAAATGATTTACAATTCTGCAAAAACATTCTATAATTAAACTTAGAGGTACCATATTATGTGTTTGGTAATCCGGACAAATACCATATCTATCTTGAAAGGATAGGCAAACGCCCGGAATCTAATATTTGAAAGGAACTGATTTTATGAGATATTACCTTAAAAAATGTGGATTTCAAGAGTTGGGAAGTGTTAAAAATGGCAAAGCCCAAAGAGGACGATATCTTCTTACTTCGATGAGTAATGAAGTTCTTGGAATGTTTCCTCCGTTATCGGAATCACAGCTGAACGATTCAGCGCTTTTGCCTGTTATCCCTTTATATTCAGGTAAAAAAGTGTATTGTAATTATGTTTATCATAATGACAAATTTCATGGCTCTACAGCGAAACACCCAAGGAATGAATATCGTATCTATCTAAATCAAGAGTTGGAGGAACACCAACTATTGTTTTCAACAGATGATATCATTATCATAAGGGCATCTGAAGTCACTGAGGAAGATGAGATACAAACTATTTATTATTTGGATCATCTTAGTAATAAAGAATCGGCTTTATATGATAAAATGAATAAAATCATTGAGGACTATCCCATAAATGGCGGTTATGGCATATTTGAAGGTACCATACCTGAATTTGAAGAAAAGATAAGCAGACTGGTTAAACCGGATGATTGTGAAGTCGTAATTGATAATACCGTTACTTATAAAATAGCCACCTCTGTTGATAGCATAGCATCTTTATTCAATGCAGTATCATTCAGAGATTTCGTCATGGTCGGATATGATAATCGATGCGCGATTACCGGCGCTGTAATCAGATATGAATCATATATGAACATTGAAGCTGCTCATATTAAGCCCAAGAGCCACGGCGGTTTATTTCTCCCAAATAACGGAATTGCATTGTGCAGGGATCTTCATTGGGCCTTTGATAAAGGTTTCTTCACTCTTGATGACGACCTTAAAGTTGTAGTTCACCCTAAAATTGAAAGTGAATATCTGAATTCCTTTAACGGAAAACAGATAAGAATACCGGACAATCCGTTTTTTGTTCCTGATCTTGAGAATGTTCGTTATCACAGAGAAAATGTTTATGGTCTGTTTCTAACCACAGGAAAACTATAAGGAGAGTAATTATCTATGTACGCTATTGATTTGTTTGCAGGCTGTGGTGGCTTGTCAAAAGGGTTTATGGATGCAGGTTTTGAAATTATTGTTGGCGTCGATAATGACAATGCTGCTCTTGAGACATTCAAACTTAACCATAGCGGAGCTGTTGCGCTTAATGCAGACCTGTCAAAGCAGGAAACATTTGATGAAATCAAACGTATTGCGGGTGATCGTCAGATAGATGTTATAATAGCCGGACCTCCTTGTCAGGGGTTTTCACTCACCGGCCCAAGAAACTTTGATGATAAGCGCAACAAGCTTTATTTTGCAGTTTTTGAAGTAGTCAGACAGTACAAGCCAAAGGCGTTCATTATAGAGAATGTTCCAGGTATGGCTACATTGTATAATGGAGAGATAAAAGCGGAAATTTTAAAGCGTTTTAAAGCGCTTGGATATAATGTTGAGTGCCGTATTCTCATTGCTGCGGATTATGGTGTTCCACAAATGAGGAAAAGACTTATATTTATGGGTATACGTAAAGATTTGGGCGCGCCTTGTTTCCCTAAACCTCAGTTTACCCCTGAAAACTACAGAACTTGTCGTGATGCCCTGAGTGATCTTCCCGGATTAACGGATACTCTCGGAACGGAGGAAAGTGAATATACTTCTGCGCCTGAAACGGAGTATCAGCGCATTATGCGTGGCCAATGCAATGTTCTTCATAATCACACTGCGACCAATCATACACAGATGGTAAAAGATACTATTGCGCTAGTTCCCGAAGGAGGTAACTACAAAGATCTTCCGCAGGGAGTAGGAGAAAGCCGAAAGTTCCATGAAGCATGGACAAGATATGATGGCAATAAACCGTCAAGAACTATTGACACGGGACACAGGAATCATTTTCATTACGAATACAACCGGGTTCCGACGGTTAGAGAAAACGCTCGTTTACAGTCATTCCCTGATGACTTTGTATTCATGGGAACAAGAACTCAACAATACAGACAAGTCGGTAATGCAGTACCTCCGTTATTGGGGTATCATTTAGGACTCGCTGTAAAAGCTATTATTTCAAAGGAGGATAGCGATGGTAAACACTATTGATCTTTTTGCAGGATGCGGCGGTCTTACTGAAGGCTTCAAGCAGTCAGGCCACTACAATGCCATCGCCTGCATTGAATGGGATAAAGCCCCTTGCGATACGCTCAGGCACAATCTCCTTAAGAAATGGAAATATGCCGATGCTGATAAACGTGTCGTTCAGTTCGATATTCAGAGGACGGATGAACTGATAAACGGTTGGAATGACCCTGAATATGGCAGATCAGAAGGTCTTGACTTGCTTGTAAAGGAGTATGGCGGAACTGTTGATCTTATCATAGGCGGGCCTCCCTGTCAGGCTTATTCTGTTGCAGGACGTATTCGTGATAAGGACGGTATGAAGAACGATTACCGTAATTATCTCTTTGAAAACTATATAGAAATCGTGAAGTATTATAAGCCTAAAGCGTTTGTTTTTGAGAATGTGCCCGGAATATTAAGCGCAAGACCCGGTAATGGTGAAAGACTTATTATTGATATTATCAAAGAGAAGTTTCTTGAAACCGGTTATGTAATCCTTGATGATCTCTCGCAGGCTATAATTGACTTTACAGAGTACGGAGTTCCTCAGAACAGAAGCAGAATAATAATTCTCGCTCTTAGAAAGGACTGCTTTAATAATCCTGAGCAGTTATTAGACAAATTTTATAATGAAATATTACTTTCAAAGAAAGTTAAGAAGCCAAAAACCGTAAGAGAGGCTATTTCAGATCTTCCTGCTCTGTATCCTCTCGACACCCCCAAAAAGATTGGCAGCAAGACGTATTCCCATTCTTTTCCCGGTGATGATTTTAAAATTCTTAACCATATGCCACGGTTCAGCAGTAAAAGAGATATGGAAATTTTTAAGTTGTTGACTGAGGATATTGAATCCGGCAGAAATGAATATGTCTCTACCGATGCGTTGAAGCAGTTATACACACGAATTACGGGGAAAACTTCTAATATACATAAATACCATGTTATAAGGTGGGACGAGCCGAGCAATACAATACCTGCTCATTTGTATAAAGATGGCTTGCGACATATACATCCTGATTCAAAACAATTAAGAACAATAACTGTCAGAGAAGCTGCGCGTTTACAGACATTTCCTGATGACTATGAATTTATAACAGGTACAGCCCTTGACTATAAAATGATAGGTAACGCTGTGCCACCGTTGTTCGCAAAATTACTGGCAGACAGTATTTTTGATTTTCTTTTCAGTCCGGAGAGGTTATAAGGTGGAAATATCAAAGGGGTATATTTGAAAATCCCCAAATCGGATGAATTTATCATACACCGATTTGGAGATTGAAACAAACTTTAAGATACTGCATGTTGGAGCCTTTATCTGCCTTTTTAATGCTTAGTTATAATTGTCGATGCAAGGCTGGAACATGCTCTTGTCGATTCCGCAGACCGGGCATACCCAATCGTCAGGAAGATCTTCGAACGCCGTTCCGGGTGCAATGCCATGTTCAGGATCCCCCTTTTCAGGATCATACGTGTAGCCGCAAGGATTACAGAAATACTTTTTCATTAGAAAGCGCTCCTTTCAGATTATGTATTTGGAAACTTAGTTCCATTAAAATTATAATATCACGGTTTCTTTTGAATTACAATAATATGATATAATGATATCCATAAAAAATTGATAGAATGAAGTTCACAAAAATGCTAAAAGATATTTTATATGATAATTAAAATAAAGGAGGATCATTAAATGTTATTTATATACTACCCTAAATGCACAACCTGCCAAAAGGCAAAAAAATGGTTGGATGAAAAAGGCATTGCATATGAGGAAAGGAACATAAAAGAAAACAATCCGACATTTGAGGAATTGAAAGAATGGCGCGGCAAAAGCGGACTTCCGTTGAAACGTTTTTTTAATACCAGCGGTATGTTATACAAAGAACTTAATTTAAAGGACAAGCTTCCTAATATGAGCGAGGAAGAACAGTTAAAACTTCTTGCCTCCGACGGAATGTTGGTAAAGCGCCCGATCGCAGTCGGGGCGGATTATGTTCTGACGGGCTTCAGGGAGTCAGAGTGGGAAGCTGCTTTGTATCAATGAAGCTTACATTTGTCCTGCTGCTGAAATTTCCGCATCTTCTTGCAACATAAAAATCCGCATGTTAAAATATATATCATTAGGTATTAAATATACAGGGGTATGGTCATGCAACTAAACCGATAGAGGGTTCAATGCCTATGTAAGAACTGAAAAAACAGCTGCGGTTTATATGGGGTGGAACATAATTTATTAAATTTATTGTTTTTTCGTAAATATATTATATAATATAATGTAGTTGTTTATAATACGATAATAATATATCAGTTATTGATTAATGTACGGAGGAAGCAGGATGTATCATTGTAATTTGAATTTTTATTTTATCAGTGATAAAAACAACTTGTTGGAAGTAATGAAAGCGGTAGAGCCTGACAGGCATTTTAAACATGAGTTTATGCAGAATGTTGAACCTGTGGAAGCTATGATCAGTATGGCGGATGTGGTAATTGCGGATATTCAGAAAACTGATATTGATGAAATGCTTGATATTTTGATTAATAATAAAAAGGAAGGGGCGGAAATAATTTTGCTTGCGGATAAGTCTCAGATACAGGAGCTTATGACTAAAGACTTGTCTGCGATAAAGGACATATGGGAACTGCCATTGTCAGATGAAGAGTTTCGTTTCCGTTTCTGCAGGTGGCAGCAGACTTACATAATGAGTAAAGAATTCTGGCAGACTCAGAATTATCTGGATACATTGATCAACAGTGTGCCGCATATGGTCTGGTTTAAGGATAAAGAAGGCGCTCATATGAAGGTAAACGATTTCTTTTGCAAGGTCGTCAATAAGACCAAGGAACAGATACGTGGACGAGGGCACTATTATATATGGGATATTGAGCCGGAAGAATATGCCAAAGGCGAGTATATATGTATGGAATCTGAATATGAGGTCATGGAAAAGGGAGAGACCTGTGTATTTGATGAGGATGTCAAGATCGGAGATGATATGAGGAAGTTAAACACTTATAAATCCCCGCTGTTTGATCTGGACGGAACCGTAATGGGAACGGTAGGCGTGGCTATGGATGTAACGCAGGAGCGGTTATATCAGCAGATGATAATCAAGAATGCCAATACGGATTTCCTTACGGGACTTTATAACAGAAGATATCTTTATGAGTTTATAGAGCAGACGGAAGAATCCGACATTACCGTATTCGGCATCGATCTGGATAATTTTAAGAGCATAAATGATTTTTATGGTCATCAGGAAGGTGACAGGGCGATTGTATTAACGGCGCAGGTGCTGCAGGAATGCGCGCCGGAAAGCCTTATCGCGCGTGTTGGCGGAGATGAATTTGTTGTTGTCATGTTAGGAGAGATGTCTGAAGAAGAGATTGAAAGTGTAAGGAAAAATCTGGAAACGCAGCTTGACAATGCATATGTCAGGGCGGCTAATCTGCGGAGTATATCCGCAAGTGTCGGAGCTGCGCATACCAAAAACGGCAGGGCAGGTTTTGATAATCTTGTCGTGGAAGCGGATAAATTTATGTATAGGGAGAAAGAAAGGAAGAAAAAGGAGAAAGGACAGGGCAGAATTGGTTAAAAGAATAATAAAATATTTATGGGAATATTTTATGCTTACGGCAGGAGCCGCAATAGCTGCTATTGCAATTGAGGAATTTCTGGTTCCGTGTACTATACTTGACGGAGGCATCGTCGGGATCAGCATCATGATAAACAGTCTTACCGGGCTTCGGCTCAGTATGCTTACATTGGTAATAAATATACCGTTTTTGATCGTGGGTTATAAGATAATGGGTAAGCAGTTTATATTAAAGTCGGGATATTCCATGTTGATGTTTTCGGCATTTCTGGAAGTATTTGCGCCTATGCAGAATATGACGGAAGATTATCTCCTCGCAGTATGTTTTGGTGGTATTCTGCTTGGAATAGGCGTAGGAATAGTTATATCTTTCGGAGGCTGCCTCGACGGTACGGAAACAGTAGCGATCCTTCTTAACAGGAAATTTGATCTGCCGGTCGGAAGAACGGTATTGTTTTTTAATATTATAATATATTCAATGGCAGGTTTTATTTTTGAATTTGACATTGCTATGTACAGCTTGCTGACATATTACATTACATCAAAAGTGTTGGATTTTGTAGATAACGGCATGAATCAGGCGAAAGCCGCAATGATCATAACCAATGGCGGCAAAGAAATCGCTGATATGATATATAAACGAATGGGCCGTACCGTTACGATACTTGAAGGCGAAGGCCTGATAAGCGGTAAAAAAGACGTGCTTTACTGCGTGTTAAACCGTCTTGAAATATACGAATTAAAGAAAATGATAAAAGAAGCGGACGCGAGCGCGTTTATCGCAATAAATGAAGTTTCCGAAATCATAGGAAACCATATAAAGAGAAAGGAATCAATCGTTGACGCTGCCGAAGCTTAGGCTGTTTAGGCATAAATATAAGCGCTTAACTTATAGGAGGCGGGTAACTTAAATTAATGTAAATTTATAATTGGGGTAAATCCGTCAGTCAGGGTTTGCCCCATAAAAATATACAGTAAAAATTTTTATACAAAATATCCGATATAGGATCGTTAGGGAGGTTATATTTATGAGACTGGATCTGACTGATATGCTTTATTCGCTTTCTTTTGCGTTGGACAGGATAGAAGGGGAATTGCTTGGCGTGGAAACCGGGCATGGCAAACGTGTGGCGGCGCTTTCGCTGATTATGGGGAAAGAAGCAGGTTTTGAGGAGGAAGAGCTGCGGGATTTTGTCGGCTGCTGTATTCTGCATGATAATGCGTTGACGGAGTTTATACATGAAGAATTATCGAAAAGGCCGGATTTAAATAAAATGATTGCTGAATTTTCAAAAGGGGTAAATGTTGATGATATAACAAAAAATAACCGTCACAGTGTTATCGGTGAGAGAAATATAGAGCTGATGCCGTTTAGGACGGATGTAAGGAACATCATACTTTATCATCACGAGAATGCCGACGGCACGGGCGCGATGGGAAAAACCGAGGCGGAAACAGGGTTGAAATCGCAAATGCTTCATATGGCGGATATTGTGGACATGCGATATAAGCTTAATACGATCTCGAAGGAAGAATTTGATGATCTTACGGATTGGGTAAAGTCTCAGTCAGGTAAAATGTTTTCAAAAGAAGCCGTGGACTTATTTCAAAAAGCGATAGATTATGATAAAATATTATATCTGCAGAAAGAAGGAGATCTGGCCCTTCTTAATAAAGAACTGAAGACGATAGTCCGTGAATATTCCGATGAAGAAATTCATAATATTGCAGGCATGTTTGCCGGGATCGTAGACTATAAATCAGAATTTACCCGGAGACATTCCCTCGGAGTTGCGGACAAAGCGGAGCAGATGGCACATTATTACGGCTTTGATCCTGAAAAAACAACGCGTTACTACTTTGCGGGCGCGATGCATGATATAGGCAAGTTAGTCGTGTCTAACGACATTTTGGAGAAACCGGGAAAACTCACGGCTGAAGAATATACTGAGATGAAAAATCATTCGGAGGCGACTTATTACATATTAAGCAGGATAAAAGAAATACCCGATATTATTGAGTGGGCATCCAATCATCATGAGAAACTTAACGGGACGGGTTATTCAAGGGGCTTAAAGGCTGAAGAACTTAGTTTTGAAGACCGCCTGATGGCCTGTATCGACATATATCAGGCATTGACGGAGAAAAGACCATATAAAGACGGAATGTCTCACGAAAAAACCATTTCGATAATGACGGATATGGTTGAAAAAGGCGAACTGGACGGTAATATCGTAAAAGATATGGATAAAGCTATGGGAAATCAAAAATAGCGGTTTTAATATGACATTAAGGTTTAAGTTTAAATTATTTTTAGGAAAGGTTCATGCGGAAAGTGAAGCAACGGCAGTTGGGATAAGCAGGCTGCATAAGAACGGGAGATAAGATGAAAATAAATTTTAGTCTGAAAAAGTCAATATGCTTCATTCTCCTGCTTGGCGGTTTTACATATATAAAGCAGCCGGACATGCATGTTCCGAAAATGGTCGCAAAAGCGTCGGAAATAAAACAAAATAGCGAATATGGGATGATGCCTGTAAGCGACCGCGGCGAACCGGATGATGATAAAGATGTTATTAAAGAGTACAACGAATACTTAAAACGGCTTGAAGGTATAGAAACGGTTTCTGATATTGCAGAAAACGGCTTCAGTGTCGTAGAGAGTCAGATCTTTCCCATTGAGCTTGCGGGATATGGGGAAGTGTCGCTGCTTCCGGCATTTGACAGAAAATATAATCGTGTGGCACTTTTCTTTTCGGATGAAGACGAAAAAGTATTATATAAGACGGAGCAGCTTGAGACCAACCACCGCGTAGCGGGACAGATGAAGCAGCCGGCTTGTGAGATTGCGGCGGTTTCATTCAGGGATCTTAATATGGATGGGCGTATGGATATCATACTTATTACAGCCTGCGAGGATCTTAGCGGTCATTATGATGGAGAGTCCTATAAGCTTGGGGACGTTCTTTTTCAGTATAAAAGCAGTACAGGCTTTTACAGGGATTATCGTATAGCGGATAAGATCAACAGATTTGGTATGAGCAAGAGCGCGGAGATGATAACTGCGTTTGTAAGGGACGGCGCTTCGACGGAGTTTATGTATACTGCGACGACGCTTAAAGAGCTTCAGGCAAAAGGTATGCATATTATTGCCGATCAGTGCTATTACAGGACTTTTGAAAAACTGGGAAGGCTTCAGGTAGTGCCGGGTACATACCGTATTTCCAATTATGATGTTTTTATGATCTTTCTTGTAAACGAGCAGGGTAATATAGTTTCCGGTTTACAGCCAATGGGAGATTATGACAATCTGTATGCGCTTAAGGGCATTAACTGCAAGGATATAGACGGAGACGGACTTAAAGACATAGTCATACTTGCAAGATACAGCTATGAAGGGGACAATGGAGAGCTAGTGGTAGAGACTGATTATTCAATATATTATCAGAGGACCGGAGGCTTTTCGGCGGATACCGACATAAAAAATACATATAAGTGTGAAAATGATATCACCATGGAAGCTTTGGTGGAAAAGGCCAGGGCGTATTGGGGCTGGCAGGCTGTCAGTAAAGAAGAGGAACGGGGAGAGTAAATGATTAAGATACTGATTGTGGATGATGAAAAGGCTATTTGCGATCTGATAGATCTGAATCTGTCTTCGGCAGGGTACAGTTGTACTTCGGTTCAGGACGGTTTGGAGGCAATAGACAAAATAGAAAAGGAAGCGTACGATTTAATTTTGCTCGATATAATGCTGCCGGGGGCGGACGGCTTCGACATTATGGAGTATATAAGGCCGTTAGGCATTCCGGTCATATTTATCACTGCGAAGCATGAAGTAAAGGACCGTGTAAAAGGACTTAAACTGGGGGCGGATGATTATCTGGTCAAGCCCTTTGACGTGGTGGAGCTTGTCGCAAGGGTAGAGGCTGTGCTGAGGCGCTATAATAAAGCGGAGCAGAAACTTACGGCGGGCGACGTGACAGTGGATGTGGAAGCGCACAGAGTTACCAAAGCGGGCAAGCCTGTGGAGCTTACCAATAAAGAGTTTGGATTATTGGTGCTTTTTATAAAAAATATCAATGTCGCTCTGTTTCGTGAGACATTGTATGAAAAGGTGTGGGAAGAAGAATATTTCGGCGACAGCCGGACCTTGGATCTGCATGTGCAGAGACTGCGCAGAAAACTGGGTTGGGAGAATTGTCTTGTAGCGGTCTATAAAGTGGGTTATCGTCTGGAAGTATAGTGTTATAGAGGTATAGTATACGTATGAAATTTTCATTTAAGATCCTGCTGTGCATGGTTATCGTAATGGCGTTGGCGTTAGGATTTAGCGGTTATTATTTTGTCAATTATGTTTTTGAGACCTCGCTTGAAAGAGAAGTCGGACAGGCGCTTGACGAAAACAGCATTTTAAGTTTTGCGTTTGAAACTGCCGCGCTCAGCGTTCCGGCGAAATATAACGTGATGCCGGATACTACGGTAGAAGAGATTACATCAAATTTGGAAAAGAGCGGACAGGACAGTGGAAGGCTGCTTCGCATTTCCGACGAGGAAAAAAATATTTTGTATGCCGGAGACGGTTTTGACGTCGATGACGAGCTGCTTGCGCAGACCGATGAAAGCGTAAAAACCTATCAGGTAATAGAATCCAAAGGGAAATATTATATACATACCGGAACCGCGGTCACGGCGCTTAACAGAGTGCTGTATCTTGAAACGATGCGCGACGTATCGGAGGTATTTGAAGAACGAGCTATGGGCTTTTCACTGTATAGACGTGTAATGTTCATTATGTTGATCGTCGGTACAGTTATAATGCATTTTATTTCTTCGCTCCTTACCAAGCCCATACGCATACTTACCAATGCGACCAAAAGGATGTCGGCGGGGGATTATTCCTACCGCGCGGAACAGGTTAGTCGTGACGAACTCGGACAGCTTACAAGAGATTTTAACAGCATGGCCGAGACTTTGGAGCAAAATATTGAGCGGTTGGAAGAGGAACTTAAAGCAAGAGAAGAATTTATGGGGGACTTTGCGCATGAGCTGAAGACTCCTTTGACAGCTATAATAGGATATGCCGATATGCTCCGTTCCCACAGGCTTGACGAAGAGCAGAGCATTATGTCGTCGAACTATATTTATACGGAGGGAAAGCGGTTGGAAGCAATGTCCCTGCGCCTGCTCGACATTATCGTTGCCGGCAAAAAAGAGGCGCAGCTGCAGAAAGTATCGGCGGAGTCTGTCTTTGATTACCTCAAAGATATGTATGCCGCAAACAAAAATATGCGCTTTTCTTTTGATTATGATAAAGGAGAGTTCCTTGCGGAGATCAACCTTATAAAGACGGTGTTGGTCAATCTGATCGACAACGCCTGTAAAGCTTCGGAGAGCGGTTCTAAGATTGAGGTAAACGGCTATGCTCTGGATGACGGCTACCGTTTCGCCGTAAAGGACTACGGAATAGGTATTCCTAAGGAAGAAATCAATAAGATCACCAAGGCTTTTTATATGGTAGACAAATCCCGCGCAAGGAAAAACAACGGGGCCGGACTGGGCCTTGCGCTGTGTGTGGAGATACTTAAAATACACGGCAGCGAACTGGAAATAGAAAGCGAACCGGGAAGCGGTTCCTGCTTTGGTTTTGTTTTAAAAAGCAGCATAGCGGATAAAGATATAGGTGAAGCCGGAAATGAAATCTCGGATAAGGACATAACGAAGATCATAGAGGAAAAGGAGGAAAATACGAATGAAGATTGATAAAAAAATAACAATCTTTCTCCTTTTTACAGCCTTCTGCCTTGTTATATCCATATGGGGGCCGGAGGCGCTTGCCCGCTACAAGGATAAGGGAACCTTGAATAAAATTCAGGCTCAGACCGTGGAAGCAGCGGGAGAAGGTTACAGTTATAAATTAAATGCCAACGAAAAACTCTATATTCTTTCCAGATGCTTGAGTTCTCAGACCGAGCCGGAGAGCGAGAGTAATGCAATGGCACATGTCGAGGATTCAATGATGTATCAGGATATAGACGAATCCTATGCTTTTGTGGCTAAT
Source organism: uncultured Lachnospiraceae bacterium (assembly GCA_947631625.1). Lineage (GTDB taxonomy): Bacteria > Bacillota > Clostridia > Lachnospirales > Lachnospiraceae > UBA3282. The sequence goes on along the minus strand of CANRMA010000001.1, from coordinate 92,664 downwards.
TACAGAAGTCCGTCCGCGCAGGAGATTACCGATGAACAGATTTATGAGACTTGCAACAAAGCGCTGAATTTTCTTAAGGAATCCGGTATACTGCCGCAGGAGGTAAAAGAAGTCGTTCCGCAGTCATACGATACAACTCTTTATTCCGCGATTGACGTACTTGAGCCGCGTAACAATATGGCGGTGTGGAAACTGAGCCTGTCTAACAGCCATGTGAACGCCGATAAGGGGAATCGCCTGATAGATGCGTACATAGGTGCGGAAGACGGAAAAATATATGAATTTTATGCCAGAACTTCGTTGATGTGGGAAGATATTGACGCCGATGCCGTCATAGATGCATGGAGCAGTTATATGAATTTAAGCAGCCCTGAACCTTACGAGTCCGACAATCCGCTGCTTGAAACCACGCCATATTTTAAAAAGTACGTATTTCCAGGTATGGGCGAGGGCAGAACGATAGTTACGGTGGGCTTTTATGAAGGAATAAACGAGTTTTTTTTGAAAATATCATAAACGTTAGAACGTATAAAATATAACGATATAAAGCACGACGCAATGCGGCGTTATTCCGTCAAAAAATCAATGATGCCAAAATGATGCAAATTTGATGATACTTTGATACAAAAATGATGATTTTATGATGCAGCCTAAGTTTAATCTTATATTAACGGATTAAACGCGGGCTGCTTTTTTGTTTATGGAAAATTGCAAAAGAGTAAGATGTTTTGGAAAAGTTTTACAGAGGAGGAGTGGCAATGTACGCAGACGGAACATATTTAACAGCTTATAGCCGCAGTTATATCAGAAAAGAAAGAAGATTAAAGACAGGAAAGAGGATTTTGACAACTGCGCTTGTCGTATGCAGCGCCTGCGCCGTGGTTTTTGGCGCATTGGAATTTACGCATAGCGGTTTGACCGCGATCAGCCAAAATACGACAGAAAATATGACAGCAGTGTCATATTCTATCCCTCAAAAAGTTATAGCTGATAAGGAATTATATAAGAACCTGATATGTGAAAATGTTTCAAAAACGGAAACTCTGGTGCAGGAAGCCCTTCCGCCTGTGGTTTTTGTGGATGCGGGACATGGCGGAGCCGACGGAGGCTGCGTAAGCGGCAAAGCGCTTGAAAAGGATATCAATCTTGAAATTGCCAAGCTTGTAAAAGAGCGGTTGGAAAATCAGGGATATAAAGTGATAATGTCAAGAGACGACGATACGTATGTAAGCAAGGAAGACCGTGTGAAGGCGGCCAACAGCGCCAAAGCTGACATATATGTCAGTATTCATCAGAATTTTTCGGAAGATTCCAAAGTAAAAGGAATGGAGGTCTGGTATGACGGGACTGATACGGGGCGCGATAATCAGAGACTTGCCGGACTTATACGGCAGCAGACGGCTAAGTCAACGTCCGCGGCAGAAAGAGAACTTAAGGACAATGCGGATTTTCATGTGACCGGAAGCACGCTTATGCCCGCCTGTTTAATAGAGACCGGATTTTTATCCAACGCAAAGGAGCGAAGTCAGCTCCTGGATGCAGAATATCAAAAGCGGCTTGCCGACGGAATAGTAAACGGTATAAAGTATTATTTTTATCCAAAGACCATGTATCTGACTTTTGACGACGGCCCTTCTGAGGAAAATACCGAAAAGGTTCTTGATATTTTAAAAGAGAGAAACATAAAGGCGACGTTTTTTCTGGTGGGAGAAAATGTAAGAAAGCATCCGGAGATTGCGCGGCGCATCGTGGCTGAGGGGCATACAATAGGCATACACAGCGATTCGCATAACTATGAGATTATTTATAAAAGTGTGGACAGCTTTATCAAAGATTTTGAAAATGCGCATAAAAGCGTTATGGAAGTGACGGGGGTAGATACGAAACTTTTTCGGTTTCCGGGCGGCAGCGTCAATGCCTATAATAAAAATGTCAGCGCCCGGATAATCGAGGAGATGACAAAGAGGGGGTATATTTACTATGACTGGAACGCGGGTCTGGAAGACGCGGAAAGCAGCAAAAGACTTACAACAGATGAACTTATCGCCAACGGCGTATCCAGTACCCTTGGGCGGAAAAAGATAGTGTTCCTTGCGCATGACGTAATCGAAAATACGGGGCTGTGCCTTGAAGAACTGTTGGATAATTTTCCGGAGTACGAATTTAAACCCCTAAATGAAGACGTGGAGCCTATACAGTTTTAGCAATCAGTTTTAGCAATCAGTTTTAGCAATCAATTTTAGTAATCAATTTAGTAATTAATTTTAGCAATCAACATTGACAATCAACTTTAGCAATTAACTTTAGCACACAACTTTGGCAACCAACTTTAACGTTCAACTTTACTTTCATAGAAAAATCATAGACAAACTGTTAAAATATGGTTTCATTTTTTGATTGAATGAGTTATAATTACATAAGATATTAAGGTGTAGTGCCTGAGTATAAATTTTTTTATGGAGGTAGAGAAAATGTTAGTTTCAGCAACAGAAATGCTTCAAAAAGCAGTAGCCGGTCATTATGCGGTGGGACAGTTCAACATCAACAACCTTGAGTGGACAAAAGCGATCCTTTTAACGGCGCAGGAATGTAATTCACCGGTTATTCTCGGTGTGTCCGAGGGCGCAGGAAAGTACATGGGCGGATATGACGTAGTAATGGGTATGGTAAAAGGTCTTATCAAGGATCAGAATATTACAGTGCCCGTAGCGGTGCATTTGGATCATGGCTCATATGATCACTGCTATAAGTGTATGGAAGCAGGCTTCCCGTCAATTATGTTTGACGGCTCACATTATTCTATCGAAGAGAATATTGCAAAGACCAAAGAGTTGGTTGAAGCTGCACATGCCAAGGGAATTTCCATTGAGGCTGAGGTAGGTTCCATCGGCGGCGAAGAAGACGGAGTTATAGGAATGGGCGAGTGCGCCGATCCCGCAGAATGTAAGCAGATTGCAGACCTCGGCGTAGACTTCCTTGCAGCAGGTATCGGTAATATTCATGGTAAGTATCCTGCAAACTGGAAAGGTTTACAGTTCAACGTGCTTGAGGCCGTTCAGGAGAAGACAGGCACACTTCCGTTAGTTCTTCACGGCGGCACGGGTATTCCGGATGATATGATCAAGAAAGCAATTTCACTGGGCGTTGCAAAGATCAATGTTAATACGGAGTGCCAGTTGGTATTTGCGGAAGCTACACGTAAATATATCGAAGCAGGCAAGGATCAGGAAGGCAAAGGCTTTGATCCCCGTAAACTTCTTGCACCCGGCTTTGAAGCTATTAAAGCTAAAGTTAAAGAGAAAATGGAGCTGTTCGGCTCAGTCGGCAAGGCTTAAGATTTATCGCGTATAATTAAAGTGCTGTCAAACTAAGTTATAAACTTAGTGCGGCAGCACTTTTAATGTATATGTTGATTCTTATTTCTTATCTGTTTAAGTCATGATTCAGTATTTCATTCATCGCTGCAAGTACTGCGGAAATTTCAAGCGGTTTGGAAAGATGCGCATTCATACCCGCCTGCAGGCTTTTTTCCTCATCTTCGGCAAAAGCATTGGCAGTCATTGCAAAAATGGGTACGGACGCGGCGTCGGGCCGCTCCATTGAACGTATCTTTTCGGTCGCTTCAAAACCGTTCATACGCGGCATTTGAATATCCATAAGTATAAGGTCATAATAGTTTATTTCGCTTTTGGCAAAAAGCTCAACAGCCTTTTGTCCGTCTTCTGCTTCGTCGATTATAGCACCGGTAGCCGTTCCAAGCATTTCAATGGCAATTTCACGATTTAGCTCGATATCCTCGGCAAGCAAAATATGTTTTCCTGCGAAATCATAAGTTTTGTTTTCAAGGTCTTTCTTATCCGTAGACCTGTCGGTTTTCCAGTCTATCATATGGGAATTTTCGGTAACTGTAAAAGGCAGATCAACTTCAAATTCCGAACCTTTGCCGTATTCACTGTGTGCTGTGACACATCCCCCCATAAGCTCTGAAAATCTGCGGACAATCGACAACCCAAGACCTGTTCCGCCAAATTTATGGCTTATTTCGGCATTTTCCTGCTCAAACGCCTCAAATATTTTTTCGATATTTTCCTCTTTTATGCCCATACCGGAATCTTTTACCGAAAACCGTAACAGTATGGTAGTTCCGTCATGTTTCAGCTCGCTGACGCTTAAAACAATCCTGCCGCCTTTGGGAGTGAACTTAAGTGCGTTCGAGAGCAGATTGGTGAGTATCTGATTGAGGCGCAGTGAATCTCCCACGATAAATTCGTCGATTTTGCCAAATAGTAAGATCCTGAAGTCAATTTTCTTTTCCTGCGCCTGCACACTGTATATATTTTCAATATTCTCCAGAAAGAGGCGTAAGTCAAAGAGCTCGTTTTTGAGCTGTATCTTTCCGCTTTCGATCTTGGACATATCCAGCACATCATTTATAAGCGACATCAGATGTTTTGATGAAAGAGATACCTTTTTCAGGCAGTCATCCACCTTTACCGGATTGTCCACATTCTGGCGGGCTATCTGCGTCATGCCGATGATGCCGTTCATAGGCGTACGTATCTCATGGCTCATGCGGCTTAAAAATTCGCTTTTGGCAAGACTTGCCTGCTCAGCGGCTTTCTGCGCCTTTTCAGCCGATTCGCGGGCGGATTCAAGCTGTTTTGAGTGTGCTCTCAGGTTCGTAAGGTATATGAAAAAAATAATCAGTATCAACAGCATGACGGAGGCCATCATAGTAATGGCATTCCTGTTTAAGCGGTGGCTCAGATCCTCCGTCATCTCATCAACGACCTCATAAGGCACTTCCATGAGCATATACCATTCCGTTCCCTCTATAGGCGCATAATACATACACATATGTATATCGTCGGCTTTAAATATCACCATACCGGAATTACCGTTTCTGAAATCGTTTTCTATCTGTTCAACGCAGAATCCCTCATCAAACTCGGCATACTCTTTGAATTTGGAGATTATATTGCTGCCTCGCGGAAGATTGGAGAAAAAGGTATTATAAACGATAAAGCTGCCGTCTCCGGTAACGATGCTGGCATTGGTCTGTCCGTCTTCACTGCGCAGAAACAGATGTTGACCGATAGAATCCGCCGTAAATCCTGCAATAATCGCTATTATATCCGCTCCGTCAAACTTTATCGGCGATATCTGCGTGCCGAGAACGATCATATTATTATCCAGAAACGTTTCGTTATAAGAGACAAGTTCATCCTTGCCGTTTAGCAATTCGGCAAGAAAGCTGAGTTTAGAGGCTGCAGGGCGTTTCCCGTCCCTGCTGTAATAGAAGCCGTCCCTGTCAATAAAGGCCATAAACTCAAAGTCATTGTTCCGCTCGGCATCGGTTATGAACCGTTCCATTGCCTTCAGGCTTTCCATATCCTCGTCATTGACGCTTTCCGCCACAGCCTTAAGGCCGCTGTATCTCATAGAAAGCCCCGATTTAAAGTTAGCCTGCGTCAGATTTGTCATCTCACGCAGGTACAGAGTGTTCATATTTTTGGTAAAATCGGATGTTATCACCGCTGCGGCGGCGATAAGCCAACCCACCAACAGGCATACGAGCGCGATTGCCAAAATCAATACGACATAAAACCGTTTGTGTGAAATCTTTTTATCATGACCTTCACTCATTTTTATTCACCGCTGTGATCCTTCCTTCAATCTGCGATGCTATTTCTTCATCGTTGTGACTTATAATATATTCTTCCAATGTGCTTTGAAAAGTATATTCGGTTTCACGGACGAGCTTCACGTTTTCGGCTTTCGGGACGTCGCTGCTGTAAACATTGAGCATGGTGTAGCCGTCGCCGTTGTTATCGACATATCCGCTGCTGCCCGCCATGTAATTCGTTACCGCGATAGTATATACGGCATTTTCATCAAGAGGCGAACCGTCCGGAAGAGTCACATCAACAAGATGGGCCGGAGCGTCGGCAGTCGGCGGAGTAAAAGAATATTTCAGCCCCGAAACATTGAGAAATCTTCCTCCGGGGATATCGGCATCAAGTGTCATGGCTGATAAGCCGTTTGAAAGCATACTCCTTATGACATCCGCATTCACTTCGAGAACTATTATATTATTTTTATAAGGACAGACATAATCAAGATCATAACTGTAAATATCTCCTTCATAGAGACTTCCTCTGATAGAGCCTCCGTTTACTACAGCGATATCCGCCCCGGTCATTTCTCTGACCGCATCGGCTATAAGGTTTCCGATCTCTGTTTCTTCCAGACGTACATTATAGTTTTCCACTATCATATCATGGTCAATAGTGCCGATCAGCTTAGCTTTTTGGTCGCTGCCGCTTTGCATATATTCATCTACCTCAGCAAACGCAGACGCAGTGTCCGTCTGTCCGCAGAGCACAGCATTGCAGCGGTTGCCGAAGTATCGCGTAAAATCATTGGATATCGAGATATTGTAGTTATAGCCGTTTTCAATACAGTTTTTTATTCCGTCGGGAACCATATCCGAAATAGGCGTATAGTCCACAAGATACGAATAGGCCGCGCCGTTGTCTGCCATAAAGGCGTCCTGTCCTTCAGGCGTTGACAAAAGACTGAGTATTCTCCGGCAGGCATCCAGTTTTACTTCACTGCCGTCTTCTGTAAGCGCTTTGTTTATGCCAAGAAAGGCCGTCGGAGTAGAAACCGTCCATGCGGGATTGCCCTCGCTGCTTAACATCGGAAGCATGTCAAATTCATAACTACTGTTATTTTTAATATTATCAAGCATCTTGACATTATCAAATGCCATCAGCATTTCTCCGCCGCACATTTTTTTAAGTATAGGAACGGCATTGGAAACAGAAGAGAAAGGAAGCGGGTTCATATACCCCTTTTCTATCATTTCCAGAGGAAGATCAAGACAGGTTTCAAGAGAGCCTTTAAAAGAGGCTTTATCGTTTTTCAGATCGTCCAACCACTTAATACCGTCGGCAAGTCCGAAAAAATCCGGGACCTTTGCTGCAATGGCAAAAGTAGCCGTTATAGCGGGAGTGCCGTCCATAGCAAAAACGGAACCGTTTTCATCAGTACCGATATGAGCCTCTTTCGCTTTTTCAAGCATCGCAAGCAGCTCGTCCTGCGTTTTTGGAACAGACAAGCTGTTTTCACGCGCAAGCGTGACATTATAGATATATCCGTAATATTGCGCCGGCAGCGGAATAAAAAGATTTTTCCCGTTTTTTGAAGTCTTGCGCATAATTCCGGACTGATACGACGCGATATATTCATCTGCGCTCAGATCCGCAAGATAGTTCAGCACATCGCCTGTTGCAAGGGTGGATGCGACAATATCGCTGCCATGTCCGTTGCGCAGACGGCGTTCAATTTCGCCGTCAATCGTTCCCTGGGCGTTTTTTTCTATCTGAAGGTCGATATCCGTATATGTGGTTTCCACAAGCTTTTCCAGATTGGGCAGATCACTGGTATACAGCAAGGTAACCGTTATTTTATCCGTATCTGATATTTCTTTTGTCTGCGAAGAACAACCGCAAAGGCAAAGTAAAACCGTAGTCAGACAGAGTATCTTTTTAATATTCATAATATCACCATTTTCTTCGGTATAATATAGTGTTAATTTCCAAAACTTCTTCTGAAGCGATAACGGAAATTACATAATGACATTGTACAATAATTCTCTCGCTTTATCAATCCTGCATATCTCACTTTATCAATCCCTGAAGACGTCAGACAGGGGGGATTGCCGTATTGAGCGTACTGCTCTTTGTGTATAAATAAATTATTTTTAAATGTAGCAAAAATAAAGCTGCCGCTTCACGAAATTTTATTCGTTAATGCGACAGCTAAGCTTTGTATATTGTTTGGACACAAGCCGACCTGACAAAAAACTGAATTTTTAAAATTAATTCCGATCTGAAAGAGCTTTCTCCTGCATAGCCTGAATTTCAGGATCATATGAAAGTATGGGCTTTTCGTTTTTCCCTTTCAGAACTCGGTTTACATAATTCTTGGTAATCTTATATACCAGAGGCGAAAGAGACAGTACGCCTATTAAGTTCGGTATCATCATAAGACCGTTAAACGTATCGGCCAGACTCCATGCAAGGTTATCTCCCATGACTGCGCCGCCGAATATCGCGGCTACGAATATCACCCTGTAAACTATAGTAAACTTTTCACCGAACAAAAATTCACAGGCTTTCGTACCGTAATGACTCCAACCAAGTACTGTTGAGAAGGCGAATAACATGACGGCAATGGCTACAAAAGCGGCGCCGGCTTTTCCGAAATGAATGGAAAATACCGTAGATACAATATTTGCGCTTGTCAGCTCGATACCGTTATATGTAGTAAGCGCCTGCCCGGTTTCCAGATCTATAAGACCTGAAGAAAGTACGGAAAATGCGGTAAGAGTACATACGATGATAGTATCCGCAAATACCTCGAAAATTCCCCACATTCCTTGACGTACAGGTTCGCTTACATTGGAATTGGAATGAACCATGACAGAGGAACCAAGGCCGGCTTCATTGGAGAAGACTCCCCTTTTCATACCCTGCTCGATAGCCAGTTTGATACCGTAACCTATTATACCGCCGCCTGCCGCCGTTATTGCAAACGCGCCTTTGAATATAGCGCCAAAAACCGCGCCGACGTGGGATATATTGGTTATAAGGATCACAATGCTTCCGACTATGTAAATCACGACCATAAAAGGCACTATTTTTTCCGTAACCGCCGCGATACGTTTAAGTCCGCCTACGATTACCAGACCGCCCATTATAAGGACGGCTATTCCGGTAACCCATGTCGGTACGCCGAATACTGTATACATATTGCCGGATATTGAGTTGACCTGAGTCATATTTCCGATTCCGAAAGACGCAAGGAAGCAGAAGATCGAAAAGAGAACTGCAAGTACCATACCGATCTGCTTACAGCCTTTTTTACTCCCCAGACCGTCCTTTAAATAATACATTGCGCCGCCGGACCATTCGCCGCGCTTATTTTGGCGGCGGTAATAAATACCGAGTACATTCTCCGAATAGTTGGTCATCATTCCGAAGAAAGCGATGAGCCACATCCAGAATACGGCGCCCGGGCCGCCGACCATGATAGCGCCTGCGACACCGACTATATTACCGGTTCCGACAGTGGCTGCCAGAGCGGTACAAAGCGACTGAAACTGAGAAATGGATTTGTCTTTGGTATGACCGACAACATTTCTGTCTTTAAAAATAGCTCCGATCGTCATCTTCATCCAGTGGCCGAAATGCGTCAACTGGAAAAACATGGTCAGTATTGTCATAAGTATGCCTGTCACAGATAAAAGTATGATGGCAGGCCAGCCCCAGACAAGACCGTTGATAAAGTCGTTGACTTTTGTAATAACTTCTAACATGATTCCCTCCGTTTATATTGATTTAATCTGACAGTTATGACGGTAAAACGTGCAAATATAACGTAAAAACGTTAATAAAATGACGCTGATGCAATAACCGATTCAGCTCAGCACGTAATAACGTTCATAATTAAAGGGTATAATAGATTATGAACAATCTGTTACACCCTTGTAATAGTGTTATTTTATAACATATATGTACGGTTGTCAACATATATGTATAATTGTATACAATTAACGCTTTATATATAATGCTTGAATAATATCAAATACCTTATAATAAGTCAGGACTTACGCTCGCAGCACCAGTCTGTCGTAAGTCTTCCCGTCTATTTCGACTTTTTGCACAAAAACAAACCCCAGTTTTGTGCAAAGTGCCTTAGATGCCTCATTGCCTTCCATTACAAGCGCTTGGAAAGAGTCAAAGCTTAGTTCGCTTCTTCCATATTCCAAAATGGCGCTGCACACTTCGTAAGCGTAGCCTTGCCTTTGATAAGGTACGGCGATAACGAAGCCAAGCTCAGGTATATCGTAACCTTCGCGCCAACTTATGCCTGCGCGTCCGATTATATTTCCGGAGGTCTTTTCAATTACGCTCCACATACCATAGCCGTAAAAAGAATAAACTTTTTCAATGTATTCCTGAATATATGCGATCTCCTCATTTTTATCCTTATATAAGTCTTCCATATACAGCGTTATGGACGGATCTTTATAAATATCATAAAAACTGTCCACATCATCGACCGTACTTTCCCGCACCATAAGACGCTTGGTTTCAAGGATAGGCCAGGGTTTGCCGGTTAGTCTCAGATAACCGAGATTTAGAGAGTCATATTCTATTTCGGCTATATCTTCTATAATATATTTGGCGGCGGGAAAATTCAAATGCCGATTGTTTTCATGAATATAAATTATAACGGGAAGATGATGTTCGCTCAGACATTTATTTATGGACGGACTGTCGGTAATATAAAGACAGTCGGGAATATAAAGGCTGTCGGCAATATAAAAACAGTCGTTTATAGAAATATTGTCGGCGGCTATACATACAGTGACGCCGTAACCGGTAAGTTCGTCCGTAAGGTCTTCGATATCGCTTATGGCTTTTTCGTATTCAAGAATAAAAACTACCTTTTTCAACATAACTCTTTACCTTTGCAGTAATTTTATATAAAATATATTTTGTCGGCAGGCGGGCTGCCTGTATATATTCCAATTATATTATAAATCAGGAAAGGAATCAAAATTATGTCACAAAATCCAGTTGTAACATTTACCATGAAAAACGGAGATACTTTTAAAGCAGAGCTTTATCCCGAAATTGCGCCGATATCGGTAAACAATTTTATAAGTCTTATTCAGAAAAATTTTTATGACGGTCTTATTTTCCACAGGGTTATTAAAAATTTTATGATTCAGGGCGGCGATCCTGAAGGTACGGGTATGGGAGGCCCGGGCTATTCGATCCGCGGTGAGTTTGCTCAAAACGGTTATCCCAATGATCTGAAACATACTGCGGGAGTTCTTTCCATGGCAAGGAGCATGCACCCCAATTCTGCGGGCAGCCAGTTTTTTATAATGCACAAGGCTGCGCCCCACTTGGACGGCGCATATGCGGCATTCGGCAAAGTGATCGAAGGTATGGATGTCGTTAATAAGATAGCCGAAACGGAGACGGATGCGTCCGACAGACCTTTAAATGAGCAGGTCATTGACACGGTAAGAGTCGAAACTTTCGGGGAAACTTATCCTGAACCGGACAAAATACAGGGAGCGTTCTGACAGGCAAAGAACATTTGTTTGTTCATAATTTGTTCAAATTTATTTCAAAGAAACTTAATTTTGTCATCATTCTTTAGACATTTCTTTTGCATATACTAATATCATAAGATAACAAAAGAAATGAAGCAGACAGATAGTTTAATCAATACTTTTTCATAATAAATGCCAAGTAAATTATTTTACTTGGCATCCTCCCTTTTATATGATAATATCAGATAATTGCGAAACTCTTCCTCAATTTATAAGCTTCGAAAAAATTTTGCGGTCCATTTTGAAAATTAATAAAATTTATAAAATTTTTATTTTTGATATTGACAGAAGTATTTTTCAGTGATAAAATCAGTTTCAATAAATAGCAAAGGTGCTGTGATGAGGGAATCATAGCATTTTTTTATGTGGAGCAATGGCGCTTCTTCAATCGAAGGGTGGATTGTATCCACATTTTTTATTGAAGAAGGCAGCGGCTTACATTAGTGAGGAGGAAAAGGATATGACAGAAGAAATTTTGAGTGTGTTAAACGGAGAAGTTTATGGCGTCTGGTTCCTTATCGGCGCTGCGTTGGTGTTCTGGATGCAGGCCGGTTTTGCAATGGTTGAGACCGGTTTTACCAGAGCCAAAAATGCGGGAAACATTTTGATGAAAAACCTGATGGACTTTTGTATCGGTACGGTAGTTTTCATCCTGATAGGTTTTGGACTGTTTTTGGGTGAAGATGTAATGGGTATTCTCGGCAAGCCCGGATTTGACATTTTTACTGATTATGCAAACTTTGACTGGTCCAACTTTGTATTTAACCTTGTGTTCTGCGCAACGACGGCAACGATCGTATCGGGAGCAATGGCTGAGAGAACCAAGTTTTTGTCCTATTGTATTTATTCGGCTGTGATCTCGGCGGTCATATATCCGATCGAGGCTCACTGGACATGGGGCGGCGGTTGGCTTGCACAGATGGGCTTCCATGATTTTGCAGGTTCCAACTGTATTCATATGGTAGGCGGTACCAGCGCTTTGGTAGGCGCTTATATACTTGGTCCCCGTATCGGTAAGTTTGTAAAAGATAAGGCGGGCAAGGTTACTAAAGTAAATGCTTTTCCCGGACATAATCTTCCGCTTGGCTGTCTGGGCGTGTTTATACTGTGGCTTGGTTGGTACGGATTCAACGGCGCGGCGGCGACTTCAATTCCGGAACTTGGTTCCATTTTCGTAACAACTACGATCGCGCCGTCTGTTGCTACGGTAGTTTGTATGATATTTACATGGATAAAATATGGCAAACCCGATGTATCGATGTGTCTGAATGCGTCGTTGGCAGGTCTTGTGGCGGTTACTGCGCCCTGTGATGTGTGTGATGCTTTCGGCGCGATAGTGATCGGCGCGGTTTCGGGTGTGTTGGTAGTATTCGGCGTATGGTTCCTTGATAATAAGCTTCATATCGATGACCCGGTAGGCGCGGTAGCAGTTCACTTTTTAAACGGTATCTGGGGAACGATAGCGGTCGGACTTTTTGCAACGGAAACAGCGCCTGCGTTTGCGAGAGGTTATGGCGACGGCGTGAGCTTTGGCGCTAACCAGATTGCGGGAGAAGGTCTGTTCTATGGCGGCGGCTTTAAACTGCTTGGAATACAGCTTATAGGTCTGGCTGCAACAATGGCGTGGACCGCGGTTACGATAGCGATAACATTTATCGTTATAAGAGCCCTTGTTGGTCTGCGCGTAAGCGAGGAAGAAGAGATCGTAGGTCTGGATTCATGCGAGCATGGTCTTGCATCGGCTTATTCAGGTTTCAGTATCATGGATATTTCCAATACCATGACTATGGATGTCAATGAAAATACAAGTCTTGGTACGGACGAATATGAAGCGGCTTCCGAAGTACAGAAAAATGCAGCGGTTCCGGTCGTGTCAACTTTAACCGAGCCTTCTACCGGAATGTACAAGGTCGTTATCATATCCAAGCTTTCAAGATATGATACCCTTAAGAAAGCTATGAATGATCTGGGCGTAACAGGTATGACCGTAACACAGGTTATGGGCTGCGGCATTCAAAAGGGTTCAGGAGAGATATATCGTGGAGTAGAGGTAGACGCAACATTGCTTCCTAAGGTTAAGGTTGAAGTGATCGTAAGCAAAATACCTGTCGATTCCGTTATCGCGGCTGCTAAAAAAGCGCTTTATACCGGTCATATCGGAGACGGTAAGATCTTCGTATATAACGTAGCCAAAGTTGTAAAGGTACGTACCGGAGAAGAAGATTATGCAGCGCTTCAGGACGTTGAATAATAAAGTTTATATAAATAATGTAAAAAACCTTTCTTTTTTCTATATCCCTTAATATAAAACCCTCGGTGTTTATCATCGGGGGTTTTGTATATGGGGAAGTTATGGTACAATATACTTAAAGATAGTTTAAGGTATTTGAGGAAGAATAACATAACATGTGTTATGGAATGTGGAAAGGAACAAAAATATGCGTAAAACAAAGATTATTTGTACACTTGGGCCGGCGACGGACAATGAAGAAGTTATGAAGAAACTTATGTTGGAAGGTATGGATGTTGCGAGATGCAATTTCTCCCACGGAGTTTATGCGGATCATAAGAAAAGAATGGATATGGTCAAAAAAGCGCGTAAAGAAGTTAAGAAGCACGTCTCTATTTTATTGGATACAAAAGGACCGGAAGTTCGTGTCAGGCAATTTAAAGAAGGTAAGGTTACATTAAAAGAAGGTCAGTTGTTTACGCTTACTTCAGATGAGGTAGAGGGAAACGAAGAGAAGGTTTCGATCACATATAACCGCCTTTATGAAGATTTGGAGAACGGCATGAAGGTGCTTATAGATGACGGCCTTATTGAGATGATAGTTGAGAAAGTGGAGCACAGCAATATTGTCTGCCGTGTCATAAACGGCGGGGTCGTTTCTAATAATAAAGGAATAAATATTCCGGATGTAAATCTTTCCATGCCTTATTTAAGTGAAAAAGACAGGGAAGATATACTGTTTGGCATTGAGCAGGACGTTGATTTTATAGCGGCGTCTTTTGTCCAGAAAAAGGACGATATTCTGCAGCTTCGCAAACTGCTTGATAAAAACGGCGGTGAAGCCGTTAAGATAATCGCCAAAATAGAAAATATGCAGGGCGTTGAAAATATAGATGAAATTCTGGATGTAGCTGACGGAATTATGATAGCCAGAGGCGATATGGGTGTGGAGATACCATATGAAGAAGTGCCTGTCATTCAGAAAATGATAATAAAGAAAGTGTACGAGGCAGGTAAACAGGTCATTACCGCAACACAGATGTTGGAATCTATGATAAAGAATCCCAGACCTACCAGGGCGGAAGCGACGGATATCGCCAATGCCGTGTATGACGGAACCAGCGCCATCATGCTGTCAGGAGAGACCGCAGCGGGGGCATATCCGATAGAAGCGGTTAAGACTATGGTAAAAATAGCCGAGCGCACTGAAAAGGACGTTGATTACAGAAAAAGATTTTTCCATCATGAAAGAAAGGCAAATCCGGATATAACCGACGCTATCTGCCATGCAACCTGTACGACCGCGCATGACCTGAATGCCAAAGCGATCGTGACCGTAACCAAGTCCGGCCATTCCGCAAGGATGATATCCCGATACAGACCTGCCAGTGATATAATAAGCTGCGCAACTTCCGAAAAAGTATGCAGGCAGCTCAATATGGCATGGGGGGTCACGCCTGTTCTGATCAAAGAAGAAAAAGACGTATTTGAATTGTTCGATCGCGCCATTGATGCCGCTAAGAATATGAAGCTGCTTGAAAAAGGCGATCTGACCGTTATCACTTCCGGAGTGCCTATAGGAATATCCGGAACCACTAATATGATAAAGGTGCAGAACGTGCAGTAGTTGCAACTTCTTCGCGCCATAATTCTTAAAAAAGTAAAGCGTCAAGACGGGTCAAGGTTTATTAAAAGCAAATTCTGTCACCTCTATTTAAGTATTGGTTAGAGGATGCCGATATATAAAAGTGTATACATTTTTTTCATATGTGTTGTCAACACATTCGGGTGGGGAAAGAACGGAGGGTTTATTATGGTCTTACAATTATCAGGAAGAGATAAGAACAGTTTAATAATAGGGCAGAATGAAAATGCTAAAGCGCGCAGCGACGCAAGGAACGGAAATAAAAAAGATCAAAAGTTAAACAGCAGATCCATAAATATGAACAGTCTGGGTTTTAATCAGGATTCGGTTTTGCTGCGCAAGCAGTTTGCAAGAAAGCGCGCAATGAAGCTTATAAATGATGCATGGGCCGGAGATAAAAAAGTTGATTTCGACATGGATGAGATCAGAAGCGACATTGATAAAGCCAATTCGGACATTTCGGAATATACCGATATCATCAGCGGATATAAATCCCGTAAAGATGAGCTTAAAGAGTATTACGGAATAGAAGACGAAAATTTTTCCAAAGATGATGAAAAATTGCTTGAGAAAGCAAAGACTGCGGCAGCAGATCCGTCAATAACTTTAACGGAAGAAGAACAGGCGCGTCTTACAGAGCTTAAAGATTCGCCTCTGTATAAGTACAGGCAGGAAACGAAGGATCTGGATGCCGCGATAGAAAACTATGAGAAAAAGATTGATAACGCCTATGATATGGTAAGGTCAGGCAACGCTCAGATAAGGGGAATTAAGTTGGAACGACTTAAGTACCACGATATGGCTGACGCCCGGAAAAGGGCAGATGATATATATGCCGATGCGAGTAAGGACGCCATAGGGATTATGATCGGAGAGGCCAAAGACCATATTGAAGAAGAATTTGAGAAGAAGGTTGAGGAAGCTAAGGAGAACGCAAAAGAGAAAGAAGAGCAGGAAGAAAAATTAAACGAGAAGAAAGAAGAAAGAGAAGAGTTTGAAGAAAAGCTCGAAGTAAAACGTGAAGAAAGCGGAGAAACTGAAAAATTAAGAGCAAAACAGGAGAAAAACGCAAGAGAGCAGTCGGATATTATCGAGGATGCTGAAGGAAATGGTGAAGATGCGGACACACTGCCGTCTCAGATTAAGTCTGAAATTAAGCAGATGCTGCAGAAGATGAAGCTTCTTGAGGAAGATTTAAAGGGAGCGGAAATTGATGACAGCATTTAATATAAAGGACTTGGGCATGAAAAAGATATTGCTTTTTGAGGGTGATATTGAAACACAGGGATATTTTTCAATACAGCTTGCAGAAGCGTTTGAGAAGTTGGGTCATTCTACTTATATTTATGATCTTTCCAAGCCGTGGAGCAGTACGGAAAAATTTTTCAGGTTTTTTGAAAAGGGAAATACTGTGCTGGTAAATTTTAATTTTCATGGGATGAGCGGAGAGGAATATTTTCTGGATGAAAATGACCGTATGATGTGGGATGCGCTTAAGATACCGGTATATAATATAGTAGTGGATCATCCTATGTATTATCATCATTTTCTGGAAAAAGCGCCTAAGGATTATCATCATATAAGCATCGACAGAAATCATGATAAGTATATGGAAAGGTTTTTTCCTGAGATTAAAAGAGGGCCGTTTCTGCCTCTGGGAGGAACACAGCTTTATCCTGATAAGTCCAATGTTCCCATTGCGTTCAGAAAGTATGATGTGACCATGGTGGGAAATTACACCCCGCCGTCACAGTTTGAAAAGTATATTACAAGAATAGATGATGAGTATACACAGTTTTATTATGGAATGATCGACGATCTGCTTTCGCATCCGATGCGTTCTCTGGAGGATGTCGCGCAGGAACATATAAGCAGGGAAATACCGGAAGTTACGGAAGAAGAGCTGAAAATGCTTATGAGTAAACTTACGTTCATTGATCTGTATGTCCGTTTCACCACAAGGGGTGAAGCGGTAAAGGCATTGACAGATTCGGGTATCAGTGTTAATGTCTTTGGTGGCGGATGGGACAGGCTCGACTGTAAGAAACCTGAAAATCTGATTGTCGGAAACAGTCTGGATTCCGCAGGCTGTCTTAAGAAATTATGCCAGAGCAGGATTTCTTTAAATGTTATGCCGTGGTTTCGTGACGGCGCGCATGACAGGATTTTTAATTCCATGTTAAACGGAGCCGTATGTCTGACGGACAGCAGTATTTACCTTGATGAGATCCTTACCGATGGAAAAGACTGCAGGATATATTCGACCGCAGATATAAACGCGCTGCCGGATATGGTAAATGAGTTATTAAAAGATACGGACAAAATGCAGGAGATAGCGGATAACGGTTATGCATTGGCGAAGTCCGGGCATACGTGGGCTCATCGCGCGGCAGTTTTGCATGAGCTTATTGAGTCTCATGAGACAGACGGCATACATAAAAACGGGCAAAACGAAGCCCGGATGTAAGAGACGGAGTATTATGAAAAAAGGTAATTATAATTACATTGGATATTCGTTCCACAAGACGATACCTGTTATGTTGGGTTATCTGTTTTTGGGAATGGCTTTTGGTCTGATGCTTCAGAATGTGGGATATAATTTTGTATGGGCGTTTTTTGCCAGCGTTGTCATTTATGCAGGGAGCATGGAGTTTATGCTTGTTACGCTTTTAAGCGGCGGAGCAAGTTTGATACATTCGGCAATAATGACGTTTTTTATTAACGGAAGACACATATTCTACGGTCTGTCATTCATAGAAAAATATAAAAAAATGGGGAAGGCATATCCTTATCTGGTATTTGCGCTTACGGATGAGACTTATTCCCTGCTGTGCGCGGAACATGTACCCGAGGGCATGGAGGAAAAAAAAGTTTTCTTCTGGGTTTCTTTTTTAGACCAGTGCTATTGGGTGACGGGTTCAACGCTCGGGGCCTTGGTCGGACAGTATCTTACATTTGACTCAACGGGCATAGATTTCTGTATGACTGCGCTTTTTGTAGCGATAGTAGTGGAGCAGTGGCAGGAAAAGGAAACTCACATATCTACTATAATAGGAGCGGTAAGCGGAATAGTTTTTCTGCTTATATTCGGCGCGGACAGTTTTATACTTCCGGCGTTGTTATGCGCTGTGATCGCGCTGTTGGTTAAAGGAAAGGCGGATGCCGTTTTTAAGATATGATTTGTTTAAGTTTAAGCAGGGAGTAATTATGGATATAGTACATTCTTTACTTATAATAGCGGTAGTTTCAATTTGCACGATATTTTTGCGCGCAGTGCCGTTTCTGATCTTTGGCGGGAAAAGAGAAGTGCCAAAGACTGTCAGTTATTTGGGCAGGACGCTTCCGCCGGCGATTATGGCAGTGCTTGTCGTATATTGTTTAAAGGATATATCTTTGTTGGAGGGAAACCATGGGATACCTGAACTTATTTCGGTATTATTGGTAGTGATATTGCATTCATGGAAGAAGAATATACTTCTCAGTATAGGGCTTGGCACAGCCTGCTATATGGCGCTCATACAGTTAGTATTTTAATACAGATGGATGTGTTAAAAAGTTTTATGGCTTTGCCAAGGACTGCACAGGGGCAGTCGTACCACATCTGAGAATTGTCTGACCGGACATTTGGAAGGATTTCGATAATTATATAAAAAGGGGTTTTATGGGTTGAGTATACTTGACAACATCAGGCTGAACAAGGCTGAAAAATTTAAGAGAAATTATGAGAGATATCGTGAGATACACTATCTTTTGAACCTGTACGGAAGCGATATAATAAATTCAGATAATTTCAGAATGACAAAAGCGCATATCCAGCATGGGAATGTTACCGTAAATGAACATTGTATGCATGTGGCAATTTACAGTCTGATACTTAATAATGCTTTGGGACTTAACTGCAGCACTGAGGATTTGATAAGGGGCGCTCTGCTGCATGATTACTTTCTGTATGACTGGCATGATAAGGAATATCTTTCGCAGCGTAAAAGGCTGCATGGTTTCAGACATCCGATGATCGCGCTTAAAAATGCCGATAAAGAGTACGATTTAACGGACATACAGCGTGATATTATTAAAAAGCACATGTGGCCGATGCTGATCGTACCACCGACGTGCAGAGAGGCTTGGGTAGTTACCGTTGCGGATAAATACTGCTCATCGCTTGAAACCATAGGAGTACATAAAGGTCATGGGAAACGTATTACGGCAGCGCATTAGGTAAGTGGTTTATGAAAGGATATGGCTATGGATACGGATTTTTCTAACTTATATGATGTACTTGCCGCATATTCCGAAAGTGATTTTTATCCATATCATATGCCGGGGCATAAACGAAGTTTTGACATGGGGGTTCTTTCCGATGTTATCAGGTATGATATTACGGAAATAGACGGTTTTGATAATCTTCATCAGGCTGAAGGCGTAATAAAACAGGCTCAGCAGCGGGCTGCGGTCTTGTATGGCGCCGATGAGAGTTTCTTTCTGGTAAACGGCAGTACCTGCGGGGTGTTGGCGTCGATCATGTCGGTTACGGATAAAGCGGATACTGTTCTTGTGGCAAGAAACTGCCATAAATCTGTTTATAATGCTGCAATTTTGCAGGATCTTAAGCTAAGATATATATGTCCGGGAATTATTGAGGAATATGATATATGTGACGCCATATCAGCGCAGGCAGTAAAAGATGCGTTGGAAAAATATCCTGAATGTAAGGCAGTCGTGATCACATCACCGACTTATGAAGGGATTATCTCGGATATAAAGGGTATTGCAGAAACCGTGCATGAACGCGGTAAAGTTCTTGTTGTGGACGAAGCGCATGGCGCGCATTTCGGACTTGCGGATAATATGCCTGAGAATGCTGCAAGACAGGGCGCGGATCTTGTAATAAACAGTCTTCATAAGACGCTTCCGTCGATGACACAGACGGCTGTTTTGCATGTGAACGGCAGTTATGTAAATCGAGACAAGCTTCGCCGATACTTAAGCATTTTTCAGACCAGCAGTCCTTCTTATGTTTTCATGGCAGGTATGGATCACTGCATTTCATATATGAAAGAAAACGGTTTAAAGGAATTTGATAAGCTTAGGGCAAATCATCGAAAGTTTTTGAAAAAGATGTCTAAGTGCAGATATATAAGAGTTGCATTTTCGGAACCTCGTTACGGTGGCAATGAAAAATACTGTTTTGTCGGATCGGATATCTGTAAGTTGGTAATTTCCGTAAAAGGAACTTCCCTCAGCGGGCGGATGCTGTATGATATATTGCGGGATGATTTTCATATGCAGATGGAAATGGCGGCAGCGACATATGTGTTGGCGATCATGACAATAGCCGATGAATGGCAGGCTTGGGAAAGATTGGCTGACGCATTGCTTCAAATTGATGGTAGGATAGAGTGTGTAGGAAATTGCGTAGAAGGAAATACGGGAGATGAAACTGTCAGTGAGCGCGCGCCCTTAAACAAAACTGAGAATTTAAAAGTTATTAATACGCATGCCGAGGCCATGAGTATTTCGCAGGCGCTTTCGGCGGTTTATGAAGGCGCTGATGAGGTTTCATTAATGCAGGCGGAAGGACTTGTAAGCGGAGCTTTTGTAAATCTGTATCCCCCCGGTACGCCGATTCTTGTTCCGGGAGAGATAATAGATGCTGCCGTTATTGGATTTATAGAACACAGCATTGATCTTGGACTGAATGTACAGGGGATATCTGATAAGGGGACGATCTGTGTGCTGCCCCGGAAATAAATAATTTGAAATTAATAAAGAAATATGGCATTATTTATTATATAGGTAATTTACCATAAGTATTTATCACCGCATGGGGAAGGCATTATCTGATATGGGGAAGATAGTATGTCTGATGGGAAAGAGCTCATCAGGGAAGGATACCATTTACAAAAGACTGTTGGAACAGGATGATATAGAGTTAAAAGAAATAGTAACGTACACCACAAGACCTATCCGTGAAGGGGAAAATGACGGAGTGGAGTATCATTTTACGGATGAAACGCAATACAGAGAGTTTTTAAACGGCGGGCGGATAATTGAAGAGAGGACATACAACACCTGCAATGGTGACTGGAGATATTTTACCGTGTCAGACGAAGAAGTTGATCTGTCTGTACAGTCATATATAATGATAACTACCTTAGAGGGATATAAGAAGATCAGGGATTTTTACGGAACCGGAAAGGTCGTTCCGGTTATGATCAAGTTGGATGACGGGATAAGACTGCAGAGAGCTTTGGATCGTGAAAAGATGCAGAGCAGCCCCCAATATGAAGAAATGTGCAGGCGCTTTCTTGCAGACGCAAGGGATTTTTCGGATGAAAAGCTTGAAGAGGCGGGAATAGTACAAAATTTTGATAATAATGGCGATCTGGAGAAGTGTATTGAGAATATAATCTCATATTTGAAAAGTAATATAAAGAATGTATAATAGAATAACAGAAACACCGTAATTGTTGTAAATGGAGGTTTCAAGTGGATATTAAGGTTAATCAGGCGCAGCAGCCTGTGCAGGTGGAGCAGACTCCGCAGACACAGGAAGCTGACGGAACATTTAAGTTCACATTGGTCAGCAGGATAGAAGAACAGGATCTGCAGAATGCCCTGACACAGATGATGGAGGAGATCACCAGACAGGGTGATAAGCTTGCGAAGCATCGTGACATTAAGGATATGAAAAGGTATCGGGCCTTGATAAAAGATTTTATGAACGAGATAGTCAACCGTTCACATGCTTTTGCAAGAGAGAATTTTCTGGACAGAAAGGGCAGGCACCGCGTATACGGCATTATCCGGCTTATAGATAAAAATCTGGATGAACTTGCGCAGGAACTGGTTAAGGACGAGCAGGACAATCTGGCTATACTTAGTAAGATAGGCGAAATACGAGGGCTGCTTTTAGATATTTTTACCTAAAAGCCGCAGGGAAAGGATAGGGTATAAATGGCAGGATTTTCGGATATTATCGGACAGGAACAGTTAAAGGAACATCTTCAGAATGCAATTTCCGCCAATAAGGTATCTCATGCATATATCATTAACGGAGAGAGAAGTTCCGGTAAGGAATTTATCGCGAAGGTTTTTGCGACTACGCTGCAGTGTGAGAAAGGCGGGATCGAGCCTTGCATGGAATGTCATTCATGTAAGCAGGCGCTTAGCTTAAATCATCCCGATATTATTTTTGTGTCGCATGAGAAGCCTAATACCATAAGCGTTGAAGATATAAGAGCGCAGATCAATAATGATATTACGATCAAACCTTACAGCAGTCCCAGAAAGATATATATTATTAATGAAGGTGAGAAAATGACCGTGCAGGCTCAGAATGCCCTTCTTAAAACTTTAGAAGAGCCTCCGGAGTATGCGGTCATTCTTATTCTTACTTCAAATGTGGACACGCTGCTGCCGACTATACTTAGCCGCTGCGTTGTATTGAATATGAAACCGGTACCGGATGACAAAGTTAAAAAGTATCTGATGGAAGAACTTAAAGTTCCGGATTATAAGGCCAATATATGTGTGGCTTTTGCCAGAGGAAATATAGGTAAAGCTAAAATGTTGGCTTCCAGTGAGGAATTTGATAAAGTTAAAGAAGAGGCCGTAACATTGGTAAAATATATCAATGATATGGAGTTAAATGAGATCGTAAAGGCTATTAAGAAAATTTCTGAGTATAAGTTTAATGTAACGGATTATCTGGATATACTTTCTGCATGGTATAGGGATGTTCTTCTTTTTAAGGCTACGAAAGATGCAAACAGTCTGATCTTTAAGGATGAACTTCAGTCAATACGCAAAACTGCTGACAGAAGCACTTATGAAGGTATAGAAACGATCGTAAAAGCTCTGCAGCAGGCTAAGAGAAGGCTTGAAGCCAATGTTAATTTTGATCTGACTATGGAATTGCTTCTTCTGACTATTCAGGAGAATTAGTGTGAGGTTAGAATGGAGGATTATTGATGATAAAGATAATAGGTGTGCGGTTCAGAGTCGCAGGCAAGATATATTATTTTGATCCGGGAGACTTGGATATAAAGCGCAACGAGCATGTTATAGTGGAAACCGCAAGAGGCATTGAATATGGCACTGTAATAGTAGAGCCGAAAGAAGTTGAAGATAATAAGGTTATCCAACCGCTCAAACCGGTTCTCAGGGTGGCAACGCCTAAAGATGATGAGCAGGAGGCGGATAATAAGGAGAAAGAAAAAGAAGCGTTTAAGATATGTCTTGAAAAGATCAAGAAGCATGAGCTTCCCATGAAACTCATCGATGCTGAATATACATTTGACAATAATAAAGTATTGTTTTATTTTACGGCAGACGGACGTATAGACTTCAGGGAACTGGTTAAGGATCTGGCTTCAGTATTTAAGACAAGGATAGAACTGCGTCAGATCGGAGTGCGTGATGAAACCAAGATCGTAGGCGGAATAGGCATATGCGGCAGACCGTTGTGCTGTCATACGCATTTATCGGAGTTTGTGCCGGTATCTATTAAAATGGCTAAGGAGCAGAATCTGTCTTTGAATCCTACCAAAATTTCGGGCGTATGCGGCAGGCTCATGTGCTGCCTGAATCATGAAGAAGAGACTTATGAAGAGCTTAACCGTAAACTGCCGAATGTAGGAGATTTTGTTACGACGTCGGACGGGCTTAAGGGCGAGGTACACAGTGTCAATGTATTGCGTCAGCTTGTCAAGGTGGTCGTAGACGTCAACGATGAAAAGGAAATTCATGAATATAAGGCAGATCAGCTTCATTTTAAGAAAAGGCATAACAAAAACAATAAGCTTGATGTGAACGAAGAAGAATTGAAAGAGCTTGAGAAGTTAGAGAAGCAGGATGATAACAGATCCAAGCTTGATGATATTGATGGATATGGCACTTAAAGAAAATGAAAGAATAGACGATTTGCAGCGTAACGGATATCGTATAATACAAAATCCCGATAAATTCTGTTTCGGCATGGATGCGGTTCTGTTGTCAGGCTTCGTGAGAGTCAGGGCAGGAAGCAGAGTTTTGGATATGGGTACGGGTACAGGGATCATTCCTATTCTTTTGGAGGCTAAGACGCAGGCGGCGCATCTTACAGGGTTGGAGATTCAGGAAGCGAGCGCGGATATGGCAAGGCGCAGCGTGGCGCTGAATAAACTTGAGGATAAGATTTCTATTGTGACCGGAGATATAAAAGAAGCTGCCGATATTTTCGGAGCCTCCGCTTTTGATGTTGTTACCTGCAATCCGCCTTATATGATAGGTAAGCACGGACTGACCAATCCCGACGCGCCTAAGGCCATAGCCAGACATGAGATTTTGTGTACATTGGAAGATGTTATATCGCAGAGCGCAAAGCTGCTTAAACCGGGCGGGAATTTTTTTATGGTGCACAGACCGTTCAGACTTGCGGAAATAATGGTTCTTTTGCATGAGTATAAGCTTGAGCCTAAGCGTATGCAGCTTGTGTATCCATATGTGGATAAAGAGCCAAACATGGTTCTGATAGAAGCAAACCGGGGCGGGAGACCGCGGCTTAAAGTAGAAAAACCTTTGATCATATACAAAGAAGCGGGAGTGTACATGCCTGAGATTTATGATATATACGGGTATTAGGAAGCTGAAAGGATGAATGTTAAAGTGGCAGGGATCTTATATCTGTGCGCAACGCCGATAGGAAATCTTAACGATATGACTCCGCGAGTGATCGAAACATTAAAAAATGTTGATATGATTGCTGCGGAAGACACGCGCAACAGCATTAAACTGCTGAATCATTTTAACATATCCACTTCTATGACAAGTTATCATGAATATAATAAAATAGAAAAAGCAGACAGCCTGGTAGGACAACTTAAACAGGGTAAAAATATCGCGCTCATAACCGACGCGGGAACTCCTGCAATATCCGATCCCGGTGAGGTACTGGTACAAAAGTGCATACAGGAAGGCATTACGGTAACATCGCTGCCCGGAGCGGCGGCCTGTATAGTCGCGCTTACTTTATCGGGGCTTTCTGCAAGAAGATTTTGTTTTGAGGGCTTTCTCCCTTCGGACAAGAAAGAGAAGTCAGAAGTGCTTGATGAGTTAAAATGCGAAAGCCGTACCATGATAATTTATGAAGCGCCGCACCATCTGATAAGAACTCTGAATGATTTATATGACGTTCTCGGAAATCGGAGGATCACCATATGCAGGGAGCTTACCAAGAAATTTGAAACAGTTATTCCGACATGCATAGAGGATGCGCTTAAACTTTATGAAACGCAGGAGCCGCGGGGGGAGTATGTTCTTGTAATAGAAGGCAGGAGCCGTAAAGAAAAAAAAGAAGAAGAGATACGTTCGTGGGAAAAGTTGTCCATAGAGGAGCATATGGCGTATTATACCGATGATGGAATGGACGATAAAGAGGCCATGAAGCAGGTTGCAAAGGACAGAGGGGTATCAAAAAGAGATATTTATCAATATTTGTTAAATAAGTGAATTGACAAAACCGTTAAAATCCGTAAAATAGGATTGACAAATATATACGCAGATAATATACTTTGAATGTCAAACTATTTTATGCGTAAAAATATAAAGTTTAAAAGGAGAACGAAAATGTTAGAAAGAGTTAAAGAAATCATTCAGGAACAGTTAAATTTGGACGGAGTTGAGATCACAGAAGAATCTTCATTCAAAGATGATTTAGGCGCTGATTCTCTGGACTTATTTGAGTTAGTAATGGCATTTGAAGAAGAATACGGAGTAGAAATTCCTTCGGAAGAATTAGAGAATATTACAACAGTTGGAGCTGTTATTGATTATATGAAGAGCAAGGGCGTAGAATAAGGTTGGTTTTTGCCGGGGCGCAAATTTGTATAGTGGAGATAAATAAAATATGATAACAAAAATTACAGAGCTTCTGGGTATTGAATATCCTATTATACAAGGGGGTATGGCATGGGTTGCGGATTATCATCTGGCAGCGGCGGTTTCAGAAGCAGGCGGACTTGGAATAATAGGCGCGGGAGGCGCGCCGGCATCCTTTGTAAGAGAGCAGATTCAGAAGGCCAAAGAAATGACCAAGAAGCCTTTCGGTGTAAATATTATGTTGATGAATCCGGAAGCGGATATGATCGCTCAGGTTGTTGTAGAAGAAGGTGTAAAGGTAGTTACTACAGGAGCAGGCAATCCGGGTAAATATATGGCGGCATGGAAGGAAGCCGGCATCAAAGTAATCCCCGTAGTCGCCAGTGTAGGTCTTGCCAAAATGATGGAACGCGCGGGGGCGGATGCGGTTGTTGCGGAAGGCACGGAATCGGGAGGACATATCGGTGAAACCACTACAATGGCGTTGGTCCCTCAGGTAGTCGATGCGGTAAGCATTCCGGTGATTGCGGCAGGCGGCATTGCAGACGGAAGAGGTTTTGCGGCAGCGATGATGTTGGGCGCGCAGGCCGTACAGATGGGAACGAGGTTTGTTGTAGCCAAAGAGTCTGTTGTACATGAAAACTATAAACAGAAAATAATCTCAGCCAAAGACATTGATTCGGCGGTGACGGGAAGGTCTACGGGACATCCTGTCAGATGTATACGTAATAAAACGACCAGAGAGTATCTTAAGTTGGAACAGGAAGGCGCAACATTGGAAGAACTTGAGAAGATGACACTGGGAGGCTTAAGAAAAGCGGTGGTAGACGGTAACATGGTCGAGGGTTCTATCATGGCAGGTCAGATAGCAGGTCTTGTTAAGCAGGAAAATACCTGTGAGGAAATTATCAAAGAGATCATGTCGCAGGCGGAGAAATTATTGAAATTATAATATATCAGCAGGTATCAAAGGAAGTTCAGGCGCTGTTCCTGATATTCTTTTGATGCCTGATATTAAGGCATCCCGCTTACATATATCGGTATATATTAGGATGTGTAGGCGAGAATTTTTTTAATAATATACTTTGATATTCAAAATATTTAATATAGGCATATTATGCGAAAGGCAGGTTTCAAATGGGTAAAATTGCATTTATGTTTCCCGGTCAGGGAGCGCAGTATGTAGGAATGGGCAAGGATTTTTACGACAGGTTCCCGATCTGTAAAGAAATGTTTGACTTGGCCGGTCAATCAAGCGGACTGGACGTAACAGCGCTTTGTTTTGAAGAAAACGAAGATATAAACATTACGGAATACACGCAGATCGCCATGCTTGCGGCGGAGGTTGCAATGCTTAAGGCGGTTGAGGAAAAGGGTATAAAGCCGGACGTAACGGCGGGTTTAAGCCTTGGCGAATACGGTGCGCTTGTAGCGAGTAAAGTTATGACGCCTGCCGACGTATTTAAAATAGTCAGAAAAAGAGGCATCTATATGCAAGAGGCGGTTCCGAACGGAGGCTCTATGGTTGCCGTTCTTGGACTGGATACCGAGGTTATAGAAGGAATATGTAAAGAAACCGAGGGCTGCGTATCAATAGCGAACTATAACTGCCCCGGTCAGATAGTGATTACCGGAGAGGAAGCGGCGGTCAAAGAAGCGGTTGCAAAATTAAACGAAGCAGGAGCTAAAAGATGCGTGACCTTAAATGTGAGCGGCCCTTTCCATTCCGCGATGCTTGTCGGAGCGGGAGAAAAACTTGCCGCAGAGCTTGAAAAAGTAGAGATACACGATATACAGATTCCTTATATAGCTAATGTTACAGCCGATTATGTAACGGATAAAGCCGAGGTTAAGGAGCTTTTGCAGAAACAGGTGTCTTCTTCCGTAAGGTGGCAGCAGACCATTGAGCGTATGATAGCCGACGGAACAGATACTTTTATAGAAATAGGTCCCGGCAAAACCTTATCGGGTTTTATGCGCAAGATAAACAGGGATATGAAGGCGCTGAATATCGAGAAGGTGGAAGATATGGAAAAATTAAATGATCTATGTAGGTAATTGCGAAACCATGATATACGTTATCGAGATTGTACAAATTTAACAAAACCTTGCAGGCACGCTTGCGCTGCATTGAGTCTCGCAGCGGTACTAAAGCTGCAAAATACGCAGCTTAAGTGCCGGCGGCCTCAGAGCGCCTGCAATGGTGTTTGTTAAATATGTACAATCAATATACGTTGAGAGAGCGTTTCGCAAACGTCTTAAATGATCTATGTTAAGAAAGGAGATATCGGATGCTTACAGGGAAAGTTGCGCTTGTAACGGGAGCAGGACGAGGCATAGGGCGGGGCATCGCTCTTAAGTTGGCAGAGTATGGAGCCGATGTGATCGTAAATTATAACGGTTCGGAAGAAAAGGCCAAAGAAGTGGTATGTGAAATAGAAAAAATGGGGCGAAAAGCCATTGCAGTGCAGTGTACGGTCGCTGACTATGAAGCCTGCGGGAAAATGATCGACGACATGATAAAGGAATTCGGGCATATAGATATTTTGGTAAACAACGCCGGAATTACGAGAGACAATCTGGTCGTAAAAATGACGGAGACTGATTTTGACGAGGTTATTCAGACCAACTTAAAAGGAACCTTCAATACAATTAAGCATATGTACCGCCCTTTTATTAAGCAAAGGAGCGGAAGGATAATAAATCTTTCGTCGGTTTCCGGAATTTTGGGAAACGCCGGACAGGCCAATTATGCGGCCTCCAAGGCGGGTGTGATCGGACTTACCAAATCTGTGGCAAGAGAGCTTGCGAGCCGTAATATTACCGTAAATGCCGTAGCCCCAGGATATATTGATACCGATATGACACAGGCAATGACAGATTCCGCCAGAGAAGCCGTGCTCTCGCAGATACCTTTAAAAAGGGCGGGAACGCCGGAGGATATTGCAGAAACCGTTGCATTTCTGGCAAGCGATAAAGCGGGATATATAACCGGACAGGTTCTTTCCGTTGACGGCGGAATGGCGATTTAATCAGATTTTGTGGGCATTGTTAAAAATGCGGCAGGAAGGAGCGGAAATATAAAATGAGCAGAAGAGTAGTAGTAACAGGTATGGGCGCCATTACCCCTATCGGACTTAGCGTAGAGGAATTTTGGAACAGCGTAAAGGAAGGCAGGACAGGCTTCGGTGAGATCACCAAGTTTGACGCTTCGGAATATAAATGTAAACTCGTCGCGGAAGTAAAGGGCTTCGAGGGCAAAAATTACATGGATTTTAAAGCCGCCAAGAGAATGGAGCCGTTCAGTCAGTATGCGGTAGCGGCGGCTAAAGAAGCCATAGAAGATGCGGGGCTTGATATGGAAAAAGAAGATCCTTTCCGCGTGGGAGTTTCGGTCGGTTCGGGAACCGGTTCACTGCAGGCTTTGGAAAGAAATCATTCCAGATTGCTGGAAAAAGGCCCTTCGAGGGTGGAGCCTTTAATGGTGCCGATGATGATATCCAATATGGCCGCGGGAAACGTATCCATACAGTTTGGGCTTAGAGGTAAAAGTTTAAATGTGGTAACGGCCTGCGCGACAGGAACCAATTCCATCGGAGAAGCGTACCGTACGATACAGTACGGAGATGCGGAAGTAATGATCGCGGGCGGAACCGAAAGCAGCATCACGCCGGTAGGCATATCGGGTTTTGGCGCGCTCACAGCGCTTACAAGCTCACAGGATCCCAAAAGATGTTCCATTCCTTTTGATAAAGAAAGAAGCGGTTTTGTAATGGGAGAAGGTTCTGCGATAGTAGTTTTGGAGGAGCTTGAGCATGCGAAAAAAAGAGGAGCCGGAATTTACGCCGAGGTGGTGGGATATGGCAGCACATCTGACGCTTATCATATCACTTCACCGATAGAGGACGGCTCAGGAGCAGCCAAAGCTATGGAATATGCTGTTACGGATGCAGGTGCAGATATGAACGAAATAACGTATATAAATGCACATGGTACAAGTACCCACCACAACGACCTGTTTGAGACCAGAGCCATAAAACTTGCTTTTGGAAAACATGCGGCCGATATTAAGATAAACTCTACTAAATCCATGATAGGCCATCTGTTGGGAGCCGCCGGAGCGATTGAGTTTGTCACCTGTGTGAAAGAATTGCAGGAGGGCTATATACACCGGACCGTAGGCTATGAAATTCCGGACGAGGAATGTGATCTTGATTACTGTAAAGAGCCGGTGGAGGGTGAATTTATGTATGCGCTTTCCAATTCACTTGGTTTCGGCGGGCATAATTCGAGTCTGCTCATAAAAAAATATGTGAAATGATAAAGGAGATACGGCTATGTCATTGATGGGCGCGAAAGAAATAATGGAGATCATTCCGCACAGGCAGCCTTTTATGCTGCTTGATACAATAGAAGAATTGGAACCCGGAGTAAAGGCGGTTGCAAGAAAGTGCGTTTCATACAATGAACCATTTTTTGCAGGGCATTTTCCTACAGAGCCGGTCATGCCGGGAGTGCTTATAATAGAGGCGCTTGCGCAGACCGGAGCCGTCGCTATCCTTAGCAAGCCTGAATTTAAAGGCAAGATCGCATATTTTGCCGCTATCAATTCGGCTAAATTCAAAGGTAAAGTGGCGCCGGGGGATGTATTGACTCTTGAGACTGAGCTGATAAAAGTGAAAGGCCCTATCGGAGTCGGTTCGGCCAAGGCATATGTGGACGGTAAGTTGGTAACATCGGCGGAACTTACTTTTGCTATCGGGGACAAATAATCAAATTGGTGCAAAAGCCGGGGAAGGATTGGAAATATAATGAGAACAAAGATAATCGGAACAGGAAGCTGTCTGCCGCAAACGGTAGTGACAAACGATGATCTGTCTAAAATAATGGACACTTCCGACGAATGGATAAGCAGCCGTACCGGCATAAAAGAGAGAAGGCTGGCCAAAGAAGAAACTACGGCGACCATGTCCATAGAGGCTTCACGCCGCGCTATGGAGAATGCAAATGTAAGCGCGCAGGAAATAGACCTTATTATAGTCGCCACCGTTACAAGCGATCATATAACGCCGTCCACATCATGTGAAATACAGGCGGCGATCGGCGCGGACAGGGCGGTTGCCTTTGATATAAACGCGGCATGCTCGGGCTTTCTGTTTGCTCTGAGTATCGCAGACGCTTATCTGAAGCTCGGTACATTCAAAACCGCTCTTATTCTTGGGGCTGAGACGCTTTCAAGGATAATGGACTGGAGCGACAGAAGTACCTGCGTGCTTTTTGGAGACGGAGCCGGCGCAGCCATTGTGAGAGCTGACAGCGCAGGGCTTCTTGCATATGACCAGGGTTCGGCCGGCGCGAGAGGAATGGTTTTATCATGTCTAAACAGAAGAAATAATAATCCGCTTGTCAAAAACCCTACGGACATACAATATGTTCATATGGACGGTCAGGAAGTATATAAATTTGCGGTTACGACCGTGCCGGTGTCTATTAAAAAGGCGCTTGATGAAGCAGGCGTTAATATAGAAGATATAGATTACTTTGCTCTGCATCAGGCTAACATACGCATAATTCAGGCAGTAGCCAAAAGGCTCAAAGTTCCGGAAGATAAATTTCCCATAAGCCTTGACCACTGCGGAAATATTTCCGCCGCAAGCGTGCCTATCCTGCTTGATGAGATGAACAGGAACGGACTGCTTAAACCCGGCATGAAGATAGTGTTGGCAGGTTTCGGAGGCGGACTTACGTGGGGGTCGGCCGTGATCGAGTGGTAAATGCGAATAGATAAATAAGAATAAAAAAGGTTACAGTCTCATAAATATAATTAAATACATCAGCAGGAAAGAGTTAATCCGGCTTTCCTGCTGTTACAAAAAGGATAGCATACATATGATCCCTCATAAGTATGCTTTTTTGGTGCGGGGCTATGCTTAATTATATATGGGCGGCAATGATAATAACAGGTGTTATTTATGGCGCGTTTACGGGTAATATAGAGGCGGTGTCCGAGGCGGCGTTGGACTCGGCAGGCGAAGCGGTTTCGCTGTGCATTACCATGATAGGCGTTATGTCTTTGTGGGTAGGGCTTATGGAGATAGCAAGGAAGTCCGGTCTTATCGCCAATATGACTAAGGGGATTTCTCCGTTTATTTCATTTATTTTTCCCAATGTGCCTAAAAATCACCCGGCAAGGGAATATATATCCACAAATATAATCGCGAATATTCTCGGACTCGGTTGGGCATGTACGCCCGCAGGATTAAAGGCTATGGAAGAGCTTGCCGCGTTGGAGGCCGAAAAGGGCAATCCCGAATATATGGCGACGGGAGAGCGCAGCGCGACCAAAGAGATGTGCGATTTCCTGATTTTGAATATATCGTCGCTGCAGTTGATCCCTGTAAATATGATCGTGTACAGGCAGCAGTACGGAAGCGTGAACCCCACCGCTGTAATTGCGCCGGCAATAGCGGCGACATGTATCAGTACATTGGTGGGGATAGTGTTTTGCAAGCTGAAGAAGTAAGACCGGCCCGGCGCGTCGGTCTTTTTAACATTTCTATTTGTGGGTCAAGCCTCCCTTATTCTGTCAACAATAGATTTTTTAACGCTGAACCGATAACATATTATCGGAAGCAGGGCGCCTATGACTGCGAATAAAGGAGTGACTATCATAAATGGCAGCAGTGTAAACTTATAAGTAAAAAACCAAAACATACTTTCCAGTACCCTGCAGAATACCCTGCTTGTTAAAATTATAACAATCAGTGAAAACGCAACGGAGCCTAAAGTAAGTATTTCTCCCTCCGTAATAAGCATTTTTTTAAGCTGGCGGCCGCTCATGCCTACTGCCTGTAATATCGCAAATTCATGTTCCCTTGAAACTATGCTTGTGAGATGCGCGTTCATAAAGTTTAGTACGCCTATCAGACCTATGATGAAGCTGAGCACGCTTCCAAGCAGCCAAAACATTCTTACGAACGAATTAAATTCGTCTATGATAGTCTGTTTGCTCTCATAATCATAGCGTGTCAAAGTATTATTTGTTAAGCTGCTTATATATTTTTCCATATCCGTATCGGTGCCGTCTTTTACATCGAAGGCATAATACATTACAGAGTCCATGCCTGTATCTTTTATAAAAGTTTTCCCATTCATTATATAAGAATTTTGCATGCCGTAATGACGCTCGCTAAGTACATGGGGAAGCGTGACTATGGCTGCTATTTCATACTCCTTGTCGGTATATTCTACCGGACGGATGCGAAAGGGAGTATCGGGGCCTATAACATAATCGGGGCCGTAGACTTCGCCTGTGAGCGGATTATAATATTCGTTTTTATGTGAATAGCGAAAAGTTATCTTATCGCCGACCTGCCGGAAAAGATTTGGATCGGTTTTGTTATAATCGTCAGTAAAAGCGACTGCCGCGATATAATTGCCGCTGCCGTACAGTTTGGAGATGTCGCCTTCTATTACCCCAAGTTTGTCCAGACAGAATTTTTCCATGCCATATAATTCGATATTGTTCCATATCATGTCATCTTCTGTTTCGGATGAATTAATATAGTCATCCGCATATGAAAGCACACCGAATATCTCGTAAATATGCCGCAGCGCGTCTGTGGAAATGCGTTCAGATACATTGTATGCCCCGCTGTATGTCCGCCCGCCGTTCGTGATATATCCCTGTTCGTTTAACATATCTATTACATTGGGCTCAATGGCGTTGTCGCTGCCCCATAAAGTATTAGTCGGATGAAAATATACCGCGTCTGCAAACATAAAATCGGATTTTGATTCAGAACTTATATATTTGTCCATATCAAAACCTCTGACAAAAATGACCGAAACGGTCAATATAACTATGGCCAGAGACAGGGATATGATCGTTACAAAGGTTTTTTTGCGGTTCCTGCGTAAGTTAGCATAGGCCATTTTATATATGGATGCTCCGGACGTGTGTTTAAAACGCTTTTTCGTCGGCTTTTCGTTAGTAAATACATCCGTATAGCGCACAGCTTCGATAGGAGATGCTTTGGCGGCCATTTTGCCCGGTTTAAGGCAGGATATGACGACCGTTATAAGAGAAAATATCGCGGAGCCTATGAATATCCAAGGGCTTATGGAGAGACTGTCCGCAATTCCGTTCAGATTGGATATCACCACCGGAGTGAGCGCGGCGCCGATACCGTAACCTGTGAGCATACCTATGGGAATACCGACGGCCGATAGCGATATAGCCTGTATAAATATCACTTTTTTAAGCTGCCGTCCCGTAAATCCAATGGTCTTTAAAAGACCGTAGAATCTCATATCGTTAGATACGGATATCTGAAATATGTTGTAGATTATCAGATAGCCCGTAAAAAGTATTAAAAGCAGCGCGGCGACGATGGAAACAACAGTTGCCGGGTCCATATTCTCATATAGCTGCGAGCCTGCATAGCCCCAGTTTACGCCTATCGCGATATAGTCGTCTTTGCCGGAGTCCGTTGTCTGATAACCATGGCGTTTGGCGATATCAAGTATATCTTTTTCGATATGCGCAGAGCTTTTAAACATTACATCCAACCCATAGGAGCCCGTCATCTGCCCTGAAATGTCAGGTTTGGTTTCCGATAAAATCTCCTCTACTCTGCTTGCCGGAATAAGTATATGGCTTGCGGGATTTAACTCATCATACTCCCACCACCCGCACAACGTAAATGTCTGAGTCGTCTTAACTTGGCCGACGTTTATAGTAAGCGTAAATTCCCTGCCAAGTTCGGGCTCTATTCCAAGCAGCGAAAGGACTCTGGTATCGGTTGCCGCTTCGTTTGTATTTTCTTTTGGCAAGCTTCCTTTTACAGGCTCTAGGAACATCCACTTAGCCTCATTTTTGTCGCAATAGCTGACCTCGGCCTGTATTTTGTTCAAAGGCGCTTCCTGCGATAAACCTAAGAAACGGCGTACACCCCATTCTTTTATAAGCGGATCTAAGCTTAACTCGTCGATCTGTTGTTCGTTTACATATTTAAAACCTGCATGCGAATAACCGCCTACCATACGGAAGTTGGACTGCTCGAAACCATATTTTATAGATAATGCAATAGTAAAAAGCGCGGTAAACAATATAGTTGTAAGCGCAATAGCGATAATGGCAATAGCATTTCTTGCCTTGGAAGCCCGCAGGCTTTTATAACTGATGTTTTGTATACATTTTTGATTGGATACGTTTATATTCATTATATCGCCCCCTTTATGCCGGTTCCCTGTTTTTGCGGCTGCCTGTTATAAGGCCGTCCTCGATCCTTATGATC
This sequence comes from uncultured Lachnospiraceae bacterium, assembly GCA_947631625.1. Classification (GTDB taxonomy): domain Bacteria; phylum Bacillota; class Clostridia; order Lachnospirales; family Lachnospiraceae; genus UBA3282. The sequence continues at coordinate 57,430 of CANRMA010000001.1, read as the reverse complement.
CTGTCGGAAAGCTGGGCGATTTCTTCATTGTGCGTGATCATTACGATAGTCTGGGAAAATTTCTGACTAGTGATTTTTAAAAGTCCCATTACATCCTGCGACGTTTTGCTGTCGAGATTTCCGGTCGGCTCGTCAGCCAGTATTATGGCAGGTTTGGACGCAAGGGCGCGGGCGATCGCCACACGCTGCTGCTGTCCGCCTGAGAGATTATTGGAAAGATTGTTTAGTTTGCTTTGCAGTCCTAATATTTCTATAATGGAATCCAGATATTTTTTATCAATCAAACCGCCGTCAAGCTGTATGGGCAGCACTATGTTTTCGTACACGTTAAGTACGGGCACTAGATTGTAGCTCTGGAAAACAAAGCCTATTTTGCGTCTGCGGAATATGGTAAGCTCCTCGTCTTTAAGTGAAAAAATGTCTTTCCCGTCAACCGTAACGCTTCCGCTTGTGGGTCTGTCCAATCCGCCTAACATATGAAGCAGCGTGGATTTGCCGCTGCCGCTTGTCCCGACGATCGCGACAAATTCTCCTTTTTCAATACTTATATCGACTCCGGCCAATGCATTGACTGCATTTTCACCGCTGCCGTATATTTTTTTAAGATTTGATGCAGATAAAATACTCATTGTGAGCCTCCTCCTTATGCCTACACATATATTTTATAATAAGTATTTTACAAAATAAATCTTTCTATAATCTTTCAGGAGAGGGGAAAGATTCTTACAGATTTGAAAGAATTTATGATATAATAGGCTCAGGTTCGGCAGCTTGAGCTGACATAATTGATTTTCAATTCTGAATTAGAATGATTAGTGTATTCGCTTTTGAGAATGTGATATATAAATTAGAGCGGCTTGCAAATAAAGTGTGGTAGAGTATAATAATTTATATATTATCGCACATGAATAAACAGGTAATCACTCCTTCTCTTGCAGCTTTTCTATATTTTGTTTATGTTCTTCAATTTGTATGGATATAGATTTCAAGGTAAATATCTTCACCAGAGATTTCGCCAGTGTATTTGCAGAGTTGATAAAGTAATTCCAAATCCCCTTGATAGCGATAAGCAATAAAAGTATTCCAAATAATTTTCCTTCCAACAGATAGGCGCTGTATACGATATAAATTCCAATCAATAACAGTATTAAACAAAGTACAGCATTTCTTTTGGCAGAATTAAGTCTCCGCTCCAATGTCTCCAACTGCATTTTTTCCGCTTGTAATTCGTTGTTCCTATTGTATATTTTGGTATAATTATTATAAACAGGTTTTGCATCCGCTGTTTCTGCCATTACAAAATTTTTGATACCTCCGGCGCTGAAAAATAGTAAAGCTGCCATGGCTAATAAAAGAGCGCCAACATATATAATATGTTTATTTCTTCCGAAATTTGTCTCTCTTATCACAAAAGAATTTATAAGGTCTTCTGTACGAAAGCCATCTATCTGAGTATACCAATTCAAGTTCAGATCTGTTAAGGGTTCAATAACTTCGCCTTCAAAATAGATATTTTCACCGTGTCCGTTTTCAAAAGCCTCCAATTGACTTAATAAAGATTTACTGTATACCATAATACAGATGTAGGACTTTTGCCCAACGGGAATTGTATAGAAATTATATGCCTTTCCGGAAATGATTGAAGATTTACTAACGCCGGAGAAACCATTGCTCCCATATAATTTTTGCCCGACATAAGTATCAATGTTACCGATTACATAGGCTCCCTCTTTGAGTTCATACTCCTTCAAAGTATTTAGATTGAGTGCATGGTTATATTTATACGTTGAGTGGATACCATTAAATAAAATTAGTAATCCAACAATAAAAATTACACTCGTCAGAATTTCTCTTTTAGTAATGAATACATGATATTTCATATTGCGCCCTTTCATAAAATAATAAGCTTTGGCCCAACTGACAAATTACTTCCATTTTCATTATATAAGAATTATAGCCTAATATGGAAACAGAGAAAAGATAATAAAAATATAAAAGGAAAATAGTAAAAGAGAAAATGTAAAAAGAGAAAGTATAAAAGGAGAAAGTATAAAAAGAGAAAGTGTAAAAAGTGAAAATGTAAAAAGTGAAAGTGTAAAAAGTGAAAAAAATATAGATAGTTGTTGATTATTACGGGGGGGGTAGAGTATAATAATTTATATATTATCGCACACGAATAAACAGATAATTGAGAAGACCATTCGGGCGATTTAACTAAAGTGGCGTGATCAATGGACAACGGACTGAATGATAAAGGATAAAGGGAAAATTATGGCGAAAATAGTATTAACGAACGGACAAAGTTACATAGCGCATGAAAGAGCAAATGATAAAAAAAGTACTGTGATTAAAGTGAATGATATAGCAAAGGCTACAGTTTTTAAATCAGAAGATGAAGCAAAGCAGCAGATAGCAAAGGCGCCTGTTAAGTGTAAAGGGTATTATCTTGTTGATGCGAATACAAATAAAAAAATATCGGAAACAGCAAATACAGCAAACCAGACCAATACGGCAAATACAGGAAGCCAGGCAAAGACAGCAAACCAGGCAAAGGCAGTAAATGCAGTAAGCAAGTCTAATGAAGCAAAGACTGCAAAAGCTGAGTCTGCATCAACACAGGAAAATACGACCGTTAAGCGTATAAATTTTTCACCGGCTCAGCGCACGGCTGTTTATAGAAAAACAAAAGGACATTGTTATATTTGCGGAGATTTTGTTAATTATGTTGATTTTGACATTGAGCATAGAAAACCTCTTGCAAAGGGCGGGGACAATAAGTTCAGCAATCTATACTGCGCCTGTCACTATTGCAATATGATCAAACAGGATATGCTGCCGGAAGATTTTATGGAAAAAATAACGCAGATCTTCATGTATCAGATGAAGAAGCAGCATAATAACGGTATTATGTGGAGATTAGGCTGCTTTTTAATGCGCAGGTCTATTGCTCAAAGGAAGAAAGACTGAAAAAGAACTTCCCCTGTCTTTGGCGGAAGCAAGTTTTATATATCCGTTTTCTTGGAAGATTATCTCACGGGCAAGATATAGTCCTATCCCCACGCCTTCTTTATCGGCATGGCGCGGCGAACGGTAGAAGCGGCCGAAGATCTGAGCCTGTTCTTCTTCGTCTATACCGCAGCCCGTGTCGGTGATTTTAATGCAGCAGAACATTTCATAGAAAACAGTTTCTATCGTAACGCTTCCCGAGTCGGTATATTTGATGGCGTTGTCTACGATATTGCCGAGGGCTTCAAGCGTCCATTTGAAATCAAAAACTGCGCTGCGGCCCACAGCGGCGTCAACGGAGATGCCATTGCTGCAAACACCCGCATTATGAACAGGAGCGGTTATGGTCTTAAAATCAAGTTTTTTAGACCGGGCCTTGGGCGCATACTGCACATATAAGTTTTCAATCAGCCGCGCAACTGAATCGGGTTTGGGATACAGGGAAAGAATGCCTGTTTCCAGTCTTGACATTTTAATAAGGGATACGATCAGAAAATTTAATTTATTTGTCTGGGAAGTCAGGGCGTTTATATATAATTGGTTAGTCTCATCTAACTTGCGCTCCGATAAAAGTTCGGCATAAAGCTTTATATTTGATATGGGCGTTTTGGTCTGATGCGATATATCCGAAATAAGGGTTTTGATCCTGTCTTTTTCAAAATAAGCGTTTTTGCGCGACGCTTCGACGCCGCTTAAATAGTCCGCAAGCTTAAATTCAAGCGAAGACATCATTGATTCGTCTATAAGATCCACATGAAAGTTTCCCGCAGCCGCGCTGTCTAGCATAAGATTAAGTTTTTTAAGAAGTCTTGCGGCGCGTAAATGGCATATGAGCAGCGTAACGGAAACCGCGGCGCAGACTATAAAAATATAAACGCCATAATTTACGGCAGTGTTTTCAGATAACAGCATAATTATAAAGTCTCCTTCTTATGTGAATGTGATTGTGAATGTGGATGTGATTGTGATTGTGGCGTGGTTTTGTCATTATTGTTCCAAATATATCCGATTCCGTAGACGGTCTTTATATAAGCCTGTGCGGAAAGCTTGTCGCGCAGTCTTTTAACCACAACGGAAAGGGCGTTTTCATCAACAAATTCCGAGCCGTCCGACCAGACGAAATCCATCAGGCGGCCGCGGGTGAGCGTTATTCCGGCATTTTCGGTCAGTATGCGCAGAAGTTTCTGCTCTGTTCTGCTTAGGTCGATCAGTTTGCCGTCATGATAGAATTCAATTTTTTTAAAATCAAAAACGTAACCGTCCTGAGTGTAGCAGTCTCTTTTATGCTGTGATGCAGACTCCTTATCCGAGGCGGTTTTTCGGAATATGGCATTGACCCTTGCGCGTAAGATTGCGAGACTGAACGGTTTGGTTATGTAGTCGTCGGCCCCAAGCTCTATACCTGATACAATGTCAGATTCCATATCGTTTGCGCTTAAAATTATGACAGGAGTGTCATATTTGCTTTTTATAAAGTTAAGAAGATCAAACCCGTTTCCGTCCGGCAGATTAATGTCCAGAATTATGAGAGAATAATTCTTTTCTGAAAGTTCGGTCTTGGCAGCCTTTATTCCGGCGCAGCTTTTTACGCTTTGCTGCGCTGATGTAAGAGCCCGCGTAAGACCTTCCGCAAGGGCCTTGTCATCTTCAACTATAAGTATTGTATGCATATTTACCGCCACCCCTCCTTAGCTTATTTTATCATATTCGTAAAAGCGGATAATCCATATTCGTAAAAGCGGATAATCCATATTCGTAAAAGCGGATAATCCATATTCATAAAAGCGAATAGCATCATAAATGCAAACAAGTCTGCATAAATTTAAAAAAGAAAATATGTGCAGGCATATCTATGATACAGCTTTTCACCCATTTTTCCAATATTATCATTCCGGTGATCATTTTTTATATCGTCGCATATGGTCTTGCGTCAAAGACCAAAGTTTATGAAGATTTTATTAAGGGGGCTAAGGACGGATTTAATACAGTGATACAGATCATGCCTACGTTGGTCGGCCTTATGATAGCGGTAGGCGTTTTGAGGGCTTCCGGTTTTCTGGATTTTCTTGCCGGACTTTTTTCGGGCGTTGCGAAAAGGCTTGGCTTTTCTCCGGAGCTTGTGCCGCTCATACTCATCAAAATGTTTTCGTCTTCGGCGGCGACGGGACTTGTGCTTGATATTTTCAAAAATCACGGTCCTGACTCTGTGCTCGGAATGACTACGTCCATTATGATGAGCTGCACCGAGACGGTGTTCTATACAATGTCGGTGTATTATATGGCCGCCAAAGTGACCAAGACCAGGTATACGCTGGCAGGCGCGCTGCTTACCACTGCGGCGGGCGTTGCGGCAAGCATTATTCTGGCAGGCGCGATGGCAGGATAAACAGGTAAATGCGGTAAATAGTTAATAAATAGTTAAACAGATAAATAGTTAAACAACCCAAATTATTTGACTCTCAAACTAATTTTTGATAAAATAAATGCATATCAACTTAGTTTGGGAAAGGCTTAATAGTTATTATGGATATCAATACTGCGCTTAATGACGTTTTGGTCAAGCTGTTCCGTAACATTAATACGATAGAGGAACAGTCCATGAGAACAGGCGAATATAAAGATGTAACCGCCAATGATATGCACGTTATAGAAGCCATAGGGATGGACGGGCAGAAAAATATGACCACTGTTGCCAAGGCGCTTCGCGTTACGACTGGAACGCTGACCATAGCGGTCAACAGCCTTGTTAAAAAAGGTTATGTGGATAGAACAAGGAGTGAGGAAGACAGGCGCGTAGTGCTTATTTCACTTACCCCAAAGGGCAAAGAGGCCTTTCTCCACCACCGCAGCTTCCATGAAAAAATGATCGAAAGCATAGTGGAACAGCTGTCCGAGGAAGAGAAGCAGGTGTTGGAGAAGGCGCTCGGCCGTATTAACCGGTTTTTTCTTTCGAAGATAAATTGAGCAGTCTTTCAAGCGTTCTGTAATCTGCCGGGCCGTTATTTAATATAAATGTATGGAAGCTTTTAGGCGTATAGTCACGGCCCCACATCTCCATAGCTTTTTCTTTTAATTCCAAGATCTCCAGATATCCAAGATAATATTTTAAGTAATTGCAGGGTTCTTCAACTATGTATTCGTAGACGGCGCGTATGCCTGCCTCGTCGGTGAAGCCTATGGCGTTAAGAAGCGCGCTTACCTTATCGTAATCGGCGCCGTCATAGTGGATCATGATATCGAGAAGGGAATACAGGCATAACTGAATCTGTCGGTTTAATTTGTCCGCTTCGTATATGTATTCCGTTTCGGGCTGTGTATCCTTGCTTAAGGCTATCGCATAATCATAAGAATTAAGTTCCGCATACATGGCCCAACCCTCTATGTAACCGCCGTAATATAATATATTCTGTAATTTTGCGGTATTTTTTCCCTGCATATGTTGGCGGCTGTATACGGTCTGGTACAAGTGCCCCGGATAGCCTTCATGGGCCAGCGTTGTAAAAAGGGAAAGACCGCCGTGCGTTGTCTGTCTGTTGATGTATATTGTATTGTCTCTGGAATTGTCTATCGGTGGCGTCATATAAAATGCGGGAGCGGTGTATGGCTCAAGTGAGTCGTTTACATACTTGATCTCGCAGGAGGCGTCGCCGTTATCGGAAAAAGGAATATCCGGATAGTCCTCGCGCATCATGCCGCGCAGCTTCGTGAGCATATCCTCCTGTGACATTGCGGGAAATGTTATCGGGCCGGAGGAAATATAATTGCCGATGGCAGGATGTCTGCCGGCTAATGCGATAAGCTTTGTAAGGTTATGTTCAAAGTCTGTGGCAAGCATTTTTTTGATTTTATCGATATCACGATAAGAGCCTGTTGTGAGACGCAGATAAGCTGTGTAATATTCCCTGCCGCCTTTATAATTTGCAAGACCGCAGGAATCGTTTCCGCTGCCTTTCAAAAGAGTCAGCTCATCCGCCATTTTGTCATACGCGGGAGCCACTACCGTTGTAAGAAGCCGCTTATTTTCCGATTCAAAATGCAAAGCTTCATTGTTGTCAATTAAATTTTGCTCAACTAATTTTGACAGCCGCTCGTTAAATGTAAGTTCCAGAAAATGCTCGCCGTTTTTCATGGCCTGCGTATCCATAAGCGTTGCGCATTGTTCTATGAGCTTGTCGGCCGCGCTGTCTGACATAAACATGCCGTTGGCAGATTTTTCCCGTTCATAAAGCATGAGGCCTTCAAAATAGCCGGGTACCTGCGAAAGAATGGAAAGATAATTTTCAACGTCTTTTAAGGAAGATATGCGGTACTCGGCAAGCAATATGGGAAGTTCGGACAAAACCCCCGAAGAGGGGGACAGGGGTTCGTCAAAATATTGATAGGACGAACATTCCCTGGCGGCTGTCAAATAACTGCAAAGAAGTATATAGGCATACTGATTGTCCGGAGACAGCCTTTTGGCGTTAAATTTTTTTAGCTCGGAAAGAGTTTTGTCTAAATTGCTTAAAGTGTCCGAAAACTGCTCCGTATTATATACAGGCAGGGTAAGGGCGCTTTCATCTATCCCGTATTCGGAAGAGTCCGCCAAGGTATAGTGCAGGGTGATTGGGTTGGAGGAAAGTTCTGATATAAAGAAGTTATTCAGAAATTTTTCAAATCTTGACTCTTCGTGGAAGAAGCCGTAAATAAAAAGCGTTAATAAAATAAATAAGATAAACAGCGCAATAGCGCCTATCCATTGTATAGGGGAAAATTTCTTTTTCTTCAATAGAATGACCTGATTTGCTGAGTTTTAATTTAATATATGCAGTTATGCAATAAATTAAGACTGACGTACAGGCTAAAAGACTATCTGGTCGCGTCCGTTGGCTTTTCCCATGTACAGTTTCTCATCCGCCTCCTTGAGCGCGTTGTCAAGACCCAAATTGAAGTCATATTCGGCAAGACCGAAAGTCATGGTTACTTTAAAAGTTTTTTCGCCGGACGTAAACTGCATGGCGCGTATATTATCCTGAAGCCTGCTCAGCAGCATAAAGGATTCGTCGCCGTTTTGGTCGGGAAATACGATCAGGAACTCTTCGCCGCCCCATCTTGCGATAAAGCTGTATTTTTCCAAAGTATCTTTCATGGTTTTGGCAAGCTGCTTTAGTACGACGTCGCCCATGTCGTGTCCGTAACTGTCGTTGACTTTTTTGAAGAAATCTATATCGCAGATACATATGCTTATGTAATCATGCTTGCCGGATTCTATGACTTCATGCAGATATTCCCAGGCCTTGCGGCGGTTGTATAATTCGGTCAGCGCGTCTGTATTGGCCTGATCTTCCAATTTGCTGTTGTAAGTGACCAACTTGTATTCCAGTGAGCGCGATTCTTTGCCGAAAATATAGGCGATAACCGATATGCACCAGAAAATGGCTGCGGTATTGATGATCTGTAATATATATGACAGCCTGTCGTCATAAGCGGCCGCCGAGGGGGTATTATGGGATACGAAATACAGATAAATTCTAAATATCCCAAGAGCGATCGCGTAATATATCTTGAGCTTGTATTTCCCATAGCTTGAAAAGAAGCACAAAACCAACAATACCGTAATGAACTGCTGAGCGCCGCTGTTCCAACCGAAGTAGGATAATACCGACGCGGCCCATAACAATATGGAAATATTGAGCGCATAGACGATAGTGGACGTTTTGGCCCTGTATGAAAATATGACTATGGCAAGAAATGTCATAAATGATATCAAAGAAAATACAATTATAAATGTATTAATGATATTTATGTAAAAAAAGAAGCTTATCGTTACATAGGCCAACATGGACAGCGCTATGATGCGCGTGACGACCAACAGCTTGGGAGATTCGTTTTCGCTGCTGGTATCTTTGGTTATGAAATTCGATATTTTATGGAACAGACCGATAATATGGCTCATTCTGTCCGCCTTTCATAAATCTGCGTTGATATCCGTATAATAATTCCTTACGGAACAGCCTACGGAATAATATTACACCTATTTGAATAAATATGCAATTATTCAGCTTATATTTTATAAAAAAACGGAAACTGTGAAACAAGCAAAGACCGGTAAGACAGGGCAATAAAGATTTATATGAAAACTATTATAAAATGTGATAAAAAATAACTAAAAAATAGTATAAATATATTGAAAATAAAATATTATTATGGTAAACTGTTAAGCGTAAGAAACTCACAATATATGTTCTTACAGAAAAAAAGGAGGATATAGAAACATGAAAAAGAAATTGTTAAGTGTTGTACTTAGCACAGCAATGATAGCTGCAGTATTAACAGGCTGCGGCGGTGGAGACGACAGCGCCGCAACATCGGCTCCCGCAGACACCACAGCGGATACTACTGCAGAAGCTCCTGCAGATACAACTGCCGAAGCGCCTGCGGACACTACGGCGGAAGCGCCCGCTGATACGGCAGCATCAGGAGAGCTTATCAAAGTAGGTATCATCAACAACGATCCCAGTGAGTCCGGATATCGTACCGCAAACGTAAACGATCTGCAGAATATGTTTACTGAAGAGAATGACTATGATGCTGATTTTGCATACAGCTTAAAGAATGACGAGCAGATCACCGCTGCTCAGAAGTTCATTCAGGACGGCGTTGACTATCTGCTTCTTTCGGCAGCAGATACTGCAGGTTGGGATTCAGTTCTTCAGGATGCGCAGGACGCAGGCGTCAGAGTAATTCTGTTTGACCGTACTATCGATGCAGACGAGAGCCTTTATGAAGCATCCATTATTTCCGATATGGATCAGGAAGGCCAGACAGCCGTTGACTGGTTAGCAGGCCAGAATCTTGATGCTTATAACATTATTCATATACAGGGCGTTATGGGTTCCGCTGCACAGCAGGGACGTTCAGGCGCGCTTCAGGCAGCAGCAGAAGAAAAAGGTTGGAATATCGTTGCAGAGCAGACCGCTGAGTGGAATGCTGAGAAAGCTCAGCAGATCGTTCAGTCTGTAATCGATTCAGGCAAAGAGTTCAACGTAATCTATGCAGAGAACGACGATATGGCTAAGGGCGCGGTTGCTGCTCTTGACAATGCCAACATTTCACATGGTGTTGACGGCGACGTAATCATCATGGGCTTTGATACAAATACATGGGCTCTTGAAGAATTAAAAGCAGGAAACTGGAACTATGACGGACAGTGTAATCCTTTCCAGGCTTCCTACATTGATGAGATCATTAAGACTTTAGAGAGCGGCGGAACACTTGATCAGAAAGTTATCATTATGGACGAGAAAGGTTTTGACGCAGAAACTATCACAGATGATGATATAGCTAACTATGGTATCTAATGATCCGACAGATATAATTATTTAAGGTAGTTAAAGCGCGGCGCAGCATAAATGCAAAATATATCTGCACCGCGCTTTCTTCTATAAAAAAATAATTTCAGGAGGTGAACTCAGGGGTGAAAGACGAATCTGTATTAGAAATGAGAGGCATCGACAAAAGCTTTCCCGGCGTGCATGCGTTGCAGGGGGTAGACTTTACATTGCGTAAAGGCGAGATACATGCGCTTATGGGAGAAAACGGCGCCGGTAAATCTACTTTAATTAAAGTTTTGACCGGGGTTTACAGTAAGGACGAAGGTAAGATCTATCTGGAAGGGAATGACAAGGCGGTAGAGATACGTTCCCCTCAGGATGCGCAGCGGCTCGGAATAAGCACCGTATATCAGGAGATAACGCTGTGCCCCAATCTTTCGGTAGCTGAGAACATGTACATAGGACGTACCGAAAATATGTTGCTGAATTGGAAAAAAATTAATTCCGATACAGATAAAATATTAAAATCGTTGGACATTCCGGCTAAACCGACGCAGCAGCTTGGAAGCTGTTCCATAGCGGTTCAGCAGATGATTGCGATCGCGAGGGCGGTCGATATGGAATGCAGGGTATTGATTTTGGATGAACCCACATCTTCTTTGGATGAACAGGAGGTGGCTAAGCTGTTTAAGCTTATGCGCGATCTTAAAGCCAAGGGAGTCGGAATAATTTTTGTTACGCATTTTCTTGATCAGGTATATGAAGTCTGTGACAGGATAACAGTTATGCGTGACGGTAAGTTGGTCGGTGAATACGCTATAAAGGATCTGCCGCGTGTTCAGCTCGTTTCCAAGATGCTTGGAAAAGAATTGGATGATATGGCGGATATTCATGGCGAACAGACCGCATATGACAAAGGAGCTGATATGGCGCCTGTTCTGGAGGCCGAAGGGCTTGTCAGTGACGCAGGCATTAAGCCATTTGATTTCCATATAAATAAGGGCGAAGTAAACGGATTTACCGGACTGTTGGGTTCCGGACGAAGCGAGTGCGTGCGCACCATTTTCGGAGCCGACAGGGTAACGGGCGGCAAAGTAAAAATGAACGGTAAACCGGTCAAGATAAGTAAGCCCATAGACGCGATGAGAAACGGAATAGGCTATCTGCCGGAAGACCGTAAGATAGACGGCATAGTGGGAGATCTTTCCGTTCGCGACAACATAATACTTGCGCAGCAGGTATTAAAAGGATTCTTTAAGCCGTTCTCTAAGGCTGAGGCAAATAAGATAGCCGATGAATATATTAAACTTCTGAGCATTAAGACGGCGTCTTCGGATACGCCTATTAAATCTCTTTCCGGTGGTAATCAGCAGAAGGTAATACTTGCCAGGTGGCTGTTTACGCATCCGGAGTATCTGATACTGGATGAGCCTACGCGCGGTATTGACGTAGGTACTAAGATAGATATACAGAAACTGGTGCTTAAACTTGCTTCGGAAGGCATGAGCGTGACTTTCATATCTTCCGAACTGGACGAAATGCTGCGTACCTGTTCCCGTCTGATAGTTATGAGGGATCGTAAGGTAGTGGGCGAGCTTTCGGGCGACGATCTTAATCAGAGTAAGGTTATGAGTACCATTGCCGGAGGTGATAAATAGTATGCCGAATAATAGTGCGAAAAAATTAAACGGAACAAATGCTTTACAGAATTTATTCAGAAATCAGATTTTTATTCCGCTTGCGGCGTTGCTGCTGTTGGCATTATTCAATCTTATAATGGACCCGTCTTTTTTTGGGATATCGTTTGGATATAACAGTCTTGGCAATCCTGTATTGTCGGGTTCTCTTATTACGATTCTTGATAACGGTTCAGAGTTGGCGATACTTGCAATAGGTATGACGCTTGTAACTGCGGCCAGCGGCGGACAGGATATCAGTGTCGGCGCTGCCATAGCTATTGCGGGAAGTACGCTTCTGCGTGTGCTCTGCGGCACCAATTCCCGTCCGGACACTCTGCAGGCGCCTATCATAGTAGCGTTTCTTATAAGCTGCGTGGTAGCGATGCTCTTTGGGGCGTTTAACGGCGTGTTGGTTGCATATTTCAAAATACCGCCTATGGTTGCGACTCTGATCCTTTATACGGCGGGACGTTCCATAGCGGCTTGGATAAACAATAACGAATTACCGATAATAAGCGAACCGTCTTTCGGATATTTCGGTTCGTTTATACCGGGTATACCTATACCTACTCCGTTCTTTATCGCGGTAATATGTATGATAGTAATAACACTTGTTATGAAATTTACCAACATCAAGCTTTTTGTACAGTCGGTAGGTATCAACGACAGTTCTTCAAGGCTTAACGGCCTTAATCCGGAACTTATAAAGATCATGTCTTTTGTTATTCTCGGCCTGTGCGTAGCGGTCGTAGGTCTGATCAAGGTCAGCCGTATTTCTTCGATCAACTACTCGGTTATAGCCAAGGATATAGAAATGGATGCGATCCTGGCCGTTGCGCTTGGCGGAAACGCGCTCAGCGGCGGTAAGTTTAACATGGCGGCGTCTATCCTCGGAGCATATGTAATACAGTTCCTTACAACGACCCTTTATAAATATAACGTACAGTCTGACGCGCTGCCGGCATACAAGGCTGCAGTCGTTATAATACTGGTAGTTGTAAGCTCTCCTGTTGTAAGAGAGAAATTTTCGAAAATATGGAAAAATCTGAAGGCTAAGGAGGTTGGTTAAAAATGTCATCATCGAATAATAAAGCTACATCTAAATCTTCATCTGCCGGTTTAGGTGCTAAAATAAAAAATATGACAGATACAAACCTGCTCCTTACCATAACCATAGTCGTGTTTTTTGTTATGTACATAGGCGCTATGATAATTCAGGGAGCGGGCTTCCTAAAACCACAGACATTTTTTAATATACTTAATGCAAATGCGGCGCTTATCATTCTCTCCTGCGGTTTAAGTATCGTTATGATCACAGGAGGCATTGATATTTCGGTCGGAGGCGTTACGGCGCTTATCAGTATGTCCTGCGCCGTATATCTGGATTACCACAACGGCAACGTTGCCACATCGCTTTTAATTGCGCTTGCCATCGGGCTTGCGTTCGGCGTTTTTCAGGGCTTTTTGGTAGCATACCTTGATATACAGCCTTTCATAGTTACGCTTGCGGGAATGTTCTTTGCAAGAGGTATGACGACCATTGTAAATACGGCGCCTTTTAACGTTGCAAACGAAGCCTTCGTAGCGCTGAAAGGGACGCGTATCAATGTTCCGGGTATGGGATCGGTAAATAAACTCGGAAAATATGTCAACGCATATGTTGAGATAGGCGTTATAGTTGCTCTCATCGTGGTTATCGTATTTTTCTGTATATTGAAGTGGACGAAGCTTGGCCGTTCGTTTTATGCGGTCGGCGGAAACAGCCAGAGCGCGCTTATGCTTGGTATAAATGTTAAAAGAACCAGATTCATAGCGCATGTTCTGTGCGGTCTGTTGGCAGGTATAGGCGGCTTCGTATATTTCCTGCATGTAGGTTCCGGTTCGGCGTCACATGCGAGCGGCGCGGAAATGGATGCTATCGCGGCTTCCATTATAGGCGGAACCATGCTGACGGGAGGCGTCGGCAACATACTGGGAACATTCTTCGGCGTGTTGTCGCTTAGTACGATTCAGAATATAGTTGCGTCGGCAGGTCTGGATCAGGCTTGGTGGACAGGAATAACAAGGGCTGTAATGCTGTGTATTTTCCTTATCATACAGAGCGTCGTTATTGCCCGTAAGAAAAAATAAGATCAGGCGGAAGGGAAATTTCCGTATTCACGGTTCCGCGTTGAATTATCGAAATACCGTTGCATTGAAAAGTGCAGCGGTATTTATGACATAGCCGCATGTGCGGCGGAAAGAGAGGGCATATGCAGACAAAAAAATATAAATTCTGGTTTTGTACAGGTTCGCAGGATCTTTATGGGGACGAGTGTCTTAAGAAGGTCGCGGAACATTCGGCTAAGATAGTAGAGGGATTGAACGCTTCAGGCAAGCTTCCTTTTGAGGTCGCGCTGAAGCCTACGCTTATTTCCCAGGCGTCGATAAGACAGACTTTTAACGATGCAAATAATGATGCAGAGTGCGCCGGCGTTATTACATGGATGCATACATTTTCTCCGGCCAAGATGTGGATACTCGGTTTAAAGGAATTCAGAAAACCGCTTTGTCATCTTCATACGCAGTTTAATGAAGAACTGCCGTACGATACGATAGATATGGATTTTATGAATGAGAACCAGTCGGCTCATGGCGACAGGGAGTACGGACATATAGTGAGCCGCATGGGTATAGAGAGAAAGATAATCGTAGGACACTGGAACAGCGAGAGGGTTAAAGAGCAGCTCGGAAGCTGGATGAGGACAGCCATAGGCGTTATTGAGTCCTCGCACATAAGGGTATGCCGTTTCGGCGACAATATGAATAACGTTGCGGTAACTGAAGGTGATAAGGTAGAGGCTCAGATCAAATTCGGTTGGGAGATAGACCATTACTGCGTAAACGATCTGGTGGAATATGTGGACGCGGTTCCTCAGGGAGATGTGGACGCGTTAGTGGATGAATATTACGGAAAATATAAGATAATCGACGAAGGCAGAGACTCCGCTGAGTTTAAAAAGCATGTCGAAGTGCAGGCAAGACAGGAGATAGGTATCGAAAAGTTTCTGGTCGAAAATGATTATCATGCAATAGTTACTCATTTCGGTATGCTTGGAGGCTTGAAACAGCTTCCCGGACTTTCTATTCAGAGGCTTATGGAAAAGGGTTACGGTTTCGGAGCGGAAGGCGACTGGAAGGTTGCGGCCATGGTACGCTTGATGAAGCTGATGACTGCGGATATAAAGGATGCAAAAGGAACCTCTATGATGGAGGATTACACTTATAACCTTGTTCCGGGTAAGGAAGGCATACTTCAGGCTCATATGTTGGAGGTTTGTCCGTCGGTGGCTGACGGTGAGATAGGCATCAAAGTCTGCCCGCTTTCAATGGGTAACAGAGAGGATCCGGCTCGTCTTGTATTTACATCCAAGACCGGACCTGCGATAGCCTGCTCTTTGATAGATCTGGGAACGAGATTCCGTCTGCTCATAAATGCGGTCGATTGCAAAAAAGTGGAAAGGCCTATGCCTAAACTTCCGGTAGGTACGGCGTTCTGGACGCCGCATCCTAACCTTGAGATCGGCGCTGCGGCTTGGATACTTGCAGGCGGAGCGCACCATACGGCATTTACATATGATCTGACGGTAGAGCAGATGGCCGACTGGGCTGACGCAATGGGGATCGAAAGTGTTATAATAGATAAAAATACAAATATACGCGATTTCAAAAATGAATTAAGGTGGAACGAGGCGGCATACAGAAATCAATAAAAGGATCTGTTAAAATAAGCAGGAACGGAGGATGGTAAATATGGGTTTGACTTCACAGGAAATTAAAAAGCAGATCGACGAAGGCAGGACTATACTTGGCATAGAGTTTGGCTCTACCAGGATCAAGGCAGTGCTTATAGCCGAAGATAACACCCCTGTGGCTTCCGGCGCGCACGACTGGGAAAACAGGTTGGAAAACGGCATCTGGACCTACAGCCTTGACGATGTATGGGATGGCCTTAAAGACTGCTATAAGGATTTGGCGCAGGATGTTAAGAAACAATATGGAACGGACATAATTAAATTGAGCGCAATCGGATTTTCGGCGATGATGCATGGTTATATGGCGTTTGATGAAAAAGGAGAACTGCTGGTTCCTTTCCGCACATGGCGAAATACCATAACAGGGCAGGCTTCCGAAAAACTTACCGAAGTTTTTAATTATCATATTCCGCAGAGATGGAGTATAGCCCATCTTTATCAGGCAATCTTAAACGGTGAAGAGCATGTGCCTTCGATACGGTTTTTTACCACGTTGGCAGGCTATGTACATTGGAAACTTACGGGAGAACGTGTAGTGGGCGTAGGCGAAGCGTCGGGTATGTTCCCGATCGATACCGCTACGGGAGATTTTAACGAAAAAATGATCGCGCAGTTTGACGGTCTGATTGCAGATAAAAATTTCCCTTGGAAATTAAGGGATATCATGCCTAAAGTTCTTACCGCAGGAGAGAATGCGGGAGTTTTAAGCGAAGAAGGGGCCGCACTTTTGGACCCTGACGGAAAGCTTCAGGCCGGCATACCGTTTTGTCCGCCCGAGGGAGATGCGGGAACCGGAATGGCGGCGACCAATTCCGTTGCCAAAAGAACCGGTAACGTATCTGCAGGAACCAGTGTTTTCGGAATGGTCGTATTGGAGAACGAGCTTAAAATGGTATATGATGCAATAGACCTTGTGACGACGCCGGACGGAAGTCTTGTGGCAATGGTGCACTGCAATAACTGTACTTCGGATCTGAACGCGTGGGTGAATATTTTCAAAGAGTTTTCGGAAAGCATGGGTATCAAAGCGGATATGAACGAACTATACGGAACTCTTTACCGTAAGGCTCTTGAGGGCGATGATGACTGCGGAGGCCTGCTTGCATATAATTATTTTTCGGGCGAGCATATAACAGGTTTTGAGGAGGGACGTCCGTTATTCGTAAGAACGCCTTCCGCGCGGTTTAGTCTGGCTAATTTTATGAGAGTGCATCTTTTTACGGCGCTGGGAGCTTTAAAGACAGGTATGGATATACTGCTTAAAGAAGAAGGAGTGCGTATAGACGAGATATTCGGACATGGCGGACTGTTTAAGACTAAAGGCGTCGGACAGCGTATTCTTGCGGCGGCTATCAATGCTCCGGTAAGCGTTATGGAAACGGCCGGAGAAGGCGGCGCGTGGGGTATAGCGCTTCTTGCCTCCTATATGCAGCATAAAGAGGACGGCGAAGCCTTATCCGAATTTTTGGATAAAAAAGTATTCGCAGGTCAGAAGGGCAGTAAGGAAGCTCCGCATAAGGAAGATGTGGAAGGCTTTGATAAGTTTATGCTGCGTTATTCCGAAGGGCTTGCAATTGAAAGAGCCGCGGTGGAGCATTTGAAATAATGCAGAGTACGATTTGCGTAATAAATAAAATATGCATTGATCTGCTTATATGATTAGAAAGGAAACGTATTATGTTAGAAGAATTAAAGAAACGTGTATACGAAGCCAATATGCTTCTTCCTAAGTACGGCTTGGTTACTTTTACATGGGGCAATGTCAGCGAGATCGATGAGGAGAGCGGCATCTTTGCCATCAAGCCCTCAGGAGTGGATTATGATAAACTGACTCCTGATGATATGGTGCTGATGGATCTTAATGGCAATAAAGTTGAAGGCCGTTATAATCCTTCGTCCGATACGCCTACGCATCTGGAGCTTTATAAAGCATTTCCGGAGATAGGCGGGATAGTACATACACATTCTTCCTATGCGACAAGTTGGGCGCAGGCAGGCCGCAGCATACCCTGTTACGGTACTACACATGCCGACTATATTTATGGGGAAGTCCCTTGTTTAAGGTGTCTTAACGAGGATGAGATCGCGGAAGCTTATGAACAGAATACCGGACTTTTGATCGTGAGTGAATTTAAAAAAATGGGAAAAGATATCATGGCTGTTCCTGCGGTATTATGTAAAAATCATGGACCTTTTGCATGGGGTAAAAACGGTAATGACGCTGTTCATAATGCAGTTGTTTTGGAAGAAGTCGCCAAAATGGCGTACAGGGCTGAAACGATAAATCCCCGCATACAGCCTGCGCCGCAGGAGCTGCAGGATAAGCATTATTACAGGAAACACGGCGCAAACGCTTATTATGGGCAGAGTGAAAATAAATAATAAAATAAACAGACATTGAAACGGAGGTTAAATATGAACAAGCTGGAGTTACAGATAACGGCTAATGAAGTCCGCAAAGGCATCGTTACCGCTGTGCATGGCGCAAAAGCGGGACATCCGGGCGGCTCATTATCCGCGGCGGAGATTTTTACCTATCTTTATTTTGAAGAAATGAATATCGATCCTAAGAACCCTAAAGACCCTGACAGAGACAGGTTTGTATTGTCCAAAGGACATACTGCCCCCGGTTTATATTCCGTACTTGCAAACCGCGGATATTTTCCGGTAGAGGATCTGCCTACGCTCCGTCATCTGGGTTCATATCTTCAGGGACATCCCTGTATGCAGGAGACGCCGGGTGTGGATATGTCTTCCGGTTCGCTTGGACAGGGCATTTCGGCGGCGGTCGGAATGGCGCTTGCAGGCAAAATGGACAAAAAGGATTACAGGGTTTATACTTTGCTTGGCGACGGTGAGATAGAAGAAGGTCAGGTATGGGAAGCGGCTATGTTTGCGGGACACAGGAAGCTGGATAATCTTGTGGTCATAATAGATAACAACGGGCTTCAGATAGACGGCAGGATAGAGGATGTATGCTCACCCTATCCGATTGATAAAAAGTTTGAGGCATTCAATTTTCACGTAATAAATATAAACGGGAACGACTTCGACGAACTCGATAAAGCGTTCAAAGAAGCGCGAAATACCAAAGGCATGCCGACTGCGATAATCTGTAAGACTCTTAAAGGCAAAGACGTATCGTTTATGGAAAACAGCATAGACTGGCATGGAAAAGCTCCCAATGACGAAGAATATAAAATAGCAATGGCAGATTTGGAGAAAGTAGGTGAAGCATTATGTCAGAAGTAAAGAAGATCGCAACAAGAGAAAGTTACGGAAAGGCATTGGCAGAATGCGGAAATGATTATCCCAATCTGGTAGTTTTGGATGCGGACCTAGTTGCGGCTACCAAAACAGGGCCTTTTAAGAAAGCTTTTCCCGACAGACATATTGACTGCGGCATCGCGGAATGTAATATGACAGGCATAGCCGCCGGCCTTGCTACCTGTGGCAAGATTCCTTTTATTACATCATTTGCGATGTTTGCGGCGGGACGTAATTTTGAACAGATACGTAATTCGATCGGCTATCCTCATCTTAATGTCAAGATCGGCGCTACACATGCGGGCATTACGGTAGGCGAGGACGGCGCTACGCATCAATGCAATGAGGATATAGCGCTTATGAGAACCATTCCGGGCATGACCGTTATAGTTCCTTCGGATGATGTGGAAGCCAGAGCGGCGGTTCGCGCGGCAATAGAGATGGAAGGACCTGTATATTTGAGATTCGGCCGCGCAGGCGTGCCGGTTATCAATGACAGACCTGATTATAAATTTGAAATAGGAAAAGGGGTCTTGCTAAAAGAGGGAAAAGATGTTACGATTGTTGCCTGTGGGATAACTGTGGCGGGCGCGCTTGATGCTGCCGCGATGCTTGAGGCTGACGGCGTCAGCGCTGAGGTTATAGATATGCACACCGTTAAACCCTTGGATAAGGAACTTCTTCTTGCTTCTGCAAAGAAGACGGGCAGGGTTGTTACGGCAGAGGAACATTCCGTTATCGGAGGCCTTGGAAGCGCCGTATGCGACTGCCTGTGTGAAAATCTGCCTACGCCTGTTCTTAAGATAGGTATGCAGGACGTGTTCGGAGAGTCCGGAACCGCCGCGCAGTTAGTTGAGAAGTACGGTTTTGACGGCAAGGGAATTTATGCAAAAGTAAAGGACTTCGTAAAATAATTATGAAAAACTTATTATCTCCGTCCATACTGGCTGCTGATTTCAGTATTTTGGGAGAGCAGATAGCCAAGGCGGACGAAGCGGGCGCAGACTATATACATATTGATGTCATGGACGGCGTTTTTGTACCTTCCATATCCTTTGGGATGCCTGTTATCTCTACCATAAGGCCGATTACCAAGAAAGTGTTTGACGTACATTTAATGATAGTTGAACCGGAACGGTATATTGAGGAGTTTGCGGACTGCGGAGCCGATATTATTACATTTCATTTAGAGGCGACCAAAGATGTGAATGCAGTCATAGATAAAATACACAGAGCAGGGTGCAGGGCGGGTCTTTCCATAAAACCCGCTACACCGGTAGAAGCGGTCAGGCCTTACTTAAGTAAGTTGGAGATGGCGCTTATCATGACGGTAGAACCGGGGTTTGGCGGGCAGAAATACATTCCGGAGTCAACTAAGCGTATAAGAAACGCCCGTCGGATGATAGAAGATATGGGACTTAATGTGGATATTCAGGTAGACGGCGGCATTACCGATGAAACATTGCCGGTTGCGCTTGGAGCAGGCGCCAATGTAATTGTATCGGGTTCAGGGATCTTTCGCGGAGACATCAAAGAAAATATAACGAGATACCGTAAAATTTTAAACGATACGGAGTATATAAGGCAATGAAAAAGATAGGCAGAAACGATCCCTGTTGGTGTCAGAGCGGACGAAAATACAAAGTCTGTCATATGGCTTTTGACGAAAAACTTCAGAAGTATGCACTTGAGGGACATATGGTGCCCGACCATGATATGTTAAAGACCCGGGAACAGATCGAAGGGATAAAAGAAAGCAGCAAAATAAACATAGCGGTGCTTGATCATGTGGCCGAAAATATATGCGTAGGCATGAGCACAGAGGAAATCGACCGCCTTGTATATGAAAAGACGACCGGACTTGGAGGAATACCTGCTCCGCTTGATTACGACGGCTTTCCCAAAAGTGTCTGCACTTCGATCAACTCCCAGGTTTGTCACGGGATTCCGTCAGCAGACGACATTTTAAAAGACGGAGATATAGTAAATGTTGATGTTTCCACCATTTATAACGGTTATTTTTCGGATTCTTCCAGAATGTTCATGCTTGGAAATGTGAGTGAAGATGCGAAAAGACTGGTGGAAACCGCGCATAAATGTATAGATGTAGGTTTGGAGCAGGTAAAGCCCTGGAACTTCTTAGGAGATATGGCGCAGGCGATAAACGATTATGCCATGTCAAACGGGTATTCCATTGTGCGTGAGATAGGCGGACATGGAGTCGGGCTTGAGTTTCATGAAGAACCTTTTGTAAGCTATGTTACTCAAAAAGGCACGGAGATGCTTATGGTTCCGGGAATGGTTTTTACCATAGAACCTATGGTCAACATGGGAAAGCCGGATATTTACATTGATGACGATAACGGCTGGACCGTATATACGGAAGACGGGCTTTTATCCGCGCAGTGGGAAGTGACCGTGGCCGTTACTGAGGACGGTTATGAAGTGCTTACGTGGTAGGGGCTTTGACAGGTAAAAAGTCGGAAAACATCGGATATTGCGGTGCTTTTCCGGCTTTTATTTAATATTTTTTGTGAAAATTTCCGATATTGCATTTGTTAAATGAATCTGATATCGTTTTCTTACAATCTTTTGGAGTCATTTTATGGTCTGAAAATATCCGGAAACGCTCTTATTGTTTTCGGAACATTCTTCAAAGTGGAAACAGGGTTTTAATATTATTGAAAACGTTGAAAACGCAAGGCAGTTAAGCTGTCAGAGTTTCCGATCCGGCGTTTCGCCATGATTCAAACGATTTGAAACAAAATTTAATTAATCAGGAGGTAAATCTATGAAAGAATTTATGACACGAGTGTCAGATTATTTGGATGAAAGGAGAAACGATCCGGAAAACAATGTAAGCTTTATCGGTATCTGTCTTGCGGCAGTTGCGATACTTGTGATGATCGTGCTTTGCATTTTGCTGATCTGGAGAAAAAATGTAAACGAAAAGCAGCAGGAATTGAAAACGGAAACTTTTGTGGAAACAATGGAAGCAGTGCCGGCAGACAATACGGAAGAGTTTAAGATGGAATACCTGACAAACACTGAGCATTTGAATGAAATGATTGAGGAACTTTTAAATTCGCTGACTTTGGTAAAGGAAACTTTATACAATACGATAGAAGTACAGAAAGGGGATAGCGACGAACTGCGCAAGGAGAATGATGAGCTTCAGGATCAGCTTGCTTTTGTACGCGAAGAAATAAATGCTCTCAAAGAAGAAGATAAAAAATTAAAAGAGCAGGATAAATCATTGCAGGAAGAAATAGCCGCTCTCAGGGAAAAAGATGCTGCGCTGGATGCAAAGGATACGGCTCTGGGTGAGCGTATAGATGCGTTGGAGAAAGAGGATAAAAAAATCCTGAAGCAGATCTCCGAAGTTAAAAAGAAGATTACTGAGCTTCAGGAGGAAGATACCCGCATACAAACTGAGATCACTGAATTGCAGGAAAAGGATATTAATATACAGAACGATATAACCAAACTGCAGGAAAAAGATATCAACATAGAAAACAATATCAACAAATTGCAGGATAAGGATATTGATATACAGAATAATATAACACAATTACAAAATCAGGATATTGATATACGGAATGATATTACCGACATTACTGAAAATATCAGTAACTTGCTTGTACAGCTGCGTGATACGCAGACTTACATTTATGATTTGACTGATATAGTCAATGTAATGAACAACAATACCATTACGCAGGTCCGGGAGCAGATAAACGATATCTCACTGGAAGTAAATAATATAAAAACGGATATAAGTAAAATATACACCGATATAAGCGAGCTGAAGAATGATATAGAAATCCTTAGGTCAGAAGATGAGTGCCTGAAAGACGCCATCGTCAAAGTGGAGAACAGTCTTAAGATAATTATGGATCAGGATGTCGCAGAAATAAGCGCCTGTCTGGATGACATGACGCTGCGAATAGACCGGATGGCGCAGCAGATAGAGGAAGCCGGGCGGCAGATAAGCGACAATAAAAACCGCATAGAAGAGGCGCAGACGGAAATAGGCAATAACAAGAGCAGCATAGAAGCGGCGCAGACGGAGATAGGGAAGAATAAGAGCAGCATAGAGTCCGCACAGACAGAAATAGGAAAGAATAAGAGCAGTATAGAGTCCGCGCAGGCAGAAATAGGGAAGAATAAGAGCAGCATAGAGTCCGCGCAGACAGAAATAGGAAAAAATAAAAATAGCATAGAATCTGTACAGGCGGCAATCAAGAAGATTCAGGATAGTCTTAATAACATGCAGAACTGGTTCGATACAAATGATACACAGCTTTTAAGGTATAGCTATGATAAAAGCAGTAATACGTTGTCGCTAATTCCTAATCAGCATTGACAATATAGGCGCTTTGTGTTAGTTTAACAATATATTTTTATTTTGTTTTATGTAAATTTATGGTAAATTAGTATATGGATAAAGAAATTTCAGGAAGCGAGATCCCTGTGGTTTTAATGACAGAGAACGGAAAGAAGGATTCAGAGACTTATGGGCAAAGGAAAATATTATATTACTACCGCAATAGCGTATACTTCAGGAAGGCCCCACATAGGGAACAGTTATGAGATCGTGTTGGCAGACAGCATTGCCAGATTTAAGAGAAAAGACGGATATGATGTATTCTTCCAGACAGGTACGGATGAACATGGTCAGAAGATTGAGTTAAAGGCCAAAGAAGCCGGAGTGTCGCCGAAGGAATTTGTTGACGGCGTAGCGGGGCAGATACGTTATATCTGCGACTTATTGAATACTTCATATGATAAATTCATACGGACGACTGATGCTGATCATGAGAAACAGGTGCAGAAGATCTTTAAAAGGTTCTATGAGAAAGGGGATATATATAAAGGATCATACGAGGGGCTTTATTGTACGCCCTGTGAATCTTTTTGGACACAGTCGCAGCTTGTTGACGGTAAGTGCCCGGACTGCGGAAGAGAGGTTAAGCCGGCCAAGGAAGAAGCTTACTTTTTTAAGATGAGCAAGTATGCTGACAGACTTATTGAGCATATCAATTCTCATCCTGAATTTATACAGCCGGTATCGCGTAAAAATGAAATGATGAATAATTTCCTGCTTCCGGGACTTCAGGATCTGTGTGTATCAAGAACATCCTTCAAGTGGGGAATTCCGGTTGACTTTGATGATAAGCATGTTGTTTATGTGTGGTTGGATGCGCTTACAAATTATATTACAGGAATAGGTTACGATGTTGACGGGGATTCGTCTGACCGATATAAAAAACTTTGGCCGGCCGATCTTCATCTTATCGGGAAGGATATAATACGTTTTCATACAATTTACTGGCCTATATTTCTTATGGCGCTGGGCGAGCCGCTTCCCAAACAGATTTTTGGGCATCCGTGGTTATTGCAGGGAGACGGCAAGATGAGCAAGTCAAAAGGCAATGTTATTTATGCAGAGGATCTTATTGATTTCTTTGGCGTAGATGCGGTGAGGTATTTTGTCCTGCATGAAATGCCTTTTGAAAATGACGGCGTTATAACCTGGGATCTGATGGTGGAAAGATTAAACGCAGATCTTGCAAATACGTTGGGGAATCTTGTAAACCGCACTATTTCCATGAGTAATAAATATTTTGGCGGGATTGCAGAGAATAAGAAAACAGGTGTTGCCGAAGGAGAAGAAGACGTTGACGCCGACTTGAAGAGAGTTGTTAATGAGACTTATGCCAAAGTCAGCGGAAGAATGGATGAACTGCGGGTAGCGGATGCGATCACGGAGACATTCATGTTATTTAAACGTTGTAATAAGTATATAGATGAGACTATGCCGTGGGCGCTGGCCAAAGATGAAAATAAAAAGGACAGACTGGCTACGGTATTGTATAATCTGTTAAATGGTATTTTAGTAGGGGCAAGTCTTTTGGAGCCGTATATGCCTCAGACTGCGGAAAAGATAGCAGAACAGATAAATGCAGAGCTTGTGGATTTTGCCGTGTTGGAAGAATGCGCTTTGAATGGAGATGCCGAAAAAACGTCAACTCTTTATCCGTCAGGCGGTAAGGTTACACAGAATCCTGAGATATTGTTTGTACGCCGCGACCTTAAAGAAGTTATGGAAAAAGTGGAAGCGATGTTTGAGTCAAGAAAGGCAGCGGATGCTTCGTCCGCCGGACATTTCGGTGAGGACAGCGGTAACGGCAGCAGTGAAGACCTGATAGATATAGAAGCTAAGGATATTATATCCTATGATGATTTTGACAAATGCCAATTTCAGGTGGGAGAGATCATAGAGTGTCAGGAAGTGCCAAAATCAAAGAAACTGCTTTGTTCCAAAGTACGTATAGGTTCAAGCGTAAAACAGATACTGTCCGGAATAAAGCAATACTATAGTCCCGAAGAGATGGTTGGCAAAAGGGTTATGGTCCTTGTTAATCTTAAACCTCGTGAGATTGCGGGCATGACGTCAGAAGGCATGCTTTTGTGCGCGGAGTCGCAGGATGGAACGCTTGCGCTTATGACTCCGGAGAAGACAATGCCGTCAGGCGCGGAAATCTGTTAGGAGTTTATCGTGAAAAGGAAGATCATATGGTGAGAAAAGAAGAGTTCTATTATGATTCAAGGGATCGCCGGAGTAAGATATATGCAGTTAAATGGATACCGGACGTTGTTAAGCCGGTATGTATTTTCCAGATAATACATGGCATGGCAGAGCATATTGAGCGTTATAATGAATTTGCGCAGTATCTGGCAGGCAAGGGGATACTTGTTGTGGGTGAAGATCACCTTGGTCATGGAAAAACCGTTTCGGAGGGCGGAACCTACGGATACTTCTGTAAAGAGGATGCGGCCAACGTACTTGTAAGAGATGTGCACAGACTTAAGAAGATCATGCAGGAGCAGTATCCGGATGTACCGTATCTGATTCTTGGACACAGCATGGGTTCATTTATCCTCAGAAATTATCTCTACCGTTATGGAAGCGGCGTAAATGGAGCAGTCATAATGGGAACCGGCGTGCAGTCCAAGCTTACGGTCTTTGCAGGCAGAGCGCTCATATCGATCCAGAGATTGATTTTTGGAGCCGGGCATACCGCAAAACTCATATACAAAATCGCGTTTGGTTCTTACAATAAAAAATTTGAGCCGCTGCGTACCAAGTACGACTGGGTGTCCCGTAACGAAGATAATGTTGACAGATATATTGAAGATCCTCTATGCGGCTTCGTATTTACATTAAACGGTTTTTCGACACTTTTTAAACTTGTTTACGATTGCAACGATCAGGAAAATATCGACAGGATTCCTAAACAGCTTCCCATACTGATGATATCGGGAGCTGACGATCCGGTAGGAGATTATGGCAAAGGTGTGGAAAAAGTATATAAGTCTTATCTGGAGCATGGACTTTTAAATGTTCAGATGAAGCTTTATGAGAATGACCGTCATGAGATACTGAATGAAACTGACAGAGAGCTTGTATATGGAGACATTTATCGCTGGATACTGCAGAGGATAGCCTGATATGCTATAATTAAAAGGAGGATTATTATGAAAAGATTAATGGCTTTTTTGACAGTATTGTTTATGTTTTGCATGTGCGGTGTAACGGTATCGGCTGCGGATAAAGATACTGTGGTAGCTTTGGGAGCGGACCTTAATACCGAGCAGCGCGCGGCTGTGCTTAACCTTATGGGACTGACGGAAGAAGATCTTGCAGACTGTACCGTTATTTATACAACTAATGCAATGGAGCATGAGTATCTGGATTCATATATGGATGCTTCGGTTATAGGAACTAAATCTCTTTCCAGTGTGAAAGTTACCAAGGCAGAAGCAGGTAGCGGAGTCATGGTCACCACGCAGAACATTAATTACTGTACTACCGGTATGTATCGTAATGCGCTTATGACCGCCGGCATGGAAGATACGGAAGTGCTTGTAGTCGGTCCTACGCCCATATCAGGTACCGCGGGACTTATAGGAGCGCTTAAGGCATATGAAGAAATGTCCTCATCCAATGTTTCGGATGTTGCATTGGATACGGCGTTGGACGAACTTATTACAACAGGAGAGATAGAGGATCTCCAGGGCGATATAAGTTCTGAGGATGTTGAAGCGCTCATTGCATGGCTTAAAAATAAAATAGCAAGCGGAGAGTTGGATACAGGTGATGAAGATAGCGTGAAGGCGGTCATTGAAGAAGGCGAAGAGAATTTTAATGTGACTTTGAGCGAAGAAGAAAAAGAAAAGATCACGAAGCTGCTTAAGAAGTTGGATTCACTTGGGCTCAATGCCGATTATCTTATTGAACAGGCTCAGAAATTATACGATAAATATGGCGTGGATTTTGTTAATAATGCCAATGAAGCCATAAATGATGCGGTGGGGAATGCAATTGCCGACACGGCTAAAAACATATTTCAGGATATAAAGAATACGATAGTTAATTTTTTCAAGAAAATATTTCCATAAAAAATGTTCCGGATAAAAATCCGGAATGTTTTTTATATATTTGTTTATAATAATACGAAAGAATCTTGAAAGGATAAACTAATTATGAAAATAGCCTTTTTCAGCACTAAACCTTATGATAAAATATGGTTTGAACCAATGGGAAAAGATTATGGTTTTGATATACGTTTTTATGAAGTCCCGTTTAGTGAAGAGACCATATATCTTGCCAGAAACTATGACGCCATATGTGTATTTGTAAACGATCATATCAATGCAGACATGATAAACACGCTTTATGAGATGAAAGTGAAGGCGATTTTGCTAAGAAGCGCAGGATTTAATCATGTGGATGTCAAAGCCGCAGAAGATAAAATACTTGTGCTGAGGGTCCCGAGTTATTCTCCGGAGGCGGTGGCAGAACTGGCCATGGGTATGATACTTGCGGTAAATCGTCATATTCATAAGGCGTATAACAGAACGCGTGATTTTAATATGAGCCTTAACGGACTTATGGGAACGGATCTTTTTCATAAAACTGCCGGGATAGTAGGCAGCGGAAAGATAGGACAGGCGATGATCAGGATATGTAACGGCTTTGGAATGCGCGTTATCGCTTATGATCCGTATCCCAACGACAAACTTGACGTGGAATATGTCGAACTTCAGGAATTATTTCAAAACTCTGACATAATTTCCCTGCATTGTCCGCTGAATTCGGGAACCAAACATCTTATAAATAAAAATTCGATACAGATGATGAAAGACGGAATTTATCTGGTAAATACGTCAAGGGGCGGCCTTATAGATACGGATGCGCTGATAGACGGTCTGGTACAGGGCAAGTTCGGCGGAGTAGGATTGGATGTATACGAAGAAGAAGAAGGAATATTCTATGAAGATAAATCCAATGAGATAATGAGAGATGAAAATCTTGCAAGACTTATGACATTTCCCAATGTTCTTATTACTTCACACATGGGATTTTTTACTAAAGAAGCCATGCAGGCGATCGCCAAAGAGACGCTTGAAAACGCATATGCTCTGGAAAACGGACTGCCGCTTGTAAATCGAACAGAAATACGGTAAAATAGATATGATCAGTTAAAGAGGGTGAGTATCATGCTGCCGCAATGTCAATATCAGATAAGAAGTGCATACCGGAATGAATGGGATGACGCTATGGCGCTTGCATGGAAAACTTTTTTAAGATTTGAAGCTGACTGCTACACTATGGAAGGTATCAGGAATTTCGAAGACTTTATTACAGATACCACACTTCACAGAATGTTTATCATGGGCTCCTATCAGATGTTTGTCGCATTGGATGGGCAGAAAATAGTGGGCATGATAACATTGCGTAATAACGCCCATATATCCCTGCTGTTTGTAGATGAAAAATATCACAGGCAGGGTATAGGAAGCGCGCTTGTGGAATATCTTAGGGAATATCTGCTTTCTGAGGCAGGAGTTGACAGAGTTACGGTGAATGCAGCTCCGTACGGAGTTGCTTTTTACCATAAGATAGGTTTTACGGATCTGGGGCCGGAGGAGAAAAAGGGCGGCATAATTTATACTCCGATGGAATTTATACTATAATGGCAATTCTGGGAAAGGATAGGGTTATAGCATGGAGCTTATTAAAAGCAAGGATATTTTTTTATTGATGAAAGATACACTGAGGCTGATCCATCCAAGACTTATGGATCATGGATCAAGAGTGGCGTACATGGTTTATAAAATGCTGCAGGAAAAGGGCGGTTATGAAGAGTTTGAACTGGCTGACATTGTGATGGTAGCGACTTTGCATGATATCGGAGCTTATAAGACTGAGGCGGGCGCTCTTAATGACATGCTTCGTTATGAGTCCAGAGACAGCAGAGCGCATACCATATACGGATATTTGTTTTTTAAATACTTATCGCCGGTAGAAGATCTTGCGAGAGTTATAATGTATCATCATACCGATTATGAACAGCTCAAAAAAGTGAATTATGAACATAAAAATCTTGCTGCTTATATAAATATTGCTGAGAAAATGGATATTTACAGCAGCGCAATGGGCAGCCAGTTCAATATGCAGATGTTTCACAAGCAGGCCGGAGTGAAGCTGTCCGATGAAGGGTTGGATCTGTTTTATCAGGTTGCCAAGAAATATGATATTTTTGAAAAGATAAAAAGCGGAAAGTATAAAGAAGAACTGGATGATATCATTGATTATATGATATTTAACAATGAAGATAAAAAGAAATTCATGGAAATGCTCATGTATTGTATAGGATTTCGCGATGAGGGATCGGTTATTGACGCGATCACGACAGTCAGCATATGCGGAGAGCTTGCTCAGAAACTGATTTTGAATGAGGAAGAAAAAGAACGTCTTTATTACGGCGCGCTTCTCCATGACCTTGGAATGCTTACCGTTCCCCAAAAGATAACCGATGCCCCAAGGAAGCTTAACGCTGAAGAAGTGAAAGTTATAAATAAGCATGTTAATGTAACGGTAAAACTTCTGGAAAATCGTATACGTGAGGACGTGGTGGCAATCGTTGCGGCGCATCATGAAAGAGGCGACGGAACGGGATATCCCAATCGGCTTAAAAATTATCAGATGAATCAGGAACAAAGGGTTTTACAGGTCGCGGATACCGTTACCGGCATGATCAATAAGAGAAGCTATCGTGAGCCGCTGACCAAAGTAGAGGTAATAAAGGCCCTGAATGAAGAAGCGGCTAAGAACAGGCTTAACAGACAGGTTGTTGAGACGATGATAAATTTTTATGACAGCATTATGGAAGGCGTAAGTACCAAATCGGCGGAAATAATGAAGATGTATCAGACATTGACCTCTCAATATAATCAGGTGAGTAAAAAGTTTAATATATAGTACATACAAAATTAAGTAAAAAGTAAGGATATGGGTTATTAAAATGGATAAATTATTTGATATAGAAGGACCTTTTATTCAGTTTTTGAACAGAGTAGCCGATCTTATGATCTTAAATTTTCTTGTGATATTCTGCTGCATACCTGTAGTGACGGCAGGAGCCGCTTTTACGGCTGAACACTATGTATTGTTAAAAATGGCCCGCAGGGAAGACGGCTACATAGTTAAAGGTTTTTTCAAATCTTTTAAGGAAAACTTTAAGCAGGCAACGATCCTATGGCTGATAATGCTTGTATTGGCGGCTTTTTATGCTGTTGACTTTTATATTATAAGAAATGCGGACGTAGAGTTTACCAAAATATTTCTGGTACTTTTTCTTGCGATTGCATTTATTTGTATTTTTACGGGAGTTTATGTATTCCCGCTTTTGTCGCATTTTAATAATTCAATAAAGAATATATTGAGGAATGCGCTTTCGATATCGATGCTCAATATCCCTAAGACGTTAATGATAATAGCCGTATATGTCATTCCTTTTGTATGGCTGTACTTTTCTGATTTTGCTTTTGTCATTATCTTTCTGTTTGGAGCGTCGCTGCCTGCATATGCCGCAGCTATGATATATAGCGGCATCTTCAAAAAATATGAGCCCGAAAATAAAGAAATTGTTTCGGATTATGATTTTTCCGTAAAGATGGATGAAGGAAATGAGGAAAATGAATGAGCAGTAAATTAAAATTAAAATATATACAGTGGATAGGGCCGGCGTTACTGCTGATTTTGGTGCTTGTTTGTATGATGTTTAATTTTTCTGCAAAAAGCCGGACAAATGCAGGGAAGGTTGTAAACAGGAACCTTGAAATAACTGCGGAGGAGTGTGTTCATAATTTTAATGATATAATTTCCCGTATGGAAAATGTCGGCGTGCCGACAGCCAAAATCCTTGGATACAGTATTGATAACACAGCTTTTGGCACAGATATGGGATATGCAACCGAAGTTCTTAAGATCGCAGCCGCCGATTCCGGATCGTATATGGCGTGTTTATGTGATGAAAAGGGAAATGCAATCAGCGGTGAAAGCGAAAAATTCTCTATTGCTGACATGGACTTTTTTAAGTCGGTTTATGAAAAGGAAGATGTAAACTTTCTTTATGCGATAAATGAAGAAGATTTTGAGGACTCTTTTATAGTGTCAATACCGATTCCGGGGGATAGAGGCAGTATATTTAGATTGCTTTTATTTTATTCGCTTGAGGATCTTGGTTCAGTGACTGACAGCGTCGAATTCAGTATATGGAACGGAGAAGCCCTGATGGACAAGGCCGGTAATATGGCGGCTGTGTACGGGACCAATAAATATTTAAAGCAGGGCGGAAACATATTTGATATCTTTAAGAATAACGTTGAACTTACCAATAAGATACGTACCATGGTAAACCAAAATATAGGCGATATCATTGAAGTTGACGAAGCCAATACATTAGTGCTCATGCCTCTTGGGTCAGGGGACTGGTCAGTTGTGTTTGGGGTTTCGGGAGGATACATAGATAAGCAGATCGAACAGCAGTGGGTAAACTCCAGAAATATGCTGCTTCAGCTCATAATTGTCATATGCGTCTTTGTTTTATTTATTGTATGCATCAGCATAATTGCGACATTATATAGAAATAAAAAGCAGAAACAGCTTGAAAACAAAGCGGATACGGATCTTTTGACAGGTCTTAATAATAAACTTGCCACTGAGCGCAAGATAAAAGAATTTATGGAAGCAAATCCGGATTCGCAGTCCATGCTGTTTATATTTGATATTGATAATTTTAAAAAGATAAATGATACGATGGGACATGCTTTCGGAGATGAAGTGCTTCGCTCGTTAGGCCAACAGATACGAGTGATATTCAGAGTATCAGATATTATCGGACGTGCGGGCGGAGATGAATTTATTGTATTTTTGAAAAATATATCCGATGCCGACGTAATACGTAGAGAAGCCAAAAAGGTGGAAGATTTCTTTAAAGATTTTAAAGCGGGCGAATATACTAAATATTCCGCAACCGCCAGTATAGGAGCAGCGATATTTCCGCAGGAAGGCGCGGATTTTGAGAGTCTTTATAAGGCTGCGGATTCGGCGCTTTACAAAGCCAAGAAAAGAGGCAAGAATCAGCTTGCGTTTTATAATGAGGATTGGCTTGATCCTGACAAGAAGTAATACATATAAAAACAGGCGCCCCTGCATATACAAAATAAAGGGGCGTTTTTTCGTCAATATGTCCATTAAAATTAATAATTATTGTTAAAGTTGATAGAAATATTAAAAAAATATGAGCCAGGTAAGCATTTTCTACAATTCGTTATAAAATATTTGTGAAATTGTAGCATGGAAAAGGTTTAAAAACTTAGATATACTATATAAAGCATGATTGTAGTTTTATAATCATATGCAAATTATAAACAAATTTAGGAGGCACGAATAAATGGCAAGTTTATCCTTGAAAAATGTATGTAAGGTATATCCTAATGGTTTTGAAGCTGTTAAGAATTTCAATCTGGAAATTGCAGATCAGGAATTTATCATCTTCGTAGGACCTTCAGGATGCGGTAAATCAACCACGCTTCGTATGATCGCAGGTCTGGAAGAGATTTCTTCAGGCGAGTTGAAGATTGGTGACAGAGTAGTTAATGATGTTGAGCCTAAGGACAGAGATATTGCTATGGTATTCCAGAACTACGCTCTGTATCCCCATATGTCGGTTTATGACAATATGGCGTTTGGCCTTAAGTTGAGAAAAGTACCTAAAGATGAGATTGATAAGATGGTTAAAGAAGCAGCTAAGATCCTTGACCTGACAGCGCTTCTTGACAGAAAACCCAAGGCTTTGTCAGGTGGTCAGAGACAGCGTGTTGCCATGGGTCGTGCTATTGTTCGTAATCCTAAGGTATTCCTTATGGATGAGCCTCTTTCCAATCTGGATGCAAAACTTCGTGTTCAGATGCGTATAGAGATTGCAAAACTTCACCAGAGATTAGGTACAACCATTATCTACGTAACACATGACCAGACGGAAGCTATGACGCTTGGTACCAGGATCGTAGTTATGAAAGACGGAGTTATCCAGCAGGTTGATACGCCTCAGAACTTATATGACAAGCCGCAGAACCTCTTTGTTGCAGGTTTCATGGGTTCGCCTCAGATGAACTTCTTAGACGCAGTAGTTGAAGTAAACGGCGATGTAGCAAGCTTGAAGATCGCAGGCAAGAGCATCCCTCTTCCGGCTGATAAATCCAAAAAGCTTATTGCAGGCGGCTATGCAGGCAAGACTGTTACATTCGGTATCCGTCCTGAAGATGTATACGATTCATCAGATTTTGTAGCTAATGCAAAATGCGTATTTGATTCTACCATTAAGGTATACGAACTGCTTGGCGCAGAAGTTTACTTATACTTTGATTTAGCTGAGTTCCCCATTACGGCAAGAGTTGACTCACGTACAACTGCAAGACCCGGCGATTCAGTTAAGTTTGCATTTGATGTTGAGAAAATCCACGTATTCGATAAAGAAACCGAGCAGATCATTACAAACTAGTCTTATGATAAACAGGATGCCCCAAGAGATTGGGGCATCTTTTTATGCTTGCGCAAGATTTAAAAATGTTTTATCATAAATTTATAATAATATTGTTATGTCATAAGATTGTACGGTATATTTTTGCAGAATAAACGAAAGGCAGGTCGCGTTATGATCTCAAGCCAGGTAATTAAAACCAGTATAGAAGAGTTAAAGGCAATTTCCAAAGTGGACTTGTGTGTATTTGATCTTGAGAAAAACATAGTTGCCGCTACTTTTGAACCTGATGATATTTCACATGAATTAATAGATGGATTTATCAATTCGCCGGCGGACAGCCAGATAATAGGCGCTCATCATCTTATGAAGGTGTTGGATGAGAACGAACTGCTTTTTATATTGGATGCAAAAGGTATGAGCGAAGATGCATATATGATCAGTAAGATTGCGGTGAGTCAGCTTCAGAATCTGATAATCGCATATAAAGAAAAATATGACAAGAATAATTTTTTTCAAAATCTGTTGTTGGATAATCTGTTGTTAGTGGATATCTATAATCGCGCTAAAAGGCTCCATATTGAAGTTTCCGTGCCAAGAGCAGTATTTCTTATTGAGATGGACCGGGGCAAAAATCCGGTAGCTTCTGAGTTGTTAAAAGGCATGTTCACGGCCCAGTCGGGAGACTATATCACAGTTGTGGATGAAGACAGCGTAGTTCTTATAAAAACTATGGACAACGCAGATGATTATACGGAATTGGAGCGGGTTGCCAACACCATTGTGGATATGGTCAATATGGAAGCAATGATGAACGTCAGGGTGGCTTACGGAACAATAGTAGGAGAACTTAAGGATGTTTCCAAGTCATATAAGGAAGCTAAGATGGCGCTTGACGTAGGTAAGATTTTTTATGCGGAAAAGAAAGTGACGCCTTATAATAAACTTGGTATAGGAAGGCTGATATTTCAACTTCCGAAAAATCTGTGCCGGATTTTTATGGATGAGATCTTCGGGGAGAATGTGCCGGATGAACTGGATGAAGAGATTTTGACCACCATTAATAAATTTTTTGAGAATAATCTGAATGTATCGGAGACTTCGAGGCAGCTTTTTGTACACAGGAATACGCTTGTATACAGACTTGAAAAGTTGGAAAAGACCACCGGACTTGATATAAGAACTTTTGACGACGCGCTTACGTTCAAGATAGCGCTTATGGTGGCTAATTATATGAAGTACATGGATTCGCATAATTATTGAAATATTTTAATTAATTATAGAAATGCCGGATGAGATTTCATTCGGCATTTTTTTGATTGGCGGCGCATATATTTTTAATAAGGGCTTTAAGGCATACGGCAGATATGGATGTGAAAAGTTTGATGGATTTGCGGCTTTAAGGGGGATAATATATGTATCATAAAGAAATTATTTATATGAGTCTGGTCGAAAATGAAGTGAAAAACGCCTGTGTCGGATATATGAAAGTGGAAAGAACAGGCGAAAATTACAGTGTTGAAGTCAGTGTAAAAAATGTGGCGGGTATATCAGAGGGTAATTTCCCGCTCAGATTTCAGGAAAAAAATGATTGGAAAGAGACCGATATTACATTTAACGACAGTTGTGCCAAATGGCGCGGGACAATTGCAGGACCGGTTATGAAAGCTGAAATACTTTTGTCGCCTTCCGTTGTGATAAGAGGTATGAGTAAGGATCATAAAGATCAGCCTCAACAATCAATTATAAATAGTCAGGAAGAAAGTTATGCTGATAATTTAGCGCCCGAAACGCAGCTTGGTTATAAAATTGATCCGGATAAGTCTGCCTATCCTGAAGCAGAGAAAGAACTTTCGGTTGCCGAGAAGACAATGCAGAAGTCAACAGTGCAACAGTCGGAAGAGCAGCAGACATCAAAGCGGCAATTGGAAGAGCAGCGGACATCAAAGCAGCAATTGGAAGAGCAGCAGACATCGAAGCAGCAATTGGAAGAGCAGCAGACATCAATTCAACAACTGGAAGAGCGGCAGTCGTTGGAGAGACAGGCAGTTGCGCCGCAGTTATATGAAGATAAGTGGGAGCAGCTTCTTGCGGCTTATGAAAATATACATCCGTATGGGGATGATCGCGTTTATATAAAACTTGAGCCGAAAGATTTTGTGATCCTGCGTTCCGATTATCAGCATCTTGTCAACAACAGCTTTTTGCTGCACGGATTTTATAACTATCGTTATTTAATTCTGGGGAAAGAAAAAAGTTTCTACATAGGAGTGCCGGGTGTATTTTATGAGAGGGAAAAGATGGTGGCGCTGATGTTTGGATTTGAAGCTTTTGAATGTGAAGGCGGCGACGCGGAAGAGGGTAAGTTTGGTTATTATTTAAGAAAGGTAGAAATTTAAAACCGTGCGCTTTATGTCGAACCCGACTCATGCACGTTACCTTTACAGTTAACTCCGCCAGGCACCCTTACGGCACATGGAAGGTTTCACTTAGTGCTGCTGTGTTCCCACCCTGACACGGTTCATGAATTTCCATTGCGTAAGACCCAAACTTCAACGTCACTTATAAAGGGCAGCTGCACAAAACAAGGCCCTCGATAAAGCATCACCCCTACTATAGCGGATTGTAGGTACAGGGCACCGCTACCGCCCCGGCTGCACGGTTTAATTAGTATACTGTTTTTTTAGCAGTTTGTCAACTTTATTTCTCGCCCTGAGCTCCTTGAAAAAAGTGGTCAGCATATTTGAACATTCCTCTTCAAGCACACCTCTTTTAACTTTAACCTGGTGGTTGAACTGCGGCATTTCCAGAATGTTAAGAATAGAGCCGCCGCAGCCGGCTTTGGGATTCATGCTGCCCATTACAACTTCCGTGATACGGGCCTGCACAATAGCGCCTGCGCACATCTGACAGGGTTCAAGGGTCACGTATAATGTGCAGTCTTCGAGCCTCCAGTCGCCCAATTTTTTACTGGCTTTGTTTATGGCGGTTATTTCCGCATGGGCGAGGGTATTTCTGTCGGTGTTCCGCCTGTTATAGCCGCGGCCGATGATTTTATCCTGATATACTATCACGCAGCCTATAGGCACTTCTCCAAGGGCATATGCTTTTTGAGCCTGTTTAAGCGCGGCCTTCATATATTTTTCATCAGTGTCCATATCCACACCTTTTCCCGAAATTTGTTTAAGAATTTTTGGCTTTGTGAGCCTATTGTATCATATATGCCGGTTCAATTCCACCCGGGTATTTATTAATTTCCGGACAGGTTTACAGTAGTCTTAAACAGAGCTTTTGCGGGAAGTCGGCCGGCATTGTCGGCTTTGCACTCATTCATATAAGTGTAGTAGTCTGCAACATAAACATTTATAGTATTTATATCTCTTCCAAAGGTCGAGTATATTTCTGCATTATCTCCCTGGGAGTCAAGTATTCTGCCGTCGGCGTCAGTGATAACAACAATATAGTCTGCGGGGTCCGCCTCCTGTGGAAGAATGATATCAGCTTTGAGTTCATAAGGAGTTTTGGTAACGGAAGATATACCGACTCCGTCTTTATTGGTTTTCTCTATTTCATATACCTGAGTATCGGCTGCGTTTATAGCTACGGGAATGGTGAAAGTCCAGGGGCCTTCGTAATATTTTCTCACGGCTTCTTTAATGACTGTAACTTCTTTTGTCTCAGGATCCGTAATTGATACGTCGTCGTATTCATTCAGCGTTCCCCAGAATTTTTCAATTGTAATACTGTAAGTAAATTCGTCCGGAAGGGTATCGGCATTTAGGATATCTTTAATCTCTTCCATATCTATCCGTATTACTCCTGCGAACGTATGTTCGTCAACAAAAATGCCCTCTATTGAATATGGAGACGGCCGTCCGTTTTCAATGCTGCAATCCAGGATCTGCATATCCAAAGCGCCGGATTTAGGCGATCCATATGAAGTTTCGGAATTATCCTGATTATCCTGCAAACCTTTGGCAGCATGTTTTGAAGAGTTTGAGAAATCAAAGCGCTGGCTGCTGCGCATGTTTAAAACATTATAAGAAAGCGTATAGTCTTTCATGTTTTTTACTTTATCAAAGTCCTGCGGGAAACCGGTTTCACTATATAATTCCAATGAATAATACAATGCCATGTCCGTATAACTTGCTTCTGAAAGCGTAACGGTAATATCTCCTGAAGTCTGAGATAAAGCAGTAGTGGCTATATTGTCTGTGTTACTGCCGTTATCGGCGCTGTCGGCATTATCATATACGGGACTTAGCAATATGGGGTTATCGCTAAAATTACCCGGATAGCTTATTTTATCCTCTGTCATATGAAAGATGTTTCCTACGATGGCTATATTAGCTGCCATAACGGATCCGTTAAACCATGACAGACCTGCCGCGATAACAAAAGCGGCTGCGGCTCCAAGATATAAGCATAGATTTCTTTTAATCCTGAAACGCGGTTTTGTTGCAGCAGATGTGGCTATGATCTTATCGTGAGTGAATGATGCTATAGTATTATCATGGGCCGCCGAAAATCTTATCTTATCATAGGCGGATAATATTTTATCGCTCACTTCGCCGGAAACCTCAGGCGTAAAATGCAGAATATTGTATAATTCGGAATCGTTGTGTCTGGTATTCATCATATCGCTCCTTCCTTTCCTTCAGTGTCTAAGTAACCTGTTTGTTTAAGTTTGTTTTTTAATCTGATCTTTTCCCTGCGCATACGACTGCGGATGGTGTTTTCATTTATATGAAGAATTTTTGCGATCTCCCCGGTAGTAAACTCCTCGCCGTAATATAACTGGAAGCACAGCCTGTTTTCATCCGAAACATAGGATAACAGCTCATGGAACTGTAAAAGGGCAATGTCGGCTTCCGATGACTTATCGGGAATACTGTCTGAAAATTCTTCTATGGATATATAGTTTTTGTTTTTACGGTATATGCGGCTGCAGTTATTGAGCAGTATGCGGATCAGCCATGTTTTAAAATAGCGCGCCTCTCTAAGCTTGGAAATATTTTCATAAGCATCAAGAATGGTATCCTGCATGGCGTCCGCCACATCCGCTTCCTGCAAAAGATAGGTGTGGGCGATCCTCAGCATGGAGTCTTTGTGCATATCCATAAGTGTAAGAAAGGCTTCCGCATCTCCGCGAACGGCTTTTTTGATAAGTGTATGCATATTTTGTCTCCGTTTCTTACTGAAATAATTTCAGTATTTAGTATAAGCTTAACAGACAGCGCAATTCATGCAATGGAAAATAGCAAGCGCGTCGGCAGTTGCCTTTATTGCAGGTGATTTGCGCTGTAAATATCAGGTTGTATCGATATCGTAACATCCTTATGCATATTAGAGAATAAAAAAGAGGATTTTGTTGCAGTTTGGGAAAAAATTATAAAAATCAGTTAATTAGTTGAAACTAACTCCAATATTATCTCAAATATTTTACAAGCATGTTATCTCAAATATTTTACAAGCAGTGGTTGACGAAAAATGAACAAGTCGGTATAATTAATTTTGTATGAATGGAGACGTATCGAAGTGGTCATAACGGGGCTGACTCGAAATCAGTTTGCCTTTCGGGGCACGCGGGTTCGAATCCCGCCGTCTCCGTTTTTTATTGATCGTTATATACTTTGCCTAAATTCGGGAGCTTTGATAACAGTTTTACAAATGCATATCTAAGTATATTAGTAAAGGAATATGCTGTGGTGCAGGCCTTTATTTTTTGCATTTTTACATATTTTAAATTTGGTGATTGTGCAATATGAAATTTGATATTTTTGAGAATTTTTTGTCACTTTTATGATTATGCGATAATGGTTGATATAATAATGCGGATATGGTATGATGTTTTTACTAATAATTTTTGCCATATTAATAAAAAAATGGTGAATTTGACCACTGTAATTTAAAAAGGAGGAAGTTATGGGGAGATCAGTAAGCAAACTTACTAAACGGATCATGGCGTTGGCATTGTCTGCGGCTATGATTCTGTCTAACATGACAGTTTATGCCGGAGAACTTGCGGGAACGGCGCCACAGACTGAAGAATCTGTGGAGGATACTGTATCCGGTGAGACACAGCTGTCTGAGACTACAGAGGAAACTGTACAGGATGAAGTGACGCAGGATGAGACTGTTCAGGGCGGAACCGCAACAGACGGAGCAGCCGCTGAAGATGTTGGTGGAACAGAAGAGGGGGGGGCATTGCCGGGAACGGAAGAAACTGATGAGAATGTTTCCGATACAGAAGACGGTGCAACATCCGAAACAAATACAGAGGAAGAAATTACGGATGGAGTGCAGGCCGAAGAAGAGCTTGACACACAAGAGACTGAGACATCTGATAAGGCAGAGAGCGGGGAAGCGGAGCCGGAGACTGATGCAGCGGGAGCGCATACGCTATGGCTTGTTGGAGATTCTACGGTATGTGCGTTTGATGATGATTATTATTACCCGAGATATGGATATGGAACTCAGATTGAAAATTATCTGGATGGAACTTATACTGTACAAAATCTTGCTATGTCAGGAAGAAGTTCCAAGAGCTTTTTGGCAGAGGGTAATTATACTACTTTGAAAAACGGGCTTAAAGAAGGCGATGTATTAGTTATTGGTTTCGGTCACAATGATGAGAAAACGGGAGAGGAAAAATATACCGACCCGAATGGTGACTGGCAGACAGAAGGTTCATTCGCGAAGAGCCTATATGATAATTATGTAAAGATAGCGCAGGATGTTAAGGCTGAAGTAATATTGTGTACTCCGATAGTAAGAAGAGGCACCGGTGATACGCTTTCGGAAAGTGAGTGCCATATTACCAAAGATGCAGTTGCAGGCGGAGTAACATATAAAGGCGGGGATTATCCTGAAGCCATCCGTGAGTTAGGAAAGGATAAGGATGTTCCGGTTGTTGATCTGACGGAACTGACAAAGAATTTATATAATGAGATCGGTCCGGATGAAACATTGTATCTGCATGCATGGTTGTCAGGACTTGGGGGAGAAAATGATCCGGGTAATCCTAAATCTGTTGATAATACGCATCTTAATATTTATGGCGCTAAGAAAGTAGCATATTTATTTGCCAGAAATATAAGTGAGGCTGCGGATAACAGTTTATTAGGGAAACTTGCGTTTGCAAAACATATTGACTTATCTGAAGGTGAGCCGGCTAAGGAAAATACTTTGGTTAAAAATCCTGATTATGTAAAGCCGTATTATACGCCGCCTACGACCGTAAGCAGTAAGTTCCCGAGTTATACATTAGGTGAGGGCGTGGATGCCATTACTTTTAATGCGAGTGTGTTTGGAATTACGGGCGGAGCTAGCAAAATTAATACGGAAAATTTTGTATTTGGTAAAGATGCAGAAGGAAATATGAATATTAAGGCATTGAAAAACGGTGGAGGTAAAATTACTGATGCCGCAGATGGCTTTGCAATGTATTACTATCAGTTACCTGCCAATAAAAAGTTCAAATTATCTGCTACAGCCAAATTAAATAGTATTGGAAGCGGCACTCAAGTGGCATTTGGATTAATGGCTCGTGATGACATGTATATTGATACACAGGATAATGCGCTTAGTTCAGATTATGTTGCCGCAGGAAGTCTTGGGGATACCGGATGTAACAGTTTTTATCGCAGAGGCGGAGAATTAGGCGGCAGGACAGCTTTTGCTAACGGCACTACTATCGCGGCAGGTTCAGAGTATGACCTGAGTATAGTATATAATGGCGATGGTTATGAATGTACTTTTGGTAATGAACCGGCTCAAAGCGGCGGTTATGATTTCCAACTTATCAGCGTAGATTCGGATTATGTTTATATAGGTATGTTTGTTTCAAGAGAAGCTGACGTTACATTTAGCAATATAAAATTAGAATTAGAAGGTGATGAAGAAACAGCCGGACAGTATACCATAACTGTAGAAAGCGATGAAAACGGTACTGCTAAGGCAAACAGGGACACTGCAAACGAAGGTGATAGTATTACTTTAACCGCGACTCCTAATGCGGGCTATGCGTTCAAAGAATGGCAGGTATTGAGCGGTGAAGGTTTAGTATCAGATATTGTTATTGATTATAATAGATTCACCATGCCTGCAGGAAACGTATCAATTAAAGCGTTATTTGAAGAGGAAGCTGCTTCGTCTAAGACTATCGACGTATGGGATTTCGGTGGTAAAGAAGAGACAGATTCTAAATACACAAATAATATAACTCCGGAAATCTGGATCGCTGCAGATATTATCAGTTCGGAAGCGGGCACAAAAGGTAAATTTAAGGGAGACAAGACCCAAGTATATAATTATTCGTTTGGTGATCTGACCATGTATTATATGGGTGAAGACCGTTTGTATTCTGATCTGTCAAAATTAACAAATATCGTTGTGGCAGCAAGCGGGAATGGCTCAAATAACCAATTTGAAGATGGTTATAAAGCGGCGGGAGCGTGGTATTCTAACGGTACGGGCAGTAACGGTTCAAGATATGTAACGATTGAAAATGTAAAAGCCGGTGATAAGATTGTGGCGTATATGGGTTCGCATACAAACGGACCACTTACATATCATTTTGAGTCCGAGGATGGCCTGCAGAATGATACAGTGACGACTGCCACAGCCGGGAGAGAGTTTCATAAATATGAGTTTACTGCGAAATATAGCGGTACTTATAAGATATGGCCGGAAAATATTAACGGCGCTAAGCCGATGTATCATAGGATAATGCGAATACCCGGCGTAGTGGTAAACGGGCAGATAGATTTTGGAGAAAATAAACTTCCTGACGGTTATTCAGTACAGTTTGTAAATCAGACTACTAAAGCAGAGACTG
Source organism: uncultured Lachnospiraceae bacterium (assembly GCA_947631625.1). Taxonomy (GTDB): domain Bacteria; phylum Bacillota; class Clostridia; order Lachnospirales; family Lachnospiraceae; genus UBA3282. Next base: position 14,635 of record CANRMA010000001.1, on the reverse strand, counting down.
ATGTTGTGATAAAGGAAGACGGTTCATTTAAAGTTGCTCTGGCTCCGGGTTATACTTATAAGGCTGTGCTATCGGGAGTAATGGGCTTTGGCTTTACAAGTGACAGTAGCAATATAACTGTAACCGACGAGGAAGTATTTACCGGAAAAGATAATGTGAAACTTGTTGTAGAGCCCAAATCTACATTCCTATTCGCAGGCAAAATAAAAGGATTTGATAAACAATATATTACCGAAAAGCTTGCTATAACTATGGAACCGTCTGAAGATTCGGGAGCTATGGCGGTTGCGCTTGATATTGATAGCAATGAAAACGGCCTTACATTTAGTGCGTATCTTGAGCCTGATATTGAATACGCTATTGATATGCAGGGAGCAAATGATTATGAAATACGTTCACCTTTGGTTATTTGTAAAGAAGATGAAGGAACAAGTTTTGACAATAGAACTATCATAGTACAATTAAAAAATACGTATGACGTGACGGGCGGTTTTATTGGATTGAGTGGTACGGTTGAAGTGAAGTCGCTTACATTTACCAATATTGCAGATGATTATGTTTATGCAGCGACCGTTGCGGATGGGGGATACTCTGTTAAGTTAAGAGATGGAGAATACATTGCAAAGGCGGAGGTAAATGGCTATGCCACTAATACGCATGTAGTTGTGGATGGTGGTTCAATAAGTAAAGACTTATTGTTTGTTTCTAATGAAAAAAAGGAAAATATTGAAAGAAAGAGCGATATCTATGTAGGATATCCGGATAAGCCTGACAATTATAAAACCGTTAAGGAGGCTGTGGAAGCCTGCGAACTTATGAATCCCCAGAGTGAAGCGGAGCGTATTAAAGTACATATAGCTCCGGGAACTTACAGAGAGCAGATAATTATAACAACGCCGTACATTAGTTTTGTAAATGATACTAAAGATGAAGTATTGCTGACGTGGTATTATGGTATTGGTTATCAGTATTACAGTGTAGACAGTAGTGGATATTATAATGTTGAAAATGCATATGACAAGTTTGATAAGCATTTGGCAGCAAAATGGGGTGTGGCTGTATATGTAAAAAATACTGCTAAGGCTTTCAGAGCTGAGGGAATTACGTTTGAAAATTCATTCAATCGCTATATTACTGATGAAGAAATTGAAGATGGAGTTGAGCTTGTAAGTTCAGCAACAGAAATAAGTTTTATAAGGAAATACAATGCTGACGTACAGAGCAAAGCTGCTACTGAGCGTGCATCTGCAATTGCAATAGAGGCGGATCAGGCTGAATTTAAGAACTGTGGATTTTACAGCAGTCAGGATACCTTATATACAGGTTCCGGAATACATTTATACTTTAAAAATTGTCGTATTGAAGGTATGACGGATTATATTTTTGGAGATGGCGACTGCGTATTTGATGCATGTGAGTTAAGATGGAAAGGTTACAGTTCAGATGCGGTAGGCGGATATATTACTGCTAACAGGCCGGATGCTAAGTTAGGCGCAGAATACGGATATCTGTTTAGAAACTGCTCTGTTACATACAACCATAAATTAACGGCAACTGCAGGTTATTTCGGAAGACCGTGGGGTCAGGCGGCAAGGGTAACTTTCATTAATACCAAACTTGAAGAGGCCGATATGATTGAAGGCGCAGGTTGGACCAAAATGGGGGATGCTACCCCTGAGAAGGCTAATTTCCATGAGTACAATACCACTACGGTTGATGGAACTGTTGTGGATACTGCATCTCGAGTAAGCGGTACTGTAATGGATGCGGCTGCAATCAATGTTTCAGATTATTTTGCAGGTTGGGAACCGGTTTATTATGATAAAGAAGCAGGCAGCATAGAGGTCACAGATATAAAAGTAAGTGATAATGGCGATATCAACCTTTTGAAACCGGGACATACGCTGACAGTTAGTTATTCTTTGGGTGATAACGCCGGTAATGACGCTTCTGTTATCAAATGGTACATGATAGACAATAAAGATTCAGATGAAGAGGGAACGCTTGTTAAAAGTTCTACGGCAATTGTAGATAAAACTTATAAGGTTGGAGAAGATGCAGTCGGAAAATATATTAAGGTAGTTGTCACACCGCAGACGATAAGTGGTGTTGTTGGTCAGCCGCAGTCGTATGTAGTAGAGCCTGTTGTAGCGGAGGGATATGAAGAACCGTCTGATGGTTCAGATATCGTGCGAGGAGAAGGAATTAATATATTCCTTGCGGGTGATTCAACTGTTAAGGATTATTCTGCCAATGGAATGTACTATACCAATGGCAAAGGAGAAAATCTTGGTTCATGGGGTGAATTTATACAGCTTTTCTTTGACGAAGCCGATGTGAAAGTACAGAATTATGCAAATGGCGGAAGAAGCAGCAGGACTTTTTGTGAAGAGGGAAGTCTGAGTAAGATTGCAGATAATATTGGCGAAGGCGATTATCTGTTTATACAGTTTGGTCACAATGATTGTGCGGATAGCGACACAAGCAGATATGTGCCGCTTGGAACTCCGGATGCTTCAGGTAAATATCCGGTCACAGCTAAGACTGATGATACAGAGGGTACATATAAATGGTATTTAAAACAGTACGTAGAAGCTGCCAGAGAAAAGAATGCTACTCCTATATTGGTAACACCTGTATCCAGAATGTATTATGACAGTGATGGAAAGATTTATGCTCACCATTGTATTAAAGCAGATGAAAAAGGAAGCAGCAATACTTATGTAGATGCCGTAAAGCAATTGGCCGAAGAAGAAGATGTTATCCTAATAGATGCGTTTGAATTTACAAAAGATTTATTCGAGGATGCATGGGCTGCTGACGGTAAAAACGATGATACATATGGTTCACAGCTTATGTCTAGCGGAGAAAAAACCCATAATAATAAACTTGGCGGATTGATTGAGGCAATAGCCATGGCCTCAGCCATCCAAAAGTTACAATGTAATTTGGCATATGAGGTTAAGGCTCCAAACAGAGCAAGTGGAACTACAATTGATAATGATACTGTATTCAGTATCGATTCAAGTTCTGTTATTACGGCATATGATATTAACAGTGGATATACCAATAGAGCAATATATTGGGAGCAGATTGGTCAAAGTATGATCAATGCTGTTAAAGCCAAGGCAGAAGAATTGGATACGCAGGGCGCTGAAGGCACTTTAAATGCTCCTAAAGCAACTCCGTCATCAGGTATCGTTAATAAGGGCGATAAGGTTAAGCTGACTGTTGAAGGAGCTGAAGCAAATACTTATGAAATTATTTATACAACCGATGGTTCTAATCCCAAAACAGAAGGTAATGAAAATGCACAGAAATATCAAGATGGTGGAATAGAAATAACTTCTGATGTGACGATTAAAGCATATACAAAGGCTAATGAAGATACAGAGCTTGCTGACAGTAAAGTGGCTACTTATGTATATGCGGTTGCTTCTTCTGTTAAGGCGCCTACGGCGAATTTGCCTACAGGAAGCGTGTTGGATGCCGGGACCTCAGTTATGCTTACAACTGAAACGGCTGATGCAAAGATCCGATATACAATGGGAACGAATCCGGCAGATCCGACCATATATAGTACGCTTTATAAAGAAGATACCGGAATTGTAGTTACGAATGCGACTACAATAAAAGCAATCGCGGTTAAAGATGGTGAAAAGAGTGCAGTGGCGACATTTGTATACACGGTTGCAACAGATTCGTTTACAGGAACTATTAAAGCGCCTGTTTTTAATAATACTGACGAAGAAATAGATGTTAATACAATTATTACGATATCTGCGGAAGATGGTGCGTCAATTTACTATACAATGGGAACAAATCCGGCAGACCCGACTATTCGCAACGCGGATCTTTATGATGAAGATGGTATTACGGTAAAGAAGAGTGTAATAATTAAAGCAATTGCCGTAAAAGGAAATATGGTAAGCGATATATCCAGTCATACATATAAGGTCCCTACAGTGGCTGCGCCTGTTGCAAGCCCTGAGGCGGGTAAAGTAGAAAAAGGTACTAAAGTTACACTTAGCAGTGATGAGGGTGCATCAATTTATTATACTCTGGACGGATCGGACCCTAGAATTAGTAAGAGCAGAGAAACATTTATAACTGCAATTACGATTAATGAAAATACTACAATTAAGGCTTATGCAGTAAAAGACGGCTTGGCTGACAGTGATGTGGTTACTTATATTTATACTGTAGATGGAAGCGGAGGTACCAATATTGATAATTCCGGTCTCGTAATTGTTCAGAAAAATGAAGAGCATACATACACATATACCGGAAGCAAGATTACTCCTTCGTTTGAAGTTTACTATAACGGAAAGCTTATTACAGAAGGTAAAGACTATACATATAAGTATATTAATAATATCAATGTACATAAGGGAAATGCTAATGATAAAAAATCGCCTAAAATCGTAGTCAAAGGTAAAGGTAATTTCTCCGGAAGTAAGGAAGATATATTTACAATTGAGGCGGCAAGTCTTAAAGACAGTTACGATCAAGGTAAAGATGAGAGCCCGCTCCTTATAACCGGGGCAATAGGCATAAGTGGCTATGACGAAGCGACTGATAAGTTAGGTATAGATACATCACAACTGCAGAGTAATGGTTATGATGCCGTTATATGCGTTGCTGAGAAATCTAAATTATCTTTTACCGGTTTCTTTAATGGAGTAAAGATTAATAAAAAAGATTATAAACTCAGTAAGACAGATAAATGGACAGCTAGTGGCGACCTGACTGTTACAGGACAGAATAACTTTTCTGATAAAGCTGAAGATGCACTGAAAATATATGTTAAGGTTATTAAGAAGTCAGCTATGATAAAGATCACTAAAGTGACATTAAAAGAAACTTCTTTTAACTATAACGGCGAGGATACTAAAGCCGATCAGGCAATAACAAGTGTTGAGAGCAAAAATGGTAAGGTGTCGGAAAATAATTATAATGTAAGATATTGTGGTGATACAATCAATGTTGGAACCGTGAAGGTTATTGTTACGGGTACCGGTATGTATACAGGCACCATTACTAAGACTTACAAGATTAAACCTGCACTTAACAATGCCGCTTTGCTTAAAGTCACTTTGGGTGGTGAAGCTGTTACTAAGAGCGTTAAACTTGATTATTTCAGCACCGGGGTTACGTTAGAAAATGACGCGCGTGGACTTAAAGTGACTTATAATGATATACCTCTTGAATTGGGTATGGATTATAAGATCGCATATCGCGGAAATAAGAAAGTCGGAACGGCTAAGTATACCGTAACAGGTCTTGGAAACTATAAGGGTATTAAGAAAACGGGTGAATTTACAATTAATAAAGGCGACTTAAACAGCGACAATATAGAAGTTGTAGTTCCGGATGTGTTGTTCACCAAAGCTAATAAAGTATATAAAGCCAAACCTTATGTATTTGAGACCTTGAGCGATGGAAGTAAAGTATTGCTTAAAACGTCCAACTACAAAGTAACTTATTGGGATGATGAAAAGGCTTCCAAAAATATTACTAAAGCTCAAAACGCGGATAAGATAGCGTATGTTAAGCTTGAGGGTAAAGGCGCTTATGAAGGAACCAACAGAGTTGCAGCATATGGGTTGAAGAAGGACGGCATAGATCTTTCAAAGGCTAAGGTTGATTTTTATGAGTCCGCAACGTCTGCGACTAAAAATAAATTAAGCTATACCGGTAGTGAAGCCATACCGTATAAAGCTGTTATCACGATAAAAAAGAAGACAGTCACGGTTATACTTGATGAGGATGATTCTAAATATAATGAAGAGGCTAATCAGGAATTGTTGAAACAATTAAGGTTTGATTTTACCAATAACGTAAATAAAGGTAAGGCTTCTGCGGTTATTACATCTACAGGAGAAAATAGCAGTTATTCAGGTGCAAAGACTGCAACATTCAAAATAATAGCTAAAAGTATGAAGTAAGAGTGGTTTTAAAGTTTATAAAAGGCTGTCGCATTCGTGCGGCAGTCTTTTTATTTTTAACCTTGTGATACTCCCCAAAATATTATATAATTTACTTGCTATATTTAATTTATTATTATAATCTTATTCATTACAATAGAAAGTCGGTGAAACCTTCTTTCCGTTGTTGAATCTAAAATGATCATTAAGGAGGAAGCGGTATGAAAAGAATCGGAATGTTGACCAGCGGCGGAGACTGTCAGGCATTAAACGCAGCAATGCGTGGAGTTGTCAAATGCCTGTCGTGCAGTGGTGAGGCTGTGGAAATCTATGGTTTTCTTGAAGGATACAAAGGATTGATTTATGGTGATTTTCGTATGCTTACGGGAACTGATTTTTCAGGCATACTGACCAAAGGAGGGACGATTCTTGGAAGTTCAAGAACTCCTTTTAAATTAATGAGAGAGCCTGATGAGAACGGTCTTGATAAAGTTGAGGCAATGAAACAGAATTATTATAAATTAAAGTTGGATTGCCTTGTTATCTTAGGCGGTAACGGAACGCATAAAACTGCTAATCTTTTAAGAGAAGAGGGACTCAATATAGTGACGCTTCCTAAAACGATAGATAATGATCTGTGGGGAACGGATATGACGTTCGGCTTCCAGAGCGCGGTTGATATTGCAACGGCATGCATTGACTGTATACACACAACAGCCGCTTCACACGGACGTATTTTTATCGTGGAGGTAATGGGACATAAAGTGGGTTGGCTTACGCTGAATGCAGGAATGGCCGGAGGCGCCGATATAATTCTTATTCCCGAGATACCCTATGATATTGATAAAATAATAGAAGCTATAAACGCGCGCGCGGAGCGTGGCTCCAAGTTTACGATCATGGCGGTTGCGGAAGGCGCGATATCCAAAGAAGACGCCAAACTTTCCAAGAAAGAATATAAAGAGAAAATGAAGAATTATCCTTATCCTTCGGTTTCTTATGAGATAGCGGATAAGATTCAGCAAAAGACCGGGCAGGATGTACGTGTAACAGTACCCGGACACACTCAGCGAGGCGGGAGCCCGTGTCCGTATGACCGTGTGTTTGCAACGCGTCTGGGAGCTGAGGCAGGTAAGATGATCTTAAACGGTGAATATGGTTTTATGGTCGGTTATAAGAACAGAGAGATAGTAAAGGTTCCTTTGGAGGAAGTAGCCGGCAAATTAAAGATGGTAGCGCCGGATGCAACGATCGTACAGGAAGCCAAATTAACGGGGATCAGTTTTGGCGATTAAGCGACGACGGACTGCGGTTGATTCGGTTGATTAGTAGAAAGGAAAAGGTGACATGTATGTCATATACAGCACTTTACCGCAAGTTTCGTCCGGATCGTTTTGAGGATGTAAAAGGACAGGAACATATCGTTACAACATTGAGAAATCAGATTAAGGCGCAGCGTATAGGGCATGCTTATCTTTTTTGCGGAACCAGAGGTACGGGAAAAACGTCAATTGCCAAGATTTTTGCCAAAGCAGTAAATTGTGAAAATCCCGTAGACGGAAGTCCCTGCCGTGAATGCCGAAGCTGTAAGGCTATTGCGGCCGGCAGCAGCATGAATGTGATAGAGATCGATGCCGCTTCTAACAATGGTGTTGATAATATAAGGGAAATTGTGGATGAAGTATCCTATTCACCTGCTGACGGTAAATATAAGGTTTACATTATAGATGAGGTTCATATGCTTTCGACGGGCGCGTTTAATGCGCTGTTAAAAACCTTGGAAGAACCGCCCTCATATGTTATTTTTATACTGGCGACTACAGAAGTGCATAAAATACCGATAACTATTTTATCGCGCTGCCAACGGTATGATTTTAAAAGAATTTCCATAGATACCATTACGGACAGATTAAGCGAGATAATGAAAATAGAAGATATATCCGTTGAGGATAAGGCTCTTCGTTATATTGCAAAAAGCGCTGACGGTTCATTTCGTGATTCTTTGAGCCTTTTGGACCAGTGCATAGCTTTTCATTTTGGAAAAGATCTTACCTACGACATGGTATTGGATGTGCTTGGAACAGTGGATACGGAAGTATTTGGCAGGCTGCTTGAAAATGTAGTCAGGCGCGATGTGCCGTCATGTATTGCCCTGCTTGAAGAAATTGTGATGCAGGGGCGTGATCTGCCTCAGTTTATAACGGATTTTACATGGTATCTGCGAAATCTTTTGTTGGTGAAGACATCCGACTCTGAAATGATGGAAGATGCCATTGATATGTCTTCCGAGAATCTGGAAAGATTAAAAGAAGAAGCCGCTGTTATTGAGATGGAGACTATAATGCGGTATATACGTATTTTCTCCGAACTTTCAGGCCAGATCAAATATGCGGCGCAGAAGAGAATTCTCATCGAAATAGCGTTAATAAAATTATGCAGGCCTAGTATGGAAAAAGATGCTGACTCGCTGTTGGAGAGGATTCGCGCAATAGAAGATAAGTTGGAAAAAGGTATAGTTGCGCCATCGGGCTCCGATATATATGCACAGGAAAGGCAGATCAGTGTGAAGCAGGCAGGAAATGCAGCAGAACGCCCGCAGCTGCCAAAGGCAATTCCTGAGGATATCAAAGCTATTGTGAGCGGATGGCCGGCTATAGTCGGCGCGGCCTCAATGCCTATGAAGCAATATATAAAAACGGCTCATTTAAGTCTTGGCGGGGATAATAAACTTATGGTTGTTGTTGAGGACGGAATAGCGTCGGATTATTTTCTCAGGCAGGAAGGGCATAAAGAACTGCTTGAGCAGATAATATCTGAAACCGCAGGTAAGGAAGTAGAGGTTGATATAAGGAGCATAAGAAACGAACAGAGCTTTGATCAGGAATATGTTGATTTAAGCAAGATAATACACATTGATATAGATGAAGATGATGAATGAATAAGATAAATCAAATATTATTTTAACAGAAAAGAGGTAAAAACATGGCAAAACGAGGAGGCTTTCCGGGAGGCGGAATACCGGGAAATATGAATAATTTAATGAAACAGGCGCAGAGGATGCAGCGTCAGATGGAAGAAAATCAGAAAGAACTCGAGGAGAAAGAGTTTAGCGCCAAAGCAGGCGGCGGCGCTGTGGAAGTAACGGTTACCGGTAAAAAAGAGATTACCAAAGTTAAGTTATCGCAGGAAGTGGTTGATCCGGATGACGTTGAAATGCTTGAAGACCTTGTTATGGCAGCAGCAAATGAGGCGCTGCGCATGGCAGATGAAGCTAATGCAGAGATGATGAGCAAGATGACGGGCGGACTTGGTCTGGGCGGAGGCTTGCCTTTCTAATGGATTTATACAGCGGATATATCAATAAGTTAATAGAAGAACTTGCAGGGCTTCCGGGGATTGGCTCAAAATCTGCCCAGAGATTGGCTTTTCATATTATTAATATGCCTAAGGAAAGAGTTGACAGGCTTGCGGCGGCAATGATGGAGGCAAGAGATAAAGTCAGATACTGTAAAGAATGTTTTACTCTTACCGACAGTGAAGTATGTCCGATCTGTTCAAATGTAAACAGAGATCATAAGACGATTATGGTAGTAGAGAACACGAGGGATCTGGCGGCATATGAAAAAACAGGTAAATACATGGGTGTATATCATGTGTTGCATGGAGCCATTTCTCCGATGCTTGGTATCGGACCGCATGATATTAAATTAAAAGAACTTATGCAGCGGCTTAAAGAAGATGTGAATGAAGTGATAATCGCTACCAATTCAAGCCTCGAGGGAGAGACTACGGCGATGTATATAGGTAAGCTCATTAAACCTACCGGAGTCAAAGTTACAAGGATCGCCAGTGGCGTGCCTGTAGGCGGGGATCTGGAGTATATAGACGAAGTTACGCTGCTGCGCGCATTAGAGGGGCGCACCGAGTTGTAAGCGCGCGGTATCCACGAAGATTTAGAAAGGATCATAAAAGATGAAAAAAGAATTGTTTGGGATATCCGGGGACGGAAAAGATGTATATGCTTATACGTTGGAGAATTCAAATGGCATAAAGGCAAGAGTTATTAATTTGGGCGCTGTTTTGGTAAATCTTTATGTGCCTGACGCAAACGGTAAAACAGACGATATAGTGTTGGGTTTTGATAAGCTTGAGGACTATTATGGAAACGGCAGTTTTTTTGGCGTTGTTATTGGTCCGAGCGCCAACCGTATAGGAAATGCAACTTTTAATATAGGTGATACTGAATATAAGATTGAAGTAAATGACGGCCCTAATAATCTGCATAGCCATATGGAATACGGTCTTCATAAACGCGTGTGGGATGTCACGGAAGAAACTGACACGAGTGTCACTTTTTCGACGGAGATGGCGGATGGCTATATCGGCTTCCCCGGCAATAAAAAGTTTAGGGTGTCCTATTCTTTGTCGGAAGATAACAGCCTTAAGCTGACATATCATGCGGAAAGTGATTCGGATACCCCTATAAATCTTACTAACCACACATATTTTAATTTAAGCGGACATAATGCAGGTAAAATAGAAGATCATATATTGACCATTCATGCAAGTTCCTATACGCCGATTGTGGAAGGCGCTATTCCTACAGGCGAAATAGTTACCGTAAAAGGAACGCCTTTGGATTTTACAACCCCCAGGCGGGTAGGCGATGAGATTGACGCTGATTTTGAACAGCTTAAACTGGTAAAAGGATATGATCATAATTTTGTTGTGGATGGAGCCGACGGCACGTTAAAGGAAGCAGCTTTTGTTGAAGATCCTGCCAGCGGCAGAAAGATGAAAGTATTTTCCACACTGCCGGGGCTGCAGTTTTATGCGGGAAACTGTATAAGCAGGGAAAGCGGCAAGGATGGCGCGGTGTATGATGCGAGAAGCGGTCTTTGCCTGGAAACACAATATTTTCCGGATTCCGTTCACCATCCTCAGTTCCCGTCAGTTATCTTTGGACCAAATAGATCTTATGACGCCATAACAATTTATCAATTTATATAAAATACCGCAAAGGACCGGCCCATATGACCGGTCCTTAACCATTGATGCATATAGTTAGCATAATAAACGATATTTCTGTTCCGATTTGCCGCGGGATTTGATAAATTTTGCGCCTTTCTTATGCTATAGTTATAAAAATATGCCTGATATGCAGGTTGTTGAAAGGTGTGGTGAGTTTAATGGAAACGACGGATATTGTAATTCACAAAGGGGAAAAAGAGGAAAAATATCAGCTATATGTAGAAGACTACGTTATGTCATATCTGAAAAATTTTGGAACCACAGACAGCAAAAATATTTTTTTCTATGGCACAAGGGAACAGAAGAATAAAAAATATTACATATACGGCGCAGGGCTTGAAAAAAATATTTCATATTTTGTAAGATATGAGCTTTTGGAAGAAATCACGTGTCGTCCCGAGGTGGACATGCCTGTTTTTTCCGTAACGGAGTATTCCAAAAAGGGAGACGGAAGGCGGTATGAACTTGCAGGCTATTATATTTTTTATCATGCTAATGAAGCCATGCAGAGCTATATGATAGAACAGCGGAAAGATGAGGTACCGAGGGAAAAAGAAGACGATAAATTTAAGGCATTGTATAAGTCTGTCGAGCAGTCTGGATCTGCGCGTTCAAAACAGCAGGGGCATTCTTTATTTGACGGCGCGCATAAAAAAGACGCAAATTCTGCAAAAATTGTAAAGCCTAATACAAAAGGAAAGTGGATGGCAATTCAGCTTACGGCTGTTTTTCTCATTCTGGCGGCCATAATAATCGGTTCGACCAACAGCTATGCCAAGCTTTGGGATCTGGGACAGAGTGCGATAGAAGTATTTTTTACAATGGAAAATCAGGAGGCAGCAAAAAATAGCGGTTATGAGAATAAAGAAGAAGCGGATGGCACTGTTCTGCGTTTGGAAGATATAGATGCAGAGTTTGAAAAAGAAAATCGGGATGCGAAAGAGTCAGAGCCCGGGACACAGGAGAAAGAAGATACCGGTGAGTCTGATGCAGGGAAAGAACAAAAGGCGGATAACTCCGGTAATCACACTGGCGGAACCGCCGAAGAAAATCTTGGTTCAGAGAATACGGATACGGAAAATACAGATAACGGTAAAGCCGAAGAAATTAATGCCGCAAACAGTAACGAAGATGAAGGCAATACTGCAAACGGTAAATCGGATGAAAATAATGCCGACAACAGTAAATCGGAAGATGGCAATGCCGAAAACGGTCAATCAGACGAAAGTAATGCCGGAAACGGTCAATCAGATGACAGTAATGCCGGGAACAGTAATGCAGAGAATGGTAGTTCCGATGATGTAAATGCAGCTGAAAGCAGTGAAGAACAGCCGCAGGCCCAAGAGGCTTTTGCACGGAATTATACCGAATATTATGAAATTGAAAAAGGCGATACGCTGTGTAACATTTGCATAAAATTATATGGGGACGCGTCGAAAGTAAAGGAAATTTGCGAGATAAATAAAATAGAAGATCCCGATAATATAAAATACGGACAAAAAATAATACTCCCGTAGCTGAATATGTGATACAATATACGTGTTATGTATATGTGACTGTATTATATAAAGAGGAATAACGCATGATCGACGTTAGAAGTTACTTTAAAAATAAAGAAAAGAATAAAGATAATAATAGTGAAAAGGTAATACATGCTAATTATCTGGAGAAAATAAAGAGTCATAAATTTACTGTTTTTTATCGCGGGGCGTTGGTTCTGATATTGGCAGTGGCAATAGTTGTTGCTGTTATGATTTATTGGAAAAATAAAATCTATACACAGAGCGTTGTCGTATCTTCCATAGATGTCGAATCTTCTCCAAACAGAAGTATGGAGTCATTTGCCGGGAACATATTAACTTATAGTAAAGACGGGGCAAGCTCTATAGACATAAAGGGTAATGCAGTATGGAATGAGACTTTTGAAATGCAGAACCCAATGGTTGATATCTGCCGGAATGTAGCCGCCATAGGGGATTACAACGGAAGAAACATATATATTGTTAGTACTGACAGAATATTGGGGCAGATCGTTACCACCAAACCGATCAGGAGTTTCTGTGTCGCGGCTAACGGTGTGGTCGCAGTGGTGTTGGATGATTCGGATGTTACGCTTATTTATCTTTATAATACGGAAGGAGAAGAACTTGTACATTTTAGAACTACGATGAAAGACAGCGGCTATCCGTTTAAGGTTTCTATTTCGCCCAACGGGAAACTTGTATGTGTGACTTACCTTTTTGTTGACAGCGGTGCCCTTAAATCCAGTGTTGCATTTTATAATTTTGGCGAAGTCGGACAAAACAATACTGATAATTATGTAAGTGGTTATGATTATCAGAATGTGGTGGTGGGATATACACATTTTTTGGATGACAAAAATATGTTTGCGGTTTCCGATGACAGAATTATGTTTTTCAGCGGCGCAGAAAAGCCTGTAAGCACGGCGACAAGCCTGATCAATGAAGATGTGCAGCAGATTTATTACGGAAAAGAATATGTCGGACTTATATTTAACAGCCTTGACAGTGATAGCAGATATCGTTTAGATGTATATAATAAATCAGGTCAGTTAATTCAAACCATTAAATTTAATTTGGAATACTCTGACATTGTATTTGCGGAGGACAGGATCATTATTTACAATGAATCGGAATGTCAGATTTTTAATATGAGCGGTGTGGAAAAATATGCAGGAGCTTTTGAAAAGTCCGTGTATGCGATGCTGCCTACGTCTACGTCATACAAATACATTCTGGTAACACAGGACTCAATAGATACGATTGAGTTAAAGTAGCGGGATTTGTGTTTTGACATGTACAGTGTTTCGATAAATTAAATTTAATCATCTATGAGCGTCATCTATGAGCGGAAAGGTGCTGTATACTGACTTGAAGATAATATACATTTTAATCTTTATTCTATTGATGGTATGGAGAATTAAAAAGGGTTTTAGCAACGGAATGCTTAAGGAACTGGTAAATGTTTTTTCGGCAGTAATCTCATGTATTTGTATCGCGCTGATATTTTTTGCCGTGGTAAGCGCCAAAACACAAAAATTTACCGTGCTTGCAATATGCGTGATTTCTTTGGCAGTTATAGGAATTGTCTATAAATTTTGCACTTTGATATTCAAACCGCTTATGGCTGTTTCGAATGTGTCCGTGATCGGCAGTCTGAATAAATTTCTGGGTGCGATCTTAGGATTATGTGAAGCTTTTATCTTTATAGCCTTCTTATGTTATATTCTAAAATATACCGGAAGTGTTATTTAGTTATATACATTTGTTGATTATATACATTTGTTGTTATATATATTTATTAATTATAAATATTTATTGGTTATAGATTATTTATTAGTTATAGATATTAAAATTTGAAATAAATTTCTCAAATTTCTTGACAAAAGTTGGAAGACAGTGATACAATAAAAATCCACCGCAATAAAACTATAACGAAAATGTCATAATTCAGTTGAGTTTTTATGAGTATCGGATTAGCCTTATAATTATTTTAATTAAAATTAAAAAAATTTCAAAAAGGTCTTGACTCATGCGGGCGGTTGTGTTAATATACTAAAGCTGCGTGTCCGATGGAAGACATGCAGGGATATGCACCTTGACAAACAAACAGTAATGCAGCCCTGAAAATTCAAGATAGAATTTCAGAGAAAAAAG